>NZ_FOHW01000093.1 GCF_900111735.1 Pseudomonas graminis | reverse complement strand
CTCGCTGTACGACATGAAGAAAAAAGGCTCCTTCGGCGCCAAGAAAACCAAGCACGACGAAGTGACGCAAGTCACCAACGTCAGCAGTGAAATCAGCGCTGGCGGTAACCTCGTGCTCGTCAGCGGCGGTGATCAGCAGTATCAGGTCGCGAAGCTCAATAGCGGTAAAGACCTGACGATTAACAGTGGCGGGGCGATCAACTTCGAGGGCGTTAAAGACCTTCATCAGGAGAATCACTCGAAGAGCAATACCAGCCTTGCGTGGAACTCCATGTCCGGTAAGGGCAAGACCGATGAAACCTTGCGCCAGAGTGAGCTGATCGCCAAAGGCGCTGTGGCAATCAACGCGGTGGATGGCCTGCATATTGAGGTCAAGCAGGTTAATCAGCAGACGGTTAGCCAAGCGATTGATGCGATGGTTAAGGCTGATCCTGATCTGGCTTGGTTGAAGGATGCGGAAAAGCGCGGGGACGTTGACTGGAAGCTGATCAAGGAAACCCACGACGCCTACAAATACAGCAACTCGAGCCTGGGCCAGGGCGCGATGCTGGCGATCATCATTATCGTGACTGCCCTGACCGCTGGCGTTGCAAGTGGTGCAGTAGGCGCAATGGCGAGCGCTCAGGCCGGTACGACAATGGCCGCAGCCACTGCGGCGACGGCAACTGCGAGCGCAACTACTGCAGGCCTGGGGAACATGATAGCCACTGCGGCCTTGACGTCGATGGCTAGCAGCGCAGCCGTGAGCGTCATTAACAACAAAGGCAACCTCGGGGCGACGGTAAAAGACATTACGTCCTCCCAGTCAATAAAGGGATATCTCACCTCTGCGGCAATGGCCGGCGTTATGCCTGGCTATGACCCTGCTTCGCTGGGCTTCAACCTCAGCAGCGCTCAAATCGTCTTGATGAAGTCAGCGTCTGATGCGTTCGTAAATACCGTGATCAATGGGGGCAGCTACTCAGACAATCTCGGTAATGCGCTGGTAGGTCAGGCTAGCAATATTGGTATGGCCATCGGCTTCAAGATGGTCGGCGACTGGGCGTTGGGCAAGTACGACGAAGGCAGCCCTCAAAAAGTGATGGCGCACGCGCTGGTGGGCGGGTTGCTCGCCGAAGCCACCGGCGGGGACTTCAAAACAGGAGCCGCTGCTGCTGGTGCTAACGAGGCACTGATCAATGTACTGAGCAGCATGGTGGGAGGTGACAAACAACTGGAAGTGATGGCATCGCAGCTGACTGGGATTGTGGCTGCGGCGGCGGTGGGTGGCGACGTCGCGAAAGGTGCGCAAACTGCACAGTACGCGACGACGTACAACCGTCAACTGCATGCTGAAGAGCAGAAATGGTTAGAAGATAACGCCAAGACGTTCGCTGATAAGTATGGAA
>NZ_FOHW01000065.1 GCF_900111735.1 Pseudomonas graminis | reverse complement strand
ACCCTGTATGGCTGGGACGGCGACAACCTCGCCTGGGAAAGCAGCCCACCGCCGTACGCCGGAGCTCTCGGCCGCACGGTGCATTACATCCACGAGCCCGGCACTTTCGTCCCGGTGGCCCAAGCCATTCGCCACGAAACGATTCGTCTCGTAAGCCAACCAACTTACACCGGTCGCTACAACTTCAAAGAAGATCCGCTCTGGAACTACAAACCGGTGGCGCTGCCGATTGACGCGTTGGCGTGGTACCAATGCGACCACCTCGGCACGCCTCAGGAAATCACCGACCAAAACGGCAGCACCGCTTGGAGCGCCCAATACAAAGCGTGGGGCGAAGCCCAGGAAAACCGTTCGGAGTTCGCCCAACAAATCGGCCTGACCAACGCCATCCGATTCCAGGGCCAATACCACGACCACGAAACCGGCCTGCACTACAACCGCCATCGGTACTATGATCCAAGGGTCGGCCGGTTCATCAGCAAGGATCCGATTGGTTACACGGGGGGGATAAACCTTTATACGTACGCAGCCAATCCAGTCGGCTTTGTTGATCCTCTGGGACTTGCGGGTCACGAAGTAAAAGCACAAACCGCCGGCCCGGATGTGCTAGCGCGAGGTGTACACGTCAATATTTACGGACCTGGCCTATCGCCTAAAGGTGGCCATATAACTTTGATACCGGATACAGAAGGCTCGCATGTGATCCTTGAGCCGGCTGATAGAGCGACACGCAACATGAGCAACTCTCACTGGCGCAAAGCATGCAAGTGTGTTGCCAGCTATCTTGACGACTCGAAAAATGTGGATCGCTTGGTCAAAGCTTCACAGGCGGGAATTTCGCATAACCCCAACTCCGGAAGGGTCACTGAGCTAAACGAGGTAGGTAGCATCTTGAAGAAACATTACACCAACGGAACAAATCCAATCTCTAAATAAAAAATGGAGCGATCATGAAAGCATTGAAATCATCATTTTCCGAGATCTTTTTGCTCTTTATAAAGGATGCCACAATCAAAAGCGCTGAGACACTCGGGCTCAAGAGCTTTTCACCAGACGAGCTTATCGCTCACGACTACGAGCTAGCAGGCGAAATCGATGACTATCACTTTTTTGAGAAGCTCTACAGTGTGACTTACAAAACAAGATCTGTAGGTGTGGTGTTCAAGCGCTACTTTTTCCAAGACCAGCAAGTAGGGAGCGGCTTTAGAGTCTTGAAAGGAGTCAGGCTCACATCCTTGTTAAAGGAATATATTAGCTACGGTCAACACCATCCTGAAGTTATGAAGCCGCTGACGTTCTATTTTTTTCACGACAAAAAAGATGGTGCGGTAATTTTCGATGATTCACTAGTAGTGCGATTTAGCCATAAAAACCAGAGGGATGGATATCAGGTTGATACTCTGGAAAGTGATTATGATGAAATGGGCATACTAAACAAAGCCGCGACCAACGCTATAAAATATACAATGGACTTTCACAAAATTGAATGGGCTCGCATTTCTCTGACGAAGCGGCACTATCCGTCTGCATACCGTCGCCTAGTCAAGACTCTGAAGGTCAAAGAGAAGCATGCTCAAGCAGACCATAAATTAAAGGGGACGGCACCCTTGAGCTAAAGGGGACGGACCCCTTTAGCTCTCATTTGCGAGCCCTTGTGCAAGGAGGAACCTCAACGACAGTTAGAAACCACGCAAAGCCGCTCGTTTTTTTGGACTTAAGGGGATAGACCCCTTTAACTCTATAGCACCCACTAACAGCTTGGTAAAATCGTGACCGACACACTAAACGTACCCCCGCTGATCGAACTCCCTGAAAGCCTGAGCCCACTTTTTCTTGCAGCAGGCTGGCCCAGCACTTCCACCGTGCCACTACCGCGTTACGTTCCACACGACCATCCTGCCGCTGCTCTACTTAAACAGCTTGCCGGGGTGCAAGTGGGCATCTGCGGCGCAGGAGAGGAGTGTGCTACCAGCGATGTCGCCTTTGGCACATTTGAACATCTGCATGAAAGCGAAGATTTCCTTGAGTGGGAGCAACGCCTAGGCACCACCTTGGTGAGCATCGCCGAAGTCCATCACGGCCACGGCGCGCTGTTGATCGACGAAAAGGGTTGCTGCTACCTCTTGAGCCTCATCCACGACGGGCTTTGCATACAGGGACTGGGCTTTGTTCAAGCCATGGAGAACTTGATATTTGGGCGTAAGACGGGTGAGCAGGCGCAACTCGCAACGCCAGGCGCAATACCGATCTTTTTTACCGGCACCCTATGACAGACCTATGCTGCGTTCGGGGGCAGAAAATCTCGCTGGGTTAAAGGGTTAAAGGGGACGGACCCCTTTAATTCTACAGATCCAAATAAAAGCCATATTGGCATCCGTAACCCCATAGATTTACCCACAGTTCGAGGGAGGCCGCACGGCTCATGAGTCACGAATATAGGTTGGTTTTCCCTAATATTCTTACCGCCCGCTGCCTCATGAGCGCTCTGAGGGTGAGTGAGTATTGCGTCCGAGCAGATCAAGAGTTTGTTTACTTGAAAGATTGCGTCTCCAAGACCGAGGCGAATTACGATGCACGCTTGAGCTATGATGACCAAAATTCACTGTGGCTTGAGGTTAACTTAAGATCGTTGGCGTTATATGATCTGGTGCGCACTGCACTCGACAACGAGCCATACAAGTGCCTGAGTGATGGAGAAATTAACGAAGAAGTGGCGCTAAGCGAGGCATTCCAGCTTAGAAATCTTCATATTCCAGGTCAGGAGATTTAGATCTCAAAGGCTAAAGGGGACGGACCCCTTTAACTCTCTAGAAAGACTATCGACTGGCTGAACAGTCATGGATGGAGTATTCCGAAAAATGAAGTTGACTGGCTAAAGGGGACGGACCCCTTTAACTCTCGAATCTTACCCAAATGGAGACGAAGAATTTCATGGGCACGTACGTTGCTGGTGCGATTTGCACAACGAACAACAATCGGCATGCAGAAAAGCTGGCATGGTAACAGGCAAAGGGGAAGATCAAAAAATGAGCGCTACCACCCCCCCATATAGCCAAGAGGAGCTCGATGTTATGTTGCGGTCGGAAGATGCGGAGGCAGCTACGGATGCACTTATGTATCTGTGTTTTAACATTGATGATCCGCAATGGATTCAGCTTAAGTGCATAGAAGCAATAAAGAATCATCGCGACGAGGACGTCAGAGGACTGGCCCTGACATGCATAGGTCATGTTGCCCGCATGCACAAAGTAATCGACAAATCTTTAGTCATGCCGGTCCTACTAGAAAAACTAAAGCACAGGACCTTGTCTGGTAGAGCTCAGGATGCTCTTGACGACATTGAAATCTTTATCAACCGATGACTATGCCTAGGGAGAGGGGCGACCCCCTTTGACCCTTTGAGGCGCAAACCATTTGAAAGATATAGCAGCAGCTCCATTACTCTCTAATGCGTTTAAACATCAGTTTGCTTTCTTTGTCAGCGTTTTGGATACATCGGAAATCTACTTTGCGGTCTAAAGGGGCGGACCTTTTAACAAGAGCCCAACCCAAGTCGACGGCCGCTCGGCCGCCGATCCAGCAAGTAAATACCCTTACACCGCAAACCCAGTCCCACGCGTATTCACAAACAGCGAGTAAATCGAGTGACTGCTCGCCATAAACAACCGATTCCCTTCGCGTCCGCCGAAGCACAGGTTCGGGCAGCGCTCAGGTAATGAGATGTGTCCGATGGCTTTGCCCTGGGGATTGAACACGCGCACGCCGTCGAGTTTCTCCAGGTCGGCCTTCGGATCGCCGTTGCCGCCCCAGCCGCACCACAGGTTGCCGGCTTCGTCGCATTTGATGCCGTCGATGGCGGCGTAGTCCAGGCCTTCGATGTGTTTGCGGCGTTCGCCCAGGGTGCCGTCGTCCTTGACCGCGATGGCCCAGATCAGGCGGTTCGGTTTGGCGCGGCCTTCGACGACGTACAGGGTCTTTTCGTCAGGGGAGAAGCACAGGCCGTTGGGACCGGCCAGGTCGTCGATCACCCGGGTGACTTTCTTGCTCTCGCCGTCGATGCGGTAGACAGCGTGGGGTTGAGTCGGGGTGATTTTGTGGCCTTCGTAGTTGTTGCTGGTCTGGAAGGGTGGGTCGCTGAACCAGATCGAGCCGTCGCTTTTGCAGGCGATGTCGTTGGGGGAGTTGAAGGGTTTGCCATCGAAGCTGTCGGCCAGCACGGTGATGGTGCCGTTGTATTCGGTGCGGGTGATGCGCCGGCCTTCGCTGGTGGTGGTGGAACCCTCGCAGACGATGAGGCGGCCCTGGCGATCGCGGCACATGCCGTTGGAGAAATTGGAATGCTCGCGGTACACCGTGAAGGTGTCGGTGATTTCGTCCCAACGCATGATGCGGTTGTTGGGGATGTCGCTGACCAGCAAGTAACGCCCGTCGCCGACCCATACCGGCCCTTCGGCCCAACGCATGCCGGTGGCGAGTTTCTCGACGCTGGCGTTGAAGACCCGCAGTTCGAGAAAGCTGTCGTCGAGGATGTGAACGAGCGGATCCGGGTAACGCTGGCTCAAGGGCTCGGCGGCAGACGCGAGGCGGGGCAGAGCGGCACTGCCGACGGTGGCCAGGGTGGCGGAAACAGCGAGGGATTTCTTCAGGAAACTGCGGCGGGTGTTGCCGCTTGACGGCTCAGAGGTTTCAGCATGCTTGGGCAAGGCGGACAGGGTTGAGTCCATGTAGCGATCTCCGTTGTTTTATTTTTTTACGGGAACGTTAGTAATACCTCCTGATAGGACATCGTACAAGTGAATGATGGGTTGGGTATCCAGCTCACCCTCCGAGGAAATCGGTGCCCAAACGGGCCTCTTCCCGGCTAAAGCCGGTCCCACTAAAAGCAACGCGTGCAGTCGGTGGGACCGGCTTCAGCCGGGAATCCACGCGGAGCGTCATGGGATGCATGCCCACGCGGAGCGTGGGAACGATCACCAAGCGTTGAGCAGCAAGGTTGACGGTGCCCAGACTGGCCTATTCCCGGCTAAAGCCGGTCCCATTAAAAGCAATGCGTGCAGTCGGCGGGACCGGCTTCAGCGGGATAGACGCAGAGCGTCATGGGATGCATGCCCACGCGGAGCGTGGGAACGATCTAAGCGTTGAGCAGCAAGATTGATAGTGCCCAGGAGGGCCTCTTCCCGGCTAAAGCCGGTCCCACTAAAAGCATCGCGTGCAGCCAGTGGGACCGGCTTCAGCCGGGAAGCCGTTGATCTGCTTCTGATCTGCTTTTGATCTTCGTACACAAAAAGTGCAGTCACCGCCAAACGCGACTTGGGTGCAGGCTGAACGCAGGTTTCGCGGAGTGGGCCGAGCCGCATGGATGCGGCGAGAGCTGCCCCCCGCCATGGATGGCGGATGGCAGCGGGCCCACGGAGCGAGACCGGAGTGAAGGAACCCTGAGGAACGAAGGGCCAAACCAAGAGCAAGCACCCTTGGTTACTTGGGGTGCTTTTCCAAGTAACTCGCCGAAGGCGAAACGTCTGCCCTTAGGCAGACGCTCTTGATCTTGCTGTCAAAGGTAAACCTACTTCGCCCTCAACCCCTCACGCACATCCTTCACCTCCGAAGCCGACACCGCCGGCGCCGCATTGCCCCACGTATTACGCACATACGTCAGCACATCCGCGACATTCTCATCCGACAGATTCCAGCCAAACGCCGGCATCGCCGGAGCCGTCGGCGCAGCATCCGTCGCACCCGCACGACTGCCCGCCAGCACCACACGAATCAGCGACGACGGATCATTGCTATTCACCAACGGCGCCATCGCCAGTTTCGGGAACAGATTGGCCGCGCCTTCACCCGTCGGCGTATGACACGCCGAACAGCGATCCGCATAAATCGCCTTGCCCGCCACCATCGCCCCATCGTCCGCAGCAACCGGCTTGGCTGCCTCAACCGGCTTGGCACCGTCCTTCAAGTACACCGCCACCGCCAGCAAATCCTCATCCTTCCAGTGCTGCGAAGAATGCTCGACCTCCTCGGCCATCGGCCCGGACGCGATGTCGAAACGGTTTGCGCCGGTCTTCAGGTACTTGACGATGTCATCCTCGCTCCACGCACCAATGCCATCCTGGCCAGTGGAGGTGATGTTCGGCGCGACCCAGTTCTGCAGATTGGCCCCGGTGAGGAACTGATCGTTTTTGTCACCGCCAATCAGGTTCTTCGGCGTATGGCACGTGCCGCAGTGGCCCAGGCCTTCCACCAGATACGCGCCGCGGTTCCACTGCTCGGACTTCTGCGGATCGGCCTTGAACTCGCCTTCCTTGAAGTTGATCAGGTTCCAGCCGATCAGGCTGGTGCGCACGTTGAAGGGGAACGGCAGCTGGTTGGTTTCAACCTTGTTCTCTACCGGATCCACCGTCTTCAGGTACGCGAAGATCGCCAGATTGTCCTCACGCAGCACCTTGGTGTACGCGGTGAACGGCATGGCGCCATACAAGCGCTTGCCGTCAAGGCCGTGGCCCTTGGACATGGCGTTCTGGAAATCCTCGAAGCTCCAGCGGCCAATGCCGGTCGCCGGGTCCGGAGTGATGTTGGCGCCGGCCAGCTTGCCAAACGGCGTATCAAGGATCACGCCACCGGAAAACAGCGGCTTGCCCGGGATGGTGTGGCACGCGGTGCAGTCACCCAGGGTGCTCAGGTAGCGGCCCTTTTCCACGATGTTGTAGGAATCGGCGCCGGTTGCCCCGTGGGCGAGGGAAACAGACAGACCGATAACGCCTGCGCAGACCGTCAGAAGAGTCTTCATACGCTGATCATCTCCCCTGGACGCTTAAGGTAGCGGGTGCGGATGGCATCCGCCGCTTTGAAGGCCAGCGCCGCGACGGTGCCGGTCGGGTTGTAACCCGGGTTCTGCGGGAAGGCGGATGAGCCGACCACGAACAGGTTCGGCACGCCCCACACTTGCAGGTGCTTGTTCACCGAGCTGTTCTTCGGGTCGGCGCCCATGATGAAGCCGCCGACGATGTGCGACGACTGATACGGCGCGCTGTTCCAGTGCCCTTGCTGGGAACTGGGGACCATCTGCCGCGGGTTCATGCTCTTGGCGATCTCGCCGACCTTGGCGGTGACGTAGGCGGCCATCTTGCGATCGTTCTCCGGAAAGTCGAAGGTGATGCGCAGCAGCGGTCGGCCCAGGGGATCTTTGTAGGTCGGGTCCAGCGACAGGTAATTGGTCCGCGTCGCATAGCTGCTCGCTTCACAGCCGATGGACATGGTGCTGGCGTAGTTCTTGACCGTGGCCTTCTTCCATTCCGAACCCCAGGTCGGGGTGCCGGGCGGGAGAGGGCGCGCGTCGATGGGCGCTGCGCCGATCGGGGTCACGCGGGTGCTGCCGCCGCCGACGAAACCGAGACCCGAGTGGTCGAAGTTGTCGTTGTTGAACTCGTCGATGCCCATGCCGATGGCACCGCCGCCGATAAACGGGTTGAAGTTCTTGTCGTCGAAGAACATGCGCACGCTGTTGGCGGTCTGGTAGGCGTAGTTGCGGCCCGTGGTGCCGGTGTTGGTCACCGGGTCGTAAGGCTGGCCCACGCCGGAGAGCAGCATCAGGCGTACGTTTTCGAAGATGAACGCGCTGATCACCACCAGTTCGGCAGGCTGTTCCCACTCTTCGCCGTTGGAGTCCATGTAGACGATGCCGGTGGCGCGTTTGCCGCTGCTGTCCATGGTCACGCGCAGGACTTCGCAATTGGTCATGGCCGTGAAGTTCGGCTTGCGCACCAGCACTGGCAACACCGTGGTGATGGCGCTGGCCTTGGAATAGTTGGCGCAGCCGTAGTTGGTGCAGAAGCCGCAGAAGGTGCAGGCACCCATGGCCACGCCAAGGGAGTTTACATACGGCCGCGAGAGCAAGGCCGACGGCACCGGGAACGGCTTGTAGCCCAGGTTTTTCGCGGCTTCGGCGAACAGTGTCGGCGCGTAAGTCTGTGCCGTCGGCGGGTTCGGGTATTCCTCGGAGCGCGCGCCTTCGAAGGTGTTGCCACCTTCCTGTATTACGCCCTTGATGTTGCCGGCCTTGCCGGAGATGCCCGCCAGGCGATCGAACTTGGCGTAGAAAGGCTCCATTTCGTCCCAGTCGGTGCCCCAGTCCTGCAGGGTCAGTTCAGGCGACAGCTCTTTGCCGTAACGCTCGGTCAGGTGGCTGTGCAGCCGGAACTCATGGGGCTGGAAACGGAAGGTGATGCCGGCCCAGTGGTTGCCGGCGCCGCCGGTACCGTTGCCCGGGTGAAACGAGCCCCAGCTGCGCATGGGTAGCGCTGTCTCGGTGACGCTGTTGCGAATGGTTGTGGTGTTTTGCCGGGTTCTCGCCATCAAGTCCTGACGGCGGCTGTAGCGCAATTCGTCCGCGGCCGAGGCCACGTTGAAGTCCGCGGCGGTATCGCGCCATGGGCCGCGTTCGAAGCCGATGATCTTGAGGTTTTCATCGGCCAGTTCATTGGCGATGATGGATCCGGCCCAGCCGAGCCCGACTACCACGACGTCGGTGGAAGGTAGTTTTTTGGCCATGTCGAATTAACCCTTCTTGGTCCAGGCGGAGCTGCCGATGATGGAGAGCGGCACCAGATTGAGCTTCTGGTTGTGCAGGCCGATGTACTCGCGGTAGTCGTAGCGGGCCCCGGGGAAGCCGATCATTTTCCACGACACCATGTCGCGGTTGCCGCCGTAGACCGGGTCGGCGAAAAAGCCTTCCATGGTGTTGCCCAGCACTTGCTGGAAGAACAATTTGGCGTCGATGCCTTCCAGCGTGATCTCGGCCTTGTCCAGACCGGTCAGGACCTTGTCCTGCTGTTCCGCGGTCAGGGCGCTGAAGTTTTTCTGGAACTGCTTCTGGCAGTAGCCTTCAAGGCCGGCGAGGCCGAGACGGTAGCGCTGGCGCGGCACCAGTTCCGACTGGTCACCCTGCATCGGCGTGCCTTGAGCGAACGGGCCCTGCATGTACAGACGGCTGAATGTGCCGTACTCGCCGGCCAGCTGACGGTCGATGAACACCGCGCAACCGGCGTCCTTGCCGCTGACGCTGAGGTCATCGGCGGGGATCAGTCGGGCGACAATGGCTTCCACCGCGAGGGCTTCGGCGTCGGTGAAGAACTGCCAGCCCGGGGTGTCGTAATGCATCGGACCGTTGTGGTCGAACGGCACCCACTGCGGAACGCCGACAACGGTGGCCGCCTGGGCCGTGGCAGCTGCACCGACGGCCAGCGTCGTGGCTGAACCTTTCAGCAACTGGCGGCGGGTGAGGCCTTTGGATTTCTCTGTCATTCAGGGCTCCTGCAAAACCACGCCCCCACAGGCCATTGCGAGATGGTCCGTGCCGGGGCTGTGCTCTGCGTTCTTTATCACGGGTATTGCCGCGCATACGATGTGCACGGCAAGTGGTTCCTGGCGGGGTGTGACACTGGGTCTCTGGCAGGCCTGCGAGCGAATGGCGCACGCTAAGCGGGGAATTGCCGTAACTGATCTGCATCTTTTCACGCCAACTGCCATGATAGATGTGTTGCGCCGTGTTGCAGCGGTTCAAATCGGTAAATGACTCTTACCGATTACGTAACAGTCGACGTGCAATCGGGTAACAATGGTTCAGATAAGGGTTCGTGTTCTCCCGCCGAAGCAGCCCATGGGGGGTGCAGTTCGGGGCTGACCGTGGCGTGAACCTGACAGAATCTTCATAAAGCCAAGTCCTTGGTCAGGGCCACTTCTTGGTATCGTGCACGCCATTTGCGTCCCGCCTGTCCGTGCGGTTTGCTGACTGTGCCGTTTATATATTCACCGAGTAGCTGCAGAAATGCCCGATCCAATACCCTTAAAAGACCACGAGAAGGAAACCCGGCTGGTCAACAAACGCTTGATCGCCTGCGCCGTTTTCGTGGCCGTGCTCAGCGTCGCACTGGTGTGCCGCATGTACTTCCTGCAAGTCACCGAATTCGCCTACCACTCCACCATCTCCGAAAACAACCGCGTCCACGTGCTGCCGATTCCGCCGGAGCGCGGGCTGATCTTCGACCGTAACGGCGTGATCCTCGCCGACAACCGCCCCAGCTTCAACCTGACCATGACCCGCGAGCGCGCGGGTGACTGGCACGCGGTGATCGACGAACTGATGCAGATCCTCAACCTGCCAGACGAGGATCGGATCATCTTCGACAAGGCGATGAAGAACTCGCCCCACCGCTTTGTGCCGGTGACGCTGCTCTATGAGCTGACCGAAGAGCAGATCGCCCTGTTGGCGGTCAATCAGTTCCGGCTGCCGGGGCTGGACGTCGAGGCGCAGTTCGTTCGCCACTACCCGCTGGCGGAACACTTTGCGCACTCCATCGGCTACGTCGGGCGGATCAACGAGAAAGAGGCGACCCAGCTGGATCAGGTGGAATACCGCGGCACCCAGTCTATCGGCAAGACGGGTGTGGAGCGGTTCTACGAGAGCGAGCTGCACGGCCATGTCGGCTACGAAGAAGTGGAAACCAACGCGCAAGGTCGCGTGCTGCGTGTGCTCAAGCACACCGATCCGGTGGCCGGCAAAAACATCACCCTGAGCCTGGACATCAAGCTGCAAGAGGCGGCAGAACACGCGCTGGGCGACCGTCGCGGCTCGGTGGTGGCGATCGATCCGGCCACCGGCGAAGTGCTGGCGATGGTCAGCAAGCCGAGCTTCGACCCGAACCTGTTCGTTACCGGCATCAGCTTCAAGGAGTATTCGGCGCTGCGGGATTCGGTCGACCGTCCGCTGTTCAACCGCGTGCTGCGCGGGTTGTATGCGCCAGGTTCGACGATCAAGCCGGAAGTGGCCATTGCCGGCCTGGACAGCGGCGTTATTACGCCATCAACCCGCGTCTTCGATCCGGGCTATTTCCAGCTGCCGGACTTCGACCACAAGTACCGCAACTGGAACCACAGCGGCGATGGCTGGGTGGATTTGAACGCGGCAATCATGCGCTCCAACGACACCTATTTTTATGACCTGGCCCACAAGCTGGGCATCGACCGCATGCACGATTACCTGACCATGTTCGGCATCGGCCAGAAGGTCTCGCTGGACATGTTCGAGGAATCGGCGGGCCTCATGCCGTCGAAAGAGTGGAA
Organism: Pseudomonas graminis; assembly: GCF_900111735.1. Classification (GTDB taxonomy): domain Bacteria; phylum Pseudomonadota; class Gammaproteobacteria; order Pseudomonadales; family Pseudomonadaceae; genus Aquipseudomonas; species Aquipseudomonas graminis. The sequence goes on along the minus strand of NZ_FOHW01000065.1, from coordinate 2,642 downwards.
GCGCATCACCCGGCGTCAGGCGTGGTTCCCGGGTGAGACCGTGATCCTCGGCATCGGCCAGGGCTACATGCAGGTGACGCCGCTGCAACTGGCTCAGGCGACGACCCTGATTGCCAGCAAAGGCATCTGGCATCGTCCGCACCTGGCCAAGGAGATCGGTGGCGTAGCGCCGGTGGACGAGCACCCGATGCCGAACATCGTGCTGCGTGATTCCCACGAGTGGGATCAGGTCAACAATGGCATGCAAGCGGTGATGCACGACCCCCGCGGCATCGCCCGTGCCGCCGCGCAAGGTGCGCAATACCGCATTGCCGGCAAGAGCGGTACCGCGCAGGTGGTGGCGATCAAGCAGGGCGAACGTTACAACCGCAACAAGACCCTGGAACGCCATCGCGACAATGCCTTGTTCGTCGGTTTTGCACCGGCGGCCAACCCGAAGATTGTCGTAGCGGTGATGATCGAGAACGGCGAGGCGGGCGGCCGCGTCGCCGGTCCCGTGGTGCGGGAAATTCTGGATGCCTGGCTGCTGGATCCGGACGGCCACCTGAAACAGCAATACGCCACGCCAGGCACAACGCCGGTCAATCCGAAAGTGCAGATCGCCGCGCCGAACAAGGCGGTGGGCCAGCCGCCGGTGTGAGATCCGGCGCTTGCGGACGGGTGCGTTTCCCCAAGATGCACTGAACTGTGCCCGGCGTGACAGGTCGATTTGAGACCACGCGTGATGTCTGTTCCGGCCTCCCGCGCTCATTCGACTCGACAAGGAACTTGCCCCATGTCCAGCAGAACCATCGCCGACTACCTCGCCCAAACCCTCGCCGCAGCCGGCGTCTCGAAGATCTGGGGCGTCAGCGGCGACAGCCTGAACGGTCTGACCGACAGCCTCCAGCGCCTGGGCAAGATCAAGTGGATGCACACCCGTCACGAAGAAGTCGCGGCGTTCGCGGCAGGGGCGGAAGCAGCGTCCACCGGCAAGCTGGCGGTGTGTGCGGGCAGTTGCGGTCCGGGCAACCTGCACTTGATCAACGGCCTCTATGACTGCCACCGCAGCGGTGTACCGGTCCTGGCCATTGCGGCGCAGATTCCATCTTCCGAGATCGGCCTGAACTACTTCCAGGAAACCCATCCCACCGACCTGTTCAAAGAGTGCAGCCACTTCGTCGAAACCGTCAGCACCCCCGAGCAGTTCCCCCGTGTGCTGGAGCGGGCCATGCGCGCCGCCATCAGCCAGCGTGGCGTGGCGGTGATCGTGATTTCCGGCGACGTCGCCCTGAGCGCGGCCCCGGACATCAAACCTGTGTGGGTCGATCACGCGCCAGCGCGGGTCATCCCGGCAGAAGCCGATCTGCAACGGTTGGTGGACCTGCTGGACACATCCAAAGCGGTGACGATTCTTGCCGGCGCTGGCTGTGCCGAGGCCCACGATCAGGTGGTGGCGCTGGCCGAGAAGCTGTCTGCGCCGGTGGTCCACGCCCTGCGCGGCAAGCAGTACATCGAATACGCCAACCCCTTCGACGTGGGCATGACCGGACTGATCGGCTTCAGCTCCGGCTATCACGCGATGATGGCCTGCGACACCCTGGTCATCCTCGGCAGCAGCTTCCCGTACCGCAATTTCTACCCGGAAAAAGCCAAGGTCATTCAGATCGACATCGACCCGACCGCCATTGGTCGTCGCGTCCCTGTTGCCCTCGGTCTGGCGGGGGACATTGCTGAAACCCTCGACGCCGTATTGCCGCGTCTAAAGGCCCACACCGACCGCAAGTTCCTCGACAAGGCGCTGGATCACTACGCCAAGTCCCGCGAAGAACTCGACGAACTGGCCACGCCGTCGGGCCACGGCGAGCCGATTCACCCGCAATACCTGACGCGACTGGTTGACGCCTACGCCGACCCGGACACGATCTTCACCGTCGATGTCGGCACGCCGACGTTGTGGGCGGCGCGATACCTGACCATGAATGGCAAGCGCTCGTTGCTGGGTTCTTTCAATCACGGCTCCATGGCCAATGCGATGCCCCAGGCATTGGGTGCGAAGGCGGCATTCCCGCAACGGCAAGTGGTGGCGCTGTGTGGCGACGGCGGCTTGTCGATGCTGATGGGCGACCTGCTGTCGATCCGCCAGCTGAACCTGCCGATCAAGCTGGTGGTGTTCAACAACAGCTCGCTGGGTTTTGTGGCGATGGAAATGCAGGCGGGCGGTTACGTGCCCCACGACACCGATTTCGACAGCACCAATTTTGCCAACATCGCCATCGGTGCAGGCATTCTGGGGATTCGCGTGGAGGACTCGGCGGACCTGCCGGCCGCGCTGGAGAAAGCTTTCGAGCACCCGGGGCCTGTGGTGGTGGATGTCGTCACCGCGAAACAGGAATTGGGCATGCCGCCAAAAATCAAACTGGCCCAGGCGAAAGGCTTCAGCCTGTTCATGCTCAAGGCCGTCATGAACGGCAAGGCAGACATGGTGCTGGAACTGGCGAAGACTAACTTGCGCTGATTTCATGTGGGACCGGCTTCAGCCGGGAATGCGTCAGTGGATACACCGCGAAAGCGAGGGTGTTCACGCAGGCCTCTTCCCGGCTAAAGCCAGTCCCACAATTACACCGCGCACTCATAGTGGGACCGGCTTCAGCCGGGAAGGC
>NZ_FOHW01000092.1 GCF_900111735.1 Pseudomonas graminis | reverse complement strand
TGCAGATTGCTTGGGTGTTATATGGTCAAGCCTCACGGGCAATTAGTATTGGTTAGCTCAACGCCTCACAGCGCTTACACACCCAACCTATCAACGTCGTAGTCTTCGACGGCCCTTCAGGGAACTCAAGGTTCCAGTGAGATCTCATCTTGAGGCAAGTTTCCCGCTTAGATGCTTTCAGCGGTTATCTTTTCCGAACATAGCTACCCGGCAATGCCACTGGCGTGACAACCGGAACACCAGAGGTTCGTCCACTCCGGTCCTCTCGTACTAGGAGCAGCCCCTCTCAAATCTCAAACGTCCACGGCAGATAGGGACCGAACTGTCTCACGACGTTCTAAACCCAGCTCGCGTACCACTTTAAATGGCGAACAGCCATACCCTTGGGACCGGCTTCAGCCCCAGGATGTGATGAGCCGACATCGAGGTGCCAAACACCGCCGTCGATATGAACTCTTGGGCGGTATCAGCCTGTTATCCCCGGAGTACCTTTTATCCGTTGAGCGATGGCCCTTCCATACAGAACCACCGGATCACTAAGACCTACTTTCGTACCTGCTCGACGTGTCTGTCTCGCAGTCAAGCGCGCTTTTGCCTTTATACTCTACGACCGATTTCCGACCGGTCTGAGCGCACCTTCGTACTCCTCCGTTACTCTTTAGGAGGAGACCGCCCCAGTCAAACTACCCACCATACACTGTCCTCGATCCGGATAACGGACCTGAGTTAGAACCTCAAAGTTGCCAGGGTGGTATTTCAAGGTTGGCTCCACGCAGACTGGCGTCCACGCTTCAAAGCCTCCCACCTATCCTACACAAGCAAATTCAAAGTCCAGTGCAAAGCTATAGTAAAGGTTCACGGGGTCTTTCCGTCTAGCCGCGGATACACTGCATCTTCACAGCGATTTCAATTTCACTGAGTCTCGGGTGGAGACAGCGCCGCCATCGTTACGCCATTCGTGCAGGTCGGAACTTACCCGACAAGGAATTTCGCTACCTTAGGACCGTTATAGTTACGGCCGCCGTTTACCGGGGCTTCGATCAAGAGCTTCGCGTTAGCTAACCCCATCAATTAACCTTCCGGCACCGGGCAGGCGTCACACCCTATACGTCCACTTTCGTGTTTGCAGAGTGCTGTGTTTTTAATAAACAGTCGCAGCGGCCTGGTATCTTCGACCGGCATGAGCTTACGGAGCAAGTCCTTCACCCTCACCGGCGCACCTTCTCCCGAAGTTACGGTGCCATTTTGCCTAGTTCCTTCACCCGAGTTCTCTCAAGCGCCTTGGTATTCTCTACCCAACCACCTGTGTCGGTTTGGGGTACGGTTCCTGGTTACCTGAAGCTTAGAAGCTTTTCTTGGAAGCATGGCATCAACCACTTCGTGTTCTAAAGAACACTCGTCATCAGCTCTCGGCCTTA
>NZ_FOHW01000089.1 GCF_900111735.1 Pseudomonas graminis | reverse complement strand
GGCCCAGAGTGTGTAAAAACGCGGTGGTGTACTGTCGGCGCGCAGCGCCGAAGGTTGTTAGCCGCGGAGCTGCTCGCAACAAGCTTACGGGTCGTCACTAGGGGTCGTGGAGGCTTCAGCGAGGCTTCTGGCGAGCCGAGTAAGCAACGAAGTCAACCCTTTCAGGCCGACAACGCCTTCATTAAGCTGCTGGTGCCAAGGATTTTCATAACGCGCTTCATGTTATAGGCGAGCACGTTCAAGCTCATTTCTGCACTGACGCCGTCCAGCCTCCGCGTCAAAAAATGCGTGGCGCCCATCCACTGTTTGAGCGTTCCGAAGGGATGCTCAACTGTGCGCTTTCGGACTCGCATCATGTCCGGTGCGTTACTCAGCCGGTCCTGCATCTCTTCCAATATCGCCTCATGCTCCCAGCGCCGAACACGGCGTTGCTTGCTCGGTGTGCACTGTGTTTTCAAGGCGCAGCCTTGACACTTTGAACTCCAGTAACGATGCAGCTTCATGCCTTTCTCGACGCTGGAGAAACGCCATATCAGCGTTTCTCCAGCTGGACATACATAGCGATTTTTCGCCGTGTCATAGATAAAGGCATCGTTGTTAAAACGCCCATCAGCTTTGGCTCCAGAGGTCATTGGTTTGGGCACATACGCGGTGATATCCGCGTTGTGACAAGCCAGGATTTCCTCACCTTTGAAATAGCCTCGGTCGGCCACCACCGAAAGCGAATCTGATGCCATGGCCTCGCGCGCCTGCTTGGCCATAGAGCTGAGCTGATCACGGTCGGAACCGACATTGGTCACTTCATGAGCAACGATCAAATGGTGCTGAGCATCGACTGCTGTTTGCACGTTGTAGCCAACGATTCCTGTACCACGCGTCATCATCGAACGCGCGTCTGGATCGGTCAGTGAGACCTGTTTATCCGGTGAGTCGTTGAGCCGTATTTCAATCGCCTGAAGCTCCTTCATTTGCACTTTCAGCTTGGCGATTTTCTCTTCCAGCCGCACCGTCCTGGCCTCAGAGGATGTGGGCTCTTGCCTATCCGCTGTATCGAGTGCGGCCAGGTAACGGTTGATGCTCGATTCGATTTCTTCCATGCGCCGCTTCAGTTTTGCGCTGGTGAAATTACGGTCGCGGTTGTTCACGGCTTTGAATTTGCTGCCATCAATGGCGACCAGATTTTCACTGAACAATCCCAACTGCTGACACAGCACCACGAACTGGCGACAGACGCCTCGGATAGCCTTGCTGTTGTCTTTTCGGAAGCTGGCGATGGTCTTGAAATCCGGCATCAAACGGCCCGTCAACCACATCAGCTCAACGTTGCGTTGAGCTTCTCGCTCGAGGCGTCGGCTTGACTGGATGCGGTTGAGATAGCCATAGATGTAGATCTTCAGCAGGACTTCAGGGTGATAAGCAGGTCGGCCTGTATCAGCAGGAATAGCGCCGTCAAAACCCAAGTTGACCAGGTCGAGTTCGTCGACAAACACGTCAACCACGCGCACCGGATTGGTATCGCTGACGTAGTCGTCGAGGCTTTCGGGAAGCAAAGTGCTTTGGCCTCGATGTTCACCTCGGATGAAACGCTTCATGGGCGATCCTTTCGATGAAATCCTCAGAAATCATAGCAAGGGTTTGCGAAGGCGTTTTCACACACTCTGGGCC
>NZ_FOHW01000090.1 GCF_900111735.1 Pseudomonas graminis | reverse complement strand
TGGATAAAAGGGGACGGACCCCTTTTTACCCAGATAAGCGGACGTTTCAAATTTGATGGTGGGCCAGTCAATGAAACGGTGTATAGAGCGGATAACCAAGGGAACATTACCAGCTATGCTGTGTATGATTCGGCGGGAATGATTGTTAAGAGAGTTGAGGTTACTGGAGCCGCGCATGCGAATGTGCAAACACCGCATGTAATTGAGTACGGTAGAAATAAATTGCCGGACGGGACTATTAGAGTTCAATCGCCCTCGACAAAATTAGCACCAAGGCCGGCTAAATCTGACGAGATTCCATAATGAAAGTTAACACAATTCATCCCATGATCGGCTTGGTTCGTTATGACTCTTGGAAGTCCGAGTGGGCGAAAAAAGACGAGATTGATGAACTTTGCTATATAAGTAATAAGTGCAGCCCTGAGGATGTATTGCTACCGTGCAAGCTTTTTTTCCTGATTTTATTGTTGATGGAGGTGGAGTTTTTTTAGAAAGTAAATATGATGGCGGTGTTGTTGAATCTTGGCTAGAACAATTCGACGGCGATCTGCAAGCGACTGAACGAATGATTAACCACATGCATATTTATGATGTCTTCGAAGGATGTTCTGAGGGCGTCGATAATAGGGTGTTCGAGCAGTTGGCAGAGGTTATTGCATTATCGTGGCGGTTGGTTTTAAGAGAGAAATTTGCTGATAAGGAATTTAGTGTGCTGGTTTCTAACTCGGATCAGGACTATGGTCCGGTGGTTACATTTTTTCAGATAATTTAATAGTGCAAAAGTAACAGGTGGTGCAGTAGAGCTAACGTTTTGGTAAGGGGGACGTACCCCTTATATCAATTTGATGTTCCAGCTAACGGCTTGCTGCAAGGTGGGAAAGTTGTCTGGTTTAAAATGATTGGCCCTGATGCAGGTAAGTCTCAACAGTTCTTGCTTGATAAACAGAAAGTTAAAGGGGGCAGTTAAAGGGGACGGACTCCTTTAACTCTTAAACCTCTCCACACTTGGCAATTCCGGCAACGGCGGGTTCTCGTTTCCGAGCCACCAGGCCGGCGCTAGCGGCATTGCCGCCGTCGAACAGGTCGCAAGCGTCACGGGTGTTGGGGGCGTAGCAGGTGTCCGCGGTATAACCGGTGTCACCGGCGCAGCAGGCGTTACTGGCGTCTCCGGAATTCCGGGCGCAACAGGCGTTACCCTCAATCCCGGGACCAGCGGCATCAGTGGCGCAAGCCCCACCGGTAGCAGCCCAGGTCAGTTGGCGGGCGCGCAGACCGTCGCCCGAGTGCAGGGCCTGCCCTCCACCGCAGCCACGGCCCGCACCGGCAAGTACCTGATCGAAACCAACCCGGTGCTCACCGACCTCAAGCAATTCATGAGCTCCGATTACCTGCTCGCGGGCCTCGGCTACAACCCCGACGAAAG
>NZ_FOHW01000044.1 GCF_900111735.1 Pseudomonas graminis | reverse complement strand
TCCGTCTTGAGCTGCCGGTTTTCCTGCTCCAGCTGCCGAATGCGCTGCTGCTCAGCCGTCAGCGGGTTTCCTATCCCGGCCTGGCCCAACTGTTCAGCGTCGTATTGGCGGATCCACCGTCGCACGGCCGTCTCACCGAGATTCTGGTCCTGGCAAACCTGCGGAACGGTCAGGCCCTGATCCCTGACCATCTTCACGACTTCCAGTTTGTAGCTGTCATCAAACCTGTTGCGTTTTCTGGTCATGAAAAACTCCTCGATAAATGTATTTTCCACTTATCGAGGTGTCCGGGGAAATTAGACCACTGCACCATCAATCCTGCGCTGTGACGCCTGACGCCTTCCCGGCTAAAGCCGGTCCTACCATGGCGTTCACTCGCTCTCGGTAATTCCCCCGTGCGCATCCACCGCCTTGTACGCTAACCTGCGGCCCATGTTCTAAGAGGTCGGTCATGCACATTCATATTCTGGGTATCTGCGGCACGTTCATGGGTTCGCTGGCGGTGCTCGCCAAGGATCTGGGCCATAAAGTCACGGGCTCCGATGCCAACGTCTACCCGCCGATGAGCACGCAGCTCGAAGCGCAGGGCATTGAGTTGATGCAGGGTTACGACCCTTCGCACCTTGAGCCGGCACCAGATCTGGTGGTGGTCGGCAACGCCATGTCGCGGGGTAATCCGGCGGTCGAGTATGTCCTGAACAAGGGCCTGCCCTACGTTTCCGGCCCGCAATGGCTGGCCGATCACGTTCTTCGCGGTCGCTGGGTACTGGCCGTCGCAGGCACCCACGGCAAAACCACCACCAGCAGCATGCTCGCCTGGGTGCTGGAACACGCCGGCATGGCCCCGGGCTTCCTGATCGGCGGCGTGCCTCAGAACTTCGATGTCTCGGCGCGCCTGGGCGATACGCCGTTCTTCGTCGTCGAGGCGGATGAATACGACAGCGCCTTCTTCGACAAGCGCTCCAAGTTCGTCCATTACGGCCCGCGCACCGCCATCCTCAACAACCTGGAATTCGATCACGCCGACATCTTTCCGGATCTGCCGGCCATCGAGCGTCAGTTCCACCACCTCGTGCGCACCATCCCGAGCGAAGGCCTGGTCATTCACCCGACCACCGAGCCCGCCCTTGAGCGCGTGATTCAAATGGGCTGCTGGACGCCGGTGCAAACCACGGGCGAGGGCGGCCAATGGCAGGCGAACCTGCTTAGCGAAGACGGTTCAAAATTTGAAGTGCTGTTTGAAGGTGCGGTCCAAGGCGTCGTTGACTGGGGCATGACCGGCCAGCACAACGTGGCGAATGCCTTGGCGACCCTCGCCGCCGCCCGCCACGTTGGCGTCGTGCCGCAGCAGGGCGTCGACGCGTTGAGTGCGTTCAAGAGCGTGAAGCGGCGCATGGAAAAGGTCGCGGAAGTACGCGGCATCACGATTTATGACGACTTCGCCCATCACCCGACCGCCATCGCCACCACGCTGGACGGTCTGCGCAAAAAGGTCGGCGATGCGCCGATCATTGCCATCGTCGAGCCGCGTTCCAACTCCATGAAGCTCGGCGCCCACCGCGACGGTCTGCCGGAAAGCGTGGTCCAGGCCGATCAGGTGGTCTGGTATGCGCCGGCCAATCTGGGTTGGGATCTGGCGGCAACCGCTGCGCAGTGCGCCATTCCATCGTTGGTGTGCGACAGCCTCGACGGCATCATCGACCTTGTGAAAAGTCAGGCCCAGCCCGGCACCCACGTGGTCATCATGAGCAACGGCGGTTTCGGCGGCCTGCACGGCAAACTCGCGGAGGCCCTGCAATGAGCGGCCCTGAACGCATTACCCTGGCAATGACCGGCGCGTCAGGTGCGCAATACGGTCTGCGCCTGCTGGACTGTCTGGTGCGCGAAGACCGCGAAGTGCATTTCCTCATCTCCAAGGCCGCGCAGTTGGTCATGGCCACAGAGACCGACGTCAACCTGCCGCCCAAACCGCAGATGATGCAGGCCTTCCTTAACGAATACACCGGCGCGACGGCGGGCCAGATTCGGGTGTACGGCAAGGAAGACTGGATGTCGCCGGTGGCGTCCGGTTCCGGTTCGCCGAGCGCAATGGTGGTGGTGCCGTGTTCGACCGGCACCTTGTCGGCAATCGCCACGGGCGCCTGCAACAACCTCATCGAGCGTGCGGCAGACGTGACGTTGAAGGAGCGCCGGCAGTTGATTCTGGTGCCCCGCGAGGCGCCGTTTTCCAGCATCCATCTGGAGAACATGCTCAAGCTGTCGAACATGGGCGCGGTGATTCTGCCGGCGTCGCCCGGTTTCTATCACCAGCCGCAGACGATCGACGATCTGGTGGATTTCGTCGTGGCGCGGATTCTTAATCTGCTCAACGTCCCGCAGGACATGCTGCCGCGTTGGGGCGAGCATCATTTTGGCGCCGATGAATAAGCTCGTCGTCATTGCCCTGGGCCTGTTGCTGACGACGGGCTGCTCGACCGTGCGCACCCTCGACGCCAATCAGCCGGGCGCGCCAGTCGTGTACGCCGGTACTCGGCTGGATCTGTACGCGATACAAGGCGGCTGCTGCGAGAAGGATCGCTTCGGCACCGAGGCGCCGAAATACCCGATGCTCGACCTGCCCGGCAGCGCGCTGCTCGACACGCTGCTGCTGCCGTTGTCGATTCTGACGGCGCTGGGTGTGGGGTTTCAGGCTACAGGCGGAATGTAATGCGATCCCTGTAGGAGTGAGCTTGCTCGCGATTGCGACATGACTGGCCCTGTGAGGGTGACTGTCAGAACGCATTCGCGAGCAAGCTCACTCCCACAGTGTGGCGCGGTGTCGGGGCCGAACGCATTCCATGTAGGAGTGAGCTTGCTCGCGATTGCGACATGACTGGCCCTATAAGGGTGACTGCCAGAACGCATTCGCGAGCAAGCTCACTCCTACACAGTTTTTGCTGTCAGCTTGAGCAGCGCTCAGTCACTTCCCCAACCGCCGCAAATCATCCGACTCAACCACCCGCACGCCGTCCTGCTCTTCCAGCGCCAGGCGCCATAGCGCGCGGGCGAGGTTGCAGGCTTCGATGCCGCCGTATTTGCCGGGGATCAGCTTGGCGAGAGGCGCGGCCAACTGTTCCACAAACCGTTGATCCTGCCGCTCTCCAATCAATAGCGACGGCTGGGCGATGGTCAGTTGCGGCCAGCCCTGAAGCTTCAGCGCTTCTTCCATCTCGCCTTTCACGCGGCTGTAAAAGATGCTCGATTGCGGGTCGGCGTTTACGGCGCTGATCACCAGCAAATGACGCGCCCCCAACTCGCGGGCACGTTTGCCGAACGCCACGACCAGGTCGAAGTCCACGGCCCGGAACGCTTCCTGGGAACCGGCCTGCTTGATCGTGGTGCCGAGGCAGCAGAAAGCGATATCAACGGGGCCTTCCAGCGCGGGCAGCAGGTTTTGAAGCTCGCCGACCGGGTTTTCCAGGCGTGGATGTTCAGCCAGAGGACGACGGCTGGGGGCGAGAAGGCGGGTGACAGTGGGTTCGTTAAGCAGGCGGTCGAGCAAGTGCTCGCCAGTCAATCCGGTAGCTCCGGCAAGCAAAATGTGCTGAGGCGTCAAGTACATGATCTTTCTCCCTTGATACGCCACAAGCATAGGCGCTGTACCGGAACAGACTGCGGGCGCAGCGGGAGGGTTTCACAAAAACACATGAAATCTTGGCGCATCCCGCATTTGAGGGTGCATCACTGCGTAGGAGCCGGCTTGCTGGCGAACCCGATCGAGCATTCAACCTTGCAGCGCCTGAACGAATGCGTTTGCCAGTAAGCCGGCTCCCAGAGGTTCCGCGTCAACGGCGGCACTCAGCGCCGCACCGTATTCAATGCCCGCTCCGCCTGACTCTTGCGCAGCTGCCGCCAATGGTTGACCACGCCTTTAGGCGCCCACATCTGCGGCTCGGAGGCTTCGAAGCTTTCGTCCGTCTCGCGCTGGGCGACGATGTCTTTCGCCTCATTGAACGCTTGCACCAGATCATCGGTTTCCACCAGCGCCTTGCCGAACAGCGCCTCGCCGAAGTAGGTGAAATCAGCCTCTTCAGAACAGCCAAAAGACACCCGGTCCTCACGCGAGGCCGTAATCACCATTGTCCGCTCGTCCTTGATCGCCGGGATGAAACCGCCCGAATAGCACGCGGAAATCACCACCACCTTGTCGCGATTTTTCAGCGGTGCGAGCACGCCGGCCATCTCGTTGGCGGGCAGGTCGGACAGCTCCAGACGCGGCTGATCCAGCACCAACTCGTGTTCATGGGTGCCGTGGCTGGTGAGATAAATAAAGATCAAATCTTCCGGGCCGCTGCGCTTGGCCAGCGTCTGCACGGCGCGGCTGATGGTCTCGCGCGTGGCCAGCGGTCGATCGGCCATGTGGTCGCGATGGTTGACCAGCGTGATCTGCCCGAACGCACCGAAGCGCGTCGCGAGCAGCTTGTTGACGTAATCGGCCTCGCGCAGGAAAACGCTCTGCTTGCCATCGCCACCCACGACGAGGCTGTACAGCTCGATGGCCGGCGTGGAGGCGGGCACGGCGGCGAGCGCCTTCTCGACCAGGGCGCCCTGGGCGAGCAAGCCCATTTCCAGCGGATCCGGCAGCAGTTTGCCGGCGGCGTCGCGCACGCGCTGGCCGTTGGACCAGGTGCCGCTCTGGACTTCGCCGTCCGCCGTGGTCAGCACGCCGCTGCCGTGATAGTTGTCGTTCTCGAACTGGCCGATGTACACGCTGCCGTCCGGGAGCTTCAGGCTGCCTGAGCCTGCGAAGCGCCAGTTCTTGAAGTCCCCTTGATAGCGCGTGCCGTCGGAGCCAATCAGCTCGCCCTTGCCGGTAAACGCACCATCCTTGAACTGCCCCGACCAGACATCGCCATCGGCGTTTTCGTAGCGACCGCGACCATTGAGCTGGTTGTTATGGAAGCCGCCAACGTACTGATCGCCATCGGCGCTGTTGAAATTGCCCGTACCTTCAAGCTGGCCGTCGACGAACTTGCCGCTGAACTGGTTGCCCGCCGAGTCGTTGCGCTGGCCTTCGCCGTTGGGTTTGCCGTGGGCGAACTGGCCTTGATATTGGCTGCCGTCGTCCAGTTCCAGATGCCCGGCGCCGTCATACAGATCGGCCTTGAACTCGCCGCGATAACTCATGCCGTGCTCTTTCAGCGTGCCTTCGCCGTCGCGCCGCCCCAGCTTGTAGCCGCCGACGTAACTGCCGGCGCTGGTCGTCAGCGAGCCCTGGCCATGGAAAAGCCCGTCCTGAAAGCCACCGCGGTACACGTCACCGTTGCTGGCGTGCCACTCGCCCTGACCGTTCCATTGCCCACTCTTGAATTCCCCGGCGTACCAGCTGCCATTGGGGTAATCGATACGGCCTTTGCCCTGCAGCACGCCATTGATCACGTCGCCGCGATAGCGTCCACCGTCGGGCAGGCGAGCGTCCGGGGGCAGCAGCGATTCGCCGTCGCCGCAAGCGGTAAGAAGGAAGGTCAGGGCCAAAGGAGCAAACGCGCGCATGGTAAATCCCGAAAATAAGATGTTTCGGCGTGATCTGATCGCGTACGTGTATCGAGTCGCTCACACAGCCGCAGCGAGTATGCCGCAGCGAGGAACGCTCATGAAACAGTCTGTTACGACTGTTTCATGTTTCGGGAGGGTTAACGGAGGTGCGGCGGGGGTTACACGAAGCACAGCGAAAGCGGTTCAGCAACGAACGCAGGCTTGTCCAGGCCTTCGATTTCAAGCGTTGCAGTGGCTTTGAGCAGCCATTGGCCGGGCTTCTTTTCGGTCACTTCAGCCAGAGTGACTTTTAGACGAACGCGCGAATTCACTTTCACCGGCTGAATGAATCGCACGCTGTCCAGGCCATAGTTGATCGCCATCTGCATGCCTTCGGGCACGACCATCAAAGACTCCATCAGCTTGGGCATCAGCGAAAGCGACAGAAACCCGTGGGCGATGGTCGAACCGAACGGGGTTTGCGCTGCTTTGACCGGATCGACGTGGATGAACTGAAAGTCGCCGGTGGCCTCGGCGAACAGATTGATGCGCGCCTGATCGATGGTCAGCCAGTCGGAGCATCCCAGGTCCTTGCCTTCATAGCGTTTGAGTTCTGCAACGGGTACGTGGGGCATCGCTACTCTCCTTGCCAGTTATTGTTTTCGCGCGGGATCTTCACGGGCAGGCCCCCTGACACACCGCGCTCGCAGGTTTGCTGCCGCTTCGCGTCAGATCGCGAGCAAGCTCACTCCTACAGTTTGAACCGCAGTCGACGAGGTGGCGTCGGCGCTGTTATTGCTTGGCATTGCAGATCAGCACGCCGCACTGCGTGGGTCAACGTGCCCTCAACTGGCGAATACCACCCCATAGGCAGCGCGGGTGGCGTGTCTATAATGTCGCCGCGAATCTGCTGGAGTTTTCTATGTTGCTAAGAGGCCTGACCTGGCTGGTGCTGTTCCAACTGATCGGAACCGCGCTCAATCACCTGTTTCTGTCGATCCTGCCCGGCCCGATCATCGGGCTCGTGCTGTTGATGATCTACCTGATGACCCGGGGCGAAGTCAGCGAACCCATCAGCCTGGCCGCCAGCAGTCTGCTGCGCTACCTGCCGTTGCTGCTGGTGCCGCCCGCCGTGGGTGTGATGGTGTATGCCGACCAGATCGCCGAAGACTTCTGGGCAATCGTCGGCTCGCTGTTGATTTCCCTGATGGTCTCGCTGACCTTCGCCGGCTGGCTGATGCAGAAACTCATCGACCGTCAGGCCAGTCGCCGGGAGCCATCATGAGTCTGGACTGGCACGGCGCCTGGATGTCCGTGATCCATCACCCCTTGTTTGGCATCGCCATTACCTTGGGCGCTTATCAACTGGTGCTCGCAGGCTACGAGAAAACCCGTTGGGTGTTTTTGCAACCAGTGCTCATTTCGATGCTGGTGGTGATTGGCGTCTTGGTGAGCTGCGGACTGTCCTACGTCGAGTACCGCAAAAGCACCGAAATCCTCAGCATTCTGCTCGGGCCCGCCACGGTTGCGTTGGCCGTGCCGCTATATTTGAATCTGCGGCGCATCCGGCAACTGTTCTGGCCGGTATTGACTACGCTGGTGGTGGGCGGCGTGCTGGCCACCGGGCTGTGCGTCGCGCTGGGCTGGATGCTTGGCGCTAATCACATGATCCTGATGACCATGGCGCCCAAGTCTGTAACCTCGCCGATCGCCATGCTCGTCGCCGAGCAGATTGGCGGTGTGGCGGCGCTGGCGGCGGTGTTTGTGTTGATAACCGGCGTGATCGGCGGCATATTCGGCCCCGGCTTGCTGACCCTGGCGCGGGTAAATAGCCCGGAAGCCCGAGGCATGGCCCTTGGGCTGACGGCTCACGCGGTGGGTACGTCGGCGGCCCTGCAGGAAAGTGAGGAATGCGGCGCCTTCGCGGCGCTGGCAATGAGTTTGATGGGTGTCGCCACGGCCTTGTTCCTGCCGTTGGCGGTGTCTCTGGTTGCTTGAGGATGGGTTTATGTCGTTGCCGTTGTTTCCACTGCCACTGTTTCCACTGAACGCCGTGCTGTTCCCGGGGTGCGTGCTCGATCTGCAGCTCTTCGAGGCGCGCTACCTCGACATGATTAGCCGCTGCATGAAGCAGGGCGAAGGCTTTGGCGTGGTCTGCATCACTGAAGGCAGTGAGACGGGCGACGTACCGGACGGTTTCTCGATGATTGGCTGCGAAGCGCGGGTCACCGATTTCCAGAAGCAGGACAACGGCCTGCTCGGCATTCGGGTTGTGGGTGCCCGACGCTTTCGGGTGAAGGACTACAGCACCCAGCGCGACAACCTGCTGGTCGGCGAGGTCGAGTGGCTGGACGATCCTCAGGAGCAACCGCTGCAAGAAGAAGACGACGACCTGGTCGCGTTACTCGCCGCGCTGGCCGAACACCCGATGGTCGCCGCGTTGAACATGGGCCTCACCGCCAGCGGTCAGCACTCGCTGGCCAATCAACTGGCCTACCTGTTGCCGTTCGCGGAAGAAGACAAAGTCGAGCTGCTGGAGATCGAAGACGCCGAGGAACGGCTCGACGCGATTCAGGACCTGCTCGACGAGATGCAGGGCGACATGCAGGACTGACGGAGCGGCCCACGTCGCTGTCTCAGTCCAGCGACGTGCTAACGGTTGTCCTGCAGGCCGCGCTTCAACGCCTGACACTTTAGTACTGATAGCGGATCAAACCGTGCGGGAACGAGTGCAGCCCGAACCCGCCAAACAGCGCCACCATCGCCGGCAGCACCAGCCACCACACCTTGATCGGCAGCGCCTCCAGCGGCTTTTTGTTCTGCACGAACGCCAGGCTCGCGGCACAGGTGAAAAACGCCAGCAGCATCCCGGCAGTGACATCCGTCGGCCAATGCACGCCCAGGTACACCCGTGACATGGCGATCGCCAGCGCCGGAATCCCGCCCAGCAGCAGCCAGGTCAGACGCAGCCGCACCGGCTGACCGCGCCCGGCAAGCACCGCCAGCGACATGAACAGCGCAAACGAGGCCGAGGCATGCCCGCTCGGCATGCTGTAAGTCCCGAGGGCCTCCGTCAGTACCTCAGGGCGTGCCCGTGCGAAGGTGTATTTCATGCTCTGATTGATCAGCGCCGCGCCAAGGGTGGTGCCGATCACGAAGATCGCATGGCGCCATTTTCGCGTGACGATCAGCAGAACGGCCAGCAGGGCCGCGGCGCAGAACTGCGTGCGGAAATCCCCCAGGCCCGTGATCATCACTACGAAGTTCTCGGCCGCAGCGCTTCGGCTGGCCTGCACTACGGTCATGATGCCCTGATCGAAATCGGCCAGGTACGGCCAGCCCAAAAACACACTGCCCAGCAGGATGAAACACGTCAGGGCGATAACCTTGGTCGCGTAGGGTTTCTGCCTAAGGCTGCTCTGGATGCTGATGCCCAGCAGAATCGCCAGCCCGCCGCCTACCACGGCGGCCTGGGGCCAGAAATTTTCCGGCAGGGGCAGGCGGATGGCAGCACCGGTCGCCCAGCCCGGCAGAATGTAGGCCACCGACCAGCCGGCGGCTGCGATCAGGCTGACACCGGCAAAGCGCACGAACGGCATGTCGCACATCCCGGCCACCATCGGCAGCATCGGTCGCAGCGGACCGATGAAGCGCCCGACCAACAGGCTGGCGATGCCGTAGCGCTGAAAGTAGGTCTCGGCGCCGCCGATCCACTCCGGGTGATTGCGCAGGCCGGGCAATTGACGAATCCTCTGATGGAAGCGCCGGCCGAGGAAGTACGACACCAGGTCGCCCAGGATGCCGCCCAGAAAGCCCAGCAACAGCGCTTCGCTCAACGGCAGCACGCCGCTGCCGGCCAGTGCAGCGATCGCGAACAGCACAACCGTGCCGGGTACGACAATGCCGGCGATGGCCAGGCACTCGATGAACGCGACGATAAAAATCGCCGCGCCGAGCCAGGAAGGGTTGGCGCTTAGCCAGGAAGTGATGCTGTCGAGCCACGCGCCCATGGGTTCAGTTTCCTTGCTCGATGAAAATATAGTCGCGGCCTTCGACTTGCCCGCGTCTGAGAGGGTTCCGTGTGCAGAAGCGGGCATAGCTGGCATCAACAAACCGGTACATCAGGTGCTCGTCGCGACCGGTGGGGATACCCAGGCGCGTCGTTTGAATAATTCGCGGCGGGCGCTGACCCACGTCCTCGACGAAGAGTTGCTCTTCATCGAAACGCCTGGCGTCCCACATCGGCACTTTCAGGCCCAGCGCCTTGCACAGCAACGTCTGCCCGGCACACAGCCGTTCTGGCGTGCGTACGTTTCCGCTGGCACCGGGATTGTTGAGCAGCATGCGGGCGAGGGCGTTCTCATCGGACACGCCGTCGACCCAGGGGTAAGCCGATTTGATCAACACGGCATTGCCCGGACCCTCCGCACTGAAGTTCAACGAGTCACCGCCACGGGCGTAATACATATAAATGTGCCCGCCTTCCAGAAACAAAGCCTTCCGTTTTTCCGTGTAGCCGAGGGACGCATGACTGCCTTTCTCGGCGACGTAATACGCCTCCGTCTCAATAATCCGCGCCGACAACCACAACCCGTCGACCTTGTGACGAATGACCTTGCCGAGCAACTCCCGGGCAAGCGTCTGAGCGTCGCGATGAAAAAAACTGTCCGGCAGGGCGCGAGGTGATTGGGCGGGCATAAACAAAGGCAGTCAGAGAATGGACCGCGATCATATCAACATCGGCCTTAATTGGAGCTGAATGGGTGAGGGTGGGCGCGAAGCCGGGGACAGATTAATTTACGGTGAAGCGTTGTAAATAAATCAGTCCCCTACCAACGGGGAGCAGATCAACAATCTCATTGCCCACACGTGCGCCTTCCCGGCTAAAGCCGGTCCCACTAAAGCACCGTGTTCCCATAGTGGGACCGGCTTTAGCCGGGAAGCTCTTGATCTGCCTAAACGCGCTTTTGATCTTGATCTCCGTACACAAAGCGTCCACACACCGCCAAACGCGACTTGGGTGCAGGCTGAACGCAGGTGTCGCGGAGTGGGCCGAGCGGCATGGATGCCGCGAGAGCGCCGTCAGGACATGGATGTCCGTTCGGCGCGGGCCCACGGAGCGAGACCGGAGTGAAGGAACCCCGAGGCACGAGGGGCCAAACCAGGAGCAAAGCGTTTTTGGTTACTTTTGGGGCGCTCTTGCCAAAAGTGACCCGCCGTAAGGGCGGAACCATAATTCGTGACGCGGGAGATAACGGATATACCCTCGGTTGCACTACCGCCGTTCCGCCTTGAGAACAACAAAACGGCCTTATTCCGACCATCCGCCTGTCGCCGCTGTCGTTCAGCACGCCCGACAGCTATAATCCGCCGCTTTCCCATTTGCCAAGACCCCCGAGACCAATGACTGAGTCCGTTCTTGACTACATGACCCGCCTGGGTCGCGCCGCCCGCGAAGCCTCCCGCGTGATCGGTCGTGCCAGCACCGCACAGAAGAACCGCGCCCTCGCAGCCACCGCTGCCGCGCTGGACGCTTCCCGTGCCGAACTGACCGCCGCCAACGAACAAGACCTCGCTGCCGGCCGCGCCAATGGACTCGAACCCGCTCTGCTCGAACGCCTCTCCCTGACCCCGGCCCGCATCGACAGCATGATCGCCGGCCTGCGCCAGGTCGCCAGCCTGCCAGACCCCATCGGCACCCTGCGCGACATGAACTTCCAGCCCTCCGGCATACAAGTCGGCAAAATGCGCGTGCCACTGGGCGTCGTCGGCATCATCTACGAATCGCGCCCCAACGTAACCATCGACGCCGCCAGCCTCTGCCTCAAGTCCGGTAACGCCACCATCCTGCGTGGTGGCTCCGAAGCCATACACTCCAACCGCGCCATCGCCGCCTGCATCCAGCGCGGCCTCGATGACGCAGGTTTGCCGGCCGCCGTCGTACAAGTCGTCGAAACCACCGACCGTGCCGCCGTTGGCGCGCTGATCACCATGCCGGAGTACGTGGACGTCATCGTCCCGCGTGGAGGCAAAGGTTTGATCGAGCGCGTCAGCCGCGACGCCAAAGTCCCGGTCATCAAACACCTGGACGGCATCTGCCACGTCTATGTCAGCGCCCATGCCGACCTGGTCGCGGCTCAGCACATCAGCTTCAACGCCAAGACCTACCGGTATGGCATCTGCGGCGCGATGGAAACCCTGTTGGTCGATCAAACCATCGCCGCAGACTTCCTGCCGCCAATGGCCGCCCGGTTCCGCGAAAAAGGCGTCGAACTGCGCGGCTGTGAGCGCACCCGCGACCTGATCGATGTCTTGCCCGCGACCGAAGAAGACTGGCACACCGAGTACCTTGCGCCGATCCTGTCGATCCGCATCGTCACCGGTCTGGACCAGGCTATTGAGCACATCAATTACTACGGCTCGCATCACAGCGATGCCATCATCTCCGACTCCCAAGCCCAGACTCGCCGCTTCATGGCTGAAGTCGACTCGAGCTCGGTGATGGTCAACGCGCCCACCTGTTTTGCCGATGGGTTCGAATACGGCCTGGGTGCGGAAATCGGCATTTCGACCGACAAGATTCACGCGCGTGGTCCCGTGGGGCTCGAGGGCCTGACCTGCGAGAAATACATCGTCGTCGGCGATGGCACACAATTGCGCGGGCAGGGGCCGGTCTGACTTGGCCGACGTCGGTCAGGCTTCAGTGAGCGGCGCCCAGGCAGTGGCCGATCCGATTGTTGTTCCGCTGAACACTGCACGGGTGCCCCAGCGCATCGGCATACTCGGCGGCACGTTCGACCCGGTGCACATTGGCCACTTGCGTGGCGCACTGGAGGTAGCCGAGCTGCTGAAACTTGATGAGCTGCGTTTGACGCCCAGCGCCCGACCGCCTCATCGCGACACGCCAAGTGTCTCGGCGCAGGACCGTCTGGCGATGGTCCAGTGCGCAGTCGCCAGGGTGCCGCCGCTGACGGTGGATGATCGTGAGTTGCTGCGCGACAAGCCGTCGTACACGATCGACACGTTGGAATCGATGCGCGCTGAACTGGCCGCCGATGATCAGCTATTTTTATTGCTGGGTTGGGACGCCTTTTGCGGGCTGCCTTCCTGGCATCGGTGGGAAGAGTTGCTGGAGCACTGCCATATCGTGGTGCTGCAACGCCCGGACGCCGACAGCGAGTCCCCGGATGCGATGCGAAATCTGCTCGCGGGACGTGCCGTCAGTGATCCAAAGGCCCTCAAGGGGCCCGGCGGAAAGATTACGTTCGTCTGGCAGACGCCGCTTTCGGTGTCTGCCACCCAGATCCGTCAACTGCTGGCCAGCGGTAAGTCGGTACGTTTTCTGGTGCCAGACGCGGTACTGGCCTATATCGATACGCACGGGCTTTACCGTGCGTCGAACTGAAGGTGTGTTGCTACGCAGCCAAGTGCGCGAAGAAACGCCCAAACATACGAGTTGAAAGAGTTTTTTATGACTGACAAACGCGCTGTAAATCCAATCATCGAAGTGATCAGGGCTGCCCTGGAAGACGTCAAGGCCCAGGATATCCAGGTGCTGGACGTCCGTGACAAGCAGAGCATCACGGACTACATGGTCATCGCGACCGGTACCTCCAACCGCCAGATCAACGCGATGCTCGACAAGGTCCGCGAAGAAGTCAAAAAGCAGGGCCTCAAGCCGCTGGGTGAAGAAGGCAAGGGCGACAGCGACTGGGTGCTGCTGGACCTGGACATCGCCATTGTCCACATGATGACTGCCTCCGCTCGCCAGTTTTACGACCTTGAGCGTCTGTGGGCCGGTGCCGAGCAGAGCCGTTCGGCCAGCGCTGCACACCACAGCCCGGAAAACGCTCACGAGCATTTCGACAAGCTGAACAAAGACCAGGCCTAAGGCTTCGTTGTGCGTCTGCGTCTGATCGCTGTCGGTTCCCGCATGCCCAAGTGGGTGGAAGAGGGTTGGCATGAGTACGCCAAGCGTCTGCCACCCGAACTGGCGCTGGAACTGGTGGAAATTCCGCTCAACACCCGTGGCAAGAACGCCGACGTGGCACGCCTCATCCGTCAGGAAGGCGAGGCCATGCTGGCGAAGGTGCAGCCGGGTGAGCGGATCGTCACGCTTGAAGTGCATGGCAAGCCATGGAGCACCGAGCAACTGGCGGGCGAGCTTGATCGCTGGCGTCTGGATTCGCGCACGGTCAACCTGATGGTCGGCGGCCCGGAAGGGCTGGCGCCGGAAGTCTGTGCCCGGGCCGAGCAGCGTTGGTCGTTGTCGCCGCTGACGTTGCCGCACCCGCTGGTGCGCATTCTCATCGGTGAGCAGATTTATCGTGCCTGGACCGTGCTGTCCGGTCACCCTTATCACAAGTAGCGCTGCTGCCTTCACTGTGAACCTGCCCTAAATGTCTCAGCCGATTCGCCTGAAAGACCACGAAAAGGACGCACGCCTGGTGCGCAGCCGAGTCGTGGTCGGTGCAGTCGCGGTTGTCGTGCTGATCTGCGTGCTGATCGCGCGGCTATATTTCCTGCAGGTCATCCAGTACGAGTACCACTCGACGCTGTCCGAGAACAATCGCGTTCACGTGCAGCCGATCCCGCCGAGTCGCGGGCTGATCTACGACCGTAACGGCGTGGTAATTGCCGACAACCGGCCCAGCTTCAGCCTGAGCATGACCCGTGAACGTTCCGGTGACTGGACGCAAGTGCTGGACACCATCGTTCAGGTGCTTGAACTGACGCCGGATGACCGGATCATCTTCGAAAAACGCATGAAACAGGGGCGGCGGCCGTTCGAGCCGGTGCCCATTCTGTTTGAGCTGACCGAAGAGCAAATTGCCCGCATCGCCGTCAATCAGTTCCGTTTGCCGGGCGTTGAAGTGGTCGCGCAACTGGTTCGCCACTATCCGCAGGGCGAGCATTTCGCTCATTCGGTGGGTTACATGGGCCGGATCAACGAGAAAGAGCTGAAAAGCCTCGATCCGGTGAATTACAGCGGCACCCATCACATGGGCAAAACCGGCATCGAGCGCTTCTATGAGCCCGAGCTGCACGGTCAGGTCGGTTACGAAGAAGTCGAAACCAATGCCCGGGGCCGCGTCTTGCGCGTGCTGAAAAGAACCGATCCTGTGCCCGGCAAGGACATCGTCCTGAGCCTCGACATCCAGTTGCAGGAAGCCGCCGAAGCCGCGCTGGCAGGGCGTCGCGGTGCGGTGGTGGCGCTGGACCCAAGCACGGGAGAAGTGCTGGCGATGGTTAGCCAGCCGAGCTTCGACCCCAACCTGTTCGTCACCGGCATCAGCTTCAAGGCGTACTCCGAATTGCGCGATTCGGTCGACCGCCCGCTGTTCAACCGCATTCTGCGGGGCCTGTACCCACCGGGTTCGACCATCAAGCCAGCGGTGGCGATTGCCGGTCTCGATACCGGCGTGATCACGGCCAGCACGCGGGTATTCGACCCCGGCTACTACATGCTGCCGAACTACGACCACAAATACCGCAACTGGAACCGCACCGGCGACGGCTGGGTGGATCTGGACACGGCGATCATGCGCTCCAACGACACCTACTTTTACGATCTGGCCCACAAGGTCGGGATCGATCGGCTGTCGGCGTACCTGAACAAGTTCGGCATCGGCCAGAAAGTCTCGCTGGACATGTTTGAAGAATCCCCCGGCCTGATGCCGTCCCGTGACTGGAAGCGCGTCACCCGGCGGCAGGCGTGGTTCCCGGGCGAAACACTCATTCTCGGGATCGGCCAGGGCTACATGCAGGCCACTCCGCTGCAGTTGGCCCAGGCTACCGCGCTGGTGGCGAACAAAGGCAAATGGAACCGTCCGCACCTGGCCAGGACCGTCGAAGGGCAGAAGCCGGTGGACAACAACCCGATGCCGGACATCGTCCTTCGTGACCCGTCGGACTGGGCCAAGGTCAACCACGGCATGCAGCAAGTGATGCACGGCGCTCGCGGCACCGCGCGCAAAGCCGCGATCGGTGCGCAGTACCGCATCGCCGGCAAGAGTGGCACGGCCCAGGTCGTGGCCATTCGGCAGGGCGAGAAATACGACCGCTCGAAAGTCCAGGAGCGTCACCGCGACCACGCCTTGTTCGTCGGCTTCGCGCCGGCCGACAGCCCGAAGATCGTCGTCGCGGTGATGATCGAAAACGGTGAGTCGGGGTCGGGCGTTGCCGCGCCGGTGGTGCGGCAGGTGATGGACGCCTGGTTGCTTGATCCCCAGGGCCATCTGAAACCCGAATACGCCAGCAATGCACAGCCTCCGGAGAACGCGGCCCGTGAAGAGTAATTTCGACCGCATCCTGTCCAGCGAAGATGTGATGCGCCGTCGCGCCACGTTTCTGCAGAAGATCCACGTCGATGGCCCGCTGCTGATCCTGCTGCTGACGTTGGCGGCGGGCAGCCTGTTCGTGCTGTATTCGGCCAGCGGCAAGAGCTGGGACCTGCTGATCAAGCAAGCGACCTCCTTCGGCATCGGCCTGGTGTCGATGTTCGTCATCGCGCAACTCGAGCCCCGATTCATGGCCCGCTGGGTGCCCGCCGCCTACGTGATCGGCGTTCTGCTGCTGGTGGCGGTGGACGTCATGGGCCACAACGCCATGGGTGCGACGCGCTGGATCAACATTCCCGGGGTCATCCGTTTTCAGCCCTCTGAGTTCATGAAGATCATCATGCCGGCGACCATCGCCTGGTACCTGTCCAAGCGCACGCTGCCGCCGCACCTCAAGCACGTTGCGGTGAGTCTCGGCCTGATCGGCCTGCCGTTCATTCTGATCGTGCGTCAGCCCGACCTCGGCACCTCGCTGCTGATTCTGGCCTCCGGCACCTTCGTGCTGTTCATGGCCGGCCTGCGCTGGCGCTGGATCATCAGCGTGGTGGCGGCAGCGGTCCCGGTGGCGGTCGGCATGTGGTTCTTCTTCATGCACGACTACCAGAAGCAGCGGATCCTGACGTTCCTCGACCCGGAGAGCGATCCCCTCGGCACCGGCTGGAACATCATTCAGTCCAAGGCGGCGATCGGTTCGGGCGGCGTGTTCGGCAAAGGCTGGCTGATGGGCACCCAGTCGCACCTGGACTTCCTCCCTGAAAGCCACACCGACTTCATCATTGCGGTACTGGGCGAAGAATTCGGTCTGGTGGGGATTTGCGCCCTGCTGCTGATCTACCTGTTGCTGATCGGCCGCGGGCTGGTGATCACCGCTCAGGCGCAGACCCTCTACGGCAAGCTGCTCGCGGGCAGCCTGACCATGACCTTTTTTGTTTACGTTTTCGTCAATATCGGTATGGTCAGCGGTCTGCTGCCGGTTGTAGGCGTGCCGTTGCCCTTCATTAGCTACGGCGGAACTTCGCTGGTGACGCTGCTGTCAGCGTTTGGTGTTTTGATGTCGGTCCATACACATCGCAAGTGGATCGCTCAGGTTTGATTAAGGTGAAGAACTCAATGCAAGTAGTGCGTGGCTGGGCTGCTCGATATGCGCCGCTGGTCGGTCTGATGGGCATCTTCGGCTCAGTGCAGGAATCACTTGCCGGTGACTATGACGGCTCTCCTCAAGTCGCCCAGTTCGTCAGCGAAATGACCCGCGATTATGGTTTTGCGGGCGAGCAACTGATCGATGTTTTCCGCGATGTGCAGCGCAAGCAGGCGATCCTCGATGCCATTTCCAGGCCCGCCGAACGCGTCAAGCCGTGGAAAGACTATCGCCCGATGTTCCTCACCGACGCGCGCGTTGCCCGGGGCGTCGACTTCTGGCGTCAGCACGAGGCCTCCCTGGCGCGCGCCGAGAAAGAGTATGGCGTGCCGGCTCAGGTGATCGTTTCGATTATCGGCGTCGAGACGTTTTTCGGTCGCAACACCGGCAATTACCGGGTGATGGACGCATTGTCGACGCTGGCGTTCGACTATCCCCAGCGCGCCGACTTCTTCCGCAAGGAGCTGCGCGAGTTCTTGCTGCTATCCCGCGAACAGCAGGTCGATCCGCTGACGCTCAAGGGCTCGTACGCCGGAGCAATGGGTTTGCCTCAGTTCATGCCGAGCAGTTTTCGCGCTTATGCAGTGGATTTCGACGGCGATGGCCACATCAATATCTGGAACGACCCGGACGACGCGATTGGCAGTGTTGCCAGCTACTTCAAGCGCCACGGCTGGGTGGCCGGTGAGCCGGTTGTCAGTCGCGCGGACGTGCGCGGTGACCGCGTCGACGAAGGCTTGAGCCCCGGCATTGATCCGGTGAAGAACGTTGGGGAGTTGCGAGCGTTGGGCTGGGCGAGTCATGATGCGCTGCGCGACGACATGCCTGTCACCGCGTTTCGCCTCGATGGCGACAAAGGCCCTGAGTACTGGATGGGTCTGAAGAATTTTTACGCAATCACGCGATACAACCGCAGCGTGATGTACGCCATGGCCGTGCATCAGCTGTCCGAAATGCTTGTTCAAGCCCGGGACATCAAGTAATGCGGTCAATGCCGATGCAACAACCATTGAAACTGATGGCCTTCACGGCGCTGACTTTGCTGATCGTCAGCTGCTCAACCAGCCGCCCGACGACAACGACGCAGCGCCAGCAGGGCAACGTCATCCGTTCGCAGCCGGGGCTGGACATCAACAGGGCGCACAAAGACGGCGCGCCCTGGTGGGACGTTGACGTTTCGCGCATCCCCGACGCCATTCCGACCCTGCATACCGGCCCGTACAAGGCCAACCCGTATACGGTGCTGGGCAAGACGTATTTCCCGCTCAGCGATTCCAGGACCTATTCCCAGACGGGAACGGCGTCGTGGTACGGCACCAAATTCCACGGCCAGAACACCGCCAACGGCGAAGTCTATGACCTGTATGGCATGAGCGCGGCGCACAAGACCCTGCCGCTGCCCAGCTATGTTCGCGTGACCAACCTGGACAACAACCGCACGGTGATCCTGCGGGTCAACGATCGCGGTCCGTTCTATTCCGACCGCATCATTGACCTGTCCTACGCTGCGGCGAAGAAGCTTGGCTATGCCGAAAACGGCACGGCGCGGGTAAAAGTCGAAGGCATCGACCCTTCGCAGTACTGGGCGCAGCGCGGCAAACCGGCACCACTGATGCTGGATCAGCCGCAGGTGGCGAGCAGCAATCCACCGCCTCAGCAGCCAGCGGCGCCGGTGATTACCGCGTCAGCCGGCACGATTGAGCAATGGACGCCGCCGCCGCAGCAACATGCCGCTCCGGTCACGCCCGTGCCAATCGACGCAAAAAAAAACGCTTCCGGACAAGCGTCTGGGCTGTTTCTCCAAGTGGGAGCCTTCGCCAACCCGGACGCTGCGGAACTCCTGAGGTCGAAATTGAGCGGGATGGTCCGCGCGCCGGTGTTCGTGAGTTCGATCGCACGCAATCAACAGACGCTCTATCGCGTGCGGATGGGACCGGTCGACACGCCGGGTGAAGCCCAGCAACTGCAGAACAGCGTAAGGTCGGCCAATCTCGGCTCGCCAAGCGTCGTCACGTCGGACCAGTAACGCTTCCATAGGCTTTATCAGCGATACCCGCCCCGGTAACGGAGGCGGTTTTCGCGGCCTGACCGACGACCTGCCAGCCGGGTTTGTCGTTGTCAGCAGCTTTTCACGGCACGTTCTGTAGAATGTGAGCCCGTTTGCCGGGGTAGCCCGGCACCCGCTTTGCCCGCAAGGGCATGTTTGCCCATTAGCATTTTCGAGAGACGGATGAACATCACCAGCTTTGCAAAACGCCTTTGCCTGCTAATCCCGCTATTTACCACGCCTGCCGTGTTTGCGGTCGAACAGATGACGCCATCGCCACCGCAACTGGCTGCCAAGGCTTATGTGCTGATGGACGCCAACAGCGGAAACGTTCTGGTCGAAAACAATGGCGACCAGCGCCTGCCGCCGGCCAGTCTGACCAAGCTGATGACCGCCTACATCGCCACGCTGGAAATCCGTCGTGGCCAGATCGGCGAAAACGACCCTGTGACCGTCAGCGAAAACGCCTGGCGCACCGGCGGTTCGCGGATGTTCATCAAGGTGGGCAGCCAGGTCACCGTCAGCGACCTGCTGCACGGCATCATCATTCAGTCGGGTAACGACGCCAGCGTTGCGCTTTCCGAGCACATCGCCGGCAGCGAAGACGCCTTCGCCGACCTGATGAACAAGACCGCTGCCGATCTGGGCATGGTCAACAGCCACTTCATGAACCCGACCGGCCTGCCGAACCCTGATCACTACGCCACGGCCCATGACATGGCCCTGCTGGCGCGCGCGATCATCCATGAAGACCCGGCGCACTACGCGATCTACTCGCAGAAAGAGTTCTTCTGGAACGGCATCAAACAGCCAAACCGCAACCTGCTGCTGTGGCGTGACAAGACCGTCGACGGTCTGAAAACCGGTCACACCGAAGAAGCCGGCTACTGCATGGTGTCCTCGGCCGTTCGTGATGGCATGCGTCTGATTGCTGTGGTCTTCGGTACCAACAGCGAGCAAGCTCGTGCTGCCGAAACCCAGAAGCTGCTGACCTACGGTTTCCGCTTCTTCGAAACCCAGACCTTCTATCAGAAGGGCACCGAGCTGGCTCAGGCCCCAGTCTGGAAAGGCACAGAGCGTCAAGTCAAAGCCGGTCTGGCTGAAGACCTGACCATGACCATGCCAAAAGGCGAGCTGAAGAAGCTGGCGGCCAGCATGACCATGAATCCACAGCTGGTTGCGCCGATCGCCAAAGGCGACGTCATCGGCAAGGTTGAAGTCAAACTGGACGACAAGGTCGTGCACAGCGCCAACCTGATCGCTCTGGACGCCGTCGACGAGGGTGGTATCTTCCGCCGCCTGTGGGATAGCATCCGCTTGTTCTTCTACGGTCTGTTCAACTGATCAACGATTGATCAAAAGCTGACCGTTGCTCCGTACGCCCCCGTCGCTGACCGCGCCGGGGGCCTGTCCGTTTTCCGGCTTACGAGGCCGTTACTGCCATGACAGATACCGAAGTAAAAGCACCAAAAATCGAATTTCCCTGCGCCGACTATCCCATCAAGATCATCGGCGACACGGGTGTGGGCTTCAAAGACAGAGTCATCGAGATTCTCGAGAAGCACGCCACCGTCGACATGAAGACTCTGGCCGAGCGCCAGAGCAGCAACGGCAAATACACCACCGTTCAGCTGCACATCATCGCCACCGGTCAAGACCAGCTTTACGACATCAACAGCGAATTGCGGGCCACCGGCTTCGTGCATATGGTGCTGTGATGGGTCCGGTTCTGGGCTTTCGTGAACTCGGTCTGACCGACTACGAGCCCACCTGGCAGGCCATGAAACGCTTCACCGACGGTCGCGACCGCGACACCGCCGATGAGGTCTGGCTTGTGCAGCATCCGCCCGTGTTCACCCAGGGTCAGTCCGGCAAGCCCGAGCATTTGTTGCTGCCGGGGGATATCCCGGTGGTACAGGTCGATCGCGGCGGCCAAGTGACTTATCATGGCCCCGGCCAACTGGTCGCTTATTTGCTGCTGGACGTGCGCCGTCTGGGCTTTGGCGTCCGCGAGCTGGTCACCCGGATCGAGCACAGCCTGATCGATCTGCTGACCGGTTACGGTGTAAGCGCCGCAGCCAAGGCTGACGCACCGGGGGTTTACGTCGATGGCGCCAAGATCGCCTCACTGGGGCTGCGCATCCGCAACGGCTGTTCGTTTCACGGCCTTGCGTTGAACGTCGATATGGATCTGGACCCTTTTAAACGGATTAATCCCTGCGGGTATGCGGGGCTGGCGATGACCCAGCTGCGCGAACAGGCAGGTCCGATTGAATTTGCCGAGGTTAGTGCCCGGCTGCGTGCGCAGCTCGTCAACCACCTCGACTACGCTGAGCAGACGACCCTAACGGGCGGAATGGATTGATATGACTACTGCGTATGAGGCAGCTGACACTGTCTTGAATACAGAGAATGCCGTACAGACCCTGATCCCGACAGTAAGCGTGGCCACGCCTGAGCGTGTGGCTCGTCCGAAAGTGGAAGCCGGCGTGAAGCTGCGCGGCGCGGAAAAAGTCGCGCGCATCCCGGTGAAGATCATTCCGACGGTCGATCTGCCGAAGAAGCCAGACTGGATTCGCGTGCGCATACCGGTTTCGCCGGAAGTCGACCGCATCAAAGCACTGCTGCGCAAGCACAAGCTGCACAGCGTGTGCGAAGAGGCGTCTTGCCCGAACCTGGGTGAGTGCTTCTCCGGTGGCACAGCGACCTTCATGATCATGGGCGACATCTGCACCCGTCGCTGCCCGTTCTGCGACGTCGGCCATGGCCGTCCGAAAGCGCTGGACACCGATGAGCCGAAGAACCTCGCCGTTGCCATCGCTGACCTGAAACTCAAGTACGTCGTGATCACCTCCGTTGACCGCGACGACCTGCGCGACGGCGGTGCTCAGCACTTTGCCGACTGCATCCGCGAGATCCGCCTGCTGTCGCCAAACGTGCAGCTGGAGACCCTGGTGCCGGATTACCGTGGCCGCATGGACATCGCGCTGGAAATCACCGCCGCAACGCCGCCAGACGTCTTCAACCACAACCTGGAAACCGTGCCGCGCCTGTACAAGGCTGCGCGCCCGGGTTCGGATTACCAGTGGTCGCTGACCTTGCTCAAGCGTTTCAAGGAAATGGTCCCCCACGTGCCGACCAAATCCGGGCTGATGTTGGGCCTGGGCGAGACGGATGAAGAAGTCATCGAAGTCATGCAGCGCATGCGCGAGCACAACATCGACATGCTGACCCTGGGTCAGTACCTGCAACCGTCCCGTAACCACCTGCCGGTTCAGCGCTTCGTGCACCCGGACGTCTTCGACTGGTTCGCCGAAGAAGGCTACAAGATGGGCTTCAAGAACGTCGCCTCAGGCCCGCTGGTTCGCTCGTCGTATCACGCAGACGAACAAGCCAAGCTGGTCAAGTCGCTGCTCACGGCGGGTTGATCACAACGCTGTAGATGCGCAAAGCAAAACGGGCCGGATAGAAATATCCGGCCCGTTTTTTTGCGTGACGTTCACGGCGGTGTGGCCAACATGCATCGCCATAACCGCAAACGCATTCCGACGAGCCGGCTTGCTGGCGAACCCGGTTGCCCCGACGAACTTATGTCGTCTGACCTACCGCGTTCGCCACCGTCGTAACCTCCGGCAGCTCATACAGGTGGTGCGCTCGCCTGCGGATGCTGGCTGAACAGTTACGGCTTGCGCAGTTGCTCCAGCAATTCCTGGGTCGGATACCCGTCCGCCGGCCAGCCAAAGGATTGCTGTGCGCTGCGAATCGCCTTACGCGTGTTGGCGCCGATGATCCCGTCAGGGGCGCCTGCGTCGTACTGTCGGGCCGAAAGCAGCGTCTGCAACTCGATACGCTCGGTGCGGCTCAGCGGACGATCGCCACGTGGCCAGCTGCCCTGCACATAACCGCCGCCATTGAATCGCTCGGACAGCAAGCCGATCGCCATCGCATAGGACGACGAGTTGTTGTACTTCAGAATGGCGCGGAAGTTATCCATCACCAGAAAGGCCGGGCCTTTGTAGCCAGCGGGCAGCAGCAACGCCGCCTGCTGTTGCTGCAAATTGGCTGGCAGCGCAGAACCGTTCGGCAGCTTCAGCCCCAGCTGTTGCCATTCAACGATGGATTTGCGGGCTGAGGCGTCCGCCAGCGCGTAATCGAAACCCTGAGCCAGTTGCACTTCGAAGCCCCACGGCTGGCCTTTCTGCCAGCCGGAGCTTTGCAGGTAATGGGCGGTGGAGGCGAGGGCATCGGTGGGGGAGTTCCAGATATCACGGCGACCGTCGCCGTCAAAATCCACCGCATGGGTGTTGTAGGTTGTCGGTATGAACTGAGTCTGACCCATTGCGCCGGCCCACGAGCCCAACATGCTCGGCGCATCGATATCGCCGTGCTGAATGATCTGCAGGGCGGCGATCAACTGATCCTGGGCGAACTGTGGTCGGCGTCCCTCGTAGGCCAGCGTCGCCAGCGAGCGAATCACTGACTGAGTCCCCTGGAACTGGCCGAAGCTGCTTTCCATCCCCCATACGGCGACCAGTGCCTGGCGATCGACGCCATAACGCTGCTCGATGGCGCTCAGCGCATCGGCGTACTGGTTGAGCAGAGCCTGCCCCTTGCGCACGCGTACCGCCGACATGGCGCCGTCCAGGTATTCCCAAACCGGGCGGCTGAATTCCGGCTGGCTGCGATCGGCCTTGACCACGCTCATGTCCGGCGTGACGCCGGCAAACGCGTTATCGAACACCTCGGGGCGCACACCCGCGTTCAGCGCCAGAGCCCGGAACTGGCTCTGCCATTCGCTGAAACTCATCGCAGGCTGGATTTCAAAGTTGCCGTCGTCAGGCTGCGCAACAGCGCCTGAAGGCGTGGGCAAACTCTTGACGACTTGCGCCGCGGGTGTGGCCTGGAGCGGAGTGGCAACGGCAGCGGTAGGCTGCTCGGCACAGGCAACCAGCGCAAAGAGGCTGGAGGCGGCGATCAACTGGCGAAGGTGCCAGTGACGGGGAAAGCTTGGGGGCATTCTGGGGTCCACAGGGCTAAACCGGAAGGTGCAGACCTTAACATGCCGGCCCTGTTGGTGGGGCGTCAGTCAGTAACCTGAAGTTTTCAAGCCGCCATAACGGAAGAAGCCTCCCAGCTTTTAGACTGGAAGGCTTCGCGGCGGTAGCTGCCTTTGCCCTTGCCGGGTTGTTCCTGACGGCTGCGGAACAGTGGCTGGGCGATGATGGATTTGGCCTTGTTCGGCCGCTTTTTGGCTTTGCTCATGGCGTTCTCGCTCAAGTGGTGGGGTGCAGCAGCGGGGAATATTCTGCCAGTTCGGCGCCGCTGTCCAATTAACCTGAGCTATCGAAACGTTACAGATTATTCCGCCGGCAATGCCAGCCGTTGTCCCGCCATCAGCAGCGTCAGGCGACTCAGGCTGCTCCAGACCGAGCCTTGGGCCTGGCCTTTGATCTGCGCGTCGATGTGTTGCGCGTCCATCAACAGCTGGCCCCAGCGTCGCGCGGAGTGGCGTTGCAGGGCTTTGCTCATCAGCGGTTTGCGCTTGTCCCAGATGGGCGGGCGAGCCTGGCTGAAGGCTTTGTCCAGCGGGATGCCCTGACTGAACTGCAACGCCAGATTGGCCAGCACACGCAGTTCGCGGGACAGCGCCCAGAGAATGACCGGAGGCTCAACGCCTTCGCCGCGCAGGCCTTCCAGCATTCGCAGCGCGTGGGCCGCTTCGCCATTGAGGATGGCGTCAGTCAGACCGAAAACATCGAAGCGCGCGCTGTCGGCCACCGCCGCCTGCACGGTCTCGACGGTGATCTGGCCTTCTTCGGCCATCAGCTTGAGCTTTTCGATTTCCTGCGCAGCGGCCAGCAAGTTGCCTTCCACCCGCGCGGCAATCAGCTCGATGGCATCTGGCGTTGCCGCCAGGCCAGCCTGCGACAGCCGCTGACGAATCCATTGCGGCAGCTGGCTGGCGTCCACCGGCCAGATCTGCACGAACTGGGTCTGCGGGCCCTCGACCAGCGCCTTGCCCCATTTGGTCTTCTGTGCCGAGCCGTCGAGCTTGGGCAGGCTGATCAACAGCAGCGTGTCTTCAGCAGGACGGCCGCAGTATTCCAGCAGCGCGGCGGCGCCTTTGTCGCCGGGTTTGCCGGACGGCAGGCGCAACTCCAGCAGCCTGCGCTCGGCAAACAGCGACATGCTCGCGCCCGCCATAAGCAGGGTGCCCCAGTCGAAGCTCGAATCGGCGCTGAACACCTGGCGTTCGTCATAGCCTTGCTGGCGCGCAGCCGCGCGGATGGCGTCGCACGCCTCCTGACACTGCAGCGGGTCATCGCCGCTGACGATGTAGACGGGCACAAGGGTGCCTTGCAGGTGTTTGGAAAGCTGGGCGGGGGCGAGTTTCATGGGTCAGAAAAGATCAGGGCCGGCGAACCGGCCCCGATGCCGTCACTTGGACGGGATTTCGATAGGCGACTGCTGTGGCGTCTCGTCGCGAATGCGCTGAGCCGCGGCTTCGGCATCCGCCTGGGCGCGGGCGGCGGCGTCGGCTTTGGCCTGCATCTCGTCAAGGCGCTGAGGTGTCAGCTGCTGCAGACGTGCCAGCACTTTCTGCACGAGGTCAGTGCGCATTTCCTTGCGGATCTGATCGGCTTCCTGGTCAGAACCGATCAGGTTGTTGCCGTCATGGACGAAGATCTTCTGCGACTGAACGGAGTCGTCGAGCAGCAGAACGTCTTTACTGCCGTGGATTTCGTACTTGAGCACGGTGGTCAGCTCGTATTCGGCGGAGCGGCCGGAACCTGCGTAGCTGGCGGTGCGTTGAGTCTCGTCTTCACGGGCGATGAACAGCTTGTACTGCGCACCGGTGTAGACGTGCACGCCGCTGTTGGTCAGGGTCTGACGCAGCTGGGTGACAACGTCGCCGTAGGCGTCGCGCGCGCTCACGTCCAGTTCCTTGATCGACAGGGCATTGGTGCCAGTGCCGCGCAGCTGGAAACCGCAGGCGCTCAGCAGAACCGCGAGTCCCATTACCAGCAGATTGCGTTTGATCATCTTGTTGCTCCCTTGAATCCGTTAGAACCCGGCATCCCGGGTTCTTGAAATTGATGCGGCGCCTGCCTGCAGGCGCCCGATGATTGCGTTAGCTGGCGACGATATTAACCAGTTTGCCCGGCACTACGATGACCTTGCGGATCGTCAGACCGTCGATGAAACGCAGGACGTTTTCGTTGATCCGTGCAGCTGCCTCGACTTCCTCGCGGGTGGCGCTGGCGGGCATCTCGATGTGACCACGCAGTTTGCCGTTGACCTGAATCACCAGCTGCAACGTGTCCTGCACCAGTGCCGAGTCATCGACCACAGGCCAGCCGGCGTCGATGATCGGGCCGGAGTGGCCGAGTGCAGCCCACAGTTCGTGGCTGATGTGCGGGGTGATCGGGGCCAGCAGCAGCGCGACCGTCTCCAGACCTTCCTGCAACAGCGCGCGGTCCTGGGCCGAAACCTGCGGTGCTTTTTCCAGCACGTTCATCAGCGTCATCACTTGTGCGATGGCGGTGTTGAATTTGTGATGCTGCCCGACGTCCTGACCGGCCTGCTTGATAGCCAGGTGGATCGAGCGGCGAATGGCCTTCTGGTCGTCGTTCAGCGCGGTTTTGTCCAGAGCGCTTGCAGCGCCCGCCGTCACGTGGGCCTGAGCCAGGCGCCAGACGCGCTTGAGGAAGCGGTGCGAGCCTTCGACGCCGGAGTCAGACCATTCCAGGCTCATGTCAGGCGGCGAGGCGAACATCATGAACAGGCGGCAGGTGTCTGCGCCGTACTGGTCGATCATCGACTGAGGGTCGACGCCGTTGTTCTTCGATTTCGCCATCTTTTCGATGCCGCCGATTTCAACCGGCTGGCCATCGGCAATCAGTTTGGCGCCGATGATCTTGGCTTTGCTGTCCCGCTCGAACTCGACGTCCGCCGGGTTGAACCAGGTTTTGCTGCCGTTGGCTTCCAGACGATAGAACGTCTCGGCCACGACCATGCCTTGGGTCAACAGGTTCTTGAACGGCTCGTTGGAGCTCACCAGGCCTTCGTCGCGCATCAGCTTGTGGAAGAAGCGCGCGTACAGCAGGTGCAGGATCGCGTGTTCGATACCGCCGATGTACTGATCAACCGGCAGCCAGTGATTCGCGGCTTTCGGGTCGACCATGCCGCCTTCGTAGTGAGGCGAGGCATAGCGGGCGAAATACCACGAGGACTCGACGAAGGTGTCCATGGTGTCGGTTTCGCGCTTGGCCGGTGCGCCGCAGGTCGGGCAGCTGCATTCGTAGAACTCGGGCATGCGCGCCAGCGGTGAGCCCGCGCCGTCCGGTACCACGTCTTCAGGCAGCTTGACCGGCAGTTGATCTTCCGGGACAGGCACGTCGCCGCACGTGTCGCAGTGGATGATCGGGATCGGGCAGCCCCAGTAGCGCTGGCGGCTGATGCCCCAGTCGCGCAGACGGAACTGGGTGCGTGAGTTGCCCAGTTCTTTCTTGAGCAGCGCGGCTTCCATCGCATCGAAAGCACCCGCGAAATCCAGCCCGTCGAACTCGCCGGAGTTGATCAGTTGGCCGTGCTCGCCGTACGCGTCCTGCCAGGGCGCAGGGGTTTCATCGCCCGCGCTGGTGCGTACAACGGCTTTGATCGGCAGGCTGTACTTGGTGGCGAACTCGAAATCACGTTCGTCGTGTGCAGGAACGGCCATGACCGCGCCGTCGCCGTAATGCATCAGCACGTAGTTGGCGACCCACACCGGCAGCTTCTCGCCGGTCAGCGGGTGCTCGACGAACAGCGAGGTCGGCAGGCCTTTCTTTTCCTGGGTGGCCACGTCGGCTTCGGCCACGCTGCCGCTTTTGCATTCGTTGATGAACGCTTGCAGTTCGGGATTGTTCTGCGCAGCCAGGGTTGCCAGCGGGTGCTCGGCGGCAACGGCGACGTAGGTCGCGCCCATCAGCGTGTCGGGGCGAGTGGTAAAGACTTTCAGGGTGCCGGCTTCGCCGATGGACGCCTGGTCGTACGGGAACTGCACTTCCATGCCACGGGATTTGCCGATCCAGTTGCGCTGCATGGTCTTGACCTGTTCAGGCCAGCCCGGCAACTCGTCGAGGCTCTCCAGCAGCTCATCCGCGTAGGCGGTGATCTTGAAGTAGTACATCGGAATTTCGCGCTTTTCGATCACCGCGCCCGAACGCCAGCCGCGCCCGTCGATGACTTGCTCGTTGGCCAGAACGGTCTGGTCGACCGGGTCCCAGTTCACGGTGCCGTTCTTGCGGTAGATCACGCCTTTTTCGAACAGGCGAGTGAACAGCCATTGTTCCCAGCGGTAGTAATCGGGTTTGCAGGTGGTGATTTCGCGGGACCAGTCGATCGCCAGACCCAGGCTCTTGAGCTGGTTCTTCATGTAGGCGATGTTTTCGTAGGTCCACTTGGCGGGGGCGACGTTGTTCTTCATCGCGGCGTTTTCCGCCGGCATGCCGAACGCGTCCCAGCCCATTGGCTGCAGCACGTTTTTGCCTTGCATGCGCTGATAGCGGGCGATCACGTCGCCGATGGTGTAGTTGCGCACGTGACCCATGTGTAGCTTGCCGCTGGGGTAAGGGAACATCGACAGGCAGTAGAAGGTGTCCTTGCCTGGCTGTTCACTGACTTCAAAAGACTTTTGCTCGTCCCAGAAGGTCTGGGCGGCGGCTTCGATTTCGCGGGGCTGGTAGAGTTCGTGCATGGCTACTTTTGGCTGAAATGAGTGACCCTTGACCGCTTCTCGGCGTGACCGGATCAGGAGGCCTTCGCATGCCAGACGAGGCCGTCTGCATTGCGATGCATCCATGCCCGGTTGGGCGGAAGTGGATTTACAGGAAGCGCCGTAGCATACATGAGGCTACCAAGCCGAGGGAAACCCTGATTGCGTGCTCAAGACTCGGCATCTGCGGCATCCGCCGTTGGTCGCGGCATCGCGCCGGTTTTTGCAGTGGCGCTAAGCTCACTGACGGGGGTAAGTGTTTATCTTCAGTGAGGTGAGCGGATGGCAGAGCTGCAGCATGAAGTAGAGCAACCTGATGTGTATGACCGTCTGATCGATCGTCTGGGCCTGGCTCTGGACACAGCAAAAACAGCGGTGCGACTTCGAAACGAGTCACCTGCCGAGCTTGAACTGCGTGGTTTGAGTCACGCCGAGTTTCAGTTGATCGAGGCCTATCTGGGTAGAACCGAAGTCGTTTTCAAAGAAGATTCTCCGATCGTCACGAGGGGACGTTCCAGCACCTCACGGGAGCCTTCCGAGTCGATGCGAGCGCCGCATCCCCAAGCCAATGTCATCTGGCTCAAGGATCAGCGCCGAGCCAAGGTGTCGGCAAAGTTGAGTCGCTACAGTTCCACCAAACATTTCAAGCGTTAACTTCTGCGGGGGCTGACCCCGGCCAATCGAGCATTGCTGCTTAGCGTCATTGCTTCTAGGCTTCGGGCATCTTTGGAGATGCCCGATGCCCTTTCGTTATTTCATCAAAAACCTGCTGCTGCCTCCGGGCCTTTTCCTGTTGTTACTCGTGCTGGCCTGGTGGTTGAGAAATCGCCGGCCGGTGTTGGCGCGGGTGCTGTTTGTGATCGGCGTTGGCGGCATGACGGCGATGAGTCTGCCGATCGTGGTGGAGTGGTCGGCGAGGGGCATCGAAAGTATCCCGCCGCTGCCGCAAAGCGAGTGGGCGACGTTGGCCCAGCGTGCCGATGCCATCGTAATTCTCGGTTCCGGCCGCGAACGCAATGACCCGAGCTGGGGCACTGATATTCCCACGGGCGTTGCGCTGGAGCGCATGAGGTATGCCGCGCGTTTGTCGAAAGCGTCGGGTCTGCCGATCCTCACAACGGGCGGGCTGCATTACGGCGAGCCACCCAGCGAGGCGGCGATCATGGCTGACTCCCTGCGCGCCGATTTTGGTGTGAATGTCCGTTGGCAGGAAGGTGAAAGCCGCACGACCTGGGAGAACGCCAACATGACAGCCGCGATCTTGTTGCCCCAGGGCATCAAGCGCGTGGTTGTGGTGACCCAGGCCTGGCACATGCCGCGTTCGGTCTGGAGTTTTGAGAAGGCCGGGTTCAGCGTTGTTCCGGCGCCAGTGGGATTCCTGAGCGTAGACAACGCCCGCCCGTTCGGTGGCTGGACGCCGGAGGCGAGGGCAGTGTGGCAGAACGGGCAATTGATCAATGAAGCGGCGGGGCTGGTGGGGTATCGGTTGTTTTATCGATGACCTGAGCAGCAGGCTTCGGGACCCGCTGTCAACGCGCGTACCCCCTGACACCGCGCGCGCTGTTAGTGGGACCGGCTTTAGCCGGGAAGGCGTCAGGTGTCACACCGCAAATCTGATGGTGTTCATGATGGCCTCTTCCCGGCTGAAGCCGGTCCCACTAATAGACCGCATGCGTTCAGTCAGGCTGGAGCAACTCAATTGTGAGACTGCATGCATCCAGTCAGACCGGTGCTGCCCAATTGTAGGGTCGTATGCAGCAAGTGGGACTGGCTGCGGTTTTATAGTGGGACCGGCTTCAGCCGGGAAAGCGTCGGGTGTCACACCGCATATCTGATGGTGTTCAAAAGGGCCTCTTCCCGGCTGAAGCCGGTCCCACTAATGGTCCGCGTGCATTCAGTCGGGCGGGTGCTGCTCAATGGTGGGACCTGACTAAGTCAGCGCGATCTGCTGCGGTTTAAATTGTGGGACCGGCTTTAGCCGG
Organism: Pseudomonas graminis; assembly: GCF_900111735.1. Classification (GTDB taxonomy): domain Bacteria; phylum Pseudomonadota; class Gammaproteobacteria; order Pseudomonadales; family Pseudomonadaceae; genus Aquipseudomonas; species Aquipseudomonas graminis. Next base: position 11,209 of record NZ_FOHW01000044.1, on the reverse strand, counting down.
GAAAGCGTCAGGTGTCACACCGCAAATGTGATGGTGTTCATGATGGCCTCTTCCCGGCTGAAGCCGGTCCCACTAATGGTCCGCGTGCATTCAGTCAGGCGGGTGCTGCTCAATGGTGGGACCTGACTAAGTCAGCGGGACTGGCTGCGATTTAATTGTGGGACCGGCTTTAGCCGGGAAGGCGTCGTGTGTCACACCGCAAATCTGATGGTCCCCAAACTAGCCTCTTCCCTAGGACGTCCTCATTTACCAGAAATCTCTCGATACCCAGTCGCTATAGGTAAAGCGGTTCACTGCTTTTACTGTTCGCGTTCACAGCGAGGGAGAGCGGCGAAATGCATGGAAGCAAACATGAACGGTCTTTGCGTATCGGTCGATATTCCCAACAGGGAAACGTCTATCTCGTTACCTCTGTAGTAAAGGATCGCAGCCCTCTATTCAGTGATGTTCAGACCGGTCGCCTGGTGGTTAAGGAGATGAAACGTCTGCACGACTCAGGCGTCGCGCACTCATTGGCCTGGGTGGTCATGCCTGATCATCTGCATTGGCTTTTTGAACTCAAGTCAGGATCGCTACCTGCGCTCATGCAAACTCTGAAGGGCAGAACCTCATTCGCAGTGAACAAGGCACATGGTGCAAAGAAAATGACATGGCAGAAGGGTTATCACGATCATGGGGTCAGGTCCGATGAGGACCTCGTTGAAATGGCTCGCTATGTCATCAACAACCCAATCCGGGCAGGGTTAGTGATGCGCCCGGGAGACTATCCACTGTGGGACTGCGAATGGATGCTTGAGTGGGACTGCCTTTAGCTGTCCCACTGACACACCGAGTGCTCTTAGTGGGACCGGCTTTAGCCGGGAAGGCGTCAGGTGTCACACCGCATATTTGATGGTGTTGATGCGGGCCTCTTCCCGGCTGAAGCCGGTCCCACTAATAGTCCGCGTGCGTCAGTCAGGCTGGTGCAGCTCAATTGTGAGACTGCATGCATCCAGTCAGGCTGGAGCTGCCCAATTGAGGGGCCGAGCGCAGTCAGCGGGGTTGGATGCGGTTCAAAATGGTGGGACCGGCTTTAGCCGGGAAGGCGTCGAGTGTCACACCGCATATTTGATGGTGTTCATGCGGGCCTCTTTCCGGCTGAAGCCGGTCCCACTAGTGGTCGGCGTGCATTCAGTCAGGCTGGTGCAGGCCGACTGTGGGACCGAGCGCAGTCAGCGTAGCTGGCTGCGCTCGAGGTATCACAATGCTTTCGCCATCCTGCCCGCAAAGAACGCCCAGCCTATCAACAGCAGGGACAGCACGATCAACGGCCACGAGCGCCAGTGCAGGTACGGCGTGAGGTTTTGCATTGGGGTGACTTCGCCGTACATCACGGCGCGCTCGAACTGCGGCACGGTGGTGGTGATTTCGCCGAACGGGTCGATCAGCGCGCTGACGCCGTTGTTGGTGGCGCGGATCATCCAGCGCCCGGCTTCCAGTGCGCGCATCTGCGCCATCTGCAAGTGCTGCAGCGGGCCGATCGAGGTGCCGAACCATGTGTCATTGCTCACCGTCAGCAGCAAATCGCTTTGCGCGGAAAGCCCTGCGGCGAACTCCGGATACACCACTTCATAACAAATGAACGGCGCGATCTCATAACCCTTCGCCTGCAACAGCGATTGTCCTGACGGCCCGCGCGCGAAATCGGACATCGGCAGGTTGAAAAAGGAAATCAGCCCACGCAACAGATCCTGCAACGGCACGTACTCACCAAACGGCACCAGCTTCTGCTTCAGATAAGTGCCATCGCCTTCGCCCGTTACGGTGATGGCGTTGTAGTAACGGTATTCCCCGTGAGTGCCTTTCTCACGCAGCGGCACGCCGGTGATCAGGGCCGAATCGCGCTCGGCCGCAAACTTGCCCATCATCGACAGGTAGCCTTCGACCGACTCCTTGAGCACCGGCACCGCCGTTTCCGGCCAGATGATCAGGTCAGCTTTTTTCGAGGTGAACGTCATGTCGCGGTACAGCGCGAGTTGCGCGTTGAGCGCCGCCGGGTCCCACTTCATGCTCTGCTCGACGTTGCCCTGCATGGCCGCGACGGTCAGCGGCTTGCCGGAAGGCTCGGTCCAGGCGTGATGTTTCAGCGCCAGCCCGGCAACCCACGGCGCCATCAGCAACACAATGCCTGCCGCCAACCTTGGCGCGCGTGTGCGTAAACGAGGCAGGTTGCACAGCAACGCGGCACTCAGCGCGAGCACAAAAGAGATCAGCCACATGCCGCCCAGCGGAGCGAGCCCTTTGAGCGGCCCGTCGAGTTGGCTGTAGCCGGAATAGAGCCAGGGGAAACCGGTGAGGAACCAGCCGCGAAACATCTCCTGGCCAAACCACAAAGCGGCAAAGGCCAGTGAATCGGCCAGCGGCGCTTCGTTACGGCGGATCCAGCGGGCCCAGATCCACGCCGGCAGGGCGAAGAAAAACGCCACCGCCGCGCAGAACAACACCATCAGGAAAGCCGCCAGCCAGACCGGCGCCTCGCCATAGGTGTGGATGCTGACGTAAATCCAGCTGGTACCGCCGCCAAATAGGCCAAACCCGTATGACCACCCGCGCCAGAGGGCTTGGCGCGGTGTGAGGTCGCGCAGACCGAGATAGAAAACCACCAGCGCGAGGATCGCCAGCGGCCAGATATCGAACGGTGCCAGGGCCAGGGTAATCAACGCGCCGGCCACCATGGCCAGCAGGTTACCGGGCCAGCCGGGGCGGGTGATCCAGCGCATTTACATTCCTTAAAACGGGTAGGGCGTTTACGTGCGGTTGATCGGGCTCAGGCGCAGCAAGTGAATACGACGGCTGTCGGCATTCAGGATGCGGAAACGGTACGCGCCGATTTCGGTGATTTCATTACGCTTGGGCAGATGCCCGAACGCGTTCATCACCAGACCGCCGACGGTGTCGAATTCGTCATCGGAGAACCCGCTGTCGAAGAACTCGTTGAAGCTCTCGATCGGGGTCAGCGCCTTGACCAGAAAGTCGCCACTGGGCAGCGGCTTGATGTAGCTGTCTTCCTCGACATCGTGCTCATCTTCGATGTCGCCGACGATTTGCTCGAGCACGTCTTCGATGGTCACCAGCCCCGCCACGCCGCCGTATTCGTCAATGACGATGGCCATGTGATTGTGGTTGGCGCGGAATTCCCGCAACAGCACGTTCAGGCGTTTGGATTCAGGGACGAAGGTCGCCGGACGCAGCAGGCTTTTCACGTCGCCGCTGCCACCGTCTTCCTTGAGAATAAGCGGCAGCAGGTCCTTCGCGAGCAATACGCCCAGCACGTCATCGTGGCTTTCGCCGATGACCGGGTAGCGCGAGTGCGCCGAGTCGATAACGGCCGGCAGAAATTCGCGTGGGGTCTGGCTGGCCTTGATGCTGATCATCTGCGAACGCGGCACCATGATGTCGCGCACCTGCAGGTCGGCGACCTGAATGGCGCCTTCTACGATGGCCAGCGCTTCACTGTCCAGCAGCTTGTTCTGATGGGCTTCGCGCAGCAGCTCCAGCAGCTCCTGGCGGTTTTTCGGCTCATGGGCAAATGCCTGGGTCAGTTTGCCCAACCATGACTTTTGCCCGTTGCTCGATCGGTCTTCGCTCATAGCCCTTACTCGTGATCCTTGGCTGATGTTTCTGAATGGGGTGTGTCGGAATTGGCCGCTTCTGGATGGAGAGCGTCGACAGATTCGTCGTCTGCGTAAGGATCCGGATAGCCAAGCTCTGCAAGCAACTCCCGTTCCAGCGCTTCCATCTCTTCGGCTTCGTCGTCATCGATGTGATCGTAGCCCAACAAATGCAGACAGCCGTGAATGACCAGATGCGCCCAATGGGCATCCAGTGACTTGCCCTGTTCAGCGGCTTCACGGGTGACCACAGGCACGCAGATGACCAGATCGCCCAGCAGCGGAATATCCAGCATCTCGTCGGGGACGTCGGCAGGAAACGACAGCACGTTGGTGGCGTAATCCTTGTGCCTCCACGTGTTGTTCAGCTCTCGGCCTTCGGCTTCGTCGACGAGGCGAATGGTCAGTTCCGAGTCGGCCGAACGCTGGCGCAGGCCCATTTCACACCAGAGGCGGAATTGGGCTTCGCTCGGGGCGCTGGCCTGACTCGCGAGTTGCAGATCCAGCTCAAGCATCGCGGTGATTGTCCCGTGAACCCTGGGGGGCGGCCGGAGTGTCGCTGCGTTCCTCGTAGCGTTCGTACGCTTCGACGATGCGCTGCACCAGCGGATGGCGCACGACGTCCTTGGGCTTGAAGTGGGTGAAGCTGATGCCCGGCACGTCCTTGAGCACGTCGATGACGTGGTTCAGACCGGATTTCGTGCCCTTGGGCAAGTCGATCTGGGTGACGTCACCGGTGATCACGGCCGTGGAGCCGAAGCCGATACGGGTCAGGAACATTTTCATCTGCTCGACGGTAGTGTTCTGACTCTCGTCGAGAATGATGAAGCTGTTATTAAGGGTACGACCACGCATGTAGGCCAGCGGCGCGACTTCGATCACCTGCTTCTCGATCAGCTTGGCGACGTATTCGAAGCCGAGCATTTCGTACAGCGCGTCATACAGCGGGCGCAGGTACGGGTCGATTTTCTGGGACAGGTCGCCGGGCAGGAAGCCGAGCTTCTCGCCCGCTTCTACGGCAGGACGCACCAGCAGGATGCGGCGAATGGTCTCGCGCTCAAGCGCATCCACCGCAGCGGCCACCGCCAGATAGGTCTTGCCGGTACCGGCCGGACCGATGCCGAAGTTGATATCGTTGGCGAGGATTTCCTTTACGTACCGCTGCTGATTCAAGCCGCGCGGGCGAATCATGCCTTTCTTGGTACGCAGAGCGACGCCGACTTCGGCAGCAGGGTGGTTGTCCAGCTCTTCGACGCCGGATTCCTGCAGGAACAGATGGACCATGTCCGGTGACAGCTCGGTCGCTTTCGTTTCCCGATACAGCCGGCGCAGCAGGTTCTCTGCCGAGGTGGTTTGTTTGCGCTCGCCGATCATCTCGAACTGGCCTCCGCGATTGCGGATCTCGATGTCCAGGCGCTGTTCGATCAAGCGCAAATGCTCGTCGAATTGCCCGCACAGATTGGCGAAGCGGTGAGCCTCGATAGGTTCGAGGGTAAAGCGATGTGGTTCGATAGGTGCGTTCAAAGTGGTTTTGGGCCGCCCGACGGCAATGTGAAGTGACGTGAAGGATAACCCCTGCAGGCAGTGTCCGGAAGGGTTCGCTCACTAATGGATAAATGAGCTGCGCAGACGCCCGGCAGGACACGCTCTAACAGACAGCCCGCCGGGCCCGCCAAGCGAATCGCGCGCCGGTGCAGCCGACGTATGGCGGCTGTCCGGCCCCTGATTCAACGCCCGGGCCTGCACACAAAAAAACATGCGTGGCGACTACATTGGGGCGCTTTGGCTTATTGCAACAACGACCCGCGCAGCGAGTGGGGTTGGGCGCTGTCGATGTAGACGTCAGTGAACTGGCCGATCAGCCGGGGGTTGTCGCAGCGGAAATTGACGATCCGGTTGTTCTCGGTACGGCCCTGCAATTCGCCGGGGTCCTTCTTCGAATAGTCGGTGACCAGAATGCGCTGCACGGTGCCGGCCATCTTGCGGCTGATGTCCAGGCCCTGACGGTTGATCAGGTCCTGGAGCTGCTTGAGGCGTTCTTTCTTCACTTCATCGGACGTGTCGTCGGCCAGATCGGCCGCGGGTGTGCCGGGACGTGCGCTGTAAACGAAGGAGTAGGAGAAATCCATGCCCACGTCTTCCACCAGCTTCATGGTTTGCAGGTGATCCTTCTCGGTTTCGCCCGGGAAGCCGACGATGAAGTCGGAGCTGATGCAGATGTCCGGCACCGCCGCACGCAGCTTGCGCAGGCGTGACTTGTATTCGAGCACCGTGTGATTGCGTTTCATCGCCGCGAGAATCCGGTCGGAACCTGATTGCACGGGCAAATGCAGATGCTTTACCAGCTCCGGCACTTCGGCGTGAGCCTGAATGAGGCTGTCGGAGAATTCCAGCGGGTGCGAGGTGGTGTAGCGAATACGGTCGATGCCGTCGATGGCGGCAACCACGCGGATCAGTTCGGCCAGGTCAGCGAGGCGCCCGTCGTGGGTCGTGCCGCGATAGCCGTTGACGTTCTGGCCCAGCAGGGTCACTTCACGCACGCCGTTCTCGGCCAGATGAAGCACCTCGTTAATGACGTCGTCGAACGGCCGGCTGACTTCTTCCCCGCGGGTGTAAGGCACCACGCAGAACGTGCAGTACTTGCTGCAGCCTTCCATGACCGACACATAAGCGCTCGGCCCATCGACACGGGGCTCGGGCAAGTGGTCGAATTTTTCGATTTCGGGGAACGAGACGTCGACCTGTGGCAGGCGCGTGATGCGGGCCGCGTCGATCATTTCCGGCAGACGGTGCAGCGTCTGGGGGCCGAACACCACGTCGACGTAAGGCGCGCGGTCGCGGATGGCCGCGCCTTCCTGACTCGCCACGCAGCCACCGACGGCGATGACCATCTCAGGGTTTGCCAGCTTCAATTCGCGCCAGCGGCCAAGCTGGGAGTACACCCGGTCCTGCGCCCGCTCGCGGATCGAACAGGTGTTGAGCAGGATGACGTCAGCGTCTTCCGCCCGTGCCGTGACTTCCAGTGCTTGATGTTCGCCCAGCAGATCTACCATGCGCGAGCTGTCGTACTCGTTCATCTGGCAACCGTGGGTTTCGATGTAAAGCTTCTTGGCCATGCGGGGGTTCATCAGGTGATTCAAAGAACCGCGCATTATAGGGATGCGGGCCCCGGCTTCCTAGCGTCGTCTAACCAGCGGCATGCTATAGTTCGCGCCCTTTTCAAAACGCTGACCACTGCCTGCCTGTTATGACCAAACGCGAAGCTCCAATCTACAAGGTGATTTTTCTCAACCAGGGACAGGTGTTCGAGATGTACGCCAAACAGATCTATCAGAGTGATCTGTGGGGTTTCCTGGAAGTAGAAGAATTCGTCTTCGGCGAGCGCACCACCGTCGTGGTCGACCCCAGCGAAGAGAAGCTCAAGGCGCAGTTCGATGGTGTGGTGCGCAGCTTCGTGCCGATGCACTCCATTGTGCGAATCGATGAAGTCGAGCGGATGGGCACAGCGAAGATCACCGAAGCGCGTCACACCGGCAACGTCATGCCGTTTCCGATGCCGATGCCGGACAAGTAATCCAGGTCAGGGCTTGGCGCTGTCATCAGGGAAGGGCGCAAACGGTGTGCGTCCTTCGGCCGTTTGCAGCTCCGCCAGGTATTTGCGGAAGATCTGCCCGAGCACCTGTGTGGCCACTTCCAGATCTTCGCGCTTCATTTGCGCGGATACTTCGTCCGCCTGATCCAGCGCATCTTCCGAACCGTTGACCGCGGCCATCTTCAGCACGATATACGCCTGAATGTTATTGGCCTGCACCCCTTCGCCACGAAAGAACATCAAGCCCAGTTGGTACTGCGCCTGGGCGTGCCCCTGCAACGAAGCTTTTTCGAAGTAGTTGAGTGCCTGGGGCAAGTCACGTGGCGCACTTTTGCCCTCGTAATAGAACTCCCCCAACTCGTATTGCGCCTGCGCATCCCCATCCTGAGCCGCCTGCTGACAAGCGGACAACGCTGCTGGCAGGTTGTCTGGCTGGGTATTGAGGGTGCAACGACCCACCGCTGGGATCAACAACGAGTTGCCACCTGCATTAGCCAGCAGGGGATGAAGAAGCAACAGGCAGCCCAATGCAAGGGTGCGGCCGGTGCGATTCATGGAAGTCGACTTACCTCTGAAAAAGGTGCGGGCATGCCCGTCCAGCTAAACGTGCTGGCTGCGCATTATGAAATAAGCGAGGGCAACCTTACAAAGTCTTTACTGATTTTCTGCTGCGCGGGCCTTACAACGCTGAATTCAGGAGGTTTTGCCGCTGCATAATGACGCTTTCGGGCCATGGCTGCTCCTGAAAACGCTGGCTGATGCACGTTTGCTGCCGCTACGCGCCAGATCGCGGGACAAGCCACGCTCCTACAAACCTTCCATTGCCCAGCATACGGATGCAGCGCAGCAAACACTGTGGTGTAGGAGCGTGGCTTGTCCCGCGATCGGCTGCGCAGCAGTCGTAACACCAGACGGCGCCGAGGCCCGGGCGGAATCCCTTCCGCCCGGTCTGCCCGTTACTTCAGCTGGACGAACGCCTTTTCTGCGGCGTCCAGCGTCTGCTGCAACTCTGCCTCGCCGTGGGCGATAGAGGTGAAGCCGGCTTCGAACGCGCTTGGCGCCAGGTACACGCCGCCTTCCAGCATCAGGTGGAAGAATTGCTTGAAGCGATTGGCGTCGCTGGTCATCACATCCTGGAAGGTGACGATTTCTTTGGCGTCGCTGAAGTACAGGCCAAACATGCCGCCCGCCTGGGTGGTCACGAACGGGATGCCGGCAGCGTCGGCGCGCTGTTGCAGGCCTTCCAGCAGGCGCGTGGTGAACGCACTCAGTTCGTCGTGGAAACCCGGGCGGCTGATCAGGCGCAGGGTGGTCAGACCCGCCGCCATCGCCAGCGGGTTACCCGACAGCGTGCCAGCCTGATACACCGGACCCAGCGGCGCGATGTGCGACATGATCTCGCGCTTGCCGCCGAAACAGCCGACCGGCATGCCGCCGCCGATGATCTTGCCGAACGTGCTCAGGTCCGGCTTAACGCCGTAGTAAGCCTGCGCCCCGCCGAGGGCAACGCGGAAACCGGTCATTACTTCATCAAAAATCAGCACCACACCGTGCTCGTCGCAGGCTTCGCGCAGGCCTTGCAGGAAACCCGGCGCAGGCGGCACGCAGTTCATGTTGCCGGCTACAGGCTCGACGATGATGCACGCCACTTCCTGGCCGACGTCAGCCAGCATCGCCTTGACCGCGTCGATGTCGTTGAACGGCAGGGTCAGCGTGTGTTTGGCGAAGGCCGCCGGCACGCCGGGCGAACTCGGCACGCCCAGGGTCAGCGCGCCCGAACCGGCTTTCACCAGCAGGCTGTCGGAGTGGCCGTGGTAGCAGCCTTCGAATTTGATAATGCTGTCCCGGCCGGTAAAACCTCGGGCCAGGCGGATCGCACTCATGGTCGCTTCGGTGCCGGAGCTGACCATGCGCACCATCTCCATCGACGGCACGATCGAGCAGACCAGATCGGCCATCTCGGTTTCCATCGCGGTCGGTGCGCCGTAGGACAGGCCGTGTTCCAGCTGCTTGCGCACGGCATCCAGCACGTCCGGGTGGCTGTGGCCCAGAATCATCGGGCCCCACGAACCGACGTAATCGACGTAACGCTTGTCGTCTTCATCGGTGACGTAAGCGCCGACCGCGTGTTTGAAGAACAACGGCGTGCCACCGACGCTTTTGAACGCACGGACCGGCGAATTGACACCGCCGGGGATGTGTTTCTGGGCATTGGCGAAGAGGGTTTCAGAACGGGACATGATGAGGTCTCTGTTTGAATCGGGAATGAATGAGTGCGTAACCGGCCTGATTCAGAATCAGGCGGGCTTGAACAAATCGTTGAAGGCGCGGGCGCGGCGGGTGACTTCCTGGGTGGTTTCCGCGCCGAAGAGCCCGTGCACGACGGCCAGCAGATCGGCGCCATGGGCCACCAGCGGCGCGGCGTTTTCCAGGGTGATGCCGCCGATCACCGCAATCGGCAGCTTGATGCGTTTGCGCGCCTGGCTGAGCAGGTCGAGGCTGCAGGTCGGTGCGCCGGGTTTGGTCTGGGAATTGAAGAAGCGTCCGAAGGCGACATAAGAGGCGCCGTCGGTCTTGGCCTTGTCGGCCAGCTCCAGCTGCGCGTGGCAGGTCGCACCGACAATGGCTTTGTGACCGAGCAGGGCGCGGGCGTCCGGCAGCGAGCCGTCGGTTTGCCCCAGATGCACGCCAACGCCCAGGCGCGCGGCCACTTCGGCGTCGTCGTTGATGATCAGGCGGGTCTTGTAGCGCTCGCACAGTTTGAGCAGCGCCGAGGCCTCGCGCAGGCGGCGGGTCTCGTCGCCGGATTTGTCGCGGTATTGCAGCAGGGTCACGCCGCCATCGAGGGCGGCTTCGACGTAAGACAGGAATTTGCCGGCCAACAGCTGGCTGTCGGTCACGGCATACAAGCCACGTAATCTCATCAAGGTGCCTCTTTTTCGTGGCGTTACGAGCAGAAATCCAGCGGCAGGCGGCGCGGAACAAATTGTCCCCGGCCCAGCTGTTCGGCATCGCGCAGCGTGCGCCAAGTGTAGTCCAGCGCCATTTGCACAGCACCGATCAGGTCCTGACCTTGGGCCAGTCTGCCCGCCAGTGCGCTGGCCAGTGTGCAGCCGGAGCCGTGATAGCTGCCCGGCAGACGCTGACAGGTAAAGGTGCGTGACTGACCGCCGCGGATGTACAGGCGGTTGTGAACTTCGTGCTCATCGCCATGGCCGCCGGTGATCAGCAAGTGCTCACAGAACGGCAGCAGCTTCTCGGCGCACTCGTCGGCGGTGCCCTCAGGGAGCTCCGCCAGAATGCGCGCTTCCGGCAGGTTTGGCGTGGCGATGGTGGCCAGCGGGAGCAGACGCTCGCGCATCGCGTAACCCACTTCGTCCTTGCCCAGACGCCCGCCGCCACCGGCGCGCAATACCGGATCGCAGACCATCGGCAGATGCGGATGTGCCGCCAGCAGTTCGACGACGGTGTCGACCATCTCCAGCGAACCCAGCATGCCCAGCTTCACTGCTGCGACGGTGGAATCGTTGAGCACGGCATTGGCTTGCGCCAGCACCCACTCGCGATCCAGCACGCGAAAGTCAGTGACGTTCACGGTGTCCTGAATGGTCAGGGCGGTGACGGCGGGAGCCGCGTGGCAACCCTGGGCGAGCAGGGCTTCGATATCTGCCTGCAAGCCGGCGCCGCCACTGGGATCGTGGCCGGAGAGACAGAGGACAACAGGGCGGGAGCTATAGATATTCATGGTGCGCGAGCTTACCACTAAAGTTTTTGCCGGTCCCACTGAGTGCGCGCCCTGCATTTAGTAGGACCGGCTTCAGCCGGGAAGCGCCAGTGCAAACCCCATCATTTTTGCGGCAGGACGCATGCTGTTAGTGGGACCGGCTTCAGCCGGGAAGGGGCCAGTGCGTACGCCATCAATTTTGCGGTGAGACATCTGACGCCTTCCCGGCTAAAGCCGGTCCCA
>NZ_FOHW01000088.1 GCF_900111735.1 Pseudomonas graminis | reverse complement strand
ACCAATGGCCTGCGCAGCGAACTGCACTGGGATCTCTTCGATCGTCTGGTGCACTTCTGCGATCCGCGACTCACTGTCGACTTCGGTTACGACCCCCTCGGAAGACGCCTCTACAAACTCTCCAAAGCCCACTACCGACCTCGTCCTGAAGCCGGCACCGGCTGGAACGAAAACGAACGCGCCCGTAAAGAGCGCGAGCTCGGCTGCGGCTTCACGCTGTACGGCTGGGACGGCGACAACCTCGCTTGGGAAAGCAGCCCGCCGCCATACGCTGGTGCCCTAGGCCGAACCGTCCACTACATCCACGAGCCCGGCACCTTCGTTCCGGTGGCCCAGGCCATCCGCCACGAAACCATACGTCTCGTAAGCCAACCCACTTACGAAGGGCGCTACAACTTCAAAGAAGACCCGCTCTGGACCTACAAACCGGTGGCGCTGCCGATTGACGCACTCGCCTGGTACCAATGCGACCACCTCGGCACCCCGCAGGAAATCACCGACCAAAACGGCAACACCGCCTGGAGCGCGCAATACAAAGCGTGGGGGGAGGCAACTGAACAGCGCTCCGAATTCGCTCACCAGATCGGCCTGACAAACCCAATCCGCTTCCAAGGCCAATACCACGACCACGAAACCGACCTGCACTACAACCGGCATCGATACTATGATCCAAGGGTCGGGCGCTTCATCAGTAAGGATCCGATTGGGTATTTGGGCGGCCTGAATCTTTTCGAATATGCCCAAAATCCGACGACATGGACTGATCCACTGGGACTGTCGTCAGCAGAATCCGTGGCGGATGCTGCTTTCAACAACGGGAAGATCAAGGGTGCAGCTTCGGAATTGCATGTTGGCAATCGAGTATTCGTCGCTGTAAGTGGCTCCGGGCGCCCTATACATCCCACAGTGCAGGAGGCATTAGACGCAGTACCGATTAAGAAACGAGCGCCATGGCACGGAGAATGCGCAGAAATCTCCTGCCTAAGTCAAGCCTACGACGCAGGTATAAATCCCGCTGGCGGAACGAGCAGGGCAATCAATATCGGCGAATCAGGCAAAGGACACGGCACTCCCAAAAAAGCCTGCAGAACGTGCAGCCCTGTACTCGATAGTCTAGGTGTCAATTATGATCAGTAGCATTAACGCCGTGCGATATTTCAAAATTTCAGCCGAGCACACGGCTGCGGATGAATTCCCTCGCAACATGATGAGATTTCTATGCAACTGCTTCGAGTTGATCGCCGGTAAAGTGGAACAGCACCCTGTCGTTACGGCTGGATTTTCAATAGCGAATAACTATTGGAATATGGGAGTGGGTGATGCGGATGCTGTTGTCGAAGCCAGAATAGACTGCTGGAATTTTTTAGAAAGCGAGGAGAAGGGTTCTCACGTTAATCAGAGGTCTAATGCCACCATCCGAGCTTTGCTGTGCATCATGTATCCTGAACAGGTAGGAGATGACGACTTTGTGATGGAACTGTTTGACTGGTTCTTTGAAATGGCAGATGTGGTCGGCGATTTTAATCAAAGCTTTGATGCGCTCTTTCAAGGGCTAAAAGGGCTCACCCCCTCTCAGTCGTAGGATGCGGTTCGCGTTGATTTTTAACTCACCAGTGCTGGGGTAGTCAAAGGGTTAAAGGATGACGAAAGGTTGATGTAGACGGACCCTTTAATTAATAGTTAAAGGGGACGGACCCCTTTAACTATTATTAGCTCTGTTTTTGACGAGCGAACGCCAAATCTTGTTCCTCATCTAAAAAAAGCGGTCGCTTGTCGAAAAATAGATCGACGCGACCCAGCAATA
>NZ_FOHW01000086.1 GCF_900111735.1 Pseudomonas graminis | reverse complement strand
AATCAGCAGACGGTGAGCCAGGCGATTGATGCGATGGTCAAGGCTGATCCTGAACTGGCTTGGCTGAAGGATGCTGAAAAGCGGGGGGATGTTGACTGGACATTGGTGAACGAGCTGCACAACTCCTACAAGTACAGCAACTCAGGCCTGGGTGTCGGCGCTCAACTAGCAATCGCCATCTTATTGGCTGCTTTTGTTGGTCCTGCAGCAATGACAGCGCTGGGGGAAGCTGGAGCAAGCGCAGCAGTAGCAGCGGGAGGGGCTGCGGTTGCCACAGGGGCTGCGACCAATGCGTCGATCAGCCTGATCAATAACAGGGGCAATCTAGGTGCCGTCGTCAAGGATGTTACCTCCAGCGATGCGATCAAGGGCTATGCCATCTCCGGTATAACTGCGGGTCTGACCACTGGTTATTTCGATGCTTGGACTGGCACAACCACCGACCCGATCACCGGCAAGATCACGACCAACCTCAGTACCTGGAAAGGTATTGGTCAGTTTGCTGCCAGTCAGGGCTTACAGAACGGCACTTCGGCCGCACTGAGCAAGATAATGGGTCAAGGCGGTGATCTGGGTGATGCGCTGCAAAGCACGTTGTTCAATACGTTGGCGGCGGCGAGCTTCCATGCGGTGGGAGATTACGTTCCAGCTGCCGACGGAAGCCTTCAAAAGATCATGGTTCACGCCATGGTTGGGGGGCTGTTGGCTAAGGTCAGCGGTGGTGACTTCAAGACGGGGGCTTTGGCAGCCGGGGCTAATGAGGCATTGGTGGCCGACCTTAATGAGCTGGTGAAGGGCAACCCCAATCTGCTCAGCATGAGCTCGCAGTTGGTCGGTTTGCTTGCCGCATCCACGCAGAGTGGCGCCGATGCCGACAGCTTAAAAACCGGTGCCTGGGTGGCGCAGAACGGTACCCAGTACAACTTCGGCGATCATTTGCCGCCAGGTTTAGCCGCGTATGGGCAAGCGGTGACTACCCAAATGGCGGACATGCAAAGCAAGGGGGCGTCACCTGAAAAGATTGCTGATGCCGGACGAGCGTTCGCGCGAGGTGAAGGGTATGACGGTGTCCAGCCAGGGACCGAGTTCGTTAAGGCGTCGGTCGAGTTCACGGCCGGAGAGCTTTTTGGCTTTGGATTAGGGGCTATACTAGGGAAAGCTAGTTCATGGTTTGCTACTGGTGCAAAAGGCACGTTGAGCACATCTCTGCTTGATGAGTTAACTGCTAATGGAGTGAAATTCACCCCCGAGAATATCATTGCAACGACTCGCAATTCTAGTGGGAAAGTTGTATTTCTAGAATCTGGAAACTCAAAAGCCGGGTTGCAGCACATTATTGAGGAGCATGGTGGCCAATTCGCTCAGATGGGGGTGTCTGAGGCTCAGATTCCGGGCGTGGTAATGAAGGCTGTTTCTGAAGGTAAGCTCGTTGGTTATCAAGGATCTGGATCTGGACGCCCAATTTATGAGTTAAATATTAATGGACAGCCGCAGCGAATTGCTGTGACTGTTGGCGATAACGGCTTTGTCGTCGGTGCAAACCCAAGGGGTAGCGTTAAGTGAAAAATATAAAGTTGATGGCGGATTATCAGTGTCATCCGCTTTGGGATATGTCCCCTGATGAGTATGGGGACATATCCCCTTGCGAGCTTCCTATCTCTGACGAGCTTCAGTTACGTCTATCAAAGTGGGCCGCAGTATATGACGAAACACTGGATGCTGATTACCCACCAAACTCCGGATTTAAGAGTGAGGAGTTAGAGCGCGAATTCAAGCGAGAGGGAGAGCGATTAGCTGAAAGCTTGAGACGTGAACTCGGTCCAGATTTTTCTATTCTCCTTAAGGTTTAGTTGGTACAAAAGCGACAGGTGGTGCAATTGACGCTGGCTTTGATGCTGCTAACCTGCAGAGTAAATTGCAGGGGTATCTACTTGATGCGGGGCACCCTCAGAACCAAAAAAAAGCCACTTGGTTACAGCAGGCTCTTGGCCTCGACAAGGATAATTGAGAGGGGTTGCGTCGCAGATTAAATTTTGATTAAAGGGTCGGACCCCTTTTTTCTGTGTTCAGTATCCGTTGCAAGGACAAATTCCCGATTCTTATGCGAATCTTGGAAATGGGCATGTTGTTGTCTACGGTCCTGAGGGGCGCGCACTATACGATGTATCTAGCTCTCGGATTAAGGTGGTCGAATGGAACCAAGCTCCGAATGGAA
>NZ_FOHW01000057.1 GCF_900111735.1 Pseudomonas graminis | reverse complement strand
GTGTCAACCTTTAATGCCAGGCATCGGCAAAATAACTGCTTCTGGAGCGTTGGCGTACCTAAGTGGCGGTCGGACAAGGCTTTTATCGCAATCCGCGCATAAGGGCAGGTCGCCATCATCCATGGAGCCTGTTTCATTTATATGAAGAGGTGAGGGGGAATAACGGTGAGGGCGGGCTTGCTCAAACAGCGGCCACAAAAAAGGCCACTCTTTCGAGTAGCCTTTTTTGATGTTTGGTTGCGGGAGCCGGATTTGAACCGACGACCTTCGGGTTATGAGCCCGACGAGCTACCAGACTGCTCCATCCCGCGTCTGTGTGGCGGCATTCTACAGAGGATCGACAGGCTGTCAAGCAATCGGCAGAAAAAATTGCTTTTTCTTCAAGCGGTTAGCGTGATGCGTAGGGCCAATAGCTGCAGCGCGCCTCGTTTCAGGGGCGTTTCAGTCAGGTTTGGGGGCGCACGTTCTTTAGGGAGCAAGGCTTATTCAGTGTCAGAAAGTCCCGTGAATGAGATACTGCGCGACCGTTTTCCTACGACCCCGTGTGATGCCGCAGCGCAAAATCATCCATATCGACTGTGATTGCTTCTACGCCGCTATTGAGATGCGCGACGACCCGCGTCTGGCCGGCAAGCCGCTCGCAGTCGGCGGGTCGGCAGAACGGCGCGGTGTGATCGCCACCTGCAACTATGAAGCCCGGGCCTACGGCATCCGCTCTGCGATGTCATCCCGGCATGCGCTGACACTGTGCCCGGACCTCACCATCGTCAAACCAAGAATGGATGCCTATAAAGAAGCATCGAAAGAGATCCAGACGATCTTCCGCGACTACACCGACCTGATCGAGCCGCTGTCGCTGGATGAGGCTTACCTGGATGTGACGGAATGCGAGCACTTTGCCGGCAGCGCGACGCGCATCGCTCAGGACATTCGCCGGCGGGTCTCCAATCAGTTGCACATCACTGTTTCCGCCGGGGTTGCCCCGAACAAGTTTCTGGCCAAGATCGCCAGCGACTGGAAAAAGCCAAACGGGCTGTTCGTCATCACGCCTGATCAGATCGAAGACTTTGTCTCCCAGTTGCCGGTGTCAAAATTGCACGGTGTCGGCAAAGTCACTGCCGACAAGCTAGGCCGACTCGGCATCGTCACCTGCACCGACCTGCGCGGCTGGAGCAAGCTGTCGCTGGTGCGGGAATTTGGTTCATTCGGCGAGCGGTTGTGGAACCTGGCCCATGGTGTGGATGAGCGGCCCGTGCAGAACGACAATCGACGCCAGTCTGTCAGTGTCGAAAACACCTATGACGCTGATCTGCCGGATCTCGCCAGTTGCCTATTGATGCTGCCGGCATTGCTGGACACGTTGAATGACCGCATCGCGCGGATCGACAGCCTCTACCGCCCCGGCAAGCCCTTCGTGAAGGTCAAGTTCCACGACTTCACCCAGACAACGCTGGAACAGGCGGGGGCAGGGAGGGACCTGGGCAGTTACGAGCAACTGCTGACCCAGGCGTTCGCACGCGGTGGCAAGCCGGTGCGACTGCTGGGAATAGGCGTGCGGCTGCATGATCTCCGGGCCGCCCATGAGCAGCTGGAATTGTTCAGCTGAGGCCAGTTAAGGCCTGGCTATTCACTGCCTGGCGGCACGGCGACCAGTCGACCGGCGTCTTTCGCCAGTGAACGAAGGAATTCGTGCTGCAGCTGCGGATCGTTGCGGGTCAGCTCGATCAGTGACTGTTCCAGCTCACTGGCTTCCTCTTCAAGGCCCAGCTCGGACAGGCGCTTGACGCGATGCACCCACTGGCTGACTTCGTCATCTTCCAGATCGTCGTAGATCAGGTCGTGGGCCTCAATCAGCTTGCCGCGCAGTGACTTGCTCAAAGGCAGCGTGGCGATTGCCTGAACGTTGCTCTGGTCATCCTGCACTTTGATGTTCAGCTGCGTGACATAGCTGAGGTTCTGCTCGGCGAACGGGCTGTCCAGCAGGTTTACGCGCAGCACGCCGTTACGGTCCGTCGTCATCTCGTGGGCTTCTTTGCCTGCGGTGACTTCGACCGGCGCTTCGCTCCAGGGCAGGTTCGAATGCTCGATGCGATGGTCGCGCTGAACCTCGTCGATACCGGCCAGGTTTTGCTGGGCACGACCGTGGGAGGGTGCGTTCATGAACGGGTTGACGCCCGCGACGCCGTACGTGAGCCAGTCTTTGGTGACGCTGTCGGGCAGGCTGCCGAACGTCAGCACATTGACCACGTTGGCGCCGATGCCCGCGACGATGGCCACGGCGCCCAGGGGGATTTCATAGACTTCCCGCCACGGCTGGTAAGGCGTGTACCGGTCGTAGTGCCGGGTGACTTCGAATTCGGTGATGTCGAAGGTTTTCAGCTCGTGGATGCGTATCCGGCGCTGGGGCAATTCCAGCGTCTTGGGCTCGCCCAGGTCGACCTGAAAACTGTGGTCGAGTAATTTGCGCTCGACACGTTCTTCATGCTCGCTGCGTTGAGACAGATGGTTGGCGCAGCCGCCGAGTAACAGGCTGGTGGACAACACAGCGCCTGCGAGGCGTGAGGGATTTCGCTTGAACATGAGATCTCTAGGTGCAGGTAAGGCGCATCGCAGAGGCGTGGCGGATAAGCGCGCCTGCACAATCGCAGGCGCGCCGTCCGGTCAGCGCTTGATCCGGTCCTTGATGAAAGACAACACATCGGCAACAGGCAGGGCCTGGGCTTCGGCTTGGGTGCGGCTCTTGTATTCGAGGTTCCCTTCGGCAAGGCCGCGGTCACTGACCACGATGCGGTGCGGAATGCCGATCAGTTCCATGTCGGCGAACTTGATCCCAGGACTGGTCTTCTTGTCGCGGTCATCCAGCAACACTTCGAAGCCTGCAGCAGTCAGTTCGGCGTACAGCTTGTCGCTTGCCTCTTTGACGGCATCGGTTTCGTAACGCAGCGGCACGAGGGCGATCTGGAAAGGTGCGAGTGCGTCGCTCCAGATGATGCCGTTCGCGTCGTTGTTCTGCTCGATCGCGGCAGCCACGACACGCGACACACCAATCCCGTAGCAGCCCATGGTCAGCGTGACGGGCTTGCCGTTCTCGCCCAGGACCTGGCACTTCATCGCTTCGCTGTACTTGGTGCCCAGCTGGAAGATGTGCCCGACTTCGATGCCGCGCTTGATGATCACGTTGCCCTGACCATCGGGGCTCGGGTCGCCGGCGACGACGTTGCGCAGATCCGCGACGGTCGGAACCGGCAGGTCGCGCTCCCAGTTGACGCCGAAGTAGTGCTTGTCATCGATGTTCGCGCCAATGCCGAAGTCGCTCATCAGCTCTACCGAGCGGTCGATGATGCACGGCAGCGGCAGATTCAGCGGGCCGAGAGAGCCCGCGCCGGCGCCAATGGCGTCACGCAGTTCGGCTTCGGAGGCCATGACCAGCGGGCTGGCGACCTGCTCCAGATTGGACGCCTTGATTTCGTTGAGCTCGTGATCGCCACGGATGATCAGCGCAATCAGTTTGCCTTCTTCAGCGGCATGGACAACCAGCGTCTTGACGGTCTTTTCGATCGGCAGATTGAATTGCTCGACCAACGCCGCGATGGTCTTGGCGTCAGGGGTGTCGACCAGACGCAGTTCTTCAGTCGGGGCAGGGCGGCTGGCCTCGCGCGGCATGGCTTCGGCTTTTTCGATGTTCGCGGCGTAGTCGGAGGTGTCGCTGAACACGATGTCGTCTTCGCCGGACTCGGCGAGTACGTGGAACTCATGAGAGCCCGCACCACCAATGGAACCGTTGTCAGCCACTACCGGGCGGAAGTTCAGGCCCAGGCGGGTGAACACGTTGCAGTACGCCTGATGCATACGGTCGTAGGTTTCCTGAAGGGAATCCTGGGTCGCATGGAAGGAGTAGGCGTCCTTCATGATGAATTCGCGGCCGCGCATCAAGCCGAAGCGCGGACGGATTTCGTCACGGAATTTGGTCTGGATCTGGTACATGTTGATCGGCAGCTGTTTATAGCTGTTGAGTTCGTTGCGAGCCAGATCGGTGATGACTTCTTCGTGGGTCGGGCCCGCGCAGAACTCACGGTCGTGGCGGTCTTTCAGGCGCAATAGCTCAGGACCGTACTGTTCCCAGCGCCCAGACTCCTGCCAGAGCTCCGCCGGCTGAATGCCCGGCATCAACACTTCCAGCGCGCCAGCTG
This sequence comes from Pseudomonas graminis, assembly GCF_900111735.1. Taxonomy (GTDB): domain Bacteria; phylum Pseudomonadota; class Gammaproteobacteria; order Pseudomonadales; family Pseudomonadaceae; genus Aquipseudomonas; species Aquipseudomonas graminis. Next base: position 18,247 of record NZ_FOHW01000057.1, on the reverse strand, counting down.
CGTTCATCTCTTCACGAACCACCGCTTCGACCTTGCGCAATACCCGCAGGCCCATGGGGAGCCAGGTGTAGAGACCGGAGGCAAGTTTGCGAATCATGCCGGCACGAAGCATCAGCTGATGGCTGATCACGACCGCATCGGATGGCGTTTCTTTCTGTGTGGCGAGCAAATATTGACTGGTACGCATGGTCGGCCGTTGTCGGTTGCGGTGACTGGGAAATGACCCGGCATTGTACGGCGGTGATATCGATGAGTACAGGCCGGGCGGGCGCCGCGAGGGGAGGGATTTTCAACCGAGCGCCCATGAAAAAGCCCGGCGCGAGGGCCGGGCTTTTCGGTAACGAGTGTCAGACAGTGCGATTACAGGACCGAAATCGGGTAGTCGACGATCAGACGGAACTCGTTGATATCGCCTTCGCCTTCGTCGGCATTGGCACGGTGCCATGCTTGACGAATACGGAACGACAGGTCTTTGGCCGGGCCAGTTTGAACAACGTACTTGGCCTCGACGTTGGTCTCGTGGTGGCTGCCGTCAGCGCCGTAGAGCGGCGAGAAGCTGCCATCCTGGTTACGGGTGTGGTACGCGGTGTTACTTGGCGTATTTGTGCCGTCGATGTTGGTACCGCTGACGTAGCGAGCCATAAGGCTCAGGCCAGGTACGCCGTAAGTAGCAAGGTTCAGGTCGTAACGAGCTTGCCAGGATTTTTCACCCGGGGCGTTGAAGTCAGAGTACTGGATCGAGTTCGCGAGGAAGATCGAGTCGCCACCGCGGTTGTTGTCGCCGATACCGATGTAGTCGAACGGTGTATCACCGTTAACTTTCTGGAATGCCAGGGTCAGGGTATGAGCGGCCAGGAACGAGTAGGCTGCCGACAGGGAGTAAGCGTTGTTGTTGATGTCGCCTGCTCTCTTGCTGCCAGTGTCCTGAGTATTGTAGTAGTTGAAGTCGAACGCCAGAGCCTGGTCGTCGGTCAACGGCAGTGCGTAGTTCACGTTGCCGTAGTACTGATTCCAGACGTCTTCCAGTTTGTTGTAGTAGAAACCAACGCCCAGGTTGTCAGTGATCGAGTACTTGCCGCCGCCGTAGGTAGCGGACTTGGAGGTCACGCCAGCGTAAGTAGCCCAGATATCGCCGTTGTGGGTCATATCGTCTTGGCTGGTGCCCGAAGTGAAGCGACCGGCTTCTACGTCAAGACCTTTGATCTCGCTGCTCTGCAAGGTCACGCCAGTTGCGGTTTGTGGCAACAGTCGAGAACCGCCGACTGCGAAAACCGGGTTCTGCGGCTGCATGTCACCGATTTTCAATTCGGTCTTGGAGACGCGGAATTTAACAGCGCCACCGGCCTTGCCGAAGCTGTCTTCGTTTTTGCCATCGCTGTCAGTTACGAGGTTGCCGGAACCCGAGTAGTGGTTCTCGCCATCCAGCTTGAAGCCGGCGTACCCGAACGCATCGATACCTACACCGATCAGACCTTGAGTGTATCCAGAGCTGAAGTTACCCCAGAAACCTTGGGTCCAGTCTTTCGAGTCCACGCCGCCATTTTTACGGTCACGGTTGAAATAGTAGTTACGAGCCTTAAGATCCAGCTTGCTCCCCTCTACAAAACCAGTTGCTTCGGACTGATCGCTTACGAATGCCGCAGCCGATGCCAATTGGGTGCTGGCTGCAGTAACGGCCAGTGCGATTGCGCTCCACTTCATCACTCTCATCGTGACTTTGCTCCTTTGGTTTTTAAGAAGAGTACTGCCGTCCACCTGTTTTTTTATCTGGCCGGCTTCTTTCTTTTTGGTGTCGGCGAAATCTACAACACGCTGACATTATTGGCGATAGTGAAGAACCTACCGTTGCAGTTTCTTTACGGCCTTGTCGCCGTCTGCGCTGTCCGTGTCGCTCCTGAACAGCTCCTGACGCTTAAAACTGTGCCACTACCGGGTCATTGTTAGGGCTGGGCTCAGTTACACCCTCATCGAATCCAGCCACCCCGGTTGCCTTTTACAATCGCGTTGCATCCCTTCAGTCTCCGCCCGTCTCTCGACGCGTTTGGCTTCAAGCTTGTGTGTGACAAAGCAACAACCGTGCACAAAATTTCGACGAACATGAAAAAAATGTCGAAAGTGAGGTAAAAGCATTCGAAGTTGGCTGCAAGCTATTGAATCAAAAGAGTAAAAATATTTTAGATAGCCTGCTTTGCAACTGCGATTTTCTTGAGAATAGCGCGCAGAAGTGTCACTGACGTTACCTGTTACCTATCGGGAGTGGGTAAATCGCGGATAGCTGTCACATATTCGCCCCTCATCTGAGTCTTTTTGGTGCGTCATTCAGCCAAATTGCCTGCCTTTGGTTCTTTCAGACTGGATTCGGCCGGTTGTTGGGCATGGTGCCCCTGGCGCCAATGGCGGAAGTTAGCCCTAAGGCCCGGATTCAAAGGGTTTACACGGAATCAGATAGCTGATTTCCAGTCACCTGCGCTCGCCTTGAGCTGCATCATCAAAGTGCGCTGCGGTTTTTTTCGCGCGTTCCTGGTGCAAGGTGGGTGTGTGCTGCGTACCGATCAACAGCAGATCCACAAAATGCCCTGAACGGCGCTGCCGGATGATTCATTCGGAATACGCGAGTATCCTCCCGCCACTCAGGGCCTGGTTGTCCGGTCCGGCGGCCGGCTCGATGAATGAAATAGGCGATCAGGAGTATTTACGTGTTTGTTCTAGATCCGCGCTTGCTGCAAGACACACTGCCGATTGGCGATTTCCCGCTGTGCACGCTGCTGCTGTCCAATGATTCCAGTTACCCATGGTTCATCCTGGTGCCAAAGCGTGCGGACATCAGTGAAGTGTTCCAACTGTCCGAACCGGAGCAGGCCCAGCTGTGGAGAGAAACCACCTACCTTTCGGCCGTTCTTGATCGTACGTTTCAGGCCGACAAGATGAACGTTGCCGCGTTGGGTAATGTGGTCAACCAGCTGCACATGCACGTCATTGTTCGCCGTGTCGGTGATGCGGCCTGGCCAGCCCCGGTGTGGGGCAAGCATCCCGCCAAGCCTTATTCGCCGGATGAGGTTGCCCGGATCACCTCGCAACTGAAGTCCGAACTGACCGAAGCATTCACCTTTAAGGAGGACTGACCATGGAGCTCGAATCCCGTGTCATGGAGCTGGAAAGTCGACTGGCCTTTCAGGACGATACGATTCAGGCCCTCAATGACGTGTTGGTCGCCCAGCAGCGCAGTCTTGACCGCCTGGAATTACAGATTGCCGCCCTGATCAAGCGTCAGGAGGAAATGGGCGGGCAGGGCGACGGCTTCGCTGAAGACTCGCGTCCCCCTCACTATTAAGGGAAAGGGCGCCAAGGGCAGGAATTTCAGCCAAAAAAAACCGCGCCTGTGAGCGCGGTTTTTTTATGAGGCGACGTTAACGGCGCGGGAGCGCAGCGATGACGTCTTCCGCTTGCAGGCCTTTGTCGCGGTTCATCACCGAAAACTCGACACGCTGGCCTTCGACCAGAACGCGGTGGCCTTCGCCGCGAATGGCGCGAAAGTGCACGAAGATATCATCGCCCGAATCACGGGAAATGAATCCGAAGCCTTTGGAGGTGTTGAACCACTTTACCGTGCCTGTATCGCGGTTTCCCAAGTCCTGGGATTGTGCCGCGGGCGCGGGAGAGGAACGGTAAAAGCTGACCGCCAGGTGCAATGCCACGGCAATCACGACGGCGAGCAGACTGACCAGAACGGCCGGTTGGCCGGCGATGGTTTCAAGTGGTACGACCAGGGTGAGGATCTGAAGCACGACGGCCAGCACGAGCAAGCCGCTGACCAGGTTTTGCAGTTGATGACGTGGACCTTTGTTCCAGTAAGGAATCACTGGCGCGAACACCAGGTTGATGAGGCCGAAGAGCGCCAGGTACAGCGCATCCGGTTGGGACAGGTAAGAAGACAGCGCTTCACTACGCAGGCTGGGGATGAAAGACAGCAGCAGGGCAGCTGCGCCCGTTAGCAGGTGGACTATTTTCAACATTTCGATGACTCACATTAAGATGGATCACAAGGAAATAGCGGGTGACCTTCGGTACGCTTCGGGAAAAAAAGGAGGCGTGATGCACGAGTGTCGGTCCCGCCTATGCACTGTCGCCGGACGGCACTTTGGCGGCAGCGCGACTGTATTTAACAGCAAAGCCGAGAGCTACTCAAATCAAGCGCTTAGCGCCCGCACAGGCGGGTGATTGTCATCGTGTGTCAGTTTTTTATGATTCCTGTCAAAAGCTCGTTCCAGAGCGGCCTGCATAAACAAACCGTCGAGCCGATCGTTGCTATTAAAGGAAGCAGGTCTGACTTCGGCGTAGTGGCCGAACTAATCCCGACAGATGGCTGCGGAGGGCCGATGGTCTTGGTAGAGTGGTCAGCAGTCGTTTGAAAAAACCATCATAGAAGAGGGCTGAACATGGCAATCGATATCGGCATCAGCGAAGAAGACCGCAAGTCCATCGTGGACGGTCTTTCCCGCCTGCTGGCAGACACCTACGTGTTGTATCTGAAAACCCATAACTTTCACTGGAACGTGACTGGCCCGGCTTTTCGTACGCTGCACCTGATGTTTGAAGAGCAATACAACGAGCTGGCGCTGGCGGTTGATCAAATCGCCGAGCGTATCCGCGCACTGGGCTTCCCGGCGCCGGGCACCTATTCGACCTATGCACGTTTGTCGTCGATCAAGGAAGAAGAGGGCGTACCCGCAGCCGAGGACATGATCCGTTCGCTGGTTCAGGGTCAGGAAGCGGTCACGCGCACGGCCCGTGGTATTTTCCCGTTGCTGGACAAAGTGAGCGACGAACCAACGGCGGACTTGCTGACCCAACGCATGCAAGTGCATGAGAAAACGGCCTGGATGCTGCGCTCGATGCTGGAAGCCCAGTAATCAGAAGCTCGGTAATCAACAACTGATCAACGAAACACCGGCGCGGGCAAAGTAACGAGTGCCCGCTCCGCACTGCTGTCACCCCGTCGCGCACGAGAGTCCCCTCCTGATTCACATTCAGTGCCGAATCCTTCAGCTCATAACGCTCATCTGTAAACCTCATTCGCTCTCTTTTTCCAGCTCGCGCTGACTTCGGCGATCGGCTGAGCCAAAAGAAATAAATCAGCAAAAAATACATATCTAACACCCCGAGCGGGATAGGGTCTGGGCCTTTTGCTGGCTCTCGAAAATCACCCCTGCAGCGTGGCGATCTCCTACAGGTTCAGAGTGCTCCTTCTGCTGGTTGCGCCCTTTGGAATACGGCTTGATAGACACCTCTTTTCAACTGATTGCGAAGGTGCCGATGCCATATCCGTGATCGCAACGAGGGGACTTGCATGAACCTGACTACTGCCCGAGAGGGATGGGAACCGACCCAGTGTCTGAACGCCCGGGGCGACCCGTTTATCGAAAATTTCAACATGAGCCTGGCCCAGCCACACTCCAGATCCGTAAGGCTCAATGGGCTGGCCACGTGCCTGCGACTTGAGGAGGTGTACTGGAATATTCTGTCCGAAATGGCGCGATTCAATGATTGCTCCATCAATGCAGTGCTGTCTTACGTCGATCGCGAGGTCCACTTGCGTTACGGCGGCGTCAAGAACTTCAGCGGCCTGATCCGCGTCGTGTGCGTGGCGCACGTATTGAGTGCCGAGGGCCTGCGCCTGACGCCGTCCCCGACCTGACCTGATTCCAGCGGGCCCGTTGCGACGGGCCTGCATTCGCCGGCGGCAATGCGACATCCACACCGCGCGCCGACATCTTCTTGCCCGGTATCGGGCTGCGCGGCTGCACAGCGATGATTATCCCTATATAATCCCCCGCCTTACTGTGGAAGGCAGGAACTGGCCGTCAGGTCGGACTGCATGCCAAAGCTTGCGCACCCTCGCACCGGCGACGGGCGAAAGCTCCATCGAATTCCGAATTACGAGAAGTGAACACACGATCATGATGCGCAGCCATTATTGCGGCCAACTGAACGAGAGCCTGGAAGGTCAGGAAATTACCCTTTGCGGATGGGTCCATCGCCGTCGCGACCACGGGGGGGTGATTTTCCTCGACATTCGCGATCGTGAAGGCCTGGCCCAGGTGGTTTTCGATCCGGATCGTGCTGACACCTTCGCTATCGCCGACCGTGTTCGCAGCGAATACGTGGTCAAGCTGACCGGCAAGGTGCGCGCGCGTCCTGCCGGCGCGGTCAACCCGAACATGGCGTCGGGCGCGATCGAAGTGCTGGGCTACGAGCTCGAAGTGCTCAACGAGTCGGAAACCCCGCCGTTCCCGCTCAACGAATACTCCGACGTCGGCGAAGAAACGCGCCTGCGTTATCGCTTCATTGATCTGCGTCGTCCTGAGATGGCGGAAAAACTGCGTCTGCGCTCGCGCATCACCTCCAGCATCCGCGGCTTCCTGGATGGCAACGGCTTCCTCGATGTCGAGACGCCGATCCTCACCCGCGCCACACCGGAAGGCGCCCGCGACTATCTGGTTCCAAGCCGTACCCACCCGGGCAGCTTCTTCGCCCTGCCGCAATCGCCTCAGCTGTTCAAACAGCTGCTGATGGTTGCCGGTTTCGACCGTTACTACCAGATCGCCAAGTGCTTCCGCGACGAAGACCTGCGTGCCGATCGTCAGCCTGAGTTCACTCAGATCGACATCGAGACCAGCTTCCTCAACGAAGCCGACATCATGGGCATCACCGAGACCATGATCCGCAAGCTCTTCAAGGAAGTGCTGGATGTGGAGTTCGATGACTTCCCGCACATGACCTTCGAAGAAGCCATGCGCCGCTATGGTTCCGACAAGCCAGACTTGCGTAACCCGCTGGAACTCGTCGACGTTGCCGATCAGCTTCAGGCAGTCGACTTCAAGGTGTTCAGCGGTCCTGCGAACGATCCGAAGTGCCGTGTCACGGCGCTGCGCGTTCCTGGCGGCGCAAGCATGCCGCGCAGCAAGATCGACGAATACACCAAGTTCGTCGGCATCTACGGCGCCAAAGGTCTGGCCTACATCAAGGTCAACGAGCGCGCCAAGGGCGTGGAAGGCTTGCAGTCGCCGATCGTCAAGAACATTCCGGAAGCCAACCTCAACGTGATCCTTGATCGCGTGGGTGCAGTGGATGGCGACATCGTGTTCTTCGGCGCAGACAAATTCAAAATCGTCAGCGAAGCACTGGGCGCTCTGCGCATCAAACTGGGCCACGACCTGAGCCTGCTGACCTGCGAGTGGGCCCCTATGTGGGTCGTCGACTTCCCGATGTTCGAAGAAAACGACGACGGCAGCTTCTCCGCGCTGCATCACCCGTTCACTGCGCCGAAATGCACGCCTGAAGAGCTCGAAGCCAACCCGGCCACCGCGCTGTCCCGCGCCTACGACATGGTGCTGAACGGCACTGAGCTGGGCGGCGGTTCGATCCGTATCCATCGCAAGGAAATGCAGCAGGCTGTGTTCCGTCTGTTGGGTATTTCCGAAGACGAACAGCAAGAGAAGTTCGGCTTCCTGCTCGACGCACTGAAGTACGGCGCGCCGCCTCACGGTGGTCTGGCGTTCGGTCTGGATCGTCTGGTCATGCTGATGACTGGCGCTCAGTCCATTCGTGAAGTCATTGCCTTCCCGAAAACCCAGAGTGCTGCTGACGTGATGACTCAGGCGCCGGGCGTGGTTGATGCCAAGGCACTGCGCGAGTTGCACATCCGCCTGCGTGAAACGCCGAAGGCCGAGTAAGCCGTGTAGACAAGGGCTCGGCGGACCGATTCTTGGTCCGCCCTGATCCCCGCCCATACCGGGCACAGATTCGAGTGAAGCGTCTGCGTTTGAGCGATCAAACGCGGGCGTGCGTGTTTCAAGGTTTGGAGCGTGTTATGGCTGGTCATTCCAAGTGGGCGAACATCAAGCACCGCAAAGAGCGTCAGGATGCCAAGAAAGGCAAGATCTTCACCAAGTGGATCCGCGAGCTGACCGTCGCTGCCCGTCAGGGCGGTGGTGATCCTGCGTCGAACCCGCGCTTGCGTCTTGCGCAAGACAAGGCCCTTGGCGCAAACATGAGCCGCGACATCATCGACCGCGCCATCGCTCGCGGTGCCGGCGCCGCCGATGCCGATGACATGGTCGAACTGGGTTATGAAGGCTACGGCCCCGGCGGCGTTGCGGTCATGGTCGAAACCATGACTGATAACCGCAACCGCACCGCAGCTGCCGTGCGCCATGCGTTCAGCAAGTGCGGTGGTAATCTGGGGACTGACGGTTCGGTGTCGTATCTGTTCGAACGCAAGGGGCAGATATCCTTTGCACCGGGCGTTGATGAGGACGCGCTGATCGAAGCTGCAATGGAAGCCGACGCCGACGACGTGGTCAGCCACGAAGACGGCTCCATTGACGTGTTCACCTCGTTCTCCGGTTTTTACGCCGTGCGCAACGCGCTGGAAGCCGCTGGTTTTTCGCCCGCCGACGCGGAAATCGTGATGCAGCCGACCACCAGTGCGGTGCTCGATCTGGACATGGCGGAAAAGGTTCTCAAGCTGATCGATATGCTGGAAGACCTGGACGACGTGCAGAACGTCTATTCCAACGCGGAAATCCCGGACGAGGTACTGGAGCAGCTCGGCTGATCGTTTGTCCCCTCGGAATTGAGGCCGGAGCGCACGAAGCGTTGATGATCAACGCTATCGGCCTCCGGCTTCTGCCTTTATGCTGCGCCCAATTGTTCGCGTTACCTCTCAAGCTGCAGGCGTTATGACTCTTATTTTAGGTATCGACCCCGGTTCACGAATTACCGGCTTTGGCGTGGTGCGTGATACCGGGCGTGGCTGCGAGTACGTGGCCTCGGGCTGCATTCGCACGGGCACAGGCTTGCTCCATGAACGGCTGCAGATTGTTTACCGCGGCGTGCGCGAAGTCATTCAGACGTACGGTCCGGTGACGATGGGCATTGAAAAGGTGTTCATGGCGCGCAACCCGGATTCGGCGTTGAAGCTGGGTCAGGCCCGCGGTGCCGCTATCGTTGCGGGCGCCGAAGAGGGGCTGGAGATCGCCGAGTACACCGCGACTCAGGTCAAGCAGGCGGTTGCCGGAACAGGCGGCGCCAACAAGGATCAGGTGATGATGATGGTGATGCATCTGCTCAAGCTGACTACCAAGCCTCAGGTGGATGCCTCGGATGCATTGGCAATTGCGATGTGTCACGCACATACCCGATCCAGCCTCATCCCTCACGGCCTCAATACCGCGCGCAGTCGTGGCGGTCGTCTGCGGCTCTGATGGCACTATTTGCGTTAGCACGGCCCGTCGCAGCGACGGGCATCTGGAAAGGATTTGATTCGTGATTGGACGTCTACGCGGTACGTTGGTCGAGAAGCAGCCGCCGCATCTGGTACTGGATGTCAACGGCGTGGGTTACGAAGTCGAAGTGCCCATGACCACGCTGTATCGCCTGCCTCATCTGGGCGAAACCGTGACGCTGCATATCCATCTGGTGGTCCGCGAGGACGCGCACCTGCTGTTCGGGTTCTACGAGAAGCGTGACCGCGAGATGTTTCGCGAGCTGATTCGCCTGAACGGGGTAGGGCCGAAACTGGCGCTTGCCCTGATGTCGACGCTGGAAGTCGACGAGTTGGTACGCTGTGTCCAGGCACAGGATACCTCCGCGCTGACCCGCGTCCCTGGCGTTGGCAAGAAGACCGCCGAGCGTCTGTTGGTTGAATTGAAGGATCGCTTCAAGGCGTGGGATTCACTGCCAGGTACCTTCGCCCTGGTATCGGACGGGCCGGGCGCGCCCATTGCCGTGGCGACAGCCGAGTCGGATGCGGTCAGCGCCTTGATTTCCCTGGGCTACAAACCCCAGGAAGCGAGCAAGGCAGTGACCGCGATCAAGGACAAGAATCTCAGCAGCGAAGACCTCATTCGCCGCGCACTGAAGGGGATGCTGTAAGTGATAGATGCCGACCGTCTGATCGCCGCCACCGGGCGTGACCGTGACGAGCAGCTGGACCGTGCGATCCGGCCGCTGAGCCTGGCCGACTACATCGGCCAGCCCACCGTACGTGAGCAGATGGAGCTGTTCATCCAGGCGGCGCGCGGGCGCAGTGAAGCGCTGGATCACACGCTGATCTTCGGTCCGCCGGGTCTGGGTAAAACCACACTGGCGCATATCATCGCCCAGGAAATGGGCGTGTCGATCAAGAGCACCTCGGGGCCCGTGCTCGAACGGCCGGGTGATCTTGCGGCCATTCTCACCAATCTTGAGCCGCACGACGTGCTGTTCATCGATGAAATCCACCGCCTGTCCCCCATTGTCGAGGAAGTCCTGTACCCGGCAATGGAAGATTTCCAGCTCGACATCATGATCGGTGAAGGCCCTGCGGCGCGCTCCATCAAGCTTGATCTGCCGCCGTTCACCTTAGTGGGTGCGACCACCCGCGCGGGTATGCTGACCAATCCGCTGCGTGACCGTTTCGGTATCGTGCAGCGTCTTGAGTTCTACAGCACTGCGGATCTGGCAACCATCGTGTCGCGCTCGGCGAAAATTCTCGGGCTGTACATCGAGGACGAAGGCGCATTCGAGATTGCCCGCCGTGCACGGGGTACGCCACGGATCGCCAACCGGTTGCTGCGTCGGGTGCGTGATTTCGCCGAGGTCCGCGCCAAGGGCGAGATTACCAAGGCGATTGCGGACCTCGCGCTGAACCTCCTGGACGTCGATGAGCGCGGTTTCGATCATCAGGACCGGCGCCTGCTGCTGACGATGATCGAGAAGTTCGATGGCGGGCCGGTCGGGGTCGATAACCTCGCGGCGGCGATCAGCGAAGAACGACACACAATTGAAGACGTGCTCGAGCCCTATTTGATCCAGCAAGGCTATATGATGCGCACACCTCGCGGCCGCATGGTCACGCGGCATGCGTATCTGCACTTCGGCCTGAACATCCCCTCGCGGATGGGCGACCGGGCGGTGCTGGATGAACCGGTCGAAGACCCTGATGAATAAATGCACAATCGACCGATTTATTCGGGTGATTGAGGGTCTGAAGGGCAGTCACCGCTAAGTGATGTGACGCAGGCAGTAAAAACGATGAAAAACAGTTGCCTGGCCGGATTGGCAACCTGAGGAGTAAGCACTAGAGTATGCGCGCGCAAAACGGGGCTCAGTCGTTCGCACATCGTTGTCGCGTTTATTACGAAGACACCGATGCCGGCGGCATCGTTTACTACGTCAATTACCTGAAATTCATGGAGCGGGCTCGGACCGAGCGACTGCGGGAACTGGGCTTTGCCCAATCCGCAATGGCGGGTATCGAGAACCTGTTGTTCGTCGTGCATTCAAGCGAGGCTCGGTATCACAAGCCCGCGCGGCTGGACGACGAACTGCTGATCAGCGCCGAAGTAATCGAATTGAACCGCGCCAGCCTGCGCTTCCAGCAACAGGTCAGGCGGGCTGCGGACGATGTGCTGCTCTGCGAAGGGCAGTTTTTGGTGGCGTGTGTGCGCGCCGACAGTTTGAAACCCCGGGCCATTCCCGAAGCTCTGCGCACGGCCTTTGCCGGGCAGGGCGGCGCGGGTACACATTCAGAGCAGGAGATACAGCGTGGAAGCTAACGTCGTCGACCATTCCTCCATGTGGAGTTTGGTCAGCAATGCCAGCGTGGTTGTGCAGTTGGTGATGCTGATCCTGGTGGCCGCCTCGGTCACCTCGTGGATCATGATTTTTCAGCGCAGCGCCATGCTGCGCGCCGGTCGTCGGGCATTGGACAGCTTCGAGGAGCGCTTCTGGTCAGGTATCGACCTGTCCAAGCTCTACCGTCAGGCCGGCAGCAATCCGGACCCGGACTCCGGCGTAGAGCAGATCTTCCGCGCGGGCTTCAAGGAATTTTCCCGTCTGCGTCAGCAGGCGGGTGTTGATCCGGACGCGGTCATGGAAGGTGTTGCACGTGCGATGCGCGTTGCCATCTCCCGTGAAGAAGAAAAGCTCGAGCAGAGCCTGCCGTTCCTGGCAACCGTGGGTTCCACCAGCCCGTACATCGGTCTGTTCGGTACCGTGTGGGGGATCATGAACTCCTTCCGCGGCCTGGCCACTGCGCAGCAAGCCACCCTGGCAACCGTTGCACCGGGTATCGCCGAAGCGCTGATCGCCACCGCCATCGGCCTGTTCGCCGCGATTCCTGCGGTCATCGCTTACAACCGTTTCGCCGCTCGTGGCGAGAACCTGATCGGTCGTTACTACACATTCGCCGACGAGTTCCAGGCGATCCTGCACCGTAAAGTGCACACCAGCGAAGAATAAGCAGGTATTTCCCAATGGCTTTAATCGCTCGCGGCCGACGCAACAAGCGCAAGCCGGTCGCCGAAATGAACGTGGTGCCGTACATCGACGTGATGCTGGTGCTGCTGGTCATCTTCATGGTGACGGCTCCGATGATCAACCAGGGCGTGAAAGTTGATCTGCCCAAGGTCTCCAGCGAGGCTTTGCCGCAGGACAACAACAATCAGGTCCTGACGATCTCGATCAAGGCTGACAAGACCTACTACTGGAACCTTGGCAGCGAAGTCGACACCGACAAGCAAATGGACAAGGCGATGACCTTGCCGCAACTGACCAGCGCAGTGACCAAAATCATTGCCGCCGGTCGTGACGCGGGCAAGCAGACTCAAGTGTTCATCCGTGGCGACAAGACGGTCGACTACGGCGCCGTCATGGGCACGATGGGCGGGTTGCAGAAGGCCGGGGTCGGGAACGTTGGTTTGATTACCGAGGCCCCCTGATGCAGCCGATTCGAGAGCCGTCCGCCTCGGAAAGCTACTTCTGGCCGTCCGTCTGGGCGGTGGGACTGCACGTCCTGATTTTTGGTTTGTTGTTCGTCAGCTTCGCAATGACGCCCGAGCTTCCTGAAGCCAGGCCGATCGTTCAGGCCACGCTCTATCAGTTGAAATCAAAAAGTCAGGCAACCACCCAGACCAACCAGAAGCTGGCCGGTGAGGCGAAGAAATCCGCTGCGCGACAAACCGAAGTCGAGCAGATGGAGCAGAAAAAAGTTGAGCAAGAGGCCGTGAAGGCGGCGGAACAAAAGAAAGCCGATAGCGCTCAAAAAGCCGAAGAGCAAAAGGCCGAGGAAGCCAAGAAAGCTGACGACGCCAAAAAAGCCGATGACGCTAAAAAAGCTGCGGACGACGCCAAGAAGGCCGAAGCGAAAAAAACGGATGACGCGAAGAAAACCGCTGAAGAGAAACAATTGGCTGATATAGCCAAGAAGAAAGCCGAAGACGACGCGAAGAAGAAAGCCGAGGAAGACGCCAAGCGCGCGGCCGCCGAGGAAGCCAAGAAACAGGCTGCCGAGGACGCCAAGAAGCAGGCTGCAGACGACGCCAAGAAAAAGGCTGCCGAAGACGCGAAGAAGAAAGCGGCTGAGGATGCCAAGAAGAAGGCGACCGAGGACGCGAAGAAGAAGGCACAGGACGCTGCTCGCAAATCAGCGGAAGACAAGAAGGCGCAAGCACTGGCCGACCTGCTTTCCGACAAGCCGGAACGCCAACAGGCGCTGGCCGATGAGCGTGGCGACGAAGTGGCCGGCAGCTTCGATGACTTGATTCGCTCTCGGGCGGCTGAAGGCTGGGCACGTCCACCTTCTGCGCGCAAGGGCATGACGGTTGTCTTGCAGATCAACATGTTGCCGGACGGCACCCTGACTTCGGTCAACGTGAGCAAGTCCAGCGGCGATGGTCCTTTCGACAGTTCAGCAGTAGCGGCGGTCAAGAATATTGGTCGTTTGACAGAGATGCAGGGGATGAAGCCTTCGGACTTCGCACCTTACCGTTCATTCAAGATGACATTCACACCTGAGGACCTAGCCTTGTGATTAACCTTCTTCGAGGAATGCTTGTCGTTCTGTGTTGCGCAGCGGGTTTCGCCGCTGCCGACGAAAAGAACATTCTGGTAACAAGCGGCAGTGACCGGGCCACGCCTATCGCGGTCGTGCCGTTCGGCTTGCAGGGCGGCAGCGTGCTGCCGGAAGACATGGCCAAGATCATTGGCAACGACCTGCAGAACTCGGGCTACTACTCGCCGATTCCAAAGGAAAACATGATCAGCCAGCCGAGCCAGGCCAGCGAAGTCATATTCCGTGACTGGAAAGCGCTGGGTGCCCAGTACGTCATGGTTGGCAGCATCGTTCCTTCGGGCGGTCGCCTTCAGGTTCAGTACGCGCTGTTCAACGTAGCCACAGAACAACAGGTTCTGACCGGCAACGTTTCGGGCACCACCGACCAGCTGCGTGACATGTCGCACTACATTGCCGACCAGTCGTTCGAAAAGCTGACCGGCATCAAGGGCGCGTTTTCGACCCGCATGCTGTACGTGACGGCTGAACGTTTCTCGACTGACAACACGCGCTACACCCTGCAGCGTTCGGACTACGACGGCGCCCGCGCGGTGACGTTGCTGCAATCCCGCGAGCCGATCCTGTCGCCTCGCTTTGCGCCGGACGGCAAGCGTATTGCCTATGTGTCGTTTGAACAGAAGCGCCCACGCATCTTCGTTCAGCACATCGACACCGGTCGTCGCGAGCAGATCACCAACTTCGAAGGCCTGAACGGCGCGCCTGCGTGGTCACCGGACGGCACTAAGCTGGCCATGGTCTTGTCGAAAGATGGCAACCCGGAAATCTATGTGATGAATCTGGCGTCGCGTCAATTGTCGCGAGTGACCAACGATTCTTCCATTGATACAGAACCGTTCTTCGGTAAAGACGGCTCCACGCTTTATTTCACGTCTGACCGCGGCGGCAAGCCACAAATCTATAAAACCAACATTAATGGCGGAGGGGCAGAGCGCGTTACTTTCATCGGTAACTACAATGCCAATCCTAAGTTATCGGCGGATGAAAAGACTCTGGTGATGATCCATCGTCAAGATGGCTTCACTAACTTCAAGGTGGCGGCTCAGGATTTGCAGCGCGGTAGCGTAAAAATCCTCACAGACAGCAACCTTGATGAGTCGCCTACTGTTGCGCCTAACGGCACCATGGTAATCTACGCCACCCGCCAGCAGGGCCGGGGAGTCTTGATGCTCGTGTCCATTAATGGACGCGTAAGGCTCCCGCTTCCTACCGCTCAAGGCGAAGTCAGAGAACCTTCCTGGTCCCCTTACCTGAACTGACGCGGCGCTTTACGTTGTACTTAACACACTTGGGGTTCATTAGGAGTTTTACGATGGAAATGCTGAAGTTTGGTAAATTTGCTGCGCTGGCTCTGGCCATGGCTGTAGCTGTAGGTTGCTCGTCCAAAGGCGGCGACAATGCCGGTGCTGGCGGCGCTGCTGTAGATCCTAACGCTGGTTACGGCGCTAACTCTGGCGCTGTTGATGGCAGCCTGAGCGAAGAAGCTGCTCTGCGCGCTATCACTACTTTCTACTTCGAATACGACAGTTCTGACCTGAAACCAGAAGCCATGCGCGCTCTGGACGTTCACGCCAAAGACCTGAAAGCCAACGGCGCTCGCGTAGTTCTGGAAGGCAACACCGACGAACGCGGTACTCGCGAATACAACCTGGCACTGGGCGAGCGTCGTGCGAAAGCCGTTCAACGCTACCTGGTTCTGCAAGGCGTTTCGCCAGCTCAGCTGGAACTCGTTTCCTACGGTGAAGAGCGTCCAGTTGCTACCGGTAACGACGAGCAATCGTGGGCTCAAAAC
The DNA here is from genome assembly GCF_900111735.1 of Pseudomonas graminis. GTDB lineage: Bacteria > Pseudomonadota > Gammaproteobacteria > Pseudomonadales > Pseudomonadaceae > Aquipseudomonas > Aquipseudomonas graminis. The sequence continues at coordinate 2,561 of NZ_FOHW01000057.1, read as the reverse complement.
CGTCGCGTCGAACTGCGTAAGTAATTTGACATGCGAACGTGCCGACGTGCTTTAACCGTTTTGGCTCTCACCCTTCCTCTTGCAGCGATGGGTGCGGTTCCTGTGGTCGATGACAACTCTGGCTCTGCTGGTAGCAGTTATCCGCCATCGGGTTATGGTACGTCTGGCGCCTACGCCGGAGGTGCGGCTACGGCCGCGCCTTCGGCGCAAGGTCAGCTGTTCATGCAATTGCAGCAAATGCAGGACGAAATTTCGCGCTTGCGCGGAATAGTGGAAGTCCAGCAGAACGATATCCAGCAGATGAAGCAAGAAGCGCTGGATCGCTACAAAGATCTCGACTCTCGTATCGGACCTGGCGGCGCATCTGCCCCATCAGCTGCCAACAATTCTGCTTCCGACGGCGGCACTAGCGCTGGCGGAGCACCCGCGTCACAAGCCTCTCAAGCGCCCCAGGCGAGCAGCGAGCCTGGTGACCCAGCGAAAGAAAAGCTCTACTACGACGCTGCTTTCGACTTGATCAAAGCTAAGGATTTCGACAAGGCCAGTCAGGCGTTTGCGGCATTCCTGCGCAAATACCCGAACAGCCAGTACGCGGGCAATGCCCAGTACTGGTTGGGCGAAGTGAATCTGGCCAAAGGCGACCTTCAAGGTGCCGGTCAGGCCTTTGCAAAGGTCAGTCAGCTCTACCCAAAGCACGCCAAAGTGCCTGACTCCCTTTACAAGCTGGCGGACGTCGAACGTCGTCTGGGTCACACCGACAAAGTGAAGGGCATCCTTCAGCAAGTCGTTGCTCAGTATCCAGGCACCTCAGCCGCTCAGCTGGCTCAGCGGGACCTCCAGCGTCTCTGATTGCTACTCGATCTGACCGCTGATTCAAGAAAGCCGCGCATTGCGCGGCTTTCTTCGTTAGAATTCCGCCCCCGAAATTCCGGTATTGATTACGCTTCTGTGGATTCTGCGTGTGCAGGGTGCACAGAAGTGCCTGACGGAGGCGGATGGCCTGTTTAGCCGTTACGCCCGTGGCCCCTATGCAAGACACATTACGCATCACCGAAGTTTTCTACTCTCTACAGGGTGAAACACGAACCGCAGGCTTGCCTACGGTTTTCGTGCGTCTCACCGGCTGCCCTTTGCGTTGCGGTTATTGCGACAGCGAATATGCCTTCACTGGCGGAACGATCCAGACCCTCGACTCATTGATGGAGCAGGTTGCCAGCTACCGTCCGCGATATGTTTGCGTTACGGGGGGCGAGCCCCTGGCTCAGCCGAACGTCATTCCTTTGCTTCAGCGGCTGTGTGACGCGGGCTACGAGGTTTCTCTAGAGACCAGCGGCGCGCTGGACATCTCGAAAGTCGATCCCCGTGTGAGCCGCGTCGTCGACCTGAAAACCCCTGGTTCGAAAGAAGTGGCGCGCAATCGATACGAAAATATCGAGCTGCTCACGCCTAACGACCAGATCAAATTCGTCATTTGTTCGCGTGAAGATTACGACTGGGCCGTCTCGAAGATAATTCAGTACGGTCTGGACCGGCGCGCCGGCGAAGTTCTGTTTTCCCCTGTCCACCGCGATCTCAACGTCAGAGACCTGGCTGACTGGATCGTTGCCGACAACCTCCCGGTGCGTCTGCAGTTGCAGCTGCATAAAATCCTCTGGAACGACGAGCCGGGGCGCTGAATGAGTGAGCAATCGATGACTGAGAAAAGAGCAGTAATCCTGCTGTCCGGCGGGCTGGATTCGGCCACCGTGGTGGCGATGGCCAAGGCTGATGGCTTCAGCTGTTACACCATGAGCTTTGACTACGGGCAACGGCATCGCGCCGAGTTGCAGGCGGCGGAGCGTGTGGCGGCAGACATGGGTGTGGTCGAGCACAAGGTGATCGGCCTTAACCTCAACGGCATCGGCGGGTCTGCGCTGACTGACAGCAGCATCGCTGTACCTGAGACGCAGGGCGAAGGCATTCCGGTGACCTACGTGCCGGCGCGCAATACCGTTTTTCTCTCTCTCGCGCTGGGCTGGGCTGAAGTGCTCGGTGCCCGGGACATCTTCATCGGCGTCAACGCGGTGGATTACTCTGGCTACCCGGATTGCCGTCCGGAATTCGTCGAGTCGTTCGAGCGCATGGCCAATCTCGCCACCAAGGCTGGCGTTGAAGGGCAGGGCTTCACGATACAGGCGCCGCTGCAGATGCTGAGCAAGGCCGATATTGTCAAAGCCGGTACGCGTCTGGGTGTGGATTACGGGTTGACGGTTTCCTGCTATCAGGCCGACGAGCAGGGGCGTGCGTGCGGAAAATGCGACAGCTGCCGCTTGCGCGCTGAGGGCTTCGCGGCGGCGGGTGTGACGGACCCGACGCGTTATTTTTAAATTATTTTCGCTTGGGTGTTGAATTACTGTGAAATATCAGTAATATACGCGCCACAACGAAGCGGGTCGTTAGCTCAGTTGGTAGAGCAGTTGGCTTTTAACCAATTGGTCGTAGGTTCGAATCCCACACGACCCACCATTTCGAAAATCTGGAAGGCCCATGAAAATGCGGATTTCCAGATTTTTTTTTGCCTG
>NZ_FOHW01000085.1 GCF_900111735.1 Pseudomonas graminis | reverse complement strand
TTTCATTCCCAGTCCAAGGCTCGGTTTAACACGAGCTCCGTCGGCGAAACACAAGCAATTATTCAGAATAAAAGGGGACGGACCCCTTTGATCTTTCAGAAGATCAGAAACTAGATGAGCAGGGCAAAAGCAATTCAGGGATGTCCTGGCAAACCTTGCTTAACTTCTACGCGAGTGCGGAAGTCGATGCGTCTGACGCCGCGCGTTTGAAAGCCATTCTCGGCACAGCTAGCGACACTAATCCAGAGAAGCTCAATCTGCTGGACGATTTGAAGACTGTCGGCGCGTCGATATCCCGTCTTCAGAGTGAAAAAATAGCACTCACATGGGCCGATGGGACGCCGATTATCGCGGACGGTGACAAGGTCTACGCCTTCTCGTCAACCTCAAAGCAATATGCAGACTCGGCACTGTTCAGTCCGAGCGCTAGCGGTTATTCAGGCGATGGGGCTGCGGCGATTCCTACCGACTGGGTGAAACAATTTGGGCCTGGCACCGCACTCCAGTATCAGAATGAAATCGGCTCGTTGAGCGGGGTGAACATTGGCGCGCAAGAGCAATACCAGCGACTGAGTACCCTGTTGGGGGGGGGCATAGTCCCTCTGATTGATGGCGATCTTGTCCTAGAGATGCTCGGTGGGGTCGGTGCGAAAGGCATGCTGGCCCTGATCGGTGAGAAGCGTGCGGCGAGTCTGGCAGCGGACGAGGCGAAGGCTATAATCGACGAGTTGGCACCGCCTGTAACGGCAGTCGATTTCTTGCCGAAGGCGACCCGCAACAGTGCCGGGCAGATTGAAACTAATGCAACTCAGCGCAGCGCCATAACGACTCTGGAGTCACATGGTTACCAGAAGACGATTTCTCAAGACGGCTCAGTTACTGTACTGACTAATGGAGAGAAAACTTATCGCTTCTATCCATCATCAACGTCTACCGGGCAGCCCTCCGCGTCGTTGACAATAAATGGATCGAAAAAGCCAGCAGCAAAAATTAGATTTTCGGAGGAGTGACGATGGGTATCTCAAAATTCGGATGTGCAGAGTTTAAGTTTTCACTTGATAAGCTAGAAACTGTAATCGACCTTAGCAAAGACTTGCCGGTAAATATTTTCAAAGGTGATGGTTATCTGTTCTGGTTTTTTGAAAGGCCAATTTTGTGTTTTTTTGAAGTGTTTTCAGGATTGATATCGAATAGTGTCGCTAGCTTTTGCTCAGAGGTATTAATTAAGTTCTCAGGAGGCAAGTCACTGGCGAATTCATGTTTTTCCATCGATGGCACTGATGTGGAAAAAGATGTGGCTTGGCTCAGTGAAAGGTTTGAAAGTTTTTTTGGCGGGACTGTTGGATATCCTATAGTGCTTTTCGAGGGAGGATACAAATGGGTTGCTTTTGAAAGCGCGTATGAAGAATTCGGAGTCATCGCGGTAAAAGAATCAGCTCTCCATCCTGGATTTCGAAGCTATTTAAATTCCAATTTCTTGTCAATTGAAGATTTGGCTATGATGGCCTCTGGCTCTTCGGCAGAGAGTAAGACTGCGAAGCATTTGATTTCTTCATACGGATAAAATGATGCTGCTAAGATAAAAGGCGACAATAAAAGGGGACGGCCCCCTTTGTTCTTCCTGCAAAACAGCAGCAACCACGGCTGCGATGGCTGCGCGGTTGCGATCAATGGCGATACGATTACCGTGGTAGTGATGGATGCGAAGTCTTCGGTGAATGGCGTGAGTAAGGCCGGTACCCCGCATTGGGACCCGAGGACGCGGTTGGAGGGATGGCTGGGTAATAGTTCAATTGCCGACTCCGATCCTGCTTTACGCGATGCTTTGCAAGCGGCGTTGGAATCAGGAAAAACCAAGGTTCAAGGTGTAACAGTCAAAGTCGGTAGTCCCGCCCCCGGTAAAACAGGTGTAGCAGAATTTAAGGTGGAACCATGGACCAAGAAGTAATTCAGTGCGATCGCTCGGGCGTAAACCCGAAGTGGCCCTCCTACAAAAGTGTGCTGGGGCGCATAGCTAAGGGGCCACACGTCTCAGATGACTACGAGTTGAATAGCATCCGTGAATATGTTGAGCGCGGCGATGCAGTTGCGAAGCTATCAATGCCTGTACCGAATAGTGACAACGTTACGCGTAGTAGCTCCGAATGGACGGCAGTCACACGAGCCCACAAGGTATTTGAATAAAAGGGGACGGACCCCTTTGATCTGCACTCAGGTAAATCAGGCGCGCATATCGTCCCGACAAATCCCACAACAATAGGAGGTGGATCGTG
>NZ_FOHW01000061.1 GCF_900111735.1 Pseudomonas graminis | reverse complement strand
CGGCTTTTTAGTGGGACCGGCTTTAGCCGGGAAGAGGCCGGTGCGGGCAATGGGGATCGGTGGTGTCTGAGTGGGGTGCGTCGTGGGGGCGTGGAGGAGGTGTTGCGCAGCATCCAATGGACCGGATTCGTCCGTTCTGACTGTCAGGATGAGCGGCAGGATGCCGTCTCAAGTGACGGATTATTCAGCCGATATCCCTGTGTGCAAGGCGGTCTGTTACGGTTGCGCCGGATCGGTTACGGCCCGGAATCTGTCGCTTTTGCACCCCATGAGGTAGGTATCGATGACACTCCACTCGCTCATTCACCCACTGGGCAGCGCACTCCGTGTGGCGCTGTTGTTGTGCATGGGTTCTGCCGCGTTGGGAGCTGAATCGATTAACTCAGATGCACCTCGTGCCGAGATCCATGTGGTTACCGAAGAACTCCCGCCCTACAACATGACCCGCAACGGGGTGCTCACCGGCATGAGCACCGAGGTGGTTCAGGCGGTGTTGAAGGAGGTCAATGTGCAGGCCTCCATTCACTCCATGCCCTGGGCGCGGGCCTATGACCTGGCGCTGCACACCCCCAACGTGCTGATCTACTCCATCACTCGCACCGCCGAGCGCGAGCGGCTGTTCAAGTGGGTCGGGACCATCGCCGCGTCGCGCTGGTTTCTGTATTCGTCCGCCAGCCATCCCGTCACCCTGCTGAGCCTGGACGATGCCTGGGACTGGCAGACCGCGACCGTCAATGAAGACGTCGGCGAGCAGTACCTGATGGCGCGCAAATTCGAGATCGGCCATCAGCTGCAATCGAGCAACCGCTACGAATTCAATTACCAGAAACTGCAGACCGGCCACGTCGACCTGTGGATTTCCGACGAACTCAACGCTTATTACCTCGCCCGGCAGGTCGGCGATGACCCCACCCGCACGCTGGTGCAGTCCCTGCGCATAAAAGAACTGGAAGAAGCAGGCGGCTTCAACATGGCGTTCAGCGCTGGCACACCCGACGCGACGGTGCAGCGGTTTCAGAAAGCCCTGAACACCCTTCGCGGCAACGGCACCTACGACGCCATTGCGCGCAAATGGCAATGACGATGCAGATCGAAACGCCTTCCACCCCACCCGGCGGAACTCGCTCGCCTCCGCGAAGAGGACGGCGCATCGGTTCGCTGGCGCGGCGTCTGGTGCTGGCGACGCTGGCGTTCTGCGTGCTGTTCACTGCCGCGACGGTGCTGGTGCGTACCTGGTTTGCCTGGAACACCAACCTGGCGAACATGAAAGCTGAACTGACCCTGATCGATCAGGTGTTCCAGGGCACGCTCTCCAAAGCCGTCTGGGAAATGGATGATCAGGCGTTGCAGACCCAGATCGACAGCGTGGCCACGGCAGCGCCGGTGGGCCGGGTCCAGCTGAAGATCCTGCGGCCCGGTCGCGCCCCGGAAATGCTGGAACGCCAGCACCCCGGCCACACCGGTTCGATCCGCGCCCCGACGCTGCATCGGGAATTGACCATCGCGCCCTACCCCGGCGCCCGCGAAGTGGTCGGCGAGCTGACCATCGAAGGCGACGAGAGCCTGCTGTGGAAACGCCTGTGGAAAGAAGTGGAGGTCATCATGCTGACCCAGATCATCCAGTCCCTGGCGCTCGCCGGGCTGATCATGGGGATGTTCAACCGCTCGGTGACCCTGCACGTGCGGCGCATTGCCCGGCACCTTGAACACCTCACGCCACTCAACCTGAAAACGCGACTGACCCTGGACCGGCGCGGCAACGCGGGTGATGAACTCGACCTGCTCGAAGCGGGCGTCAACGACCTGCAAGACAAACTCGCCGCGCACCTGGAGCGTCAGGCCCACGATGAAGTCGCCCTCGCCGCCAGCCGCGACCAGCTTGCCGAACTGGTCGAACAACGCACCGCACAGCTCAAGGCCGCCAACACACGACTGGAAGCCCTGACCCGCTTCGACCCCCTCACGGGCCTCGCCAACCGCCGGCATTTCGACGAGTTCAAGGAGCTGGAATTCAACCGCGCCTTGCGTCATCGCCAGCCGCTGTCAGTGCTGATGTGCGACATCGATTTCTTCAAGCGTTACAACGACACCTACGGCCATGCAAAAGGCGATCAATGCCTGCGTGACGTGGCACTGGCCATGAGCGCGCTGTTCTCGCGCTCCGGCGAACTGGTGGCGCGGCTTGGTGGCGAAGAGTTCGCCGTGCTGCTGCCAGGGCAGGATGAGGATCAGGCGCTGGCTTCGGCTGATCGCCTGCGCAGCCTGCTGGCGCGGCAACAACTGGAACACAGCGCTTCACCGGTCTCGCCTTTCGTGACCTTGAGCATCGGCGTGGCCGAGCTCGATCCGGCGAACATGGAGCACTTCGATCAACTGCTGCAGAGTGCCGACCGCGCGCTGTACCGGGCGAAAAGCCAGGGCCGGGACCGCTGTGTAATCTGAACCGAGAGGAATGCCATGGGAAAAACTTACCTTCACCGCAGCGTTCTGGCCTCCTTCCTGATGCTGTTGGTGTGCCTGAACGCCAGCGCCACGACGCTGCAAGTGGTGACCGAAGATTCCTCATACAGCGCCCTCGAAGACGGCAAAGTGGTCGGGGTGGCCAGCGAAGTGGTCGAGATGACCCTCGCCAACGCGGGCATCACCGACTACCACATGGCGCTGTATCCCTGGGCGCGGGCCTACGACATCGCGCGGCTCGAAGCGAACGTGCTGATCTACCCGATGATTCGCAGCAGCGCTCGGGAGGGGCTGTTCAAGTGGGTGGGCGAGCTGGAACACGTCACTCCTACGTTTTACAAACTCCGCGAGCGCCGCGATGTGGAGGTCAAGGCCTTGCAGGACGCCAGCCACTACACCGTCGGCGTGGTGCGTGACGATTCGCGTCAGCAATACCTGGAGGGCAAGGGTTTCAGCAGGATGGTGGTGTCGGCCAATAACCTCGACAACCTGCGCAAACTGATCAGCGGCCAGGTCGAGCTGATCCCCATGCCCGAGCGCGAAGCGCGTGAGCAATGCGCCGATCTGAACTTCGCGTTCGAGGACCTGGAAAGCGTCTTCACCCTCGACGAACTGTCCAAAGGTTTGTACGTGGCCATCAGCGCCAGCACCCCGGACGAAACGGTCCAGCGAATCACCAAGGCCTTTGCCCGCCTGAAACAGGAAGGCACGGTCGACAGGGTCATCGCGGGGCAGTAAAAACAAGTACTCGCCACCCCCGCGAAAGCAGGTGTGAAGCCGCAGAAACCGACGGCCTGGCGCTTTCACAAATCCTTCACAATCGTTTTGGAAAACTCCGCGCGGTCTGTGCCGCCTACCCTCCCGGCAGCCATTGAACGACTCACCTGACGTCTCGGCCCCAAGGATGGAACTGCCTGATGCATCCGCACAGCAGGCACTGCGTGGTCCCTTATACGGAAATGAATTCGATGGTCAAACCGGTCACATCTACCCGTCTGGTGATGGTGTTCTCCCTGTGTCTCGTAGTGTTCTACAACCTGGCGACCTGGCGCGCACTGGTCGATCTGGCGCAGTTACAGGGCGTCAAAGCCATCGCGTTCTATGTGTCGTTTGCCTTCCTGCTGTGGGCCGCGATCACCCTGCTGCTCACGCCCCTCTCGTTTCGTCCGACGCTCAAGCCGGTGCTGAGCCTCGTCGCGCTGTGCTCGGCCGGCGCCGCGTATTTCATGAACACCTATGGCATCAGCATCGACACGACGATGATGCAGAACGTGCTCGAGACCAACCCCGGCGAGGCAGAGGCCTTGTTGAGCGGCAAGCTGTTTCTCTACCTGGGCCTGCTGGGCGTGCTGCCGATCGCGCTGATCTGGCGGCTGCCGGTGACCTACCGCCGCGTGCTGCCGGGGCTGGTCAACAAGGTGCTGGTCTGCGTCGGTTGCGTGCTGGTCATCGCCGCTGCGGTCGGGCCGTTTTATTCCACCTACGCGCCGATCTTTCGCGATGAAGACAAACTCACCCACTTTATCAACCCGACCAATTACCTCTACGCCGTCGGCAAGCTGACCAAGCAGACCGTCGCCATCAAAGAGACGCTGAAAATCCAGACCGTCGGCGCCGACGCGGCACTCAGCCCCCAGGCGCAACAGCGGCCGAAAAAGAGTCTGATGATCTTCGTCGTCGGCGAAACGGCGCGGGCCGACCACTTTTCCCTCAACGGCTACGGGCGGGAAACCAACCCGGAATTGAAGAAGCAGGACATTCTCAACTTCACCCACGTGGCCTCGTGCGGCACGTCAACCGCCGTGTCAGTGCCGTGCATGTTTTCGAAGTTTCCGCGCACTGATTACAGCGACAAAAAGGGCAAAACCTACGAGGGCCTGCTGGACATGCTTCAGCGCGCCGGCCTGAAAGTGGTGTGGCTGGACAACAACAGCGATTGCAAAGGCACCTGCCTGCGTGTGCCCCACAGTGATATCCCGAAAAACCAGCCGAGCCCGTTCTGCGATGGCCAGAATTGCCTCGACGAAGCGCTGCTGGTGGGCTTGCAGGAGTACATCGACTCGCTGCAGGACAACGCCATCATCGTCCTCCATTCCGATGGCAGCCACGGCCCGGAATACTACGACCGTTACCCAAAAAGCCTCGAGCGCTTCACGCCCGTCTGCCACACCAATCAGCTGGGCAGTTGCACCTCCGATGAGCTGAAAAACGTCTACGACAACACCATTCTGTACACCGATCATTTCCTCTCGCAGACCATCGAATTGCTCAAGCGCAATCAAGACAAGGTCGACGCGTCGATGATCTACGTCTCGGACCACGGCGAGTCTCTCGGCGAGAACGGCATCTACCTGCACGCCGCGCCTTACGCCATCGCGCCGTCAGCCCAGACCCACGTGCCGATGGTGATGTGGTTCGGCCACTCGACCCTGGAAGACGCCAGCGTCGATCGCAGCTGTGTGGCTGCCAAGCGAGACCAGCCGGACCTGAGCCATGACTACCTGTTTCATTCAGTGCTAGGCTTGCTCGGCGTCACCACCACGGAATACCAGCCGGCGCTGGACCTCTTTCACAGCTGCAAACGCGACAAGGGATGAGCTGAGATGAACTGCCAGAACCCGGTGAAACAGCCTGACAAACCGGTGTTCTGGCGCGACCCGCAGCTGCCGTTCATTGAAGCGCGCTCCATCGAGGACGGGCGCAAGGTCTGCTATTCCCGTCACTCCCACGACGTGTTTTCCATCGGTGCAATCACCGCCGGGCAAAGCACGTACCTGCACGAGAAAACCACCCAGACCATCGCCACCGGCACCGTTGTGGTGATGAACCCCGGCGAAGTACACGCCTGTAATCCCATCGACGATCAGCCTTGGTCCTACCTGATGCTGTACATCGACGCACAATGGCTGGGCGCGCATCAGCGCGACTGCGGGGTCAGCAACGGTGGCGTGTTCCGGGGGTATCCGGCCACCCACAGTCGTGACCCGCTGTTGTTCGCCGGGCTGCTGGAGCTCCATCGAATGCTGGTGGATTCCCGGCTGGACACACTGGCGAAGCAGGCGGCTGCAGTCGGGTTTTTCACTCGTGTCGAACAGCGTCTGGGCGGCTCGACGCTGACGCCGAGACACACCAACCCCAAGGTCGAACGCGCGGCGCGTTACATCGATGCGCATTATCTGCAACCGATTCGGTTGGAGGACGTGTGCGCGGTGGCGAATCTGTCCGAGGCCTACCTGATCCGTGCGTTCGAACAGCATTACCACATGACCCCGCACGCCTGGCTGGTTAACCGGCGCATCCAGCACGGCCAGGCGCAATTGCGCAGCGGCGAGCCCATCGCCGACATCGCCCAGCAGAGTGGTTTTGCCGATCAGGCGCACTTTCAGCGGGCGTTCAAAAAGCATCTGGCGGCCACGCCGGGCCAGTACAAGCCTTGATTGGGCAACGTTCGCCCAAATAACCGCGCTCAGACGTAAAACAGCGACACCGCGCAGCCTGCCAGCAGCGCCGCCATGCTGCGGTTGAACACGCGGATGCGCCGAGGGCTGCGCAGCCAGGGGCCGAGAAAGGCACCGGCACAGGCCCAGCAGCCCACCGACAGGTAGCACACGACGAAGTAGATCAGCGCAAACAGACCCATCAGTCGCGGCTCACCATCGGCCACGAACGCGCCCATCCCCGCCACCGCCGCCAGCCACGCTTTCGGGTTCAGCCACTGCATCGCCGCGCCATGGAGAAACGACGGTTCGCGGGTCGGTCTGGCGACGTCGATGCGGCCGTCGTCCATGGCGAGCTTCCACGCCAGGTAGAGCAGAAACGCCACCCCGGTCCAGCGAATGATCTCGGTCAGCATCGGGTAACGCTGCAACACTTCATGCAGGCCGAACCCGGTGAACAGCAGCAGCACGACAAAGCCCACCGTCGCGCCGACCACATGGCGCAAGCTGGCGGCCAGGCCGAACTGCGCGCCCGAGCTGAGCGCCACGACGTTCACCGGCCCCGGCGATATGGACGCGGCCAGTGCGAACGCCGCCATGGAAATCATCAAGTTCATTGCACGTCTCACCCTTCAATAACTGTGGGGTGAGTGTACGAAGGGCGCACGAGCCGGCGATTGAACAAAACTGACCAATCGCGACGACGTGCTGATTCAGTCGTGGGGCTGGTCAGTCGTGGGCTTGGGACAGGGGCCGCGCCACTTCTTCGAGGGATTTGCCTTCAGAGGCCACGCCCCAGATCGCCTGCACCACGGCGGCCAACAACATCAACGCGGCGCCGATCAGGTAGCCGAAAAACACCGGACCCCGCTCATGGGTGTCGATCAGTTCGCCAAACAGTGTCGGGCCGACGATGCCACCCAGCGCCGTACCGAACGCATAGAACACCGCAATCGCCAGCGCACGGATCTCCAGGGGGAAGGTTTCGGCGACGGTGAGATAGGCCGAACTGGCCGCTGCCGAGGCGAAGAAGAAAATGATCATCCAGGCGATGGCCTGCTGCGTGACATCCAGAACGCCCTGCTGGAACAGATAGCCGCTGAGGGTCAGCAAGACGCCGGAGACGGCGTAAGTCAGGCTGATCATCACCCGCCGCCCGACCACATCGAACAGCCGGCCCAGCAGCAAGGGCCCGCAGAAATTACCCAGCGCCAGGGGCAGCACGTACCAGCCGATGGAGGCCGACGGCACTTGATAGAACTCGGTGAGCACCAGCGCATAGGTGAAGAAAATCGCGTTGTAGAAGAACGCCTGGGCAGTCAGCAACGTCAGGCCCACCAGCGCGCGACGGCGGTAGGTATTGAACAGCGTATGGAAAATCTCTTTCAGCGGAGTGTGGTCCCGCGCGTGCAAACGCAACGGTGGGCCGACCGGAGCGGGTAGCTCGTGGCCCTGTTGGCGCAGGCGCTCTTCGATGCCTTCCACTATCGCCCTCGCCTCCTCGCCCTGGCCGTGAATCAACAACCAGCGCGGACTTTCCGGCAGCCACAGGCGCATCAGCAGAATGATCAGACCGAGCACCGCACCGATGCCGAAACACAGGCGCCAACCCATGTCCGCGCCCACCCATGGGGCATCCAGCAACACGATAGAGCCGACCGCGCCCAAGGCCGCGCCGATCCAGAAGGTGCCGTTGATGGTCAGGTCCACCCAGCCCCGGAACCTCGCCGGGGTGAACTCCTGAATGGTCGAGTTGATCGCCGTGTACTCGCCGCCGATGCCCATCCCGGTGAGGAAGCGGAACAGCAGGAAACTCCAGAGGCTGAAGGAAAACGCCGTGGCGGCGGTCGCGGTGATGTACAGCGCGAGGGTGATGAAGAACAGTTTGCGCCGGCCCAGACGGTCCGTCAGCCAGCCAAAGAACAACGCCCCCAGCACCGCGCCGCAGATATAAGCGCCACCGGCCAGACCAATGTCGGCGTTGGTCAGGTGCAGGACCGGGCTGTCTTTCAACGCCCCGGACACCGAGCCGGCCAGGGTCACTTCCAGCCCGTCGAGCAACCAGGTGATGCCCAGCGCAAACACCAGCAACGTATGAAACCGCCCCCACGGCAGTCGATCGAGACGGGCGGGAAGATCCGTTTCGAACACCGCCCCTTTGGTGTCTGCCGCTACTGCCTGCACGCCGCTGATCGCCATGACTCGTCCCCGTGGATCGGAAGTGATCTGTGGGTTCAGAGTTCGCGGTGAGCGCGGGAGTTCAGCGGGCTGTTGGATCGGCCTTTCAACCACGCCTCTGGAGGGAAGAAGCGCAGCCCTCCGAGCACGTTCGTCCACAAGGGATGTGTTTGCCTTGCGACAGTGGAAGCGCTGGCCGGCTAGGCCCGGTGCGCCAACGCCGTCGCCAGGCTCTGCTCCAGCGGCAACACCGGCAGCAGCGTCGCCTGATAGGCGTGGTAAAGGTCCGGCTTGCCAGCCCAGATGTCGGCGCTGGGTTTGTTTTGCGGGTTGAGTTCGTGGCGCCAGCTGCCGTTTTCGTAGTCGATGAACAGCGTCTCGCTGAATTCCCAGAACGTCCGGTACCAGTCTTCGTATTGCTGCTCGTGGGTGCGTTGCAGCAGTGCGGCGGAGGCTGCGGCCGCTTCGGCGTGGGTCCAGTGCAGGCGATGGCGGACCACCGGGCGGTTTTCCCAGTCGAGGGTGTAGACGATCCCCGGCTCACCATCGACGTCCCAGCCATAGCGGCAGGCGTTTTCGAATAAACCGCGAGCGTCTTCCAGCAGCCAGCCCGGCGTTTCCAGCCCTGCTTTACGCCGCGCCGCTTCGAGGTGCAGCACCAGCCGCGCCCACTCGAAGGCGTGACCGGGCGTCGTGCCATAAGGGCGGAAACCGTCGTCGGGTTTGTCGGCGTTGTAGTCGAACATCGGCTGCCACTGCAGGTTGAAATGTTCGATCACTTGATGGTTATTGCCGGCGGCGTGCTGATGGATGACCCGATCGACGATGCTCAGTGCCCGATCCAGCCAGCGGGCATCGCCGGTGACGTCGGCCAGGGCAAGGAACGCCTCGGTGCTGTGCATATTGCTGTTGGCGCCGCGATAGGGTTCTTCGTTGCTCCAGTCGCGGTCGAAGGATTCGCGCATGTCGCCTTCCTCCTCACTCCAGAAGCGCCCGGTAATCACCTGAATCGCTTGCTCCAGCAATGCCTGTGCGCCGGGGCGTCGGGCGACCACTGCGGAGCTGGCGGCCAGGGCAACGAAGGCGTGCAGGTAGGCGTTCTTGCCGGTGTCGGCGCTGTGTTCCAGGGGTCTGGCGAACCAGCCGCCATGCTCGGCATCACGCAATGGCCCGGCCAGCGCCGCGATGCCGTGGTCGACCAGCGCGGCGCAGCCGGGAATACCGTTGATGTGGGCCATGGCGAAACTGTGGGTCATGCGGGCGGTGTTCATGGTTTCGGCGACGGCATCGGCGGGGAGCCGACCGAGGTCATCCAGATTGCCGAAGCCTTGGGGCAGCTTCGAGGCCTTTGCAAACGCCAGCAGCCGATTGCCCTCTTGCATCAGCCAGGCCTTGTGACCCGGGGAGCGCAGCCAACTGCTGAAATCGCGATTCACGTCATCCATTGCCCTTCACCTATCTCGTCGGCAGGTTCGGCCCGCCAGGAATTATTAGTCGGGGCGAATCATGCAAGCCGAGGGCAGCGACAGGCAAGTGAATGAGGTGAAAGGGTGCCGTTCTTAGCCTGTTCCCGGCTGAAGCCGGTCCTACCGGGAAGGCGTCACACCGCAAAACTGAGGCCGCTCACACCGGCCTCTTCCCGGCTAAAGCCGGTCCTACTACCGGGAAGCCTTTGAACCCAGCCATCAAACCCTAAAGCGCGTCACCACCTGATTCAACTCCGCCGCCAGCCGGGACAGTTCGTTGCTGGACGCGCTGATCTGGTTGGCACCGGACGACGATTGCATCGACAGGTCACGGATGTTGACGATGTTGCGGTCCACTTCCCTGGCGACTTGCGCCTGCTCTTCGGCAGCGCTGGCGATGACCAGGTTGCGCTCGGAAATTTCGTTGATCGACGTGGTGATCCGGTTCAGCGACTCGCCGGCGCCCTGGGCAAGGCCGAGTGTTTCGGTCGCGCGGGAGCGGCTGACCGACATCGATTCCAGCGCCTCGGTGGAGCCGCTGCGCATGGTGGTGACCATCTTGTCGATTTCCAGGGTCGACTGCTGGGTGCGGTGGGCCAGTGCGCGCACTTCATCGGCGACCACGGCGAACCCGCGTCCGGACTCGCCCGCCCGTGCGGCTTCGATGGCGGCGTTCAGCGCCAGCAGGTTGGTCTGCTCGGCGATGGAACGAATCACGTCCAGCACCTTGCCGATGTCCTTGGACTGATCGGCCAGGTTCTGCACCAGATCCGAGGTGTGCTGCACGTTGCCGGACAGGGTCTGGATCGAAGTGACCGTCTCAATGACGCGGCTCTGGCCGTCGCGGGCCGCGGTGCTCGATTCGCTCGACGCCTGGGACGTCGACACCGCGTTGCGTGCGACTTCCTCGACCGCCGAGGTCATTTCGTTCACCGCCGTGGCGGCCTGTTCGATTTCGGCGTTCTGCTGGTGCAGGCCGCGATGGCTGTCTTCGGTCACCGAATTCAGCTCGGTGGCGGCCGATGCCAACTGGCTCGCCGAATTGCCGATCAGGCTCAGGGTCGAGCGCAGATTGGTCTGCATCTGCTGCAACGCGCTCTGCAACCGGGTGACTTCGTCGCTGCCTTCAACGCGAATGTCGTGGGTCAGATCGCCCTTGGCCACGTATTCGGCGGCATCGACCGCTTCCTGCAGCGGCCGCACGATACTGCGGGTCAGCCAGACCGCCAGCACCACGGTGGCCAGCGCCGCGATCAGCACGAACACCAGCACCACGTTGCGAGACTTGCCGTACTGCGCTTCGGCGGCGGCGCCTTCGAGTTCGACCTGATGGGAGTAGAAATCGCCGAGTTCGCCCAGCTGAGAACCGGAGTTGTCGACGGCAGTCTTCATGTCCACCAGCAGTAATTTGTTCAGCGCCTTGAGATCGCCGCTTTCAGCCAGCGCGAATGACTGCGTCAAACCACGCTGATAATCGGCCAGGGTCGAGCGGAACTTGTCGTACAACGCCTTCTCTTCCGGGGTGTCCATGAAGGTGTCGAGGCTGGCAAGTTTCTCGTTGAGGATCTTCGAACGCGCGTCCATCTGTCCTTTGTAGACGCTGACGTTCTTGGGATCGGTGTCGAGGGCCATGCGCAGGGAAATCGTGCGGATGCGCAGCATGGCTTCGCGGATGTCGTTGACCAGACGCATGCTCGGCATCCAGTTGCTCTCGACCGCCACCTCGCTCTGGCGAATCGTCGACATCTGGCTCAGGGCGAACCAGCCGAGCAACGCGACCAACAGGGAAATCAGGGTAAACCCAAGGCCGGCGCGGCGGGCGATGGTCAGGTTGCGTAGGCTCATGACGGTTGGCTCATTGTTGTAGGGGCGGGACGCAAAGTCGTCGTATGACTACCGCTTATCGACATGGCCGCCGGGTTCTTGAGCCGCCGACCCATGAAGAATCCGAACGCCTGTTCGAGAAAACATCGAACCCCGCCCGCTTGAGCGGTCTAGACCCTTACGCCCGATAACACATTTAAGCGGAGGTGAATCATGCATCTGGAAGGTTCCTGCCATTGCGGCGCCGTCGAATTCAGCCTGACAAGCGCCCGTCCCTACCCCTATCAACGCTGCTATTGCTCGATCTGCCGCAAAACCCAAGGCGGCGGCGGTTACGCGATCAACCTGGGTGGCGAGGCGAAAAGCCTCGCCGTCAAAGGCAAGGACAGCATCGCCATCTACCACGCCAAGATGCGTGATGCAGATGGTCACCAGACCCACATCAGCAGCGCCGAGCGGCACTTCTGCAAACAGTGCGGCAGCGGGTTGTGGTTGTTCAGCCCCGAATGGCCCGAGTTGATTCACCCCTTCGCATCGGCCATCGACACGACATTGCCCACCCCGCCGGAGCACACGCATTTGCTGCTGAATTCCAAAGCGCCGTGGGTTGAAGTGGCTGCTGGGCCGAATGACCAGCAATTCGAGGAATATCCCGAGGAATCGATCGCCGACTGGCACGAACGGTTGAAGCTGACTCAATAGCCTGGCGCGGCGAAATGACCTCAGGTTTCGGGCGCTCCTCTCGCAGTTAACGCATACGGAGCGCCCGCCCGACCGACCACTGGTTAATTCCCTGAACCTCTCACCTGAGGACCGACTCCCAACTGAAAGCCCATAAGCCCAATAAAAACCCACAAGGAAGCGCACATGCCCCTGCATCGAGTCGCCACCCTGACCGAGCTTCATCGAGACCGCGGTCTTCAGGTCGAGTTTGGCGAAACCAAGGCGCTGCTGGTTCTGCACGGCGACGAAGTCCGCGCGTTTCAAGCCTTCTGCCCCCACGCCGGTGCGCCTTTGGCGGACGGCGCCATTTGCAATGGTCACCTGATCTGCCCCTGGCACAAAGCCGAGTTTTCCATCGACGACGGCCACCTGTGCGAACCGCCCGCGCTGGACGCTTTTATTCGTTACCCCGTTCAACTCATCGATGGTCATGTACACGTTGATGACCAGCCCGTCACAGTTCATAGGCCGACGCTGGCCGAAGACAGCCGCTGTTTCGTCATCATCGGCGCCGGCGCGGCGGGCACCGCGGCCGCCTGCGCGTTGAGGGAGAAAGGCTTCAACGGTCAGTTGCTGCTCATCGACAGAGAGGCGGCGCCGGGCTACGACCGCACCGCCCTTAGCAAGTTTGTGCTGTCCGCCGAAATGGGAACCGACGAGATCCCTGCCCTGCGTGACGACGCGTTCTACCAGAACAACCGCATCGAGCGGGTTCACGGCGAAGTCATGAAGATGGACGTTATGAACAAGCGCGTGACCCTGGCGGACGGGCGCCGCTTTGACTACGACGCGGCGCTGGTCACCACCGGCGGCGAGCCGCGGGCGTTGTCGCTGGCGGGCGCTGATCTGCCCCAAGTGCTGACGTTGCGCAGTCGCGATGACGCCAGCCGGATTCTTGCGGCGGTCCATCCCGGCAGCCACGCGCTGATCGTCGGTGACAGTTTTATCGGGCTGGAAGCGGCGTCGGCGCTGCGCACACAGGGCGTGAACGTGACGATTCTGGCCCACCACGAGGTTCCATTTGCCGGCCAGCTGGGCGAACGCATCGGCAAGGCGCTGCGTGCGCTGCATGAGCAAAACGGCGTGTTGTTCCGCACCCACGTCGACGTCAGTCGTTTCGAGGGCGTGGAACGGGATGGTAATCAGGTGCTGCAGGCAGCGGTGCTCAGCAACGGTGAGCGGCTGCAGGTGGATCTGGCGCTGGTCGGCGTCGGCGTGAACCCTGTGACGCATTTCATCGACGGCGTTCAGCTTGAGGAGGACGGCTCACTGGCCGTCGACGACGGCATGCGTGCGGGCAAGGATCTGTGGGCGGCGGGCGATATCGCCACCTTCCCCCTTGACCAGCAGCCGCGCCGCATCGAGCACTGGCGCCTTGCCCAACAGCAGGCGCGAATCGCGGCGGGCAATATGCTCGGCGAAGACCAGCATTACACCGACGTTCCGTATTTCTGGACCTACCATTTTGAAAAACGCCTGGATTGCCTCGGCCACGCGGAAGACTGGGACGACATCCTCTACCTCGGTGAACCGGAGCGCTTCGACTTCCTGGCGCTGTTCTTCAAACAAGGCCTGGTGGCGGCCGTGGTCAGCTGTGAGCGCGAACGGCCCATGGCGATGCTCGCTGAACGCATGAAACAACCGCTGTTCAAAGATGAAGCGCTGATGCTGATCAACCAGATCGACGATTAAGCACGCACTTCAGAATCCTTCATTTATCCGCACACCGGAGGGCGCCATGCCTGATAAAGAGTCCAACCGCGAAGACCTCGACCACAAGCCTGAAAACGCGGGCAAGGTCGGCGAGGAACACAAACGAGCCAATCAAAGTGGTGAACAGCAGCGACCACCGGAAACGGAGCATCCGGCAGACTCTACAGACGCCAAGCCCTGATACAGCGGCATCAGCCGCGGCTGGTGGCCTGCTGGCGTTGGCCCCGCTGCTTTGAGCAGCGGTCGCTCGCAGGCTCGGCAGCCTTGTCCACCTTCAGCCACCACGCCTCGCCCCGGCTCGGGTACTGCACATAAAACGGCTGACCCATCTCAGGCGTGGTGATGGAAATGCTGCGGTCCCACGCCAGGGCGAGAATCCGGTCGAACGGCTCGTGCCAGGCGTGCATGGCCAGGTCGAAGGTGCCGTTGTGGATCGGCAACAGCCATTTGCCGCGCAGGTCGATGTGCGCTTGCAGTGTCTCTTCAGGCTGCATGTGAACGTCCGGCCAGTCCTCGTTGTAAGCGCCGGTTTCCATCAGGGTCAGGTCGAACGGGCCGTAGTGCTCGCCAATCAGCTTGAAGCCCTCGTGATAACCGGTATCGCCGCTGAAGAAGATCCGCTGATCGCCATCTAGCATCACCCACGAAGCCCAGAGCGTCTGATTACCGTCCCGCAACGTCCGGCCTGAAAAGTGCTGTGCCGGCGTTGCCACAAAGCGAATGCCGTGGATGTCTGTCGACTGCCACCAGTTCAGCTGTTGAACCTTGGCCGCCGGCACGCCCCACTCGATGAGCGTGTCCCCTACCCCCAGGGGCGTGATGAAATGCTCGGCCTTGTCCTTGAGCACCTGAATGGTCATGTGATCAAGATGGTCGTAATGGTTGTGGGACAGGATTACGGCTTTCAGCGGCGGCAGGTCTTCAAGCCGGATCGGCGGCTGGTGGAAGCGCTGGGGACCGGCCCACTGCACCGGCGAAGCACGGTCAGCGAAAACGGGGTCGGTGAGAAAGTATTCACCGCGCAGTTTCAGCAGCACGGTGGAATGGCCGAGCCGGTAGACCGTGTTGTCGGGCGCCGCGAACAGCTGCTGGCGCGACAGCGGCTGAACCGGGATCTCCCCGGCCGGGCGAGTGTGGTGGGGTTTGTTGAACAGGGCGTTCCAGAAAATGCGCAGGGTTTTGAAAGCGCCTGAGCGCGCCATCGGCTTGTGATTGAAATAGCGACCTTCGCGCCGAGTCAGGACGGGCAGCGCAGGATGTGAATCAAGGTTTTTTTCGATCGAGGCCATGAGGGTACTGACTCCATGAAACGGGTGAAGGTGGCGTTGCGCGAGCTGCGAGCTGCGAGCTGCAAGCTGCAAGCTGCAAGCTGCAAGAGCATGGTGTACGCCTTGAGCTTTCGCTTCGGCTTTAGCTTGAAGCTCAAAACTTGTAGCTTCCAGCTGCTCTTACACTACACAGTGTAGTTTCAAGCTTGCACGATGGGCAAAGAGAAGTAAACTGCGCGGTGTAATTTTCTCACCGGTTGACTTCGTTGCCCGGCTCACCTCACAGAAGAGACCCCATGACTGCCCCACTGCGACTGACCGACCGTAAACGCGAAGCCATTGTTCAGGCGGCCATAGCCGAGTTCCGCGACAATGGTTTCGAGGTCACGAGCATGGATCGCATCGCCGCCCGGGCCGAGGTCTCCAAGCGCACGGTTTACAATCACTTCCCCAGCAAGGAAGAGCTGTTCTCCGAAATGCTCCATCGCCTGTGGTCCAGCGCCGCGACGCAGACCGATGCGGTGTACAAGCCCGGCGTGCCGCTGCGCGATCAATTGCGTGAATTGCTTGACGCAAAAATGAAGACCCTCGGCGACAGCAATTTCATCGACCTGGCGCGAGTGGCCATCGGCGCGACCATTCACTCACCCGATCGCGCGCAGGTCTGGGTCAGCCGACTCAACCAGCGCGAAGAAACCTTCACCGTCTGGGTGCGCGGCGCCCAGCAGGACGGTCGCCTCAAGGCCGTCGAGCCAGTGTTCGCCGCGTCGCAGATCCATGCGTTGCTCAAGGCCTTCGCCTTCTGGCCGCAAGTCACGCTCAATGAGCCCCTGCTCGCGCCAGACAAGCAGCGCGAAGTCGTCGAGTCGGCCCTCGACCTGTTCCTCTGCTGGTACGAAATCCCGCTCGATAAATCCCGGATCCAGTAACGCCCGTTAACCCATGGCCGCCGTGACGCGCTCAACGATCTGCCGGCGAGCGAGCAAGCCTTGCATGGCGCGATCGGTGGCGACGGCGAGGATATTCGCCGGTGCCGTGTCCGGTCGGCCCGAATCGTAGGGCGGTGCCGGCGCGTACTCCAATTGCAGCTGAATGGTCCGGGACGTATCCGGATCAAACACCTCGCTGATCAGCGTCAGTGCAAAATCGATCCCCGCCGTCACGCCGCCACCGGTCATGAGGTTGCCGTCCCGCACCACGCGCTCGTGCACCGGAATCGCGCCGAACTGTTCCAGCAGTGAATGAGACGCCCAATGAGTGGTGGCGCGGCGGCCTTTCAACAGCCCTGCCGCGCCGAGTACCAGCGCGCCGGTGCAAACCGAGGTCACGTATTGCGCCGTGGCTGCCTGATGCTGAATGAACGCCAGGGTTTCGGCGTCTTCCATCAATGCATCGACGCCTACCCCGCCCGGCACGCAGATCACGTCGAGGTCAATGCAGTCGTCGAAGGTCGCGGTCGGAACCAGGGTCAGGCCGGTGCTGGACTGCAACGGCTCAAGGTTTTTCCAGACCAGATGCACGACCACGCCAGGCATGGTGGCGAAGACATCGTAGGGACCGGTCAGGTCCAGTTGCTGGACTTTGGGGAATACCAGCAGGCCGATATGCAAGGTCATGGTGTGCTTCCTTAATCTAAAAGTGATTCATCTGACGTTATGAAATGCCGCTGCCGAGGCGGCTTCAGGTCAGCGACTGGACGAAACCACTGTAGCGAGCTAGCCTCTGGCGGATACGCCATAAAGCCAACAATTCACGCCAATTTTCATTGCACTTTTCACAACGAGCCTGCCATGCCCCATCAGCCCAAACCGGTTCATGTTCTGGCCTTTCCCAATGTTCAATTACTCGACGTCACCGGACCGCTGCAGGTGTTTGCCGCGGCCAACGTCATGGCGTACGAAGCCGGCCTGAAAAAAACCCCTTACCGGCCAGAGGTCATCGCCCGCGACCTCGGCAGCGTGGTCTCTTCCGCCGGTCTCGGACTGCTCACTCAACCGCTGCCGTCCACGCCGTCGGACACGCTGATCATCGCCGGCGGCGGCGCGGTGCACACCGCAATGCTGGACCCGGTTCTGGTGGACTGGGTGCGAACGCAATCGGCCAGTGCCCGGCGCGTGGCATCGGTGTGTACCGGCGCATTTTTGCTTGCCGCCGCCGGCGTGCTGGACGGCCATCGGGTGGTCACCCACTGGGACAGTTGCGACGAACTGGCGCGGCGCTTCCCGCAATTGCGCGTCGACCCCGACCCCATCTTCATCAACGAGGACAAACTGTGGACGTCGGCCGGGGTGACGGCAGGGATCGATATGGCGCTGGCGATGGTCGAGGCGGATCTGGGCCGCGATATCGCACTGGCCGTCGCGCGGGACCTGGTGGTGTTTCTCAAGCGCCCGGGCGGGCAATCGCAGTTCAGCACGGCGCTGTCGATGCAGCACCAGACCCGCGATCAAGGCAGCCGCTTTGGCGACCTGCATGCGTGGATTCTGGAAAACCTGGCCAGCGACCTGTCAGTCGGCACGCTGGCGGCGCAGGTCGGCATGAGCGAACGCAGTTTCGTCCGCCACTACCGCGCCCACACCGGGAACACCCCGGCGCGAGCCATCGAGCAACTGCGCGTCGAAGCAGCGCGGCGTCTGTTGGGGGACAGTGCGCTGCCGATCAAGCGCATCGCCGACCGCTGTGGTTTCGGCACTGAAGAGACATTGCGGCGCAGCTTCATGCGTGCGGTGTCGGTGACACCCCAGGCGTATCGGGAGCGGTTCACTGCGGCATAAAGCGGTTGAAACCTGAGTGTTGATCATTGCAGATGCTACTGACCAAGAATATCCCCTGCAGGAGCGCGCTTGCCCGCGAATGCAACTGGCCTGTGCCATCGACTTCGCCTGAACCACCGAGTTCGCGGGCAAGCGCGCTCCTACAAGGGATCTCGGCAAAGCAGGCAATCTTCGGCGCACGCCGAATCCGTAGCAGCCGGCTTGCTGCGGGCCGCGATCGGACGAACGCGGTGGGTCTGAAATGGAGATGTCGAATGACCCACCGCATCGCGAGCAAGCTCACTCCTACAATGGATCACGGCAAAGCAGGCAATCGTCGGCGTACTCCGAATCCGTAG
>NZ_FOHW01000083.1 GCF_900111735.1 Pseudomonas graminis | reverse complement strand
TTTCATTCCCAGTCCAAGGCTCGGTTTAACACGAGCTCCGTCGGCGAAACACAAGCAATTATTCAGAATAAAAGGGGACGGACCCCTTTGATCTTGAGATGAGCAGGGCAAAAGCAATTCAGGGATGTCCTGGCAAAGCTTGCTTAACTTCTACGCCAGTGCGGAAGTCGATGCGTCTGACGCCGCGCGTTTGAAAGCCATCCTCGGCACAGCTAGCGACGCTAATCCAGAGAAGCTCAATCTGCTGGAAGATTTGAAGACTGTCGGCGCGTCAATATCGCGTCTTCAAAGTGAAAAAATAGCGCTCACCGGGCCGATGGAACGCCGATTATCGCGGACGGGGACAAGGTCTACGCCTTTTCTTCAACCTCAAAGCAATATGCAGATTCGGCACTGTTCAGTCCGAGTACTAGCGGTTATTCAGGCGACGGAGCTGCGGCGATACCCACCGACTGGGTGAAACAATTCGGGCCTGGCACCGCACTCCAGTATCAGAATGAAATCGGCTCGTTGAGCGGCGTGAACATTGGGGCGCAAGGGCAATACCAGCAACTGAGTACCCTGTTGGGAGGGGGCATAGTCCCTCTGATAGATGGCGATCTTGTGCTGGGGATGCTGGGCGGCGTCGGTGCGAAAGGCATGCTGGCCCCCTCGCTGAAAAGCGTGCGGCAAGCCTAGCGGCGGCCGAGGCGAAAGCAGGATCAAACGGAGCAGCAGATTTAGCGCAGGCTGGTACGAGCACAAAGGGTTCGACCGGTACGCCTGAGTGGACCACCTCCGATGGTCCTTATAGTGGACAGCTAACTGGGAATTATCCTTCACCAACTGCTACTGTTAGCGGGCAAGCTGTAGATGGCATTGGTAACCTAGGCAGCGGGTTGGGTGCGAAAGCGGCAGGGCGTGCAGCGGAGATTCAGAAGATCACGCTAAACCGGCAAAATGGCGTGGCGTTTGAACAACAAGTGGTTGATGCGTTCGATCATGTGGGTGGAGTGAAGAACACGGCTCCCGTGACTGTAGACCTTCCAAATGGTGCGCAAGTAACAACAATTCCCGACTTATGGGGGAGAAATGTAGGAGGTTTGTTAGAGGTAAAAAACGTCCAGAATCTTTCGATGGCTAACCAGTTGCGAGCACAGATTAAAGTTGCTACCGATACTGGCCAGCCTTTGAATCTCGTTGTGAGCCCTAGAACAAATACCGTGTCGGGCGAGCTCATGCGACAAGTTAGAAGTACCGGCGGCGATGTCTTTAGATACAATCCTAGTACTGGGGAGTTGACGAAGTTTTAATATGAAACCATATATGCAGATTGCAATTAGAACCAAAGCAGAGACAACTGATTGGAGAATTGGTGAAGAATTGATCGCCTCACTGAATGTAAGTGGGGGATTACTTGTCCCTGAGCAGGTCTCACATAATGCAGATAAGTTTGTTGAAGCTTTTATGGGGAGAAATGAAAGTCAGCGGATCTGGGCATCAAAGGCGTCCATACGAATAGATGGTGCTCTATCAGATTTTTATCAGGATTTTGCTTGGCGACGAAAGAAAACACTCAAATGTTCTGGGAGTGTCGTCCATACAGCGCGGAATGCAAGGGGTCAACTCGTTCCTGGTGCAGTCAGCTTCCGCTCCGCCGTGAGTGCTAAGATTGATTGGTATTCGCTCTTCAAAGAATGGTGCAAAGTATTTCCACCACAATTAGGCATGCTTCATCTCTTTAGTAATTCTGAACTTGGTGCTCAGGAAAAGTATAACAGTTTTCAGGTGGGGTCATTTAACTCAGCACTGAAGCCAGATGTGCCGAATATGGGTTGGGCAATGTTCTTTGGAGATGAGTTCGCCGCGGAGGTAGATGTAGATCGGATCGCCGCCTCAGGGTTTTTGGTAGAAAGCTTAAGTCATGGGTATTTGGTAAGGGTTACAGCGAATATTCAAGATGTAGCTGAAAACTTTTTGTTGTTTTCAAGGCGTCGAGCTGAACTTAAGAGGTTGTTTCGCAAGGAATTATTTTTAATAAAAGATGAGGTTTTATAGTGATAATGGCGGGATAGAAGTGCAGACGATAAAAGGGTAAGGGCGCATTTGTTCTTCAATCTCACGGGTGAGGGCAGTTCAGCGGAGTGCACTTATAGGTGCTGTCAGGTGTGATTACCGGTGGCGATGTAAACGTCGGCGCTGCCGTGGCCGGAAATTCCACTATTTACAACTCCTTGAAGTTAAAGGGGACGAAGTTAAAGGGGACGGACTCCTTTAACTCTTAAACCTCTCCACACTTGGCGATTCGGGCAGTGGTGGGTTCTCTATTCCCAGCCACCAAGCCGGCGCGGGCGGCATTGCCGCCGTCGACCAGGTCGCAGGTGTCGAAAGCGTCACAGGTGTCAGAGGCGTAGCCGGTGTCCGCGGTGTTACCGGTGTCACAGGCGCAGCAGGTGTCACTGGCGTCTCGGAAGTTCCGGGCTCTACAGGCGTTACCCCCATTCCCGGCATCAGCGCCATCAGTGGCGCAAACCCCACCGGCATCAGCCCGGGCCAATCGGCGACCGCCCAGACGGTCGAAAGGGTTCAGGGCTTGCCCTCCACCGCAGCCACGGCGCGCCCCGGCAAATACCTGATCGAAACCAACCCGGTACTCACCGATCTCAAGCAATTCATGAGCTCGGATTACCTGCTCGCGGGCCTCGGCTACAACCCCGACGAAAGCGCCAAGCGCCTCGGCGACGGCCTCTACGAACAGCG
>NZ_FOHW01000095.1 GCF_900111735.1 Pseudomonas graminis | reverse complement strand
TTTTCGTTTTCCAGCGAAACGAGGCGGCCTAACTTGTCCCAGCGGTAACGCAGGGTTTGCTCGGCGGCGTCCACGCGTTCGGCGATAAAGCCCGCTGCGGTGTAGCTCCAGGTGGTGCAGCGTTCCAGGCCATCGGAATGAGCCAGCAAACGACCTTCGGCGTCGCGGCTAAAGCGCTCTTCGGTCTTGTCAGGGTGCTTGATCAGGACCAGTTGGCCGGCTATGTATTCGTAGGCGGTGCTGTGGCCAGCAGGATCGGTGAAGCGAACCATCTGGCCGCGGTCGTCGTATTCCCAAACACTGACCTTGCCCGAGCAGTCGGCGTACTTAACGAGTTGTCTGGCGTCGTTGTAGGCCAACGCCTTTGTATTGCCGTCGGCGTCCTTGATCGCGGTAGGAAGACCGAAGCCGTTGTAGGCGTATTCGGTAACGTTCTCTAGCGGGTCGATCACCTCGATCAGATTTCCGCGAAGGTCGTAGTCACGCTTCCACAAACCGCCCTCGCCATCACTGATCTTGATCAGGTGGCTCTTATCGTCGTACGCGTAATTCATCACGCTGTGATCAGCGCGAGTGTGCTCGGTGAGATTGCTGAGCTTGTCGTAGCGATAACGGTCAGTGCTGCCGTCAGTGTGTACGTGGCGAATGATGTTTTTCGCCGCATCGCGGAAGAACCACTCCGAGCGCTCGTCGGCATGGCAGATGCGATAGGTGTAACCCAAGCTGTCGTAGTAATGCCGGGTTTCGTGGCCCAAAGCGTCAGTGACGTAGGTCAGGCGAATGTTTTCATCCCACGCCAGTCGCGTGTCGAAACTGCCGTCATCGGCCCATTCGCGCACGGCTTTGGCATCGGCTCCAGTGCCTTGCCACTGCAAATTCAACCCACGATTGGTGCGGTCGGTGTAGCGGGAGATCAGGTGATTTTGATACTGATAACGCCAGGCCGAGCCGTTCTCGTCTTGGGCCAGAACAAGATCGCCAAAGTCATCGTACTGATAGGCGCACAATTGGCGTTTGACGTCGCCGTCCCGGATTTCCCAAACACCCGTCAAGCGCCCCTGATCATCAACCAAAGTGCCAAGGCGTATGTGGACTTTACGGGCGTCCTTTTCCCGATAAGTGACCAATTCAGAGAGCATCGAAC
>NZ_FOHW01000091.1 GCF_900111735.1 Pseudomonas graminis | reverse complement strand
TTTACCACACGCTTCGATCTCGTCGGCGACGGTCTGGTGTTTCATGATTCCGATGGGCGTAGTCATGAATTTCCTCTGCCCAAGGTCAAGCTGTTCCATTTCAATGCCATCGAAAATCTGACCGTTATTCGCCTTAGCAAGGATCGGCTATTGCTGATGCGGGGGCTTGAGCACCGAGAGACCTATGTTCGGCGGGGCAAGCGCTTTGTTCTGATCAACAAGATGCTGCCCAACGGCGCCGGGGTCATGCTGCATCACGAGCATCGGCATGATGGGCAGTTGGTGCTCTCCGAATTGGTGACTTACTCGGAGAAAGATCTAAACAAAGTGCATCTGCGACTTGGTACTTTGATTGACGATCACGGACGGTTGACGGGGCTTTGGGAAGTTCGTGACGGCGAGGTTAAACGCCAACTGTGTGCCTATCAATACGATGATTGTGGTGACCTTGTTCTGGCGCAGGATGAGAATGGCGCCGCATGGCGTTATCAGTATCAAAACCATCTGATCACCCGCTACACCGACCGCACTAATCGCGGTTTGAACCTGCAATGGTCAGGCACCGGCCCCGACGCAAAAGCCATTCGCGAATGGGCTGACGACGGCAGTTTCGACACGCGATTGGCATGGGACGAAAACATTCGTCTCACCTATGTCACCGATGCGCTCGGTCATGAAACCCGGCACTACTACGACAGCCTTGGGTACACCTATCGCATTTGCCATGCCGATGGTCGCTCGGAGTGGTTCTTCCGTGATGCGGCGAAGAACATCATCCGCCACGTCCACACCGACGGCAGCACGGATCGCTATCGCTACGACAAACTGAGCAACCTCACTGAACACACGCGCGCTGATCACAGCGTGATGAATTACGCCTACGACGACAAGAGCCACCTGATCAAGATCAGCGATGCTGAGGGCGGGTTGTGGAAACGGGATTATGACTTTCGTGGAAACCTTGTCGAAGCGATTGATCCGCTAGAGAACATCACCGAATACGCCTACAACCCGTTCGGCCTTCCTACGGCGATCAAAGACGCCAACGGCAACACAAAGGCGTTGGCCTACAACGAAGCCGGACAACTCGTTAAGTACACCGACTGCTCCGGCAAGGTCAGCGCGTGGGACTACGACGAACGCGGCCAGATGCTTCGCTTCACCGACCCGGCTGGCCACAGCACGACGTACGAATACGAAGCCGGCCAGTTGGTCCTGATCAAACACCCGGACAAAACCGAAGAGCGTTTTAGCCGCGACGCTGAAGGCCGCTTGCTCGCTTACTCCGACGGACTGGAGCGCTGCACCACCTGGCGTTACACCGCTGCGGGCTTTATCGCCGAACGCGTGGACGCCGCCGAGCAAACCCTGCGTTACCGCTGGGACAAGTTAGGCCGCCTCGTTTCGCTGGAAAACGAAAA
>NZ_FOHW01000082.1 GCF_900111735.1 Pseudomonas graminis | reverse complement strand
GCTTGTTGCGAGCAGCTCCGCGGCTAACAACCTTCGGCGCTGCGCGCCGACAGTACACCACCGCGTTTTTACACACTCTGGGCCAAAAGCAGTCACTGGGAATAGACTTGCTCAGCGCGTTTCGAGTAGTGTCTGAAGCGAATTCGTTCGCGCATCTGCGAAGCTATCGTGGCTCTCCACCCATGGTGCATAACTCCTTATAAGGTCATCCGACCGCTGCAACACCCGAACAAGAAGGGGAAAGCAAAGAGGACAAGGAATGTTATCCACCAAACCCGTGAAAGCGTTATCACACCATTTGGTGTCTATTTAATAGTTAGACAATGGCATTCCGCTTAATTAGGTTTCGCACCGCGTACATTCGCAACATCGCTCCACTGCTCTCGGGTTTACAGCGGTTCAAGATTTGCGTTTACTGAACGTCCGCCGCCACTATCGGGGCACGTTGAAATTGCAGTTTGTCAGCCACATCGAAACATCAAATTTATTGCGTTTTGCCAGGTTTATCGCGCAACGCGCTACAAGCAGGAAAGTGGTGCTTTAAATTATGCGTACATCCGAGCGTCTAACAACTGGTTCAAATCGCTCGCTGCGCTCGCTGGGACGGGCTAAAGCCCGCCCCTTAACCAAACGTTAGGCCACACATAGAAACCGTGGGTCATCCACACAACCCCTATCTCACAAGGAATATCTAATGGATATAAGTGAACTCTTAAATAAAATTCATCCGAAAGATAATGAAGGAAATCAAACTAACGCCAATAAAGGCTCGGCTGGCACAAACCTGCAATATGACCAAGCGCAAGGGAATCGTGGAAAACAACTTAATCCAAACCAAAATAAAGCAAGTCCAGACGCCGACGACATGGATGAGGGTGATGTTTTTTGGCACGACAGCAGTGATTAATTAACCAGTGAAAGCCTAAATAAATGTTAGGACGCAAATGGGACGGAAATCGGGGTCAGATTAAGGTTTCCCATTAATCTTCTTCTGACCCCAAATACTCGTAGACCTGAGACAATCGAAAAAAGCGGGAAGAAGCGGACTTGATCGTACTTTCCTTACCATGTTGATAAACTCATCATGTTGATTATGAAGACGGTGATGAAGAATATGGCAGCACAACATCGCGTTGCTCGGCGGTCCCTCCCGACAGGCCCCGTGACAGCGGCGTATGAACGCAAGGTGGATGCGGAGGAGGTGCGACGAGATGACGCGCAAGTCGCTCTGGCGGCAAAACTCGATGCCCTGCACGAGTCTCTTACCTCGCTCCCACCAGTACCCCTGCGCACCGACAGACCGACAGAGAGCAGCTCTAAAAGCAGCAGTCCGCTGTTACTGTTACTGACGCGATCCTTGGCATCCGCTCAGTCCTTTCTTCGAAAGAAATTCCATTTGTGGTCTTTTGGTCCACCACCGCGAGGCATGTACATTCATGGACCGGTCGGGGTCGGCAAGAGCTTTCTAATGGATCTCTTTTACGCGTCGGTTAATGTTCCTGATGATTCTTGCTGTAATAATGACAGCCACAGCTTCAAACACGTCAAAATTACCAAACGCCGTGTCCACGTTCATGAATTCATGCTAGACGTCCATCATCGAATCTTTGTCTACAAACAGAAGCACCCACGAGATGATGCGATACCCATCATTGCGCAGCAATTGGCACAGGAAGCCCAACTCCTCTGTTTCGATGAATTTCAAGTAACAGACGTTGCCGATGCCATGATTTTGAAACGACTTTTTTTATTATTATTAGATTGGAATGTCGTGGTGGTGGCCACCTCGAATCGCTCCCCCGATGCCTTGTATGAGGGAGGCATTAACCGATCCCTCTTTTTGCCATTCATGGACATGTTAAAACACACGTTCGACATTATCTCCATGGAGGATTCCGCCAAGGATTATCGACTCGAAACTCGAGCTGATGGTCAATCCTATTTTTGGTCAAACAAGGATGTTCACGGCGATAATAATAGTGATAACAACATGCAGGCGCAGTTGAAAGAAATATTTGGTGGCACTGCATCCGAAACTGAGGCCGAGGCCATTCACGTACCCTTCGGTCGCACCGTCCAGGTCGCCCGATTGAATGACCGGTGCGCCTGGTTTGACTTTTCCGAGTTATGCTACCAACCACTCGGCGCGGCCGATTATATTTCCCTCTGCGACCGATTTCAGGTCCTCATCATGGACCGGGTGCCGCAATTAGACGCCAATCACCTCGACGAAGCGCGACGATTCGTGACCCTCATTGACGTGTGTTATGAATCTCGCACCCGCTTGGTGCTAGCGGCAAAAGTCCCGCTCGATGAATTATTTGTCGAGTTTGAAGCGCAAGTTGAAAGCAGTGATGGAAATGAAGAGTTGTTTGTCAGTGAGAAGGGGGGGAACTCGAGTTCCTTTGCGACGACCATGATTCGCACCAAAGAGGGTGAACAATTTGAGTGGTCGGCGACGGGTCGAAGTGGCGTGTCACTGGCACAATTATCGGCCGCCAATGATCTCGCCTTTTCCTTTCGACGAGCCGCGTCTCGGTTGGTAGAAATGGGTGGAAAGGAATGGGGACGGCAATGACGAAAGCTCTTTACCTTGCAAACCATTGAACCTATGGCAGATTTTTACCTAGGGAACACACGGAACGTAATTGGGGTCAGATGAAGGTTTTCGCCTAAATGTTCATCTGCCCCCAATTTTCCCGCATTGGTGCGTTCATCATGTGAATAGCCCCTGTTTCTGTAGACACCTGATGACCGCTATTGGCCCAGAGTGTGTGAAAACGCCTTCGCAAACCCTTGCTATGATTTCTGAGGATTTCATCGAAAGGATCGCCCATGAAGCGTTTCATCCGAGGTG
>NZ_FOHW01000062.1 GCF_900111735.1 Pseudomonas graminis | reverse complement strand
AGCACCAAAAGTAAGCAAAAGTGCCTGCTCCTGGTTGGGCCCTTCCTTCGTCAGGGTTCCTTCACTCCGGTCTCGCTCCGTGGGCCCGCGCCGAACGGACATCCATGTCCTGACGGCGCTCTCGCCGCATCCATGCGGCTCGACCCACTGCGCGAGACCTGCGTTCAGCCTGCACCCAAGTCGCGATTGGTGTCGTCTGGACTTTTTGCGTACGAAAATCAAAAGCAGATCAACAGCTTCCCGGCTAAAGCCGGTCCTACGGTCGAGGTCACTGCGACTCTTATGTGATGCACGCGATGCTTTTTGTGGGACTGGCTTTAGCCGGGAAGGGGTCAGTGTGTTAGCCACCACTTCTTTGATCGTTCCTCACGCTCCGCGTGGGAATGCATCCCCTAACGCTCCGCGTCACCGGTCTGGCTGGAGGAACGCGCACTTAAAGTGGGACCGGTTTCAGCCGGGAAGAGGCCAGTGTGTTCTCCATCACTTTCGCGGTATGCCACCCGACGCCTTCCCGGCTATAGCCGGTCCCACCGGGTGCTCGCGGTGTGGCGGCAGGCACCAAAACCCTGCACGGTGTGCTTTTTTGAGGCGAGCCTTGGCTTTTTCAGCAGTATGAAAAAACTCCCAACCAAGCCAGCAGGGGACTTCCACCCCCATGGCCCGGCTTTTGCTTTTGTTGAATCCAAACTTGGATACAAGATGGAAGCCTCCCATGCATGACCTCCAAAACGCTCATTTCGGCTGGACAATCAACGAGTGGCTGAATGCCTATCAGACCGGGCAGTTGTCGCCTGAAGTCCTGCTTTCGCTCTCCAGCGCCTACCCGGAAACCGACACCGCGTGGATCGCCCGGGCCAGTCAGGCGCAGCTCGGTGAGCAGCTCGATGCCCTCGCTGAGCGTCTTGCCGCGGTCAACGGCGACATCACTCAACTGCCGTTGTACGGCGTGCCGTTCGCGATCAAGGACAACATCGACGCAGCCGGCTGGCCGACGACGGCGGCGTGCCCGGAGTTTGCCTACACAGCGAGCAAAGACGCGACCGTGGTTGCCCGACTTCGCGCAGCGGGGGCGATCTTGATGGGCAAGACCAACCTGGATCAGTTTGCCACCGGCCTGGTCGGCACCCGCTCGCCCCACGGCGCTGTGCCCAACAGCTTCAACCCGGATTACGTCAGCGGCGGCTCCAGTTCCGGCTCGGCGTCGGTGGTGGCGCGGGGGCTGGTGGCGTTTTCTCTGGGCACCGACACCGCAGGCTCGGGTCGGGTGCCCGCCGGGTTCAATAACGTCGTTGGCCTGAAACCGACCAAGGGCCGTTTGCCCAACACCGGGCTGGTGCCGGCGTGCAAGACGGTGGACTGCGTTTCCATCTTCGCGCTGACCGTGGACGACGCGCAGAAGGTCGCCGGCCTGGCCGAAGGCTTCGATGGCGACGACGCCTATTCCCGCCACAACCCGGGCACGGCACCGGTGGGTTTTCGCGTCGCGATGAAGCTGGCGGTGCCGGACACCCTGGAGTTCTTCGGCGATACGCAAAATCAAGCTGTGTTCGAACAGGCGCTGCATCGCTTGAGCGACATGGGCGCCGAGATCACCCGCATCGATTTCGCCCCGTTCAAGGCCCTGGCCGAGCAGTTGTATTACGGCCCGTGGGTTGCCGAACGCACAGTCGCTTTGACCACGATGCTGGAAACCAACCCCGACGCCATCAACCCGGTGGTGCGGGGCATTGTCGAAAGCGGCCTGGCTTACAGCGCCTGTGACGCCTACCGCGCCGAGTACCTGCGAGCCACGCTCAGCCGGCAGATCAACGACGCGTTGGCCGGTTTCGACGCACTGGTGGTGCCCACTTCCGCGACCCTGCGCACCCAGGCGGAAATGGCCACCGAACCGGTGCTGTACAACTCACAGTTCGGCTTCTACACCAACTTCACCAACCTGGCGGACCTTTCGGCCCTGGCATTGCCTGCCGGTATGCGCGCCGATGGCTTGCCTTCGGGCATCACCTTGATTGCGCCGGCCTGGCACGACACCGCGCTCGCTCAATTCGGTCAGCGCTGGCAGGAAAGCGTCGGCTTGCCGCTGGGCGCGACCGGTCGCGCAATGCCAGCGTCGCCAGCGTCGCCAGCGCCGACACCTTCGTCAGCGGCTGCACCGCGGGGCAGCGTGCGGGTTGCCGTGGTGGGCGCGCACCTGACCGGCATGCCGCTGAACGTTCAGCTCACCAGCCGCGATGCCGTGCTGGTCGAACAGACACTGACCGCGGGCGATTATCGGCTCTACGCCTTGCCCGGCACCGTGCCACCCAAGCCGGGGCTGGTGAAATCCGCAAGCGGTGCGTCGATCATCGTCGAGCTGTGGGACATCCCGTTGGCGCGCTTTGGCGAGTTTGTCGCCGAGATTCCCGCCCCACTGGGGATCGGCAACCTGACGCTGAGGGATGGCCGCAGCGTCAAGGGCTTCATCTGCGAACCCTGGGCGATTGATGACGCGCTGGACATCACCTCGTTCGGTGGCTGGCGCGCGTACATCGCCAGCCTGAAAAAGGCCTGACCCGACGCCTGACGCGGCCCCGAAACGCCGCCGCGTCAGGCGCAAAGATCACCCGACGGAGCACCCAGGCCATCATCCCTTCACAGACACCCAAACAGCGCCCGGACAACATGGCCGAGCGCATCTATCAGCAGCTCAAGGACGACATCTTCGAGTTCCGTCTGCTGCCGGGGGATCGCTTCAGCGAAGGCGAGGTGGCCGAGCGCGTGGCGGCAAGCCGCACGCCGGTGCGGCAGGCGCTGTATCGGCTGGAGCGCGAAGGCTATCTGGAGGTGTATTTCCGCAGCGGCTGGCGGGTGAGGGCGTTCGATTTCAATTATTTCGAAGAGCTTTACGACGTGCGCATCGTGCTGGAATGCGCGGCGCTGGCGCGTCTGCAGGCACTGGATCTGGAGCAACATCCGGTCATCGCCGAGCTGAAACGCACTTGGCTCGTTGCGCCCTCCGAGCGCCTGGAAGACACCCAGCGGGTCTCAGCACTCGACGAGCGTTTCCACTGCGCGCTGTTGGAGGCGGCAGGCAACACCGAGATGGCACGCCTTCACCTGGAGATCACCGAGAAGATCCGCATCATTCGCCGCCTGGATTTCACCCAGGCGGCGCGCATTGAGGCGACCTACGACGAGCATGGGCAGATTCTCCACGCCGTGCTCAATCGCCAGACCGCGCAGGCCCAGCAGTTGCTGACTCGGCACATCGAAATCAGCAAGCAGGAAGTGCGCAAGATCACCCTGCACCGGCTCCACGTCGCCCGGCCATGAGCAGAGGTCTGCACCTCACATTAAAGGCAAACGACAAAGCACTCAGCGCGGATTGCGTCGCTCGGCCACTTCGGCCAACACCGCCAGGTCCATCTCGCCCTGACCGTGGTCAATGGCGTCCTGCAGGTGGGCGCGAATCATCTCGGCGCTCGGCATCTCCACTGAAACCTGGCTGGCCGCCTCCAACACCAGGTCCACGTCCTTGAGCCCCAGCACCGCCTTGAATGCCGCCGGCTCGTAGGTGCGTTCGCCGATCAGCGCGCCATAGCCGGCGTACACCGGACCGGGGAAGATCGTCCCCGACGCCAGCTCCACCAGATCGGCGGATTTCAGACCGTGGCGGGTGACCAGCACAGCAGCCTCGCTCATCGCCTCGATGGCCGAAACCAGCATGAAATTCATGGCCAGTTTCATGGCGTTGGCGCTGGAGGGTTTGTCGCCCATTCGCCAGGTCTTGCTGCCGATCAGGTCGAACAGCGGCTGTACCTTGTCGATGGCCTGGGCAGCGCCGGCGGCCATGATATTCAGCTTCGCAGCGGCGGCCATGTTAGGTCGGCCCATCACCGGCGCGGCGATGTAGTCGATGCCCTGTGCGGCGTGCAGCTCGGCCAACTCGTCGGCGAAGGTCACGGAAATGGTCGCCATGTTGATGTGGATCAGCGGGCCCTTGAGTGGCTTGAGCAGGCCGGAATCCAGCAGCACGCTGCGCAAGGCCTTGTCGTCGGCGAGCATGCTGAACACCACATCGACGGCGAACGCTTGGGCAGGGTCGGTGACCGCCGTGGCGCCTTGCTCGACCAGCGGCTGCGCCGCCTCGGGGGACCGGTTCCAGACCAGCAGTTCATGACCGCCTTTCAACAGATTGCCAGCCACGGCCTGACCCATATTGCCGAGGCCCAAAAAGCCGATTTTCATGGGGATGCGCTCCAGTAGAAGGTGGGAGTGAGGCGCACACTCGTACCATCAAACCGGGAGCCATTCACTTAAATTCTTGGCCCGTATGTCGGAATTGATGCGTTGCAACTGCTGGAGCTCAAGTGTTTCCAGTGGTTGATCTCCCGCCTGCTCCACCACGTGCGCCGCCAGCTTTTGCTTGAACATGGCTGTCTGGGACGCGTCCAGATAAAGGGCTTTTTCTCCCCTCTGGCCCTTCACCCGCACGACTAGATCTGTCGGTAAGTCGATGCCTTTGATGGCGCAACCCAGGCAGAGGGTGGCCAGGTCATCCAGGTTCCGCACTTCCAGCTCTTTCAGCTTGCCACCGTTTTCCTGGGAGCCAGACAGCGGGTGCTCCTTGTTCTGATAGGAGTACTGCTTGGGGCCCATTCGGTACTTGATCTCGTGGGTGGCCAGGTTATTGATTTTCTCGAAGCCAAATACCAACGGCACAATGCCTCCCTGGTTCAACATGCCCAGGTATGGGGCTTTGCCGTCTTCCATTGAGCGCAGCAACTCACTGGCGGCCTGGTGGTAGAACCGGTTCAGGTCTTCACCGCGTAGTTCACTGACCTGTTCGCCAGACCTCAAGGTAATGGAGCCCGGCATTTTCAGTTCGTCCAGATGTTCATCCAGCGGCGTGCCGATGAAGTTACGTCCACTTAGCTTGTTGATGTAGCTGGCGTGCAGGAAACGCTGCAGCCATGCGGCACCTTCGGCAGGCACTTGCTCGGGATCGGCGACGCTGACCGAGGGCGCCATGGCGTTGCTGGGCAGCGTTTTGCCGCTGTTCAAGGCGTGGAGGATGATTTGCGCCATGCGGTGCTGCAAGGCCCGGGAGTGGGCGTTACTCGTATTGATCCCGTTGCCTTGCGCATAGTCCCGCGGCTTGCTCCGCAGGTTGCGCCGAGTGGTCGTATCGGTACTGCTCTCACGGGTGCGGTCAGAGAAAAACACCTGGCCTTCCAGAGACTGGTTGCCACCCTTGGCATCATTGACGCCACCTTTCAGCATCCCGACTGCAGGATTTCCAGCCCCCACGGCGTTCCGTGCAGCGCTTCAGGCTTGGCATAGGCCAGGGGAGCCGTCGGGTTGAGTGACTGCAGCAAGGCCATGCGCAGACCGGAGCGGCTGCGCTCGTCGATGTCGCGCATCCTGTCGAGCACATCCAGCGGCGAATGGCCTTCGGCGTTCAAGGTGTTGGCGCGCTGGCCGTCCTTGCGCAGGCGCGCCAGAGCCTCGGCGTCGCGATTGGCCACGGCCGCGTGCAGCGTCGGGCTGGCCTCGGACGTTTCTGTGGTTGGCGAGTGGCTGGGCGGGATGAAAGGCGAAGAAGGTCGGATAGGGGTCATAAGGGCGCGCTTATGGTTAAAAACGCCTGAGTGGACCCTACGCGCCTAACGGTTCCACATCACCCGTGCTACACCGCCTCTCGCGCCTCGCCGCGTATCACCAAACCGATGCCGACACCCGACACCGCCATGCCCAGAGCCATCAGCCACGACAGAGGTTCGTCGAACATGGCCCAGGCCAGCAGCAGCGTCAGCGGCGGGCTGAGGTAAAGCACGCTGGCGACCCGCGTCGGCGTAGCCCGGCGCAGGCACAGCCAGTACAGACCGTAACCGCCGACCGTCGACACCGACGTCCACAGCACACTCATCGCAAAGCCGGCATTGGGGACGGGCGCGAGACTCCCGTGCAGCCCGGCAACGAGGGCAAACACGAAGGTCGAGACGAAGCACTGCACCCAAAGGTTGGACAGCAGGCCCAGCGCCTGCGGGTCGGGGGAATGTTTTTGCCACAGCGTGGCGACCGCCAGCGACAGCATGCCCAACACCGGCAGGGCATAGGCCCATGGCGGTGCGCTGCCCCAGGCCAGGGCGTCGTGGGTCGCCAGCATCACGCCCGCCAGGCCGATGAGCAAGCCGATCCATACGCTGCGGGTCAATCGCTGGCGGAGCACCACGGCCGCCAGCACGGCCATGCCGATCGGCAGCAGGTCGGCGAACAGCGCTGCCAGCCCGGCGGGAACGCCAAGGGCAATCCCCTCGGTCACGCCGAACAGATAACCGGCCATCGCCAGCAGGCCGATGCCGGCGTTTTTCAGCAGCACGGCGGGTGGCGTCTGGCGCAGTTGCCGGGCGACGAAGGGGAACAGAATCAGGGTGACCAAGAGGGAACGCCAAAACACCACCAGCGACGCCGGCGCGTAATCGATGGAAAAGCGCGCGCCAATGAAGCCCGAGCTCCAGATGACCACCAGCCCAGCTTCGAGCAGCGGCAGGGGAATCGCCCGGCGTCGGGACGGAAGAGCAAGGCTCGCGTTGGTCAGTTCGTTTGAAGTGTTCATGGACCCAACGTACCCATCCGCCGTAATCTAATAAATCAAAATAAACGACAGCAGTGCTTCGGAATCAGTAAACCATGAGCGCCATTCTGGATATCGAACAGGTCCGCACCTTTCACGCCGTGGCGCGAATCGGCAAGTTCAGCGCGGCGGCGGAACAGCTGCACAAAAGTCCGGCGGCGGTCAGCGTGCACGTGCAGCGGCTGGAAGCGCTGGCGGGCGGGCGACTGCTTAATCGCGACAATCAATCGGTGTCGCTGACGCCGCTGGGCAAGCGTTTTCTGACCTCCACTGCGGCGCTGCTGAGCGCTCACGATCACGTGCTGGCCGAACTGCAGGGCACGCAGCTGGCGGGACGCATCACCCTAGGGGTGCCAGATGAATACGCCACGCACCTGATTCGTGACGTGCTGCCGATTTTCACCGCCGCGTGGCCGAACATCGTCCTGGAGCTGAAGACTGCACCCAGCTTCATTCTGCGTGATCAGGTGCGGCGGGGGCGTCTGCAAGTGGCGGTCATCGCCTTGCCGGAAGGCGAGCTGGGCGTGGACGATCAACTGCTGGTGTCGACGACGCCGGTGTGGGTCGGCGCCGCGCATCACGCCGGAGATTGGCCGGACCCGTTGCCCCTCGCCGTGCATGCCGCGCAATGCTCGTATCGGCAAGCGATGATCGAGTCGCTCAAACGCAGCGGCCACCGCATGCGCATCGTGCTCGAGAGCTCGTCCAATCAAGCGGTCAAGGCCTGTGTCGAAGCAGGTTTGGGCATCAGCGTGATCGACCGCGCCCGGGTCACCGACGGCATGCGCATCCTTGATGGCCTGCCGCTGATCGCCGACCACGACATCATCGTCGTGCGCTCGTCAGCCTCCCACGGCGATGACGCGGTGGATTTGCTGCGGCGGGCGATCGGGCAGTATTTCCGCCTCTGAGGGCGGCGCGGTTCAGTCCTCGGACCGCTCGCAGAAGCGCAGGCGGTTGCCGAACGGGTCAGCGATTTCCATGACCTTGCCCCAGTCCAGGTCCTGAATGCCGGGCCGTGAATAGCCGTAGTTTTTTGCCAGCAGTTCGCGCTGCAGTCCGGCGATGTCGCTGACCGGCACGAAGAGCGTCGAGCCTGGCGTTGCGTCGCCATGGTGTTCGGTCAGGTGGATAACCAGTTGGTCACGACGGGCCTGGGCATACAGCGGCAGACCCGGTTCAAAGCGGTGCTCCCATTCCAGGCTGAAGCCGAGAAAATCCACGTAGAACTCTTTCGCCTTGGCTTCGGAAAAAATACGAATCAGCGGTATCGCCGGGGACATCTGCACAGGGGCTCACTCCTTGATGATCTGAGCGGGCGATTCTAGCCCAGACCTCAGAAGTGTGGCGCTCACACAGGCCTCTTCCCGGCTAAAGCCGGTCCCACTAACGGACTGCGTGCACCTGTAGGACTGGCTTTAGCCGGGAAGGCGTTGGATGCCACGCTGCAAAAATTGATGGTGTTCACACGGGCCTCTTCCCGGCTAAAGCCGGTCCCGCTGAGGGATTGCATGCACATGTAGGACTGGCTTCAGCCGGGAAGGGGGCGGATGCCACGCTGCAAAAATTGATGGTGTTCACACAGGCCTCTTCCCGGCTGAAGCCGGTCCCACTAACGGACTGCGTGCACCTGTAGGACTGGCTTTAGCCGGGAACGCGTCATATGCCACGCTGCAAAATTGATGGTGCTCACACGGGCCTCTTCCCGGCTAAAGCCGGTCCACGAAGGCGATGCTTAGAGCCTGTCGCCCTCAGATGGCAAAGCGAGCGCGAAACCCGTAGGAGCCGGCTTGCTGGCGAGGGGGGCGGGTCGGTGACGAAGATGTTGACTGACACGACGCATTCGCCAGCAAGCCGGCTCCAAAAGACTTTGCGCCGAATAGATCATTCGGAAGGGAAGCGGTGCCAGGGGGGGGGCGCGCTGTGAGGGAAGGCAAAAAACGGCGCCGTGCTGAAGATCAGCAACGGCGCGCGTCTGAAAGGCGGGGGGGTGAAGCGGATTAGCTGCGCAGGTCTTTCTTGATTTCGTCTTCGTCTTTGTGAGGCACCGCAGTCGGCAGCTCGGGAGGATAGAACTCTCCTTTGAGATTCAGTGCGGCGATGCGTGTCTTGAGCTTTTCGATGACAAGGTCGATGTCCTGTTGGTCATCGAGATCGTCCACACGCAGCCACAGGTGCGGAAGATTTTCAAAGTACACGCCGTCGATTTCCACATCGGCGGTCATCTCGCGATCCTGGCGCCACAGGCACTTGCGGTGAACTGTCGCCGGGTCCTGTGGCCAGGTTTCCGACGTGGTCAGCCAGACCTCGTGGTAATCCTGCAGATCAATTTCTTCAACTTTGTCCAGTGGGATAAAAGTATTCACATATCACCTGTCAGCCAAGGGGATCGGGCGAGGTCGTTGCGCTGCAGACTGCCCCTGATCCCATACCGTTTCAAAAAGCGCATACCACTATGGCCGCCGTTTGGCGGACGAGTTCAACGCCCGCGCGCTATTGCCGCACGGCTACCCCTGTCAACTAGCGACGTTAATGCAGCGCCGGTTCGCGACTGAACGCATCGACCGCACGCACCAGCCCCTTGGCCGCCAGCGCCACCAGCTCGCCGCCTTTTTCTGGTGCGGCCAGCGCAGGGTCAGAACCCATGCGGCCATCGGGGAAGCGCGCACGAAAATCCTTCGCCTCGCGGATAGGCCCTGAAGGGGCAATTTGCGGCGAGTAGTGCGCTGATTTGATCGACTCCGGGTAAGCCCACTGGGTCACCGCGATCTCGGACGGCGTCGCGTGGGAGCCGTGGCCCACCGGAAACTGCCGATGGGCCAGTTCGCCAACGCCCTCAAGGTCCCACCAGTTGGTCAGCTTCAGGGCGAAGCCGGCAGAACGTCCGGCGAAACTGGCCTCCGCGTACAGCTCGGAAAACGCGGCCTCAATGGACGCGACGTTGCCGCCATGTCCGTTGAGGAAGAGGATTTTTTCAACCCCGTGACCCGCCAGCGAGCGCGCCCAGTCACCAATGGCGGCGATGAACGTCGAGGGGCGCAGCGAGATCGTCCCGGGAAAGCCCAGATGGTGCTGCGCCATGCCGATGTTGAAGGTCGGCGCAATCAGGATATCGGCGCTCTTCTGCGCTTCATGGGCGATGATCTGTGGGCACATCCAGTCGGTGCCGAGCAGGCCGGTGGGGCCGTGTTGTTCGTTCGAACCGATGGGCACGACGACCGTGCGGCTGCGTTTGAGAAACTGCTCGATCTCGATCCATGTGGACTGGTGCAGAAGCATGTCAGGTGCTCTCCTCAAAAAAGTGGGCTTCAGAAAAGTGGTCTTCAGAAAAATGGGGCGAGCGAAAAATCAGTGTGCCCGCGATGCTATGGCGCGCACGTGGCGCCATCACCTCTCAGCACTCAAGCGGATTGGGCACAAGGAAAGCGCGCGATGAAACAGGTGCCCAGTTGCGCCGATGAGCTCACGGTCAAGGTGCCGTTGTGAGCGCTGGCGATCTGCGACGCGATGTACAGCCCAAGACCGAGGCCTTCGCCGCGCCCGCCCGCTTCGGACCGGGTGAATGGCTCGAACAGCAACG
Organism: Pseudomonas graminis; assembly: GCF_900111735.1. Lineage (GTDB taxonomy): Bacteria > Pseudomonadota > Gammaproteobacteria > Pseudomonadales > Pseudomonadaceae > Aquipseudomonas > Aquipseudomonas graminis. The sequence continues at coordinate 7,562 of NZ_FOHW01000062.1, read as the reverse complement.
GCATCAGCCGTGGCGAGATGGGCGCGCCGCGATTCATGACGGAAATGATGACCTGATCGGATTCCTGCCAGATGTGCAGGTCAATCGGCGACGTGAGTGAACCATGGGTCACCGCGTTGCCCAGCAGATTGGACAGCAACTGGCTGATGCGCAGAGGGTCGCAGTACACACTCTCGGTGAGGTCGATGGCTTCGTTGAACGTCGCCTGCGGGTGCGAGGCGCGGATCTCGTCCACCGTCGCTTTAAGTACGTCGGTGAGATCGTCGGTGGCCTGGCACTTCACCGGAATGCCGCCACCCATACGGCCCCTGGCGAAGTCCAGCACGTTCTCGATCAGCGCGCCCATGCGGATCGAACTCTGCCGTATGGCAGCGACCAGCCCCTGGGAGCGCTTGTCTTCGGTTTTGGTCGCAAGCAGGTCGGCGCTCATGCGGATCGCACTCAACGGTGTACGCAGGTCGTGCCCCAGCACCGCCATGAATTGCTCGCGCAGCCGGCCGTTCTCATTGGCGTCGGTCAGCTCGGCGCGGACACTGTCCAGATGACCCTGTGTGTCCAGGCTCATGGCGATCAACTGCGCGAACAGGGTCAGCGTCTTGACGATGGCGGGATCAGTCAGATCGGCCGGTACCGAATCGATCGCGCACAGCGTGCCGAAGAAGCGGCCATCGGCCTGAACGATGGGGATCGAGATGTAGCTTTCCAGCCCGTAGGTGAGGGGCGTGTGATGAGTGGCGAAGTGCGGGTCGGCGCTGGCGTGGCCAAACACCACGGGCTGCTGATGCTGCCTGATCTCGTGGCAGATGGTCGACTCCAGCACCAGTTCGCCGCCCGGCTTGAGGCCGAAATTGATGGAGTCGTCGACGGCGCAGGCCACCCAGTGACTTTCCGTGACCCTGGCGATCGCGGCGAAGCGCATGCCCGTCATGTGCTTGACCATGCTCAGAATCACGGGCACAGCGGGGATTTCAAGGATCGCCTCAACATCCAAGGCAAACTCTGGGCGGGTCATTGGATCTGGCTCTGGGGGTAATAGAAGGGAGCGTATCTAAAATCGGCCAGCATGGCTAACCCCTCGGTCCCGCAAGCGAGGTGTCGACGCGGATTATTGAACCCTCGCGCCCATGGCGGGGTCGTTTTATGGGTGCCCCAAGGGCAAATGTCATTTGCGTCCCATGGGCTGTTTGCTGTTGGTCGACGTGGCGATACTTGTCAGTCTTATGTCCCTCGAAGCTTATGCTTCTCTAAAGCTCTCGGTTTCTCAGCGCTTTTTAATTCTTAAAACAATGGGCCCATGGATGGCCGCCGCGAGGTTGAACGATGATTGCGATGCACCGATTTGCACTGTTGATGACCACTGCTGCGATGCTCAGTGCCTGTGGCGAGACCGCCAAGCTGCCGTTTCAGGCCGGCGTAGGCGCTCAGCCGCAACTCCCCGAGCCCAACAGCACGCTGATTCCGACGGTGAAGGTGTCCAAGGCCGTCGGCTGGAAGGGTACCGACACGCCCAAGGCTGCCGAAGGCTTCAAGGTCAGCGCACTGGCCGAGAACCTCGATCACCCGCGCTGGCTGTACAGCCTGCCCAACGGCGACATCCTGGTCGCCGAAAGCAACAAGCCGCCCAAGCCTGAAGGCGCGACAGACGGCGGGCCGGGCGTAATGGCCTGGATCAAGCGCACCGCCACCGGGATCGTCATGAGCCGGGTCGGTGCCGAAGCCGAGAGCGCCAATCGCATCAGCATCCTGCGCGATGCCGACGGCGATGGCCGGGCGGAAATGAAGAAGGTGTTCATCAGCGGCTTGACGTCGCCATTCGGCATGGTGCTGGTGGGCAACGAGCTGTTCATCGCCAACGCCGACGCCGTGGTAAAGGTCCCGTACAACGACGGCCAGACCGAAAGCACGGCCACGCCGGTGAAAGTCACCGACCTGCCGGCAGGCATCAATCACCACTGGACCAAGAACATCATTGCCAACCGCGAAGGCACCAAGCTCTACGTCACCGTGGGCTCCAACAGCAACGTGGCCGAAAACGGTATGGAAGCCGAAGAGGGCCGTGCGGCGGTCTGGGAAGTGGACGTCAAGACCGGGCAAAAGCGCCTGTTCGCCAGCGGCCTGCGCAACCCTAACGGGCTGGCGTGGAAGCCGGGCAGCAACGAGCTGTGGACGGTGGTCAACGAACGTGACGAAATCGGCAGCGACCTGGTGCCGGATTACCTGACCTCGGTCAAGGACGGCGCGTTTTATGGCTGGCCGTGGAGCTATTACGGTAACCACGTCGACAGCCGCTTGCAGCCGCCGCGCCCGGACATGGTCGCCAAGGCCATCGCGCCGGATTACGCCCTCGGCACCCACGTCGCTCCGCTGGGCCTGACCTGGTCCGACCCCCGCGGCATGCCGGCCAAATTTGCTGACGGCGTATTTGTCGGCGAACACGGCTCGTGGAACCGCAATCCGCAGGCCGGCTATAAAGTCGTGTTCATCGGCTTCAAGGATGGCCGTCCGACCGGCCTGCCGGTGGACGTCCTGACCGGCTTCCTCAACGCCGACGGCGACGCACAGGGCCGTCCGGTCGGTGTGATCCTCGACAAGCAGGGCGCGTTGCTGGTCGCAGACGATGTGGGCAACAAGGTCTGGCGCGTCAGTCAGGCCAAGTGATGCCTTAGTAATAAACGGAAAATGCCGGTGATGATGACCGGCATTTTTCGTTTGGGGGGGCTATCTACCTTCTGACCGAGGCGTGCAAATCAGGTTGAACGTCCCTCCACCGCCTGGCGTCATATTTTCTACGGGGGATGCGGCGTTCCTAGGGCGATCCGGCATTGTTGACGCATCGGTAAAGGTGTTTCTCAAAGCCCATACCATTCCTGAAATCGATAGTGAACATCACGGTAGGCGAGTTCTCTTTTTCCCGGAAGAGAGGAGGATGGCCCCATACCGAATTTGCTTTTGAAGGACGCCACGCGATGAAAATTTCAACCCTGCTGACCCTTGTCGCCGTGCTCTCCAGCGGTTTCTTCGCTACGGGTTCTGCTGTTGCAGCAGGCACCGCTTCAGCGGCGGACGCCGAGGCGTGCCATTTGCTGCCGGTGGTTGAAAGCCGCGTGGCGCTGCAGTCCTCCCAAAGCGTAGGTGTGCTGTACAGCGAAAACACTGTCGGTACCCTTGAATACCTTGAGCGTTATCACGCGGTGGCGCTGAAAGGCGTCACAAATGGCGGGCTGGATTCGCGCATTCGCGAGGCGTTTGTCAGCAGTTCTGATCCGAAGCTGGCGATGGACTGGCTGAAAGGCTCGCTGCAGAAGCAGTTTGCGTCGGTGACCGTGTACGACAACCTCGATGCGCTGATGCAGGCGCGGCCGGATGTGGTGGTCATGCTCGACACCTACAGCCGGCTGGTGTCCCAGCGTAACTCCCAAGTGGAAGCGCGTTTCATCGCGAAGTTCTACGACTCGAACCTGCAATACATCGGCAAGGCTGAAGGCCTCGGTGCGAAAGAGCTGACGTCGGTGTGGGTCCACGACAAGGCCGCGCCGGAGATCGCCGCGCAGATCAACCAGCAGCGCGACCTGCAGATCAACGCATTGAAGCAGTTCGATGCTTCGCTCAAAGCGCTGGTGACCACAGGTAACTCTGCTGAAGTGGCGAGTAATTGATTGCTGCGTATTCCTCCAATTTTTGCGGTGTCAGATCCAATGCTTTCCCGGCTAAAGCCGGTCCTACAGACTGCACTCGGTGTTTAGTGGGACCGGCTTTAGCCGGGAAGAGGCCAGTGTAATCACCCTGGATTTTGCAGCGTGACAACCGACGCCTTCCCGGCTAAAGCCGGTCCTACAAGTTGAATGCGTCCCTACCAGGTGAATCCGGCCTGAGCCTATCCCCTGATGCAACAAAAAACCGCTGCGCCCTCCTCAAGGCGTCAGCGGTTTTTTTTGTGGGGGCGGTTACTTGCCGTCAGGCAGCGCGTAGGCAATCACGTAATCACCGCGATCCTTCGACTGACGGGCGCCGCCAGCCGTGATGACGATGTATTGCTTGCCGGTCTTCGGCGATACATACGTCATCGGGCCGCCTTGGCTCCCTACTGGCAAGCGGGCCTTCCAGGCTTCTTCGCCGTTGGCGCTGTTGAACGCGCGCAGGTAGTAATCCTGGGTGCCGGCGATGAACACCAGACCGCCCTGGGTCGACAGCGTGCCACCCAGTGTCGGCATGCCGATCGGCAGCGGCAGGTGCATTTTGATGCCCATCGGCCCAGTGTCCTGGACGGTGCCGACGGGCACCTGCCAGGCGATCTGTTGGGTCTTCATGTCGATGGCGGTCAACGTGCCGAACGGCGGCGCCTGGCACGGGATGCCCGCCACGGACAGGAAGCGGTTTTTGTTGACGGCGTAAGGCGTGCCCTTCAGCGGGACGGCGCCCATGCCGGTGTTCAATGCCTCACCGCCGGAGGCTGCGATGGCGTCCTTCAGCTGCGGCACCATCTGAATCCACAGGCCCAGGCGCATGTCATTGACGAAGATGAAGCCGTGAATCGGATCGGTCGACAGGCTGCCCCAGTTCATCCCGCCCAGCGAGCCCGGGAAACTCAGGGAGACATCGGTGCCCGGCGCAGTGAACAGGCCGTCGTAGCGCATCTTCTTGAACGAGATCCGGCACAGCAACTGGTCGAACGGTGTGGCGCCCCACATGTCCGATTCGGTCAGCGTCTGCGCACCGATCTGCGGCATGCCGACTGATTTTGGCTGGGTCGGCGAATACGGTTCGTTAGGGATATTCGACGCCTTGACCGGGACTTCCTTGACCTCGGTCAGCGGCTGGCCGGTGTGGCGATCGAGAACGAAAATCTGCCCGGCTTTGGTGCCGATGACCAGCGCCGGCACTTTGCTTCCATCAGGTTTGGCGAAGTCGATCAGGCTCGGCTGCATCGGCAGGTCGAAATCCCACAGGTCGTTGTGGACCGTCTGATACACCCACTTCTGTACGCCGGTGGTGGCGTTCAATGCCAGCACCGATGCGCCGTACGTGTGGTCGAGCTCAGTGCGCTTGACGCCATAAATGTCGGTGGACGAGCTGCCCATCGGCAGGAACAGCGTGTTCATGGCTGGGTCGTAGGACATCGGCGCCCAACTGTTCGGCGTGCTGCGCACGTAAGTCTTGTCAGCGGTCGGCGCCTGCTTGTCTTCGGGATTGCCCGGATCGAACGCCCAGCGCATCTGCCCGGTGACCACGTCAAAGCCACGGATCACGCCGCCGGGCATGTCGGCCTGAACGTTGTCGGCCACGCGACCGCCGACCACCACGGTGGTCCCGGCCATCAGCGGCGCCGATGACAGTTGATAGTAGGAATCGGGCACGTTGCCCAGGCCGGCTTTGAGGTCGACCTGGCCGTTGTTGCCGAAGCCCTGGCAAAACTCGCCGGTGTCGGCGTCCACGGCAATCAGGCGCGCGTCGATGGTGTTGGTGAGCAGACGACGCTGGCAGTTGGCGCCAGCCGGCACAGCGACCGACGCCGCAGGCGTGCTGCCATCGGTGGGGGGCGCAACGGCGGCGCTGGCATCGAAATAAGCCAGCCCGCGGCAGCGTTGCCACACGGCGGACTTGGCGTTGATGTCGTTCTTCCACAGCTGCTTGCCGGTGTCGGCGTCCAGCGCGATGACGTTGTTATGGGGCGTGCAGATGAACACCTTGTCGCCGACCTGCAGCGGGGTCATCTGGTCTTCGGCGCCATTGCCGTCGCTGAGGGCGACGTCGCCGGTGTGGTAGGTCCAGGCCGGCACCAGCTTGCTGACGTTGTCGCGGTTGATCTGGTCCAGCGCGGCGAAGCGGCTGCCGCCTTCATCGTTGCCGTAATGCGCCCAGTCTTTCTGCGCGCGTGCCGGATCGACTTTGGTCAGTCCCGGGCCAGTCCCCGTTGGCGATACCGACGCATGGGGCTGAAACATGCCCCAGGCTCCGGCCACGATCGCCAACGCCAGCACACCGCTGGCGACGTAACCGCCGCGACCGGCTGCGAGGCCATTGGCCTTGCGCAGGGAAGGGTAGATCAACGCGACCAGCAGGCTCAGCACGCCGAGGGCAAACAGGCGGGACACCAGAGGCCAGAACACCAGCCCGGCGTCCACCAGCGCCCAGATCAGCGTCAGCAGCATCACCGCCGCAAATAGCCACGCGCCTGAAACGCGTGCTCTGAACAGCTGGATAGCTGAGACCATCAGGCCCAGACCGGCCAGCAGGAAGTACGCGCTGCCGCCCAGCGTGGCGAGGTAGCCGCCGCCCGCTGCGAAGAGTAATCCGAAAACCAGCACGCCCAGCGCGACGACCCGAATGGGCCAGCGGCTGACGGCTGCCGAAGAAGGTGAGTGTTTCATGAGGCATTCCTGCTGACGCGAAGAAGGGCCGTGGACGACCGATCAAGTGAGGTGAGGGCGAGGGTTGAGAGCGTGGTTACTGCCGCAGTAGGTGTCTTGGGGCATTGTCCTTCGCTAATTAACCGTTTGGTTAATTTTGGCGAAGATAGCAAAAAACCGCAGGTGCTGCGTCAATTTGTCTCTGTTTGGGTAAGTCGGGGCGGGCGCCTCTCGGGGCTGGACGTGTCAGCGCTGCTGATCCATGAACATGCGTAAACGGTGTTGCAGGCGGTCAACTGCGGTGTCCATCCCAAGAAACGCGTCGACCGTCATCACTTGCCAGCGCTGACCTTCATCGCCGAAGACCACCTGATCGAACAGCCCGTCATCCACTTCAGCAACGAAAAACCAGGTGTCGAGCCCGTTGCTGCCCTGACCCGGGTAGACCTGCTTGTGAATGATGGAAGCGGTGTCGAGGACGATGCCGAATTCCTCCATAGTCTCCCGCACCGCGCATTCTTCTGGCGTCTCATCGCCCTCGCGCCCGCCGCCGGGCAGGTCCCACAGATTCGGCCAAGGAATCTCAGGTTTGTCATCGCGTTGATAAGTGAGCAGCGTGCCTTTGCACAGGATCGCGACTTTCGCGCCGGAGAAGGGAGGATGCTTGGACATGATTGCGCCTTCATGGAGTCAGTGCGGATAACCTAGCACTTCCTGGCTGGGGCATCCTCGTGCGCTATTGGGACTGACACACCGCAGTCAACCAGTGGGACAGGCTTCGGCCGGGAAGGCGTCAGTGGTCACGCTGCAAATTTGATGGTGTTCACGCCGGCCTATTCCCGGCTAAAGCCGGTCCTACTAAAAGCATCGCGTGCATCCAGTGGCACTGAGGGTGTCACGATGAAACTGACACACCGCAGTCATTAGTGGGACCGGCTTCAGCCGGGAAGGCGTCAGTCGTCACCCTGAAAAAGTGATGCTGATCACGCTGGCCTTTTCCCGGCTAAAGCCAGTCCTACTAAAAGCATCGCGTACATCCAGCGTCGCCGATGATGTCCCGATGAAACTGACACACCGCAGTCATCCATTGGGACCGGCTTCAGCCGGGAAGGCGTTAGTCGTCACACTGAAAAAGTGATGGTGTTCACGCTGACCTCTTCCCGGCTAAAGCCAGTCCCACTAAAAGCATCGCGTGCATCCAGCGGAATCGGTGTG
>NZ_FOHW01000080.1 GCF_900111735.1 Pseudomonas graminis | reverse complement strand
ATCAACAACAAAGGCAATCTCGGAAACACGGTTAAAGATACCTTTAGCAGTAACAGCCTCAAGAACGCGCTCATTGCAAGCGTGACCGCGGGCATTATTGATTACGCAGACCAAAATTGGTTCGCCAGCGCGGGTGACGCCGCTAATGGCGGTTCAAAGGTTATTACAGCGGGGCCGACTCAAAATCCAGGCTACGCGTCGAGCATGCTGCAGCCTGACAGTTGGGCGAATACGCTGGCACGCAGCGGCACGCACGCTCTGATCAACAGCGGGGTTTCGACAGCGGTCAATGGAGGTAACTTCGGTTCCAATCTAGGTGGCGCACTTGTCAGCGAGGGTATCGACCTTGGTTCCGCTTTGGGGAACAAGGTCGTTGGAGATTTAGCCGGGGAGCTGCACATTGCGCCCGAACTTGTGCAAAAGGTCGTGCTGCACGCCGTCTTGGGTGGGTTAATTTCCAAGGCGACCGGGGGTGACTTCGCAAGTGGGGCGATCGCAGGCGGGGTGGCGGAAGGGCTCACGCCGCTAGCGAATAATTATCTGGCCCAGTACGTCAGTGATCGATTCTCAGCAGCTGACCTTACAGAAGCCGGAAGCCAAGCAAAAATCACAACAGGGCAACTCATAGGCTTAATCGCTTCGAGCATGGCGGGTGGTAGCGCTGCTACCGGCAGCCTCATTGGCGGCGCTGGCGAGAAATACAACAACGAACAACACCACAACCCGGTTGAGGAGGTCGAAGCCGAAATCAGGCACTCCGAGGGCTTGCCGATTCCCCCCCAGGAAGCGGCGGACCTTGGAATGCCTCCGATCCAGTCAATTGTTCCAGGTCCCCCAGTCATGGGTTTAGGTGGGGCGGCCGCTGTCGGAGGGATGTCTATCCCTACGATTGGCGGCCGGAAGCCGATAAACAGTCAGTATGCAGGAGGCCAGTCTCCCTCAGGCGTGGCATATAGCGCGAGCGGATTCCCCGACTTTTCTCCGTACGCAGTTTCAACTGTTGTGGTTGAGGGCATGACAGGTGTGTATAGAGTAGACTCAAGGTTAGCGAATCAGCTGGTAGGTTTGACGCAAACACCTCAAGGATTCGTTTGGCATCATGTCGAGGATGGGATGACTATGCAATTGATCCCGAAAGATGTTCATGTCGAAGCGCCTCACACTGGCGGTGCCGCTGTAATAAGAAACGGAGGGATAGATAAGTGAACATTGAAATTAAAAGTGTTGAGCCATATTCCGATTTCGAGCTTTCAGAACTAGAACGCTACTCAGGTGTCAGCGTTGATGATGAAATTCGAAAGTTTTTTAATGAGTATAATGGAGCGCGGTTTTCCCCGAGTGGACTTCAGGGGGATGTTCGAGAAGATGTAGGGGTTTCCGAGTTTCTTTCTATTGCGCAGATATTGATTGAAGTCCAGCAGTTTAGATTCAGGTCTGGGTACATTCCGATTGCTTTAGCTGAGGGTGGCAACTATGTGGTTATTGATCTTGTAAGTAAGGCCGTACTGTTCCTAGATCATGAAGTTGAAGACGGTTATCGTGAGATCGCTGCAGATGTGGATGATTTTGTGAAGCGTTTAATCCCCAACGCAGAAATTCAGGATGATTTTTCGGGTATGAAGGTGAAAAGCGTGTGGATAGATCCAGTATTCTTAGCGAGAATCAAATCTGGAGAGTTCAAATAGAAAAAGCGTAAAGGGGGGGGCGGTCGCTTTGTTCTCGTAGGGTATAAAATGGGACTGATCGCTTAACCGCGAGCAATGGATAATAGGACTAAAAGGGACTGACCCCTTTGTTCCAAGTAAGTTGCTCGATGGCTGAGTTGGCAAAGGTGCAGTTATTGAGGTGCGCCCATCAATTGCCGGCAATCTGAATGTGTACGAAAGTGGGGTCACTGAACCTGGCCAGTTCCATCACCAGGTTTATACGGATGGTTAATATGTCTATGATCCTAGACTGTCTTCCCGCCCCATCCCGAAAGGCGACTGGCAACAGCATATAATGATAAAAGGATAAAAGGGCAGGATAAAAGGGGACGGACCCCTTTTTACCAGCTATCACTGTTGGCGGGCAAGCTGTAGATGGCGTTGGTGACGTTGCCGGCGGTCTGGGGTCAAAAGGACTATCTATAACGATTGAGCCCAAAATTGTCGATCAGATGGGTAAGAGAGGCTGGACAGAAAGCTCTATACAGGATGCTATAGATAAACCGATAAAAACGGTTGTGACGAAAGATACTCGGTTTGATACCGTGTCGGGAAGCCGTCTAAATGATCCGGCTCCGGGTATATTGCTAAAGATGGCTCCTACGTAGTGAGGAACGACCGTACAGGCGCTATTGTTCAAGTCTCCAATAAGAATGACCCTAAATGGGTCGCCCCATGGGATTGATTATGAAAGAAGTTTCTATCAAGGATTTGCCTGTGATTCCTACATTGATATGGGAAGGGGTCCCTTTGTTCGATATCGCAGATGGAATTGGGCTTGTTGAATATTGTGAAAAAAATGATATTGCAGTTTTGGGTATGGAGGGTTTTGAAATCAGGGGTGATCAGCGGATCCCAGATATGGATTGTATTGTAGATTTTTCGGCATCACTCAGTGACGAGTGCTTTCTTGCCAAATCACTAGCGGCTATCAAGCGAATATTGAGTGGTTTGCCAAGTCATAGTCTTTTTCTTGAGTTTGTTCTGGTTAAAGGTTAGTTTGCTAAAAAGGAGAATCGAAGGGGGTGGACCCCATTTTTTCATTAATACTGCTCAATATCTCGAAATATCGCGAGTGGAATGTCAGAAGAAGATGCTGCTTTAAAGACTTGGACAGGCCAAATTTCCCAAAAGTACGGATACAGTAAAGTCGATAATATTGAATTCATTGGAGGTATTACTTATGTCACCTTCAAAAAATAGAAACTTTTTAGCGCAATTGCTGAGGATGAAAAGGGACGGGATAAAAGGGGGCTGACCCCTTTTTATCATGTCGCGAAAGGTGCGCAAATTGCACAGTACGCGACGACGTACAACCGTCAACTGCATGCTGAAGAGCAGAAATGGTTAGAAGATAACGCCAAGACGTTCGCTGATAAGTATGGAA
>NZ_FOHW01000055.1 GCF_900111735.1 Pseudomonas graminis | reverse complement strand
GGCTCGTCGCGGCTCAGGGGCGGCCTTTACATGCCCGCGATCGTAGGAATTCAACACAATGAGGTGCTGAGCGAGTTCGCCAAGAGATTGAAGGCGAACGGAAAGGCTCCCAAGCAAGTTATCTGTGCAGTGATGCGCAAGATGTTGCACCTGATCTATGGCGTGCTTAAGAGCAACAAGCCATTCGACCCTGGAATTGCTTTGGCCGCTTGAAGGCTGATCGACAAAGACTTGGATGGCAAGGTTGTCGCTGCCGCGTGGGCTGCGGAGGCACCCGCCTGCCTGCTAGAAAGCAGCAGCGCTAACGCGCTGCTGGGGTTGCAGTCGGGACATCAAGACGATATCTACGGTGAAATTGCGTATTCCCCGTGGTACCGGCTTTAGCCGGGAGTGCCTAGTGGCAAGCGCTCGACTACTCCAGCACCTCAACCTCCATCCCCACCTCGACCCGCCCTGGCCCGTCACTCACCAGGTTCTGCCCAAACCAGATCTGACCCTCCCGCTCCCGATACGTCTTCAGCGTCGTCATCGGTTCACGGTCCGCGCTACGTTCGCCGGTTGCCGGATCTATCGTCGTCAGGATGCAGCGCGAGCAGGGCTTCAACACCCGCAATTCAACGCCGCCAATTCGAATGCGCTTCCAGCCGTCCTCGGCAAACGCCTCGGAGCCGGTTACGACCAGATTCGGGCGAAACCGCAGCATCTCCAGCGAGCGACCCACCTTCTGCGACAAATCATCCAGCGACGACTGGCCGATCAACAACAGCGGGAAACCGTCAGCAAATCCGACCTTGTCTTCTATCGCGCCGTAGCCGGAAGGCAACCCGCGAGCGCGCTCTTTCGGTACATGCACCAGCCGTGTCGGCTTGCCCACCAACGCAGTCACCCAGCGCGCCGCGTCCTCCCCTGCATCCGGCACACGAAAACTGTCGCGCCAGATCGTGATGCCGCGCAGATTGGCCTCCTCATCCGCCGGCACCGGCACATCCAGACTGCCCAGACCGGGGGCCGACAACGTCACGCCGTCGGCATTCCACAGCACCGACAGCTGCGACATCTGCGGCAGCACGCGCTGGCTGTAAAACCGCCCGGTGGCCTCATCCACCAGCATCCAGCGGCGATCACCACTCATGCCCAATTCATCGAAACTGGCATGCTGCAATGACTCCGCCATGCAGGATTTGAGGGGGTACCGATAGAGTGCGCTGAGGTGAAACATGTACGCGTCCTTATGCCAGAGCGGAAAGCCACCACTCTATACGAGACGCCGTAAAACCAAGCGGTACAGATGCAAAAAAGCCCCTCCATACAGCAAGGGGCTTGAAACAGAACCGGATCAGTTGTCGAGCATGAGCCGCTCGCGGACCACATCGACCAGCTTGTCCGGCTGGAATTTGGAGAGGAAGTTATCGCAGCCGACCTTCTTGACCATGGACTCGTTGAAGCTCCCGGACAGCGAGGTATGCAGCACCACATAGAGGCCGCGCAGACGAGGGTCGTTACGGATTTCCGTGGTCAGGCGGTAACCGTCCATTTCCGGCATCTCGGCGTCGGTGAAGACCATCAACAGCTTGTCGGTCATCACCTCGCCGGTGTCCGCCCAGCCCTTGAGCATGTTCAGCGCTTTCAAACCGTCACGGGCGACGTGCATCTTCACGCCGAGCTGACCCAGGGTGTCGCGCAACTGCGAGAGCGCCACGTTGGAATCGTCCACCAGCAGCACTTCGCGGCCGATGGCGCGTGAGAGGACCGGATCGTCCAGCTTGTCGCGGGAGACCTTGGCGCTGTACGGCACGATCTCGGCGAGGACTTTCTCCACGTCGATGATCTCCACCAACTGGTCATCCACCTTGCTGATGGCGGTCAGGTAGTGCTGACGCCCGGCGCTGGTCGGTGGCGGCAGGATCGCCTCCCAGTTCATGTTGACGATGCGGTCGACGCCGCCCACCAGAAACGCCTGAACCGAGCGGTTGTATTCGGTGACGATGATCGTGCTCGAAGGCCCCGGCACCAGCGGACGCATGCCGATGGCCTGGGACAGGTCGATGACCGGCAATGTCTGGCCGCGCAGGTTGACCACACCGCACACGAACGGATGACGCTGGGGCATCAGTGTCAGCTTGGGCAGTTGCAGGACTTCCTGAACCTTGAATACGTTGATCGCGAACAACTGCCGGCCAGCCAGGCGGAACATGAGGATTTCCAGGCGGTTCTCACCTACCAGCTGTGTACGTTGGTCTACTGTGTCGAGAATGCCAGCCATCTGTTGCTCCTGGAGCAGGGTTCAAGTAAGTCCGCCTAATCTTTATCGGCAGCCCCATGACAGACCTTAATCGGAATAGAGCGCAAACCCAGAATTTGATATCACATTAACATCACACCTGGACGCACGACTCACCTGAACGCTGGCAGACCGGCCAACGGCGCGGCTTTCGGACGCGCGGGCCGACCATTCGCAACAATCGGAAACGCCCTACAGACTTTCCCGTGCCTTCGACATTAACTTTGGGCCACTCGCCCCACGCGACCTGAGGTCGCCATTTGAGAAGAGTGGAGATTGCACATGCTGAACGGCAATGAATGGCAGCAGTTGCATGCAGAGTTTCTCAGCGATACCCAGACACTCATGTGCCGCGCCGATGAATGCCTCAGCCATCTGGAATTGATCAGTGATGATGGTGACGCGATGGAATGTCTGCTCAGCACATTGCACCAACTTGCCGGCAAGGCAGACACGCATGGGGTCGAAACGGTCTCTGGCTTCGCCCGGCAGTTGCGTTACCTCCTAGACTTCGCCAACGCGGCTGGCCAGTGGCAGCCAAAGGCATTGCACGCGCTCAAACGCTGCTTTGAGCTGATGGCCTGGCAGCTTGAGCTCATCGACCCCCATACCGGATCGCTGGCGCTGGACGACAGCGAGCAGCGCGCTTTGCTCGAGGCATTCGCCTGCCAGTGCGGGATCGGCACGCGGGAGCATGACGTCGCCGTCAACAAGGGCTGGTCGGTCAGTGCCGGGCAGCGGGGCGTGCTCGCATCCGAGTCGCTGGACGTCAGATGAGCGCGCGGTCGCGGCTCATCTGAGGGTTGTCGATACTCAGGCGAGCTGTCGCGTCTGACCCAGCAACGGCGAATGCGACGGCAGGTGCACGCGCAACGCGCCGGCGCGCGCTTCGAAACGGGTTGCTTCGCCGCTCAGCGGTTCGCCGTCGAGGTTGATATTCAGCCCCTGCGCCGACTTGAGCTCGACCCACGGCAGCCGCGCGCGGACGAACATGTTGTCGAGACCCAGACCGCCTTCGAGCAGGCTCTTGAGCGTGCTCACCACCTCCTGGGGCGCAGGCAGAATGCTGATGTCCAACAGGCCGTCATCGGCGAGGGCTTCCGGGCACAACGGATGACCGCCACCCGCCTGACGACCATTGCCGATCCCCAGCGCCAGCATCTCGCCCTTCCAGTGAAAGTCCGGGCCGGTGAATTCGCCGTACGCGGCTTTCAGCTCGCTGAAACGGCTAAGGCCGGTGAACAGATAGGCCGCACCGCCGAGGATCTTTTTCAAGTCTTCTGAGGTGTTGGCGGTGACCTGGCTGCCAAACCCGCCGGTCGCCATATTGAGGAACATCTGTCCGCCCACTTCACCCATGTCGACTGCCCGCGCCGGTACGTCCAACAGGTCCAGAGCCTGATCGGGTTCCAGCGGCACGCCCGCCGAACGGGCAAAATCGTTGGCGGTGCCCAATGGCATGATCACCAGACTGGCGTCGACGTCAGACAGCGCCAGCGCCTCCGCCACATCCCGCAACGTGCCATCGCCGCCACCGGCAATGATCTGCCGATGACCACCCTCCAGACCCTCACGGACCAGGCGCTGGGCGTCGCCCGCTTCCCAGGTCACGCGAACGTCCAGTTCCCAGCCATGTTTGCGCTTGCGCTCCACCGCCTCGCGGACATCCTCGTTGAGCGCCTGCTTGCCGTGAAGAATCAGTAATGCCCTGCGCGCTGTCATATCCCTTCCTTCTACCTGTACGAATTGATGCGTGATGTGTTGACCGCACGCGCTGCAAAAAAAGCCCGTAGGGGGGAAATCTTTTAGACCGCAGTGCTCGACAGCAAACGCATTACGAATGGCTGCAAGCCGGGCTGAAACCGGAGTTCCGCGCATCCCGTGATGGCAAAAAGCCTTGAAGGGCGGGGACTTACGCGTGCTTTCTCCGCTACGACCCTGCGTCAGCGCCAGATCGCATTGGGTTCTGCCCCCGCAAATAAAGGACGAGAGGCGTTAATTCTGCGTTACAGCCCCTTGAAATGCATCGGCGGAAAGCGCCTAATCGACAATTAATTGGCTAATTTTACCGATAACCACTGGATAGTCAGTAAATTGACTTTTGCCGTGGCGACCCGGGATGCAGCCCACTCATTCATTCATGGATCGAAGAGGCGAGAAACCCCATGCAACTAATTCCCTGCATTATTGCTGGCGGCGCCGGCACCCGTTTGTGGCCTGTTTCACGGGAGGCGATGCCCAAACCCTTCATGCGTCTGCCGGACGGCGAAAGCCTGCTGCAGAAGACGTTCAACCGCGCCAGCCAGCTGGACGGTGTGGAAAGCGTCCTGACCGTCACCAACCGGGAGGTGTATTTCCGCACCGTCGATGACTATCGGCTGCTGAACAAGCAGCAGCTGGCGCTCGAGTTTCTGCTCGAACCGTTCGGCCGCAATACCGCCCCTGCCATCGCCGCTGCGGCGCTGCACGTGCAGGCGCGCTACGGTGATGCCGCACAGCTGCTGATTTTGCCGGCGGACCAACTCATCAGTGACGTTGCCGCGTTCGAGACGGCCGTGCAGAGCGCACGTAAACTGGCCGACGAGGGCTGGCTGGTGACGTTCGGGCTGATCCCCTCCCGCGCAGAGACCGGCTTCGGTTACATCGAGAAAGGCCAGGCCCTCAGTGGTGAGGCCTATCAGGTCGCACGCTTCGTTGAGAAACCCGATGCCGTCACCGCCCAGGACTATCTCGCAGGCGGTCTGCATTTGTGGAATGCCGGGATGTTCTGCATGCGCGTCGATGTGCTGCTGGGCGAACTGGAAGTTCACGCGCCGGACGTGCTGGCCGCCGTGCGCCATTGCCTGGCGCAGTGCAACAGCAAGGAAGGCCGCAACGAGTTGCAGATCGAGCTGGACAGCACGACCTTCGCCCTGGCGCCGGACATCTCCATCGATTACGCGTTGATGGAACGTTCGCAGAAGGTCGCGGTGGTGCCGTGCGAGATGGGCTGGAGCGATATCGGTTCGTGGCAGGCCATTCGCGAGCTGAGTCCGGGCGATGAAAATGGCAACCGATGCAACGGCGAGGTGGTGTTGCACGACGTGACCAACTGCTACATCGACTCGAAGAAGCGACTGGTGGGCGCGGTGGGTCTGGATAACCTGATCATCATCGACACCCCCGACGCTTTGTTGATCGCCGACGCCGATCGCAGTCAGGAGGTCAAGATCATCGCTCAGGAGCTCAAGCGTCAGGGGCATCCGGCGTACTTGTTGCACAACACCGTGACCCGACCGTGGGGCACTTACACGGTGCTGGAAGAAGGCAAGCGCTTCAAGATCAAGCGCATCGTGGTGAAACCGCAGGCGTCTTTGTCGCTGCAGATGCATCACCACCGCAGTGAGCACTGGATCGTGGTCAGCGGTATGGCGCGCGTTACCAATGGCGAAGACGAGTTTATGCTCGATACCAATGAGTCGACGTTCATCAAACCGGGGCACACCCATCGGCTGGTCAACCCGGGGGTGATTGATCTGGTGATGATCGAGGTGCAAAGCGGCGAGTATCTGGGGGAAGACGATATCGTGCGGTTTACCGATGTGTATGGGCGGGTTCCGGAAGCTGCGAAAGCTTAGGCCGTTGTTTGTGGAGATCTAGAGCAAGATCAAGATCAAGGGCGTCTGCCTGGGGGCAGACTGTTTCGCCTTCGGCGAGTTACTTGGAAAAGCACCCCAAGTAACCAAGGGTGCTTGCTCCTGGTTGGGCCCTTCCTTCGTCAGGGTTCCTTCACTCCGGTCCCGCTCCGTGGGCCCGCCGCCATCCGCCATCCATGGCGGGGGGCGGCTCTCGCGGCATCCATGCCGCTCGGCCCACTCCGCGAAACCTGCGTTCAGCCTGCACCAAAGTCGCGATTTGTGTCGTCTGGGCGTTATGTGTTTAAAGATCAAGATCAAAAGCAGATCAACAGCTTCCCGGCTAAAGCCAGTCCTAGAGGACACCGCGTGCATTCAGTGGGACCGGCTTCAGCCGGGAAGCTTCTGATCTGCTTTTGATCTTCGTACGCAAGAAGACCAGACACCACAAATCGCGACTTGGGTGCAGGCTGAACGCAGGTCTCGCGCAGTGGGCCGAGCCGCATGGATGCGGCGAGAGCGCCGTCAGGACATGGATGTCCGTTCGGCGCGGGCCCACGGAGCGAGACCGGAGTGAGGGTACTCCGACGCAGGAGGAGCCAAACCAGGAGCAAGCACCCTTGGTTACTTGGGGATGGTGCGACTTTCGACTTTTCCAAGTAACTCGCCGAAGGCGAAATGTCTGCCGTTAGGCAGACGCCCTTGATCTTCATACGCCCTTGACGTACTCAACAAACCTAACCACCGCCGGGGCCTTCTCGTGGCGTCGGTGGATCAGCGACAACGACGAGCTCGGCTGACAATCCTCAATCCGCCGGTACACCACATTCGGCAAACGAATGTGGTCAACCACCGACTCGGGCACCACCGCCACCCCCTGGCCAAGACTCACCAGCGCAACCACCGACACCAGCCCTCCCGGCTGCGGACCCAGGGTCGGCGCGAAGCCGCCGTGGGCCGCCACCTCCAGCGTGCCGGAAATCTGCTCGGGGAGGATGAACGTCTCGTTCTGCAGGTTCACCGTGTTGATCACCTTCAGTTTGCAAAGCCACGAACTGTCCGACAGTGCCAGGGCAAAGCCCTCCGTCAGCAACGACACGGCGCTCAAGGCATCGGGCAACTGCATGGGAGAACGGATAAAGCCCACGTCCAGCCGCCCCTCCTCAATAAGACGCGGCAGCGTCGGCATCAGGTGCTCGTTGATGCTGAACTCGACCTCCCCATAACGCTGCCGAAACTGACTGACGTGTTGCTGCAACACGCCGGAAAACACCGCGGAGGCGACGTAGCCCAATTCGATCCTGCCGGCCTCGCCACGGCCGGCGCGCTGGACGTTGTACTGCGCAGTCTCGAACTGCCGCACCGCCAGTTCGGCCTCGATCTGCAACGCGCGCCCCGCATCCGTCAGCCTCACCTCCCGTTGTTCACGGAGAAAAAGTCGAGTGCCCAAGGCATTTTCCAGGTCCTGAATCTGCCGCGTCAGCGTAGGTGGTGCGATGCCCAACTGCTCGGCCGCGCGGGTGAAATGCCGATGACGGGCGACGGCCAGAAAGTAGCGAAAGTGGCGGATTTCCATGAAGCGTTACCTGACAGGTAATGAAAACGCGAGTTACGGGTAACAGAGCATAGGGCATATCCGCTTACTCTGTTCCGCCGATAGCCCCTTTCATATCGACCTGCGTTAGTCCGCACCTAACAGCCTCCGGAGCCCCCACACATGTCTCGACCCAGCCCCCGCGCGACCCTGCTCACGGCCTCCGGCGTGTGCGCGTTGATCGTGCTCGACACGAACATTGTCGCTGTGACCCTGCCGAGCATCGCGCGAGACCTGGGTGCCGGGTTTGCCGACATCGAGTGGGTGGTCAGCGCCTACATGCTGGCCTTCGCCGCGCTGTTGCTGCCGGCGGGCAGCCTGGCCGATCGTTTTGGGCGCAAGCGCATGCTGATCACCGGGCTGGTGTTGTTCATTCTGGCGTCGCTGGGTTGTGGCGCGGCGCCGGACATTCTGTTCCTCGACATTGCCCGGGCGATCAAGGGCGTGGGCGCAGCACTGCTCCTGACCTCCGCGCTGGCAACCATCGGCCACGTCTTCCACGATGAAGCCGAACGTGCCAAAGCCTGGGCGTTCTGGGGCGCCTGCATGGGCGTGGCCATGACCGCAGCGCCCACGGTGGGCGGACTGATCGCCGACCTGATCGGCTGGCGCTGGATTTTCTACCTCAACCTGCCGGTGGGGTTGGGCTTGCTGCTGATGGTGTTGCGTAACATTGAGGAGTCGCGCAACGAGCAGTCGGCGCGTCTCGACCCATGGGGCAGCCTGTTTTTCAGTGCCAGCCTGCTGAGCCTGATCTGGGGACTGATCGAAGCCAACCGCATCGGCTGGGACCACCCGCTCACGGCCATGCGTCTGGCAGCGGGGGCCGTGCTTCTCGTACTGTTCGTCATCGCCGAGCGCCTGCAACGGCGGCCGATGGTGGATTTGCAGCTGTTCAACTACCCGCGTTTCATCGGCGCCCTGCTCGGCATGTTCGCCTACGCTGGCTGCGCCCAAGTGATGATGACGCTGCTGCCGTTTTATCTGCAGAACGGCCTGGGCTTCAGCGCCATCGATTCGGGGCTGGGGATGCTGCCGTTCGCGATCACCATGCTGCTGTTGCCGCGCTTCGGGCCGACGCTGTCACGCCATCTCTCGCCGGCCGCCATGATGGCCCTCGGCCTGACCCTCGTAGGCATCGGCAACCTGCTGTGCGCCTGGGCCACCGGGATTGGCGGCTACCCGGCGTTCGCCGCGGCAATGGCGGTAACCGGCGCGGGCGCAGGTTTGCTCAACGGCGACACGCAGAAAAACATCATGGCCTGCGTGCCCCGCGAACGCACCGGCATGGCGTCGGGGATGAGCACAACCATGCGTTTCAGCGCGATCATGCTGGCGATCGGCGTCTACGGCGCGCTGCTCGCCAGCCATACGCTCGGTTCGTTGAAAGACACACTGGCGACCGTCGCGCCCCACCTCCTCGATCAGGCCGAGCACATCGCCTCACGGGTGGTGGCCGGCGACATGCACGCTGCGCTGCAAACCGTCGATGCCAGCGCGCGGGGACTGATTCAGCCACTGGCCCGGGATGCCTTCGTCTCGGGCTTTGGCTCGGTGCTATGGGTGGCAGGCCTTATAGCCCTGCTCGCGGCGGTGCTGGTGGGCACGTTAATGCGCAGGCCGATTCCGCTGATGCACCTGAAAACCGCCTGATCGACGGGACTGATCAGGCCAGATTCAGCGGGCAGCAAGTGCCCACACCCGGGCCAGGTCCCGCGCGCGATCATGAAGCAAGGTCGCGGCGTTGGCGCAGGCGAATTCCAGCGTCATCGGCCCGCTGGTCAAGGCGAAGGCGGCGCTGACGCCGTGGGCATACAGGTCGGCATAGCCCTCCCCCAGTGTCCCGGCCAGCACGATGACCGGCACGTTGTTGCGTTGCGCCATCCGGGCGACGCCGAAGGGGGTTTTGCCGCGCAGGGTCTGGGCATCGAAGCGGCCTTCGCCGGTGATCACCAGGTCTGCGCCCTCCAGCGCATCAGCCAGTCCGGTCAGGTCGGCCACCACTTCCACACCGGGGCGGAACGACGCATTCAGATAGGCCTTGGCCGCGAAGCCCATGCCGCCTGCCGCGCCGCTGCCGGGGTACTCGCTGTCGTCGCGGCCCAGCGCCTGGGCCGAGTGCTCGGCGAAATGACCCAGCGCCGCGTCCAGCGCCAGCACCTGTTCCGGCGACGCGCCCTTCTGCGGGCCGAAGATGTGCGAAGCGCCTTGCACGCCGCAGAGGGGATTGTTGACGTCGGCGGCCACTTCGAACTGCACGCTGTTCAAGCGCGGGTCGAGTCCGGTCAGGTCGATGCGTGCCAGTTGCGCCAGGGCCAGACCACCGGGCGCGAGGGGTTGATCGTCGCGGTCGAGAAACCGCGCGCCCAGCGCCGACAACATGCCTGTGCCGGCATCATTGGTCGCGCTGCCGCCGATGGCCAGAATCACTCGCTCGGCGCCAGCGTCCAGCGCGGCCTTGATCAGCTCGCCGGTGCCGTAGGTGCTGGTGATCGTCGCATCGCGCTGATCCAGGGTGAGCAGTTGCAAGCCGCTGGCCATGGCCATTTCGATGATCGCCGTGCGCGTTGCCGCCAGCCAGCCCCATTGCGACTGCACTGGCTGAGTAAGCGGTCCGCTGACCTGATTGCTCATCCACTCACCGTCGCAGGCCGCCAATACCGCTTCGATGGTGCCCTCCCCGCCATCGGCCATCGGGCACTCGAACAGTTGGGCATCCGGCCAGACCTCACTAAGCCCGCCGGCGATGGCATGAGCGACGCTCTGGGCGCTGAGGCTGTCTTTGAACGAGTCCGGGGCGATGACGATTTTCATTTTATTATCCTTGTCTGAAGGCCGATCTGCGCCCCGATATTCGCACCCCTGCGCCCCATTGCCGCCTCACATTTGCACAACGCGGAGTGGCACCCGTTGGTCATACGAACAAATGCCGGCGCCGAACTACCTCGGCACCATCTGCGCCCCGAGGTACAGGCGCAACAGGTCTTCGGTCCGATAGGGATCACAGCCGGTGAGTTCGGTGATTTTCTCGAGTCGGTAACGCAGGCTGTTGCGATGGATGCCGAGCGCGTCGGCGCAGGCCTGGCTTTCGCCGCTGTAATCGAACCAGGCGCGCAGGGTGTCGAGCAGCAGCGCATTGTCGTGCAAACGCTTGATGGGTTCGGCGATGCCTTCTGCCAGCCAGTCGTGGCGGTTGCGCCAGAACAGCAGCGCAACGCGATGGCTGGCCAGACGCAGCAGTTTGACGGCGGGCCGCAGTTGACGTGCGTAATCGAGCAGGTCGCGGGCGGCGGTGCAGGCGGCGCGCAGGGAGGCAAGGTCCGACGAAGGTTCGACGGTCGCCATGCGCTGCACGGGCCAGCCCTGCTCGTCGAACAGCTCCAGCAGCAAGGCGTCGTCGCGGTCCCTGCCCAGCGCGCGGCACCAGTAAACCAGCCCCGGCTCGCACGGCAGGCACCAACTGTTGGCGTAACGCCCCGACAGCCACGCACTTATCGCACCGGCATAGGTCGCGCCTTCAGGCAGTTCGAGCAACACGGCCTGGCGCGGCAACTGCGGCTGCAAGCCCAACTGCTCAGCTTCGGCGACCAGATGGGCTGCGCTGTCGCCGATCAACAGGCGCGACAGCAAGTCTTCACTGCGTTGATGCCGCCACTGCTGATCAGCCTGCTGACGCCGGTGCTGCATGAGCATTTCGGCGGTCATCTTCACCAGCTCCGCGTAGACCCGCACCTCATCGGGCTCGCCGGTGATACCGAGCACGCCGATCAGTTGCTGATCCAGCAGCAACGGCAAATTGACCCCCGGACGCACGCCGTCGAGCTGCAGAGCGGTGTGCGAGTCGATCTCCACCACGCGGCGGTTGGCAAGGACCAGCTGCGCGCCCTCATGCCGGGTGTACAACCGCTCCGCCTCGCCGCTGCCAATGATGATGCCCAGGTAATCCATGACATTGACGTTGCACGGCAAAATCGCCATCGCCCGGTCGACGATGTCCTGGGCGAGGGCGTGGTCAAGGGCGAACATGAGGGATGTCTGCACAGCGAAGGGAATGAGGTTTCATACACATCAGGTCTTGTTTTTGTGGGTGGTAGGAGTCTGCCTGAATTTTTCCAAGACTTCTCGCGCCAGTCCTGAGTGCATCGATATCCAACAGCGAGAGGCCGTGGCAGAGTGCGACCGTACCTTTATGGCCCTATCGAGTAATGCCTATTTATGTTGAGAACTGCCATCAAAAAGCTGCACCGTCTCACCCTCCTCCTCTCCGCCCTGACCCTTCAGGCCTGCGCCTCCACCGAGGTGCCTTTGGGGCAGGCGAGTTTTGCCGAGTATCGCCAGCAGACCATTGACTGGATGCAGGAGAACCGCACCTTTCAGACGACCGATCACCCTGCCGAGCTAGAGTGGAATGCACCTCGGGAATGGCGACCCAAAGCGCCAGCCACACGGGGGATTTTGTTGGTCCATGGCCTTGGCGACTCCCCCTGGTCGTTCAATGACGTCGGCGAGGCGCTCGCCGCGCAGGGGTTTCTGGTGCGTACGGTGTTGCTGCCGGGGCATGGCAGCAAGCCGGCGGACATGCTGGATGTGACGCTCAAGCAGTGGCAGCAGGTGGTGCGCGAGCAGACGCAGCTTCTTGAGCGGGAGGTGCCGACGGTGTATCTGGGCGGGTTTTCGACCGGGGCGAATCTGGTGCTGGATTACGCGTACGAGCACCCGAATATCGCTGGTCTGGTGCTGTTCTCTCCGGCCTTCAAACCCGAAAACGCCTACGCCTGGGTTACCCAATACATCGGCTGGTTTCGCCCCTGGCTGGCGAAACCGGATGATGGCGTGCGCCCGATGCAGACGCCGGTCCGCTACCTGAACGTGCCCACCAACGGTTTCGCCCAGTTCTACCGCAGCGCGTTGTTGGCGCAGAAGCACCTCGACAAAGGGGCCTACGACAAGCCGGTCTTCGTCGCCATCACCGAGCACGATTCGGTGCTGGACACCGGTTACGTGCTGGACACCTTCAACGCGCGCTTCACCCACCCGCTCAGCCGACTGATCTGGTACGGCAACGACCCGGCTGCGGCGCAGAAAACCCCGAGGGTGCGGGTGCGCAACGATTTCCTGCCGGAATACCGCATCGCCCAGTTCTCGCACATGGGTCTGATGTTCTCCCCCACCAACCCGTTGTATGGGATGAACGGCAGCCAGCGGATCTGCTGGAACGGGCAAGAATCCGCCGACATGCAAAAATGCCTGAATGGCGAGCCGGTGTGGTATTCCGATTGGGGGCATCGTGAGCCGGGCAAGGTGTTCGCACGGCTGACGTTCAATCCCTATTTCGAGTGGCAGTCGGGGGTGATGATGGAGGTTCTGGCGTACCCATAGTGGGACCGCGCACGCTTCGTAGGACCGGCTTCAGCCGGGAAGAGGCCGGTGTGAGCGCCACGAGTTTTGCGGTGTGACGCCCGACGCATTCCCGGCTAAAGCAGGTCCCACAGGATGACCGCGTTCAAACAGTGGGACCGGCTTTAGCCGGGAAGAGGCCAGTTTGGGCACCCTCAGATTTGCAGTGTGACGGCCGACGCCTTCCCGGCTGAAGCCGGTCCCACGACGACCGCGTTCATTCAGTAAGACATAAATTTCCTTCACTCCACCGGCGCCAGTCGCTCGCGGCTGTTGCTCAGGTGAGTCCACATCGCGGCGCGGGCGGCGTCGGGGTCCTGGCGGCGGATGGCGACGAGAATGGCTTCGTGTTCGAGGTTGGCCAGATACGCGCTGTGCGTAAGGCTCGCCCCCGCCCGTTCACTGGAGGCGATACGGCTGCGAGGGATCACGGCGATGCCGAGGTTCTGCAGGATCTCCACGAAATAAGGATTGCCGGTGGCTTCCGCGATCAGCAGATGAAAGCGCCGGTCTGCCTCAACGCAGCTGTCTTCCTTGGCCAGCAGGTCCTGATAATCATCCAGCGCGGCGCGCATCGCCGTCAGTTGGGCGTGACTCCGGCGTTGCGCGGCCAGGGCGACGGCCTGGGTTTCCAGGCCCATGCGCAGCTCGATGATGTGTCGCACGCTGAACGCCGTTTCCACTTTCAGGTGCAGCCCACTCTGCTCGGAGCGCGCCAGCACGTAGGTGCCTTTGCCCTGATGGGTTTCGACCAGCCCGGACGCCTGCAATTTGGAAATCGCCTCGCGCACCACCGTACGGCTCACGCCATGCTCGCGGACGATCTCACTCTCGGACGGCAACTTCGCACCGGGCGCAATGGTGCCCATGAGAATCCGCTGACTCAGGTCGGTGACCAGGTCCGTCGCGAGGCTGTGCTGGCGTCGCTTGGGTGGCAAGGGTGCGGTGGTGTTCAAAAGAGGTCGTCCTATAAGTGCTGAACAGAACGGCAGCCGCCGAGGCCCGCCATTCACTTGTATTTTTCTGACGGCCCACGCTCGGAACACGTCTCCAACCACCCGCTGGAAACTCATCGCGAAGCCGCCAGCACCCATGAAAACAGAGCCACTCAGCAATGCGCGGCCACTTATCCAACTTGTCAGACAGGCCAGCCTAGCCCGACGAAATACTTCAGGCAACCCCCGCAAATCCGGTTGCCAAGGCGATCATTACTTGTATGATGACTGGCAACAGGGCTACATACCTTGTCACACACAACGCGCTTAACCACCCGCATAAAAATAATCAGTGGGAGTTACCAGAGTGAACACATCCTCATCACGGGCGGATGACGCCACTGATTCCGTCCTGCAATCGGCGGTCTCGAAAGTCAAACGACACATCCTGCCGCTGTTCGTCATCATGTTCATCGTCAACTACATCGACCGGGTCAACATCGGCTTCGTGCGTAGTCACATGGAACATGACCTGGGTATCGGCGCGGCCGCTTACGGCTTTGGTGCCGGCCTGTTCTTCATCGCGTATGCGATGTTCGAAGTCCCCTCCAACATCCTCCTGCAGAAAGTCGGCGCCCGCATCTGGCTGACCCGCATCATGCTGACCTGGGGCATCGTCGCCGCCTGCATGGCCTTTATTCAGACCGAAACCCACTTCTATATCCTGCGCTTTTTGCTCGGCGTGGCCGAAGCCGGGTTCTTCCCGGGCGTGATCTACTACTTCACCCGCTGGTTGCCCGGCGTCGAGCGTGGCAAGGCCATCGCCATCTTCCTCAGCGGCTCGGCGTTCGCGTCGGTGATCTCCGGCCCGCTCTCCGGTCTGCTGCTGCAGATCGACGCCTTGGGCTTTCACGGCTGGCAGTGGATGTACTTCATCGAAGGCATGTTCTCCGTCGGCCTGTGCTTCTTCGTCTGGTTCTGGCTCGACTCCAAACCCCATGACGCCAAATGGCTGACCGAGGCCGAGAAAGACGCGCTGGTCAACACCATTGACGCTGAACAGAAAGCTCGCGAAGCGGCCAACCCGGTCAAGCTGTCCATCGGCAAACTGCTCAAAGACCCGCAGATCATCCTGTTCTGCCTGATGTACTTCTTCATCCAGCTGACGATCTACGCGGCAACGTTCTGGCTGCCGAGCATCATCAAGAAGATGGGCGACCTCACCGACTTTCAGGTAGGGATGTTCAACTCGATCCCGTGGTTCATTGCCATCGTCTGCATGTACGGCTTCGCCTCGCTCTCGGCCAAGTGGAAACACCAGCAGGCGTGGGTCGCGGTGGCTCTGTTGATCGCAGCAGCCGGGATGTTCATGTCGACCACGGGCGGTCCGGTGTTCGCCTTCGTTGCCATCTGCTTCGCGGCGATGGGCTTCAAGTCGGCGTCGTCGCTGTTCTGGCCGATCCCCCAGGGCTATCTGGATGCGCGGATCGCCGCGGGAGTCATCGCCTTGATCAACTCGGTGGGCAACCTCGGCGGCTTCGTTGCGCCGACCACCTTCGGCATCCTTGAACAGAAGACCGGTTCGATCCAGGGCGGCCTGTATGGCCTGACCGTCACCTCGATCATCGCCGCGATTCTGGTGTTCACCGTGCGCACCACGCCCAAGCCCGGCGCGGTGCCAGTGGCCAAGGTCGACGTGACGCCCAGCCACACCTGAGCCAGGCGATCTGAACCCTAAGCTCTGAACCCGTAAAGACAGCGCCCTCGCCGCGCCTGGTATTACCAAGGATTTAGCCATGAACAAACAGACTTCCGGCAGCACCCCCGTCATCACCGACATGCAGATCATTCCGGTGGCCGGCCACGACGACATGCTGCTCAACCTCAGCGGCGCCCACGGCCCGTATTTCACCCGCAACATTGTCATCCTCAAAGACAACGCCGGGCATACCGGCGTGGGTGAAATCCCCGGCGGCGAAAAAATCCGCCAGACCCTCGAAGACGCCCGCTCCCTGGTGGTCGGCAGCAGCATCGGCAATTACCAGAAGATCCTCAACGACGTGCGCCGCACCTTCGCCGAGCGTGATGCCGGCGGGCGCGGCCTACAGACCTTCGACCTGCGCATCACCATCCACGCGGTCACCGGCATCGAAGCCGCCGTGCTGGATCTGCTTGGTCAGCACCTGGAAGTGCCGGTCGCCGCACTGCTCGGCGAAGGCCAGCAGCGTGACGAAGTGAAGATGCTCGGTTACCTGTTCTACGTTGGTGACCAGACGAAAACCAACCTGCCCTATCGCACCGAAACCGACGCGGACAACGAGTGGTTTCGCGTTCGTCACGAAGAAGCGCTGACGCCCGAAGCAGTGGTGCGTCTGGCCGAGGCGGCTTATGCGCAATACGGTTTCGAGGACTTCAAGCTCAAGGGCGGCGTGCTCAGCGGCGATGCGGAAATCGAAGCGGTGACGGCGCTGGCCGAGCGCTTCCCGAAAGCGCGCATTACCCTCGACCCCAATGGCGCCTGGTCGCTGAAAGAAGCGGTGCGCCTGTGCCGCGATCAGCACAAAGTGCTGGCCTATGCCGAAGACCCCTGTGGCGCCGAGAACGGTTATTCGGGTCGTGAGGTGATGGCTGAATTCCGCCGCGCCACCGGCCTGCGCACAGCCACCAACATGATCGCCACCGACTGGCGCGAAATGGGTCATGCCATCCAGCTTCAATCAGTAGACATCCCCCTGGCCGACCCCCATTTCTGGACCATGCAGGGTTCAGTGCGCGTCGCGCAGATGTGCAACGAATGGGGCCTGACATGGGGTTCGCACTCCAATAACCACTTCGATATTTCCCTGGCGATGTTCACCCACGCCGCCGCCGCTGCGCCGGGCAACATCACCGCCATCGACACCCACTGGATCTGGCAGGACGGCCAGCGCCTGACCAAGGCACCGCTGCAGATCATCGGCGGCAACGTGCAGGTGCCGAAGAAGCCCGGGCTGGGTGTCGAGATCGACATGGACCAGGTCGCCAAGGCCCACGAGCTGTACAAAGGCATGGGCCTTGGCGCACGGGATGACAGCGTGGCGATGCAGTTTCTGCTGCCTAACTGGAAGTTCAACAACAAGCAGCCTTGTCTGGTGCGCTGATCCATTGATTTCAACCGGTCGGGCCGTCGTTGAAAACACGGCTGCACGGCCGGCTAAACAGATTCACCTAAACTGCCAAATGGCGACCGGCGCGTAACCCCTTGCGCGCCGTTTTTCTTCATCTTCTGCTGTAGCGGCCGCGTGCTACTGTTCGCGCATCTCACTGCCGTGAAGTCCTCCATGTCCCGCCTTGCCAAGACCCACCCTCGCCTGACCATCGCCACGCTGTTCGGCGTCGCCGCCGGTATCGCCTCCGCCTTCGTTGCTCCCGACATCTCGGTGATCAGTAAATGCCTGATCGGCTGGAACGTCGCCGGCTGGCTGTACATGGCGATGATCATGCGACGCACCTTCAAATCCACCGCGGAAGACGTGCGCCGGGTGGCGGAAATCGAGGACGAGAATGCTGGCGTGGTGCTGTTCGTTGTGTGTGTGGCGGCCATTGCCAGCCTCGCGGCGATCATCCTGGAACTGGCCGGTATCCAGGACATGAGGAACGCCGACAAAGCGCTGCATTACGCCTTCACCGGTTTCACCATCCTCGGCTCCTGGCTGCTGATCGGTGTGGTCTTCAGCCTGCATTACGCCCGGGTGTTCTACACCTGGAGCGGCGAAAAGCCGGCGCTGCGCTTTGCCGACGGCGAAGAAAACCCGGACTACTGGGACTTTCTGTACTTCTCCTTCACCTTGAGCGTCGCCGTGCAGACCTCCGACGTCGGCGTCGCCACACGCGGCCTGCGCAAGGTGGTGCTGGCCCAGTCGCTGATCGGTTTCGTGTTCAACACATCGATTCTGGGGTTTTCGATCAACATCGCGGCGGGGCTGTTTAACTGACGTTCTTGCAGGGGCGGCTTGCCAGCGAACCCATGGTGGCATCCGATTTCTTCATCTCTGACCCGACGCGTTCGCCAGCAAGCCGGCTCCGACGGATCGAGTTGAAGCGGTCGACTTCGCAAAGACGCGTTTTCAGAGTAGGGGCGGGGTTCCAGAGTGAACCGCTCAGGCGTACTGTGAGCGCCACAAAATCCAACATCGCTGCTGAACGAGGCCTCGCTCAATGACTCAGGATTCCGGGCTGAAGATTGCCGTACTCGACGACTGGCAATCGGTCGCTGAAAACGTTGTGGACTGGACTGCGTTGAAGCCGATCGGCGAGGTCAGTTTTCTGCATGACTACCCGGCGGATACCGACGCCATGGTCGCCCGCCTCAAAGACTTCCAGATCCTCTGCGTGATGCGCGAGCGCACGGTTTTCGATGACGCCCTGCTCAGTCAATTGCCGAACCTGAAGCTGCTGGTGACCGGCGGCATGCGCAACGCGGCGCTGGACCTCAAGGCCGCCGCGCGCCTGGGCATCACCGTGGTCGGCACCGACAGCTACAAATACGCGGCGCCGGAACTGACCTGGGCGCTAATCATGGGCGTGACCCGCAATCTGGTCGACGAAGCCAACTCCCTGCGCGACGGTGAATGGCAGATCGGCATCGGCAGCGACTTGTACGGCAAGACCCTGGGCATCGTCGGCCTGGGCAGCATCGGCCAGAAGATCGCCCGCTACGGCAAGGCCTTCGACATGAAGGTGATTGCCTGGAGCGAGAACCTCACCGCTGAACGCGCCGCCGAGCATGGTGTGACCTACGTCAGCAAACAGACACTGTTCGAGCAAGCGGACGTGGTCTCGGTGAACCTGGTGCTTAGCGAGCGCAGCCGCGGGCTGGTCGATGCCGAGTCGCTGAACCGGATGAAGCCAACGGCGTATCTGGTGAACACTGCGCGCGGGCCGATCGTCGACGAAGACGCGCTGATCGAGGTACTCAGGCAGAAGAAAATCGCCGGTGCCGCGCTGGACGTCTACAGCGTCGAGCCGTTGCCGGCCGATCACCCGTTCCGCACGCTGCCGAACGTCCTCGCCACACCCCACGTGGGCTACGTGACCGAAAACAACTACCGGATGTTCTTCAGCCAAATGATCGAGGACATTCAGGCCTGGCACGCCGGCGCGCCGATCCGCGTGTTTGCCTGACCGCGCTCCGTACTCATTGCCTCAAGACTCACTGCAGCAAGGACTCAGATGATGACCACACCGCTTTCCCGATTGCCCTCCGACCCCCGTGCCGCATTACTGGTGATCGACATGCAATACGACTTCATGCCCGGCGGCGCGCTGGCCGTGGCCGAAGGCGATGCACTGGTGCCGCTGATCAACCGCCTCGGCGCGCAGTTTCGCAACGTGGTCATGGCCCAGGACTGGCACCCGCGCGGGCATGTGTCGTTTGCCTCGAGCCACGCCGGCCGCGCGCCGTTCGACAGCATCACCCTGCCCTACGGCGCGCAGACGCTGTGGCCCGACCACTGCGTGCAAGGCAGCCACGGTGCCGAGCTGCACGCCGAGCTGGACATCACCCATGCGCAGCTGATCCTGCGCAAGGGCTGTAACGCCGGCATCGACAGCTATTCCGCGTTCGTCGAAGCCGACCGCACGACGCGCACCGGGCTGGCCGGCTATCTGAGCGAACGTGGCATCGACAGCGTGTTCGTGGTCGGTCTGGCCCTGGATTTCTGCGTGGCCTGGACCGCGCTGGACGCCCGGGCGGCGGGCTTCAATACCTGGGTGATCGCCGATGCGTGCAAGGCCATCGACCTGAACGGCTCGCTGGACCAGGCATGGAAAGACATGGCCTTGGCGGGGGTCAACCGGATCGACAGCGTAGACCTCACTGACTGAGCACAAACCCCTACGGATTGACCGCGCAGATCTATCTGACTGAACGCAAGCCCCTGTAGGAGCGCGCTTGGTCCCGTTCAATATCGGGGATCAAAGCTCGATGCGTGCTCCTGCATAAACGCCTCAACCCTCTTCCAACGCAAAGCGCTTCAGCCCTTCCCCCTCCATCCGGTAACGCACCCACTCATCCTGGGGCTCGGCGCCGATCGACTTATAGAAATCAATCGCCGGCTGGTTCCAGTCCAGCACGCTCCATTCCAGACGGCCGCAGCCGCTGTCGTGGGCGATCCGCGCGAGATGACGCAACAGTTTCTTGCCTGCGCCGACACCCCGTTGCCCGGCAGACACGTACAAATCCTCCAGGTACAGGCCCTTGCGGCCCAGCCAGGTGGAATAACTCAAAAAGTACACGGCGAAGCCAATGGGCTGGCCGTCCAGCAGGCAGATCAGCGACTTGGCCGGCGACGCTTCGTCGAACAGACTGCGCTCGATGTCGGCGACGCTGGCCTTGACCTCGTGCTCGGCTTTTTCGTAGATCGCAAGCTCGGTGATGAAGCCCAGAATGACGGCGGCGTCGGCACGGGTGGCGTCGCGAATGTGAAGGGTCAAAAGAGGTTCTCCCGGGTCAGTGAAAAGGCTGCCGCCGTTGGCGAACGACGGGTTACGGATTGTGTCTCAAGCAGCAGCGCCGTGCAGCAAGCATGTGCAAGCGAACCGCCGCCTACCGAGCGCTCTTTTACCGGGCACTCTCCGAAAGAACACGCTTAGACGTGCATTGACCCATCCAAAGGATCGCCATGGAACACGAACCAGACGGCAAGACCCCCGGCCTGACGCCGGAAGAAGAACGCGACATCGACGAAAACCAGCCGCCCCGTGCCGCCGTCCTCCATGAAACGATCCGCATGCAGGGCGATCAGGAACTGGAGCGTAACGTCGCTGCACTGTTCTGGTCGGCCCTCGCTGCCGGGTTGACCATGGGCCTGTCATTGATGGCGATGGGGTTGTTGAACTCGCGGCTGCCCGACGCCGAGGGCTTCAAGGTCATAGCCAGCCTTGGCTACTGCGCAGGCTTTCTGGCGGTGATTCTTGCCCGTCAGCAGCTGTTCACCGAAAACACCCTGACTGCCGTATTGCCGGTGATGAGCAAGCCGACGCTGAACAATGTCGTGCGTCTGTTGCGGCTGTGGACCGTGGTGCTGGTGGGCAACCTGTGCGGCACATTGCTGGTGGCCTACGTCATGCTGCACCTGCCGATCTTCGACACCAAGACCGATCAGGCCTTTCTCGAAATCGGCCGTAAGGTGATGGAGAACGACACCTGGCAAATGTTCTCCAAAGGCATCATTTCCGGCTGGATGATCGCCACCATGGTGTGGATGATTCCGTCCATGGAATCCGCCAAGGTCGCCATCATCGTGATGATCACCTACCTGATGGCGCTGGGTGATTTCACCCACATCGTGGTCGGCTCGGCGGAAGTCTCGTATCTGGTTTTCGCCGGGGAACTGCCGTGGAAGGATTTCTGGATGATCTTCGCCGGCCCGACGCTGGCCGGTAACATCATCGGCGGCAGCTTCATTTTCGCGTTGATCAGCCATGCGCAGATCCGCAGCGAAGGCGAAACGCCGGAAAAGAAAGGCAAGAAGAAAGCGCTGGACGAAAAGCTGAAGCAAGAGCTGCGTGAGCCCAAAGCCGAGTCCGATCGCAAAGGCGTGTGAAGCACCTGTAGGAGTGACCGGGGTGGCGCTCCACCTTGCTCGCGAAGCGTCCGACCAGACAAACCATGGTCGCCTGAAAGAATGCATTCGCGAGCAAGCTCACTCCTACTGGCCCACGGCACGATCAGAATTCTCCAGCGTGTCCCCTCCCCTCGGCACGCTGGCTAGCATCAAATACGACGTTCTGCCCTTCTTAAATTATTTTTAAGAAATCCCGACTACGTTTAAAGGCAAAATGCAGTCTCCTGTCCTCTTACGTGGTCCTGACCTCACATGACGCGAATTCTGACAATCGAAGACGATGCCGTCACCGCGAAGGAAATCGTTGCCGAACTGAGCAGCCACGGCCTGCAAGTGGACTGGGTGGACAACGGTCGCGAGGGCCTCGTCCGCGCGGTCAGCGGCGATTACGACCTGATCACCCTCGACCGCATGCTGCCGGAAGTCGACGGACTGGCGATTGTCACCACCATGCGCGCCCTGGGCATTGCCACCCCGATCCTGATGATCAGCGCGTTGTCCGACGTCGACGAACGCGTGCGCGGGCTGCGTGCCGGCGGGGACGACTACCTGTCCAAACCCTTCGCCTCCGACGAAATGGCCGCGCGGGTGGAAGTCCTGCTGCGCCGCAGCAATCCGGGGACCCAGGCCGAGACCATGCTCAAGGTCGCCGACCTCGAACTCAATCTGATCACCCGCGAAGCCAGCCGCGCCGGGCAGCCCCTTAACCTGCTGCCGACCGAATACAAGCTGCTGGAATTCCTGATGCGCAACAGCGGGCAGATCATCACCCGCATGATGATTTTCGAAGAAGTCTGGGGTTATCACTTCGATCCCGGCACCAACCTGATCGACGTCCACATCGGTCGCTTGCGCAAGAAAATCGATCCCCCTACCCTGACGCCGCTGATACGTACCGTTCGAGGCTCAGGTTATGTCATTGCCGAACCCGTCTAAGGGCTGGCGCTCCTCCAGCAGCCGGCTGCTGGCGCTGTACAGTTTCCTGTTTGTGGCCTGGAGCAGCATCCTGATGGGAGTGCTGTACTGGGAAGTCACCAGTTACCTCAACACCCTCGCCCGTCACTCGTTGATGCAGCGCCAGCAGTTGTTCTCGCGCTTTGAAGGCGCGCAGCTGGACGACGCGTTGCGCAGCAGCGACAAATTCGACATACGCTCGGTCGACGCATACGGCCTGTTCGACAAGAACATGCAACCCATCAGCGGCCCTATCCAGAGCATTCCCGACGGCCTCAAGCTGACCGGGGAAATCCAGGAACTGGACACCTGCATCGATTCCGACGACCCGGACCTGCCCAGCTCGGGCTGCGACGCCGTGGCGATCCATACGCTGGATGATCGCTGGCTGATTCTGGTGCGCGATAACGGTTCGTTGTTCGCCGTGACCACGCTGATCCTGCGCGCGCTGCTGTGGGGGATTTCGCTGACCATCATTCCGGGTATCGCCGGCTGGCACTTGCTGGGACGCCGCCCGCTGCGACGCATCCGCGCGATCCAGGCCAGCGCCGAAGCGATCGTCACCGGAGACCTGGCCCGCCGCCTGCCGGTGTCGGACCGCCGCGACGAACTGGACATGCTCGCCGACATCGTCAACGCCATGCTCGACCGCATCGAGCGCCTGATGAATGAGGTCAAGGGTGTCTGCGACAACATCGCCCACGACCTGCGCACGCCACTTACGCGCCTGCGTGCGCAGCTTTATCGAATCCAGCAACAGTCACCGGAAGATTCTGCCCTGGGCGAGCAGATGGCTCAGGTGATCGCCGACGCCGACACGCTGATGGCGCGCTTTCGCGGATTGCTGCGGATCTCCGAACTGGAAGATCACCAGCGGCGCTCGGCGTTCGGCCCGCTCGATCCGCAGCCGCTGTTGCAGGAATTGCACGATTTCTACCTGCCGCTGGCCGAAGAAGGCCGCGTTTCGTTGCAACTGAAAGTCGCCGAGCGCCTGCCGCCGATGGTGGGTGATCGGGCCTTGCTGTTCGAGGCGCTGTCGAACCTGCTAAGCAACTCGATCAAATTCACCCCGCCGGGCGGGCAGGTCCTGCTGATCGCCCGCGCCGAAGGTGACACCACCTTCATCGAAGTCCAGGACACCGGCCCCGGCATCCCCGACGCCGAACGCGAGGCCGTGTTCAAGCGTTTCTACCGCAGCGAAAACGGCAATCAGCAAAGCGGCTTCGGCCTGGGATTGTCCATCGTCGCCGCGATCGTCAATTTGCACGGCTTCAAACTGCGCATCGGCAGCAGCCCGTCCGGCGGCGCGAGCCTGGTGCTGGAATGCAGGCGGGTGCTGGCGTTGGGGTGAAGCGTTGAGCTGCAAGCTGCAAGCTGCAAGCGAAGACGACAAAGCCGCCTCAAGGGCGGCTTCGTCTATGGAGGGGCGTTACATTTTCCGGGCTTGCTCAATGACTTTTTCCTGCCGCGCCCAGGCTTTCTCCATGACCTCCAGATAAACCCGCTCCTTCTCCTCGAAGGTGGCGTTGCGGACGAAATCGGAGAGCGTCCTTTTCAGTTTTGGTAAAGGCTTGTCAGACGAATTCATTTCAATCCCTCGTGTGCTTTCAGCATCCTTAGTAGTGAAGCTGGATCGTAGTTTTCAGGAATGTGGTCGTCAACACGCTGAACGTTTTCCTGATACAACCGAGTACCGCCCTTGTCGTTTTTGAGAAGCACATCAACGGTGACTGCATGACCGAACTCGCTTTTGAGGCGGTTTACTGCGTCCCTTGCGCTGAAGTACTGCCTGACGAATTCGCTCAGCGGGATGTTGCGACCCTCGATCTGTTCTCTGGCGGTGACGAATTTCCAGGCCAAAGCCGGGTTCTGATACACGTAGATGATGAGCACAAATCTTCCGCGCCGAAGGGACCTGCGGATGTTTCGCGAAACAATGTCGAAATTTGCTGACGTCCCATCCAGCAAGAATGACTGCTTTTGCTTCAGTGCCTGGTCGTGAAGTTTTTCGACCAAAACTGAAACGGCATGTTGGAAAAGGTAGGCATTTCCGCCGGTATAGGAAGGAATCTCTGCTCTCAGAAGATCAGGATCAATCCGTACGCTAGATGACTCGAATCGGTTTAGGAATTCGATTGATGTCTCGGTCTTTCCTGCGCCCGGGGATCCCGCCATAAACACCGATACGGGCGAATCCTCTGAGAGGTAAACCAGAGGATCCGTCAGCCTCTTTGCTATCTCCTTCCTGTTCGCCTTGGCAAAGGCCACAGCCTCTTCTGAAATTCGTCGATCATCCGTATTCACAGCCACATCCATCCTTTTTATGAAGTCACGACAATCCAGCGCCGCGCAGTATTCGCGAGGGTTCGGACTACGCCTATCCGACGTCACAAAACGAAAAAGGATGCGCTGGTGAGCATTCACAGCTCCGCATCAGCGGATGCGATGCCTTGCCGAACAACGGTTACCGGTTACCTCGCGCATCCGTAAGTGCCGGCTTGCTGGCGAACCAGCGTTTGCCGCCACCCTCAACGTGACTGACACGCCGCGTTCGCCAGCAAGCCGGTTC
Source organism: Pseudomonas graminis (assembly GCF_900111735.1). Lineage (GTDB taxonomy): Bacteria > Pseudomonadota > Gammaproteobacteria > Pseudomonadales > Pseudomonadaceae > Aquipseudomonas > Aquipseudomonas graminis. The sequence continues at coordinate 143 of NZ_FOHW01000055.1, read as the reverse complement.
CTACAGTGGATTTCGGCAGAGCTCAAAATCAGTGTCGAACCGCAGGGGTGTAGGAGCGCGCTTGCCCGCGAATTGCCGTGTGTCAGGCGAGTACGATGTTGAGTCTGCCGACGTCTTCGCGGGCAAGCGCGCTCCTACAGTGG
>NZ_FOHW01000087.1 GCF_900111735.1 Pseudomonas graminis | reverse complement strand
GTGGATGACGCTGTTTCAAAAGGCGCCGAAATCGCCATCGGCGGTCGACGTATCCGCGACGCTGTCGCAGACGGTCCGAACTACTACGCGCCGACCGTGTTGATCAATGCGACCTCGCACATGGAGCTCTGCAACGAAGAGACATTTGGCCCCGTAGCTCCTATTTTCCGCTTCACAACTGAAGCTCAAGTGATCGAGATGGCCAACGACACTCCGTTCGGGTTGGCGGCCTACTTTTACACCCAGGACGTCAAACGCGTCTGGCGCGTAGCTGAGGCACTCGAGTCGGGGATCGTGGGCATCAACGAAGGGGTTCTTGCTGCAGAGGCCGCCCCGTTTGGGGGTGTCAAAGAATCGGGGTATGGCCGCGAGGGTTCACGCTACGGCCTTGAGGACTACATGCACATCAAATACCTGTGTCAGGGCGGCCTGAACTAGTTCCGACAACTACAACAGAGGGGTACAAGCAATGATGGGAAATTTGCGATAGGTGGCTGTGGGCACCAAGGCATCTATCACACTGCACATTACCAATGATGGTCTTATCAGTCTGAGATTCAATGTGGACTACTCGCGGCACTCGATCGAGTTTCCGTCTCCTAACCAATGACCACACCGCGTTAGTAATACCGAGCGTGCGAAAACAGTTTTCCATTAATGTTATTTTTCGTGGTGTCAGCTTATAGAATTAAAGTAAGCATATGATATTTAAGTGGTTTTAACTATTGTTGATGTTCGAATGGGAGTAGGTCTTATTTTTAACTGTTTGATTTGTATATCAATTTTCTCAAAGTTACGAGGGTTCTACGTCATTAATGGCGTCGGCCGTGTTGTGCAGCACAGGCTCGAAGCTCATAAAAAAGCATTCAAAGCGTAAGCAATCTGCTGCTCAACTTGATACATAACGGCTCAAGCCTCTGAAGGGCTTGAGTTTTTTTAATTCCTGCCATGGCTGACTATGATGTCAAACGCAGCTGCATCGACCTTCCGTATACCGACTAATATGCTTTGTGCGATTGGAGCGGTGATCATCTGGAGCACGCTGGCCGTTAGCGTCACCTTCTGCGCCAACGTATCCCCCATGTTCATCACAGGTGCAGCATTGCTGATCGGTGGCATTATCGGTCTGCCTTGGATCAGATCATGGGCGATGCCCAAAACACTTTTCGTGGTAGGTACGTTCTGCATGCTTACGTATCACGTGATTTATTTCTACGCTCTGCAGTTAGCAGAGCCTATCGGCGTGAGCCTCATTCACTATCTTTGGCCGGTTCTGATCGTCATCATGGCCCCGCTCGTAGTACGGGGCCGCAAGCTGTCGAAGCGTACATTGATCGCTGCTGCAATCGGTTTCATTGGAGCCATTATCAGCTGCAATCCGCATCAGGTACCCAGCAGCAGCGACCTTTGGGGATACGGGCTGGCACTACTGTCGGCTTTTCTGTGGGCTTGTTACTCACTACTTGCCAAACGCTATCCAGACGTTCGCAGCGCTTCCGTTGGCCTATTTTGCATCGTATCCGGGGTTGCGTGCCTCGTTCTCTTCAGGGCATCGAATCCTTGGCCCAGCCTGACCGCCGGGGAGGCCGGTGCGATTCTGTACATGGGCCTGGGTCCCATGGGAGGTGCTTTCTACCTCTGGGACTACGCCATGAAAAAAGCAAATCACGAGCATGTAGCGATCCTGAGTTATTCGATCCCCGTGCTATCAACTGCTTTTCTAGCCCTATACCTCAGCTTTGGCATGCAGTGGTACATATGGGTAGGAGCGGGACTGGTAGCTGCCTCTATGGCGTTATCTCGGCAGACCGAATGACCCATTGTAGGCAGCAAGCAAGCGGCCATGGACTCGAGCCGGCCTGTACGGCCCAATGCTTGATGCTTCTATATTTGAGACATGCCGAATCGTTTGCCGATGAAGCGGGCCAATAGAGCTACGGAGTGGTTGCCGCATAGCGGGGTCAGGGCAATCAAAATATTCTGGCTCTTTCTGATCCGCTACGTTGTTGTTGCTCGGACAGCACCTGGGGACAAGCCCGGAGAACGTTTAAAGGCTCAGCTAAAGGCGGCTAATGAGCCGTACCCCAGTTGGCTGGCGACGCTGCAGTGGACGGCCTCATGGTCTCCAAATTTCGTAACGGCGGTCAGACCTGCGTGTGCCCCAATCGGATCTATGTGCAGAGCGCTGTTC
>NZ_FOHW01000079.1 GCF_900111735.1 Pseudomonas graminis | reverse complement strand
GACTCACCACTTGACCGGCCTGGCGGTTGTCCAGTGTCGACGCTTTGATCTGCGCGCCGTTGGCGGTGATCACGCCGGCGCTGTTGAGCAGTTGTCCGGAAATGTCCGCAGACAACGCCGCCACACTCGAGATTTTGCCCTGCTGGCTGTTGTCGAGGTTTTGCGCGGTGATCGACAGGTTGCCGCTGCTCGCAATAAGGCCGCCACTGGCGTTCCATACCTGAGAGGCCACAAGGGTCAGGCCGCCCTGACTCAGCACACGACCGGCCTGGCGGTTATCCAGGCTGGCGGCGGTCAGTTGCGTGCCGGCCTGGCCGCTCAATGTGCCGCCCTGGTTGTTAACGGATTGAGCAGCGCTGACCTGTAGCGTTCGGCTGGCGACAACGTTGCCGGCGTTGCGAAGGTTCTGGGCGCTGATCGTGACATCGCCGGCGCCGTTGCGGCTCTTGTCTGCATTTACGCCGGCTTCAACGATGGCGGTGTTGGTCAACTGCCCACTGGTGGACAGCCTGATCTGATCGCGGGCGTCAACGTTCTGCTGAATGTTCAATGCATCGCGGCCCTGCAGGTCGACGCTGCTGCCGTACACCGGGCCCTGAACCTGGGCGTTGAGGGCCTTGACGTTGACGGCGCCGGTCGCGGCGGCCTGGGCCATGTTCAGCTGACCATTGGCGTCGATCAGAATGTCGCCGGCGCTGGCCGCCAGATTGCCGGCCACTTTCACGCCGACCCCGGCTTCGGTGCCGACCAGTCGAATGGCGCCGGCATACATGCCGCCCAGCGCAGAACTGTCGATGGCCAGTTGCGGCTTGGCGCTGCCGTCGTCAGCCAGTGCTGTTGCGTTCAGGCTCTGCGCGTCGACGTTGTTGCGGCCGGCGATGATGTTAAGTTTGTTGGCGTGCAGCTCGGCGTTGATCTTCGCGCTGCGGGTGATGATGTCGAACTGGTCGAGGTTGCTGGCGTCCAGCCCTCCCCCTTCGATGGACACGCTGCCGCCTTCGACGCGGAAATGGTCAAGACGGCCGTTGTCCAGCACCGGCGTGCCCGTGGTGAGGGTCGCCCGCGGTGTGTTGATGAAGCCGCAGCCGTTGCAACTGATGCCATAGGGGTTGGCGACGATAACGTGTGCGGCCTGCCCGGCCACTTCGGTGTAGCCGTTGAGCTGGCTGGCGTTGGCCCCGGTGACTTCGTTGAGAATGATCGACGCGGCCCGACCGTTGAGATTCGGGTTGCCGACCACGATGCCGCCCAGTTGCGTGCTCTGGGTGCGGGCGGTGGCGTTGTTGAGGATCACGCCCTGGGTGCCGACGTTGTACTGCTGGTACTGGTTGTGGGAAAGACCGCTGGCATTGGGCGCCGCGATGTTGACGATGGGCACGCCGTTCCCTGCCTGACTCAGGGTGGTATTGGTGGTGCCGGTCACCGCGATGCCCTCGGCCTGGGCCAGCAGCGGTTGCCAGAACATGGCGTTGGCCAGAATCAAAGCGATCCCGCGCTTGGGCATGCCCCAGAAACGCGGACGCTCAGTCAGCGCAGCAGAAGGCTGGCGCACGAGGAAATCGAAGTGGCGAACGTCCATGTCAGGTATCTCGGTCAAACGTTAGAGAAAAAAGTCCATGCGGAAATAGATCGGCGACTCGCGCTCGATCAGGCCGCCTGGGCGCTCCAGAGAGTGGGCAAAGGTCACCGTCGCGGCGACGTGCTGGCCGCGGGCAAAGCATTCGAACGCATTGCTGGACAGGCGCCCGTGCGCGTCGTCGTTGTAGCGATCGTTGGCAATCACGCCCTGGTCGTAAGACGCCGCAATGCCGTAATCGCCGAAGGCCGGGCGCAGCCAGTCGAGGGTGACGGGCCGGGTCAGGCGCAGCTCGTTGCGCCAGTAGCCGCCGCTGTCGCCGGACAGCAGTTGGTCCTTGTAGCCGCGCACCGACGATGACCCGCCGAGGCTCATCCGCTGAGGGCTGAACAGCACGTCTTCGCTGCGTTGTCCGGTGGCGAGGCTGGTGAAGGTGAAGCTCTCGTCCCACAGCTTGAACGGCTGCAGGTAGCTCACGGTGCCGGTGTATTTGCGATAGCGCGCATTGGCTTCGCCTGGGCCCGGGTGGTTGTTGTCCTGGGCCCCGAACGCGCTGATGCCTTGCTGCATGCCGAGGTCGAGGTTGAGAAACGCCGAGCCCACGCGCCGGCCGTGGTTAATGCCATATTGCACTTCGCTGATGCGGTTGCTGCTGTCGGCCAGCCGGCTGCCTTCGATGTAGTTGTTGCTGCGCAGGTTGGAGACGCCGACGTTCAGCGAGGTTTTGCTCAGGGCGTCACGGTAGATGACTCGCTCGGCGCGCAGCTGATGGGTCTGGCTGTCGCCGTTCTGCTTGAAATCGAAACCGTTGGCCTGGGCCTGTGAGCGGTATTCACTTTCGCTGTAGCTATAACTGAAATTCCACCAGCCCCACGGCAGGTTGTAGGCCAGCCCGGTGTTGTGCGAGGTGTGCAGGTGGTCGGTCATGGCGTCGTGACCGCCGCGCAGGCTCAACTGATCCGCCAGACCCAGCGGGCTGTCCCACTCAAGCCCGGTGTTCCACTGTTGCTCGCCAGTGCTGCGCTGTCCGTCGTTGTTGCGCGACAGGCTCACGCGCCACGGCTTTTGCGGGGTGTTCTTGACCAGCACGTCGCTGCCGCCGACTTCCTGGCCCGGTGTCAGCTCCATCTGCGCCTGATTGGACGGCAGACGATTGAGCTGGTCGACCATCTGCTCGATCTCGCGCAGATTGACCAATTGCCCTTCCCGCCCCGGAAATGTCATTGCCAGCTCACGCTCGCTCAAGCCGCTGTCGCCAGCGCTGCGCAGTTTTTCCAGCTGGCCTTCCACCACCAGCACCTGCAACTGGCCTTTCGACAGATCCTGCTGTGGCAGGTAGGCGCGACTGGTGACCAGCCCTTTCGCGATGTACAGGTTGGTGATGGTCTTGAGCAATTCGTTGAGCTGGGACACGCCCATGCACGTGCCCAGATAAGGCTGGGTCAGGCGCTGACGCTCGGCGTCGGACAGCGACGCAGCACCTTTGAGCTCGATCCCCGTGATGGTGAAGCAACGCGTGTCGACTGGGGCAGCCGGTGCGACACAGACTGTGTGAAAACCTAGCCAACCTGCCTCAGATCTAAGAAAATGCCCCGCATCGAAAGATGCGGGGCATTTTCTTATGGCGTACATCCAGGGCGAATCTCGAAACCAGACCAGCCTGTTTCCGGTTTCAATCGATGAAGTCATTCCCGAAGACCATCTTGTTCGGGTCATTGATGCCTATGTTTCTCGCTTGGATCTCAGGGTTCTGGGGTTCGATAAAGCTATTCCCAAGGGCAACGGACG
>NZ_FOHW01000078.1 GCF_900111735.1 Pseudomonas graminis | reverse complement strand
AGCCTGGGTCAGGGCGCGATGCTGGCGATCATCATTGTCGCGACTGTATTGACGGCTGGTGCCGCTAGCGCGGCAGTTGGCAGCGCTGCTGGTGCCGGTGTGGGAAGCGGGACCGCAATGGCAGCGGGTGGTAGCACCGCCATGGTGGAAGCCGGTACTGCGGTGGGGACCGCAGCAGCAGGGTGGGGCAATGTTGCAGCAACTGCCGCACTTACCTCCTTGGCGGGTACGGCGGCCGTGAGTGTCATCAACAACAAAGGCAATCTCGGAAACACGGTTAAAGATACCTTTAGCAGTAACAGCCTCAAGAACGCGCTCATTGCAAGCGTGACCGCGGGCATGATTGATTACGCAGACCAAAATTGGTTCGCCAGCGCGGGTGATGCGGCGAATGGCGGTTCAAAAGTTATTACAGCAGGGCCGACTCAAAATCCAGGATACGCATCGAGCATGCTACAGCCCGACAGTTGGGCGAATACGCTGGCACGCAGCGGCACGCATGCTCTGATCAACAGCGGGGTATCGACAGCGGTCAATGGAGGCAACTTCGGTTCTAATCTAGGAAGTGCACTTGTAAGCGAGGGTATCGACCTCGGTGCTGCAGTAGGTAACAACGCCATCCACAAGCTGGCGAATGGATTGGGTGTGGCGCCCGCGATTGCGGAAAAGATGGTATTGCATGCTGCGCTGGGTGGCCTGATCGCCAAAGCACGGGGAGAGGATTTCGCCAGCGGTGCAATCGCAGGTGGCGTAGCGGAAGGATTAACGCCCATTGCGAACGCCGCACTGGCGGAGTTTGTCAGTGCCCGGTTTAACCCGAGCGACATGAGCGTTGAGGGGAGCCAGTATAAAATCGCCACCGCGCAAATTATTGGACTGATCGCGGCTGGAGCTGCGGGTGGTAACGCTGCGACTGGCAGCCTGATAGGCGGTACAGGAGAGAGATACAACGAACAGGGATTCCAGGATCCCACTTCGATGCTCGACGGCAACGGGTTACCCCCTCAGAAGACAACATCGGAAATTGATAAGGTCAAGGAACAGGTATCCTTGGCTATCTTGGGCATACTTTTCCCTGCGGCGCTTGAAGAGATGGCTGCTGGCACACTGGCGAAGATCGCCGGGATGTTTAGTCAGCGCGCTGAGGAGGGCGCACTGGCGGGCGCGAGTTCAGGGGGAAGAGCGGTAGGAGCGGTTGACGCTGGTGCTGGGGCAGGGGAAGCTGCTGGTGGGGCGGGAGAGACTGCAGCAGCAGGTGCAGGTGCAGGTGAGACGGCAGACGGTGTTGGAAGAGGAGCAGCAGATGTAACAAAGCGACCTTCCGGTTTCAGAAAAAAAACCGTTCAGGATTCTTGGGATAACGCGGCGAATGGTTCTGCTCCAGGTACTAAAGAATGTCCTACTTGTAATAAGGACGTAAGTGTTGCTCCCGGAGAAGGCCGCCGAGATTGGGATGTTGACCACCAGCCACCTTGGAGTCAGCGCGATCTTTCTGGGAAAACGCGCTCGGAGGTGTTGGATGACTATAATAAGGGTACGAGGCTCGAATGTCCGAGCTGCAACCGTTCACGTGGGGCGAGGCCTGCTGACTAATGACTTTAATCGCGCACATCGAGAGTACGCTTGGGCAAATAGAGCAGGGTTGGAGTTTTGAAGAAGGCTCTAAGTCAGTACAGGTTGTTCGTTGTAGAAATCAGCCTTTCGACAGTGTGGTGACGTATCTCACGGTTGGCCTTAGCAATTTTTCATTGTCTATGCCACGGGGGCGTAAAATTAGGCAAGAACTTGTTTTTACGGCGAATGAAAATTTCTCTGCCAGGCAAATTGCATCTTTTATGCTCACCTTTAGCAATTACATTTTGGCGCGTAACCAGGCATTGCTCCGTGGAGACATTATAGGGCCTAGCGAGCCGTTAATTTCGGGTGTGGCTGTAAATTCGATTTATGCATCTATTCCAGTTTTATTTGATGAGAGTTTTTCAACGTATACAGATTCGTCACCACATACCGTAATGGTATGGTTGATCCCCTTGCTTACAGAAGAGGCAAATTTTGTAAAAGATAGAGGCTGGAGTCTATTTGAGGATATGCTTGAGCTTGAGAATCCGGATCTTATGGATTTGAACAGAGGGTCAATTGTTAAAGAGAACGGATAAAAGAGGACGGATCTTTTTGTTTCTACCCTTGTTAAGGAAGCTCTGAAGAAGATCTTCAAACTTGGCAGAATGCCTGATCTCAACCCCCGGCACGCCTGATGAAGTAGATGACCTTCGCCGACGTCGATTACGCTGGCAAACGCAAGCAAACCCTTGAAGAGGACGATAAAAGGGGACGGACCCTTTATATCGAACTTGATAAAAGGGGACGGACCCTTTATATCGAACTTCGTCGTGTACGCTTTGCTGGGCGGTGGGGCTGGTCCGACGCAGACGGGGAGAGTGGTATCAGCCACCGAAAGTAGTGTAAAAGTGGATGTGCCCAAGACCGAGCAGTATTTCAGGGTCGAAGGCGGTGGGGCCGGGGCAGCAACTAGTCAGAACCGCATTACTGCGAATGCAGATGGAAGTATTAGCATAAACCCTGGTTGCACTGGACAGCTTTGTGTAAGCGTAGGAAATGCTGATCATGCAAGCTATTATCTGACGAATAAGCGTCCGGATGGTTCGGTAATTGTTTTTGACGTGGATGCTAAATTACATAAAGAAATTATGGAAAGCGCAATCCCTCAACGGCCGATACCCAGGTATACCGCGCGATCCATCGGCTCCCAAAATCGTGGATCCCGATCAGCCGGGTACAGCTCTTGAGTTGCCGAAAGTATGGGAGGCATTACTTGAAAAAGGTTCGAGTAATGCAAAGGTTTATACTCAAGAGAAATTTTTGAAGGAGTTTGGGAAGTGAGTGTGAATAAAGATTTATTGGATGAAGTGTTTAGTGGCGAAAAAAGTATATGTTTTTTTGTGCACGAAAAAGTTTGTTACTGGGTTTTGGATGATAAATACAATTTTTCTCTTGATGCTGAAAAGGATTATGACGCTTATCTCAATAAAGGGGTTATAACAAGGCAGCAATATCTGCAAGCGTGCAAAGAATTTCGGGGTGGAATTCTAAAGTTGACGTCGGATAATTTTCTTCAGTACATAGATAGCATGGACGGCGAAGTACTCTCAATGCAAGCCCTTGCAGGCCTTTTTGATGCTGACGAAATTTGTGATATAGGAGGATTGCTAAAGGCGGTAGAGGCCTATTATTTAGCAGGGGCTGAGTTGAGTGCAGATCATTTTCATTCTGCCGGAAGAGTAGCTTCCAGGTTGCCGCAATTCTACGTAAACTTCGACAGAAAAATTTATATGCATATGGATGTTGGCAGATTTCATGAGGAGCTAGCGTACGCTGGATGGTTTGCTAAATGTGCGGATTTCAATTTTCTAATCCCGGACTCTGAACGATATTGGGTTAAGAATGGTGATTGTTGGAAACTCAGGTTTGTTCAGCAGGCTTGCTGAATAATAGCTTGATACGCAACAGGAAGTGTGATGTAGGAGAGGTGCAATCCAACTACTGAGAAACTGGAAGAACCTTTGGTCTCTTGCGACCAGTAAGTGGACACCCATTCGGCTCTATTGGAAGCAAGGATTTTTGACGAATATTGGATGTGCAGGGCTCAGATGATGATACAGATCGGAGATGTTTTTGATATCACTGCTCCGAGTGAAGAAGCATATTTTTAGTTTGTGAAAAAACTACTTCCGATGGGCTCTTTAATCCGCGTCTTACCATGTTCACACACCGACCTGCCGGATTTAACCTCGCCAACGATAGAAGAAAAAATTCCTGTTTTTTTCTGTGTCTACGGCCTTCAAATAAGGGGTTATCCGCGGGTTTAAAATTCTGCTATTCCAGAATACTGTCTACAGAGACCCATTTTTCTTGCTGGGGTGGCAGATCCTTCGATGTACAAACACGTTCTGCGCTAGTGGTGTTTAAGCCTTTGTCGCCTTGGTGTAAGAAAAAGCCACCAAGGCACTTCGCGGGTTCTCACTGTTTGTTGTAAGTGCTAGTGGCGGTGTATGGCTGTCGATCAAGTCCCCGGCGTCGCCGGTGGCACAGCCGCTCCAGCCATCCCGGGTGTTACAACTGTCACAGGCACTGCGGGCACCACCAGCTCGAGCCGAGCCCGCCACCGCGCAGACCGTTGCCCGAGTGCAGGGCCTGCCCTCTACCGCAGCCACGGCCCGCACCGGCAAATACCTGATCGAAACCAACCCGGTGCTCACCGACCTCAAGCAATTCATGAGCTC
>NZ_FOHW01000036.1 GCF_900111735.1 Pseudomonas graminis | reverse complement strand
TGTTAAAGAGCGGGTGGCTAAGATCTTTCGTCTCAACCGAGGCGCGCATTCTACAGCGTCTCTTGTCTCTGTCAAGCGGTTATTTTAAGAAGTTTTCAAAGTTTCCTTATCAACTTCAACCACTTGCGCTTCGTTCGACTTAACGTCTCACGTCAGCGGGAGGCGAATTCTACAGCGTTACAACCTGCTGTCAACTGCCTTTTTCACCGCTGTCGATTCAAGCATCTGAACCGAAGCATTCCTCGCTGCTTACTTCGTCCAACTCTTTGATTACCAAGGAGTTTTCCGTTTCGTCTGCGCCGGAAGTGGGGCGAATTATAGACAGATCCAGAGGGGCGTCAAGCACTTATTTCAACTTACCTGCCAATCACTGGTATTTGGCGCCTTTGCTGCTTAACACACGTCTATTCGTGGGTTCTTATACGGAACGCGAGCCTCGCACCCCTGCCCCGTGCGGATCCGAGTAGCAGGCGGCAGCGAAGCCATCGGCGTGATACACGATGTCACTGGCATTTGTCTCACTATTGAGCGATGTTTAGCCCATGCGCCTTAACATGGTGCCCCGGCTCCACACGGACGTGAAGGTCGGCGGCAGCATGCGAATTCTGGATAGTCACTGACCGCAACGTGCCGGTCGGGTAAGGATATGAATGAAGTACTTTTTGATGGCACTGGCAGCATTGGCTGTCGCTGGTTGCGCGGCAACGTCGAAACCGGTGATGGGGAAACGCGGGATTCATATCAACTGCTCGGGGCTATCGTCCTCATGGGAGCAGTGCTACGACATGGCGACCAACTCCTGCGTCTCCAAGCAATACCGGGTGATCGCGAAATCCGGTGACGGCGCAGAAGACACCGGAGGCTACCCGCTCGGTCTCAATCCGGCCGGCTATACCAGCCGCAGCATGATCATCGTTTGCAAAAAGCCGACTAACCCCTAGTCGGCTACCGGCATACCAGTATCGTGAGCCCGCGGGCTTCAAAGGCCTCTATATAGATAGATAGTCAAAGGCTTCTATATAGACAGATGACACCAGGCGCACTGCCCGCACTTGATGCCACCGCCTGCGCAGCGGTGGCAGTGACATCACACGGCTTGGGTACGGCCGTTCAGCCACACCAACGCGGCGCCCTCCACTAATGGAGTGAGGCGCTGTCTGACCTGAGCGTGGTACTCGTTGAGCCATTCACGCTCCTCTTGCGTCAGCAAACTGATCTCCAGGCAGCGCGTGTCTATCGGACACAACGTGAGGGTCTCGAACTTGAGAAACTCGCCGAACTCGGTCTTGCCCGCTTGCTGATTGATCACCAGGTTTTCAATACGCACACCCCACTGCCCCGGCCGATACGTGCCGGGCTCGATCGACGTGATCATCCCTGGCTGCATCGCGGTTTGCGGCGTGGCGGCGGCCTGATAGGCAATCACCTGCGGGCCTTCGTGTACGTTCAGGAAATAACCGACACCGTGACCGGTGCCGTGGCCGTAGTTGACGCCCTCGGCCCAGATCGGCGCGCGCGCAATTGAGTCAAGCAATGGCGAAAGAATGCCCCGGGGAAAGTGCGCCCGGGACAGCGCGATGACGCCTTTCAACACGCGCGTGCAGTCGCGCTTCTGCTCGGCCGTCGGAGTGCCGACGGGCACCATGCGGGTGATATCGGTCGTGCCGCCCAGGTATTGGCCGCCGGAATCGATCAGCAACAGGCCGTCACCTTCGATTTGCGCGTGCTCTTCTTCGGTGGCGCGGTAGTGAGGCATGGCGCCGTTGCCGTTGAAGCCGGCGATGGTGGCGAAACTCTGGGACACGTAGCCCGGTCGACGCGCCCGCGCTTCGCTGAGTTTCTCGTCGATGGTCAGTTCGCTGACGGACTCTTTGCCAAGCGCAGAATCCAGCCAGGCGAAGAACTCGCACAGCGCCGCGCCATCCTGTTCCATCGCCTGACGGATATGCCGGGTGTCGGCGGCGCTTTTCTGTGATTTGAACAGCGTCGTCGGGTTGAGCCCCTCGATGAGCGTGACTTCACTGTCGAGATAATCCAGCAGGCCGCAGGTGACCCGCGCCGGATCGACCAGCAGTCGCGCATCCTTGGGCACGTTGCGCAGCGCGGTGCCGATGCGCGTGTATTCATGCAGGGTGATGCCGTCCTGCTCAAGGGTGCTGCGCAGTGCAGCGTCGACCTTCTCTGACGCGACAAACAGGTTGATGCTGTTTGGGCCGATCAGGGCGAAGGAGATGAACACCGGGTTGTAGGACACATCGGCGCCGCGCAGGTTAAACAGCCAGGCGATGTCGTCCAGCGTGGCGAGGAAATGCCAGTCCGCGCCGCGCTCGGCCATCATAGTGCGCAGTCGAGTGAGTTTGTCGCCGCGGGTTTCGGAGGCGTGGGGTGCCGTGTGCTCATAAATAGCCTGAGCTGGCAAAGCAGGTCGGTCGTTCCACAGCTCCGTTAAGGGGTCGAGGTCAGTGCGGAGCCGAGCACCTTTTTCGTACAGATTGGCAGCCAGCGTACGCGAAGACGCCACGGCCAATACCGCGCCATCCACCGCGACGACGGAATCCGTCCTGGCTTGCTCGGCGAGCCATTCAAGTGGGCCGGTCTGACCCGGCTGCAACTTGACCAGCTCGATGCCGCTGCCTGCCAGTTCCTTGCTCGCCTGCTCCCAATAACGGCTGTCGGCCCACAGCCCAGCGAAATCCCGGGTGATGATCAAAGTGCCGACTGAGCCGTGGAAGCCCGACAACCACTGCCGCCCCTGCCAGTAACCCGGCAGATATTCAGAAAGATGAGGGTCGGCCGACGGCACAAGCCACGCGTCGATGCCTTCACGGCTCATTAGGGCGCGCGCCTGCGCAAGGCGTTGCGTCGCCACTCCAGTGGTTTTCGACTGCGTATTCATTGCATCTCCTGGTGACCCGAATTGTTTGCATCGCAGACCCGGATAATGGAGCAGCGATCAAGGCTGAGCAACCGCAGCGCCGCCCCCATCTCGGAGATGCAATGCCGCGCCCGGGCAATTGCATCGCACACTGATGAAATCTTCAGGCCTATCACGCACTCACCCACGTTGTTTTTATATATAACCGGACACAGTTTTCTCCATAAAACTGCAACAGTGGCGTGAACCCTTGATTGCGCAATTCAAACTCATCTGATTAGTTAGCCCGGCGCATAATTACGGTTGAATGACGCATTCAATAATCGAGCGCCATAAAACCGTTACCCGCCGTCCGCGTCCAACTTCTGACGTTGGAAAAACGTCTTCCACGCCTTTTTTGGTCATGAAAGAAGCGGCCTTCACAAGCGCCTAAAAAGCGTCGCACACCTGAATAGGACGGTGATGGTTTCTTGACTACTAATAAAATCAATGACTTAGCGATGCCGAGTACAGGGTTATCAAAAAATTAACAGAATGATGGCGAAATAATTTGACAGAAACTCCGCCTCCGCCGATATATAGGCATGTCCAATGTTTTCCCGTTTTTGCAGCGCGACCCAAGAGTCGTGCGCCGAGAGCATTCCGACTTAATTAATCTGCCAGTGCCCATAAAGTTGACGATTCAAACGGTGTGAAATCAGCGCCGGTGGGCAGTTTTTGGTTCAAAGAAAGCTTTTTCGAATTACTGAATGTGCTCGGTGGGGCGGTAGCTTTGCCCAACGCTTTAGTCAGCCGCCGCTGAATGAAGCCACCGTTTGAATGCACGCCTAATTAGTACAACGGCAGGATCTGCAGATTCGGGCGGTAGCGTGCCTGAAACACAATTTACCCCCTTCCCTGCACTCCTCACTCTCTACGAGGGCCTGATGCAATGCCTTTATCTTTCGACATGGATGAGCAGCTGGTTCAGCGACTGGCTGACGAAATCGATACCAACGGCTTTGCAAAACTGAACGCGGCCGTGCCTGACACGGACCTGCAGCAGTTGCGGGCCTGGACCGACGAGCAGGCGCAGAAACACCAGGGCGAATACTTTGCCTACCACGGTGAAGCGGCACTGAGCGAAAGCCTGCTGGCGAGCTACTGGTCCGACCCGCGATTCAAGACGCTGCTGGGTCGCCTCTATAAGCATGCCGCCCGCCGCGACGCCGCCAGTGACCGAATCTTCCCGGTGCTGCGCTGCGTGCAGGGCAATCAGGGGAAGCGCGAGTCCAACAGCTTTCATTACGACGCCAGCCTGGTGACCGCGCTGATACCGGTGTTCATTCCCAGTGAAGGCGAAGGACGTGGCGACCTGATGCTGTTTCCGAACATCCGCCGGGTTCGCTCATGGGTGTTGTTCAACGTGATCGAGAAAGCACTGCTGCAGAACAAGATCACCCGCGGCTGGATCATCAAAGGCATGCAACGCAACTGGCTCAAGCCGTATGTGCTGCGCCTGGAGCCAGGCAGCGTTTATTTCTTCTGGGGCTATCGCAGCCTGCACGCCAACCAGGCCTGTCGGCCAGACGTGAAGCGCGCCACCGCGCTGTTCCACTTTGGCGACCCCCATGCAGGCAGCCTGGCCACCCGGTTGATCCTGAAAATCAATCAGGGTCGCGCGCGGCGGATGAGCAACAAGGCGGGCAACCAGCCGCCGGCATCCACTCCCAACTGATTTCGCTCGAACCTGGCGTTGACGGCCCGGCGCTAACGCGTCACTGCCCAGAAAGCCTTTTAAAAGCCTTGCATCTGAAATGGAGAATTCGATGATCAACGTCACCAAGACTTACCTGGGCGATATCGACAAGTTCAAGGGCTACGTCGAGGGCATTTACGCCCGCGGCTGGCTGACCAACCACGGCCCGCTGGTGTGCGAGCTCGAACAGCGTTTGAAAGACTACCTGGGCGTCAAGCACGTCATCCTCACCAACAACGGCACCCTCGCCCTGCAAGTCGCCTACCGCGCGCTGGGCCTGAGCGGCAGCGCAGTGACCACCCCGTTCAGCTTCGTGGCCACCAGCAGTTCGCTGCAGTGGGAAGGCATTCGCCCGATCTTCGCCGACATCGACGCGCAGACCTGGAACATTTCGCCCGAGCACATCGAGAGCCGCATCGTCTCCGACACCACCGCGATTGTCGGCACTCACGTGTTCGGTAACCCGTGCGCCGTTGAACGCATCGAAGAAATCGCACGTCGGCGCAATCTGAAAGTCGTGTACGACGGCGCCCATGCCTTTGCCGTGCGTCACGCCGGCCAGTCGGTGCTCAACTGGGGTGACATCAGCACCCTGAGTTTCCACGCCACCAAGCTGTTTCACACCATCGAAGGCGGCGCGATCATCACCAACGATGACGAAACGGCGCGCCGGGCTAACCTGCTGTGCAACTTTGGCATCGTTGATGTCGACAAGATCGACGGCATCGGCATCAATGCCAAGCTCAACGAATTCTCCGCCGCGATGGGCCTGTGCATTCTCGACGACATCGAGAACATTCTTCAGCAACGCGCTGAAATCGCTGACCGCTACACCACCCGCCTGGGCGATTACGTCGACCTGCAGCGGCCGGAAAGCAACAGCCAGCTCAACCACAGCTATTACCCGATTGCCCTGCGCGACGAACAACAACTGCTGCGTTTGCGTTCCGGGCTGAACACCAACGGGATCAACCCGCGCCGCTACTTCTACCCGTCCCTGGACACCCTTGAGTACTTGCAGCCGCAAGCCGCGCAAACCGCTTCGCGTTCACTGAGCGAGCGCGTGCTGTGCCTGCCGATTTATCCGGGCCTGCTGCGCGACGATCAGGACCGGGTCATCAACACGGTGATCGCCGAAACCAGCACCGCCCACTCGCCGTACCGTGTGCCGTCGCTCGCGCAGGTCATGTAACGCCACCGCACCATTCATCTGCTTCGCCGGAAGGACTTTCGATGTCAACCAAGCGCTCAGTCATACGCAACACTGCGTTGAGCTATGCAGGCCAGGCCTACACGCTGCTCGTGGGGATCCTGATCATGCCGTTCTACCTCGGCCACATGGGCGCCGAGGCATACGGGCTGATCGGGTTCTTCTCGGTGCTGCAAGCCTGGCTGCAATTGCTGGACGCCGGGTTGTCGCCGAGCCTGGTCAGGGCGGTGGCGCATCGTCAGGGCAGCGATGGACTGGATCGCTACACCGGTCGCCTGCTGCGTTCATTCGAGATCATCTTCCTGCCGCTGGCGGGTTTCTGCTGCGTGGCGATGTACTTTGGCAGCGAATGGATTGCCGTGCACTGGCTCAATGCCCAGGAGCTGTCGACCGAGACGCTGGTGCAGTGCATCGGCCTGATGGGCATCGTCATCGCCCTGAGGTTGTTTTCGACGCTCTATAAAAGCGGGATTCAAGGCCTTGAACAGCACGCATGGCTGAACATTGCCAACGTGATCATCGCCACGCTGCGCTACTTCGGTGGCCTGCTGCTGGTGAGCACAATCTCCAACGACCCTGTGCACTTCTTCGAATTCCAGGCGCTGGTGGGCTTGATCGAAGCGTTGATCTTCGCCGCGCGTGCCTATCAGCAGATGCCGACACCGTCGCCGCTGACCGGTTTCGACTGGGATCTGGTCAAGCCGATCATCCCGTTCGCGGCGAGCATGTCCGGCACCGCGGTGCTGTGGATCGTACTGACCCAGATCGACAAAGTGCTGCTCTCCGAACTGCTGCCGCTCAATGAATACGGCTACTTCTCGCTGGTGGCGCTGATCACCACCGGAATCATGATGCTCTCCAACCCGCTGGCGCAGACGTTACTGCCGCGCCTCACCGTGTTGATGGCCGAAGGGCGTCGGGATGACATGCATCAGCTGTATCTGGCGGCCAACCGGTTTGTCTGCACGTTCCTGTTTCCCCTCGCCGCGCTGATCGCGCTGCACGCCGACGAGATGGTGTTTGCCTGGTCGGGCGATCGCCCTGCCGCCGACTGGAGCCGCACGATTCTGCCGTGGTACTCGCTGGGCAGCGCCATCATGGCCGTCAGCGCGTTCCAGTTTTATCTGCAATACGCCTATGGGCGCATGCACCTGCATGTCTGGTACAGCCTTGTTTCGGCGCTGATCACGGTACCGGTGATGTTTTTGGCGATTCGCTGCTATGGCGCTTACGGCGCGGCGATCGCCTGGTTCGTGTTGCGCGTGGTGTCCTTCGCCATCTGGCCGGGCATCGTGCACCAACGCCTGGCGCCGGGCATTCACAGCCAATGGCTGCGCGACATCATCCGCATCAGCGTGATGACCGGCGTGGGCCTGGCGATCACCGAGCCGTTGCTGCGCCTGATCGCCAATGAAAACCGCCTCAGCATCTTCCTGGGTCTGGCCGTCTGCGGCCTGCTCACACTGCTGATTGTGGCCGCCAGCTACAAGCCGCTGGTGATGAAGATTTCCGTTCTGTTCAGCAAACCCAGCGTTTAACTCCGAGTACCCAAGCCATGGATGCTAATAGCAATAAGACGAGCACCTCGCCGTCCGCCGCACCCCTGGTCAGCATTGTCTGTCCAGCCTACAACCAGGAGGCCTACATCGCGCAGACGCTGGATGGCTTCCTGCTCCAGCAAACCACGTTCACCTTTGAAATCCTGGTGAACGACGATGCTTCCACGGACGGCACCGCCCGCATCATTGCCGATTACGTCAAACGCTTCCCGGCGCTGATCCGCCCTTTCTACCACGAGACGAATCAGTACTCGCAGAACAACCCGCCGGTGCCGCGTCTGTTCGGCGAAGCGCGCGGCCGCTACATCGCCTACTGCGAAGGCGATGATTACTGGACTGACCCGCGCAAGCTTCAGATCCAGGTAGATTTTCTCGAGAACAACCCGGATTACGTGCTGACCTACCACGATGCCATCCCCTTCGACATCAGCGGCCAGTACCCGATCCAGCTGCAAGGCAAGCTACGCGGGGATGCCACGGCGCTGGAGCTGCAGAAGGCGCGTCCGGTGTCGACGCTGACCACGGTGTTCCGCAACGTGTTCGAGTCGTTGCCCCCCGAACTGCGCGCCGCGCCGCTCAACGACCTGGTCTGGTGGTCGCTGCTCGGTGCCTACGGCAAGGGCAAATTCATGGGTGAGGTCAAGCCTGCCATGTACCGGTTGCACCCCGGCGGCGTGTTTTCCATGCGCTCCAACAAACGCAAATTGCACATGGCGCTGCAGACATCGGGCGCCCTGGCCAACTACTACAACCGGCTCGGTAATCAGGAGCTGTATGAGCATTTCCTGATGGAGCTGGTCGAGTATTCGCTGTCGGCGATTACCCCGAAACGCAAGATGCAGACCCTCCTGGCCGTTGGCCAGAACTTCACCGCAAACATCAGCAAGAGACTGATGACGACCCTCAGCAAAGGTCATGTTCAGTAACGTACTGGTGGTCTGCGTCGGCAATATCTGTCGCAGCCCCATGGCCGAAGCCATGTTCCGACAACGCGTGCCCAACGCTTGCGTCCAGATCTCGTCGGCCGGAACCCACGCCATGCTCAGTTCCACCATCGACCCGCTGGCCGAGGCCGTGCTGCACGTCAACGGCGTCCCCGCCCACAGACATCGAAGCCGTCAGATCGATCGGCAGATGCTCCATGAAGCAGAGCTGATTCTGGTCATGGAGCATCGTCAGACCCACAGCGTCCTCAAGCTGGCCCCCGAGGTACGCGGCAAGACGTTTCTGATTGGCAAATGGCAACAAGCGCTGGAAATCGCCGATCCCTACCGGCGCCCGAAACTAGCCTTTGAACAGACCTACGAGCAGCTTTCGCGTTGTGTCGACGACTGGCTTCCTTATCTTCAGTCAGGAGATCCAAGATAAATGACCGCTATGAACCGTACTTCTCTGGACGAGGTCCAGGACTCCCGGATCGATTTGGCGACTATCTTGCGCACACTTTTCGATCACAAAGGATTGATTGCGTCGATTGTCGGCATCTGCGTCCTGCTCGGCGCCACCTACGCCATTCTGGCCACACCGATCTTCCAGGCCAACGCGATGATTCAAATCGAGCCGCGGAAAGTGGGCATCGAGGGCCGCACCGAAGTCTCCAACAAGCCGCTGTCGGTTTCCCAGGCGACCACCGAAATCGAGCTGATCAAATCCCGCGCGGTGCTGGGCAAGGTCGTCGACGACCTCAAGCTGTACATCGTGCAGAAGCCCAAATACATCCCGGGGCTGGGCAGCTACATGGCGCGTCGGTTCAAGCCGGAACGTGAAGGCGCGCTGGCCGACCCGATGTTCGGCCTGAACAGCTACGCCTGGGGCGGTGAGAAAATCGACATCTTCCAGCTGGAGGTGCCGGACGCACTGCTGGGCGAAAAAATGATCATGGTGGCCGGCAAGCCTGGCACCTTCACCCTGTACGACGAAGACCGTAACAAGCTGCTCAGCGGCCCGGTCGGCCAGACCGTCGAAGGCAGCGGCATCAAAATCCAGGTGGCTGCGCTCAACGCACGTCCAGGCACCGAGTTCACCGTGGCGCGTCAACGCACCCTGACCACCGCACTGGATTTTCAGGACCGTCTGAAAATCATGGAAGCGGGCAAGGATTCCGGGATCGTCTACCTGTCGATCCAGGACCCGGACCCGGCACTGGCCAAGCGCATCCTCAACGAAGTCAGCCGCCTGTACGTGCGTCAGAACGTCGAGCGCAGTTCGGCCGAAGCCGCCCAGCGTCTGGAGTTCCTGCGTTCGCAATTGCCGGCCGTGCGCAAGCAGCTGGAACAGTCGGAAATCGCGCTGAACAACTTCCAGATGGGCGCCAAGTCGGTTGACCTGAGCGTTGAAACCAAGTCGGTTCTGGATCAGGTGGTCAAGCTGGAAGGCACCCTGTCGGACTTGAAAATGAAGCGCGTCGACGTCGAACGTCTGTACACGCCGGAGCACCCGAACTACCGCGCCTTGATGACTCAGATCGGCCAGGTCGAATCCCAGAAAGCCGCGCTGCTGAAGAAGATCGAGGCCCTGCCGGCCACGCAACAAGAGTTGCTGCGTCTGAACCGTGACATGCAGGTCACCTCGCAGACTTACACCCTGTTGCTGGACAAGAGCCAGGAGCAGGACATTCTGCGCGCCGGCAGCATCGGCAACGTCCGCATCATCGACAACGCCGACGCCAACGTCGAAGAGCCGGTCAAGCCGATGCGCAAAATCATCGTGCTGGTCGCCGCGCTGATCGGTCTGTTGCTGGCCGTTGCCACCGTGTTTGTGCGTCAGGCGTTCTATCGTGGCGTGGACAACCCGGAAGTCATCGAAAACCTCGGCATGCCGGTGTACGCGTCGCTGCCGTATTCGCGACTGCAGGAGCGCCTGGAAAAGGCCGCCCAGAGCCGTTCGGCGAGCAAGGAGCCGCGCCTGCTGAGCGTCAGCGCCCCGACGGAACTGGCGATCGAAGCGTTGCGCAGCCTGCGCACCAGCCTGCACTTCGCCATGCTCGAAGCCCGCAACAACGTGTTGATGATTTCCAGCCCGACGCCGGGCGTGGGCAAGTCGTTCGTCTCCAGCAACCTGGCGGTGATCATTGCGCAGACCGGCAAACGCGTGTTGCTGATCGACGCCGACATGCGCAAAGGCTACCTGCACAAGATGTTCAACCTGACGCCCAAGCACGGTTTGTCGGACACCCTCGCCGCGCGTCTGGGCAGCAAGGAAGTCATCAACCACACCGAAGTGCGCAACCTGGATTTCATCTCCTGCGGTTATGCGGCGCCAAACCCGTCCGAGCTGTTGATGCACGACAACTTCAACAAAATGATCAGCGAGCTGTCGCCGCTGTATGACCTGGTGATCATCGACACCCCGCCGATCCTGGCCGTCACCGATGCCACGCTGGTCGGCCGCCAGTCGGGTACATGCCTGCTGGTGACCCGCTTTGGTCTGAGCACCGCCAAGGAAATCGAAGCGTGCAAACGCCGCCTGATGCACAACGGCATTCTGATCAAGGGTGCGATCTTCAACGGTGTCCTGCGCAAGGCGTCGACCGCCGACTACGACTGCGCCGCGTACGGCTACGACTACACCACGGTCCGCAAGTAAATCGACACGCACGCCAAGGAGATACACATGGCCAGGACCCTCGCAGTGATGCAGCCGTATATGTTCCCCTACCTGGGTTACTTTCAGCTCATTGCCGCTGCAGACATCTTCGTCCTGGGAGATGATCTGCAGTATGTGCGGTCCGGCTGGGTGAATCGCAACCGCATCCTGCACAACGGCGAGGCGAAGCTGATCACCTTTCCGTTGAAGAAAGACCGCTTTCAGTTACAGATCAATCAGCGCCAACTGTGCGACCATTTCAGCGATGAAGGACTGCGGCTGATCGATCTGCTCGCCGAGAATTATCGAGAGGCGCCCTACTTCGCGCAGGTCATGCCGCTGCTGGAACGGTTGATCCGTTTCCCGCAGCAGAACATCGCGCTGTATGCCGAACACGCAATACGAGAAATGTGTGCTTATTTACACATCGTGACGCCGATCCTGCGCAGCTCGGACCTTATACTGGGTAGCGCTGCGGACAAGCAGGAGCGCATCATCCGCATCGCTCACACCTTTGAAGCGACCACGTTCATCACCCCCGAAGGCGGATCGGTGCTCTACGACCGTGATCACTTCGCCCGCAACGGCTTGCTGGTGCGGTTCTTCCGGATGAACCCGGTGGAGTATCGGCAGTTTCGGCACCCTTTCGTCGCCAACCTGTCGATCATCGATGTGCTGATGTTCAACTGCGTCGAGCAGGTGCAGCAGATGTTGACCGAATACGGGCTGGACAAAAATCCAACCCGCGCCGAGCCCCGCATGATGCAGGGACCGGCACAAAAACCTGACGTTGTCCTGACCGGGTCGCACCGGATCGCAGTGGAGTGAAGTGTATGTCTGAAGTCGTCAATAGCGCCTGTGGCTCCGCGCGCTGGTACCTGATCCAGACCAAACCCCGCCAGGAGGCACGTGCGGCAGAGCATCTGCAACGTCAGCAGTTCGAGTGCTACCGCCCGGTCAAGCACGGCGAGAAAAAACGCGGCTCACGGGCTCCGGCCGAAGAAGAGCTGTTCCCCGGCTACCTGTTCATTCACATGGATCAGGCCAGCGACAACTGGTACCCGATCCGCTCGACCCGGGGCGTGGCACGCATCGTCACCTTCGGCGGCATGCCAGTACCGGTGCAGGATGAGTTGATCGAGCAGATCCGCCAGCGTTTGCTGGCGCCGCCGGCCAGGGTCGCCTTTCAAGAAGGTGAAACGGTACGGATCACAGCCGAGGGCTTCAACGACGTCGAGGCGATCTTCCTCGCCGCAGACGGTGATGAACGTGCGGTGATTCTGCTCAATCTGCTGCAACGGGAGCAGAAGGTCACCCTGCCGGTCAGCAGCCTGTCGCGTATGCAAGCGCAGGCTTGAACCGAGCCTTACTGTCTTTCAACTTCTTGCACCTCTGACCCACACATCCTGACTCCCACGGGGCTGATGCTTTCAGCCTCTTGACCCCCCTTCGCCCGGAACTCGCCATGACCCAGAAAACCACGCTGGTGACGCTCACCTATGGTGATCGTTTCAACTACCTGCACACCCTGGTCAGCCGCTCGCTGGAAAGCCCGCTGATTGATCGCGTGATCATCGTCAGCAACGCGTCCACCGCGCCGCTGGACAACCTGCGCCGCACCTGGCCGAATCAGGTCAGCGTGATTTACATGCACGAGAACACCGGTTCCGCGCGGGGGTATTCGGTGGGGATCCAGGCGGCGCTGGACGCCGGTGCCGAACACATCTGGCTGATGGACGACGACAACGCGCCGACCATCAACGCTATCGCAACGCTGCATCAGGTGCTCGAAGAACGTATACGCATCGACGGCGAAGACAAGGCTGCCGTTCTGGGCTTTCGTCCGACCCATCAGGCGGACATCGCCGCTGGCGTGCCGAACCGGTTCGCCATCCAGCGCCGCTCGAGCTTCTTCGGTTTTCACATCGCGCAGCTGCCGTACAAGATCTGGCGCCGACTGCCTTGGGGCGCGCCGCAAAGCCCGCACAGCAAACTGCCGATGGTGCAGTTGCCGTTCGCTACGTATGGCGGCCTGCTCGCCCACCGCAATCTGTATCGCCGCATCGGCCTGCCGCTGGACGCGTTGATGCTTTACGCCGACGACAGCGAATACACCTGGCGCATCACGGCCGGTGGCGGCCGGATCTTTCTGGTGCCGGACGCGTTGCTCGACGACCTGGAAAGCTCGTGGAACATCAAGGCTCGCACCAACAACATCTACGAAAGCTTCCTGCTGGGCGGCTCGGACTTGCGCGCCTACTACGGCGCGCGCAACCAGGCCTGGTTCGACAAGAACATCTGGGCCAATTCGTCGCTGCTGTACGGCCTCAACCGCTGGGTGTTCTTCCGCCTGCTGCGGCTGATCGCCAAGCGACGCGGTGCCGAGGAGCGCCTCGGCCTGATCGAACAAGCCATCCGCGACGGTGAGTCCGGCGTACTGGGTCTGAATCAGTCGTATCCCCTATGAAAATACTGTTCATCAGCAGCCTGTATGCCCCTCACATTGGAGGCGGCGCGGAAATCATTCTTCAGCGTACCGTCGAAGGCCTGCAGCAGCGCGGCTGTGAAGTCAGCGTGCTGGTGACCGGTCCCGACGCGGGTTTGAGCGTTGAGGCGGTGAACGGCGTCAAGGTCTACCGCGCCGGCCTGCGTAACTTCTATTGGCATTTCGGTTCGCAACGGCCTGGCCGCCTTGCGCGCCTGGGCTGGCATCTGCGCGATCGCTACAACGGCGCGATGCGCAGCTACGTAAAACAGGTCATCGGCAACGAGCAGCCGCAACTGGTGGTCTGCCACAACCTGAGCGGCTGGTCGGTCTCTGTCTGGGACGAGATCACCGCGGCAAAGCTGCCGATCGTCCAGGTGCTGCATGACATGTACCTGATGTGCCCAAGCAGCAACATGTTCAAACGCGGCCAGTGCTGCCAGCAGCAATGCGGCAGTTGCCAGACCTTCCGCAAGGGCCACGACGCACGCTCGGCGCAGGTCGCGGCGGTGGTCGGGGTCAGCCGTTTCATTCTTGAAAAGCTGCAGCTGCGCGGTTATTTCAACGCCGCCAGCCCTTACGTCGTGCACAACGCCAGCCCGTTCACGCCGCCGACGGCCTCGCCCCATCAGCGTCGGCAAGCGGATCTGGTGGCAAAAAAAGCGCCGTTGCGCTTCGGCTACATGGGCACGCTGTCCCATCAGAAAGGCGTGGGCTGGCTGATCGAGCAATTTCAGCGACTGCCTTTCGACGCCACGTTGCAGATCGCAGGCCGTGGCCAGGACGCGGACGAAGCCACGTTCAAGGCGCTGGCGAACTCGCCGAAGATCAGTTTTGTCGGTTATCAGAAGCCTGAAGTGTTCTACCGCCAGATCGACGTCGCCGTGGTGCCTTCGCTGTGGAACGAGCCGTTCGGCATGGTCGCCGTCGAGGCATGCGCCCACTCGGTGCCGGTCATTGCCAGCCGCATGGGCGGGTTGCCGGAGATCATTCAGGACCCGCTCAACGGTCTGCTGTGCGATCCGCAGGATCCCGACTCACTGGGCCAGGCAATGTTGCGTTTGCACCAGAACCCGGAATTGCTGGCGCGTCTGAGCGGTCAGGCCCGGGTCAGCGTGGCGTCGTTACTGAACCTGGAGTTGATGCTCGACAGCCACCAGAGCATTTTTGCCCAGACACTGCTGGACGACGCCGCCCAGCGCAACCGGCATTCACTGGCTCACCCGGTTTGAGCCGCACTCGCTTTGAACACACCGGCATGCACCCTCGTCATGCCGAGATTATCGCCGACGGCCCGAGACCTACCTGAGCAAGCGCTCCGGACCGTGCCTCTTCATTGAGACAAGCCATGCACATCCCTTACCTGACCCGGTTACGACGACCCTCGGCGGTCCTGTTGCTGGGCTTGTTGATCAGCTGCATCACGCGGGCTGACGAAGCGTTCATCATCGGCGTCGACACGCACTTGATGAACAAACCCGGCACCTCCACCCGCGCGTTGCAGCTGTTGAAAGCGGCGGGTGTCGACTCGGTGCGCGACGATGCCTATTGGTCCGGCGCCGAGCCGCGACGAGGGTTGTTGAAGATTGAGCCCTCGTGGCAGTCATTCCTGAGCGCCGTTCAGGAAAACAGTCTGCGACCGCTGCTGGTGCTGGGCTACGGTAACCGGTTTTACGAGAACTACGCCAAACCGCGAACCCCACCGATGCGCGATGCGTACGGCAACTACGCCAGCTTCGTCACCCGCCAGCTCACCGACAGCGTGGACTTCTACGAGATCTGGAACGAGTGGGACAAGGAAAACCCGGTCGATCCAGAGTTCGCCCGGGACTACTTCCAGCTCATCGAACAAACCGCCAGGCGCATTCGCACCAATCAGCGGCCGATGGTGATTCTGGCAGGCGCCGTTACCAGCCAGGGCATGGACCTGGGGTTCGCCGACCGGCTGGTGGAATCGGGGGTGCTCAATCATGTCGACGGGCTGTCGCTTCATCCGTATGTGTATTGCCGTTCGGATGAGCGCAATACGCCGGAAAACTGGATTGCCTGGCTGCGGCGGATCAGCGAGGACCTGAAGGACAAGAACCGCAACAAAGGCCCGGTGCCGTTGTATCTCACCGAAATGGGCTGGCCCAGTAACGACGGGCGCTGCGGCGGTGATGAGAAGATTCAGGCAGCGTTTCTGGCGCGCAGTTTCTTCTTGGCGCAGACGATGCCCAACATCAAGGGCATGTGGTGGAACGGCTTGCTCAACGACGGTCCCGACGGCACTGATCCAGAGCAGAACTTCGGCCTGCTCAATCAGGACCTGAGCATCAAGCAGGCGTACCTGACGCTGAAGGCCATTAGCCCGACGCTGCATCAATTCCGTTACGACGCTGAGAAGAGTCGGGAAATCGAATCGCAATACCTGTTGCGGTTCGCCAAGGGTTCGGAGCAGATCATGGTCGCCTGGACCGCCGGGCTGCCGCGATCGATCAAGATCGACGCCAGCAGCGTGCTGCGCGGCAACGTGCACTACATCGACACTCGGCAGCCGCAACGCGGACTGGTCGACAGCGGTATCCCGTGGAACTGCAATGACGGGCGTTGCTCGGCGCAAGTGCCGATTGATGACTTCCCGAAAATAATAAGCCTGGGCACACGCCCGGCACTGTTTGCCTTGCCCTGAGTTCTGCCTTTTTTATTCCGGCCCGCCTTTAGAGCGCCCCTTCATTCAGGGCGCTGACGCCCTTTTCACTCAGGGCGCTGACGGCTCCTGCGCACGACCCCTTTATCTCTTCTACAGGTCGACCACAATGATTGTGATCAATGCACGTTTTCTGACTCAGGAATTGCGTGGCGTTCAGCGCTTCGCCGAACAGATCTGCCTGGCCCTCAAACAACTGCGCGACGACGTGGTGTTTGTTGCTCCCCATGGCATTCAGATGCACGAGAGCGCCAAGGCCCTCGACGTGCAATGCATCGGCAGCCACAGCGGCCACCTGTGGGAACAGCTGGACCTGCCGCTGTACCTGCGCCGTCAGGGCAATCCGCTGCTGATCTCCCTGTGCAGCACCGCCCCGCTGTTGTACGGCAATCAGATCGCCACCCACCACGACGTCACCTATGTGCGTCACCCGGAAAGCTACACGCGCACGTTTCGCCTGCTGTACCGGACCATGACGCCGATCATGCTGTCGCGCATCAAATCACTGCTGACGGTGAGCGCCTTCTCCAAGGGTGAGATTTCGCAGTTCTACAAATACCCGGAGAAGAAAATCTTCGTGGTGCCCAATGCCGTGAGCGGTGCGTTCCAGCCGGGCCCGCCGCTCAAAGAACAACAGGACTACCTGCTGGCGGTGTCTTCGCCCAGCGCGCACAAGAACTTCAGCCGGATGATCAAGGCGTTCCTGCTGCTGCGCGGCCACGATGATCTGCAACTGCGCATCGTCGGTGGCGCCAGCGGGATTTTCAGCGACGACAACCTGCAACGCCTGGCCAGCCGTGACCCACGCATCCGCTTTCTGGGGCGCCTGAGCGATGACGAACTGATCAGCCAGTACCAGGGCGCAACGGCCTTTGTGTTTCCGTCGCTGTATGAAGGCTTCGGCATTCCTCCCCTGGAAGCTCAGGCGTGCGGTTGCCCGGTGCTGGCGGCGAACGCGGCCTCGATTCCTGAAGTGCTGCAGGCCAGCGCGCTGTATTTCGACCCGCTGGACGTCTGCCATATGGCCGCTGCCATGGAACGCATTCTGACCGACATGCCGCTGCGCCAGTCGCTGCGCCGACGCGGGCTGAACAACGTGGCGCGGTTCTCCTGGGAAGAATCGGCGCGACAGGTTTCCCAACGCATCGACGCGCTGCTGAGTCCGGCCAGAGACCGCCGCACCAACCAGGGCAGCGATGCCCTGGGGCGTGAATCTTCCAGCAAGCTCTGAGGCGCTGCAATGAAACGCCTTGCCTATCTCGACGCATTGCGCGGCATCGCCGCCTTGATGGTGGTCTTCACCCATTTGTACGAACCGGTCATCGGTCACGACTGGGTGCTGGATTACCTGATCGACCCCGGCAAGTTAGGGGTGCTGTGGTTTTTCATGATCAGCGGCGTAGTGATTCCCTACAGCCTCAAGCCGGTGCCCGACGGCGCCCGCCGCTTTGTGATCTCGCGCGTGATGCGCTTGTACCCGGCCTACTGGCTGTCACTGGTGCTGTTTGTGCTGATGCTTCAGTTGACCGGCGCGCCGCTGCCGTCCTGGCCGCAGATCGTCGCCAACCTGACGATGGTGCAGACGGCGCTGGGCTTCAATGACGTGGTCGGCCTGTACTGGACGCTGTTCATCGAACTGGTGTTCTACGGTCTGTGCCTGGCGTTGTTCATCGCCGGCAAGCTCTACGACCTGGCGTACCGGGCGCGCTGTTCGCTGGTGTTTCTGCTCGCGGCGCTGGCGTTGGGCATTGCCCGCGCGTTGACCGAACACAAGCTGCCGGTGGCCCTGCCCCTGGCGTTGTCGCTGATGTTCTTCGGTTCTGTATGGCGCCAGTGGTTGCTGGCTGAACACAGCGCGGCGCTGACGCGGAACCTGAAAATGCTGTTCGTGGCCTTCGCCGTGCTATTGCCGCCGACGCTGATCATGGCCTACAGCGAAGACATGGGCACCGGCGAAACCTGGGGCCGTTACTGCTTCACCTACGCCGTGGCCATTGTCAGCTTCGTGCTGCTGACCCGCAGTGTGCGTCTGGATCACCCGGCGCTGGTCTGGCTGGGCGCAGTGAGTTACTCGCTGTACCTGCTGCACCCGTCGATGGGCCTGTTCAGCAACTACCTGCTGCGCGGCACCGATGCACCGGCCCTGCTGGTGGCGCTGGTCGCGACGCTGCTGACCCTGGCCGCGGCCCATCTGTGTTTTCGCTACATCGAACACCCTTTCATCCAGCTCGGAAAACGCCTCAATAACCGCAACGCCAAGACGCAGCCTGTGAGCGTCTGATTTAGCGCCTGCGCACATGGAAAGGCATGGGATCGCCCTCGCGAGCTTCGCTCGACATGCCGGGCATCCCTCAGCCGTTAATGCAGAGAATTCCAATGAAAATTGCTATCGTCCACGACTGGTTGGTGACGTACGCCGGTGCCGAAAGGGTTTTGGCATCGCTGATCAAAATCTGGCCCGAGGCGGATCTGTTCTCCGTCATCGATTTCCTCAGCGACCAGGACCGTGCCCAGTTGGGCGGCAAAGTCGCCAAGACCACGTTCATTCAGCACCTGCCCAAGGCCAAAACCAAATACCAGCGCTACCTGCCGCTGATGCCGATGGCCATCGAGCAACTGGACCTGTCCGGTTACGACCTGATCATCAGCAGCAGCCACGCGGTGGCCAAAGGTGTCCTGTGCGGACCGGACCAGTTACACGTGAGCTACGTGCACTCGCCGATTCGTTACGCCTGGGACCTGCAGCACCAGTACCTCAAAGAAGCCAACCTGAGCACCGGCCTGAAAGGCAAAGTGGCGCGGATGATCCTCCATTACATGCGCATGTGGGATCAGCGCACCGCAGCCGGCGTCGATGACTTCATCGCCAACTCGCACTTTATTGGCGCGCGCATCACCAAGGCCTACCGCCGCGAATCCACGGTGATCTACCCGCCAGTGGACACCCGCGGTTTCGCGCTGCAGGAACAGAAGCAGGATTACTACTTCACCGCCTCGCGCATGGTCCCGTACAAGCGCATGCCGATGATCATCGAAGCTTTCGCGGCAATGCCGAACAAGCGTCTGGTGGTGATCGGCGACGGCCCGGAAATGGAAAAGGCCAAGGCCGCTGCTGCCCACGCGCCGAACGTCACGCTGCTGGGTTATCAGCCGTTCGCGGTGCTGCAGGAACACATGAGCAACGCCAAGGCGTTCGTGTTTGCCGCCGAAGAGGATTTCGGCATCAGCCCGGTGGAAGCCCAGGCCTGCGGCACGCCGGTCATTGCGTTCGCCAAGGGTGGCGTGGTGGAAACGGTTTGCGGTCTGGATCATCCGCAGCCCACCGGCGTGCTCTACCCGGAGCAGAGCGTTGCGTCGCTGATAGCGGCCATCGAAACGTTCGAGATCAACGGCTCACGTATCACTGCGCAAGCTTGCCGGACCAACGCCGAGCGCTTCAGCGAAGCCCGCTTCGAACAGGAAATGCGCCAGTTCGTCGAGAGCCGTCTGACCGCTGCCCGTCAAAGCCGCCAGCCTGCGCACGCACGGCCGCTGCAGTCCGCGCCGACGCTGGTCAGCAGCGACCTCTCCGCCCGTGTTGTTCCGATCAAATCCGTCTGAGCGAGCACAGAATATGCGCACACCATTAAGGGGCATCCTGCATGCCCATTCATCGTCGCTGTCCGTCGCTCACCGGCTGCTCGATCTGGCGGTCATCGCGGTCGGCGGTTACTGGGTAAACCTGCTCACCGGCACGCCGATGAGCAGCGAAGCCTGGATGCAGATTCTGCTGGCAGCGGTGGCTTTTCACTGGCTGGCCGAATACCACCAACTGTACGGCTCCTGGCGTGGCGAGCGCATTGTGCGCGAGCTGCTGAAGGTCGCCAATTACTGGGGGCTGGCCTTTGTGCTGCTGCTGTTCGTCGATTACCTGCTGCTGCAGCCCGACGATCTGGCGAACGACAGCCAGATGGCCTGGTTTGCCGCCGTGATGGTGGCGTTGTGTGGTTATCGTCTGGCGATTCGCAGCGTACTGCACACCTTGCGCGCCCAGGGTTTCAACACCCGTCGCGTGGCGATCGTCGGCACCGGCCACTGCGGCGAACGCCTGGCGATGTCCATCGAACGCGCGCCGTGGATGGGCCTGAACCTGCTGGGCTTCTATGACGAAGCGCCTCAGCAGATCGACCTGGCGCGCATCGGCCGACGCATTCCGGTGCTGGGCGATCTGGATCAACTGATCCAGGACGCCCGCGACGGCAAGATCGACAAGGTGTACATCACCCTGGAGCTCGGCGCACAGGAACGGTTGCAAGCGCTGATCAAGGGCTTGAGCGACACCACCGCGTCGGTCTACGTGATCCCCGACGTGTTCATGTTCGAGTTGCTGCACGCCCGCAGCGAAAGCATCAACGGCCTGCCGAGCATCAGCATTTTCGACTCGCCCATGGACGGCGCCTGGAGCGTGGTCAAGCGTCTGGAAGATATCGTGCTGTCGAGCATCATCCTGACCATGATCGCCCTGCCGCTGATGCTGATTGCCCTGGCGATCAAGCTCACCTCCCCCGGCCCGGTGCTGTTCCGTCAACGTCGTTACGGCCTGGACGGGCGGCCGATCATGGTCTGGAAATTCCGCAGCATGAGCGTGCAGGAGAACGGCTCCGTGGTGACCCAGGCCACGCGCAATGACAGCCGCATCACGCCGCTGGGCGCGTTCCTGCGTCGCACCTCGCTGGACGAACTGCCGCAGTTCTTCAACGTGCTGCGCGGCGAGATGTCCGTCGTTGGCCCGCGCCCACACGCCGTGGCGCACAACGAGCAGTACCGCAAACAGGTGTCGGGTTACATGCTGCGGCACAAGGTCAAGCCGGGCATCACCGGCTGGGCACAGATCAACGGCTGGCGTGGCGAGACCGACACGCTGGACAAGATGCAGAAACGCGTTGAATTCGACCTGCAGTACATCGAGCACTGGTCGGTCTGGCTGGACCTGAAAATTATCCTGCTGACGCTCTTCAAAGGCTTCGTCAACAAGAACGCCTTCTAAAAGAAAATCCGCCAATCACAACAAACATGGCCAAGGGCTAGTAAGCTTGGCGGGAGGTGCACGGGTGCATGAGCGAATGTGATCCGATGTTCGGTGTGAGTAAGGGATGCAAAGAAATCACTGCGGTGCCAGTACGCACCTATTAGGATGAGAAGGAACATTCATATGAAAGTAACGTTAGCGGTCGTGCTGCTTTCCAGCCTGGTGTTGCAAGGCTGCGCATTCGCCCCTGGTCAATACATGTCTTACAGCGATGTCACTGAGAAAGACCCCGACGGTCCCCAGGTCACGCTGATCAACATCACCCCCGCCACCCTTGCGCAGCAGCAGAAAACCGCAGACGCGGCGGCCAAACCGCTGCCCCCGGAACTGCTGAACTACAAGACGCCTGAATACATCGTCGGCCCGGGCGACGCCTTGCTGGTGACCGTGTTCGAACACCCTGAACTGACCGCGCCAGGCTCCCAGGAACAGCTGGACGCCAACAGCCGCGAAGTGCTGAACGACGGCACCGTGTTCTTCCCGTACGTAGGCCGTATTCAGGCCGCCGGCAAGACCGTTTCCCAGATCCGCGACCAACTGCGCATGGGTCTGGCGCCGCAGTACACCGAAGTGAAAGTCGACGTCAAAGTGCTCCGTTACAACAGCCAGCGCGTTCTGCTCTCGGGTGCTTTCAAAACGGCTGGCCCGCAACCGATCACCAACATTCCGCTGAGCCTGGTTCAGGCCATCAGCCAGGCCGGTCTTGATTCGACCGACGCCAACCTTGCCAGCCTGACCCTGCGTCGCGACGGCAAGGATTACGTGATCGACGTTGACTCGCTGAACCGCAAGGACTCGCAGATCAGCAAGATCTTCCTGAAGGACGGCGATTACCTGCACCTCAACAGCAACTCGAAAAACAAGATCTACGTGCTGGGTGAAGTTCAGCGCCCGCAAGTGATCTCGTTCAGCACCACCAGCGTGACCTTGCTGGAAGCGCTCGGCACCTCTGGCGGCCTGAGCCCTGACGCAGCCGATGGCGACGCGGTATATGTGATTCGTGCACAGGACGCCACCCACGGCGCGACGGTGTATCACCTGGCGGCGAAGAAGCCGACCAGTTATGCGCTGGCCAAAGGCTTCGAGCTGGCGGCCCAGGACGTGGTGTTTGTCGGCCCGGCCAACATCACCCGCTGGAGCCGTTACGTGAGCCAGTTGCTGGGCTCGAACAACATCATCCAGACGGGTGCGATGTTCAGGAATTGATGGGGCAGCCAGCTTCAAGCGGCAAGTTTGAAGCTTCAAGCTGACAGCCGCGCACCAGAGCAACACGGAAATCCTCGCAGTGGTCCGACTGCGGGGATTTTTTTTGCGCTGAATTTGATGAGGGCGGGTGTTGCGTGGGCAACAGCGAATCAACAGATAGGTGGGTGTGAATGACAGTTGGGGGATTGCAGCGGTGCGTGTTTGCTGGATTTACAGGGCCGGCAGCCCATGGCGAGCGCTGGCACGCATGCTGCTTCTACCCTGCCAAAGGGTCTTCATGCCCACCACTGCGCGTTGAACGCGGCCTGCTCGGTGCCTGGCACCACGGGTGACTGACCCCAAGGAAACAACACATGTTGGTAGTCTCGATTTCAGGTAGCCCTTCCACACGTTCGCGCTCGGGCGTAGTGCTGCAACATGCCGCGCACTGGCTCAAGGACCGCGGCGTAGAAGTCAACGGTGTGCGCCTTCAGGATTTTGCAGCCGAGGATCTGCTCTATGCCCGATTCGACAGCCCGCAGGTGGTGGCTTTCATCGAAGCAGTGGCGAAGGCGGACGGTTTACTGATCGGCACGCCGGTGTACAAAGCTTCGTTTTCGGGGGCGCTGAAGACGCTGCTCGACCTGCTGCCGGAGCGTTCACTGCACGGCAAAGTGGTCTTGCCGGTCGCGACCGGAGGGAGCATTGCGCACATGCTGGCGGTGGATTACGCACTGAAACCGGTGCTGTCGGCGCTGAAATGCCAGGAGGTGCTGCACGGGGTATTCGCCATCGACAGCCAGATCAGCTACGGCGAGAACGCGTCGGGCGGCGATCTGGATGAACTGCTGACCCAGCGTCTGCACGACGGTCTGGATCACTTTTTACTGGGCCTGCAACACCGGACCCAGGCACGTCACAAGGAAGCGGGCGGGCATTTGAAACTGGCGTTGTGAGTGTTCCGGCTTAACCCTGGCGGGCTTTCGAAGCAACGCTGACTTCGGCATTCACTTCGCCGCGGTTATCGAACTCATGGGCGCGTTGCAGTTGTGGCTGCTCCATCAGTTGCGCCTTGCGGGCCTGAAAGTCGTCGTAGGACAAGCCGCGACGATTGAGGTCTTCGAGGGCCAGCTGGTGGGTCTCTTCAGCACTGTAGGCACGCAGTTCGGGATGATTGCCAGCGGCACAACCGGCGAGAACGGAGGCGGAAAGTAACAGGGAGAGGACAAGAAGACGGTTCATTGGGAGCCTCCATTCGGCTCGTTTCTGGAATGAAGCCAAGGCTACGCCCCGGGCCTTTCCAGCAGAAATCAGTCGTCTTGATAGTGGCTATCGGGCTTGGCGCGCAATTGGGTGTTCGGCGATCTATCCAGGTGCAGGGTGCGTCGGCCTAACGGCCTCGGGTTTCGCCTTCGGCGACTTACTTTTGAAAAGCACCAAAAGTAAGCAAAAGTGCCTGCTCCTGGTTGGGCCCTTCGTTCGTCAGGGTTCCTTCACTTCGGTCTCGCTCCGTGGGCCCGCGCCGAACGGGCATCCATGCCCTGACGGCGCTCTCGCCGCATCCATGCGGCTCGGCCCACTGCGCGAGACCTGCGTTCAGCCTGCACCCAAGTCGCGTTTGGCGGTGTTTGGAATTTTTGCGTACCAAGATCAAAAGCAGATCAAGAGTTTCCCGGCTGAAGCCGGTCCTACAGACACCGCGCACCCACTGTAGGACCGGCTTCAGCCGGGAAGAGGCCGGCATGACCGTCATCAATTTTTGGCTAGGTACGCCGAACACGTGCGTCGGGGTCAAACCCTGTGAAGCTGCTCACTTCCACAGGGTTCAGGGTTGAACCTGAGAAATGATCAGACCAGAAAGTGCCACAACAGCGACGTGCCGATCAGCCCCACCACCGACACAATGGTCTGTAGCACCGACCACACCCAAATCGTTTGCTTCAGTTGCAGGCCGAAGTATTCGCGGACCATCCAGAACCCCGCGTCGTTGACGTGGCAGAAGAACACCGAGCCTGCGCCGATCACCAGCGCCACCAGTGACGCCTCCACCGGCGCCAGCCCGGCCATCATCGGCGCAAGAATGCCCGCCGTGGTGGTGGTCGCGACGGTGGCCGAACCGGTCGCCTGACGCAGCGCAACCGCAATCAACCACGCCAGCAGCAGGTATGGCATGTGCGCGCCTTCGGCCACTTTGCTGATGGTCTGGCTGACGCCGGCATCCAGCAACGTTTGCTTCAAGCCGCCGCCCGCGCCGATGGTCAGCAGCAGCACGGCAATTGGCGCCAGGCTCTTGCGCAGCGTGCCGCCCACTTGTTCGCGGGAAATACCGTTGGCCCAGCCCAGACACACCGTTGCGGCCAGCACCGCAATGCCCAACGCCACCAGCGGTTCACCGAGAAATTTCAGCGTCAGCGCGATGTTGCTTTCCGGCTCCATGGCTATTTTTGCCAGGGTACTCCCGAGCATGAGAATCACCGGCAGCAGAATGATCAACAACGAAACGCCGAAGCTTGGCTGGCGAGAGGCAGTGGGTTTGGCCGAGAACAGCTCGCCCAGCTCCGCCGGCTCCTCTATGTGCATGCGCTTTGACAGCCAGTTGCCGTACAGAGGACCGGCCAGAATCACCGCCGGCACCGCCACGCAGAAACCCAGCAACATGGTCAGGCCAAGATCGGCGTGCAAGGCGCTGACGGCAATCAGCGGCCCCGGGTGGGGCGGCATCAGCGCGTGCAGGGTGGTCATGCCGGCCAGTGCCGGGATGGCAATTTTCAGCAGCGGCTGATTCGACTGGCGCGCCATGACGAAGATAATCGGCACCATCATTACCAGGCCCACTTCGAAGAACAGTGGCAGGCCGATCACCATCGCCACCAGGGCCATGACCCACGGCAGCATCTTGCCTTTGCCCAGCCCCAGCAGCGTCGACGCGATGCGATCGGCCGCACCGGATTCGGCCATCAGCGCACCGAGCATCGCACCGAGGGCGATGATGATCCCGGCTTCACCGAGTATCCCGCCCGCGCCCTTGCTAAACGCCTTCGCCACTGCCTCCGCTGGCAACCCCGCGCCTATCCCTGCGATGAATGTGCCCACCAGAATCGACAGAAACGGCGGGAGCTTGGTTGCGCTGATCAGCACGATGATGGTGGCAATGGCGATCAGGCAGCAGATGATCAGGCGAGTGTCATGAAACACCCAGGCAGCAGACGATAAATCCAACGCGGAACCCCTTATCGCTCGGTTTTATTTCGGAATGTATTGAAACAATATGTTTCAACCGGCCGAACCATACCGGATGCGGCATTGGGTCGCAGTTAAATTTTCACAGGGTCTTGCCGTTTCGCCACGGGTCTCCAACTCGGAGCGCGACATCATCCTGTGAGATCGAGCTTGCTCGCAAAAGCAGCATTTGAGTCTCGCGCGCATTCGATCAGCACCTCGCGCAGACCCTGTGCCGCTGCCGACAATTGATGGTCCGCCTGGGTCATCAAACCGATACGACGCTCAATGCGCGGGCCTTCCAGGGCAATGCAGCGAGCGCCGAGCTCTTCCATCTGCGCGATGCACAGCGACGGCACCGCGCTGACGCCCAGGCCGTTGGCGACCATGCGCCCGACCGTCGACAGTTGATGGCTTTCGAACGCCACCGACAGTTTGCCGTGCTGGCTCTGCAGGTCCTGCTCCAGCAACAAGCGCACGGCGGACGGACGTTGCAGGGTGATGAAGTCGTGACGCAGCAGTTCGTCCCAACTCACTTCGCGACGTGCGGCCAGTGGCGAGTCCTTCGGCACCACGGCGACAAAACGGTCCATGTAAAACGGCGTGAAAATCAGGTTGGTGCCCGCCTCGGGCTCGAAGCCAATGCCCAGCTCCACACGCCGATGCCCGACCATTTCCACCACTTGCTCGTTGATCACGTCGTGCACCGCCACGTTCACCCGCGGGTAGCGCTCGCGGAACACCTTCAGCGCGATCGGCAACAGATTGCCCGCGTAGGACGGCATCGCGGCCACCGACACCCTGCCCATTTGCAGGGTGAACCGCTGGCGCAGGAGTTCTTCGGTGTTGTCCCAGTCGGCAAGCAACTGGCGCGCCAGTGGCAGCAAGGCCTCACCCTCCGGGGTCAGGCTGACATTGCGCGTGGTGCGGGTCAGCAACTGCCCGCCCAGGTCCTCCTCCAGCGCCTTGATGGTCAGGCTCAACGCCGGCTGCGACACATGCAGCCGCTCCCCCGCCTGAGCAAAACTGAGGCACTGCGCCACCGCCAGAAACGCCCGAAGCTGTTTCACGTTCATATATTTGGATTACTTATCAATCGATCAAAAAAACAAAATTAACAAATCAGTGCATGCAAGAGAAGATGCGGGCAACGCTCTCCGATGCTTAGATTGTCGGACACAACTACAAATAAGGCGGGATCTCACCATGGCTGGACTCGATAAACGCGTGGCAACCTACGCTGAAGCCCTCGCCGGGCTGACCGACAACATGACCGTGCTGTCCGGCGGCTTCGGATTGTGCGGCATCCCCGAAAACCTCATCGCTGAAATCAAACGCATGGGGGTGAAGGGCCTCACCGTCGTTTCCAACAACTGCGGCGTCGACGGTTTTGGCCTGGGCATCCTCCTGGAAGACCGGCAGATCCGCAAAATGGTCGCGTCTTACGTCGGTGAAAACGCCCTGTTCGAGCGCCAGTTGCTCAGCGGCGAGCTGGAAGTCGAGTTAACCCCCCAAGGCACCTTGGCCGAAAAAATGCGCGCAGGCGGCGCCGGCATTCCCGCCTTCTATACCGCCACCGGTTTCGGCACACCCGTCGCGGAAGGCAAGGAAACCCGCCAGTTCAACGGCCGCAATGTGATTCTCGAAGAAGCCATCACCGGCGACTTCGCCATCGTCAAAGGCTGGAAAGCCGACCACTTCGGCAACGTGGTCTACCGTCACACCGCGCAGAACTTCAATCCGGTGGTCGCCACCGCCGGCAAGATCACCGTGGTGGAAGTGGAAGAAATCGTCGAGCCCGGCGTGTTGCTGCCCACCGAAATCCACACACCCGGCATCTATGTCGATCGCGTGATCCTGGGCACGTTCGAGAAGCGCATCGAGCAGCGAACCGTCAGAAAAGCCTGACATCAGCGTCGTCCTCGAACCGATTTTCCCCTTTGTATCTCCGGTTTTTCTACAGTCCGGACAGAATAAAAGAGACCCAAGATCATGGCACTCTCCCGCGAACAAATGGCACAGCGCGTCGCCCGCGAACTGCAAGACGGCTTCTACGTTAACCTGGGCATCGGCATTCCGACCCTGGTCGCCAACTATGTGCCGGACGGCATCGACGTGATGCTGCAATCGGAAAACGGCCTGCTCGGCATGGGCCCGTTTCCTACCGAAGAAACCATCGATGCCGACATGATCAACGCCGGCAAACAGACCGTAACCGCACGCAAGGGCGCGTCGATCTTCTCGTCGGCCGAATCCTTCGCCATGATCCGTGGCGGCCACGTCGACCTGACTGTGCTTGGCGCGTTTGAAGTGGACGTCGAAGGCAACATTGCCTCGTGGATGATCCCCGGCAAGCTGGTCAAGGGCATGGGCGGGGCGATGGACCTGGTCGCCGGCGCCGAGAACATCATCGTCACCATGACCCACGCGTCCAAGGACGGCGAATCCAAGCTGCTGTCGCGCTGCAGCCTGCCGTTGACCGGCGCCGGCTGCATCAAGAAAGTGCTGACCGACCTTGCGTACCTCGAGATCGAAAACGGCGCCTTCGTGCTGCGCGAAACCGCACCGGGCGTGACGGTCGATGAAATCATCGCCAAGACCGCCGGCAAACTGATCGTGCCGGATGACGTGGTGGAAATGACGTTTTAACGGCGATGGCGCGGTACTTGTAGGAGCGCGCTTGCCCGCGAACCGCGGATGGCCAGACACCCACGCAGTGTCTGAAACGTCCTTTCGCGGGCAAGCGCGCTCCTACAGGATCCGCGGCGTGCTCCACGTATTGGCAACACCCTGAGCTTTCGCATACCTGCACCTTTCGTCAGACCGCCCTGCCCCTTCAGCGATGAAGGGGCTTTGCTGTATCTGAGCCGGTGCTTTTTTCGCATCACCGAGAACACTTGAAACTGCCGTCCTACACACCTGAACAATAACTAGAAGAGGTAACACACGTGGCCGCCGACATCGAAGAAAGCCGCTCCGCCCGCTTTGCCCTGCGTTGCGCCAAATGGGCGGAACGCTGGTTCCCGGACTCGTGGGTGTTCGCCGCGCTGGCCGTGGTCATCGTCACACTCGCCACGCTGGTCATCGGCGCCAAACCCGCCGACACCGCCAAAGCCTTTGGCGACGGCTTCTGGAGCCTGATCCCCTTCACCATGCAAATGGCCTTCGTGGTCATCGGCGGTTACGTCGTCGCCAGTTCGCCGCCGGCGGTCAAACTGATCGACCGCCTGGCGCGCCTGCCGAAGAACGGCCGTTCGGCCGTGGCCTGGGTCGCGCTCATCAGCATGGTGGCCTCCTTGCTCAATTGGGGCTTGTCGCTGGTCTTCGGCGGCTTGCTGGTGCGTGCCCTGGCCCGGCGCACCGATCTGAAAATGGACTACCGCGCCGCCGGTGCCGCGGCTTATCTGGGTCTGGGCGCGGTGTGGGCCTTGGGTCTTTCGTCGTCCGCCGCGCAGTTGCAAGCCAACCCGGCCAGCTTGCCGCCGTCGATTCTGGCGATCACCGGGGTGATTCCGTTCACCCAGACGATCTTCCTTTGGCAGTCCGGGGTAATGCTGCTGGCCTTGGTGGTGGTCTCGATCATCATCGCCTACGCCACGGCGCCCGGCCCGGCCAACGCCCGCGATGCCAAGGAATGCGGCATTGACCCCAGCTTCAGCCTGCCACCGCTGCCGCCGCGCACCCGGCCTGGCGAGTGGCTGGAATACAGCCCGCTGCTGATCATTCTGATGGTCGTGCTGGCGTCCGGCTGGTTGTACAACGAGTTCAGCACCAAACCGGCGATCACTGCGATTTCCGGCCTGAACACCTACAACTTCCTGTTCATCATGGTCGGCGCGTTGCTGCACTGGCGTCCGCGCAGTTTCCTTGATGCCGTGGCCCGCGCCGTGCCGACCACCACCGGCGTACTGATCCAGTTTCCGTTGTACGGTTCGATCGCCGCGCTGCTGACCACGGTCAAGGGCGGTGATGCGCAAACCGTCGCGCACCACATCTCGACGTTCTTCACCAGCATCGCGTCCCACGACACGTATGCGCTACTGATGGGCGTGTACTCGGCAATTCTCGGGTTCTTCATCCCGTCCGGCGGCGGCAAGTGGATCATCGAAGCGCCGTACGTGATGCAGGTCGCCAACGACCTCAAATACCATCTCGGCTGGGCGGTGCAGATCTACAACGCCGCCGAAGCGCTGCCAAACCTGATCAACCCGTTCTACATGCTGCCGCTGCTGGGCGTGCTCGGCCTGAAGGCGCGGGATTTGATCGGCTTCTCGTTCGTGCAACTGCTGGTGCATACGCCGCTGGTGTTGTTCCTGTTATGGGTGCTGGGCACAACGCTGGCGTACGTTCCGCCGGTCATGCCCTGACCGGGTAGAAAATCCAGGTGCGCGGAGGATTGAACTCCCCGCGCACCCCTTCGCAGGTCACTATTCCTTCGCCGTCGCAAATCCTGTAGGAGCGCGCTTGCCCGCGAAAGCGTCGTGTCAGTCGCCGGAGATGTCACGGTTAAACGCGTTCACCAGCAAGCCGGCTCCTACGGATTTTGTGTACGACCGACATTCCTCAGCCGTCGCAAAACCCTCTGTAGGAGCGCGCTTGCCCGCGAAGGCGTCGTGTCAGTCGCTGGACATTTCAGGAATTAACCGCGTTCGCCAGCAAGCCGGCTCCGGATTTTGTGTACGACCGACACTCCTCAGCGGTGGCAAAACCACCCTCGAAATGGGCTTGATCGAGCATCAACGTCCGAAGCTGTATTCCCGCTCCACCCTGGAAACTCGAGTGGTGCATCGCCGATACCACGTCGACCGGCCGCGCTCACGGATTTCCCTGTGTTCAGGATGCTCCTTCCAGGCCAGGATCGCGGCTTCGTTGGCCCAGTACGACACGGTGATCCCCAGCCCGTCACCGCCGCGTACCGACTCCACGCCGAGGAAACCCGGCTGCTGTCGAACGAGTTCGAGCATCCGCCGCGCCGCGTCGTCATATGCCTGCGCTTCGACCTCAGTGCGGACCGAGGTGAAGATCACCGCGTAATAAGGCACGCCAAAGGTGTCTGCCATCATCATGTCAAATCGACTCCGCTGCACAGGCCAGCACAAACGCCTTCACCAGCGGCGGTGTCCTCCCCTCCAGCGCGGCGCGTTCCGGTTGAAACAACGTCGCGACGAAAAACGGATGGCCGTCGAGCTCCATCGCCCGGACCTCGTCGTCTTCGTCATGGCCGGACACTTTCAGCGGACCGGTAAAAACATCCGCTTCCAGCTCCTTGCGCAAACCGTAGCGGCACCGGTAGCGCTCTTGGGTCTCGAGCGTCCCGTACGCAGCGGCGATCAGTGACCCCGACCGCAGACGAATCGGCGCAAAGGCCTCGACCAGCGAACAGCTCAACGGCGTAATGATGGCGTTCTCGGATTCCGGCGCCGTTTCGGCGTGCTCGGCATCGGCCCAACCCAGATAATTGCGCGCGTACTCCAGCAACGCATGCTGAAAGCCGCCGCACGTCCCGAGGAAGGGAATCTGCCGCTCCCGGGCGAAGCGAATTGCCGTCAGCGCGCCGTCCATGTCGCGGTAGGGGCTGGCCGGCACGCACCAGATGCCCTCGAACCCCTGCAGGCTCGCGCCATCTTTCACATCCGTCGTAGGCACCCACCTTGCCTGCACGCTGAGTCCGGTTTCGCTCGCCACCCTGTCCAGCGCAACGGGTATGGCCTGATGTGCCGGCACGCTCGGGTCGTAATCGCCCACCAATGCGATGCGGATGTTCTGCTGCTGAGTCATGTGTGCTCCCTGATATCAAAACGCTTTGCGTGAGGTCCGGAGGCGACTATAAGCTTGTCCTCCTGCAATCAGAATTGGCGTTCAGGCAAGTGATAAATGCAGCCACGCACTATCGAATCAATCATGCCGACCTCACCCTCATCCTCGCGCTGGTGCGTGGGCGGACGCTGGCCAAGGCCGCCGAGCTGCTGAAGGTCGATGTCTCCACGGTGTTCCGCGCGGTGCGGCGGATGGAAAAGGCGGTGGGCACGGCGCTCTTCGACAAGAGCCGCGCGGGGTATGTGCCGACCAGCGCAGCGCTGGCACTTGCTCAGCAGGCCGAGAGCGCCGAGAACGCTCTGGCGCTGGCGCAATTGAGTCTCGAGCAGGGCCAGCAAGTCGTCAGCGGCACCGTGCGCCTGACCTGCACCGAAGCCGTGTTGCAAAGCCTGTTGCTCCCCGCCCTGAGCCGCTTCATGCCAGACTACCCGGGCCTGCGCCTGGAACTGAACACCTCCAGCACCTTTGCCAACCTGAGCCGCCGCGACGCCGACATTGCCCTGCGTCTGACCAACACGCCGCCTGAGCACTTGGTCGGCACTCGCCTGGGCACGGTTGCGTATCGGGTGTGTTC
The DNA here is from genome assembly GCF_900111735.1 of Pseudomonas graminis. GTDB lineage: Bacteria > Pseudomonadota > Gammaproteobacteria > Pseudomonadales > Pseudomonadaceae > Aquipseudomonas > Aquipseudomonas graminis. Next base: position 21,242 of record NZ_FOHW01000036.1, on the reverse strand, counting down.
GAGCGAGGCCTACGCGCGACGCTGTGGTGATCTGGCCCTGGACGCCATGGCCTGGATCGCCCCCGACGATTTCCTCCCCGATCACCCCACCGTGATGTGGCGCCGGCAGCATCTGCCCGGCGTGAACCTCGCCTATCGCTGCAGCTCCATGCTTGCGGTGGCTCAACTGGTGCGCGCAGGCATGGGCGTGGCAGCGCTGCCGGATTTCATGCTGAAGGACTGCGAGCTTCAGCCCGTGAGCGAAGCGCTCGAAGGGCATGACACCGGGCTGTGGCTGCTGACCCGGCCGGATTGCCGGGCGCTGCGCTCGGTGTCGGCGTTGTTCAGCGAGCTGACCAGGGCGATTGAGCTGTAGGCGGACGGCGCCAGATCGATGCCAGCTGTTCCGACGCCTTCCCGGCGCCATCACTTTCTCGCTCGAACGGGGACAGATTAATTTACGGTGAAGCGCTGTAAATAAATCAGTCCCCTTTAAAACCGGGAAGTGGCCATCCCAGACGCCATCACCTTTGCAGTAGAACCCCGCTGCCTTCCAAACCTCGTTCAACCACCGCGCCGATCCCGGCGAAACTGCCCCGGCGGCATGCCGTGGGCTTTGCGAAAGCGCCGCGAGAAATACGCTTCATCGGTAAACCCGCAGACCTCGGCGATGTGGCTCAGGGGTTTGCTGCTGTTCGTCAAGTGCGTGCGCGCCAGCCGCATGCGCCGCTCCAGGACCAGTTCGGAAAAGCTGTTGCCGGTTTCCTTGCGCAACAGGTGGGTCAGGTAATTGGGTGACAGAAAAGCCGCCGCCGCTGCATCGGTGAGGGTCATGGCCGGATCGGCGATGTGCGCGCGGATATAATCGATCACCCGACTCATCGCATCGCGCCGTCCACGCCGCTCGGCCTTGTTCGCCGACAGCGCCAGTAACTGCGCTTCGTAGCGATTGCACACCGTGCCGATCAATTGCAGCAGGCAACCGCGCAGGATCGCGCCGGAGCCCAACGGCCTGGCGCGGTCCATGTCGCGCATCTGCCTCAACAGAGCGGTCACCTCGGCGAAGTCGGTGTCATCAAGGGTGAAATCCAGATGCTCCTGAAACCGAAATGGCGCCAGCTCAGGCGCCTCGGCCACGGGCACATCCTCCAGGTCCATCGGATCGCACTGCAGATGCTGCAGGAGAAATTCCTGAGAGAAATTGATCAGCACAAAATTGCCGTCTTCCGGGTGCGGAATCACGTGCAGGCGATGGGGCAGGATGAACGTCAGGGTGTTGCGGGGGAATGGCCTGACCGCACCACCGATGTGCTGCACGGTGTCGCCGCCGAGGTTGATCTGGATCTGAAAATATTCATGACGATGGGGCGCGGTCAGCGCGGGTCGGGCGGACTTGTCACGGATGTAGAAATCCATGCGGTCGCTGCGCTGCTGCATGCCATAGGTCTGGATGCGGGAGGGATGGGCCATCGCTGAAACACCTGAAATCGCCAGTCGGCCCCCCCCATGGTAGGGCAACGGCGGCAGCCGGACCAAACGATTCTCAGGCGGACGGAAACAGCGGATCAACCAATCGTCACACTCAGTTCGGCGATGCCTTCGATCCCGGCGGTCACCACATCGCCGCGCTGCAACGCGCCCACCCCGGCCGGCGTGCCGGTGTAGATCAGGTCGCCCGCTTTGAGGCCCACCGATTGCGACAGGTGCGCGATCACGTCCCGGACAGCCCAGATCTGGTCAGACAGATCGCCACGCTGGCGATGCTCGCCATTGACGTCGAGCCAGATCGCGCCGGCTTCCGGGTGGCCGATCTCGCTGACCGGACGCAAGGGTGTGGCGGGCGCAGAGGCGTCGAAGGCTTTGGCCCACTCCCACGGCCGGCCCATTTGTTTGGCCTGCGCCTGCAAGTCGCGGCGGGTCAGGTCCAGGCCGACGCCGTAGCCCCAGACATGGGTCAGGGCGTCCTGCGGGTCGATGTTCACGCCGTCCTTGCCGATCGCCACGACCAGTTCGATCTCGTGATGCAGGTCCTCGGTGAGCGGCGGGTAGGCAATCCGGCCTTCGGCGGGCACCACGGCGTCGGCGGGCTTCATGAAGAAGAACGGCGGCTCGCGGTCAGGGTCGTGGCCCATTTCCCGGGCATGGTCGGAATAATTGCGACCGACGCAGAAGACCCGGCGAATCGGAAAGCGGCTAGACGTCCCGGCGACGGCCAGGGACGGCGTGGCAACGGGGGCAATAACGAACTCGGTCATGGCAGTGTCCTCGATTGAAGGTGGCTCGGCATGGGTTGAGTGTGGCGATTGATCCTTCAGCCGGGTTGGACGGATCCCGCCAGCTTTTGGACAAAACAACGCAACTCAACGCAACGAGCCGCCCCGGTCAATCAGCCACGTCCCACAAAAGGCATGCTGCTGGCCATGACAGTCATGTTCAGTACGTTGGCCGACAGTGGCAGCCCGGCCATGTAACTCACCGCTTCAGCCACGTGCTGCACGTTCATGGTCGGCTCGACCTGCAGATCGCCGTTGGGCTGCAACACGCCTTTGGTCATGCGGTCGGTCATTTCGGTCAGGGCGTTGCCGATGTCGATCTGGCCACAGGCGATGTTGAACTGCCGACCGTCCAGCGCAGTGCTTTTGGTCAGGCCCAGTACTGCGTGTTTGCTGGACGTATAGGGCGAGCTAAACAGCCGCGGCGTGTGCGCGGAAATCGAGCCGTTGTTGATGATCCGGCCGCCTTGGGGCACTTGGCGTCGCATCAGGCCAAACGCTGCGCGCACACACAAAAACATCCCGGTGACGTTGGTGTCGATGACGTTCTTCCACTGCTCGACCGACAATTCGTCCATCGGCACTGCCGGTGCGCCAATGCCAGCGTTATTGAACGAAACGTCCAGCCGCCCGAACGTGTTTTCAATGGTCGCGAACAGCGCATCGACACTGGCGGGATCGCGCACGTCCGTCGGTACCGCCAGCGCCCGCTGCCCGGCAGCCTCGGCCTGCTCGACCAGCGCCTGCAAGGGTTCAGACCGACGCCCGGCCAGCACCACGGCAAAACCGTCAGCCAGCAGTTGCAGGGCCACCGCACGGCCAATGCCGCTGCCGGCACCCGTCACCAAAGCAACTTTCAAACCTGAAGATGAGGACATGCGCGATTACTCTTGTTATTGGAAAGGTGTTGTTGGAGAGGGTTATGGGGCCGATCGTCAGCTGTGAACAGGGGTCAGCACCGGCTTGCCTGCGTAAAACGCCAGCAGATTGTCGGCGACCATTTTCACAGTGTCGCGCGATGCCTCCGGCGACAACCCTGCCAGATGCGGGGTGAGGACCACGTTGTTCAAAGCTTTCAGGGCGTCGGGAACCTGCGGTTCGTCGTCGAACACGTCCAGCGCCGCTCCGGCCAGGCGGCCTTGCTGCAGCGCGTCGATCAGCGCATCGGTGTCCACGACGCTGGCCCGGGCGATGTTGACGATGAAGCCCTCGGCGCCCAACGCCTCGATGGCAGCCTTGTCGATCAGGTGCCGCGTCGACCCGCCGCCCGGCGTCGCCACCACCAGAAAGTCCGACGCTTCGGCCAGCGCCAGCGGCGTCGCGCAATAGTTGAAGTCCACGCCGGCGCGGGGTGAGCGGCTGTGATAGTGGATGACCATGTCAAAACCCAGCGCGCGTTTGGCGATGGCCATCCCGACCGAGCCAAGGCCAAGAATGCCCAGGCGTTTGCCAGCGAACGAGGGCCGGGTGACCTTGCGCCATTCGTTGCGGCGCACCGACGCGTCTGACTGGGGAATGTCGCGAACCGCCGCCAGCAGCAAGGCCATCGCGTGGTCCGCCACAGTCGGGGCATTCACCCCTGCCCCGTTGGTCACCACGATCCCTCGCGCCTCGGCGGCTTCGAGGTCGACACGCTCGTAGCCCGCGCCAATCACACAGATGATGCCGAGGTTCGGCAGCGCGGCCATTTCCTCGGCGGTAAACCCCAGCGGCCCACGGGTCAGCACCGCATCAATCTCCCCACCCCCGTTCGCCACCGCCTCGGCGCGCATCGCCGGCGTCGGCGCCAGGATCAGGCGAAAGCCGCTGCTTTCCAGAATCGGCAAATACATGTTCACGCTTTCAACCAGCACCAACACCGTCTTCATCATCGCTCCGCTGCACGAAATGTCTGGTGCTGACAGTAGCGCGAGTTAGAGCGGTTGGGCAGGGTTGCCAACCATAAAAAAATCCTGAGCCGGAACGGTGCACGCCGCTCTGCGGCCCCCCGGTCAACTTTTGTTGCTGTTGAGTTCTGGCTCATTGCGCTGATCCACGTTCAACTCCGTTGGCTCCAGCTGGACCAGTAATCGTATTGGACGAATGTGCACCATCAGGATCTTCGCAAAACAGATCATCGGTGCGTAAACTAAAAACCTAACGGATGGGTTAAAGATGAGGGTGTGCAGTCATAAAGGCTTCGTGATTGCGGTTTTTACTAGAGATGAGCACTGTCCGCCTCATGTTCACGTTGGCACTGGCAGGTGGAACGCGCGGTTTTTATTCAGTTTCTGGCATAACGGCGTGAAGCTTTGGGACGTTACTCCCGAAAAAACGAGCCATGCGTCCGTGTGCTGGAAGAGTTACGTCGCGTCATCAAGCGCCGGGATAACCTGCGCAAGGCAAGGGACTGCTGGTGGCGTAGCCGCAGCACGCTCTGCCTGGAGAATATGGGATGGAGCTCACGATCTGATGAAGTCGTTTCTAATCACCTTGATCAGCCTCAGATATCAAAGATCGTAAAAGGCACCTATGACGCTTACACCTACAAAACGCAGCTGTACCTCGCCGGACACGTCGAGCCACTGGAGATTGAGTTATGAAGACCATTAAAGCGCAGGAGTTTGATGATCAACCCGTTACCCAGCGGGTTCTTAACCAGGCCATCGACCAGGGGCGCAAACGAAATGCGCCCAACATTCAGCCGACGACATTACGTTTTCTCAGTGAGCTAAATGCCTTGGCCATCGGTTTTTCCGACCAGACAGCCCTCCTCCTCCCTGTCGCCAATTACCCCGAGCTGCGCGAGCTCTCAGTCAGCGAGCTCGGGCAAATGGAGTTGGGATTCGGCGGCAAGGCCATCTGCCTCGATCATCGCGATTTGCATATGTCGATCTCGGGCATGATTTCGGCCAGCGAGTCGCTCATGGGCGTTGCCGGTAGTCTGATCGCGGCGCGGAACGGGCGGCGCGTCAGTGCGGCAAAAGCCACCGCTTCGAAGGCTAACGGATCGAAAGGCGGGCGACCGCGCAAAAAAGTTGCCGAGACGTAGTCCCCGGTTAGCGTCCGTCGGCACCTCAATGTCATAAAAATCCCGGAAACTGGCAGCGCGCTAACGCCTGTAACCGACAGTAATGCCCCTCGCAACGACAATCCCGGTTGCCCGCCATGCCGGTTGCTGTTTAAGGTCTGAGCCCTGGGACACCTGATTTCGTCACGATAAAAACGATGCCACGCGGTGCGGCAACGGCTGCGCCCTGAACGGACATGTACAAAAGGAACGTCAGAACCATGTTGAAAGGATTATCCAGAACGTTGAGCGGCGCCGCGATTGCCGGTGTGTTGTTGTCATCCGCCGTGGCCCTGGCGGCCGCGGACACCGGCAAGGAGCCGGGTCGGGCGCTGGCGGCGAAGATCGGCGTGCCGTGGCCGGCGGTGATTGCCCATCGCGGCGCTTCGTTCAATGCGCCCGAGGAAACCGTGCCTTCCTACACGCTGGCCCGCGAGCTGGGCGCGGACTACCTGGAGATGGACATCCAGCGCACCAAGGATGGCGTGCTCATCGCCCTGCATGACAACACGCTGGAGCGCACCACCAACATCGCCGAGGTCTACCCGCAACGGGCCAAGGACCCGCTGAACACGTTCACGCTGGAAGAAATCAAGCGTCTGGACGCCGGCTCCTGGTTCAACAAGGCCTACCCCGATCGCGCCCGCGCCACCTACGCCGGGTTGAAGATTCTGACGCTGGACGAAGTGATCGACATCGCCGAAGGCGGCAAGAACAAGCCCGGTCTGTACATCGAGACCAAGGTGCCGGCGCAGTTTCCGGGCATCGAAGAAGATTTGAAGAAGAAGCTCGATCAGCGCGGTTGGCTGAGCCAGCGTCCTGCCGCCGAGAAAGGCTACGTCAACGTCGCCCACATGCCGGGGCGCGTCGTGCTGCAGACCTTTGAGAAACCAAGCCTGGAATTGCTGCAGAAGAGCATGCCCGACACGCCGAAAGTGCTGCTGCTGTGGCTGGGTGACGGCTCTATCGAAACGGCTTCGGGCAAAACGTTCAAGGACTCGGGGGCCAAGGACAAAGCCAGCTTTTACGCCAGCCAGCAGGTGAAATCGAAGGAGGAGTTCGCCGCCTGGATGGACTGGGCCAAAGCCCACGGCGCCGTAGGTACCGGGCCGTCGGCAGCGCTGAAGAACGGCGGGGACCAGAGCTACAGTGACCTGGTGCAGCCGTGGATGAACAAGATGGCCCACGATCGCGGAATGATCGTTCACCCGTACACCGTGGATGAGGCGGTGGATTTCAAAGCGATCAGCGAACAAGGTGTGGACGGGTTCTTCACCAACCGGGCTTCGGAATTACTGAAGTTCTACGGTCGGCCCTCCAAGGAAAGCATGGAGTCGATCCTGAAACGCAGCGGTTTCTGAGTGAGAAACCGGTGGTGCGTGATACGGGCGATCACGGCGTGTGACGCGGTACCTTGTGTCGCTCACATACCGTGATCGCGGGCAAGCGCGCTCCTGCAGGATCGAGTCCAGCAGCAGCTGGCGTGCTTTACGCCAGCTCTGCAACCACCGCAGCCAACGCTTTCGCCGGATCGGCCGCCTGGCTGATCGGGCGGCCAATGACCAGATAGTCGGAGCCTGCATCCAGCGCTTGTCGCGGCGTGAGGATACGACGCTGATCGTCCTGAGCGCTGCCGGCGGGACGAATGCCCGGCGTCACCAACTGGAGGGACGGGTGCGCGGCTTTAAGTGCCCGGGCTTCCAGCGCGGAACACACCAGACCGTCCATTCCGGCTTTTTCAGCCAGCGCCGCCAAGCGAAGTACTTGCTCCTGGGGTTCGATGTCCAGACCGATTCCGGCCAGATCCTCGCGCTCCATGCTGGTCAGCACGGTGACGCCGATCAACAGCGGCTTGGGGCCGGTGCGCTGATCCAGCACGTCACGGCAGGCCGCCATCATGCGCAAGCCGCCTGAGCAGTGCACGTTGACCATCCACACGCCCATTTCAGCGGCCGCCTTGACCGCCATCGCCGTGGTGTTGGGAATGTCATGGAATTTGAGGTCCAGGAACACTTCGAAGCCCTTGCTGTTGAGGGTTTCGACGATGTCCGATGCGCAGCTGGTGAACAACTCCTTGCCCACTTTGACCCGGCACAGCTTGGGATCCAGCTGATCAGCCAGATTCAACGCGGCTTCGCGGGTCGGGAAATCCAGGGCGACGATGATAGGGGTCTGGCAGACGGACATGAGCGGGTTCTCTGGCAAGTCGAAATCGGCGCGCATTGTAGCCGAACATCCCGCAAGGCGGGACCCGGCAATCGGTAAATGCCTGCCGACCGGCGCCAGGCGTCGGGCATCTTCTACAATTGAACCACTGGACAGCGTCGCTGCTCCAACCTCTATCACAAGAAGGAGAGCGTTATGCCCTGGTATGCCTGGTTAATTCTGGTCGTTGCAATCGGCTCGATCGTTGGCGGTCTGCTGATGCTCAAGGATTCAGCGAAGAAACTGCCCCTGACCGATGAACAACTCAAACGCGTCCACGAACGCAATGCCGAGATGGACGCAAAGGAAGCGCGAGACCGCTGATTTACCCCGTCAAACCCTACGTTTGAAGCCCATTGTGGGAGCGCGTTGCCAGCGCTCCCGCATCGAGCTCTTCCACTCCCCTGCCGCCCTTACCGGCCGGTAATACCTCCCCTCGTCAGTCCTTCTCGGCCCCTTCCCCCAACGCTACCGCGTGGCGGGTGGATTGTGGCGTCACCGCGATGCGAAACGGCTGAAAGATTTTGAACATTTCCCCGTTCTCCCGAAGCTGGCGCAGCAGTTCGCTGAAACGTTCGCCGCTGATAGGCGCATCCGGACGCAGCAGCGCATAGTGGCGATAAACCTGATCCACCCGGTCCGAGACCAGAAACTGGTCTGCATCCTTGGGGTTGTTGGACATGAAAGTACTCAGGTAGGAGCGCGTCACAAGGGCGATGTCGGCACGGTCCCGCAGCACCATCTGCAGGTTGCTGTCGTGGGAATAGGTCAGCGTGGCGTTGTAGCTGTCGGCAAGGAATTTAGGGTCGGCGTCGAAACCCGCGAACGCGTAGTGATAGCCGCTAAACAGGGCGAGGCGTTTGCCATGCAGTTCATCGAAATACGTCTGGGTCCTGCCCTGCAAGCGATGGGCGACAAACACTTCAGCGTCTTCGAGACCCATATCGACAGCTACATGGGGAATGCCCTTCCAGCCCCAGGCGGGGTTTTCGAAAATGGCCATGTCGAAGCGTGCCTGCTGGAAATCGCGAAACCGGCGCGGGATGGAAGTGGGCACCGCTTCAAAGCGGTAATCATTCTGCATCGCGTTCAGTGCGCTGATCATCTGCGGCAAGAGCCCGGTGTCTTCACCGCGCTCGGGACGAATCGTATACGGCGGGAAATGCGCCGCACCAATGCGCACGATCTGCGTCGCACCGACCTGCCAGGCCCACAGGGTCGTGGTCGTGAACAGCAGGGTTTTAAAAGCCATCCGCATCGGCGTGGACATAAAGACAAGGCACCTCAGGCGAAACGGAGTACGTAAGCTATGCGTTCGCAATCAATTAGACAACGGTAAAACGGAGGCTAAATCGCCCCTGTCGTTCCCACTCTCGCCGTCCTTGCGCCTTGCTGCCCCTTTCCCTTTTAGCCCCCATCCAAGCCCCGGACCCACCGTAGAGGGCTCAAGCCGTCCTTGTCCTGTGCGTTATCGACCGCGCTGCGCTTTATGTGAGGACCAAATGCGCCTGCAATTTATGCCGAGGTGCATTGGCCAGGCAAGGGCTGTCCCGGCCATATGCCAGTCAGACACTACAAAAGACGCAACCCCGGCAAACCTTCCTGCCTGCCGCGAGTCCCAATCATGGATCATCTGCCCCGGCAGTTGGACGTGACGGCCGTGAAGTGGCTACGCTCCAGGGCGCTGTCGCTGGTTATGAAACAGGAGTTCGAAATGTCCTACTGGCTGGTGATAGACCTGGAGGCCACCACTGAAGAGGGCGGATGGCCGGTAGCGGAAATGGAAATCATCGAAATCGGTGCGTCGCTGGTCAATCAGGACGGGCGCGAGATCGACCATTTCGAACGCTATGTGCGGCCCGTGCGCCGGCCGTTGCTCACACCCTTTTGCCGAGAGCTGACCCACATTCGGCAGAGCTTCATCGACAGTGCCTTGACGCTGCCCGCCGTATGGCCTCAGTTCGAACGCTGGATCGCCCAATACCGCGAGCGCCTGGTCGCCTGGACCAGTTGGGGGGATTACGATCGTCAGCAACTGCAACAGGACTGGCGTCATCATCAGCTCGCCAGCGAACTTGCCAGCCTGCCCCATATCAACCTGAAACAACGCTTCGCCAAAGCCCGTCACCTGCAAAAACCCTGCGGCTTGAACACTGCGCTGCAACTGGCAGGGATGCATTTCAATGGTCAGCAACACCGAGCGCTGTCAGACGCGCGCAATACCGCACGTTTGTTACCGCTGGTGATTCCAGGCTGAAGTGTGACGCCCTTACCAAAGCGGATGACGGCCTTTTGTACGTTCGGCATACTGTCCGGCCTTTTCCAGCCCTTCCCAAGGAGATCAGCCATGTTCAAGGTCAACGAGTATTTCGACGGTACCGTCAAATCCATCGCCTTCAAGCAAGCAGCAGGCGACGCGACCATCGGCGTCATGGCTCCAGGAAAATACAACTTCGGCACCGGCGACCGCGAAATCATGCACGTGATCTCGGGCGAGCTGAAAGTACTGCTACCGGGCGCCAATGACTGGGAAACCTTCAAGGCCGGCACGGATTTCAAGATCCCGGCGAACGTCAAATTCGATGTCGAAGCCACCGAAGAAACCGCCTATCTCTGCGAATACCGCAAAGACTGATGCGCAGATACAGGTCGGCATTCACCCGGCCTGCTCCACCCCGGCGTTGAACTGCAAGGCCGCCAGCCGCGCGTATAGCGGGTTACTGGCAATCAGCTCGCGATGGGTTCCCACCGCCACCAATTTCCCCTGATCCATCACCGCAATCCGGTCCGCGTTCTGCACCGTCGCCAGCCGGTGGGCGATCACCAGGGTCGTGCGGCCCTTCATCAACGTCGGCAACGCCTGCTGAATCAGGTACTCACTCTGGGCATCCAGTGCGCTGGTGGCTTCGTCGAGCAAGAGAATCGGCGCATCGGCCAGCACCGCCCGGGCGATCGCCAACCGCTGACGCTGACCGCCCGACAAGCCCATCCCTCCGTCACCCAGATGGGTCTGATAACCCTGTGGCAGCAACTGAATGAATTCATGGGCATGGGCAATCCGTGCGGCCGCCTGCACCTGCTCGACACTGGCCGCCGGGTTGCCGTAGCGAATGTTGTCCTCCACCGAGCCGAAAAACAGCGCAGGGGTCTGCGACACCCAGGCGAAGCAACGGCGCAGGTCCAGCGGATCGAGGCGTTCGGCATCGATGCCTTCAATCAGCACGCGCCCCTGTTGTGGGTCATAGAAGCGCAGCAGCAGGTCGAACAGTGTCGACTTGCCCGCGCCCGAAGGTCCGACCAACGCCAGGGTTTCCCCGGCTTCGACGGTCAGGCTCAAGCCGTCCACGGCATTGCGCTCCGGGCGTGAGGGGTAGGCGAAACTGAGGTTTTCCAGGGCCAGGCGACCGCTGATGCGTTTGGGTAACGTCAGCAGATCGCTGACGGGCGCAGTGATTTCGCTGCGCGCCTGCAGCAATTCGGTGATGCGCTCTGCCGCCCCCGCCGCCCGCTGCATTTCGCCGATCACTTCGCTGAGGGTGCCGAACGCGCTGCCGACGATCAGGCTGTAGAACACGAACGCCGCCAGCTCGCCGCCGGAAATGCGGCCGGCAATCACGTCCATCCCGCCCACCCACAGCATCACACCCACCGCCCCCAGCACCAGCACGATCACCAGAGTAATCAGCCACGAGCGCTGCAGAATTCGCTTGCGCGCCGTCTCGAAGGCGCCTTCGGCGGTCTGCGCGAAACGCTGCCGATCCTGCTCCTGGTGGTTGTAGGCCTGAACGGTTTTGATCTGCCCCAGCGCCTCGGACACGTAGCTGCCAACATCCGCCACCCGGTCCTGGCTCTCCCGCGACAGGCTGCGCACACGCCGCCCGAAAATCAGGATCGGCGCGATCACCAGCGGCAATGCCACGACGACGATGCTGGTGAGCTTGGGGTTGGTGAAGAACAGCAGGATGATCCCGCCGATGACCATTAGCGCGTTGCGCAGGAACATCGACAGCGACGAGCCGATCACCGACTGCAGCAGCGTGGTGTCAGCAGTCAGGCGCGACTGGATTTCCGAGCTGCGATTGTTCTCATAGAAGCCCGGATGCAGGCTGACCAAATGATCAAACACCTGCTTGCGCAGATCGGCGACCACTCGTTCGCCGATCCACGAGACCAGATAAAAACGCGCGAAGGTGCCGATGGCGAGGGCGACCACCAGCCCCATGAACAGGCCGATGGTTTCGTTGAGCAGGGTTGGGGAACGGGTCATGAACCCCTGATCGACCATCAGCCGGATACCTTGGCCCATCGACAACGTGATGCCTGCAGTGACCACCAGCGCGAGCAACGCGCCGATGGCTTGCTTGCGGTACGGCGCGATCATGCGCAAGGCAAGACGAATGGCATGCCGCTGACGGCCGGAGAACACTGAAGCCATGGGGAACACTCGCGAGACAAATCAGTCGCAGAGCCTACACCTCCCTCCCCGCGCACGCTTGTCAGCTTTCGATGAACTCTGCGGGCGGGAGTCAGTCAAGGAATGCTGTCACGGCGCGGTCATGCCGGCGTGATTACTATCGACGCGCTCACACCTGATGAGGAGACAGCCATGAGCTTGCAAAGCAGCAGCAATCAAGAACCCGTGTTCCGCCCTCAATCCGAGCTGCAACTGGGCGGCGCGATTCTCGACAGAAACGGACAGGAAATCCTGATCACTGAAGAAATGGTTCAGGCGGCCTGTCAGGAATGCGAGAAGTACTGGGTGCAGCCCGAAAAACAAGATTGATGTGCAGATTTGATTGAAACCCGGCCAAGTTGCCGGGTTTTTTATGGGCGCCGATCAGTCATCCACAACCGTCGCACCCAAGGCCTCAACGATCTGACGCAGGGCCGCCGACTCACCGTTGATACGAACTCGCAGGCCGTCGATTTCCCGACGGGGCGGATAATGTTTGCGTAAGGCATCAAAGGCCAGCCGCTGGCTCTGGGCATCCCCCGCCAGACTGCGGCGGAAATCCGCGTCGTCGCGGCGCGGATCGTAAACGCCGCGACACATCGTGTTCAGCGCCCACACCGGGTCCGTGGCGGCATCCAGCGTGATCTCGGCCAGCCAGGGCTTGGGCAGCAGGTCTTCCAGACGGATGCTCGCCGGTTGCTCAAGGTGCGCACACAGGGCCTGATAGATTTGCGCCGTGCCGCGCTGCCGGCCGTCGAGGCTGTAGCCGGCGATGTGGGGCGTGCCGATCACGCACAATTCGGCCAGTTCGACATCGACCGCTGGCTCGTGCTCCCAGACATCCAGCACCGCTTGCAGGTCTTCGCGCTCCAGCAACACCTGGCGCAAGGCGGTGTTGTCGACCACCGGACCGCGCGCGGCGTTGATCAGCCAGGCTCCCTGCTTGAGCTGCTGCAAGCGGGCGCGGTCGAACAGGTGCTTGGTGGGCGTGTCGCCAGTTTTATCCAGCGGTGTGTGCAGGCTGATCACATCGCAGCGGGCAATGATCTCGTCGAGGCTGAGGTAATCGCCGCCTTCGCTGGCCTGACGCGGCGGGTCGCAGACCAGGACGTTCCAGCCAAGCCCGCGCAGGACCTCGATCAGACGGCCGCCGACCTCGCCCGCCCCGACCACGCCATAGGTGCGACTGGCGAGTTCGACGCCTTCGATTTCCGCCAGAGTCAGCAGGCTGCCCAGCACGTAGTCCACCACGCCACGGGCGTTGCAGCCCGGGGCGCTGGACCATTGAATGCCGGCTTCTTTTAAGTAATCGAGGTCGAGGTGATCGGTGCCGATGGTGCAGGTGCCGACGAATCGTACGGGGGTGCCTTCGAGCAAGGCGCGGTCGACCCGGGTCACCGAGCGCACCAGCAGGATATCGGCCTCGGCGACGGCGGCGCGGTCGAGTGTGCGGCCCGGGTAACGCTGGATATCACCGATGCCTGCGAAAAAGGCGTCGAGCAGTGGAATGTTTTCGTCGGCAACTATGCGCATGTGAGGGCTCCTGGAGTGGCCGCAGTGTAGGCGCCAGCGCCCTGCCGAGCCAGCGCGAAGCGAAATGCGTCAGCTGATACGCAGCCAGTCAGTCGAGCTTCTTGCGGATCCAGTACAGGAACTCGCCGTCGCCCGCCTGTTTGTCCACCAGTTCGTGGCCGAGGAACACACAGAATTTCGGGATATCCCGCTGGGTCGACGGATCGGTGGCGATCACCTTGAGCAGGCCGCCAGGGTGCAGGTCACGCACCTTCTGGTGCAGCATCATGACCGGCTCGGGGCAATTGAGGCCGGTGGCGTCGAGCACGGCATCGACGGCGGGGCTTTTAATGGAATCAGACATGGGGCGCTCCGGAAACAGGCCGGCATTGTCGCTTAATTGATGAAGTACGCCAAATCGGTGAGCCGGACTTCAGGCGAACAAAGTTGTGTCAATTGCCATGGACTACGCTGCTGCCTACAAACTTTGTAGGATTCTGCGACATCTTGGCGTTTGGTCATCCCGGACCCGGCACGTATGATCCTTGACATTTCTTCGCAGATTAGAAGCCTATGTCCCTGATAGTTCTACTGCTTCTGCCTTTCATCGGCGGCTGTCTGGCGGCGCTTTTGCCGCACAACGCACGCAACAGTGAATCCATCCTCGCAGGCCTGATCGCTTTAATCGGCGCGGTGCAGGTCGCACTGTGGTATCCGCAGATCGCCAACGGCGGGGTCATCAGAGAAGAGATTTTCTGGCTGCCCAGCCTGGGCCTGAACTTCGTCCTGCGCCTGGACGGTTTTGCCTGGCTGTTCTCGATGCTGGTGCTGGGAATCGGCGCGCTGGTGTCGCTGTATGCGCGTTATTACATGTCGCCGGACGACCCGGTGCCGCGCTTCTTCTCGTTCTTTCTGGCGTTCATGGGCGCCATGCTCGGACTGGTCATGTCCGGCAACCTCATTCAAATCGTGTTTTTCTGGGAGCTGACCAGTGTCTTCTCGTTCCTGCTGATCGGCTACTGGCACCACCGCGCCGACGCTCGACGCGGCGCTTACATGGCGCTGATGGTGACCGGCGCGGGAGGCCTCGCGCTGCTGGTCGGGATGATGCTGCTCGGGCACGTCGTCGGCAGCTACGACCTGGACCGCGTGCTGGCCTCGGGCGATGCGATTCGCGCCCACGCGCTGTACCCCGTGCTGCTGACGCTGATCCTGATCGGCGCACTCAGCAAGAGCGCGCAATTCCCTTTCCATTTCTGGCTGCCTCACGCCATGGCGGCACCGACGCCGGTATCGGCCTATCTGCACTCGGCGACCATGGTCAAGGCCGGGGTGTTCCTGCTCGCACGCCTGTGGCCGTCGCTGTCAGGCAGTGAGCAGTGGTTCTGGATCGTCAGCGGCGCAGGGGCCGCCACGCTGGTGATCGGCGCCTATTCGGCGATGTTTCAAAATGACCTTAAGGGCCTGCTGGCCTATTCCACCATCAGCCACTTGGGGTTGATCACCCTGCTGCTGGGCCTTAACAGTCCGCTGGCCGCCGTTGCGGCGGTGTTTCACATCCTCAACCACGCCACATTCAAGGCCTCGCTGTTCATGGCGGCGGGGATCATCGACCACGAAAGCGGTACCCGCGACATCCGCAAACTCAGCGGGCTGATCAAGCTGATGCCCTACACCGCGACGCTGGCGATGGTCGCCAGCGCGTCAATGGCCGGGGTGCCGCTGCTCAATGGCTTCCTGTCCAAGGAAATGTTCTTTGCAGAAACGGTGTTCATCACCTCCACCGACTGGGTGGAAATCGCTCTGCCAGTGATCGCCACAATCGCCGGGATCTTCAGCGTGGCGTATTCCCTGCGCTTCACCGTCGATGTGTTCTTCGGCCCGAAAGCCACGCGCCTGCCCCATACACCCCACGAACCGCCGCGCTGGATGCGCCTGCCGGTGGAATTGCTAGTGCTGGCCTGCCTGATCGTCGGCATTTTTCCCACACACTCCGTCGGCCCATTGCTGGCCGCCGCGGCGCAACCGGTGGTGGGCGGTGAGCTCCCCGAATACAGCCTGGCGATCTGGCACGGACTCAACGCGCCGATGATCATGAGCCTGATCGCCATGGCCGCCGGCATCGTTCTGTACCTGCTGCTGCGCGGCCCGATCAAGCGCAAACAGGTCAATGGCCCGCCGCTGATGTGGCGCCTGAACGGCAAGCGCATGTTCGAGCGCGTGCTGGTGCTGAAGATGCGCGGCGCGCGGCGACTGGAGCGGCTGCTGACGACCCGTCGCCTGCAGGCGCAGCTGTTTCTGATGGTGCTGGCGGCACTGGTCGCCGGCTTCGTGCCGATGTACGAGAGCGGGCTGAGCTGGGGCGATCGACCGAAGATTCCAGGTTCCGGCGTATTCGTGATGCTCTGGCTGATCGCCATTGCCTGCGCGATCGGCGCCGCGTGGCAGGCCAAGTACCACCGTCTGGCGGCCGTGACCATGGTCAGCGTCTGCGGGCTGATGACCTGCGTGACCTTCGTCTGGTTCTCCGCGCCGGACCTGGCACTGACCCAACTGGCGGTGGAAGTCGTCACCACGGTGTTGATCCTGCTCGGCCTGCGCTGGCTGCCGCGACGCAACGAAAACGTGCCGCCACCGTCCCAGGCGCGACGCCGGGCCAAGGTGCGGCGGATCCGCGATTTCGTCCTCGCCGTGGCGGTGGGCGGCGGCATGGCAGTGCTGTCCTACGCGATGCTGACGCGGCCGACGCCGAACACCATTTCCGAGTTCTACCTGAGCCGCGCCCTGGCCCAGGGCGGCGGCACCAACGCGGTCAACGTCATGCTCGTGGACTTCCGTGGCTTCGACACCTTTGGCGAAATCACCGTGCTGGCCGTGGTGGCGCTGACGGTCTTCGCCCTGCTGCGTCGGTTCCGTCCGCCGAAAGAAAGCATCGCTCTGCCGGCGCAACAGCGCTTGCTGGCCCGCGACGTGGTCACCGACCTGGTGAATCCGCGTCATGCCGCCGATACCGCGCTGGGCTTCATGATGGTGCCGGCGGTGCTGGTGCGCCTGCTGTTGCCGGTGGCCTTCGTGGTCTCGATGCACCTGTTCATGCGCGGGCATAACCAGCCGGGTGGCGGTTTCGTTGCCGGGCTGGTGATGTCGGTGGCGTTCATCCTGCAATACATGGTCGCTGGCACCCAATGGGTCGAGGCCAACATGAGCCTGCGGCCGTTGCGCTGGATGGGCACCGGGCTGTTCTTCGCGCTGGCCACGGGGCTGGGCTCGATGGCCCTGGGCTATCCGTTCATGACCACCCACACCGCGCACGTGGTCCTGCCGATCCTGGGCGACCTGCACATCGCCAGCGCGCTGTTTTTCGACATCGGCGTGTACGCGGTGGTGGTCGGCTCGACCCTGCTGATCCTCACCGCGCTTGCTCACCAGTCGGTGCGCAGCCATCGCCCGACCTCGCTGCCGCAGCCCATTGAACCGGTCCCGGCCGACAGCCCGATTTCACAAGGAGCCATCTGATGGAAGAAGTCATCGCCATTGCCATCGGCGTGCTTGCCGCCTCCGGCGTGTGGCTGATCCTGCGTCCACGAACCTTTCAGGTCGTGATGGGCCTGTGCCTGCTGTCCTACGGCGTCAATCTGTTCATCTTCAGCATGGGCAGCCTGTTCATCGGCAAAGAGCCGATCATCAAGGACGGCGTGCCCCAGGACCTGCTCAATTACACCGATCCCCTGCCCCAGGCGCTGGTGCTGACAGCCATCGTCATCAGTTTCGCCATGACCGCGCTGTTTCTGGTGGTGCTGCTGGCGTCGCGCGGTCTGACCGGCAACGACCACGTCGACGGTCGGGAGCTGGGTGAATGAGTGTGATGAATCAACTGATCGTCGCGCCGATCCTGCTGCCGGTGCTGACCGCGGCGCTGATGCTGTGGCTCGGCGAGAAACACCGCCCGCTGAAAGCGCGGATCAACCTCTTCTCCACCGGGCTCGGTCTGGCGATCGCCATCACGCTGATGATGTGGGTACAGAAAACCGGCACCACTGGCTCCATCGGTGTGTACCTGCCGGGCAACTGGGAGGCACCGTTCGGCATCGTGCTGGTGGTCGATCACCTGTCGGCGCTAATGCTGGTGCTGACCGGCATCGTCGCCTTCTGCGCCCTGCTCTTCGCCCTGGCGCGCTGGGATCGCGCGGGGGCCAGTTTCCACGCCCTGTTTCAGATCCAGCTGATGGGGTTGTATGGCGCGTTTCTCACCGCCGACCTTTTCAACCTGTTCGTATTCTTCGAGGTGCTGCTGGCCGCGTCCTACGGCCTGATGCTGCACGGCTCGGGACGCGCGCGCGTGTCGGCAGGTTTGCACTACATCACCATCAACTTGCTGGCGTCGTCGCTGTTTCTGATCGGCGCGGCGCTGATTTATGGCGTCACCGGCACCCTGAACCTCGCGGACCTGGCGATAAAGATCCCTCAGGTGCCGGAGGGTGACTTGGGCTTGCTGCACGCAGGCGCGGCCATTCTGGCGGTGGCCTTTCTAGCCAAGGCCGGCATGTGGCCACTGAATTTCTGGCTGGTGCCGGCCTATTCCGCCGCCAGCGCACCGGTGGCGGCACTGTTCGCGATCATGACCAAGGTGGGTTTCTACACACTGATGCGGTTGTGGACGCTGCTGTTTTCCGGTCAGGCCGGCGCCTCGGCGTTCTTCGGCGGGGACTGGCTGATCTGGGGCGGCATGGCCACGATCACCGTCGCCGCGATTTCCGTGGTGGCCGCCCAGCGCCTGGAGCGCATGGCCAGTCTGAGCATTCTGGTGTCGGCGGGGATTCTGCTCTCGGCGGTCGGTTTTGCGCAGCCGAGCCTGACCGCCGGCGCGCTGTTTTATCTGGTCAGCTCGACCCTGGCGCTCAGTGCGCTGTTCCTGCTGGCGGAGCTGATCGAACGCTCGCGCTCGGCCAACGACATCGCCCTCGACGAGGACGCCGATCAGTTGCCCAAGGCGCTGGAGTCGTTGCATCCCGTGCCGGGGACCAATCTGGATGACGAGCAGAAAGCCGTGGTCGGCCATGTCATCCCCTGGACCATGGCGTTCCTGGGCCTGAGTTTCATAGCCTGCGCGCTGTTGATCATCGGCATGCCGCCGCTGTCGGGCTTCCTCGGCAAGCTGACGCTGATCAGTTCCCTGCTTAATCCGCTGGGCCTTGATGTGGCGAAGGACGAAAGCATTCGGGGCGCCAGCTGGACGCTGGTGGCGCTGCTGATTATTTCCGGACTGACGTCGCTGTTTGCTTTCGTGCGTGTCGGCATCAAGCGCTTCTGGACGCCCCAGGAACACGCGGCGCCCCTGCTGCGGCTCAACGAATGCCTGCCGATCGCTTTGCTGGTGGGCTGCGCTGTTGTGCTGACATTCAAGGCTCAGGCGCTGTTGCATTACACCCAGGACACTGCCCAGGCGCTGCATGACCCGCAGCAATACGTGCTCTCGGTGATGGCCGCGCGGCCAATCCCGGGGCCCGCTTCGGCAGCGGCGGAGGTGCAGCCATGAAGCGCCTGTTTCCCGCGCCACTGTTGTCGCTGTCACTGTGGGGGTTGTGGCTGTTGCTCAACCTGTCGCTGAGCCCGGGCAATCTGCTGCTGGGCGCCTTGCTCGGCTTTTTTGCGCCCTACATTTTCGCGCCGTTGCGCCCCTCACCTGCGCGGATCCGCAAACCCGGCGTCGCTGTTCGCTTGTTCCTGCTGGTGGGTCGCGATGTGGTGATGTCCAATCTGGCGGTTGCCTGGGGCGTGCTGCGCGCGGGCCGCCGTCCGCCACGCTCGGCGTTCGTCAAAGTCCCGCTGGACCTGCACGACGCCCACGGCCTCGCCGCGCTGGCGATGATTTGCACGGTGGTGCCGGGAACGGTCTGGTCCGAACTGGCGCTGGATCGCAGCGTGCTGCTGATGCATGTGTTCGATCTGAACGACGAAGCGGCCTTCATCGAGCACTTCAAAAGCACGTATGAACGGCCACTGATGGAGATTTTCCAATGAGCGTCCTGCTCACCAACGCGATTCTGTTTACGTTGTCGGTGTTCACCCTTGCCATGGTCCTGACCCTGATTCGCCTGTTCAAAGGCCCGTCGGCCCAGGACCGGGTACTGGCGCTGGACTACCTGTACATCCTGGCGATGCTGATGATGCTGGTGCTGGGGATTCGCTACGCCAGTGACACCTACTTCGAGGCGGCGCTGCTGATCGCGCTGTTCGGCTTCGTCGGCTCATTTGCGCTGGCCAAATTTCTGTTGCGCGGCGAGGTGATCGAATGAATTCGTTGCAGGTGTTGCCGTTCTGGGTCGAAATCCTGACCGCCGTGCTGCTGGTGCTGAGCAGCCTGTTCGGCCTGATCGGCGCGCTGGGCCTGTTGCGCATGAAGGACTTTTTCCAGCGCATGCACCCGCCCGCGTTGGCCTCGACGCTGGGTGCGTGGTGCGTGGCGCTGGCGTCGATCATCTACTTCTCGGCGCTGAAGGACGGTCCCGTGTTGCACGCGTGGCTGATCCCGATCCTGCTCGCTATCACCGTGCCGGTGACCACCCTGCTGCTGGCACGTACCGGGCTGTTTCGCAAGCGCATGGCCGGTGACGACGTGCCTCCCGAGGTCAGCGACGGCAGACAGCAGGGGCATTGAAGCTGTGCCGTTTGCGATGGCCGGACGCACGCCTGCCACCCATCGCGAGTGGCGTGGGGGATGTGGGCGCGTTCCGTGTGCAGGTGTGTCGAAGCGCTTTCTTACTCGCTGGCTTTGAACGTCAGCTCGCCCTTGCGCCATTTGGCGGCTTTGGCGGTGGCGGCTTTGAGGACTTTGCTCAGGCCGGACTCAATTTGCTCGTGGGCGGCGAACACCATGAAGATGCTGTGGGACTCTTTGAACACGATGCCGTGGCCTTCCGGCACTTCGACAAAGGCGTATTCGCCCAGGCCGTAGATGGTCATCTTGATGTCGCGGAAACGGAGTTCGAACTTGCCACCTTCGCGGCTGGGCAATACCGCGGCACGGAAGTGGTCACCCACTTTCAGTTCCAGCCCGGGCTTGTCATCGACCACCAGTGCGGTTTCGGTGTCGATCTCCGACATGTAAATGCCTTCAGGGGATTGTTCGATGACATAAACGAATCGCGCCTGGAACAGCTTCACCAACTTCGCGCGCACGTCGCCGAGCACGAATAACGCGTGGGTATCCAGATTACCTACTGCCAATGTACAAACTCCCAACCAGATAGGAACTCGCCCGGACAGTGGGCCGGGCGAGAAAAAAACGAGAAATGGTGCGTCCTGAAGCCGGACGCTGGCGTGAGCACGGATTCTACCGGCAGTCAGTCTATACGGGCTATATCCCTTTCGTCCGGAGTGATGTGGTTTTTGACGCCCTAGGCTGTTTCAGTTGGCCTGACTCCACACAGTAGGACGCTATGGGATGTTTTAGTGGGACCGGCTTCAGCCGGGAAGAGGCCGGTTTGGGCACTCTCAATTTCGCGGTGTGCACCAGACGCTTTCCCGGCTAAAGCCGGTCCCACATAAATACCTCGCGCCTGCACTGGCTAACTGACTTCGCAGAGAATCTGCTGCCTGACGCGGGCAATTGTAGGAGCGCGCTTGCCCGCGAAATCGGCGAATCAGGCGATACCGTCATCACTGGTCTTACGCCTTCGCGAGCAAGCTCACTCCTACAGGAGGCTGAGTGCGCCCCGGAATTCTGTGGCCGAACACAATCAACTGTAGGAGTGAGCTTGCTCGCGAAAGC
>NZ_FOHW01000077.1 GCF_900111735.1 Pseudomonas graminis | reverse complement strand
GAGCGCGCTTGCCCGCGAAAGCGTTGGTACACCCGACGCATCTCTATCGTAAGCGGATGGCGAACACACCTACCGAACTCCAGTATTTAGGGCGATGGTGTCCGCGTATTTTAAGCGGACGCGATCACCCTTATCGCCAGGATTTCCATGCGCCAACGCAGCTCTTACCCCAAACCATTTAAAGCCCAGGTCGTCCAGGAATGCTTGCAACCTGGAGCGACGATTTCCAGCGTAGCCATCCATCACGGCATCAACGCCAACGTGATCCGCAAGTGGCTACCGATTTACCGGGATCAATCACCCGCAACTCTGCCGGCCTTCATCCCCGTACAAGCTGCACCCAAGCGCGCAACAGAAGAGACGGTGATCATCTCACTGGTTCTGGGCGATAAATCCGTCACCGTAAAATGGCCAGCCTCAGATCCGGACGGCTGCGCGTGTTTTATCCGTGGCCTGGCCCAATGATTCGTATCGACTCCATCTGGCTCGCCACCCAGCCCATGGACATGCGGGCCGGCACTGACACTGCACTGGCCCGGGTGGTTGCCGTGTTCGGTGCGGCGAAGCCGCACTGCGCCTACCTCTTTGCCAACCGCCGGGCCAACCGCATAAAGGTGCTGGTGCATGACGGCGTTGGTATTTGGCTAGCGGCGCGACGCTTGAATCAGGGCAAGTTTCATTGGCCGGGCATCCATCTTGGCGCGGAGGTCGAACTCGACCCCGAACAACTCCAGGCGCTGGTACTTGGATTGCCTTGGCAGCGAGTAGGTGCAGGCGGCGCAATTACATTGCTCTAATACCTGGCTTATAGCTGTGACCGGAGGACTGCTTTGGTAAAATCCACGGCATGACTTCTTTGCCCGATCTCGATCAAATGCCCCCTGAACAACTGCGCGCGCTGGCTGCGCAGCTGATGTCCAAGGTCGACACCATGGGCAGAAAGATCCATCGTGATGAGACGATCATCGAGCAGCTCACCCACGAAATCGCCATTCTCAAGCGACACAAGTTTGCTAAGCGCAGCGAGCAGATCAGCCCGGCGCAAGGCAGCTTGCTCGATGACCTGCTTAATACCGACCTTGAAGCCATCGAGGCCGACTTAAAAGCACTTCATCCCGCACCCGCGCAGATAGAACCACGCCAGCAACCCAAGCGTGCGCCGTTGCCGCCGCAGTTCCCGCGCACTGTGATCCATCACGAGCCGGACAACACTCAGTGCGCTTGCGGCTGTCAGCTTCAGCGCATCGGTGAAGACGTCAGCGAGAAGCTGGACTACACGCCGGGCGTGTTCACCGTCGAACAGCACGTTCGTGGGAAATGGGCCTGCCGGCAGTGCGAAACACTGACCCAGGCCCCGGTGCCGCCGCAGGTGATCGACAAGGGCATCCCCACTGCCGGCCTGCTGGCGCAAGTGATGGTGGCCAAATTCGCCGACCACCTGCCGCTCTATCGACAGGAAAAGATCTTCGGCCGTGCCGGCCTTGCCATCCCGCGCTCGACACTAGCGCAGTGGATGGGTCAAACCGGCGTGCAGCTTCAGCCGCTGGTCGATGCGCTGCGCGAAGCAGTGCTGGCCCAGCGCGTAGTCCACGCCGATGAAACACCGGTACAAATGCTGGCTCCAGGAGAGAAGAAAACCCACCGCGCTTACGTCTGGGCCTATAGCAGCACGCCATTCTCGGCACTCAAGGCCGTGGTCTACGACTTCAGCCCCAGCCGTGCCGGCGAACATGCGCGTAACTTCCTGGGCACGTGGAGCGGCAAGCTGGTCTGTGACGACTTTGCCGGCTACAAGGCAAGCTTCGAGCTGGGCATCACCGAAATCGGCTGCATGGCCCACGCGCGCCGCAAGTTCTTCGACCTGCACGTCGCGAATAAAAGCCAGTTGGCTGAGCAGGCGCTTCACTCGATTGGCGGGCTGTACGAAGTCGAGCGACACGCTAAGGAAATGAGCGACGAAGACCGTTGGCGATTACGCCAGGAAACGGCGGTGCCCATCGCTGAAAAACTGCATGAGTGGATGCTGGCCCAACGCGAACTTGTGCCCGAGGGCTCTGCTACGGCCAAGGCCCTGGATTACAGCCTTAAACGCTGGGTAGCGCTGACGCGCTACCTGGACGATGGTGCTGTGCCCATCGACAACAACCAGATCGAGAACTTGATCCGGCCGTGGGCGCTTGGGCGGTCGAACTGGTTGTTTGCTGGGTCGCTGCGCAGCGGCAAACGGGCGGCGGCGATCATGAGCCTGATCCAGTCGGCACGTATGAACGGGCATGATCCGTATGCTTATCTCAAGGATGTGCTGACGCAGCTGCCGACGCAGCGGGCCAGCGAGATCGAGCGACTGCTACCACATAGCTGGGCGCCTGCTTAGCTACAGGTAAAGCTTTGCTGGTTTCAGCCGAAACATTCCGAACGGAGAAAAAACTGGCTACGGCAGGCTACTACTGAACCATCCTGGGCTCTATCAGACGTCGACTTCATAGAACGTTCGCCTTGGATAGCTTTAAACAACATCTTCAAGCCCTGAGGCCTGCCATGCTTAGAAATGCTCCTTTGAGTACAAAGCTACTGCTTATTTTGATGTTTCCCCTGTTGGGCTTTCTGGTCTTCGCCGGGATTTTTGTAGCTGACAAACGAGAGACACTGAGCGAGATGAACCGAGCGGTCACCGCTACCGGCACCGCGCAGAAACTCAGTGACGTAGTAACCACTATCCAGCGTGAGCGCGGCGCAAGCGGCGTGTTTCTGGGCAGCGGTGGTAAGACGATGCAGGACGAGTTGAAAGTCTTACGCCAAGAAACCGACCGTGCGGTGAGCGCGATGCATGCGCAATCGACCGAGGGTCTTATCGCGCCTGACAAGATGCTGCGCGCAATTGATGGTTTGGCCGGACTGCGTCAGCAGGTGGACACGCTCGCAATCAATAACGGCGAGTCCGGCACCCGATTCACCGATCTTATCAAAAATTTGATCGGCTTCTCTTACTCACTGGAAACCAGCATTGAGGATCCGGAAATCCTGCGTGGGCTGAGTTCACTCAATCAGTTCGTAGACATGAAAGAGCGCTCTGGTCGAGAGCGTGTACTGCTTGGCCTGGCATTCAACCAAAACCGTTTTGATGCGCCGCTGTTGTCACGTTTCAGCCGCAACATGGGCGAGTTCTCCGGCTATTTCGAGGCCTTTCAACGCTGGGCTCCTGCCGTGTTCAAAAATAAGCTGGATGCGGTTCTACAACAGCCCGCATCCGTCGATGTAGCTCGCCTGCAAAAACTCGGATTTGATACGCCTCTAGGCGATCCGCTTAATATCAAACCCGAAGACTGGTTCAACCTTTCCACCAGCCGTATCGACATGATGGCTCAGGTCGAGGCTGAACTGGGCCAGACGGTCGTGAGCCTAGCCAATGTCGCGCGTACCGATGCCCAGCGCAGTCTGTATGTCGCAATAGCCACCGTCATTCTGATGTTGATTGCGGTGCTGTGGCTCGCTACGGTGATTATTCGCAATATCAAAATCGCTGTGGTCGACGTGAACCGCACCCTTATTTCGCTATCCACGCGTGACCTAACTGCCAGAACCCGTTACACCGGCAGAGACGAGTTTGGCGAGATCTCGCGTAACCTGGATAACATGGCCATACAGATCGGTGAAGTGATCCGTGAGATCGGGAGTGCCACGGCGCAGGTCGCGACCGCCGCCGAGCAGTCTTCGGCTGTGGCCCTGCAAACTAGCAATAACGTCGTCCAGCAGCGTCAAGGCACCGATCAGGTGGTCACTGCCATCAGCGAGATGAGCGCCACGGTCAAAGACGTGGCGCGCAGCACTACCGACGCCGCAGAGATGTCGCAGCGCGTTAATGCCAGCACTATGCAGGGCAAGGCTGAAATCGAGAACACCATCAGCTTGATCAAAGGGCTTGAGGTTCAGGCCGAACAAACATCCCGAATCATTGAGGAGCTCAAGGGTGAAAGCTATTCCATCTCCTCGGTTTTGGATGTGATTCGTGGTGTAGCAGAGCAAACCAATCTGCTAGCTTTGAACGCTGCCATTGAGGCTGCCCGTGCCGGTGAGCAGGGTCGTGGATTTGCCGTGGTCGCCGATGAGGTGCGGAATCTGGCCAAAAAGACTCAGGATTCCACCGTCAGTATCCAGAAGATGATCGCCAATCTGCAATCCGGCTCCGACCGTGCCGCCACTTCCATGCAGGAAACTCTAGGGAAGGCTCAAGAAGGCGCGAGCAACGTAGTGCGCGCAGGGGAGTTGCTAGAAGAAATAGCCGAGGGCATCGCGACCATCAGCGACAGCAACATACAGGTCGCCTCGGCGGCAGAACAACAGAGTCAGGTTGCCGAGGAGATCCACCGCAACGTAAACGACATCAACACTCTGGTTATCCAGGTCAGCGCCGGTGCTGAACAAACCGCCGTCACCAGCCGCGAGTTAGCCCGCTTGGCCGAGCAACAGCAGGGGCTGGTGGGACGGTTCAAGGTGAACTGAGTTACAAGTTTTTTTACCGGATGCTCAAATGCCCGAGAGAATGACTTTCGGGTATTTGAGGATTGGTAGGTGAGAGGGTGACGCGCCTATAAGGGCTACTTTGCTCAACGCGATAAACGAGGCTTTTCATGACGCCGGATGAGGTCAGGCCATGGATTATCAGCCGTCCTACGGCTTTCTGAAGGACTGCTTATACCGTTCTGAGTCATACAAGGTGACTTTGGCAGACGCTTACTCTCTATCGAATGTACGTAAGCCTTCGCGGGCAAGCGCGCTCCTACAATGATCTGTGCCAAGCGCTGAATGTCCGGCGCATGCAAGTTCGGTAGG
>NZ_FOHW01000076.1 GCF_900111735.1 Pseudomonas graminis | reverse complement strand
GTATGCGCTGGAAGTAGCCGTAGATGTAGAGTTTGAGCAGGTCGGCGGGGTTGTAGGGCGGGCGTCCGTTGCCCTTGGGAATAGCTTTATCGAACCCCAGAACCCTGAGATCCAAGCGAGAAACATAGGCATCAATGACCCGAACAAGATGGTCTTCGGGAATGACTTCATCGATTGAAACCGGAAACAGGCTGGTCTGGTTTCGAGATTCGCCCTGGATGTACGCCATAAGAAAATGCCCCGCATCTTTCGATGCGGGGCATTTTCTTAGATCTGAGGCAGGTTGGCTAGGTTTTCACACAGTCTGAGTGGGACCGGCTTAAGCCGGGAATACGTCATCGGTAGGTCCAGCTCGGCCTAGGTGTCCGTTAGGCGCTATTGATCGACATATTGGCGTTAGTCGGTAAGTGCATTGCGCGCTAAAGTGGCGGGCATGTTCCTGGCACCTTCGGATGACGCAGATGACCCGCCCCCGTTTTCTCCCTGACAACTTCACCCTCATGTTGATCACCGTGGTGATCATCGCCAGCTTCCTGCCCGCCACCGGGCAAGTGGCCGTTGGCTTCGGCTGGTTGACCAACATCGCCATCGCGCTGTTGTTCTTTCTTCACGGCGCCAAACTGTCCCGAGAATCAATCATCGCCGGGGCAGGGCACTGGCGCCTGCACCTGCTGGTGTTCGGGCTGACGTTCGTCCTGTTCCCCTTGCTAGGTCTGGCACTCAAACCCGTGCTGTCGCCCCTGATCGGCAAAGACCTGTACATGGGCATCCTGTACCTGTGTGCGCTCCCCGCGACGGTGCAGTCGGCGATTGCCTTCACCTCACTGGCGCGCGGCAATATCCCGGCGGCGATCTGCAGCGCGGCGGCCTCCAGCCTGTTCGGGATATTCCTGACGCCGCTGCTGGTCACGCTGTTGCTGAACGTTCACGGCGAAGGCGGCTCGACCCTCGATGCGATCATCAAGATCAGCGTGCAGTTGCTGCTGCCGTTCATTGCCGGCCAGATCATGCGTCGCTGGATTGGCGCCTGGGTCGCACGCAACAAGAACTGGCTGAAATTCGTCGATCAAGGCTCGATCCTGCTGGTGGTCTACGGCGCGTTCAGCGAAGCGGTCAACGAAGGCATCTGGCAGAAAACACCGATCTGGGACCTGGCCGGGCTGGTGGGAGTGTGCTGCCTGCTGCTGACACTGGTGCTCGTGGCTGCGACCCTGCTGTCCAAGCTGTTCGGCTTCAATCAGGAAGACCGCATCACCATCCTGTTCTGCGGCTCGAAGAAAAGCCTGGCGACCGGCGTGCCCATGGCCCAGGTGCTGTTTGCGGGGAGCACGATTGGGTTGCTGATCTTGCCGCTGATGCTGTTTCACCAGATTCAGCTGATGGTGTGTGCGGTGGTGGCTCAGCGGTATGCGAAGCGGACGGAGCCGGTGGTGGAGTTGATGGCGCAGGTTGATCCTTGATTCTGGTGATCAACCAAATGGCGTGATGGAAAAGCCCCGATGATTCGGGGCTTTTTGCGTTTGGAGTTGGGGTGGGTAATGGCCAGTTAGTGTGGAGTGGTTGATTGCATCAGTCTAAAAGGACTGTCCCGTCAGACTGATTTCCTGGTTTCGTATTGCCTCCTTGCAGTGTCAGCCACATCTTCGTCCTCATCACTTAAAAGGTTTACAAGTATTTCCAAAGGAGTCTTTTTGTTCAGAGCTATTCCACCTCTCACCATAGGATCAGGATCTTGCGAAAGGAACGCAAACAACTCCAGCGACAGTTTTCGCTTGCTTGCTATGAAATACCTGCTTTCAGGGTGGGATTCGCATAACTCTTCTAGAATCTCAAGTGGAATTGTTTTGTTGTGTATTACCCATTGTACGTAATCGGGATATCTCTTGATCACTTCACGCCATACAGCGAGAGGCGCTTCCTCCATGGCAGACCTGTCGTATTCAGCCTTGAGACGGCTAGCGCGTAGGGTTACAAATTCTTCAGCCGATGTAATCATGTTTGCCTTGCATATAAAATTTTTGGATGTCGGTGAGTTAAGCCGTTTAACCTTAGGTTAAAAGTATTAAAGAGATCCGTCCCCTTTTAGCCCTCGTCCCCTTTTAGCCCTAATATGCGCAAGAAGTTGCACGCCTCGGCGCTACTTGTAGCGCACGTCGGCGAGCACGCCTTGCCAGAGAGACCAAGCTGGTCAAAGGGCCATCCCACATATTTGAGTGCTAACGCTCGAAATGCGAATCATCGAATGTTATTTTGCTACCAGTGAATTAATTTCCGTGGGCTATCTACAAAATCAATCTTCGCATAGCCTTCAATCGCGGCATCGAACTCTTTAAAAAAGAAGTCGAGGTTGCGTGAGAATACGATAAATGCGCCACTGCCGTGCTCCCCGGTTCTGTCTCGTACTGCCACATAGTGACAAGTCTCTTGCAGGGCGTCATATAGCTCCTTGCCCCGGATCCGGAGGTGAGTACTCTGCAAAATGCTTGAGAGTATAGCGGGGTTGGGACTTTCGGCATGTCTGTGCCTGATGAGGACCTGATGTTTTCTGAGATTCCTGTCGTACTTTTCATGGTCCTCAAGCAGTCTTTTAAAGCCGTCATTCTTAGCTCTGAACATTAGGCAAGGCATGTGTCCTGAACGCGTACGAACAGGTGACTCGATGGTCGTCTTGCGGGGCTCGACCCAAAAGCATTTTGAGACAAGCGCGTCGATCGCTGCGTCACCGTAAGGTGTTCTGTTAAATCCAATCCCGCCATCCAAACTGGCGGCCATAATTAAGGCAAGTTGATCTTGCTCATTTGCAGATAGCTCCGCTATGGGGTCATTAGCATGATGTTTGAATTCACTGAATTCTGACGTGTAGCATAGGATTCGATAGGTTTTCATGTTGCTTTCTGACACTCCTCGCAGACGAACCAGGTACGGAATAACCGTCATTAGCTCTAATTAAATTCCAGCGTATAGCCATAATATTCAGATGCGATATATTGAGTGGCTGCTAGTTAAAGGGCTTGGCTGTTTAAATTTTTTTGTGTGTAGGTCGCTTATGATTGATGTTTTTGATCTATGTTGCTTAGTATCTGATTGTGCGGTGTCCGCACACATTAGGATCTGCTTGATGATTCGCTATCAAGCATACGATCTCCCATGCACTATTCCCCACGATCAGGTATCCGCATACGAGATTTGTCTGGGAGTCAAAGGGGCGCTCCCTTTAATTCTTCAAATCAGTTACGTTCCGTGACTGGGCCGTCTACATGCAAGTTTGATTATTGAGATCTAATCCATTTGCACATTTCTTTTTTGATTTCATCCAGTAACGCCACTTTTCCTACTAGGACGAGTTCACGGTTCATTTCTTTGTCATGATACGACACCAACGTATCGATATCCTCATCAAGCACTATTCTTAGAATTTGACCAGTGCCCTCATTTCTTGTTGAGAATATTGGATTACCGTCTCGACATGGCGTCCCATCCGAAAATTTCGTATTGCAGTACGGCATTTTAAATTTGCTGGCGTCCAGTCCGTGCGCCTGCCCCTCCGAATAAAATAACTCATATAAATGTCGTTCCAGTTCGACGTAGGATTGCGCGTTATCTAGATAGCCGTTGAACATATATTTACTCCACGAAAGCCTTACCGGTTATAAACTCAATGTCGACATGCTCATGCTTGGCGTCCTTCACCATAAATCTATGGTTGATATGGGAATATGCTCCACCTTTGGCCGGATTATAAATGTGCTTGGTTGCCTTTTTGAAAATCCTCCCGAACGGCGAGATCTCTTTTATTAAGTTTATTCTTAAGTTAAAGGGGGGCGCCCCCTTTAACCGTAAACAGAGCAGAAGAATTAAAGGGGGTCCGCCCCCATTATCCCCATTAGTAAAACTCCAGTTTTGATACGCTATCAACGAAAGTTATTTCGGCATGGTGATCAATGGCTGATCTGAACTCTTGGAAGAAATAATCGAGATTATTTGAAAAGGCAATGAATGCATCAGGTCCGTGCTCTCCCGATAAGACAGGAACTAGTAGGTAATGGCATGCATTCATTAGGGCGTCGTATAACTCGCCGCCGGATATTAAAAGACGCTGGTCTTGTAATATGCTTGCCAGCATTGATGTTTTAGGTTTCTCAGTAGGTCGATGTCTCGCCATTACTTGGTATTTACGCAAATTTTTTTCGTATTCAATATGTTCCTGGTATAGCTTTTCGAAGCCGCCATTGTTATCTCTAAACAAAAGTGAGGGCATGCAGCCGTAGTAGTTGTCTGAAGGTGGCTGAATGTTGAGCTTATGTAGATTCACCCAGTAACATTTTTCAACAAGAGCGTTTATAGCAGAAGAGCCTTGGGGTGTTTCATCAAAACCAATAGCGCCTTCTAATGTTATCGCCATCAGCAAAGCAAATTGGTCATGAGCTTTGGCAGACATTTTTGCTAGGCGCTCGCTTGCATGGTTTTTAAAAATATTAAACTCGGAGTGGTAGCACAAGATTTTATAGCAGGTCATTTTTATCGTCCCGGCCGTGGTGCTGGGTAAGTGAATATTATCATTTCACCTTTTTTGTTCTTTCCGTGGACATGTGGACGTTCATGATGCTCCGGCTGGCCTGGTCCGACCAAGTCAGGATGTCCGTCAGGATGGTCAAACACAAAAAACTTCTTGTTTTCTGTACCACTCCAACGCCCGAGGGTGGTGATACCCCGACTCTTTAGACAGGCACAATTAACCCCGCGACTACTAGGGTGAAGGTCGTCCATAACAATGTCACTTCCACCTTTGCTCACTCGCGGAACCTGAGCATGTTCCTGTGCTTTCTTCATTGCGCTCCTACGGCTGTTTGTTGCGATGACTTTATGCAAACCGAGTGGGTCGATCCACTCCACCGGGTTTGCAGCATATGCGTAAAGATTTAGCCCGCCTGAGTACCCAATCGGGTCCTTGCTGATAAACCGCCCGACCTTTGGATCATAGTACCGATGCCGGTTGTAGTGCAGGCCGGTTTCGTGGTCGTGGTATTGGCCCTGGAAGCGGATCGGGTTGGTCAGGCCGACTTGTTGGGCGAACTCTGAGCGCTGTTCGGTTGCTTCCCCCCACGCCTTGTACTGGGCGCTCCAGGCGGTGTTGCCGTTTTGGTCGGTGATTTCCTGCGGGGTGCCGAGGTGGTCGCATTGGTACCAAGCGAGTGCGTCAATCGGCAGCGCCACCGGTTTGTAGTTCCAGAGCGGATCTTCTTTGAAGTTGTAGCGACCGGTGTAAGTTGGTTGGCTTACGAGACGAAT
>NZ_FOHW01000084.1 GCF_900111735.1 Pseudomonas graminis | reverse complement strand
ACAACATGCCCATTTCCAAGATTCGCATAAGAATCGGGAATTTGTCCTTGCAACGGATACTGAACACAGAAAAAAGGGGTCCGACCCTTTAATCATCCTTCATCCAATGCGGCATTTATGACAAGTAGCTCATCACGACTGACATTGATCTTTAGTTGACTCATAGTACACTTGACAACTTCCACAGCTGCTACCTCAGATAAAAAGGGGGCCGTCCACTTTTACCCTCTTGGTTTATTCACTTCTCCAAGAACATTTGCCAAGGTTAAAGCATCTCTTAACAAGTTGGCATCTTTGCTTAACTGTCTAACCTCAGCCAAAGCGTGAGCAGCTTGGTACGCAGCACTAGCATTTTCTTGCCAATACTTCGAACTCAAACCGGAAAGAGCTACGATTAACTCGCCGTCATACCTCTCCCCTGTCAAAACGTCATCATTCAGCAAGGCTACTGCGAAAGGTAAAACTTCACTGACAAACAAATTTTGCCGCAGCGCACGACAAATATCCCCCACGCCCAACTGACTTAAATTAATGTCGCGCACGGACAGATACCATTCAGTCAAAGGTGAACTCTTGCCTTCTGACAACCAACTGCCCGAAGTTGCTTTTTCCAAATCACGAAACTTCATATTCCTGCACCATTTAAAGCTGAGTTGATACGTTGAATTGTATCTAAAGCTCTTTGGCGTGCAGCTTGCGCTAAAGGATTACTCACGCCTTCAAGCGTTTCCGCATAATTAAGGGGTCCGTCCCCTTTAACCCTTTTTGGATAAGAGATCCTACATCAACCTCCTTGCCCAACGTATCCAGAACCATACCGCGAGAATTGTGTCCGCAGGTAGATGTTGGCCCTTGGTTCACGACCAGACGATCACCAATCTCTCGAAATCGAATCATCAAGCAATGGATTTTTGGGAGGTGCGCCAGCAGGCTCCCCAGCAGTTGTCGCTCCTCTTGCACCCTATTCAACCTTTCAGCGCTGGCAAAGCCAGCACGTCATCGTAATTTGGCCAGTCTTCTCTGGCACGGTTGAGTACACCTTGCATCAACTCGTCCAACTCAGGCACTGGCTGCTCGGGCGGCAATTGATCAAAGGGCGCGGCCAGCAGCGGATGATCAATCTTCTGCGGATTGGCTAAACCTTCCCACTGGCGCAGGCGCAGGATATAGAGAATTTCCACCGGCACGCGCTCCAAGTGCCAGTCCTGATTGAAGTCGTAGGAGTTCTTCTGGCTCTCTTTGCCGGTTTGCCAAGTGTGGAGGTCACACGCGGCCAACAGACAGGGCATCAGGTCGTCGGGGCTGGGAGTGCGCCACTTAGCCAATAAGGCTTCGTAGATGGGTTCGTCGTAAGCATACGCAGGCCATTGGTGCGAGACATCGCCCACCCAATCGGCAAACACACGCAGCATAAAGGCTTGGGCGCGGCGGTGCTGCTCTTCGTACTCGATTACCAGTTGATGACCGCGGTTGAGCGCCGCATGGGTCAAATAGCCTTGGTGGATGACGGCTTCCTTCCAGCCCAGAATCGCCATGGCGGCCATCATGTTGGCAGCGGTTTGGATGCTGTAGTTTTGTTGGCGTCTGTCATTACCTACGGCTTTAGCCAAAACGTCAAACTGCCCCGCCCAAAAAAACAACTGCCAAATGCCTACTTGGTAGTAACGCATCCAGTGTGCCAATTCGGAAAGCCATCGCGCGTTTCCCGTTGCAGTGGCAAGTACTTTGTGAGCCCTTGTCACCGACATCCATTCTGCACGAGCATCTGTTGCATTGTTTCGGTTTGGAACCATCATTGAACGCTTCAGCGAAGCATCCTCGCGAGTAACGTACCCGCGAATACCGGCTATCTCATATTCATCCGAGACATGTGGCCCCTTCGCTATGCGCCCCAGCACACTTTTGTAAGAAGGCCATTTCGGGTTTACGCCCGAGCGCTCGCACTGAATTATTTCTTGGACCATGGTTCCACCTTAAATTCTGCTACACCTGTTTTACCGGGGGCAGGAACACCGACTTTGACGGTCACGCCTTGGACCTTGACGTTTTCAGAAAGCAGCGCTGCTCGCAAGGCATCACGTAACGCTGGGTCCGAATCGGCAATTGAGCTATTACCCAACCACCCTCTCAACCTCGTCTCCGGATCTCCCTGCGGCGTACCGGCCTTACTCACGCCATTTACCGAAGACTTCGCATCCATCACCACCACGGTAATCGTATCGCCATTGATCGCAACCGCGCATCCATCGCAGCCGTGGTTGCTACTGTTTTGCAGAGGTTTGAAATTGAGGCCGGTTTTTTCGTTAAGGGTTTGAAGGGACAGTTGCTCGCCCAACACCCCATCATTTACAAGCGAACCGGTCTTCCAATTGGGAAGGTGCGACAGCGGGATACTTTCAAATGTCTGCCCAAACAGGTCTTCAACCGAGCTGAGCTTGGGGGGGCTTATTGCATCAGGGGTAACCTGGCCCGGCCCTTTTGCACCGCCGGCGGGTAAATCCGCAGGAGGAGGCAGATCAGGATCAGGGGCGTCCGCATGAGCAGGCGAACCTGTTTCATTATCGGTGAACGCGCTGTCCGCATTGAGATTTTT
>NZ_FOHW01000035.1 GCF_900111735.1 Pseudomonas graminis | reverse complement strand
TAGGAGCGCGCTTGCCCGCGAACAGGCCGGTGCAGCCGACACATCTCTATCGTCAGAAACAAAGCCTTCGCGGGCAAGCGCGCTCCTACAGGTTTTGCGACGGAAAATCATCCGGGCTCGGCCTTAGGAATTGCGACGAAAACACGCCGCGCACCTCGAAGCCTCAGCCCAAAATCCCGCGGACGATGAAGTACAGCAGGGAAGGCCCCAGCAGGCAGCCGAGCCCGGTGTGGAAGGTCGCCGTCAGCGCGCCGTAAGGCACCAGCCGCCGATCAGTTGCCGCGAGTCCTGCCGTCACGCCGCTCACGGTGCCGGCCAAGCCACCGAAAACCATCGCCGAACGCGGGTTATCCAGCCCCATCCAGCGTGCAGCCATCGGGGTGCCGACCATCACCAGAATGGCTTTGATCAGACCGGTCGCGATCGACAGCGCCATCACGTCCGAGCTCGCGCCCAACGCCGCGCCAGTCACCGGACCGACGATGTACGTCACCGCGCCCGCGCCAATGGTGGTGATGCTGACA
This sequence comes from Pseudomonas graminis, assembly GCF_900111735.1. Lineage (GTDB taxonomy): Bacteria > Pseudomonadota > Gammaproteobacteria > Pseudomonadales > Pseudomonadaceae > Aquipseudomonas > Aquipseudomonas graminis. The sequence goes on along the minus strand of NZ_FOHW01000035.1, from coordinate 53,317 downwards.
GCATCGCGATAGCCGAACGCGTACGCCACGCAGCAGCCGACAATGAACGGCAGCAACGTGCCGAGCAACAGCGAGAACGCGCCGACCCATCCAGCCTTTTTCGCTTCGGTGGCCTGCACTTCGAAGGCCGTGGCGACGATGGCGAAATCACGCAGCATCGACCCGCCCATCAAGCCGATCCCGGAAAACAACGCCAGGTCCGCCAGCCCTTTCTGGCCCCCGGTCATCGTGCCGCCGACCCACGCCAGCACCAGGCCGATGACGATCGCAATGGCCGAACCATGGATGCGCCCGAACGTCAGGCGCTTGGACAGCACCACCGAAATCCACATCACCACGCCCACGACCGCAAACGCGGTAACGAGGCCCTGACTGATCAGGTCTTTCTGAATGAGCTCCCACATATCAGCGGCCTCCTGCTGGCGAAACAGTTGGCGCGATCACCGGGAGCGGGTTCGCCAGTTCGTCCTCTTTGGGCAGTGGCTCGCCCTTGTTGATGCGGCTGATGACCGCAATCGTGCAGCCACAGACCACCACTGACACCACCGCCGCAATGACCGCGATGGGCCCGCCCTTAAGCGCCGTAACGACATTTTGCTGAGCGGCCATGGCTACGACCACCGGGATGTACATGGCGCCCCAGAAGCCGACGCCCATTTCGCAGCCTTCGCTCATGCCGCCGCGCTTTTGCATGAACAGCCGTGCGCAGATCAACAGGATCATCGCGATCCCGACGCCGCCCACGTTGGATTTGACGCCCAGCAGCACGCCGAGCAGATCACCGAGAATCACCCCCGCGAGGGTGCAGATTGCGAGTAACGCCACGCCATAAATCACCATTGTTCTTTCCTCAAATTGCATCGTCGAAGTTGTTGTTTTTGTGTTCCTTCGAAAGCAGCAGTCGGTTTATGAGTGGCGGCGTTCCTCCTCTCGCGACAGCGCGCTGAGCGTGTCCAGCCGGGCGCCCTGAAAGGCAACGGCCGATCCTTGTTCGAAGACGCGGCGTGCCAGACCGGTAAGCACAGTGCCCGGCGGCAGTTCGATGTGCAGGCGTGCGCCGCGCTCGTACGCGGTTTGCACCGTGCTGCGCCAGTCGATGACACGGCACATGTTGAACGCCAGATCGTCGCGCACCTTGTCGGCGCTGAGCATCGGCCGCGCGGTGCTGCCGCTGAGGTATTTGAGCGTCGGCGCTTTCACGCCCACATGGGCAAACGCATCGGCGAGCGCCCGCGCAGGTTCAGCCAGCAGCTCGCAGTGGGACGGCACGCTGACCGCCAGCCGCTTGGCCGCCGCAGCGCCCTGCTCTTTTGCAAGCGCAGCGACAGCCGCCATGGCCTCGTCTCGCCCGGCAATGACGAACTGGTTATCGGCGTTGATGTTGGCCAGATAGACCGGGCTCTCAACGCTATGAATTCGGGCGATCAGGGCTTCGACGGTGGGTTGGTCAAGACCGATCAGCGCCGTCATGCCGAAGCCCTGTGGATAAGCGCTTTGCATCAGCTCGCCCCGCAGCGCCACCAGACGCACGGCATCCGAAAAATCCAGAGCGCCCGCGATGACGGCGGCGGGATAAGCGCCGATGGACAAACCCGCGACCATATCAGGGCTGTTTTCATCGGCCATCAACACCCGCGCACAGGCGACGCCAGCGATCAACAAACACAGCTGAACAGCGCGTGTCGATTGCAGGGCTGCGGCGGTGTCCAGGGTCAGGACGTCCTCTTTCAAAGCAGCGCTCGCTTCTGCCAGGCAGTGCGCGACCAACGGGTGCTCCGGCAGGCCGTGGAGCATGCCCGGCTGTTGCGCGCCCTGGCCGGGAAACGCCCAGAAGCTGCTCATGCCGCGACCGCCTGCGCCAGCCACGGGTTATCCACAAGCCTCGCGCCGTCTTCGGCTTTGAGGAGCACCTGACGAGACGGTCCTGCCCATTCGCGCAGCGCCACGGCGCCAAACGGGGTTTGCAGCTGAAGGTCGATTCGGCACACCGCGCCGGCAAGCTGCTCCACCAAACGAGCGGCGTGCTGGCGATCAAAAAATTGAGGGGTCCGCAGGATAAGATCGAGGTCGCTGCCCGCGTGCAGCACCGGCACGCCACTGGCCAGCTCGAAACCGGCGCCACCCGCCACGCCCCACTGCAGGCCGAGTGCATTCATCACTGAACGGATCTGCTGCAAGGCGCGCAACGCCGGCCAATCAGCGTCAGGCGTCATGGCGATCAACTCTTCAGGCAGCACGCGCCGTTGCACATCGTCGAGCCTCATGTGGGCGGCATAGCGCTGATCCCGCGAGCGACCCCGCACACCCACCGCCACCAGACCAGCCGCGACCCGGGCGCGGCGCACCACCACCGGATGACCCAGGCCAACGGCCTCGAACGCCCACGCCGGCGCGTCAATCGGCAACGCAGCCGCCGACATCCCCCACAACAGATCATGGGGGAGCACCGGCTGAAAAGTGCTCATCACCACTGCGCCCGCAACAGCTCGCGCACTTTCGACGACGCCCCACGGTTCGGCGCGCCCAGGCGTGTACTCAGGTCATTGGCCCCGGCCAGGGTGTCTTTGATCGCTGCAATCAAACAGTCCTCAACCAGGGTGAGATCCGCCGCGCTGGGCTGCTCGATTTGACTGACCGACAGGATTTCCCACAGCAGGCCAAGGCTGGCGTAGCTGTCGATGTCGTAGGCCATCGGCGGCACGCTGGCGGCGAGTTTTTCCAGTTCTTCGACGCTGCGCAGTGTCACCCGCGCCGCCGAAGCCTTGCCCATAGCGTGAACCATGACGCCCGGGTCGCGCAGGGCAATCAGGCGATTGGCCTGATAACCGTGGGCGAGAAACGCGCCCGACATCGCCTTGCCCACCAATAGCCCAATCACCGGATGCCCGGCCAGACGCGCCCGAGCATAAGCGTCGACCGCCCCGGCCAGTGCCTGGTGAATACCCAGCGCTTCCTCGCGGCGGCCATAGGCTTGACTCGGCACGTCGATGATCGCGATTAATGTCCGCTTGTTGTCGCTGTCCTGATCCAGCTCGATGGCGCTGTCCACGGCCTGGGCCAGGCCCCATCCTTCAAGCAATCCGACTTCGCCGTTTTGTGCGCGGGGAAAACGATTGGCAGGGTCGGCGACCACGGCCAGGAATCGCGCCGGGCGATCACCCAGCGTGCCGTCCGCTGCTTTCACCGACGCTGGCAGCCCCGCCACTTCGGCGGCGTTTGCGGCGAGCGCATTGAACCAGCTCAATCCACGCAGAGAGTAAGCACTCATGTCCGGTCTCCTTGATAGGCGCTGCGTACGGCAGCGGGCTCGATCTGCTGGCCGGTGTCCACCTGCGACAAACGCTCAAGGAACCAGGCGAACCGGCTGCTGCGCTCCTGCTCGGGCTTGCCCCTGTGCAACAACGCTTGCACCTGTTGCTGAATGGCGCTGATGTCATCGGCGACAAAGGCGTCTACCAGACCGCTGGCAAAACGTTGCTCGCCCCCGGTCAGGCTCCAGATGAACGGACGGTCGCGGGAGTCGTATTCCTCGATGCCGGCTTCCTGTTCGATGACTTGCGGGCCGTTCAGGCCCAGACGTGCTTCCTGGGTAACGACCAGATAACTGCACAGCGCCGCGGCGATGGACATGCCGCCGAAGCAGCCGACGCTGCCCGCCACCACGCCGATCACTGGCTGATAACGGCGCAGATCAACGATGGCCGCGTGAATGTCGGCGATGGCGGCCAGCCCGAGATTGGCTTCCTGCAAGCGCACGCCCCCGGTTTCCAGCAGCAGAACGGCTGCCGTCGGAATGCCCTTGCGGTTGTCTTCGGCGGCCAACTCAAGCGCGCCGGCCATTTTGGCGCCGCCGACTTCGCCCATGCTGCCGCCTTGAAAGCCGCCTTCGATGGCGCAGATCACCACCGGTTTGCCATCGATCGTGCCTTTGGCGATTACCACGCCATCGTCGGCCTGGGGCACGACGCCCTGCTTGGCCAGCCAAGGGGAAACCAGACGCTCGAAGGGATCGATCAGCTCACGAAAACTGCCGTTGTCCAGCAGCGCGCGAGCGCGTTGCCGGGCGCCGAGTTCGACGAAGCTGTGCTGCTGCAAAAGCCGCGTGCTGTCAGTCATGACCGACCTCCTCGAAACCTTGCTCCAGGCGCAGCCGAACCACGCCCGGTGTCGCGCCGAAATCATGGATGTCGATACTCATGGCCGGTGGCGTCTGGCCGTCGAACATGCGCTTGAAGAGATTGTCCCAGCGCGCCGAACTGCCATTGACCGACGTCAGCACCTGGATCGTCAGCTTGCCCGGCTGGCCCGGTTCAAGCAGCACTTCCAGATCACCTGAACCGACACAACCCACCAACGCGCGACCCCGTGGCGGCTGCCCGGCAGGGAATTCAAAAGACAGGGTTTCCATGATCAGACGTTCCTCGTTGCATCGCCGAGCGCACGCTCCAGGCGATCAATAAACAGGCAAGCGGCGAGCAAATCGGCAGCGCCGCCGGGAGAGGCGTTCAGGCTCAGCAGTTGTTGATCCAGCTGATTCAGCGCGCGACGGCCGCTGAGGGTCGCGCTGCCGCCGGCGTCCAGCACCCGCTGCGCACCGTGTTGCATGGCGTGCAGGCCTGCTTCACCCGCGCGATACAACACGCAGGTATCGGACAGGGTGGTCATGATCGCCAGCAGTGCATCGAGTCGCGCGTTCTGCTCGCCATGTCCGGCGGCGCGGCTGCGGATGAGTTGCGGCAAGCCGGTTTGAGTGACGGCAGGGAAACCCGCTTGCGCTTGCCCTCGGGCACCCGTTGCGCCGTATTTTTGCGCAACGGCCTGGCCATGGCTTTGACTCTCGCCCTGATGACGATCGTCGATCATTGCCAGATGGCTAGCGCGTTGGCACAGCCCTTCCGGAAAGAGATCATCGGGGTCCAGCGCTGCTGCGGTGACCAACAAGCCCAATGCCCAGATCGCGCCACGGTGGGTGTTCACACCATTGGTGGTGCGCATCATCGCGGCTTCGCCCTCGCGACCGAGGCGGCCGATGGTTTCCCGCAAAATCGGGTTGATCTCGCCAATGGCAACAGCGGCGTCGGCCATCTGCTTGAACGCCGGCCACAGCGAGAGCGCTGATGCGTGCATCAAGCCCAGGTGCAGATCTGTGTGAGCACCACTGCTGCGACGATCGACCAGCGCCGGTTTTGGCGACAGGTCGGCTTCGTCGATCAGCGCATCCACGGCCAGATCGGCCAGGCGCTCTGCCAGCGATGCAGGGTTCGGCGTTGCATCGAAGGCATCGAAAGCTACATTGAATGCGCGCATCACCAGCTCCTGAATTTCGCAGGCGGGTTGTACAAGCCGCCGGACCATTCCACCAGCTCGGCGACGCTCTTGGCCGCCAGCAGTTCGCGGCTGGCATCGGTGCGACGAATGCCCAAATCCTCAGGCAGCGCAATCAGCCCTTCACGGCGCATGCGGGCGGTGTCTTTCGGGTTGTGGCGCAGGCCGATGGAGGTCACACCCGCCACAGCGGCGATCATGGCCTGACGCTCTTCCAGCGTTCGCGCCTTGTACAGATAGGCGATGCCTTCTTCGGTCAACAGATGGGTGACGTCGTCGCCGTAGATCATGATCGGCGCCAGGGGCATGCCGCTCTTTTTCGCGACTTCGACAGCGTCCAGCGTCTCGACGAAAGTGGGTTTGCCGCCCTCCTGGAAAGTCTCGACCATTTGCACGACGAGCTTCTTGCCGCGTTCAAGATAGGCGTCCGGCCCGTCACCGCTCTGCTGGCGCATGTCCAGCCAGGCGGGCGTGGCGTGACGTCGGCCGCGCGGGTCGTGGCCCATGTTCGGTGCGCCACCGAAGCCGGCAAGGCGCCCGCGCGTAACGGTGGAGGAATGGCCGTCGCCGTCGACTTGCAGCGTGGCACCAATGAACAGGTCGACCGCGTACTGCCCGGCCAGCTGGCACATCATCCGGTTGGAGCGCATGGAGCCATCGTGGCCCGTGAAGAACACGTCGGGCCGCGCGGCAATATAGTTTTCCATGCCCAGCTCGGTGCCGAAGCAATGCACGCTTTCGACCCAGCCGCTTTCGATGGCGGGAATCAGCGTCGGGTGCGGATTGAGCGTCCAGTTACGGCAGATCTTGCCCTTCAGGCCCAGCGATTCGCCGTAGGTCGGCAGGATCAGTTCGATGGCTGCGGTGTTGAAGCCGATCCCGTGGTTGAGGGACTGGACGTTGTGTTTCTCGTAGATCCCGCGAATCGCCATCATCGCCATCAGCACGTGCACCGGCTTGATGTGGCGCGGGTCGCGGGTAAACAGCGGCTCGATGTAGAACGGCTTGTCGGCGACGACCACGAAGTCGACCCATGACGCCGGGATGTCCACCCGCGGCAGGTCGCTGACGTCATCCACCAACTGGTTGACCTGCACGATGACGATGCCGTCGCTGAAGGCGGCCGGTTCGATCAGGGCGGGGGTGTCTTCGGTGCTGGCGCCGGTATAGATGTTGCCAGCGCGGTCAGCCATGAAACCGGCCGAGAGCACGACGTTGGGAATCAGGTCGACCAGCAGGCGGGAATACAGCTCGATGTACGTATGAATCGCACCGATTTCCAGCAGGCCGTCTTCCAGCAACTGGCTGATACGCAGGCTCTGAGTGCCGGCGAAAGAGAAGTCCAGCTTGCGGGCGATGCCGCGTTCGAAGAGGTCCAGATGCTCGGCCCGGCCAACGCTGGGCATGATCATGTGCAGATCGTGAAGCTTGGCGGGATCGGCCTTCACCAGTGAGCGGGACAGGAAATCCGCCTGCTTCTGGTTATTGCCTTCCAGCACCACGCGATCGCCCGGCGCAATCAACGCCTCAAGCGCGGCGACAATGTTGTCGGTCGGCAGTACAACGCCATCGGCGAAGGAACGCACCAGGTCGAGCCGTCGCAGCTTTTCAGTGCGACGACGCGACCAGCGCGGGTCAAGTTTAGTTGTTGTGGTCATGCTGACTCCACGAGTTCGCTGTCGTGGGGCAGATTAGGAGGGGTTCAGGTTCGGCATCAATCAAGTAACTGGCGGGATCGTTACGGTCAGAGTAATGATCAGTCCGCCCAGTTGATCTGATAACGGGTGCTGCGCCCGCCGCCGGGGAGTTTACGCAAGCAGCCTTTTTCCAGAAGGTCTTGGAGATGCCGGGTGGCGGTGGCTTTACTGACTTTGGCGACCGCCTGATATTGAGCGGCGCTGATGCCACCGGTAAAACCCGCGTCGGGCTTCTCCGACAACAGGTCGCCATTCAATAACCGATTGAGCACCTTGGTCTGCTCGGGAGGTAGCCCGTCATCCCTATGGGCTTGCCAGAATCTCGCCTTCACCAACACTCGCTCGATACGCTGCATGGCCTGCTCAAGTGTGTGCAACAACGTCTGCAGAAACCATAGGAGCCATTCGGTGATGTTAAGGTCGCCACGCTGGGTCGCTTCCAGAATCCGGTAATAGTCCTGACGGCGGGCGAGGATGCTCGCGGACATGGCGTAAAAGCGTATGGCCTGATGTTCGCCCTGGGCCATGGCCAGGTCAGTGATCGCGCGGGTCAAACGTCCGTTGCCATCGTCGAACGGGTGCAGTGTCACGAACCAGAAATGCGCGATGCCCGCGCGGATAAGTGGGTCAAGGGTAGGATCGGCGCGGCTGCTGTTGAACCAGTAAAAAAAGTCATCGAGCTTTTGCTCCAGGCCTTCGCGTCCAGGCGCCTCGAAATGCACCACGGGCCGGTCGATGCGACCGGACACGACCTGCATGGGCTCCGGCCCTCTGAGCGTTCCGACCTGAATGGGGCGTGCCGTCAGCGCGCTAGTGTCGGGAAACAACAAGCGATGCCAGTGCATTAGCCGTTCAGACGTCAGCGGCCCATCGTGTTGTTGAGTGGCGTCCAGCATCAGCTCCGCAAGACCTTCGCTTCGGGCAGTCACCCGTTCATCGCTGGCGAGCCCGAGCCGCTTTGCCAGCGAAGAACGCACCGACTCCACATTGAGTTGCTCACCCTCAATGGCCGATGAGGTGATGACGTTCTGCAGCAAAGCGTCCAGCTCGCGCTCAACATTCGCGCCAGTGCCTGACGCGCCCATCATCCCCAATAACTGACCCTGCGCCTGGGTGCAGGCCCGCAACAGCGGCGCTAGCGCTTCCACATCCCAGGAAAAGGCAGGCCATTTGGGGTGTTGCCAAATCCACTTTGCTGACTGTTTCACGGGAGGCCTCGGAGGGGTGTGAGCCGATTAGCAATTATATTCGGCTCACCGGATGAGCCGAATATGCGGTTTATTCGGCTCATCGTCTAGGAGGAATTTGGTAGGAGTGCGATATATATGCACCGCAGTCGACCCTTCTTGACTGATTAAACTGTCTGCTTCACAAACCTGAAATCCGAGCGCAATGTCGCAGTTGCCTGAATTGCCTTTTCCGACCCAGACTCCTAGCTTTGAAGGCGATATGTATGCCTTTCAAGCGCCTGGAGATCTCATGTCATCGACTGTCCTGTCATTTCAAGCCGATGAAGAAACAGTACAAACGCTCGATCAGTTGGCCGGCGCCACTGAGCGTGATCGGCAATATCACCTTCAGCAAGCACTGAGCCGCTACCTCGAGGCCGAGATGCGCCAGATGCACGCTATCTCTGACGGCATAGCGGACGCCGATGCAGGAAACCTTACTGACATCGAATCTGTGAAAGCGAGATGGGTGAAGCGTGCTGACAATAGCCCTGACTGACAAAGCGCAGAGTGATCTAGAGGGCATGCATGAATACTACGCAGCAATGTGCGGCTCGGAAGTAGCCAACCGAATCGTGATTGACGTGCTTGGTCAGTTGGAGTCATTGAGGACGTTCAGTGGGCTAGGCCGGCCATCACAATCCCCGGGCGTCAGGGAGCTGGTGTTAAGTCGATACCCGTATGTGGCGCCGTATCGGGTGAAGGATCATCAGGTGGAGGTGCTGAGGGTTCTAAATCACCGGATGGATCGATGACAGCACGCCGTTCACGTGGGAGCAAGCTCGCTCTGGGCCGTATCCAGACGAAGATGGCGGTACATCCTTTAAATCTTCAGCAGATGAAATGAAGCGTTCGCGAGCAAGCTCACTCCTACAGGGGCTGTGTCCGGCATGCACCCTGCGGCGTTTGAGAGCCGGGGAGTCTCTTACAAGCTCGGCGTCACCTGAATCAACCCCGCATCCACCAACCACTGCTCAAGCGCCACAAGGTCCGGGATCTTCGCCACGGTCTCGCCCACTTGCACCGCGGCCAGTTCCAGCTCGGCCAGCGGCACGTCGACGTAGCTGAGTTGGCTGTCGAGTTTGCAGGAGCGCGGAATGCCTTGGGTCAGCAGGGCGACGAACTTGAGGTCAGGGCGGCCGCCGAGGGCGTTGAGCACGACGATGCGGGCGCGACCTCCGACACGGGCTCGGCTGCCGCAGGCGGCTTCGAAGCTGAGCAGTGGCAGGCTGCGGTTGCGCCAATTGATCGGTCCCAGGTACCACTGCGGTGCGGCGGGATCGGCGACGCTGTCTTGATAATCGATCAGCTCGGCGACCGCCACGTTGGGCAACAGCAGGTGCCGGTCACTCAGGGGGATCAGCAACCCGGTCAGGCTGGTCAGCCGCGCCGTTTGGGTTGTGGTGTCAGACATGGGCGTGGCTCCAGTGGGCGATGCTTTCCAGCAGTGCGGCTTCCTGATACGGCTTGCTCATGTATTCGTTCACCCCAAGCGCCATGGCGTGGTCGCGGTGTTTCTGTCCCGATCGCGACGTAATCATGATGATTGGCAGGTGCTTCAATGCGTCGTCTGCGCGAATCTTGCTGACGACTTCAAAGCCGTCCATGCGCGGCATCTCGATGTCCAGCAGCATGATGTCCGGGGTGTGCTCCTGCAGCAGCGCCATGGCATCGACGCCATCTTTGGCCGTCAGCACGTTCATGCCGTTGCGCTCCAGCAAGCGGCCGGTCACCTTGCGCACCGTCACCGAGTCATCCACCACCATCACCAGCAACGGCCGCGCCTGTTCGGGTTCGACATAACGCACCGGCGCATGCCCCGCGAATTGCAGCGCGAGCAGCTTGGCGTGAAAGCGCCGGATGTGCGCAAACAGATCGAGAATCAGCACCACGCGGCCGTCACCCAGAATGGTCGCACCGGCAATCCCGGGTATCGAGGAAAACTGCGGCCCGAGGTTTTTCACCACGATCTCCCGCGAGCCGGCCAGCGCGTCCACCTGCACCGCGACCCACTGATCGTGGACATGCACGAGGAGCACGGGGAGCGGCTGCGTCTGTGTCTGGCCGTTCAGTTTCGGCGGATGACCGTTATTGAGCAGCTCGCCCAGATAACGCAATTCGTAGGTGCGCCCGCTGTACTCGTAGCGCGGTGGCACCGTGTGATAACAGGTCTCCAGCTCGCTCGGCATCACGCGCACGATGCCCTCGATGCTGTTGAGCGGCACGGCGTACTGTTCTTCGCCGCACTGCACCATCAGTGCACGATTGACCGACACCGAGAACGGCAAGCGGACACGGAAACGCGCGCCTTCACCCGCCTTGGAATCAATAACCATCGAGCCGCCCAGGTCCTTGACCTCGGCGTGCACCACGTCCATGCCGACGCCGCGCCCGGAAATCTGGGTGATGGTCTCGGCGGTGGAAAACCCTGGGCGCAGAATGAACTGCAGGATGTCGTGCTCGCTCAGCTCGGCGTCGGGACTGATCATGCCGCGCTTGATCGCCTTGCGCCGCACGGCCTCGAAGTCGACACCGGCGCCGTCGTCGCGCATCTCGATAACGATGTCGCCACCTTCGTGGGCCAGACTCAGCGTGATATGCCCCCACTCTGACTTGCCGGCGGCCAGACGTTCCTCGACGCTCTCCAGCCCGTGATCGACGGCGTTTCGCAGCATGTGCTCCAGCGGCGCGACCATGCGTTCGAGCACGTTGCGGTCCATCTCGCCCTCGGCGTTGACCACGTCGAACTTGACCTTCTTGTTCAGCTCGCCCGACACCTGACGGACGATCCGGCGCAGGCGCGGCACCATGCGCTCGAATGGCACCATGCGCGTGCGCATCAGGCTTTCCTGAAGCTCGGTATTCACCCGCGCCTGTTGCAGCAGCAGGGTTTCGGCCTCATGGGCGCGGGTGTCGAGGGTTTCCTTGAGATCCATCAGGTCGGACGCGGACTCGAACAGCGCGCGTGACAACTGCTGCAGCTGCGAATGCCGGTCCATTTCCAGCGGGTCGAATGCTTCGTAACCGCGCCGATCAACGGGGTGATCGCGGCTGAGAATGCGGCCCTGGGTTTCGATATCAAGTCGGCGCAGCTGATCGCGCATCCGCTCAATGGTGGTTTCCATTTCGACCAGTGTGATCTGCGCGTCGCTGACCTGCTGCTCGACACGTCCCCGGAATATCGAGGTTTCCCCGGCCAGATTCGCCAAGTCTTCGAGCTGCTCGGCCGGGACCTTGATCATCTCCGGGCCGGTGCGCTCGCCATCGGCATCGGCCTGTGCAGCCGCCGGATCAACAACAGGCGCGGGCAGCAGAGCCGGCGCCTCCTGAGGTTTTTCAACAGATTCCCGAGCGGCCCCGGACGAGGTGTAGTGCCCGATGCTCTCGATCAGCAGCGCCGGGTTGGGCAGCGGCTCGTAACCCCGCACGGCATCCACCATGTCGGCGAGCATGTCGTGGCCGCTTTGCAGCAGGCCGTTGAGCAGTGCGCTGTTTTTAAGCGCGCCCGTCGACAACCCTTCATACAACGACTCCAGCTCATGGGCGAGGTCGCCAATCGGCCCGATCTCCACCATGCGCGCGCCGCCCTTGAGCGTGTGCAGATCGCGCAGCAGGTTTTCGACTTCCAGCGGGTTCTGAGTGTCGGCTTGCCAGCGCACCAACGCCCCGCTGCTGCTCTCGATGATGTCGTCGGCTTCTTCGAGGAAGATTTCCAGCAGTTCCGGATCGCGCTCGTCCAGCGAGTGAATCATCGAACTGACGTTGCGGGTCGCGCCGTCATTGGGCAGCAAGTAGCAGTTGCGCTGACGAAACTCGCGAATCTTCTCGATCAGCGGCGCCGGACTGGTCAGCGGTGAATGGTGCTGCAACTGCTCAAGCATCAGCGAGAGGTGATCGTGGCTGTGCACCAGCAGTTCGGCCAGTTGCGGCGAATAACCGCAACGTCGGTCGAGCAGGCCTTCGTACAGCGATTCCAGCTCGTGACCGAGGTCGCCCACCGGGCCGATTTCGGCCATGCGCGCACCCCCTTTGAGGGTGTGCAGGTCACGCTGCAACGATGACAGCGGCAGCGGGTTTTCCGGGTCGTCGAGCCAGCGCTGAAGCGCAGGGCCGGCGATGTCGAGAATATCCACCGCCTCCTCGAGGAAGATTTCGACGATTTCCTGATCGAAATCATCACTCGCAGGCTGGACGGGCTTGGCAAGGCGCTCGCTGACTTCCTCCATCTCCATGATGCGGGTCGCCCCACCGCCATCACTTTTGATTACGCCCATTGCGCCGGGGTCCAGCCCTTCGGCAAGCAGACCGCGCAAGGCGCCCACGCGCTCGGGGCACGGTTGGACTTCCTGTCCGGCGGCGACCTGGTCGAGCATGTTGATCAGCGCTTCGTGGGCCTTTTCGGCCTCATCGAAAAACCGTTCGCTGACGGCAAGGCTGCTTTCCTCCACCGCGCCGTACAGGTCGAGCAGCGCCTCGCAAAGCTCATCGACCTGAGGCAGGTCGGCCAGGTGCGCGCCGTGGCCGAGCATGGTCAGCTCGTCGAGCAGCGCGTTCAATTCCTGGCGATGGCCGGGGTGCTGGCGCCAGTCTTTGAGCAGGTTGTCTGCGTCCAGCAGGATGTCCATGCCTTCAGCCAGAAAGCTCGCGATCAGCTGCGGATTGCGTCGCGTGCGCAGGCCATTGCTGTCGTCGCTCAACGCATCGGCCAGTCGCGCGTCGAGCAGCTCTTGGGCCTGCTGAATCAGTGCTGCGGCGCCTTCGATGGGCATCAGCGGGTCGGCATTCAGCTGGGACAGGCCTTGTCGGAACAAAGGCTCGGCCGCACGCAGCAGGTCGATTTCGCCCTGGCCGACCGCAATCAGGTTGGTCTTGAACTCGCGCACCAATTGATCCAGCGGGCTCGCCAGCTCGGCGATCGGCAAGACGCCGGCCATGTACGCGCTGCCTTTGAGGGTGTGCAGCGCACGCAGCAGATCGTTGCTGAACACCGGCGCATCGGCGTCCTGCGCAGCGTCGAGGTAGCGGCCCATCGTGTTCAGGTGGGTGTGGGCTTCCTGGCGGAAAATTTCCAGCAACTGCGGATCGAAACCCTCTTCATCCTCCAGCCGCTGCGCAGGCTCGACGTCGCCCGCCTCACCCTGGGCCAGCGCATGGGCCTGAGCCGCCAGTTGGTCGACATCGTCACGCTGGCGCTGAACATCTTCGGCGAAATCGCGAATCACGTCCGGCAGTAAGGCCTGCACGTCCGTGAGCAACTGCTGCACCCGCGTGTCTGGCTCGACGCTGTGTTCCAGTACGCGGTTCAGCAGGTTTTCCACCGACCACGCCAGCTCGCCCAGAATCAGCGCACGCACCATCCGGCCGCTGCCCTTGAGGGTGTGAAACGCACGACGGATCTCGCCCAGCGCCGAGAGATTGCCCGGATCGGCGCGCCAGCGCGGTACGTACTCGCGCAGTGCTTCAAGCATCTCATCGGTTTCTTCCAGGAATACTTCCCGCAGCTCGTCATCGATCGCCTGCTCGCCCTTGGGCGGCGGCAACAGGCTGGCCGGCATATCGCGCGCCGGCGGGTTGACCGCCGATAACGGGCTGGCCAGCACTTCGGCAAGGGTCCGACTCGGGCTGACCAATGCCTGGCGCTCGTGCAGGTCTTGCAGCTCTTCTTCGCTGATGACTTCTTCGAGCACCGGCACATCCAGCGCTTCGGGGGCTGGCGAGTAACCGAGCCGGGCGAGACTTTCCTGGGCCAGATCCAGCACGTGTTCGCCGGGCGCTTCCGGGTCTTCGGCCATGCGTTCGAGGTAATACTCGACGCCGATGATCACGTCCGCCAGGTGATCGAGCTGCGAGGCAGCCGGGCTTTCGGTGTCAACCAGCAAGTGCTCGGTGATGTAGTCGTTACAGGCCGCCAGCAGCCCGGATGCCCGGGCCAGCGGGATCATCGCCAGCGCGCCGCGCACCTGAACCAATTGCTCCGACAGCGGCAGCAGACGTGCCCGGTCCAGCTCGCCGTCGACGTAGGCGTCGATCACATCCTTGGCCTGCTGCAGGACGATGCGCGCTTCCTTGATGACCAGTTGGTGAATCTGGCTGAGGTCGGTGGTCGGCAGGCGGCTCTCTTCGGGGCTGCTCTGGTTGACGGTCCCGGCCATGCCCGCCAGGGTCGATTCGAGGTACAGCAACGCCCCGGCGACGTCCATTAACGTGGCATCGTCGGGCGCGCGTTGTCCCTGAGCCATGCCCTGCACCACGGTCATCTGATCAATGATGACTTTGCGCGGCTGCCCAAATCCCAGCACCGCCAGAGTGTCGGCGATCTGCCGCAGCGGCGGCAGCAACGCACTCAGCTCACTGACGTGCTGGCGATCTCCGCGCACGAAGACGTCCAGCCGCTCCTTGGTACGCACCAGTTCATCGCACAGGGCGATGATCACCGAGCGCATGGCGTCGCGATCCGGTCCGGCCATGCGCGCGCGTTCTTCAGCGACCAAGGCGCTGTGCGGCAGGGCATCAGCAAGCGCGTACTGGTCCTTCAAGTCCGTCATCTTCTGCGCCTCGCTGTCGGACTTGGCGATGTAAAACAACAGGCTTTTCAGGAGTTCGTCGGGCGCAGGCTGATTGATGCCTTCGACGCCCTGATCCAGCAGGCGTTTGAGTTCTTTGTCGGCGTCCTTGAACAGGCTGCGCAGCGCCGGACTGTTGGTGAAATTGCCGCTGATCATGTTTTCAACCAGCGCCGAAGCAATACGCCACAGCGGCTCAAGCGGGGCGTCCGCGCACAACACTTCAAGCCGGGCGAACACTTTGCCCATGTAACCGAGTTGGGTCTGCACGTCTTGATCCCGGAGCAGCCCGACCAGTGCCGTCTGCAGCGTTTGCCGCAGTTTGCGCAGCTTCGCGGGCAGTTCCGGGCTGTCGCGCTCGGCCAATGCGTCGGGATCAAGGGCGGGGATGGACAGCAATTGCGGCGAGAACAGGCGGGTCTCGGACAGCAGGCTTTCGCCCCGGGCGCTGCGCAGATCGTTGAGCAGCGGCAGCACCACCAGCGGCAAATCACGGCGAGCGGAATGCACACGCTCCAGGTAGACCGGCAGTTGGGTCATCGCCAGATTCAGCAGCTGAATCGCTTCGCTTTCCTGGGCGACATGACCCTGCTTCAGCGCCAGCGCCAGCTGCTCGATTTCCTCGGCGAACAGCGCGGCGCCGTAGAACTCGATCATCTGCAGGCTGCCGTGAACCTGATGGATGAGATCAAGGCACACGTCCATCGACGCTGCGTCTTGGGGCCGGGCGACGAAGGTGTCCAGCGCCTGTCGAGCGTGCGTGAGTGTTTCGGCTATTTCGCCTTTGACCCACTCCAGGGCCACGTAATCGTGACGGTCAGCCATGGTGACTCCGGTTGCCTGTGCCTTGACGCTGCTTCATTTGCATTAACGGGGCTATCAAACGGGCTTTCAAGACGGCCCTCAATGCCGCGATGTCGGCAGCGTGAAGCCGGACACCGAGCGGCGCATCTCGCTGGCCATCTTCGCCAGATTGCCCATGCTCCGGGCGGTGGCCGCCGTGCCTGAGGTGGTCTGCGTCGTGGTCTGCTGAATGACCAGCATGGTCGAGGATATCTGCTGACCCAGTGCCGCCTGCTGCTGCGCTGCATTGGTGATGCTTTCGACCAGCGCGGCGAGGATTTTGGACACCCCTTCGATTTCCTCGAGCGCGACACCGGCATCCTGCGCCAGCCGGGCACCGCGCACCACTTCGGCTGTGGTCTGCTCCATGGAGATCACCGCTTCGTTGGTGTCGTTCTGAATGGCGCGCACCAGCGTCTCGATCTGCTTGGTCGCCGACGACGAGCGCTCCGCCAGCCGCTGGACTTCATCGGCCACGACTGCAAAACCGCGACCGGCATCACCGGCCATGGAGGCCTGAATCGCGGCATTGAGCGCAAGAATGTTGGTCTGGTCGGCAATGTCATCGATCAGGCTGACGATGTCGCCAATTTCCTGGGAAGACTCGCCCAACCGCTTGATGCGCTTGGAGGTGTCCTGAATCTGCTCGCGGATGTTGTCCATGCCGGTGATGGTGTTATGCACCACCTCGTTGCCCTTGTTGGCGATGGTCACGGATCGCTCGGCCACCGTGACCGACTCGGACGCATTGGCCGAGACCTGATCGATGGAAGTGGCCATGTCATGGATGGCGTTGGACGCCGCTGCGATCTGCAACGCCTGATGCTCGGACGCCGCGGCCAGTTGCGTCGCGGTGGTCTGCGTGTCTTTCACGGCGCCGAACACTTGCTCGGCGGTGAGGTTGATGGTCGACACCAACTCGCGCAGCTGGTCGATGGAGTAGTTGATCGAATCGGCAATCGCGCCGGTGAAATCCTCGGTGACCGACGCGGCCACGGTCAGGTCGCCGTCCGCGAGGTTCTCGATCTCGTCGAGCAGGCGCATGATCGCGTTCTGATTGCGCTCGTTCTTCTCGGCGGTTTCGCGCAGTTGCCGGTTGGTTTCGCGCACCATCACCAGGCCAATCAGGATGATCGACGCCAGGGCCAGCAGGCCCAGGATGTAGCCGCCATAGCTGTACGCCGCGCGACCACCGGCCATGTGCTCGAAACTGTTGGCCAGCACCGAGGCTTCGTCGAGGAGCGTCTGCGAAAGGTTGAAGATGCTGCCCGACGCTTCACGGACCTCCAGCAGTTCCGGCGAGGTTTCGAGGATTTCGTCGACCGAGCCGGAGACGAACTGGAACAGCTCGGCGATCTCGGCCAGCCGCGCGCGCGCATCGCGGTCTTCGACCTGAGCGATCTTCAGCGTGGCATTACCTTCGAGCATGCCGTTGAGCACCCGCCCGAACTGGCTGGCATCGCGACCGAAAGCGTCCGCTGCCTGGACCGCCGTTTCGTCGCCCGATAACACCGTGTTAACTGCGCCCAGTATTCGCTCGGCCAACAACGACTGCCGCTGGGCGAGGGCGACCTGGCTGGCAGGCGCGCGGGTTTGCAGGAGAATGTCGACGACCTTCTCCGATTCGATCTGCAATTGCGGAATGGTCTCGGCGAGGGTTGCCGCCACCTGATGCAGCGAGAGCACGGTCTGCTCACGGGCAAGAATCACATCGGTGCTTTTGCGCAGGTTTTCCCAGTCGTTCTGCACGGCTTTCAGCTCATCGCTCACTGCGGCGGGCGCAGCAGGCAGGCCGGTGTTCTTGTCACCTTTCTTCAAATACTGCCAGCGCGTGTCGAAGTCGTTGCGCGCGTCGGCCAGCAACTTGAAGGCCGCCGCCTTGCCCGCCGCCGCTTCCGTGGCGTTCTTGGCAATGCGCTGGGACAGCACGCGCAGTTCGCCGGCGTGGCCGATGTATTGTTTGTCGTAGTTGGACTGCGTGCTGAGGTACGCGAAGTTGACGAACAGCAGCATGATGAAAACGATGAGGCAGATAAACAGCACGACGATCTGCGATCGACTGCGCGCGCCTTCCAGTGACTTGCCGGTATTACTCATTGCTCAGGGCTCCGCCTGATGTTCGATTTAGGAAGGGCCGCCAAGAGCGTAGTGGCTGGAATACGCACCATCCACTGTAGGAGGCGGCTTGCTGGCGACCCCGAGGTGTCAGCCAACGCCTCTGCAATGAACCCACCGCATTCGCCAGCAAGCCGGCTCCTACAGGGGCGGGCATCAGAGCGCCACGTCCATGAAATCCGGCGACTGGACCAGTGCTCTCGGGCTGAACACCTGCCAGGCCTGCTCGCGCACGAAACGCCCCTGTATGTAGGGCGCGACGCGGGGTTCGCTGTCGTGCCCCGGTTCCGGCATCAGACTGCGTTCGCTGAAATGCTGCATACCCAGCACCTCGTCGATGAGCAAGCCGACAAAGACCCCCTGAAAATCGATCACCAGCACGCGACGCTGTTTGCGCAAGGGCGAGAGCTCGTGGCCGAAGAAGGCGCACAGGTCGATGATCGGCAACAAGCGGCCGCGCAGGTTGGCGATGCCCCGGACCCATGCCTTGGCGCCCGGCAACACCGCGCAGCGCGGCTCGTGGAGGATTTCGTCGATCTCGCCCATGGGCGCCACGTAATGGCGCTCGCCCATGCGAAAGCCAATGCCGCCCCAACCCTGCTGTCGGGTTTCCTGCAGCGGCAGGCCCGCAGCGAGTGAACGGCAGCGCTGGTCGATATCGAGCAGCAGCTGGAAGGCGGTTCGTGACTGAGCCATGAGCGTCAGCCGGGGGTCAGCCCGCGAGCACCGCGTTCAGGGTTTTCATGAGGGTTTCTTCGTCCACCGGCTTGGTCAGGTAATCCCGCGCGCCCTGGCGTTTGCCCCAGACCTTGTCGGTTTCCTGATCTTTGGTGGTGATCATGATCACGGGGATCATGCTGGTGTCAGCGTCTTTGGTCAGCTGACGGGTCGCCTGAAAACCGTTGAGGCCCGGCATGACGATGTCCATCAACACGGCATCGGGCTTTTCCTGACGGGCCAGGGCCACGCCATCAGCACCGTTCTCGGCCTTGAGGACCTGATGGCCGTGCTTCTCCAGCATGCCGGTCAGCTTGTACATTTCGGTCGGCGAGTCATCGACGATCAGAATTCGAGCCATGGTGCTTCCCCATAGAAACAGCCGTCCCGCACGAGGGGGTCGGCATCAAGATAGTTGTTGTTCGACTGCAACGAACCCGGGCACGTGGGCCTTGATCGCACTGAGCAGTTCTTCCTTGCTGAACGGTTTGGTCAAAAACTGATCGGAACCGACGATTCGCCCCTTGGCCTTGTCGAAAAGCCCGTCCCTTGAGGACAACATGATCACCGGCGTGGATTTGAACGCCCGGTTGTTCTTGATCAACGCGCACGTCTGATACCCGTCGAGCCTGGGCATCATGATGTCGACGAAAATGATTCTGGGATGATTGTCGGCAATCTTGGCCAGTGCGTCGAAGCCGTCGATGGCGGTGATCACTTCACAGCCGACGTTTTTCAGCAGCGTCTCGGCGGTGCGACGAATCGTTCGGGAGTCGTCGATGACCATCACTTTCAATGGGGCTGAATGCTGTTCCATATCTGCTCTACCATCGCCGCGGCGAATCAGATGGGTTGCCTTCTGCCGGGCATCTGGTTTCGGGTCGGAAGCATCGGCAAGTACCCAGTCAGTGCCAAAGCACGGCTGGCGCGACACCGGATGCCGAGCCTTTTTAGCACACTCTCCACGGTCAATCCATAAAGCCTTGCCCCTTGACCCAAAGCCGGCGCGGCGCCACCCTGACGCCTATTTTCGGCCTGTCGTGGCCATTACCGATCAGAGGATATTACCCATGAGCATTCGCCTGGGAATCGTCATGGACCCCATCGAGCGCATCTCCTATAAAAAGGACAGCTCGCTGGCCATGCTCCTGGCAGCGCAAGCCCGCGGCTGGTCGTTGTTCTATATGGAGCAGCACGACCTGTACCAGGACGCCGGCCAGGCCCGCGCCCGCATGAAACCGCTGAAAGTCTTCGCCGACCCGGCTCACTGGTTCGAGCTGGAAGCCGAGGTCGACAACGGTCTGGACGACCTGGACGTGATCCTGATGCGCAAGGATCCGCCGTTCGACATGGAGTTCGTCTACTCCACCTATCTGCTCGAACAAGCCGAGCGCGCCGGCGTGCTGGTGGTCAACAAGCCGCAAAGCCTGCGTGACTGCAACGAGAAGCTGTTCGCCACGCTGTTCCCGCAGTGCACGCCGCCGACGCTGGTCAGCCGCCGCGCGGACATCATTCGTGAGTTCGCCGCCAAACACGGCGATGTCATTCTCAAACCACTGGACGGCATGGGCGGCGCGTCGATCTTCCGCCACCGCGTTGGCGACCCGAACCTGTCGGTGATTCTGGAAACCCTGACCAAGCACGGCCATGAGCAGATCATGGCGCAGGCATATCTGCCGGCGATCAAGGACGGCGACAAGCGCATTCTGATGGTTGACGGCGAACCGGTTCCGTATTGCCTGGCCAGGATCCCGGCCGCTGGCGAAACCCGAGGCAATCTGGCCGCTGGCGGTCGTGGCGAAGCCCGTCCCCTGAGTGACCGCGACCGCTGGATCGCCGCCGAAATCGGCCCGACGCTGCGGGAAAAAGGCCTGCTGTTCGTAGGCCTGGACGTGATTGGCGAGCACTTGACCGAGATCAACGTCACCAGCCCGACTTGCATCCGCGAAATCGACAACGCGTTCGGGACGGACATTGGCGGGATGTTGATGGATGTGATCGAGAAGAAGCTGCAGGCGCGGGCTTGACCAAGCCTTGAGATAACCCTCACGAGGCCCCCACCGTTTAGGAGCGCGCTTGCCCGCGAACGCGGTGTGTCAGCGAAAAGACTGAACCTGACATACCGCAATCGCGGGCAAGCGCGCTCCTACAGGGAACCGCACCTCCCACTAATCGGCCCAGCTGTATCAAACCCCAGGCAAGCCCTGACATTGCGTTATCATGCGCGGCCTTAATTTTTGCGCTAGGTGAGTAGTAATGCTGGCACATGTGCTGCCGGAGCGTAGATGAACGCTGCGGTCGACGATGATCTCCCCCTGTCCCTGACCCGCACCGCCGTGCGCCCTGCCGATCGCCTCGGGTTTACCCTGATGATCGCTGCACTGGTGCATCTGGCGGTCATCCTTGGCGTCGGTTTCACTTACGTCAAACCGGAAAAGATCAGCCAGACTCTGGAGATCACCCTCGCCCCCTTCAGAAGCGACACCAAGCCCAAGGACGCTGACTTCCTCGCCCAGGAAAACCAGCAGGGCAGCGGCACCCTCGACAAGAAAGCGGTGCCCAAGACCACCGAAATCGCCCCGTATCAAGACAATCAGATCAACAAGGTCACGCCACCGCCTGCCGCCAAACCGGTGGTCAAGCAGGAAGCGCCGAAGACAGCTGTCGCCACGAAAGCCCAGTCCCCGCAAAAGACAGTCGCCAGGCGCGACGAGGTCAAGCCGGAAGAACAGAAGAAAGCCGCACCGACCATCGACAGCACGCAGCTGAACAGCGAAATCGCCAGCCTCGAAGCCGAGCTGGCGGATGAGCAGCAGGCCTACGCCAAGCGTCCGAAGATCCACCGCTTGAGTGCGGCCTCGACCATGCGCGACAAGGGCGCCTGGTACAAGGAGGACTGGCGCAAGAAGATCGAGCGCATCGGCAACCTGAACTACCCGGATGAAGCCCGCCGCAAGCAGATCTACGGCAGCCTGCGGATGATGGTGTCGATCAATCGCGACGGCTCCCTGTACGAAGTGCTGATTCTCGAGTCATCGGGCCAGCCGCTGCTGGATCAGGCGGCGCAGAAGATTGTCCGGCTTGCCGCACCGTTTGCGCCATTCAGTGGCGATCTGGCCGATATCGACCGGCTTGAAATCATCCGCACCTGGAAATTCGCACGCGGGGACAAGCTGTCGAGTAATTGATCAGCCAATACCGCGCGATATGAAACCTGACCTGCGTCGCGATTTATCCGCCCGTGAGTCGGTTCTGCCAGTTGTCACAACAGCCCCGCAACGCCACACTAGGGCTCATGAAAAACGTCTCTCCGTCGTACCTCAAACACCAGTTTCTGATCGCCATGCCCCACATGCACGATGAGAACTTCGCTCAGACCTTGACCTACATCGTCGAGCACAATGCCAATGGCGCCATGGGTCTGATCATCAATCGACCGCAAAGCCTGTCGCTGGCAGACGTCCTCGAACAGCTGCGCCCCGAATTGCCCCCCCCTGCGCGGTGCAAGGACATCGCCATTCACCTTGGCGGGCCGGTGCAAACCGATCGCGGTTTCGTCCTGCACCCTTCGGGTCAGGTGTTCCAGGCAACCGTTGATTTGGGCGGCATTTCGCTCTCGACTTCTCAGGATGTCCTCTTCTCCATCGCAGACGGTTACGGCCCTGATCAAAATCTGATCACCCTCGGCTATGCCGGTTGGGACGCAGGCCAGCTTGACGCCGAGTTCGCCGCCAATGCGTGGCTCAACTGCGCCTTCGACCCGGCAATCCTGTTCGAAGTAGAAAGCGAAGACCGTCTCAACGCTGCCGCCGCCAAACTGGGCGTCAATCTGAGCTTGCTGACCAGCCAGGCGGGCCACGCCTGATGGCCGGACTGCGCCTGCTCTTGGGATTCGACTACGGCACCAAACAGATCGGCGTGGCGGTCGGCCAAGTGATCACCGGACAGGCACGCGAACTCTGCACATTGAAAGCGCAGAACGGCGTGCCGGACTGGGACAAGGTTCAGGCGCTGATCGCCGAGTGGAAGCCGGATGCCATCGTGGTCGGCCTGCCGCTGAACATGGACGGCACGCCGAGCGAAATGAGCGCACGCGCCGAGAAGTTTTCGCGCAAGCTCAACGGCCGCTTCAACTTGCCGGTTTATACCCACGACGAGCGCCTGACCACGTTCGAGGCCAAAGGCGAGCGCGCCTCTCGCGGCCAGCACGGCAGCTACCGGGACAATCCCGTGGACGCCATCGCCGCAGCGCTTCTGCTGCAAAGCTGGCTTGAAGCCAACACCGCGCTGTTTGAAACCTGATCCATCTACGCTGAACCGAATTCGATTTACTCCGGACGTTCGTGCAGCGCACGCCGGGGCACCTGAAGGAGCAACCATGAGCCTGCCAAATCCCGCCGAACTGATCAGCCAGATGGCGATTGATCTCAACGCGCACCTGAACAAACGCGGCATCCAGGAGCCTCGTTTCATCGGCATTCGCACCGGTGGCGTGTGGGTCGCGCAGGCCCTCCTTGAGGCCCTCAACATTCAGTCGCCGCTTGGCACGCTGGACGTGTCCTTTTATCGCGACGACTTCAGCCAGAACGGCCTGCACCCGCAAGTGCGCCCTTCGGAGCTGCCCTTCGAAATCGAAGGCCAGCATCTGGTGCTGATCGATGACGTGCTGATGAGCGGGCGCACCATCCGGGCGGCGCTCAACGAACTGTTCGATTACGGCCGCCCGGCCAGCGTGACCCTGGTGTCGCTGCTGGATCTGAAAGCCGCCGACCTGCCGATCCGGCCGAACGTGACGGGCGCGACCCTGTCACTCGCGCCAAACGAGCGGGTAAAGCTGTCCGGGCCAACGCCGCTGACGCTTGAACTGCAAGACCTTTCAACCGATTCCGCCGCCCTCTAAGAGTCCTTTGCGATGACGCCTCTCGACGCCAAGCGCCCGCTGCAACTGAACCATCAGGGCCAGCTGCAGCACTTCCTCTCCCTCGACGGTTTGCCCCGCGAGCTGCTCACCGAAATCCTCGACACCGCAGACTCCTTCCTCGAAGTCGGCGCCCGGGCGGTAAAGAAGGTCCCGTTGCTGCGCGGCAAGACCGTGTGCAACGTGTTCTTCGAAAACTCGACCCGCACCCGCACCACGTTCGAGCTGGCGGCGCAAAGGTTGTCGGCGGATGTCATCACGCTGAACGTATCGACCTCCTCCACCAGCAAGGGCGAGACGCTGTTCGATACGCTGCGCAACCTTGAGGCCATGGCCGCCGACATGTTCGTCGTGCGTCACGGTGACTCCGGTGCAGCGCACTTCATCGCCGAACATGTCAGCCCGCAGGTCGCGATCATCAACGGCGGCGACGGCCGTCATGCGCACCCGACCCAGGGCATGCTGGACATGCTGACCATCCGCCGCCACAAGGGCAATTTCGAAAACCTCTCGGTGGCGATCGTCGGCGATATCCTGCATTCCCGCGTCGCGCGCTCGAACATGATCGCGCTCAAGGCGCTGGGCTGCCCGGACATCCGCGTGGTCGCGCCAAAAACCCTGCTACCGGTGGGCGTCGAGCAATATGGCGTGAAGGTGTACACCGATCTGACCGAAGGCCTGAAGGACGTCGACGTGGTGATCATGCTGCGCCTGCAACGCGAGCGCATGTCGGGCGGCCTGCTCCCGAGCGAGGGTGAGTTCTACCGACTGTTCGGCCTGACGACTGCACGCCTGGCCGGCGCCAAGCCCGACGCCATCGTGATGCACCCGGGCCCGATCAACCGGGGCGTGGAGATCGAATCGGCAGTGGCCGACGGCCCCCATTCGGTGATTCTCAACCAAGTGACATACGGCATTGCGGTGCGCATGGCCGTTCTGTCCATGGCCATGAGTGGCCAAACCGCCCAACGTCAGTTCGAGCAGGAGATCGCCCAGTGAAGTTCAGCATCCTCGGCGCTCGCGTCATCGACCCTGTCAGCGGTCTGGATCAAGTCACCGACATCCATCTTGCAGCGGGCAAGATTCTCGCCCTCGGCGCGGCACCTGCCGGCTTCAGCCCTACGGAAACCATCGATGCCGCCGGCCTGATCGCCGCCCCCGGCCTGGTTGACCTCAACGTGTCGTTGCGCGAGCCGGGTTACAGCCGCAAGGGCAACATCGCCAGCGAAACCCGCGCCGCAGCAGCAGGCGGCGTCACCAGCCTGTGCTGCCCGCCGCGTACAAAACCGGTGCTGGACACCTCCGCGGTCGCCGAGTTGATCCTCGACCGTGCCCGCGAAGCCGGCCACAGCAAGGTCTTTCCCATCGGCGCCTTGAGCAAGGGTCTGGAAGGCGAGCAACTGGCCGAGCTGATCGCCCTGCGCGACGCGGGTTGCGTGGCGTTCACTAACGGCATGGTGAATTTCCGCAGCAATCGCACGCTGTGCCGTGCCCTCGAATACGCGGCGACGTTCGATCTGACGGTGATTTTCAACTCTCAGGACCACGATCTCGCTGAAGGCGGTCTGGCCCACGACGGCCCGACGGCTGCTTTCCTTGGTCTGCCGGGCATTCCGGAAACGGCTGAGACGGTGGCACTGGCGCGGGACCTGTTGCTGGTCGAGCAAAGCGGTGTGCGCGCGCATTTCACGCAGCTGACCAGTGCGCGCGGGGTGGCCCTGATTGCCCAGGCCCAGGCACGCGGCCTGCCGGTGACGGCGGACGTGGCGCTGTATCAGTTGATACTGACCGACGAGGCGCTGACGGGCTTCTCCAGCCTGTACCACGTGCAGCCGCCATTGCGCACACGTGCCGACCGCGACGCATTGCGTGACGCGGTGAAGTCGGGTGTGGTGCAAGCGATCTCCAGTCACCACCAACCCCATGAGCGTGACGCAAAACTGGCCCCGTTCGGCGCGACCGAGCCGGGCATCAGCAGCGTGGAGTTGTTGTTGCCACTGGCGATGACGCTGGTCGAGGACGGTCTGCTGGATCTGCCGACGCTGCTGTCACGCCTAAGCTCCGGGCCCGCCGAAGCGCTGCGCCTGCCCGCGGGAAGGCTGATCGCAGGCTCGCCTGCGGACGTGGTGCTGTTCGACCCTGCCGCGTCCACTGTCGCCGGCGAGAAATGGCTGTCGAAAGGCGAAAACTGCCCGTTCCTCGGCCATTGCCTGCCGAGTTCCGTGAATTACACGTTTGTGGATGGGCGGGTGAGCTATAACGGTTGAGATTCCCAACCGTAACCTTGTAGGAGCCCGCTTGCTGGCGAACGCGACAGAGGCCGACCATTAGTGTTGGCTGACACGACGCATTCGCGGGCAAGCGCGCTCCTACAAAGAGTATTGCGTTCGACGCCGATTGCGCAGGCTACGCACGCCCCGTGTAGGAGCGCGCTTGCCCGCGAAAAGGTTCACGCCTCACAAAGACGAATCTGACACCCTGCAGACGGATTCACAGGGTGCGGGGCGCTACCAGATCACGCGATCACGGTGAATTACCGGCGGGCGTTCTTCACCGATATCTGCTCATTCAGCGTCCAGAAGTCGTACAGCACGCCCAGCAGCGCCAGACCTCCCGTGAACAGATAAATGATCCCGGTGATCCATTTGCCCTGATACATGCGGTGCACACCGAACACGCCCAGGAAGGTCAGCAGAATCCAGGCAAGGCTGTAATCGGTCGGGCCAGCGTTGAACCGCAGGTCTGCTTCCCGATCCATCGCAGGGATCAGGAACAGGTCAATCAGCCAGCCGATGCCCAACAGCCCCAGTGTGAAAAACCAGATCGTGCCGGTCACTGGCTTCCCGTAATAAAAACGGTGAGCGCCGGTAAATCCCACAATCCAGAGCAGATAGCCCATGACCTTGCTGTGGGTGTCCGGACGTTGAACGTCGGGCTGATAGGTGTTCATTGTTGACCTCGCTTGCTGCAATAGAAAAAAATATGCGTAAGTTTTGTGACTTTCGTGACGCCTTCCGACGTATGGCTTGAACCTCTCTCCAATCGTGCAAACCCTTGTTCTGCAAGGTGATCAGCACACCAACATGACAATTCTGCGGCCTAAACTGACTTTGAAGGCAGTAAATTGTTCGACAAGTGGCCTCAGAATTTCGCAAAAAGCTGTTATAAAGTTGCGCGCTGACCAACATGAGCCCTGCCTAATGCGTCCATTTTTCAAGACATGGCTGACTATTTGTCTATTTATGCCACTGGCCGCCCACGCCACCAATCGTGAGCAAACGCTTCCACCGAGCTTCACCGGTTTCACCGCCAGGTCCGAGTCGCCGGAATCCGTTTCACGCAACATCGCCGCTCAACGAGCGGCCATGGCTGCACTGGATCAAACGGCTACTCCACTCGAGACCTCTGGCAAACGCGTGAAAGCTGTTAAAGGGAAGCCATCCCGCAGCACTCGCAAGATTTCGCAAAACACTGTCGCCCTGGCCAACACGGCGCAGATGGGTACCAAACAAAGCAGCACCGTGGTCAACCGGGCGGTTAACGCCATCGGTACACCTTATCGTTGGGGCGGCACCAGCCCAACAAAAGGGTTCGACTGCAGTGGGCTTGTGAAATATGCCTTCAACGACGTGAGCGAAGTCGATTTGCCGCGCACCTCCAACGCCATGGCCGAAGGCCACGGGCAGAAGGTTGACCGCAAGGATTTGAAGCCGGGCGACTTGCTGTTCTTCAACATCAAGAGCCGCAAGGTAAATCACGTTGCCATCTACCTCGGCAACGACCGGTTCGTTCACGCGCCACGCCGTGGCAAATCCGTAACGATCGATACGCTGAAGAAGCCTTACTGGGACAGCCATTACGTCGTCGCCAAGCGTGTGCTGCCAAAGCAGCCGCCGAGCCAGAAAGGCACCGTGCGCATCGCCCAGCGTTGATCGCACACGCCGCCTGACAAACAACACAGTGGGGAGCGGAGTCATTCGCTCCCCACCGTCGTTTGCCCTCCCGATCAAAAATTGTCCGGCGTCTTCGCCTTCTCCCGCGCACTCTCGCGCGTGATCAGCCCCTTGCTGATCAGATCCTTCAAGCACATATCCAGCGTCTGCATCCCCAGCGATCCCCCGGTCTGAATCGACGAATACATCTGCGCCACCTTGTCCTCGCGGATCAGGTTACGAATCGCCGACGTGCCGATCATGATCTCGTGGGCCGCAACCCGACCTCCGCCGACCTTCTTCAGCAGCGCCTGGGACACGATGGCGTGGAGCGACTCGGAGAGCATCGAGCGGATCATCGACTTCTCCTGCGCCGGGAACACGTCGACGATACGGTCGATGCTCTTGGCAGCGGACGTGGTGTGCAGCGTGCCGAACACCAGGTGGCCGGTTTCGGCTGCCGTCAGCGCCAGGCGAATGGTTTCGAGGTCGCGCAGCTCACCCACCAGAATCACGTCAGGGTCTTCACGCAGCGCCGACCGCAGCGCTTCGGCGAAGCCGTGGGTGTCGCGATGGACTTCGCGCTGGTTGATCAGGCTTTTCTTGGACTCGTGGACGAATTCGATCGGGTCTTCGATGGTGAGGATGTGGTGGTGCTTGTTGCTGTTCAGGTAATCGACCATGGCCGCGAGGGTGGTCGACTTGCCCGAGCCGGTCGGACCGGTCACCAGAACCAGGCCGCGCGGTACGTCGGTAATCTTGCGAAACACTTCGCCCATGCCCAGTTCTTCCATGCTCAGGACCTTCGACGGAATGGTCCGGAACACCGCGCCGGCGCCGCGATTCTGGTTGAAGGCGTTAACCCGGAAGCGCGCCACGCCCGGCACTTCGAAGGAGAAGTCTGTCTCCAGATCTTCCTCGAAGTCCTTGCGCTGCTTGTCGTTCATGATGTCGTAGATCAGCGCCTGAACCTCTTTCTGGTCCAATGCGGGCAGGTTGATCCGCCGCACATCGCCATCGACGCGAATCATCGGTGGCAGGCCGGCAGAGAGATGCAAGTCCGACGCGCCTTGCTTGGCACTGAAGGCCAGCAGCTCGGTAATATCCATACAGCTCCTCATCACATAGAATGCCGCAGACTTTAGCCCTGCTGGCGCAAATCAATGTCCACGATAGCAGAGAACATTTCAACGCTCGCCGAGCGAATTCGTAGCGCAGCGCAAGCGGTGCAGCGCGACCCGGCCTCTGTCGGCCTGTTGGCGGTGAGCAAGACCAAACCGGCGAGCGATCTGCGGGATGCCTACGACGCAGGTCTTCGCGATTTCGGCGAGAACTACCTTCAGGAAGCCCTCGGCAAGCAGGCCGAATTGAGCGACCTGCCCTTGATCTGGCATTTCATCGGCCCCATCCAGTCCAACAAGACTCGCGCCATCGCCGAGCACTTTGCCTGGGTGCATTCCGTGGACCGTCTGAAAATCGCGCAACGGCTGTCCGAACAGCGTCCGCCAGAACTGCCGCCCCTGAACATCTGCATTCAGGTCAACGTCAGCGGCGAGGCCAGCAAGTCAGGATGCAGCCCTGAAGACCTGCCCGCACTGGCCCAGGCCATCAGCACGCTGCCGAACTTGAAACTGCGCGGGCTGATGGCCATTCCCGAACCCACCGACGACCGCGACGAACAGAACGCTTCGTTCGCCGCCGTCAGCACCCTGCAGGCACAACTGGGCCTGCCGCTGGACACGCTTTCCATGGGCATGAGCCACGACCTCGAAGCTGCCATCGCACAAGGCGCGACCTGGGTGCGGATTGGCACTGCCCTCTTCGGCGCCCGCAATTATGGGCAGCCTTAACCTTTGCCCCACAGGAAACCGTTCATGAGCAAAACCCGTATCGCGTTCATCGGCGCCGGTAACATGGCCGCCAGCCTGATTGGCGGCATGCGCGCCCAGGGCGTCGACGCTGAGCTGATTCGTGCCAGCGACCCTGGCGCAGAAACCCGCGAGCGCGTGGCAAAAGAACACGGCATCAAGGTAGTCGCCGACAACGCCGAGGCCATCGAAGGCGCCGATGTGGTGCTGCTGGCGGTCAAGCCGCAAATGATGAAGTCCGTGTGCGAAGCGCTGAAGCCGGCGCTCAAGCCTCATCAACTGATCGTGTCCATCGCCGCCGGGATTACCTGTGCCAGCATGCGGGCCTGGCTGGGCGAGCAGCCCCTCGTACGCTGCATGCCGAATACCCCGGCGCTGTTGCGCCAAGGTGTCAGCGGCCTGTACGCCACGGCGGATGTCACCGCGGCCCAGCGCGAGCAGGCCGAGACGTTGCTGTCGGCGGTCGGGATTGCATTGTGGGTCGATGAAGAAGCGCACATCGATGCCGTGACAGCGGTGTCGGGCAGCGGCCCGGCGTATTTCTTCCTGCTGATCGAAGCCATGACCGCCGCAGGCGTCAAGCTCGGCCTGCCCGCTGACGTCGCCAGCAAGCTCACGCTGCAAACCGCGCTGGGCGCTGCACTGATGGCCACCGGCAGCGACGTCGATGCGGCCGAACTGCGTCGCCGTGTGACATCGCCTGCGGGCACCACCGAAGCCGCCATCAAATCGTTCCAGGCCAATGGCTTTGAAGCAATTGTGGAAGAGGCGTTGAGCGCCGCTGCACATCGCTCCGCCGAACTCGCCGAACAGCTGGGCAAATAAGGAGCAATTCATGAATGCACTCACCGGCGCCACGATTTTCGTCATCCAGACGCTCATCAGCCTGTACCTGACCATCGTTCTGCTGCGCTTCGTGCTGCAGTTGGTCAAAGCCAACTTCTATAACCCGCTTTGCCAGTTCGCCGTTCGTGCCACTCAGCCGTTGCTGAAGCCTATCCGGCGCATCGTGCCGAGCGTCTTCGGGCTCGACACGTCCTCACTGCTGCTGGCGATCGTCATTCAGGCGCTGCTGATGGCCTTCGTACTGATGATGACCTACGGCACCATCGGCGATGTCCCACACCTGTTGATGTGGTCGATCATCGGCGTGACCTCGCTGCTGCTGAAAATCTTCTGGGTTGCGATGATCATCATGGTCATCGTGTCGTGGATCGCTCCGGGCAGCCACAATCCGGCCGCCGAGCTGGCCTACCAGATCAGCGAGCCTATCCTGGCACCATTCCGCCGCATCATCCCCAACCTGGGCGGTCTGGACATCTCGCCGATCTTCGCCTTCCTGGCGATCCAGGTGCTGCAGTCCTATGTCATGCCTGAACTGGCTGCATACGCCGGCATGCCGCAAGAGCTGTGGCGGTTGATCTGACAGTCAGGGCGACGGCGTCACCTGTCGTCGCCTTTTTCCCCTTCTGACGAACATCGCGTCTGCCGAAGGCGTAGGAGCGTGGCTTGTCCCGCGATCGGCTGCGCAGCAGTCGCAAACCTGAGAGTTCGGTATGGCTGGACCACCGCGCTCTGTGATTTCAGGCTTGCTGCGCAACCCATCGCGGGACAAGCCACGCTCCTACGCCCTGCGGGCAGAATCCAACGCGTCACCCTCCGCGAATTCAGCCATTTAGTTTGTTGCCGCACCCCCGCGCGATCTTTAGACTTACGCCTCATTTCAGCGAGAGCAGGTCGATGTCCACGGTCTTTCCCAAAGATTCTGTCGGTCTAGTCACGCCGCAAACGGCGCATTTCAATGAGCCGCTGGCCTTGGCCTGCGGACGTTCCCTGCCTGCCTACGACCTCATCTACGAAACCTACGGTCAGCTCAACGCCGCCAAGACCAACGCGGTGCTGATTTGCCACGCGCTGTCGGGTCATCATCACGCAGCGGGTTATCACAGCGCCGAAGATCGCAAGCCGGGCTGGTGGGACAGCTGCATCGGCCCCGGCAAGCCTATCGATACCGATAAATTCTTCGTCGTCAGCCTGAACAACCTCGGTGGCTGCAACGGCTCCACCGGCCCCAGCAGCCTCAATCCCGAAACCGGCAGACCCTTTGGCGCCGACTTCCCGGTATTGACGGTCGAAGACTGGGTGCACAGCCAGGCGCGTCTTGCCGACCGACTGGGCGTCGATCAGTGGGCGGCCATCGTCGGCGGCAGCCTTGGCGGCATGCAGGCGCTGCAATGGACGATCACCTACCCCGAACGCGTGCGCCATTGTCTGGCGATTGCTTCGGCGCCCAAGCTGTCGGCGCAGAACATCGCGTTCAACGAAGTCGCGCGGCAGGCGATCCTGACCGACCCGGAATTCCACGGCGGCTCGTTTCAGGAACACGGCGTGATTCCCAAGCGCGGCCTGATGCTGGCCCGTATGGTCGGGCACATCACGTACCTG
This sequence comes from Pseudomonas graminis, assembly GCF_900111735.1. Lineage (GTDB taxonomy): Bacteria > Pseudomonadota > Gammaproteobacteria > Pseudomonadales > Pseudomonadaceae > Aquipseudomonas > Aquipseudomonas graminis. The sequence continues at coordinate 21,665 of NZ_FOHW01000035.1, read as the reverse complement.
TCCGACGACTCGATGGGCGAGAAATTCGGCCGGGGCCTGAAAAACGAAAACCTCAACTACGACTTCCACAGCGTGGAATTCCAGGTCGAAAGCTACCTGCGGTATCAGGGCGAGGAGTTTTCCGGTCGTTTCGACGCCAACACCTACCTGCTGATGACCAAAGCGCTGGACTACTTCGATCCGGCCGCCAACTTCAACGACGACCTTGCCGCTACCTTCGCCAATGCCAGCGCCAGGTTCTGCGTGATGTCGTTCACCACCGACTGGCGCTTCTCCCCGGCCCGCTCGCGGGAACTGGTCGATGCGCTGATGGCGGCGAAAAAAGACGTCTGCTATCTGGAGATTGATGCGCCTCAGGGCCACGACGCCTTCCTGATCCCGATCCCGCGCTACTTGCAGGCCTTCTCCAGCTACATGAACCGAATTGCACTCTGAGGACACCATGAGAGCCGACCTGGAAATCATCCAAGACTGGATACCGGCAGGCAGCCGTGTGCTCGACCTCGGTTGCGGCGACGGCGAATTGCTGGCCTGGCTGCAGGAGCACAAGCAAGTCACAGGCTATGGCCTGGAAAACGACGCCGATAACATCGCCCGCTGCGTGGCGCGGGGCGTCAATGTCATTGAACAGGATCTGGACAAGGGGCTGGGCAACTTTGCCAGCAACAGTTTCGATGTCGTCGTCATGACCCAGGCGCTTCAGGCCGTGCACTACCCGGACCGCATCCTTGACGAAATGCTGCGCGTTGGCCGCCAGTGCATCATCACCTTTCCCAACTTCGGGCACTGGCGTTGCCGCTGGTATCTGGCGAGCAAGGGGCGGATGCCGGTTTCCGAGTTCCTGCCGTACACCTGGTACAACACGCCGAACATTCACTTCTGCACCTTTGGCGACTTCGAAGAGCTGTGTCGCGGTCGTTCGGCGAAGGTCATTGATCGGCTCGCGGTCGATCAACAGCATCGCCACGGCTGGGCCAGCAAGCTTTGGCCTAACCTGTTGGGTGAAATCGGCATCTATCGCGTCAGCAGCCCAGGCTTGCAGGACCACCAGATTGCCGTGTGACCTGCGCTAAAGGGCGTTGAAAGCCCTGTCGGCCAGCGCCAACACTGAAGTAAAAGCGGGCAACAGCGACGCACCCAGGCTCAGCTTCAATCAGCAGATTTTATGCAGCCGATTTCACGTAGCCGATTTTCACGGACTCATCATGAACCTCACCCAGCTCGTACTGGCCAGCCATAACGCCGGCAAACTCAAAGAACTTCAGGCCATGCTCGGCGCCAGCGTACAGCTGCGCTCGATCGGCGAGTTCAGCACCGTGGAACCCGAAGAAACCGGGCTGTCGTTCGTCGAGAACGCCATCCTCAAGGCGCGCAACGCTGCGCGGATTTCCGGTCTGCCGGCACTGGCCGATGATTCGGGACTGGCGGTGGATTACCTGGGCGGTGCGCCGGGCATTTACTCCGCGCGTTACGCCGACGGCAAGGGCGATGCGGCGAACAACGCCAAATTGCTGGACGCCCTCAAGGACGTCCCCGCCGAACAACGTGGCGCCCAGTTCGTCTGCGTTCTGGCCCTGGTGCGCCACGCCGACGACCCGCTGCCGATCCTCTGTGAAGGTCTGTGGCACGGCCGCATGCTCACCGCCGCCAGTGGCGACCATGGCTTCGGTTATGACCCGTTGTTTTGGGTGCCGGAGCGCAACTGCTCCAGTGCCGAACTCACCCCGGCTGACAAAAACCAGATCAGCCACCGCGCCCGCGCCATGGCCATTCTGCGTCAGCGTCTGGGGCTGAGCCCTGATCAGCAATGACTAAGGATTCCACCACCCGGCCGCTGATTCTCGGCGCGGCCGGTTTCTCCTCTGAGCAGCCACGGCCGCCCCTTGCCGAGCTGCCGCCGCTGTCGCTGTACATCCATATCCCGTGGTGCGTGCGCAAATGCCCGTACTGCGATTTCAACTCACACACGGCAAGCCCGGTGTTGCCGGAGCAGGAATACGTCGACGCGCTGCTGGCCGATCTCGATCAGGACCTGCCCCACGTCTACGGCCGCGAGCTGAGCACCATCTTTTTCGGTGGCGGCACGCCCAGCCTGTTCAGCGCCGACGCGCTGGGCCGTCTGCTGCGGGGCGTTGAGCAACGCATTCGCTTCGCACCCGACATCGAGATCACGCTGGAAGCCAATCCCGGCACCTTCGAGCAGGTGAAATTCAGCGCCTATCGGGGCTTGGGCATTAATCGGCTGTCCATCGGCATCCAGAGTTTTCAGGAAGCCAAGCTCAAGGCGTTGGGACGTATCCATAACGGCGATGAGGCCGTGCGCGCTGCCGACATGGCGCGTCGGGCGGGTTTTGATAATTTCAATCTGGACCTCATGCACGGCCTTCCGGACCAGTCCCAGGAAGACGCCCTCGGCGATCTGCGTCAGGCGATCGCCCTCGCACCGACTCACCTGTCCTGGTATCAGTTGACCCTTGAGCCGAACACCGTGTTCTGGAATCAGCCGCCAACACTGCCGGAAGACGACATTCTCTGGGACATTCAAGAGGCTGGTCAGACGCTGCTTCGGGACAACGGGTACGGCCAATATGAAGTATCGGCCTATGCACAGAAGGGACGCGAAGCGCGGCATAACCTGAATTACTGGAGCTTCGGGGATTTCATCGGGATAGGCGCCGGGGCCCATGGCAAACTCAGCCACCCGGACGGGCGCATCATCCGCACCTGGAAGACCCGGCTGCCCAAGGATTACCTCAATCCGGCCAAGGCCTACCAGGCTGGCGAAAAGCAGCTGCCGCTGGACGAGATGCCCTTTGAATTCCTGATGAACGCCCTGCGCCTGACAAAAGGCGTGGACGCTGCATTATTTCAGCGCCGCACCGGTCTAAGCGTCGATTCGCTCGCCAGCGCCCGTCTTGAGGCGGAACAACGCGGCTTGCTGGAGACCGATCCGTTACGGCTGGTGGCGACCCCTCGCGGCCAGTTATTCCTCAACGACCTGCTGCAGCACTTTCTTCTGTAAGGCTCAACACTAAGGACACTGAATGGAATTCGTACTCGACTTGCTGGCCACCGTCTCGCGCTGGAGTCGCAGCAATTTGTCGGAAATCGCTCTGGCATTGGTGGGCTGTCTGCTGATTCTTTTCGGGACCGACATCAAGGGCTGGATCGAAGGCCGCCTCGGCAGCTTTGCCGGCGCCCTGCGCATTCCGATCATGGCGCTGCTCTGCACCGTCGGCAGTGGCGCTGCGCTGATTTATGCCACGCCATGGGTCGTGCGCGGCCTGAGTCAGTTCAACAACTACAGCCTGGCGCCGGTGTTGGTGGTGGTGCTGGTGTTGATCGGGGTCGTGGCGGATCGGAAGTAACCGACCGGAAATGCAAAAGCGCCCTTGCCCACCATGGCGGGAAGGGCGCTCTCAAGACATCACTCTCAGCTGTTGCCGAGTGTGATCAGCCCATTAGCGAATGCTCTGGATGCTGCCTTTGTTACCGGTCACTTTTACGTTCACTTGCTTGAAGATGAAGTAATCGTTGACGGTGACTTCGTAACGCGGCGCGACGATCAGGTCGGAACCGGACGACTTGACGGCCTTGAACGCAGCGGCTGCCTTGGTGGAGGAGATCGGATCCGGCAGAGGCAGGCCGATGCCGCCACCACCGCTCGCGCCACCGTAGGTCACGCCGTCCGCAAACTGAGTATCACCACCGATGTTCAACCAGCCGAACAGCACATTGGTGGAAGACTCGCCGCTGATGGCTTCACCGACTTTGACGTCAGCCTTCAGATCAGTCTTCACGTCGCCGGACAGCGAAGCGCTTGGCTGGCTGACGTTGTAGCTGACACAGCCGCTGGTGGTCGCAATCAGCGTGGCGATCGCAGCCATTTGCCAAAACTTGTTCATCTTCATTCCTCGTCATCAATATTGATATATGCAACGGCGGGGACTATGAAGATCAGAACTGAAAATGGATGTCGGACGATTCCGAAGACCTTGTAGCCTTCTTAGGAAGAAATCGAAGGGTTCGTCATACAAGGCAATTGGCGGGCTGAAATGTGCGGTAAAAACTCAAAAGCGGCCACTGTCGGGCCGCTCCTGGTCAAAAAGTGATCAGGCCAGCTTCTCGAACTTCAGATCCCAGACCCCGTGGCCGAGGCGTTCGCCACGGCGTTCGAACTTGGTGATCGGACGTTCCGCAGGGCGCGGAACGCATTTACCGTCTTCGGCCAGGTTGCGGTAACCCGGGGCCACATTCATCACTTCCAGCATGTATTCGGCATACGGTTCCCAGTCAGTCGCCATGTGCAGCACGCCGCCCGGCTTCAACTTGGTGCGCACCAGCTCGGCAAATTCGGCCTGGACGATACGGCGCTTGTGATGGCGCGACTTGTGCCACGGATCAGGGAAAAACAGCATCAGCCGGTCCAGGCTATTGTCAGCCACACAGCGGTTAAGTACTTCGATCGCATCGCAATCGTAAACCCGCAGGTTGGTGAGACTCTGGGTCAGCACGCCGTTCAGCAAGGCGCCAACGCCCGGACGGTGCACTTCCACGCCGATGAAGTCCTGCTCTGGCGCGGCGGCAGCCATCTCCAGCAGCGAGTGCCCCATGCCGAAACCGATTTCGAGGGTGCGCGGGGCGGAGCGGCCAAAGACCTGATCGAAATCAACGGGAGCGTCTGCCAGCGGCAGCACGAATAGCTCCTTGCCTTGATCCAGGCCGCGTTGCTGACCTTCGGTCATGCGGCCGGCGCGCATCACGAAGCTTTTGATGCGGCGGTGATTACTGTCATCGCCTGGCGCTTTGGCATTTTCGTCATTCATCACTTCGTCGTCCGGAAGTGGGTCGGGCGTTTGCGAATCAATCATCAACGGGCTCTTACTTGATCAGACCATCCAGCGGCGAAGATGCGCTGGCATAGAGTTTCTTGGGCATACGACCGGCCAGGTAAGCCATGCGGCCAGCCAGAATGGCGTGTTTCATGGCTTCGGCCATCAACACCGGATGCTGGGCGTGAGCAATCGCTGAGTTCATCAGCACCGCTTCGCAACCCAGTTCCATGGCGATGGTGGCGTCGGACGCAGTGCCGACACCAGCATCCACCAGGACCGGAACTTTCGATTCTTCGAGGATGATCTGCAGGTTGTACGGGTTGCAGATCCCCAGGCCAGTACCGATCAGGCCCGCGAGGGGCATCACCGCGCAGCAACCGATCTCGGCGAGCTGGCGGGCAATGATCGGGTCATCGCTGGTGTAGACCATGACGTCGAAGCCGTCCCGAACCAGCGTTTCCGCCGCTTTGAGGGTTTCGATGACATTAGGGAACAGGGTCTTCTGGTCAGCGAGGACTTCCAGCTTGACCAGATTGTGACCATCGAGCAGCTCACGGGCCAGACGGCAGGTGCGCACGGCCTCGATGGCGTCGTAGCAACCGGCGGTGTTCGGGAGGATGGTGTAGCGATCCGGCGGCAGCACGTCGAGCAGGTTCGGTTCGCCAGGGTTCTGCCCCAGGTTGGTCCGGCGCACGGCAACGGTAACGATCTCGGCGCCCGAGGCTTCGATGGCCAGTCGGGTCTGTTCCATGTCCGTGTACTTGCCAGTGCCGACCAGCAGGCGCGACTGAAAAGTACGACCTGCCACGGTAAACGGCTTGTCGCTGCGAACGTTGCTCATCTGAAATCCTCTTTACGGTTGAGGTTCTTGCAGTGATTGCGGATCAGGCCGGCGGCACGTCGAAGGCTAGCCGCCACCGATGGCGTGCACCACTTCGACCTGATCGCCCTCGGTCAGCGTCGTAGCGGCATGCTGGCTGCGCGGGACGATGTCCAGATTGAGCTCGACGGCGACTCGGCGCCCGGTCAGATCCAGACGTGTCAGCAATGCCGAAACGGTCTCGCCGTCGGGCAGCTCAAAGGATTCACCGTTCAACTGAATGCGCATGCGAGGGGCAGCCATCATTTTAGGGGGCGAGCATTCTAGCCCGATCGGTCGGTATGACCAAGGCAAAGCCACGCCATTCGTCTCAGGCGTGGCCGAGGGTTGCTGCGCGCTCGACATAAGCGCACGCAGTGGGGATCAGAGCGTGTCGAGGCCCAGGCGCCATGCCGTCCAGCCAAGAATCGCCCAGCCGATCAGGAAAAACAGGCCACCGAAGGGGGTGATGATGCCCAGCTTGGTCGCGCCGGCCAGCGTCATCAGGTAGAGACTGCCGGAAAACAGGATGATGCCCAGTGTGAAAGAGATCCCTGCGTAGGTGACGAGCCGGCCCTGGATCTGCATCGCCAACAGCGCCACGCCGAAAATCGCCAGCGCATGAATCAGTTGGTAGAGCACTCCGGTATGAAAGACCGCCAGGTACTCGGGCGTCAGACGGTTTCTTAGGCCGTGGGCAGCGAACGCACCAAGGGCGACGCCAGTGAATCCGAAGAAGGAGGCCAACATCAGAAAGGTTCGTAACATGTACAACTCCAGGCAGGTTCGATGACGCGTGGTCTGTATAATGGCCCGCTCAACCGGTTCGGCCAAGCCATCTCTATGCTGCAATTACTCCTCCGTCGTGTCGCCAAAGGCCTGCTCTGGTTCGCAGCGGCAAGTGTCGTGCTGGTACTGATTTTTCGTTGGGTCCCTCCTCCGTTTACCGCGTTGATGGTCGAACGCAAGATCGAATCCTGGTTCGACGGTCAGCCCATTGATCTGCAGCGCGACTGGGAGTCGTGGGACAACATTTCCGATGATCTGAAAATCGCCGTCATCGCTGGCGAGGACCAGAAGTTCGCCGAGCACTGGGGTTTCGATATCGACGCCATTCAGGCGGCACTGGTTCATAACGAACGCGGTGGTTCGCTGCGCGGGGCCAGTACGCTGAGCCAGCAGGTATCCAAAAATCTCTTTCTGTGGTCGGGCCGCAGTTACTTTCGCAAGGGCCTGGAAGCGTGGTTTACCGGTCTGATCGAGGTGTTCTGGTCCAAGCAGCGCATTCTCGAGGTGTACCTGAACAGCGTGGAATGGGACGACGGCGTCTTTGGCGCCCAGGCCGCTGCGCAGCACCACTTTCACGTGAATGCGAGTCAGCTGTCCACGCAACAGGCCAGCTACCTGGCCGCCGTCCTGCCCAACCCGCGGGAATGGAGCGCCAGCCATCCCAGCAGCTACGTCTCACGCCGCGCCGGCTGGATCCGCCAGCAGATGAGGCAGCTGGGTGGGGATGAGTATTTGATGGGGCTGAATCACAGTCGAAAGTGGTAAGCCACGATCCCTGCAGGAGCCGGCTTGCTGGCGAATGCGCCCTGTCAGTGGGTAAAGAAGTGACTGACACACCGCGTTCGCGGGCAAGCGCGCTCCTACAGTTGATTTGCGTCGTCCATCAATCTGCATCCACGCCGGTAATCCCCGTGGTAACCATCTCGCAGGTCTAAAGTCCCGAGATAACATGGCATGGAACGCGGTCTGCCTCTGCCCGCAGGGCGTAGGAGCGCGCTTGCCCGCGAAGGCGTTCTCGGGGGCGCCGGCCTTCACGCCTGACACGACGCCTATGGATCAATCCACACAAGCCGCAGCCGGCTTGCTGGCGAACGCGCCCTGTCAGTGGGTAAAGAGGTGACTGACACACCGCATTCGCGGGCAAGCGCGCTCCTACAGTTGATTTGCGTCGTCCATCAATCTGCATCCACGCCGGTAATCCCCGTGGTAACCATCTCGCAGGTCTAAAGTCCCGAGATAACATGGCATGGAACGCGGTCTGCCTCTGCCCGCAGGGCGTAGGAGCGCGCTTGCCCGCGAAGGCGTTCTCGGGGCGCCGGCCGTCACACCTGACACGACGCCTATGGATCAATCCACGCAAATCCGCAGCCGGCTTGCTGGCGAACGCGCGCGTTCAGACACTTAGCTAGCGAATGCCATATGAGGTTCACCAGCAAGCCGGCTCCGGATTGTCGTTGGGGGCAACCAGATTTAGCGTCGGACCGACAAACAAAAACGCCCCGATCATCTCGGGGCGTTTTGCGTTACGGCGTAGCGATCAGGCAGCGATCGACAGCTTCAGCTTGTTCATCGCGCTCTTCTCGAGCTGACGAATACGCTCGGCAGAGACGTTGTACTTCTCGGCCAGGTCGTGCAGCGTCGCTTTTTCTTCCGCCAGCCAGCGTTGATACAGAATGTCGCGGCTACGGTCGTCGAGCACGTTCAGCGCTTCGTGCAGGTTGGCCGTGGAGCTGTCAGTCCAGTCGGAATCTTCCAGCTGACGCGCCGGATCGTAACGATGGTCTTCCAGGTAGTTGGCCGGCGACTGGAAAGCGCTGTCGTCGTCGGCTTCTGCAGCCGGGTCGAACGCCATGTCATGGCCGGTCAGACGGCTTTCCATCTCACGCACTTCGCGGGGCTCGACGCCCAGGCTTTCTGCTACGCGATGCACTTCTTCGTTGTTCAGCCAGGCCAGACGCTTCTTCTGACTGCGCAGGTTGAAGAACAACTTGCGCTGAGCCTTGGTGGTCGCGACCTTCACGATGCGCCAGTTGCGCAGAATGAACTCGTGAATCTCGGCCTTGATCCAGTGCACTGCGAAGGACACCAGGCGCACGCCCATCTCTGGGTTGAAGCGCTTGACGGCCTTCATCAGGCCAACGTTACCTTCCTGAATCAGGTCAGCCTGAGCCAGTCCGTAACCGGAATAACTGCGTGCGATATGCACGACAAATCGCAGGTGGGCGAGCACCATCTGCCGAGCCGCCCCTAGATCCTGCTCGTAATAGAGACTCTCGGCCAGTTCACGCTCCTGCTCAGGCGTCAGCAGTGGAATGCTGTTTACCGTATGCACATAGGCTTCCAGGTTTGCACCCGGAACCAAGGCATAAGCAGGTTGCAAAGAAGTGGTCATACGAAAAAACCTCCGACACATAACTCGTGCAGTTCAGCACTGCGAAATTGACCGGGAACCGCTAGACAAGTTCCCTGAGCTGAAAAGTCAATAGGTGAAACAAAATTTACTAACGACGTTGCTACTCAACACTAACGAGGTGCCAACTCTCTTAAATGGCGCGCTACCGCAATCCACGCACCGATATACCCCAACAGCACCGCTCCAAGCAAGAGAGACAATCCGTCTGAGACTGGCACGCCGGCGAGGGCGAAATTGCTGCCGTAGAGTCCGGCCAGCCGGACCACCGCTTCGTTCAACCAGTCTAGCCCGAAAGCCAGAACACCCCAGGAAAGAACTCCCGCACCCAGCCCGTACAACGCACCCATATAAAGGAAGGGCCGGCGCACGTAGCTGTCCGTACCGCCTACCAACTTGATGACCTCGATTTCCGTACGACGGTTCTCGATGTGCAGACGAATGGTGTTGCCGATGACCAAAAGCAGCGCCGCGACCAACAATACGGTCAGGCCGAAGACAAATCGGTCGCCCAGCTTGAGAATAGCGGCCAGCCGCTCAACCCAGACCAGGTCAAGCTGGGCCTGCTGCACCTTGGGCAACTCGGCCAGACGCGTACGTAATGCCTCCAGCGCCGCTTTGTCAACTTCCAGCGGCGTCACCAGCACAACGCCGGGCAGCGGGTTTTCAGGCAGTTCCTTCAGCGCCTCGCCCAGACCGGACTGCTTCTGGAATTCGTTCAGCGCCTCATCGCGGCTGATGTACTCGGCCTCGGCGACGCCGCCCATTTCCTTGATCTGACGGACAAGGCCTTCGCCCTCACTCGGGGACGCGTCCAGCTGCAGATAGAGAGATATCTGGGCAGCGCGCTGCCACGAACCGCCCAGACGCTCGACGTTACTCAGCAACAACGACAAGCCCATCGGCAAACTGAGGGCAATCGCCATCACCAGGCAGGTAAAAAAGCTGCCAATGGGCTGCTTGCCCAGACGGCGCAGGCTGTCCAGCAGACTTGAACGGTGGGCTTCGATCCAGGCGTTGAACAACTCGCCGAAACTCGGGCCGTCATCGTCATCGCGCTTCTTTTTCTTTTGCGGAGCCGGGTCGGACACCTTGGGCGCTACGCGTTCGGACACCTTGGGACTGCGGGTGGCACTCATACGCCAGCCTCCCCGTCGCCGATCAATCGACCACGCTGCAGCGTCAGCATGCGGTGGCGCATCCGCGCGATCAGTGCCAAGTCGTGGCTCGCAATCAGCACGCTGGTGCCCAGTCGGTTGATGTCTTCGAACACACCCATGATCTCGGCCGCCAGTCGCGGGTCAAGGTTACCGGTGGGTTCGTCCGCCAGCAGCAGGGCCGGGCGGTGAACGATGGCGCGGGCGATGCCGACGCGCTGTTGCTGACCGGTGGACAAGTCGCCCGGGTAGAGCTCGGCTTTATCAGACAACGCCACTCGTTCAAGGGCCGAGTCGACGCGCTTGACCACTTCAGTCTTGGACAAGCCGAGGATCTGCAGCGGCAGCGCGACGTTGTTGAACACCGTACGATCAAACAGCAGCTGGTGGTTCTGGAACACGACGCCGATCTGGCGACGCAAAAAAGGAATCTGCGCGGTGCTGATCTGGCCGAGATCCTGACCCGCCAGCAAAAGCTTGCCGGTGGTCGGACGTTCCATCGCCAGCAGCAGCCGCAGCAAGGTGCTCTTGCCCGCGCCGGAATGACCGGTCACAAACAGAAATTCACCACGACGTACTCGAAAGCTCAGCTCATGCAAGCCGACGTGTCCGTTCGGATAGCGTTTACCGACCTGTTCGAAACGAATCATGGGCGCTCCCGCTCGGCGAATAGGGCTTGGACGAACGGCTCGGCTTCGAAGGTTCGCAGATCGTCGATGCCTTCACCGACACCAATGTAGCGAATCGGCAGGCCGAACTGCTTGGCCAGGGCGAAGATCACGCCGCCCTTGGCCGTCCCGTCGAGCTTGGTCAGCGCGAGGCCGGTCAGCTGGACGGTCTGGTGGAACTGCTTGGCCTGATTGATAGCGTTCTGACCTGTGCCAGCGTCCAGCACCAACAAGACTTCATGGGGCGCGTCGGCGTCGAGCTTGCCGATCACGCGGCGAACCTTCTTCAGCTCTTCCATCAGGTTGTCTTTGGTGTGCAGACGGCCCGCCGTGTCCGCGATTAGCACATCAATACCGCGCGCTTTGGCGGCCTGAACGGCATCAAAAATCACCGAAGCCGAGTCCGCACCCGTGTGCTGCGCGATGACCGGGATCTTGTTGCGCTCGCCCCAGACCTGCAGTTGCTCAACGGCTGCAGCACGGAAGGTGTCGCCCGCCGCCAGCATGACCTTCTTGCCTTCGAGCTGAAGCTTCTTGGCGAGCTTGCCGATGGTGGTGGTTTTACCCGCGCCGTTGACGCCGACGACCAGGATCACGAATGGCTTGTGCTGTGCAGTGATGACCAGCGGTGCTTCCACCGGCTTGAGCATTTCGGTCAGCTCGTTTTGCAATGACTTGTACAGCGCGTCGCTGTCAGTGAGCTGCTTGCGCGCCACTTTCTGCGTCAAGTTGCGCACGATCGCCGACGTTGCTTCCACGCCGACGTCTGCGGTCAACAGCCGGGTTTCCAGCTCGTCGAGCATGTCGTCGTCGATGGCTTTCTTGCCGAGAAACAGGCTGGCCATCCCTTCGCCCAGGCTGGCGCTGGTTTTCGACAGGCCCTGCTTCAGGCGCGCGAAAAAACCAGGCTGCTTGGGTGCGGCGGATCCTTCGAACGGGACAGGCGGCACGCTGGTTTCAAGAACGGGCACGGCAGGTGCGGCTGGAACCACCGGCGCTGTCGTCAACGGCGGGGTCAGCGAAGGGAGATCATTGCCGGAAACCGGATCAGGCAGCGCGACGGGGGTTGGCTCGATGGACGGAGCCACTTCGAACGAGGTCGTGTCGATGACCGCCGGTGGAGCGGGCACTTCAGCCAATGGAGTGGCTGCGGACTCCACGTTGGACTCGGTGTGAACCGGGATGGACGGTGTAACGTGCGGCTCACGCTCATCGGTGAAAGCGACCGGTTCTTCAGCGACAGGCAGGTGAAGCCAGGGATCTTCGACAGGGGCCGAAAGTGCTTCGGTCGTGGCGGTCTGTGGCAACGGCTGCGGCGCGGGTTGCGGCTGACGCTGGGCCGGGATGACCGGGGCGTTGTGCTGCTCAGCAACAGCCGGTGCCTGATCGGGCACGGACTCTGGCGCTGGTGCGGGGTCATTCTGCGGCGGCTCGGGAGTGACTTCCTGCGGCTTTTTGCGCAGCCATCCGAACAGGCCTTTTTTCTCGCCAGCCGGGGCTGGGGTCTTCTTGTCGTCGTTGGAACCAAACATGGAGGACGGCTATCTCACGGTAACGACGCGCCAGAGCGGCGCCTCTGAAAAATTCTGTATGGGAAACAGACTGCTTTTAGGTCCGCTTGTTCAGCGTTCGCCCTGCCACAGGGGCAGCGCAGTCCCGTTGAGGGCACTGCTCGGCCATTTCTTACGAAGCAGGCTTACGACGCTGACATCTTAGTCATGGTCGTCAGGCAAACTCGCCGCTATCCTAACACCCCCGCGCCCGCTGACGCTAAGCAGGCCGTCTCCAAGGTTCAAATCACGAATGAATGCTCTAGCCCGCTGTGCCGCAGGCCTGCTGCTCAGCACAATCTGTTTGCCCTTCGCCGCATCGGCTGCCGACCCACAACCCACCACCGAATTCACGCTGGACAACGGCCTGAAGGTGGTCGTGCGTGAAGATCACCGCGCACCGGTGGTGGTTTCGCAGGTCTGGTACAAGGTGGGTTCCAGCTACGAGACGCCTGGCCAGACGGGCCTGTCCCATGCGCTGGAACACATGATGTTCAAGGGCAGCTCGAAAGCGGGTCCCGGCGAAGCGTCGCTGATCCTGCGCGACCTGGGCGCGGAAGAGAATGCGTTCACCAGTGACGACTACACCGCTTATTACCAAGTGCTGGCACGAGATCGACTGGCCGTTGCCTTCGAACTGGAAGCCGACCGCATGGCCACCCTGCGCTTGCCTCCAGAAGAGTTCGCGCGGGAAATAGAAGTCATCAAGGAAGAGCGCCGGCTGCGCACCGACGACAAGCCGAGCGCCAAGGCCTATGAGCGCTTCAAGGCCATCGCCTACCCCGCCAGCGGCTACCACACACCGACCATTGGCTGGATGGCGGACCTTGAACGCATGAAGGTCGAGGAACTGCGCCACTGGTATGAATCCTGGTACGTGCCCAACAACGCCACGCTGGTGGTGGTGGGTGACGTGAAGCCCGATGAAGTGAAAGCCCTGGCTGAGCGCTTCTTCGGCCCGGTGCCACGCCGCGACGTACCGCCCTCGAAAAAGCCGCTGGAGCTGGCCGAACCTGGTCTGCGCCAGATCACTGTGCATGTCGCCACACAGATGCCGAGCCTGATGTACGGCTTCAACGTGCCGAGTCTGGCCACCGCCACCGATCCACAGTCGGTCAACGCACTGCGCCTGATTTCGGCCTTGCTTGACGGCGGCTACAGCGCGCGCATTCCGACGCGCCTGGAGCGCGGCGAAGAGCTGGTAACCGGCGCTTCATCCGACTACGACGCCTACACCCGCGGCGACAGCCTGTTCACCATTAGCGCCACGCCCAATCAGCAGAAGAAGAAAACCCTCGCTGACGCTGAAGCCGGCATCTGGCGCTTGCTGGACGAACTGAAAACCAAGCCGCCTGCCAAGGAAGAGCTGGAACGGGTCCGGGCCCAGGTGATCGCCGGATTGGTCTATGAGCGCGATTCCATTACCAGTCAGGCCAGTACCATTGGCGAACTCGAAACGGTGGGCCTTTCCTGGAAACTCATCGATCAGGAACTGGCAGCGCTGCAAAGCGTGACGCCGGAAGACATTCAGAAAGCTGCACGCACCTACTTCACCCGCGAGCGCCTTGCCGTTGCGCATGTTTTGCCTGAGGAGAAAGCCCAATGAGCCAGCGCATCGAATCCCGCTTTGCGCGAACGCGGGCCTGCTCATTCGCACTCGCCGTGACGTTTGGCCTGCTGGGTGCTGGATCGGCGATGGCAGAGACTGCCGCCGAAACCCCGAAAGCCATCGACAAGGCGGCCAGTACGCTGGAATCCCTGAAAGAACTGGACGGTAAAGCGCCGGCTCGCCGCTCGCTGAACATTCAGTCGTGGAATACCGCTGAAGGCGCTCGTGTGCTGTTTGTCGAAGCCCATGAGCTGCCGATGTTCGACATGCGCCTGCTGTTCGCGGCCGGCAGCAGTCAGGACGGCGCCAACCCAGGCATCGCGCTGGTCACCAATGCGATGCTCAACGAGGGCGTCAAAGGCAAGAACGTCAGCGCTATCGCCGAAGGTTTCGAAGGGCTGGGCGCTGATTTCGCTAACGGCTCCTACCGCGACATGGCGATCGCTTCGCTGCGCAGTCTGAGTGCCGCCGACAAACGCGAGCCCGCGTTGAAACTGTTTGCCGAAGTGGTGGGCAAACCGACATTCCCGGCGGACTCGCTGGCGCGGATCAAAAACCAGTTGCTGGCGAGCTTCGAATATCAAAAGCAGAACCCCGGCAAGCTCGCAGGCGATGAACTGTTCACGCGGCTGTACGGCGATCATCCTTACGCGCACCCGAGCATGGGCACGGCCAAAAGCATCGCGCCTCTCACTTTGGCTCAGCTGAAGGCCTTTCATGCCAAAGCCTACGCCGCTGGCAACGCGGTGATTGCGCTGGTTGGCGACCTGACACGGGCAGAGGCCGAAGCGGTAGCAACCCAAGTGTCCGCCGCGCTGCCTAAAGGTCCGGCGCTGGCACAAACCGTTGCACCGACCAAGCCCAAGCCGAGTGAAACCCACATCGAGTTTCCGTCCAAGCAGACGCACCTGATGCTGGCTGAACTGGGCATCACCCGCGGCGATCCTGACTACGCGGCCCTGTCACTGGGCAACTCGATCCTCGGTGGCGGCGGCTTCGGCAGCCGTCTGATGACCGAAGTCCGGGAAAAACGCGGCCTGACCTACGGCGTGTCTTCCGGCTTCACGCCGATGCAGGCACAGGGTCCGTTCATGATCAGCCTGCAGACCCGCGCCGAACTGAGCGAAAACACCCTGAAACTGGTCAAGGACATCACCCGTGACTTCCTCGCCAACGGCCCGACCCAGAAAGAACTCGACGATGCCAAGCGCGAACTGGCCGGCAGCTTTCCTCTGGCGACTGCCAGCAATGCGGCCATCGTTGGCCAACTGGGCGCGGTCGGCTTCTATAATCTGCCGCTGACCTACCTTGAAGATTTCATGACGCAGTCCCAGAGCGTCACGGTCGAGCAGATCAAAACCGTGATGAACAAACATCTGGACGCTGACAAGCTGGTGATCGTGACTGCAGGTCCGACCGTCCCGCAGAAGCCGCTGCCACCCCCTACTGACAAACCCGCCGAGCAACCGCTCGGCGTTCCGGAGCACTGATGACCTCGACTTCCAAGCCGCCGCGTATCCACAAAGGGCACAAAATCCACACAGGCCTCGGCCAACTGCGGATCATCGGCGGCGAATGGCGCAGTCGGCGTCTGAGTTTCCCTGACGCCCCCGGTCTGCGGCCGACGCCGGACCGCGTGCGTGAAACCCTGTTCAACTGGCTGGCGCCGTACATCGAGGGCGCGCGCGTCCTTGACCCGTTCGCCGGCAGTGGCGCGCTGTACCTTGAAGCCCTTTCCCGCGGCGCCAGCATGGGTCTGGCGCTGGACACCAACTCGATGGCGATTTCCAGCCTGCGCGAACACCTCGGTACGCTACGTTGCACCGTCGGCAGAACCGCTACCGGCGACGCGCTCCGCCATCTGGAAACCCAGCCGGCCGAACAATTCGACGTGGTGTTCCTCGACCCGCCGTTCCACCAGGACTTGCTGATGCCTGCCTGCACATTGCTGGAAGAGCGCAACTGGCTGGCGGACAGCGCGTGGATCTACACCGAAAGCGAAACCGCGCCGTCGACGCTGGGCATGCCCGCCAACTGGCGCCTGCACCGTGAAAAGAAAGCCGGTCAGGTTCACTACGCGGTATGGGAACGCAGTGCCGTCGCAAGCTGACCTTCCCGGGTTCGTCCCGGCGTTCGGCCTGGGTAACCCGCACTTGCAGACGCTGTGGGGGCCGCTGTGGCGGCCGACCACTCACCTCGAGCGCCGGCGCGAGCGCATCTGGCTGGAAGACGGCGATTTCCTCGACATGGACTGGCATGGCCCGCACGACGCAAACGTGCCGGTCGTGCTCGTGTTGCACGGTCTGACCGGATCGTCCAACTCCCCCTATGTCGCCGGGCTGCAGCACGCCATGGAAAAACGCGGCTGGGCAAGTGTCGCCCTCAACTGGCGAGGCTGTTCAGGGGAGCCGAACCTGTTGCCCCGCAGCTATCACTCAGGCGCCAGTGAAGACCTTGCCGCCGTGATCGATCATCTGCGCAAGGCCCGACCACTGGCGCCCCTTTACGCTGTCGGGTATTCCCTCGGCGGCAATATTTTGCTCAAGCACCTCGGCGAAACCGGGCTCGACAGCCACCTGCAAGGCGCTGTGGCGGTGTCGGTGCCGTTTCGTCTGGACGAATGCGCCGACCGAATCGGACTGGGGTTTTCCAGGGTTTACCAGCGGCACTTCATGCGCGAGATGGTCGGCTACATCAAGGACAAGCAGCGACGCTTTCAGCATGAAGGTCTCAGCGATGGCCTTGCAGAACTGGCGGCGCTGGGTTCGCTGAAAGACATGCGCACATTTTGGGATTTCGACGGGCGTGTGACAGCGCCGCTGAATGGATTCGTGGACGCCCATGATTATTACCGGCGCGCGTCCAGTCGATACTTCCTCGGCGCCATCCGCACGCCAACTCTGCTGATTCAATCCCTGGACGACCCGTTCGTGTTCAAGCACAGCCTGCCTGCAGCCTCGGAGCTGTCGTCCAGCACCGAATTCGACCTGCAGAAAAAAGGCGGCCACGTGGGTTTTGTCGGCGGCACGATTAGAAAGCCGACGTATTACCTCGAGCAGCGGATTCCGATGTGGCTGACGGACGTCCATGGCGCGCAGGCAAACGACTAGTTTTTGCTGCGCCGGGCGATTGGCCTGATGTAAGGCTCACATGCCTCCACCTTAGTCCCCCGTCGCAACGCCCCGCTGCGGATCATTGATCCACTCGCTCCACGAGCCCGCGTACAGCGCCCCCAACGGATAACCGGCGAGGGCCAACGCAAACAGGTTGTGACAGGCCGTCACACCAGAACCGCAATAGGCGACGAGCTCAGGGGCAGGACGGCCTTGCAAAGCCTCGGCAAACCGCTGCTTCAGCTGCTCTGCCGGGAGAAAGCGGCCATCCGGGCCGAGGTTGTCGGTGAATGCCGCGCACTGCGCGCCGGGAATGTGCCCCGCAATTGGGTCGATGGGCTCGACCTCACCCCGGAACCGCGCGGGGGCACGTGCGTCGATCAGAGTCATCGCGGGATCGCCGATGCGGGCCTGCAGCTGCTCGGCCGTCAGCACCATCGAGTCATCCGGTACGCCGTCGAACGAACCCTCGGGTTGGTGAGGCGGATCAAGACTCAGCGGCAGACCCGCCCCGTGCCAGGCCTTGAGCCCGCCATCGAGTACATACACACCGTCGCGCTTGCCCAGCCACGCCAGCAACCACCAGGCGCGGGCGGCATAAGCACCGGGCCCATCGTCATACAGCACGATATCGCTCTGATTGTTCACACCCCAGAACCGCAAGCGCTCAATCAGCGTCTGTGGATCCGGCAGCGGGTGGCGGCCGGTGACACCCTTGGTGATGGCCCCACTGAGATCATTGAGCAAGTCAGCGTAGGAAGCGCCTTCGATATGGCCCTCTGCGTAGCTGCGCTGGCCATAGTCCAAATCGTCCAGCGACGAACGACAATCCAGTATCACAAGCCCGGGCTGTGTCAGGCGTTCTGACAATTGTTGCGGGCTGATCAATTGTGCGATGGACATGACAGGCTCCTGCAGGCAGTAAAAAATGGCGATATGACAATCGATTGAGACAGCCGGGCCGATTTAGCCGGCATCTTCCAGCGCCTTGGCCAATGGCACATAAAACTCCGCGCACAGCGCATTCACCGCTTCCCGCGCCTGGGCCGTGACATAGGCCAGCTCAAGCATCAGCACCTGATAAACCCCGCGACGAATCGCGTCTTCATTGAGGTGGGCGGGGGTTTCTCGCGTGGTGCACAGAAAACGTACCCATGACGTGAGGATGATCCACGCATTGAGCGTCAGAGATTCAATCTGGACTTTGTCCATGCTTAGAATCTGCGCGTCGACAAAGCCGCTGTAAATGGACATCGCCTTGATCAGGCAGTGTTGGGAAAAGCGTCGGTAACGCACCGCCAGCTCAGGATCGGTTTCAAGCAAGTGTTCGAGATCGCGGTGCAGAAAACGGTAGCGCCACATGCCGTCGAGAATCGCCATCAAATAATGGCGCTTGTCTTCAACCCCCGGCAGCCGGCCCTTGGGCGGGTGGAGAAAGCTGTCGACCAGCGTTTCGTATTCGGTGAACAACTCGGCGATGATCGCCTGCTTGTTGGGGAAGTGGTAGTACAGATTGCCGGGCGACATTTCCATGTGCGCGGCGATGTGATTGGTACTGACGCTGCGCTCGCCCTGCTGATTGAACAGCTCCAGACTGCTGTGCACGATGCGTTCACGGGTGTTGATGCGTACGGTTTTGATGCGCGGCGCCATGTTCAACTCGAACGTCGAAACGTAACAGGGATGTGCCGGATCTTAACGCAAGCGTCGGGCTCGTTGCAGACTTCATCGCTCCATGGCAGTCGCCAGCCTGAGCCGAACCACAGCTGCGACACCAATGCCGAGCACGGCTGCCGCCAGCGTGTTGATCAAAATCACGCCGCGCAACCCGATCGGCGCCGTGAGCACTCCGACCAGCAGACCGGCCAGCGGCTGCGACAAGTTGTTCAGCAGCGTGATGACGCCAACGGTCTTGCCGAAGTCGCGCGCCGGGATGACCCGCTGACGAATGCTGCGCATGTACACGTTGAACATCTTGTCGAAGCCGACGATCAGCAGAAAGCCGACAAGATAGACCTCGGATGACGCACTCGTAGCGGTAACGAATGCCCCCAGCAGCAAGGCGATGTATGACATCGCACCGAGCAGTTTCAGCGGCAGACTGACCCGTGCCAGGACAAACAGAATCGCGATGGTTAGCAAGGCGCCCACCGCCTGGAGGCCGGCATAGTAATCTTTGCTCTCGCTGAATGAGCCGATCACCATCGCCGCCGAGCTGGCCAGCGTGACACCGACGATCAGGTTGACGCCGACCGCCAGCAGGATGATTTTCTTCAGTTCGGCCAATCGGAAGATGTGTCCGAAGGCGATTCTTAACGGCTGCGTCCAGCTGTAGGCGTGCTGATCAAAGCGTTCCAGCGTGACATCGCTGTTGCGTTGCCAGACGCGCATCGCCAGATCCGCCGCAACGAAAACCAGCGCCACGCCGATGACGACGCTCCACCACGGGCAGATCTCCAGAGCCAGCGCCGCCAGCAAAGGTCCGAGCACCAAGCCGGTCTGGTCGGCAATCTGAGAGTAGGAGAGCGTCTTGCCGTAGCGGTAATCCGGAAAAATATGCGGCATCACCACTTCCCGGGCCATGATCCCCTGAGTGGTCAGGACCCCACAGATCGCCGACAGCCCGATCAGCCAGCCGATGCCCCCAAACAACCCATACAGCCCCATCGCGACCAGGCAGATCAAGGCGCGGTAGATCTGGCTGATGTGCAGCAGCCGGATGGGCGAGTATCGGTCGCAAAGCGCGCCGCAAATGGGGAATGCAAGGAAGCGCGGCAACGTCTCGACAAAGAACGCCAGCCCCGCCAGGGAAGCGCTGTTGGTGGTCTGGAAAACAATCAGCGGCACCAGGAACAGGAGAACCTGATCGGCGAGGCGGGAGAGAAACAGGGAAAGGAAAAACGCCAGATAGTCCGTGCGCATTGAGACTCCGTGTCAGGTGGTGCGGGGCGGCAGTGCCGTATTTGCCCGGACAGTCTGGCGTGCGCCTGCGAGCGAATGCAAGGGCCGTTGACTTCGTAGAGCAATGACTCTAAAAGCACTGCATAACTTTAACAAGGACCGCTGCGATGCCCGTCGAATCTAATCTTTTGCCATGCGCAGACGACGCTCCTTCCCCGCGCAGCCATCTGGAGCAGGTATTCGACGAGCAACGGCGCGCGTTTGCCGCCAACCCGATGCCGGCTTTGCAAGAGCGCAAGCAATGGCTCGACCGCTTGCACACGCTGCTCAGCACCGAGCGCCAGGCGATCATCGACGCGATCAGCGCTGACTTCAGCCACCGCAGCGCCGATGAAACCCTTCTCGCCGAGCTGATGCCGTGCCTGCACAACATCCGCCACGCCCAGCGTCATCTGAAGAAATGGATGCGGCCTTCGCGCCGAAGCGTCGGCATGGCGTTCCAGCCCGCCAGCGCCAAAGTCGTTTACCAGCCATTGGGGGTGATTGGCGTGGTGGTGCCTTGGAATTACCCGCTGTATCTGGCCATCGGGCCGCTTGTGGGCGCATTGGCAGCCGGTAACCGCGTGATGCTCAAGCTCAGTGAGTCCACACCCGCCACCGGCGCGTTGCTAAAAAGCCTGCTGACGCGGGTGTTTGCGGAAGATCACGTCGGGGTTGTGCTGGGCGAGGCGGAGGTTGGCGTGGCGTTCTCTAAATTGCCGTTCGATCATCTATTGTTCACAGGCGCCACCAGCGTCGGGCGGCACGTCATGCGCGCGGCGGCGGAAAACCTCACCCCGGTGACGCTAGAGCTGGGCGGCAAATCCCCCGCCATCGTGTCCCGCGACGTGCCGCTCAAGGACGCCGCGGAACGCATCGCTTTCGGGAAAACACTCAACGCCGGACAAACCTGCGTGGCGCCCGACTACGTGCTGGTGCCCAGGGATCGCATTGACGAATTCGTCGAATCCTACAAGGAAGCGGTCACACGGTTTTACCCCACGCTGGCCGACAACCCGGATTACACCGCGATCATCAATCAGCGGCATGTCGGGCGCCTGAATTCATATCTCGCCGACGCTCAAACCAAGGGTGCGCGGGTGATACATCTGTTCGCCGAGGGGCAAGACCGCAGGATGCCTTTCAGCCTGATTCTGGACGTGAGCGACGATATGCTGATCATGCAGGACGAGATCTTCGGACCGCTGCTGCCAATCGTGCCCTACGACAAGATCGAGCAAGCGTTTGACTACATCAATCAACGACCCAGACCACTGGCGCTGTACTACTTCGGCTACGACCGGAATGAACAAAACCGCGTGCTGGAGCAGACACATTCGGGCGGCGCCTGCCTGAATGACACCCTGCTGCATGTTGCCCAGGACGACTTGCCTTTCGGCGGCATCGGCGCGTCGGGCATGGGTCATTACCACGGGCACGAGGGTTTTCTGACGTTCAGCCACGCCAAAGGCGTATTGATCAAGCAACGTTTCAACGCCTCACGGCTGATCTACCCACCCTATGGAAAGGCACTTCAGAAGCTGGTTCAGCGACTGTTCGTGCGCTGATCCTTTTGCAAACCCTGACCGACACCACGCGCCCGGCCAGCGGCAATGGATATGGAAACTTGTGGGACCGGCTTTAGCCGGGAAGGCGTCTTGCGTCACACCGCAAATCTGATGGCGCCCACACCGGCCTCTTCCCGGCTGAAGCCGGTCCCACTATTTGAACGCGG
>NZ_FOHW01000075.1 GCF_900111735.1 Pseudomonas graminis | reverse complement strand
CCAAGTACATCGCGTAGAAACGTTGAACGATACAGGAATATTTTTTCAATAAATCAGTTTTTTTCAAAGTGGGAGGATGCACCGGGTCGACCCATATTTAAAGTGGGCCTGTCGGAAGAAGATTATCGTCTTTGTCATTTATTTGCTGAGCAGATTACCAGATATTGGAAACGCGCATTATCCGACGCCTTTCCAGAGAAGGTGTTTCAGTTTGAAATTGCTGACGATCTTCTAGATGAATATGGCGTCTGCCTGACATTTTGGCAGTCGTAGTTTAAACATCGCACAGGATGTGTTCGCGCCATTAAAGCCACTGCCAGAGGCTTAATGGATAAAAGCGTGGATAAAAGGGGACGGACCCCTTTTTACCCAGATAAGCGGACGTTTCAAATTTGATGGTGAAAAAAAAGGGGACGGACCCCTTAATCTCCCCGTCCCGGTGCTAGCGGTTATCCAGGCGATGGAGCTGCGGCGATTTCCACCGACTGCTATAAATGGGGATGCACCCCTTATATTTACGACACTGCGAAAAATAGTTGCGCCCAGCGATAGGCTTGTCATAAGTCTGTGAGACACATTCATTTTCTATAACTGTATAAAGAATGCACGTGCCGGTCTAACAGGCAGGCATGTCGCTGCTGCACGCGAAGTAACAGAGTCGATATCAGCTCGCGTGAACTCTCTAAGCGGGGTAGCGACAAGGTAGATAAATTACCAAGCCCTCAGCCTTTAGGATCAAGAAGACCGCCCGATTTGTTACGTGGGCAATAAGGGCCCTTAGGGCAGCGAGCTCGAAACCAAGCCCCGCCGCGATCTCAGATGAGATGTCAACTAAACAACAGGATGTCAACAAATGCGGCTGCTCCACAAACTAGCAACCCTGGCTTTCTTCACGCTCATCATCACCGGCTGCACCAATCAGAAATTCAAACCTGAATACCGTTCCCAGATCCACACCGTCAAAATCCTCCCAGTCGTCTGGTCCACCAAAGACATCACCTACATGGGCCGAGAGCAGGCATGGGGCGCGGCGCTGGGCGCAGGGGCGGGCGTGGCGGTGGGGGCGGCGACGAACGCCTCGCACCTGGCAACGGCCGCGATGAGCGGAGCCGGTTTTGCGGCGGGGTATAAAGCCGGCGACTTGGCGTCGATGTCGACGGTTGACGCGATCATCTACAACCTCAACACCGCCAACATCGACCTTGGCAGCATGGTGAAGCAACGATTCGAAGAGCAGTTGTCCCAGACCGGGCGGTTCAAGGTGGTTGGCGAGCATGACGCGGCGGATGCGGAGATTCTTCTGACTGTCAACAACTGGGGGTTTGCGTTGACTCAGGGGTTTAGCAGCGTCGTTTATCCAACGATCACTGTCACCGGGAGCATGAAGCGTGGCGACCAGTTGATCTGGCAGCGAACTGAATACATCTCAGCATTCAATGGCGGCAACACGTTTGGCTATGAGCCTAAACGTTACCGCACGGAGCCTGAGCTCTTGCGCACTGCTCTGGATGGCATCTCGAAAATCGTTGATGAAGCCATCGTGAAGGACCTGAATCTTTAATAGTGTGGGTAAGCGGCAAGTTCTGATGAGTGACGTCCGAAAGGAACCCAAACTGCCGCCACCCCAGCTCCTTTGTAGGCAATTTCCCAGCACCAACGTTTAGCTTTCACGCAATTCCTTCAGAACTGCCCGGCAGAGATTTCCTTCGCGGCGCTTCATCCTTTCGCTCCTTGTTCAGCTGCGTGCGGCGCTGGGCAAAAATCTCAATAAGAAGAGTGCGGAGTGGGTGATGAAGGGTAGGAAAACGCTGTTGTGGCTGGGCTTGGCTGCGCTTGGCACGGAAGCATTGGCCGAGGCGCAGACGGCCCGCGAGGAGCAGTTTCAACTGGGGGCGGTCAGGGCAAGCGTGGGTGTCGGCTTACTCAACGGGCAGGCGCAGGAGAGGGTGTATGACCCGTACAGTGGACAGAAGATCAGCCAACTGAACTGGCGCATGAAGCAGGTGCCGACGCTGCACCTGGGTTTGAGCTACCAACCGGTGAACTGGCTGTCCCTTGATCTGACCGGCTGGACGCGGGTGGCGAAGGGCGACGCTCATATGAAGGATTACGATTGGCTGGACGGTGAGCATGCGGACTGGAGTGACTACTCCGATCACCCGGACACGCAAGTCACCAAAGCCTGGCAGGCGGATATCGCGGCGACGGCCTGGGCGCTGAGGCGTGATCATCTGGCCTTGGGCGTGATGCTCGGTTATCAGCGAAACCAGTTTGGCTGGCACGCGAGAGGCGGTCGATACATCTATTCATCGGACGAAGGCTTCCGCGATGAGTCTGGAGAATTCCCGGCGGGCGAGAAGGGCATTTCCTATCAGCAGACCTACGACACGCCTTACCTGGGTCTGGTGGGCCTCTACCATTTCCGCAACTGGACGCTGGAGGGCAAGTTCAAATACAGCCAGTGGGTCCGGGCGCGAGATCATGATCGCCATCATTTGACCGGCGTGAACTATGAAGGCGAAAACGGTAACAACGGGCGTATGCAGAGCCTGGGTGTAGCGCTGACGTATCAGGTCAATCCGCAGTTTTCACTGAAGGCCGGGGTGGATCATCAGGTGTACGCGGAGACCAAGGGCAGCACCTTGATAAACGATACCCAAAGCGGTGATCGCTTCCGTGTGGAGGGCAACGCCAGCAGCCAGTCCGCCAGGACGACGATGTCCACTTTGGCGCTTACGTACGCCTTCTGAGTCGTGCCGCGAACCGTGCTGGCGCCGAACTGCCCGGCTCGGTTTGCGACTGAATTGACAGTCCACGGCCCAGCTACGCTACACGCCGTGGATGCGCTCGATAACTCCCAGTGATAACGCGCCAATCAGCGCCCCGTTGCTTAACAAAAGATAACGTCATGTCGATTGTCATACGTTTCCAAAGCTGACTAGGATGGGGTCGCTTCGGTGAGGCCACTTCGTGTGCAGGCTAGAGCGCCTGCGCTGTCAAAATGGCCTCCTCAAGCACCTAATAAAAATAAAGGAAGGGGTAGCTCCATGCGTGAGCCCGTCATTCGGCGCACTCGGTTTGCGGTCATTCGGGGCCATTTCAGTGCCCGGACGCTTTTCAAGAGCCTGCCTCTCCACGCTGCTCTGTCGCTGCTTATCTCGCCGATTTTCTGCGGCCCAGCCCTCGCCGCTGACACTACGCCCGCTGACGCCCCCGCTCACGATGGCGATTCCGCCGTCTACGCCCTCGAATCCGCAAAAGCCTCCCGCAGCCTGCTGCTGGACGTGACCCATGCCGGCAAGCGCATGGTGGCGGTGGGGGATCGCGGCCACATTCTCTATTCCGACGACCAGGGCAAAACCTGGACCCAAGCCAAAGTGCCGACGCGTCAGATGCTCACGGCGGTGTATTTCGTCGATGACCAGCACGGCTGGGCCGTGGGGCACGATGCGCAGATCCTTGCCAGCAGCGATGCCGGCGCCACCTGGACCAAGCAGTTCGAAGACCTCAAACGTGAAGCACCGCTGCTGGATGTCTGGTTCAAGGATCTGACCACCGGGATTGCCGTGGGTGCCTATGGCGCTGTGCTGGAAACCACCGACGGCGGCCAGCACTGGGAAGACATCGGCGACCGTCTGGACAACGAAGACCAGTTCCACCTCAACGGCATTGCGTACGTGAAGGACGCGGGCCTTCTTGTGGTCGGCGAGCAGGGCAGCATGTTCCGCTCCCCGGACGATGGCCAGACCTGGGAGAAACTCGAAGGCCCTTACCAGGGCTCGCTGTTCGGTGCGCTCGGCACGGCTGAATCCAACACGCTTTTGGTTTACGGCTTGCGAGGCAACCTGTTTCGTTCAACCGATTTCGGTGCCACCTGGGAGCCCGTCCCGCTGCAGGGTGAGCGCGGCCCCCTGGAATTCAGCATCGCCAACGCCTCGCTGATGCCGGACAACGCCATCGTGCTGGTGGGCAACGGCGGCAGCGTCATGCGCAGTACGGACGATGGCCAAAGCTTCACGGTCGCCAATCGCCCCGACCGGCTTTCGTTGTCCGGCGTTGCTGAAGATGATAAAGGCAATCTGGTTCTGGTGGGACAGGGCGGCGTTCGCGTCACCTCGCCGACGGGCGCTGACAGCGCTCAACAATAAGAACAAGCAGGCGAGGACACGTTTCCATGAGCAACCTTCAACACCATCACGACAAGCCGACGCGTCTGGAGCAGTTGATTTTCAACAACCGCAAGACGGTGATCGGCATCTGCCTGCTGGTCAGTATCTTTCTGTTCTGGCAAGCGACGCTGGTGCGCCCGTCCACCAGCTTCGAAAAGATGATCCCTCTGGGCCATCCGTTCGTTCAGAACATGATGCAGCACCGCAACGACCTCGCGAACCTGGGCAACACCGTGCGTATCTCGGTGGAGGCCAAGCAGGGCGATATTTTCTCCAAGGAGTACATGGAGACCCTGCGGCAGATCAACGACGAGGTGTTCTACATTTCCGGTGTCGATCGCTCCGGGCTCAAGTCGTTGTGGAGCCCCAGCGTGCGCTGGACCGAGGTCACGGAGGAGGGCTTCGCCGGCGGCGAGGTGATTCCGCAGAGCTACGATGGCTCGCAGGAAAGCCTCGACAAACTTCGCAACAACGTCCTCAAGTCCGGGCAGGTCGGGCGTCTGGTGTCCAACAACTTCAAGTCGAGCATCGTCGATGTGCCGCTGCAGGAGTTCTACCCGGACCCCAGCGACCAGAGCAAACTGCTGCCGCTGGATTACCGTCAGTTCTCCCACCAGCTTGAAGAGAAGATTCGCGACAAGTACGAGGCGCAGAACCCCAACGTCGAGATTCACATCGTCGGTTTTGCCAAAAAGGTCGGCGACCTGATCGACGGACTGATCATGGTGGTGATGTTCTTCGGCATCGCCTTCCTGATCACCCTGGTCCTGCTGATGTGGTTCACCCGCTGCGCCCGCAGCACCATCGCGGTGTTGAGCACCACGTTGATCGCCGTGATCTGGCAGCTGGGCCTGATGCATGTGGTGGGTTTCGGGCTTGATCCCTATTCAATGCTCGTGCCGTTTCTGATTTTCGCCATCGGTATTTCCCACGGCGTGCAGAAGATCAATGGCATCGCTCTGCAATCCAGTGACGCCGACAGCGCGCTCACCGCAGCACGTCGCACGTTCCGCCAGTTGTTCCTGCCGGGGATGATCGCGATTCTGGCGGACGCCGTCGGCTTCATCACCTTGCTGATCATCGATATCGGCGTTATCCGTGAGCTGGCCATCGGCGCGTCCATTGGCGTGGCGGTCATCGTGTTCACCAACCTGATCCTATTGCCGGTGGCGATTTCCTACGCCGGCATCAGCAAAAAAGCCGTGGTGCGCAGTAAAGAGGATGCCGTGCGTGAGCATCCTTTCTGGCGTCTGCTGTCGAACTTCGCCGCGCCGAAAGTCGCCCGCGTGTCAGTGACGCTGGCTCTTGTCGCCCTCGTGGGCGGCCTCTTGTACGGCCATAACCTGAAGATCGGCGACCTTGATCAAGGCGCGCCGGAACTGCGCCCGGACTCGCGTTACAACCAGGACAACAGTTTCATCATCAACAACTACTCCACCAGCTCCGACGTGCTGGTGGTGATGGTCAAGACGCCGCCCGAGGGGTGTTCGGCGTATCAGACGCTGTCGGCCATGAATGAGCTGTCGTGGAAGATGGAGAACACGCCAGGGGTGCAATCGGCGATTTCGCTGGTGACCGTGTCCAAGCAGGTCATCAAGGGGATGAACGAGGGCAACCTGAAATGGGAGTCGCTGTCGCGCAACAAGGACGTGCTGAACAGCTCCATTTCCCGCGCTGACGGTTTGTACAACAACACCTGTTCGCTGGCGCCGTTGCTGATTTTCCTCAACGACCACAAGGCCGAAACCCTGGATCGGGCCGTGCATGCGGTGCAGGGGTTTGCTCAGCAGAACAACAAGGATGGCCTGGAGTTTCTGCTCGCAGCGGGTAACGCCGGGATCGAGGCGGCCACCAACGAAGTCATCAAGCAGGCCGAGCTGACCATTCTGATTCTGGTGTACGTGTGCGTGGCGGTGATGTGCATGATCACCTTCCGTTCATGGGCGGCGACGCTCTGCATCGTGCTGCCGCTGGTGCTGACGTCGGTGCTGGGTAACGCGCTGATGGCGTTCATGGGCATCGGTGTGAAAGTCGCGACGCTGCCGGTGGTGGCACTCGGGGTGGGGATCGGGGTCGATTACGGGATTTACATTTACAGCCGGCTGGAGAGTTTCCTGCGGGCGGGGCTGCCGTTGCAGGAAGCGTATTACCAGACGCTAAAATCCACGGGCAAAGCGGTGCTGTTCACCGGCCTGTGCCTGGCGATCGGGGTGTGCACCTGGATCTTCTCGGCCATCAAATTCCAGGCCGACATGGGCCTGATGCTGACCTTCATGCTGCTGTGGAACATGTTCGGCGCTCTGTGGCTGTTGCCGGCGCTGGCGCGGTTCCTGATCAAGCCGGAGAAGATGGCGGGCAAGGTCGGGAATTCGTTGTTTTCACATTGACCACATGCGGTGCAGTCGTAGGACCGGCTTCAGCCGAGAAGAGGCCGGTATTGCGCACGCAAAATTTGTGGATCGGGGACAGATTAATTTACGGTGAAGCGTTGTAAATAAATCAGTCCCCTTTCAGTGAGC
>NZ_FOHW01000074.1 GCF_900111735.1 Pseudomonas graminis | reverse complement strand
GCGTTGCTGTGGCTGACCATCACGCCTTCGGCGTAGCTGAACCGGCGCATGCAATCGCCATTGCGATTGATTACTTCGATGAGTTGGCCGTTGTCGTCGTAGCGGTACTGGACGAGGGTTTCCACAGCCAGATTGTCGACGATGCGTTTGACGTCGCTCAGGCGTCCAAGCGGATTGTCGTAATGCAGGTGGATCCGCACGCCGCCGGGCGCGCTGATGTCGGTTAGCGTTCCTTCGACCGTGCGGGTGAAATGCATGTAATGGCCGAGGGCATTTTCCAGACGCTGTAACGGCACCGAGGTGTTGTCGTCCGGCACTTCGCCAAAGTAGAAAAACACGTTGTCCAGAGTTTGCAGCAGGTAGTGCCCACCGAGGGTGCGGACCAGATGAATCTGCTCGTAGGGGTTGTAGATGCGTTCGCCGGGCTCAATGTCGACAAAGGGCACGCTGCGGCCCTGATTGTCGGTGAGGTACACAAAGCTGCCGCTGCGACGCAGGCTCTGTTCCCACGGCAAGACCCAGCCTTGGCCCAGTACGCTGTCGACGGTCAGGTCGCTGGCATAGAAGCGGGACCATTCAATCGGCATCAGGCCGGGCAGTACGAAGTCGGTTTCGCCTGAATCCAGCAACAGTTTGCGGCCGGTCGTGAGATCGACGGGATTGCCGATAAAACCGCCCAAGACTTTCCCGACTACCGGACCAATGATGTAGGTGCCCGAGAGGTAGCTGGCGGCAACGGTAGCGCCGAAGCGCAGCGCGCACGGCCCTGCAACCTTCAACCCTTGCGTCAGCCCCAGCTTGGCGA
Organism: Pseudomonas graminis; assembly: GCF_900111735.1. Taxonomy (GTDB): domain Bacteria; phylum Pseudomonadota; class Gammaproteobacteria; order Pseudomonadales; family Pseudomonadaceae; genus Aquipseudomonas; species Aquipseudomonas graminis. Next base: position 6,345 of record NZ_FOHW01000074.1, on the reverse strand, counting down.
CTGATACCAACGCTTTACCCATCGATGCGACGATCATCAGCACGTCGACAACGACGCGAAGCCAACCCGGAATTTCGTCGTCGATATGGAGGTATTGAACCGTGCCGCCCCCGATGAACACATCGTTCGAGCCGCCTGAAATCCGTGCACCACAGGTCAGCCTGTCATCCTTGCGCGCTGCAGCCACGCTATTGATGAAGACGCTGGATGAGCCCTCGGCGACCTGCACCGGCGCCGGGTGTTTTTCGCACCGGCCGAGGCTGAGCTCGACATGCGCGGCATTGCGGTTGTTGATGTACACATCGGTAGAGCAGCCGGGGAGCTGAATCTCCCCGGCCGGCGAGCTGAATTTCTTGCCGAAATACTCCCCAAGGCAGGCAGCGCACTCGCAAGGGCCCCACTGCAATGGGTATGAGCACAGCAACAACTAAATAGGCCTATGTGCGCCTAACGAATCCCATCCCACGTATACTATCCAGTCAGGGTAATAAGACTCTCAGCACACATAAACCTACATACCTAAATTACTAAAAAAGCATCATTCTCATAATAGAACTTGAAAGCCCTGAAATAATCATCGGTTTTAGCGCCAGCCATTTGCTGATCCAAATTAGATATTACATCTTCGATCAATGCTTTATCTAAGGATGCTATCCAGCCTTCGCTAGCTACCTGCGGCGGTAGATAATCAGTAGAGTCAGGCGGAAAATCCCAGGAATTTAACGAGAATGCACCTTTAGTATCCAATTCCCAATCTGTAGGCGGCAGATAAAACCATGACTCGGGCATCTGATCGATGTTTTCTATCACTTCTCTGATACTGTAAAGCTTCATAAACTCACCTTAGCATGCGGAACTCTGTAATTTTTTAAATCCACCCTGTTGATTTGGGTGGAGGCTTTGTTGTACCGGGCCAGCAGCTTTATGCTGTGCTCTAGGAATCAGTTCAATGTCTTTCGGCGACTGTGCGTTGTGGTGCCAAGAGTGATTCGGCCGGCGGGAAGGTTGGAAGCAGAAGCACGTTACCGCACTAAAAAAATCGGCGACCCTCATCCGCGTTCTGAACGAAGGAGTCCAGCAAACTGCCTATCACAGCGAGATTGAATCGCATGCTCCGCCTGATTCCGCCGAGAAGTCTTAACACTATTCGTTTTATAGCAACCAAACTGGGACTACCGACTTATAAAACCAGGACTAAACATCACAAAATTGATTTATAAGCCACCCTTAGTTGACTAGCATACTTCTTACTACTGGGTATGCGGATTGCTTTTAAATATGAATCTAGTAACTCCGGCTTAGATACGAGCAGACACAACTCAATAAGATAAATATTCAAGAAATTTTTGTAAAAAGGATGCAGCTTCAGCACCACATCATCGTCGTCCTCTTCGCACTTCCCCTCTTGCTCATTTTCAGTGCCGTTGATCAACCTCAGTTTGGCAGAGAAAAAATCAAGAAACTGGTGCTTATTCTCTGCCACCTTTTTAAGGTCCGCTATCGAAACGCTTGCGGCATTCATTTTATTAACATCGTGACCGAGCAAAATCTCAGCAACCGGCTCGTCATTGACTGCGACTTTCCGCCCTATTCTTAAGAATTCGAGAAGCTCTACATAGGTGTCGCTTCCAACCCAATCGCATACATCATTAACATCTACCATATATCCAACTTCTTATCGACTGGAGGACAAGCCGTGTAACGTATGCAGTTGATGTGTAGCCTTGCATTTTTTTATTCAGTGTACTTTAAGGAGTTGCCAAAGCTGATATCTAAAGCATAAAAGCAGTGATCAAGGTTACTATCCACCCGACCACTAAATCCGCAAACCACTCAACAATCCAAATAAGTCAAGACAGATCGAAGTAAATTTCTACGAATTGATTAAAATTCGACCACTGCGGCTTAAGTTTTCCTTGCGCAAAGTCAATCAGATCTTGACCTAGCGACAAATCTATAACCTCGCCGGTGATTATATTATAAAACCCCGCTGTCACCTTCAAAACTATCCAAAGGAAGATATTCCTTAGGAACATTAAGGGTTTCATGCGCTAGCTTTACGGCAAGTTAAAATTTGGAGTTTTTAGAAAACCAACAAACCTGGTAGATTTCTCTTCCGTTTTGCATAAAAGTGGGACCGTCCTCCACGTGAAGGGAGAATTCTGCAAAATCGGACGAAATATCCACACCCAATTTTTTTAGCTCGACTTCATAGTCGGGGCTTGCGTAATCGACCCACCAACCTTCATCCTTGCAAAATTAACAACCTTGCTGGAGAGCATTTTACTTACCCACAGTTTGCAAAGACTCAAGAATCGACAGGGTTTCGTCTTCCGACTTCCCGTTTGCGCGCCCCTTCCGCTACCATTTTTGATCTCCGTCAAATAAATCTCTATATAAGTATCAGGCCACTCTGATAATAACCCACCGGCCAGCGGCCAGCGTAGTACATGTTCACGATAATTCTCCAATGATCTCCGGTAGCGAAATACTCCTCGGCTGCATATTGCCGAAAGGCATAGCAAATACCATTCCGCGCTGCGGTGCTGAAATCATGTGGGCCCGATTTGAACAAAGTTTTATCCAACCCTCTAGTGGCCGCCATAACAGCTTTATTCATTCTCAGCCTTATATCAACAAGCTCCTTAGGAAGCTCGGGAAACCTGTAGAAAGGATCATCCTGCGTCGGAGCAGTCGGCAACCACTCGACTTCATTATACATACCAATGAAATCGGTATCGGAGGGATTCACAAACACTGCTCCTACACTAGGGACATATATAAGCCCTTCCGAGTTACTACTTGGCTCTCCCATCTTGCTAAAAAAGTCACTACTGGCAATTCGATCTATTTCTATGTCAACATTAAACATACTAGAGTCTCAAATCAGTGATGGTTCCAGGGGGCAGTGCTTTTCGGCTTTGCTGAATAGTGGTTCTGAGCACTCCTCCAGCCGCGTGAGGTCCGGGAATCCCTGGCAGAGAGTGATTTGGCAATGTACCGTTAGTAGGCATCAAGTTCCACCACTTATTAGCCCCCCCGCTTTCGAGAGGAATGATATGGTGGGGGGTTGCCCCTGAAGGCCAGGACCTTCCCGTATTAGCCTCCCACTGTTTCATTAAGTAGTTTTGATTACCCACAAACTCTTTTCGAGCCATCTGATTCTGAAACACAGTGCGCCGCTGCACAACAGGTAGATTCCCGCGCAATATCTCAGCTTGCTTCGCAGTAATACTTCCGCCGGGCGAGGCAACCTTATTAGCGTCGGCTACGACTTTGTTGACAAGCGAACCACACGTTAAGCCTAGTGGGTCAGACCAAGTCTGCGCATTAGGACCAAACTGGTATAAGTTCGTGCCCCCGAGCAATCCGATTGGATCTTGTGTCAGAAACCGCCCAACCTCCGGATCGTAATACCTGAACGTGTTGTAGTGCAGCCCTGTTTCGTCGTCGGAGTACTGACCCTGGAACCGCAGATTCTGCTTAACCTCGCTCACCGCCAACGACTCTATCTCACCCCACGCCTTGTACGTCGCCTGCCACACGATCTGGCCGTCGACATCCGTCATCTCCAGAGGCGTACCAATCTGGTCGGTATGGAAGTAGTAAAGCTTCTGCTCTGCCTCAGCTTCGTTTTGGTCAATCCGGGCAAGTGGCGCGTAGCCGCCTGGCTCATAAATATAGAGGCTGCTCTGCGAAGGCGTTTCCTCACGCAGCATCCGCAGGCCTTGCCAGAGGAATTGCTTGTGCTCGGTTCGTCCTTGAATCTCAGACGTCTTCCCAACTCGGCGCCCCAAGCTGTCGTACCGATACGTGCCAACGCTATGCGTCTGGCTGTTTACCATTGTCTCCGCGCGAACAAGGCGATTTTCGCAGTCGTAGCTGAAGGTCTGCAGCTTGCTCAGCCCTACCCGCTTCTCAATCAGGTTGCCCCAGGCGTCATAGGTATATTCCTGATCGCGCCATTGTTTTATGCGGTTGTCTTTGACCTGATCGAACTGGCTGGTGTTGAAGTTCAGGCGGTTGGCCGCAGCGTCGTACCGAAACTCTTCGCTATCAACCAAGCGCCCGGTGTCACGACTGTGCAGTTGGCCGTTCGCTTCATATTCGTATTTGATCTCGCCGCGCAGTTTGTCCAGCGTGCGGGTCAGTTCGCCTGCTGGATCGTACTCGTACCGCCGATGGATAGGGTTGTACGCATGATCCACCAACAATGAGGTGTTGATCCCTGGGTTCTGGATCTGCGACAGCTTTTCAGCCGGAATGGTTGATGCAAACTGCCAGCTCTTGCGGCCCATCGCGTCGTAACCAAAACAACTGGTTAGCTTGCCCTGGGACCGATAGACCTCCCGATGCAGGTCATCGCGCTCCATGTCGCTGATGAGCATTCCATCGAGGTTGAGTTGGTGCAGGTGGCCGCTGCCGTAGTACAGGTGATTGAGGTGCTGGCCCGTGGGCAATGTCAGCGTGGTCAGGTTGCTTAGCGGATCGTATTCGTAAGAGAGCGCGCCTTGCGGTGTGGTCTCTTTGATCAGGCGGCCCAGTATGTCGTAGTCAAACTCCAGCTTTTCTTCGCCGATGCCGAGCTTTTTACCAATCGCTGTAGGTAGTCGCGCTATCGACAGCAGCCGATCGTTCTCGTCATACCCGTAATCCTGCCGCGCATCCTGGTTGACCTTCGCCAGCAAGCGGCCAATCACATCACGCTCGAATTCGGTGCTGCGCTGCGGCCGCTCTGCCCTTTCGCCGTAGCCGATTTCATCCAGTCGCGTCAGATGCCCGCCCTGGTTGTAGTTGAATCTGCGGGTCAGGTTGTCGATGCGTTTCTCTTCGATCAGTCGATCCGACGCATCGTATGCAAACTCATAAGCCGCATTGTTTTCGTTGACCAGTGCTGTCAGGCGAATCGCTTTGTCGTACTCATAGCGAATCCGCTGGCCCTTCGCGTCCTGCCGGCTGCTTGGCAAACCGCGCGCAGTACGGAGCAAGCGTGTGGTCTGACCCTTGCCATCGGTGTGCGTCAGCACCTGGCCCAAGGCATTGTAGGTAAACGATTCGGACGTTCCATCCGGATGCTCGATGCGCACCACTTCGCCGTCGGGTTTGCGCTCAAGCCGTGTTGTCTGATTCAGCGCATCAGTGACAGCGATCAGATGGGACCGATCGTCATAGCTATAAAAGGTGCTTTTCCCTGAACAGTCCTGAAACCGCTCAACCTGCGCCAAGCCATTCCACCAGAGGTATTTCGACTTGTAGGTAGCATCAATGATGGTGTGCGGCAGGCCATCTTCGCTATTGAGGTACTCGGTCTTCTGGCCCAGCGGATCAATTTCAGCGATCAGATTGCCCTTATCGTCGTAACGGGCTTTCCAGACGCTGCCGTCCGGGAAGGCGGTTTCGGTGATCAAGGTGGTACTGAGGTGATAGCTGTAGGTGATGCTTCGACCGAGCGGGTCGGTCTCTTCGATCAGGCGCGAAAAATCATCGTACTTGAACGTCAGACGATTCCCGTCCGGCAGACTGATGGCGGTCGTGTTGCCCGCTTCATCCAGATCGATGCCGTAACGTTCGCCGCCAAAGTCCCGACTGGCGATGACCCGTTTGTCCTCGTTGTATCGCACTTCCAGTTCGCGCCCAAGGACGTCGACTGCCCAGGAAATACGATTTTGAAAGTCATAACGAAAATGAAAGTGTTCGCCGTCACTGGTCCAATGCTCAACCACGCGTGGCTGACCGTCGATGGTTTCCCAGCGGTAGTTGCAGCTCAAACCCAATGCGTTGCTGTGACTGGCCATCACGCCGTCGGTGTAGCTGAACCGACGCATGCAATCGCCATTGCGATTGATCACTTCGATGAGTTGGCCGTTGTCGTCGTAGCGGTACTGGACGAGGGTTTCCACGGCCAGGTTGTCGACGATGCGTTTGACGTCGCTCAGGCGACCCAGCGGGTTGTCGTAATGCAGGTGGATCCGCACGCCGCCCGGCGCACTGATATCGGTGAGCGTGCCTTCGACCGTGCGGGTGAAATGCAGGTAATGACCCAGCGCATTTTCCAGACGCTGCAACGGCACCGAAGTGTTGTCGTCCGGCACTTCGCCGAAGTAGAAAAACACGTTGTCGAGCGTTTGCAGCAGGTAATGCCCACCCAGGGTACGGACCAGATGAATCTGCTCGTAGGTGTTGTAGATGCGTTCGCCGGGCTCGATGTCGACAAAGGGCACGCTGCGGCCCTGGTTGTCGGTAAGGTAAACGAAGCTTCCGCTGCGGCGCAGGCTCTGCTCCCAGGGCAAGACCCAGCCCTGACCCAACACGCTGTCGACGGTCAGGTCGCTGGCATAGAAGCGG
>NZ_FOHW01000073.1 GCF_900111735.1 Pseudomonas graminis | reverse complement strand
ACGCTGCGCTCGTTGGTGACATCGCCGCCGATGGCGGTCACGGTGACGTCGCGACCGGCGATGATGCCGCCCGCTTTGTTGATGACGTCGTTGCCCGCGAGCAGGTCCAGGCGGTTGCCGGCTGAAATCAGGCCGCTGTTTACCAGGTCATTGCCGGCGGTGGCCGACAGGTTGCGCCTGGCTTTGAGGGTGCCGACGTTGTCGAGGTTCTGGCCGGCAAAAGTATCTAATCCGTCATAATGCTTTAAGCGAAATCAATATTTAGCCTTACTTAAGTGCACTCCGCGCAACAGCTCTCACCTGTGAGATTGAAGAACAAATGAGCCCATACCCTTTTATCGTCTGTACTTCAATCCCGACGCTTCACTTTACAATCTCATCTTTTACTAAAAACAAGTCTTTGCGGAACAACTTCTTAAGTTCAGCTCGACGACTTGAAAACAACAAAAAGTCTTCTGCTACATCTTGAATATTCTCTGTAACCCTTACCAAATACCCATGACTTAAGCTTTCTATCAAAAAACCTGAGGCGGCGATCCGATCAAAGTCCACCTCCGCGGCGAACTCCTCTCCAAAAAACATTGCCCAACCCATATTCGGCACATCTGGCTTCAGTGCTGAGTTGAATGACCCCAGTTGAAAACTATCATACTTTTCGTGAGCGCCAAGCTCAGGGTTAGTAAAGTGATGAAGCATGCCTAATTGTGGTGGAAATAATTTGCACCATTCTTTGAGGAGCGAATACCAGTCAATCTTAGCACTGACGGCGGAGCGGAAGCTGACTGAACCAGGAACGAGTTGCCCCCTTGCGTTGCGCGCTGTATGCACGACACTACCAGAACATTTGAGTGTTTTCTTTCGTCGCCAAGCGAAATCCTGATAAAAATCTGATAGAGCACCGTTTATTCGGATGGATGCCTTTGATGCCCAGATTCCCTTACTCTCATTTTTTCCCATAAAGGCGTCTACAAATTTATCTGCATTATGCGAAACCTGCTCAGGAGCAAGTAATCCCCCGTCTACATTTAGTGAGTCGATCAACTCTTCACCAACCCGCCAATTAGTTGTCTCTGCTTTGGTTCTGATTGCAATCTGCATATATGATTTCATATTCAAAACTTCGTCAACTCCCCAGTACTTGGATTGTATCTATAGACATCACCGCCGGTACTTCTCACTTGCCGCATGAGTTCGCCCGAAACGGTATTTGTTCTAGGACTCACAACGAGATTCAAAGGTTGGCCGGTATCGCTAGCAACTTTAGATCAAAGGGGTCCGTCCCCTTTTATTCTTCAAACAGGTCTTCAACTAAGCTGAGCTTGGGGGGCTTATTGCATCAGGGGTAACCTGGCACGGCCCTTTTGCACCGATCGCAAGGGTATCAGACCCGTCGTTTTGAGGTGTGGGCTTCGGCTTCGGCGGAGTTTCAACGGGATTCGGAGCATCAGGCACATCCAAATCCCGCCCGACCGCCTCAAGCTTGGCTAGCTTCGTCTCCAGCGATTTTGCTTTATACCCTGCTACGGCTGTCTTGACAGCATTGCTCGTCAGATCAATGCCCATCTTCGACAATTCTGAAGCGGCCTGCGCTACGTTGGTCTGCCCACCCGCCAATGCACTGACAAAAATTGAGGCGGCGAGTCCCAAGCTTGTCCCCAACTGCTCGGCGTTAGCGCCCCCCCCCTCCTGCAAGGCAACGGCAATTTGGTTCAACTGCACATCTAACGACTCGGCGGCAGTACCAAGAAGCTGTCGACCAGACGTGGTGGCAAGGAACTCCTGCATCGCATAAACGCTTTCCGCGGGGTGCTTCACTAGATTTGAGGCACTATTGAGTGAGCTCAAACCCGAATCTGCCAAACCTACGCCGAGTCCGACAAGCAGTGGCTTCCCAGTGAGGAAGTCTTCGGATTAAGGGGTCTGTCCTCTTTTATCCCAAAAACACCGGCGCAAGGCCGGTGTCGAAAATGTCAGATCAAGTTGAAACTTCTAAAACTCACCAAACCTCATGGGTCTCGGCTCTGTAATTCTTTTCAATACGCTCAACAAGCAATGGCGCACTGATAATTCCTCTTGTGGAATGGTTCAGCTCTTCCGAGCTAATCTCTCTCTCCAGCCGAAGTGCTTCGCTTCCATTCCAAAGCCAAATAGAGCCTCCCGGCCCGCCATTCCTGAAACGAAACGTAGGAGACACTTGTAACCTTTCGGGAACCGGAACATTTGCCACAGCGGATAGAAGGGCCTTGATTCACCGCACTTTGAACAACAAAAAATGCGGAAAATTGTGGTTCACCATCAACAACAACCGAAAAATCTTTTGGCTGTTCATTATGAAATCCGGGGAAAACACGTATTAAAACACCAAATCCCGGATGCTTATGAGTAACTTGCGCATATGCGACACCCTGCGAGGTTAATGGATTAAGGGGTCTGTCACCTTTTATCTACGGAGCTTGGTTCCATCCGACCACCTTAATCCGAGAGCTAGACACATCATATAGTGCACGCCCCTCAGGACCGTAGACAACAACATGCCCATTTCCAAGACTTTCATCAGAATCGAGAGTTTGCCCTTGCAACGGATACTGAACACTGGATAAAAAGGGGTCCGTCCCCTTTTATCGCTGTGGGATATATTCTGAAGGCCTGGTATAGAGCTAATTCGTAAAAAAAGAATTAACCATATCTTCTGTGAGATCCTGATATGACAACCGCAACAGGTGAGCCAGCGCAAAGCCTACTCTCTCAAAAAACTGTTCACTTGAAGAAACATCTCCATATGCAGCACAACAAATATCTATCTGACCTTGATTAGCATTAACATCTTTGGCGAGCCCCTGCTTCAAACCAGCGATCGACGCCTTTGCGTACTCAACTGGCAAACCCACATGTGCCACTTCAAAACCATCAATAAGTGAGCCTTTATAAATCGCACAAGTCGAAGAGTCGCTAATGACATTTATTTTAAGACTCCCCCCTGAAGATTGGTAATGTAGACCAAGTAGCGCATACAAAGAGCGCGCACCTCTGGGATTCATAACCTCAAGTACTATATTGCGCAATTCAGGTGATTTATTTTTATCACCTGTAGAATCTAAACCAGATCCATCAGGACCTCGCCATTTACAATCAACAACATGAGGATGAGGCTCATCACACCAAAGACGGAATCGTCCAAATCGCCCAACACGACCACTTATCATCATTGCTGCCCCCAAAATTACAACCAGTTAGGAATGAAAGATCCGGGCTCAGCAGCATTGATAGCGTTAATGACGTCCGGATGATAAACGCTATATGGGGAAACTTCATAATTACCCTGTGCCCCTTGGTGTGCAGTACTGTAATCCAACCCTCTACTCATCATAGTGGACTCAGATAACTCGCGAATATAGAAGCTTGCATCTGCGCCTTCTATTGATATCCCATCAGCTAGAGCTGTTCGCAGCCGGCTAACCATTAGATTGTTCTCTGAAAAAATCAAGGGGTCCGCCCCTTTAATACGGGGACATCAGCTATTTTTTGACCTTGCGAGTAAAAAGGGGTCCGTCCCCTTTTATCGATTGAAGAAAGGGGCCGCCCCCCATTATCAATCTGCTAAATAAATTAGATATCAAAACCTATCCCACTGAAACAAAATCAGGACGAGGCACTTTGGGCATGTCTTCGTAAGCTTTCAAAACAGTCTGCAACGGCGTCAAGGTTTCGTCATTGTGCCAGTAAACAATTTTAAGCCATGTTGCTGCACGAATATATTGCCCACCACCCAACCAAGTTTTTTGTAAATTGGCTTGAAGCATTTTTCTGCCGGCCCTAAAAAGTTCGTCCTCATCAAAATCCTGAAGAGTTGTTCGATGAAGACACAAAGCATAACCAAAGTCTTGAGGCTTCAAAACGCCGGATAACAAAATCTCTTTTTTACCATTCCAACGCTGATACATCTCAACACCTGACTCAAAGCCTTCGTCATGCTCCCCGGCCTGATATGCAAAAGCCATGTAGTCATCTAAGCCAGTTTTGACGATATCATGCGTTGACCACGGGCGTTTTTCGTAACGCCAACGAGCTTCCTCATACACACGTGCCAGCCCCCACTCACCTTCAGAATTCCAGCCCGTGTCCATCCATTCACCCAAAGCTTTGGCCCAGTGCAAGGTTGTTCTGTGACCATTAATGTCTGGCCCGAACGCCTCATCGACTTCTATTGCCTTATCTATCCATTGCAGTGAGCGGCGGATTACGGGGGCAATCTCGCCGTGGAGGCCTACAAGCCAAGCTGAAATCACATCGGACAAATCAGACTTGGCAACATTCCCCATTGGCCGCGCTGGATCATACTGTGCCTCCAATTGCCATTTAAGCATAGCGTCACTAAAACCATTAAACCGTGTTTTGATCGGATCAAAGAGCATAAGTTATCCTCAACATGGATTATTTCCGCAAAATCTTACAGGTGTTGAATTTCTTGCAGCACCAGAGCCAACTGTATTGGCACTGAAATTACCATCCCTTAAGTTTTGAATGGCTTGCTGCTTTACTGCATCCGGCAGATTAGAATTTCTGATTGCTGTCTGCGCGTCGGAGACTGCACCATTCAGCGCATTCGAACCTGGCGTAAACGTTGGAGAAGAATGCACATTTTGAGCGCTGCTACGAAATTTGTTATCCCACAGAGAAACCCAGCCGGTAGCTGAGTTGACTGAGATCACATCCGCGCCGTGCGTACCGATGGCATCACCGTATCTAACCACCGTTTCACTGGGAATGTTTGCAATATCGTTCGCCAACTTCAATTCGCCCACGTAACCGTTGATTTGAGAATTTGCGATATTTGGATTGGATGAGGAAAGTGTTTTTGGGATGTAATAGAGGCCAGCAACAGGATCAGGTAGATTTGGATTCAGCGCAACCCCATTGCTTTGTCTTAATGAGGTTGCTGGATTAGCGGCCAAGTCACCAGCTGCCGCCTCTACACCTTTTGCACCAACTAGTCAGACGATATTTAGTGAAACTTACGCCATGATATCCACAGACACATTTCCTGAACGAGCAAACTCGATAAAAATAGAACAAACAATTTCCACATCATGTGTGACCGCTCTAGCAGGATACATCTCCCCTAAAATGCTGACGAGTTCGTTTTTTGAGTTGAGATCAGTCATAGCTCTGACGACATGCTCACCATCTTTATCATACTCGCTAAGCATCAGAAAAAAACTTTCACTTTCAACATAAAGCGCCAATTCATAGGGGCGACCTTCAGATTCAGACTCGCACCGCATCTTGATAACGCCGGAGCCTTTACCAATGGAAGTCAATACCCCTCGAACATCCAATTCTTCGGGATCCATGATAGCTTCTAACTGATGGCGATATCCATCAGCGTCAACAATATAGCCGCCAAAAACCATACTCATAGCACCTCCTTAATCGACCGCATTCCCGGCACCCAATTATATTTTTTTGGTAATCCAGTTACGTCGTCTATCGCTTGAATAGTCAAAGAACTCAATCCGGATTTTTCCGCAGCGGCCGCTATATCACCTTTGCAAAATCCACATACATCTTTACCTGCAACGCTCATAGCCATATCAGCACCTTGAGTCTTGCCAGCATTATATGCCTGCTGTATGACGCCAATTTCTGCATGAGCGTCAGCCATATTTCCATTCGGCAAAGATTTTCCTGTTGCTTCAGTTTTGGCCGTTACTCGATCAGCTATCAGAGTTGGCTCATCTGGATTTGCCTGAGCTACTGGACGAGCTGTTTGGTTTACATCAGTAAATGCCGCATCTCCAATTTTTCCCTCTGCGGTGACAACCGGAGAAATACCTTTTGCACCACCAATTAAAGCACCTTCCGCTGCGCCGGCTGCTCCAACCCCGTCAGCAAAAACCTTTGCGGCGATCGAGATCTTAATCGCCATCTCTTCTTCGAGCAAGAAAGCGAGTTGCCCAATCCTGGCGTCGTCCTCTTGGGCGGCGGCGATCTGAGCGCTGTGGCCAATGCTGTTATAGAGATGCTCGTCCTCGGAGCGCGGTCGAACCTGAGTCTGAAAGAAGTCCTGAATCGTCTGCGAATTGGCGGCCGTCCACGCTGCCTTCTGTTCTGCGGTGCCTGCAAATGGATAATCGTAAATTTTGTACGCACCATTCTGTTGCAGGCCGGATAAGGCATTCTGGGCAGCTGGGATACCTACCTGACCAGCCATTTCATCGAGATAAGATTTAAAGTCGTTATTGAGCTCCTCTCGCTCAGCATTAGTTAGCGGCTGATCGGTGTGTAGCTTGTCGAGAAGAAAGTCACTTCGTTGATCGCTCTGCCATGCGCTAACAAATTCCGCCTTTTGCTCCGCAGTAGCATTGCCGTTTTTCATCGCTTCACGGTCTGCATCGCGTCGCGCCTGTGAAACCGGCCCGAGAAAGTTGTATTCGGTTGCATTGGCTGCAACAGCTGCTCCAACGTTCAGCTTGCCACCTGTCGCAGCCGCTGCAAGAACGCCGATCAGCTGAGACACACCCAACAATTTGGCGCTCTCAGCTTTTTGTTGTTCTGCTGTAGCTGTTCCGTTCAACGTGTTTGGCGCCACCACGCTGGCCACCGCTTCAACGAGCGCTTCATCACCGCCAGCCGCAAGCGCTCCAGTCGCAAAATCACCGCCTTGAGCCATCGACAGTAATCCGCCCAACATTGCATGAAGGCCAACCTTTGTTATTTTGCCGCCAGCAAATGATGAACCACTGATGCTGTTGGCTAGCGTTGCACCCGCAATAGTCACGCCTTCTCCAGCCAGCGCACCAAGAAAGTTTTTCCCAAGACTTCCGCCTTGGAGAACTGTGGTGATAAACGCATTTGCGAGTGCTGTTTCACCCGCCGCAATTACAGTATTTGCGTTTAGCACCGTTGGATCAAAGTTGAAAGTCTGACCGACGTCAGCAGTGAGTGCGGCAACCGTAGCATTTTTAAGGCTACTGCCGCTGAACGTATCTTCAAGCGCAGCACCAATATTGCCTTTGTTTGAGATCGCACTATTTATGCCGGTGTTGGCCAGACTTCCCACAAAAGCGGCTTCAGTGCTAGATAATCCAAGACCCGCAGGGCCTAGTGCGACTGCCAATGCAATGGCGAGGACCAGTTGCGCGCCTGCACCCAACCCGGAATTACTGTACTTAAAGGAGTCATGCGCCTCCTTCACCAGCTTCCAATCAACATCCCCCCGCTTTTCAGCATCCTTCAGCCAAGCCAGTTCAGGATCAGCCTTGACCATCGCATCAATCGCCTGGCTCACCGTCTGCTGATTAACCTGCTTAACCTCGATGTGCAGGCCATCCACCGCATTGATTGCCACAGCGCCTTTGGCGATCAGCTCACTCTGGCGCA
>NZ_FOHW01000071.1 GCF_900111735.1 Pseudomonas graminis | reverse complement strand
TTGCGGTGTGTGAAGACGCATGAAGACGAAAGTTTGCGAACACACAAGCTGTACCTTGATCACATACCCGATTTGCTGAAGCGTTCGAGAGAACGACTCAGTACCCGAATTTCTTGACGACCATAGAGCGTTGGAACCACCTGATCCCATCCCGAACTCAGCAGTGAAACGATGCATCGCCGATGGTAGTGTGGGGTTTCCCCATGTGAGAGTAGGTCATCGTCAAGATTAAATTCCAAAACCCCATTTGCGTAAGCAGATGGGGTTTTGTTTTTGTGCGCGAAAAAACAAAGTTTCTCGCAAAAAAAACCACCCGGTAGGGTGGTCTTCAATTTAGCGCTGATCAGTCACCGCGATACACGCAACCGCTGGTGCATGTCTCGTGAATCCGTATGGCGGACAACTCGGGCAGCAGCGGCTTCAACTCTTTCCAGATCCACTTCACCAATACTTCGCTGGTAGGGTTCTCGAGGCCTGGGATGTCGTTCAGATAGTTATGGTCCAGCCGCTCGTACAGAGGTTTGAAGATGGTTTTGATCTCAGAGAAATCGCGAATCCAGCCTGTATGCGGATCCGGTTCGCCCTGCAGATAGATCGCTACACGGAACGAGTGACCGTGCAGACGCCCGCACTTGTGTCCGTCCGGCACGTGAGGGAGTCGGTGAGCTGACTCGAACGTAAATTCTTTAAAAATTTCCACGGTGATATAAGCCTTAAGAAGTGGCGCTCGCTTGCGCGATAAATGCAAGCTCCGAGTTTATCAGTAATGGTTTGGCGAGCGACAGGCAGACCTGACCACCTCGTTAAACCAAGGGCTCCAGCCGTTGACCGAGACGGCCGTTGTCGACGAGCTCCAGAAACTCATCCCCCAGCCGCTGACTGCTTTCCATTGCAGTACGCCAGTAGCGTTGCCGATCCGTATCCCTTCCCACGAACCGTTTGAAGTCGCTTCGATCAGGCAGCTTGCCGTAGGGCAGCGTAGCTAGGTACGCGTTTGAGGGAGCCAGCAGCACCACGTCTTGAAGCCGAGTCTGGTCGCCTCTGCGCCAGGGCAGTGCCTTGTCAAACCATCCCGGAATGATTTTGTCGGTGAAGTGCGGATACAGCACGATGTCGCTTCCGCTGTATGGAAGGTCCAGATGGTAGTCGAGCAGGCCGCCGTCGCGGAACATCCCTGCGCCGACACCAGGTATCCCGGCAACGCCCTCCATGATCATCGGAATGGAGCCTGACGCCAGCAATGCCTGGCGCAGGTTCGATGTGTCCAGTGGCAAGCAGCAGGATGGGAAGTCTGTCAGTGGCAGAAGGGGGGGGAGGAGACGGGGGTCGTGCATGACCAGCCGTTCGAAATGCCGCGACAGGCGTGCGCGTCCGAGCAGGTTATCAGCGATGACGGCCCCCAGCCCCAGGCTCAGCCCTGTCCGATGATCCCGGGCAAGCAAGCCATGACTTTTGACGATCATCACGTTGAGTCGGTAATGGGCATTCGCCAGGACGTGCGCATCATCCGCTTGTAGAAGCGCATCGAGCATCGTCACGCAGCTGCGGGTGACCTGTGCCATCGTCACGCCTTTGGCGAAACTCTGCTCGTTGTACAGGCGCCCAAGTCGCTGGATACCTGCTACCGGGTCCGGCAGGCATGCGCTCGCAAATCGCCAAGAACCGATGGAAGCGCCAATCAACGAGCGCTCCCTTTGAGCGCGGGGCAGCCATTCGCCGAACAGCGCCAGATCCAGGCCCTGAATGCCCAGTGCTTTAGGACCACCCGCCGCGCCAGGGATGATGCCGACATCTATCGGAGATAGGCCCTGCTCCCTGATCCGCGTCATCGCACGCCTGCCAGCCTTGATAGTCAATGACGGGTATTTGATGTGAATGTTGCTCATGGCCCCTCCGGAGTTGGACAGGGGCGAAGTATATCGTGGGCCCCGTTTTCAGCCACTGGACGCACAACGGGTAGTGGCACGTAGCCAGATAAATTCAGCTTCAATTAAGTTCGCCCGTTTAAGGTGGGTCCCGTAAACAAACAGACCCCTACGGAGATCCACCATGAAAATCCTGACTGCCTTTATCGCTGCCACTGCACTCACTCTTACAGCCGGTTATGTCCAGGCTCGGGATTTAGGTCCGGATGAGGCGCTGAAATTGCGCGATGCAGGTACTATTCAATCCTTTGAAAAACTTAACGCCGTCGCCTTGGCCAAGCACCCGAAATCCACCATCACCGACACCGAACTGGAACAGGAATATGGCAAATACGTTTACCAGATCGAATTGCGCGACGCGCAAGGTGTGGAGTGGGACGTTGAAGTCGACGCTGTCAGCGGGCAAATCCTCAAAGACCATCAGGACACCTGATGATCGCCAGTAAGCGTCCCGTCAAACGTTTCGTTTACTGTCTGGTGGCCGCTTGTGCGGTCGCCTCGAGCGTTGCGTGCCTGGCTCGTGACCTGAATCAGGACGAGGTACTCGAGTTGCGCAGGAAAGGCGTGATTATGCCGCTTGAGCAGTTCATCGATCAGGCACTGGGACGTTACCCCGGCTCCAAGCTGCTTCAAGCCGAACTGGAGGAAAAACACGGTGTGCTGGTATATGAGATTGAGCTTCTCACCGCCGATCATGTCGTGCGCGAGTTGAAATTCGATGCCGGTGACAGTCGCCTGTTGCAAGACAAGGAAGACGATTAATGCGTTTGTTATTGGTTGAGGATCACGTACCCCTGGCGGACGAGCTGATCAGTACGCTGGGCCGGCAGGGCTATGCGATCGACTGGCTGACCGACGGCCGCGACGCCATTCATCAAGGTGCCACCGAGCCTTACGACCTGATCGTGCTTGATCTCGGTCTGCCGGGCGTTCCCGGGCTTGAGGTCCTGCAGAAGTGGCGCTCCGGCGGGTTGTCCACGCCGGTCCTTATTCTGACCGCACGGGCGTCCTGGGCCGAGCGCATCGAGGGCCTCAAGGCCGGCGCCGACGACTATCTGACCAAACCCTTTCATCCAGAAGAGCTGCAGCTGCGCATCCAGGCGCTGCTTCGCCGTGTCCGAGGTCTGGTCAACCAACCGAAACTCGAAGCCGCAGGCCTGCATCTGGATGAAGGGCGCCAGTGCGTCAGTCGCGGGGAGGAAGACATTCAACTAACGGCGGCGGAGTTTCGCCTGCTGCGTTATTTCATGCTGCACCCCGGGCAGATTCTCTCCAAGAGCCACTTGGCCGAGCATCTCTATGATGGGGAGAACGAACGTGACTCGAACGTCATCGAGGTCCACGTCAATCATTTGCGCCGCAAGCTTGGACGGGCCGTGGTCGAGACGCGGCGCGGGCAGGGCTATCGTTTTGCCGGAACAGGCGAGTGAGGTCGATTCAGCGACGCTTGAGCCTGGGCCTGATCAGCGTGCTGCTGATTATAGGGCTGGTCCTGGCGCAGACCAGCCTGTGGTTGTTTGAAGTCGGCTTGCAGCGTTATCTCGAGTCCGGCCTGCGCAATGAAAGCGAGCTGCTGCTGGTTGCGCTGGTACGCGGCCCGGACGGCCTGCAGCTTGATGAGCATCGGCTGTCGCCCGGCTACCAGCGACCCTATTCCGGGCACTATTTCCGGATTGATTTCGACCAGGGGCATTGGCGCTCGCGCTCGCTGTGGGATCTGGAACTGCCGCATCCCGGGCAGCCCGGCCTGCATGCCGACCTTGCCCTGGAGAAGACCGATCAATCGCTGTTGTTGCTGCACACCGACTACCGCAAGTTCGGGCAGATCATCTCTATCACCGTCGCTCAGGACTACACCCCGGTGCGAGACAGTTTTGCACTGGTCCAGCGCATCGGTCTCGGGTTAGGGCTGATGGCCCTGATCTTGATTCTGGTGTTGCAGCGCGTCACCGTTCGCCGCGCCTTGCGCCCCTTGGAAAGGGCCAGAGAACAGATTTTTCAGCTGCAACAAGGGCAGCGATCGCAACTTGATGAGCGAGTGCCGGTGGAGCTCGAGCCCTTGGTCGCGCAGATCAATCATCTGCTGGCTCACACCGAGGACAGTCTCAAGCGATCGCGCAATGCCCTTGGCAACCTGGGCCACGCGCTGAAGACGCCGCTGGCCGTGCTAATGAGTCTGGCCGAAGGTGACAAGCTCGCGGGCCACCCGCACGTGCGCGAGACCCTGCGCGATCAATTGCATCACATTCAGCAGCGTCTTGAGCGTGAGCTTAATCGTGCGCGGTTGTCAGGCGATGCTTTGCCGGGCGCGCGGTTTGATTGCGCTGCGGAGATACCCGGGCTGTTCTCCACATTGCGGATGATTCATGGCGAGCACCTGGAGCTGAGCAGCCAGATCGCTGCGCAACTGTTCCTGCCTTGGGATCGCGAAGACATTCTCGAGTTGCTGGGCAACATCATGGACAACGCCTGCAAGTGGGCCGACAGCCAGGTTAGCCTGACCATTGCAAAAGGCGCTGACGGCTACTGCCTGTTGATTGACGACGATGGTCCGGGCATCCCTGTGCACCATCGCGATGAAGTGATTGGCCGTGGCAATCGTCTGGACGAGCAGGTGACCGGCCACGGTCTGGGCCTCGGCATCGTCAAGGACATCGTCGAGGCGTGGGGCGGGCGCATTCAGTTGCTGGACAGCCCCATGGGCGGGCTGCAAGTGCGCATTGACCTGCCCGAGCGACTCAGCCCGCAACTGCCGGGGACCGAAAGCGCCCGTCAACTCTCGTGACCTCAACTTTTCGTGCGCCGGGCCGTTAACCGTAAAGGAATCCCGACGGCTCAACGCACAAAAACAAAGGGTCATGACTGCTATGCGGCTAAATCTCAAAGCCAAAGTACTTTCGCTCGCCGTGCTCCCGGTGTTGGTGTTCGCACTGATCATCAGCGCCAGCACCGTCATCATGCTGCGTGAACAGGGCAAGCGCGAAGTCGAGGAAACCCGCCAGCACCTGCTCGCGGAGGCCAAAGCCACGTTGCAAAGTTACGTGGCTGTCGCGCTGGGCACCATCAAACCGCTGTATGACGCCTCGGCCCCGGGTGACATGGAGGCCCGCGCGCAAGTCATCAAAATGCTCTCTCAGGTCACCTACGCCAAGGACGGGTACTTCTTCGGCTACGACTCTCAGGCGGTGCGGCTGTTCAAGGGCAACAGTCCGGACGGCATCGGCAAGAGCTTCAAGGACGCCCGCGATCCAAAAGGCGTTTTCGTCAATGCCGGCCTCGTTGACGTGGCAAAAGCGGGTACTCATTACCTGGAGTATTCCTCCGCGCTGCCCGGTTCAAGCGAGCTGGTGCCCAAACTGGGTTACACCGAATACCTGCCGAAATGGGACATGGCTTTCGGGTCGTCGATCAACCTGGACAACATCGATGCCAAAGTCATGGAGCTGCAGAAGAATGTCTCCGAGCGCCGGCAGAACATGCTTGTCAGCATCATCGGCATCACCCTGCTGGTATTGGTGATCATCGCGGCGGCGGGCTTCTGGATTGCGGGCGGTATCCTGCGGCCGTTGCGCCTGATGAAAGCCAACCTTGACGACATCGCCGCCGGTGAAGGTGATCTGACCCAGCGTCTGGCGGTGACCTCCCAGGACGAACTGGGCGATCTGGCCGGGTCGTTTAACCGCTTCGTCGAGAAGATCCACGGGCTGGTCCGGCAGATCGCCGAGATGACCTCACAGCTGACTGGCCTGGTGGGTGAAGTGACCGACCAGGCGCAGCGCTCGGAGCAGGCCATGGAGCGTCAGCGTCACGAGACCGATCAGGTGGCTACGGCGATTAATCAGATGTCCGCGGCGGCGCAGGAAGTCGCGAAAAGCGCGCAAGGTGCCTCGGTCGCCGCGCAGCAGACCGATGCCGAAGGTCAGGCCGCCAAGCGTGTGGTCGAAGGCAGCATCCAGCAGATTCACGCGCTGGTGAACGACATCCGTGACAGCGGAACTTCACTGGACAGCCTGCAGAATGACGTGTCGTCCATCGTCGGCGTGCTCGGGGTGATTCGTTCCATCGCCGATCAAACCAACCTGCTGGCACTCAACGCCGCTATCGAAGCTGCGCGTGCCGGGGAAGCGGGTCGCGGGTTCGCAGTGGTGGCGGATGAGGTGCGTGCGCTGGCCAGCCGCACGCAGCAAAGCACCCAGGAAATTCAAGGCATGATCGACCGCTTGCAGCAGGGCACCCAAGGCGCGGTGCAGGCGATGAAACGTTCGAGCGAGGCCGGCGACGGGACTTCCGCTCGCGCCAACGAGGCCGGCGCGTCGCTGGACACCATCGGTCAACTGATCGGCACGATCAACGCGATGAACGCGCAGATTGCCAGCGCCGCAGAAGAGCAGACGGCCGTCGCGGAAGAGATCAATCGCAGCGTCCACCAGATCGCCGTGGCGGTCGAAAGCGTGGCCGATGAAACCCGCCACAGCGCCTCCACGTCGCGCAACCTCACGGAGCTGAATCAGCGCCTCGGCCAGTTGGTCCGGCAGTTCAGGATCTAGTCTTGAATGGCGGGTCTTGCGCAGGGCCCGCCGCTTGCGCCTCTTCCATCTGCCCTGCACATCAGGCGCGGCACTCCTGCGGTGATTGACGGACTAAGCATCAGGCCGTGTGCTCGACGCGGCTTAATGACATGGAAGAAACATGAACGAAACCGCGCTGCAAAATAAAACCCTATTGCTGTTACTGGTGCTGGTCACCATCGCGTTCATCTGGATTCTGCTGCCGTTCTACGGCGCGGTGTTCTGGGCGGTGATCCTCGGGATCATCTTCGCGCCGCTGCAACGTCGTCTGCTGGCCCGCTTCGGCTGGCAGCGCAACCTGACATCCCTTTGCACGCTCATGATCTGTCTGGTCATCGCGATTCTGCCGGTGATTGTCATCGCAGCGTTGATGGTTCAGGAGGGTGCGACGCTTTACAAGAATGTGGAAAGTGGTCAGCTCGACATCGCCAAGTACCTGGCTGAATTCAAAGTGCTATTGCCGCCCTATGTGCAGCATTGGCTTGATCGTCTGGGCATGGGAGATTTCAACGGTCTGCGCGACAAGATCGCCAAAAGCGCGATGCAGGGCAGCAACTACTTGGCCACCCAGGCGTTCAGCTTTGGGCAGGGCACGTTCGACTTCGTCGTCAGTTTTTTCATCATGCTGTACTTGCTGTTCTTTTTCCTGCGTGACGGCCAGGAGCTCACCCGCAAGATCCGCATCGCGATTCCGCTGGCCGAGCCTCAGAAAAGGCGCTTGCAGTTGAAGTTCACCCGTGTAGTTCGCGCGACGGTGAAGGGCAATATTGTGGTGGCGGTGACCCAAGGCGCATTGGGCGGGTTTATTTTCTGGGCACTGGATATCCCGAGCGCTTTGCTCTGGGCAGTGATGATGGCGTTTCTGTCGCTGCTGCCGGCAGTGGGGGCGGGTATCGTCTGGGCGCCGGTTGCGCTGTATTTCCTGCTCAGCGGGATGATCTGGCAGGGCGTGGTGTTGGGGCTGTTCGGGGTGTTTGTGATCGGGCTGGTGGATAACGTGTTGCGTCCGATCCTGGTGGGCAAAGACACGCGAATGCCCGATTACCTGATTCTGATTTCGACGTTGGGCGGGATGGCGGTGTTCGGGCTGAACGGGTTTGTGATCGGGCCGATGGTGGCGGCGTTGTTTATGTCGACGTGGGCGTTGTTTACCGGCGACAAAAAAACCGTTCGATTGCCCGGTTGATTGTTGTTGCAAGATCAAGAGCGTCTGCCTAAGGGCAGACATTTCGCCTTCGGCGAGTTACTTGGAAAAGTCGAAAGTCGCACCATCCCCAAGTAACCAAGGGTGCTTGCTCCTGGTTTGGCCCTTCCTTCGTCAGGGTTCCTTCACTCCGGTCTCGCTCCGTGGACCCGCTGCCATCCGCCATCCATGGCGGGGGGCAGCTCTCGCCGCATCCATGCGGCTCGGCCCACTCCGCAAGACCTCCGTTCAGCGTGCACCCAAGTCGCGATGGGTGTCGTCTGGAATTCCTGCGTAGGAAGATCAACGGCAACTGCAACGGCATCTGCGGCCTGCTTGTTCGAGGAAAGTCCTTGGCGTGATGAAGATCCTCTGTAGGAGCGCGCTTGCCCGCGAATTGCGGTGGGTCAGCGGCATCTGTGTGGCTGACAGGATGCCATCGCGGGCAAGCGCGCTCCTACAGTGAATGTGCATGCGGTCAGTGGGACCGGCTTTAGCCGGGAAGCCTTTGATCTGCTCTTGATCTTCCTGCGCGAAAATTTCAAACACCGCCAATCGCGACTTTGGTGCAGGCCGAACGCAGACGACGCGGAGTGGGCCGAGCGGCATGGATGCCGCGAGAGCGCCGCTAGGACATGGATGTCCGTTCGGCGCGGGCCCACGGAGCGTCGTCGAAGTGAGGGAACCCTGACGAAGGAAGGGCCAAACCAGGAGCAGGCACTTTTGCTTACTTTTGGTGCTTTTCAAAAGTAACTCGCCGAAGGCGAAACGATCTGCCGTTAGGCAGATGCTCTTGATCCTCTAAAATCCAAAGCCATAAAAAAACCCTGCTCGAAGGCAGGGTTTTTTGTGCATCACTCAACCATCACAAGCCCGCATGGCCCACCAGGGTCAGCAGCGGTTGCGGGTAGACGCC
>NZ_FOHW01000037.1 GCF_900111735.1 Pseudomonas graminis | reverse complement strand
TAAGATCTTTCGTCTCAACCGAGGCGCGCATTCTACAGCGTCTCTTGTCTCTGTCAAGCGGTTATTTTAAGAAGTTTTCAAAGTTTCCTTATCAACTTCAACCACTTGCGCTTCGTTCGACTTAACGTCTCACGTCAGCGGGAGGCGAATTCTACAGCGTTACAACCTGCTGTCAACTGCCTTTTTCACCGCTGTCGATTCAAGCATCTGAACCGAAGCATTCCTCGCTGCTTACTTCGTCCAACTCTTTGATTATCAAGGAGTTTTCCGTTTCGTCTGCGCCGGAAGTGGGGCGAATTATAGACAGATCCAGAGGGGCGTCAACACCTAATTTGAACTTTTAGCGAAAAAGCTAAAACTCCAATGAAATCCTATACTTCCCTTCTGTTTATATAGAGACCATGCGATCACACCCGCGAGAGAATAAGCCTCTAAAGAACACCCGCTTCACGCAGCGTCATTACGTCAGCGTCTGATAAGCCCAATACGCCGGTGAGAACCTCCAACGTATGCTCTCCCAACAACGGCGGCGCACGCCGATATTCAACAGGCGTCGCTGATAAACGGATAGGGCTGGCGACTTGAGGAACCGTTCCGCCCAACGCATGCGGCAAGTCCACCTGCAAGCCGCGGAACTGCACCTGCGGATCTGCGAACACCTGGGCGACATCGTTAATAGGCCCACACGGAACGCCCGCAACCTCCAATGCCGTGACCCACTCGGCAGTTGTCTTGAAGACGGTGGCCTGCCGAATCAGCGGGATCAACTCGGCACGATGCGCCACGCGCTGCTTGTTAGTCGCAAACCGCGGATCGCTGGCCCACTGCGGTTGCCCGGCCACTTCCGCAAATTTCCGGAATTGGTTGTCGTTGCCTACCGTGAGAATGAAATCGCCATCGGCAGTAGGGAAATCCTGGTAGGGCACGATATTCGGGTGAGCATTACCCAATCTCCTTGGCGAGACCCCTGTAGTCAGGTAATTCATTGCCTGATTCGCCAAGCAGGCGACCTGTACATCCAGCAAGGCCATATCGATATGCTGTCCGGGCCCTCCCTGGTCCCGGTGCGCCAGAGCAGCGAGAATCGCAGAAGTCGAATACAGCCCTGTCAGAATATCCGTCAGGGCCACGCCTACCTTGACCGGGCCGGCACCATCTTCCCCCTCGGGACGACCGGTAAGACTCATGAGTCCACCGAGCCCCTGAATCATAAAGTCGTAACCTGCTCGCTTGGCGTATGGCCCCGTCTGACCGAACCCGGTGATCGAGCAATAGATGAGCCTTGGGTTTTCCAGCTGCAGCGATTCGTAGTCCAGGCCGTAGGCCTTCAGCCCGCCAACCTTGAAATTCTCGATGACGATATCGGACCGGGCCGCCAGCTCGCGAACCAGCCTTTGCCCTTCGGGCTGAGTGAAATCTATGGTGACTGACTGCTTGTTGCGGTTGGCCGAAAGGTAGTACGCAGCTTCGGACGTATTTTCTCCGCGCGGATCCTTCAGAAAGGGGGGACCCCATGCGCGTGTGTCGTCGCCATTGCCGGGGCGCTCGATCTTGATCACCTCCGCACCCAGGTCAGCCAGAATTTGCCCCGCCCAAGGCCCGGCAAGAACCCGAGACAAGTCCAGCACACGCAGATGAGATAACGCGCCCATGGCAGGCTCCTTAGTAGAAGGCCTGAATGCCGGTCTGCGCGCGACCCAGGATGAGCGCATGGACGTCATGAGTACCTTCATAGGTATTCACCACTTCCAGGTTGACCAGATGCCTGGCGATACCGAACTCATCAGAAATACCGTTACCGCCCAGCATGTCACGCGCCATACGCGCGATGTCCAGGGACTTGCCGCAGGAGTTGCGTTTCATGATGGAGGTGATTTCGACCGCAGCAGTACCCTCGTCTTTCATCCGGCCAAGACGCAGGCAGCCTTGGAGCGCCAACGTGATCTCGGTCTGCATATCAGCGAGCTTTTTCTGGATCAACTGATTGGCTGCGAGCGGACGGCCGAACTGTTGACGGTCCAGCGTGTATTGACGCGCGGTGTGCCAGCAAAACTCGGCGGCCCCCAAGGCGCCCCAGGAGATGCCATAGCGTGCGGAGTTCAGGCACGTGAAAGGCCCTTTTAGACCTCGGACGTCCGGGAAGATGTTCTCTTCCGGCACAAACACGTTGTCCATCACGATCTCGCCTGTGATCGAGGCGCGAAGGCCGACCTTGCCGTGAATCGCCGGAGCAGTCAGGCCATGCCAGCCTTTTTCCAGCACAAAGCCACGGATGTCCCCAGCGTCATCCTTGGCCCAGACAACGAACACGTCAGCGATCGGGCTGTTGGTGATCCACATTTTGCTGCCGGTGAGACGATAGCCGCCTTCGACGCTCCGCGCACGGGTGATCATCGCGCCCGGATCCGAACCATGATTGGGTTCGGTCAGGCCGAAGCAACCAATCCATTCTCCGGACGCGAGTTTTGGCAGGTACTTCTGTTTTTGCGCTTCGGTGCCGAATTCGTTGATAGGCACCATGACCAGAGAGGACTGCACGCTCATCATCGAGCGATAACCGGAATCGACGCGCTCGACTTCGCGAGCGATCAAGCCGTAACACACATAGTTCAGACCGCTACCGCCGTACTGCTCCGGGATCGTGGCACCGAGCAGACCTATCTCACCCATCTCGCGAAAGATCGCCGGGTCTGTCTTTTCATGCCGGAAGGCTTCAAGCACGCGCGGCGCCAGCTTGTCGTTGGCGAACTGCTCGGCGCTGTCGCGGACCATGCGCTCTTCTTCGGTGAGTTGCTGGTCCAGCAACAGGGGGTCGATCCAACTGAAACTTGCCTTGCCGCTCATGATTCTCTCCTCACCAAATGCGCTTCCGGACCTGCCGGTAAAGTAATGAAGCGAGCCTAGGCTTGAAGCCTTAATGGAGCAAACGACGATTTCGCATCATCTTGTGCTAATTTCTCACTCCGAAATACGCTAGGCAGCACTCGGCCCACCCTTCTAAGTGAGGCAAAGGTACATGCGTCGTAAAATCCCAAGCACCGCTGCGCTGATAAGCTTCGAGGCAGCCGCGCGACACGAGAGCTTCACAAAGGCGGCCGAGGAGCTTTCTCTGACCCAGAGCGCGATCTGCCGTCAGATCGCGAGCCTGGAAGAGTTCTTGAATGTCAGCCTATTCCGACGCTCGCGACGGGGTGTGAAGCTTACTGAAGCGGGCCTTTCCTACAGCCGGCGCATCGCCACCCAACTCGATGCCGTTGAGCGCGACACGCTGTCGGTGATGGGTCATCAGGGCGTCAATGTGATCGAACTTGCGGTGGTGCCTACATTCGGCACGCAATGGCTACTTCCGCGCCTTAAAGATTTTCAGAAGAAACACCCTGACGTCACTATTAACCTGACCAACCGCACGCGCCCGTTTCTGTTCGCGGATACCGAATTCGACGCAGCGATCTACTTTGGCGATGCTGATTGGTCCGGTACCGAATCCCACAGACTAATGGGCGAAAACCCTATGCCAGTCTGCAGCCCCGCATTGCTCGGGGAACGGCACAGCATCAGCGCTCATGACCTGGCCGAGATGCCGCTGCTTCAACAGACCACTCGGCCCTACGCCTGGCGGCAGTGGTTCAATTCGCTGGACGTGTCCGTGGCCCGTGACATGACAGGTCCGCGTTACGAGCTATTCTCGATGCTTGCGCAGGCCGCCATGCACGACATGGGTGTGGCGCTGATCCCGCCATTTCTTATTCAGCGTGAATTGGCCGAAAAACGACTGGTGATTGCCAACCCGCACCAGCTTTCAAGCGCTAAGGCGTATTACTTGATGATTCCGGAGCGCAAAACGGAATCGGCCTCTCTGAAAGCGTTTCGCGACTGGCTTATCCAGCAGGCCGGGACCTATTCGTTGCCTTGAGAGCCCTTCACAACCCCCATACTTTTCTGTAGTCCGTTCACTTTGAAACCTACAGATATCTTGATTTGTCGCATTTATGACACACCCAACTTTTTTTATCTAAACAACCAATAGTCATACAAATAGCGCCCTACAGCCTGATTTCGGCTGGTCCTCGTACCTCATCGATTGAGGGGCACCCAGCGCCTCAAATTCCCAAAATGCCATACGGATCAATACGTTGAGCTGGTTAGTGCGTCAATCGGTCACAGGATGACTTGTAGTACATTTTTCGTTCAGTTACAGAAACCCTTGAAGGCCTCTGGCATCCCCTGCAAAATGCCGCGCCCGGCTGCTTTAACGGGCATAGTGATCGCAATTCCAGCCCTCGGGCCGTAGCGCGCTGGCCTCATTAAAGACAATAAGATCACGCAGGAGATTTGACGTGCACATTGGAGTCCCCCTCGAAACCCAGCTTGGTGAAACCCGGGTCGCCGCCACTCCCGAGACCATCAAAAAACTCATCGCCCAAGGCCACACAGTGACTGTTCAGAACGGCGCGGGCCTTGCAGCGAGCGTGACCGACAGTGCTTATGAGGCAGCAGGCGCCCTGGTGGGCAGTGCCGCCGATGCATTCGGTGCCGAACTCATTCTCAAGGTCTCCGCTCCCAGCGACGCTGAGCTCACGCTGATCAAAAGCGGCGCAGTGGTTGTCGGGATGCTCAACCCTTTCAATAACGACATGATCGCCAGGCTGGCCGAGCGCGGGATCACCGCCTTTGCCCTCGAAGCGGCGCCACGCACCTCGCGCGCGCAAAGCCTCGACGTGTTGTCTTCCCAAGCCAACATTGCCGGCTATAAGGCTGTCCTGTTGGCGGCGCATCACTACCCACGCTTCATGCCCATGCTGATGACAGCGGCCGGTACGGTGAAAGCAGCGCGCGTGCTGATTCTCGGAGCGGGCGTTGCGGGGCTCCAGGCCATCGCCACTGCCAAACGTCTGGGTGCGGTCATTGAGGCTTCCGACGTACGTCCGGCCGTCAAGGAGCAGATCGAATCGCTGGGGGCCAAGTTCGTTGACGTGCCATACGAGACCGACGAGGAGCGCGAGGCTGCCGTGGGCGTCGGCGGTTACGCCCGCCCGATGCCGGCCAGCTGGATGCAGCGTCAGGCAGTGGCCGTGCATGAGCGCGCCAGGCAGGCGGACATCGTCATTACAACGGCGCTGATCCCCGGCCGCAAAGCGCCAGTGCTTTTGAGCGCTGAAACAGTTGCACAGATGAAGCCCGGTTCGGTGGTAATCGATCTGGCTGCTGCGCAGGGCGGCAACTGTCCGCTGACGGTGGCAGACCAAGTGGTGGTCGAGCACGGGGTGACCATCGTCGGCCACACGAACCTGCCTGCCATGGTCGCGGCGGATGCATCTGCTCTTTATGCGCGCAACCTGCTGGACTTCATGAAGCTGCTCTTCAACCAGGAAGGACAGTTCCAGATCAACCTCGAAGACGACATCGTTGCCGCGTGCCTTATGTGCCGCGATGGCCAAGTCATCCGCAAGAACGGCTGAGGATAAAAATAATGGAAGAGTTCATCTCACCCGGTATCTACAACCTGATCATTTTCGTGCTGGCCATTTATGTCGGCTACCACGTGGTCTGGAACGTGACGCCTGCGCTGCACACCCCGTTGATGGCGGTTACTAATGCTATCTCGGCCATCGTCATCGTCGGCGCCATGCTGGCCGCAGCGCTGACAGTAACGCCACTGGGCAAAACCATGGGCACGCTGGCGGTCGCACTGGCCGCCGTTAACGTTTTCGGCGGTTTTCTGGTCACCCGGCGCATGCTGGAGATGTTCAAAAAGAAAGCGCCCAAGGTTAAAGACGAGGTAGCCAAGTAATGAGCATGAACCTCGTCACATTGCTTTACCTCGTTTCAGCAATCTGTTTCATCCAGGCGCTGAAGGGCTTGTCTCACCCGACCACATCGCGCCGAGGCAACCTGTTCGGCATACTCGGCATGGGCCTGGCTGTTCTGACTACGATCGGACTGGTCTTCAAACTGGCCGCGCTGTCTACAGACGGTGCCAGCGCAGGCATTGGTTATATCCTGATCGGTTTGCTGGTCGGCGGCACTGCCGGCTCGATCATGGCCAAGCGCGTCGAAATGACCAAGATGCCGGAACTGGTCGCCTTCATGCACAGCATGATTGGTCTGGCAGCCGTATTCATCGCCATCGCTGCCGTCGTCGAACCACAGTCGCTCGGCATCGTTCACCACTTGGGTGATCCGATTCCAGCGGGCAACCGTCTGGAGTTGTTCCTTGGCGCGGCGATCGGGGCGATCACGTTCTCAGGTTCGGTCATCGCGTTCGGCAAATTGTCCGGCAAATACAAATTCCGCCTGTTCCAGGGCGCACCGGTGCAGTTTGCCGGTCAGCACAAGCTCAATCTGACTCTGGGTCTGGCGACACTGCTGTTCGGTATCACGTTCATGCTGACGGGCAGCCTGTTCGCGTTCAGCGTCATGCTGATCCTGGCGTTCGTGATTGGCGTGCTGCTGATTATTCCGATTGGCGGCGCAGACATGCCGGTCGTGGTGTCGATGCTCAACAGTTATTCGGGCTGGGCAGCGGCGGGTATTGGCTTCTCGCTGAACAACTCGATGCTGATCATCGCCGGCTCCCTGGTCGGCTCTTCCGGCGCGATTCTGTCGTACATCATGTGCACAGCGATGAACCGCTCGTTCTTCAACGTGATTGGTGGCGGCTTCGGTGGCGCAACGGATGCCGGTACTGCGAGCGGCACCCAGGAAGCCCGCCCGGTCAAATCGGGATCGGCTGACGACGCGACTTTCCTGCTGACCAACGCTGATACCGTGATCATAGTGCCGGGCTACGGGCTGGCGGTCGCTCGAGCGCAACACGCGCTTAAAGAGCTGACCGAAAAGCTGAGCCACGCAGGCGTCACGGTGAAGTACGCGATCCACCCGGTGGCCGGTCGGATGCCGGGGCATATGAACGTGCTGCTGGCGGAGGCCGAGGTGCCTTACGATCAGGTGTTCGAGATGGAGGACATCAACTCCGAATTCGGTCAGGCGGACGTCGTCCTGGTGTTAGGCGCCAACGATGTGGTCAATCCGGCGGCCAAGAACGATCCCAAGTCGCCAATTGCCGGCATGCCAATTCTTGAGGCGTACAAGGCCAAGACCATCATCGTCAACAAGCGCTCCATGGCCAGCGGCTATGCCGGCCTGGATAACGAGCTGTTCTATCTGGACAAAACCATGATGGTGTTTGGTGACGCCAAAAAGGTCATTGAAGACATGGTCAAAGCGATCGAATAGCCACAGCTACTCGAGCTAAAACAACCCTCGGCGCAGCTCATGGCCGAGGGTTTTTTACAGCCCAGGTAAAAGTGTTTCTCGCGCAGAGGCGCTAATTAGAGCCTTTATTGCGACCTTGGTAGCGGGACGAACAAACCTCAAATCTCTAGACTTCGCTCACGCATCTTTGTCATGAGATTAAACACCATGCACCGTGAACGAATCCGTCTGCCCTCGCTGATGAGCAAGATAATGAGTGCGGCCGACGCCGCTTCCTTGATCAAGGACGGCATGACCGTCGGCATGAGCGGCTTCACCCGCGCCGGGGAAGCCAAAGCCGTGCCCCAGGCGCTGGCCGATCGAGCCAAGACCACACCGTTGAAGATCAGCCTGATGACCGGCGCCAGCCTGGGCAATGATCTGGACAAGCAACTGACGGAAGCTGGCGTGCTTTCTCGCCGCATGCCGTTTCAGGTCGACAGCACCCTGCGCAAGGCCATCAACGACGGCACTGTGATGTTTATCGATCAACACTTGTCGGACACCGTCGAGCAGTTGCGCAATCGCCAGATCAAGGCAGTGGATATCGCCGTGATTGAATGTGTGGCAATCACCGAAGAAGGGCACCTGGTGCTCAGCACGTCAGTCGGCAACTCGGCGAGCTTCGCCATTCTTGCGGAACACGTGATCATCGAGATCAACCTCGCCCAGCCCTTGGAGCTCGAGGGGCTGCATGACATCTATATACCCACTTACCGGCCAACGCGCCTGCCGATCCCGGTGCTGAAGACTGACACCCGAATCGGCAGTCAGGCGGTGAAGATTGATCCGGCGAAGATCGTCGGCATCGTGATCAGCAATCAACCCGACTCGCCGTCGACCGTATTGCCGGCAGACACGGACACTCAGGCCATCGCAGGCCACCTTGTCGAGTTCTTCAAGAATGAAGTGCGACTGAACCGACTCACCAACCAGCTCATGCCGCTGCAGGCGGGGGTAGGCACGATCGCCAATGCCGTGATGACGGGGCTGATCGATTCACCCTTTCACGGCATGACCATGTATTCGGAAGTGCTACAGGACTCGACGTTCGATCTGTTCGAGGCGGGGAAGCTGGATTTTGCTTCGGGCTGTTCCATGACGCTGTCCGAGCGTAAGCATGCCGCGGTCTATGACAACCTTGAGCAGTACAGATCCAGACTGTTATTGCGGCCTCAGGAGATCTCTAACCATCCGGAGGTCGTACGCCGGCTGGGCATCATCGGCATTAACACTGCCCTGGAATTCGACCTGTACGGGAACGTCAATTCCACCCACGTGGGTGGCACGCGGATGATGAACGGGATCGGGGGTTCGGGGGATTTCGCGCGTAACGCCCATCTCGCCATTTTCGTGACCAAGTCGATTGCCAAAGCCGGGGCCATCTCGAGTGTTGTGCCCATGGTCAGCCATTTAGATCACACCGAACACGACGTCGACATCCTGGTGACAGAGATCGGACTGGCAGACCTGCGAGGTCTGGCACCCCGCGAACGCGCCCGGGTCATCATCGACAACTGCGTGCACCCGGCGTATCGCGAGGCGCTTAATGACTACTTCCGCCGGGCCTGCGCAATTGGCGGTCACACCCCACATGTTCTGCGGGATGCACTGAGTTGGCACCTCAATCTGGAAGAAACGGGTCGCATGTTGGCGATCTGAAAACACAGTTTGTCAGTGGCGGCGACCTTTCGTCGTCACAGTTCGCGCGGTGAACGCAAATCCGGCCAAAACTGTACTGCTGTATGGGTGATTTTTCCTGGGCAGAACCGGGAATCCCCTCTCTAAGCATCCAAAAAGCACACTTCTGGTGCAGACCCGTACAGTTGCCCCGCTTCCGAACAAAACAGTGGTGTTTAACAGTTAACTGGAGCAGCACAATACAAATGAACTGTGTCTAGAGAGAGAAGGGCAATGAGAGGAATATTGTCACCAATCAAGTCACTCTCTAATCCCGCCACAAGCGGAAGGAAGAAGCATCATGGAACGCACCGTCAGTTCCGAACTGTTCTACGAAGAAACCGCAAAAACCGCACAAGCCTCGTTGCCGCTGCGCATGTTCGCCAATCTGATGCTCTGGCAGCGTCGTCTGTCCAGCCGCCATCAACTGGCTCGTCTGGATGCACGCTTGCTGGCTGACGCCGGTATCAGCGAATCCCAGCGTTACGAAGAGCTGAGCAAGCCGTTCTGGCGCTAATTTAGCGTCTGCTGGTCCAAGACTACGCGCCTCTCACCAGCAACCCGAATTGTTCAAACAAAACCCGTCAGCAGGTCACTGCTGACGGGTTTTGTCGTTTCAGCCGGAAGCAAAGCCTGGTAAGCGTTGACCAGTACAGTTTAATAAATCTGTTTAAACACCTATACAGAGCAATAACTCCGGGGCATTTGTAGCAAGTGTGCATCGCAATGTTGCGACCTGCACAAGGCCGGGATGGCTCGCGCGACCGCTTATAAGCTAATCTTCGGCTACCGTGACCACGCACTCGCGAGACAGCTATCGCTGAGCTTCCGATTTAAGCGTCAGTGGTTTTCGAATCCCGTTACTTTGGAGTGCCTATATGTCTCGCGTTCGTCTGTTGAGTGCCGCTTTGCTGATCGCTGCTGCAACCGGAGCCCAGGCTTCCAGTTTCGTCGTTACAACTGACACCATCGTCCGTGCGCTAGATGCTTCCTCCAATGCCACGTCTAAAATCTCCTCCTCCTTCCATGACGACAAGATCGTTCTGGCCGCCCGCGACGACGCAGCAAGCTTCGTTGCCAGCGAAGGCGAGATCCGTGGCGTGAAGCTTCAGGGCGCCCTGCAGCACATTCGCGAGGTTGCACCTGGCCTGCAAGCGTCGGACGCGCAACTCGCACAAGCGATTCTTGCCATCTGATTCAGTATCGCGACAGGTTAATCCAGCGCGCGCCTGGGCCTTTGCTCTGGCTCTGGCCCGGGTGTTGCGCTAGCCTTGCGACTCGTATCGCTAAACCTGAACAGCCCTGAATAGCCATGCAATCGTTGTCTCGCCTAGTGCTTGCCGTCACCGCCACCTTGAGTGTTTCCACTCAGGCTCTGGCGTTCGATGTGACCACTCAAAGCCTGGTCAAAACCGGATACGCCACCAGCCAGGTGACGACAGGGCCTTTCGATAGCAAGTTGATAATTGCCGCCCAGGATGATGCTGCAGTGTTTGTCGCCAGTGACGGCCAACTGCGAGGAGCACGGCTGGAGTCGGCGATTAAGTACCTGCGTCAATCCCGTCCAAAACTTCATGCAAGCGACCTTGAACTGGCGCAGGCAATCCTCGTCCAATAGTCACTTTTTTGTAACTTCCGTATTTTGGAGACGTTCCATGCGTACCCCGCTGATCGCTGCCGCCCTCGGCCTGCTCTTGCTGACTGACATGGCACAGGCACAAACCCTGAAGGCCACCAGTAACATCGTCGTTCGCGCCCTCGGCCGCAGCATCGATTTCACCTCAGACACCACTTCATCCGTGCGCAACTGGAAACTCGTGCTTGAAGCCCGTGACGATGCCGCCAGTTATGTTGCCAGTAACGGCGATATCCATGGCGCACTGCTCGACGCAGCTTTCATCACATTGCGCGATCGCCTGCCTGAAGCCCGCAACGCCAGTGACCAGGACCTCGCCGAGGCCATCCTCGCACTGTGAAACGCCTCGCTGTCTGGCTGCTGATGTCGGCGCTCTCGCTGATTTGCACGAACGCCTTCGCCGACCTCAGCCTGTCGCTGCATACCGACGGGCTCAGTCCTGCTCAACAAAAGGCCAGCCAGACATTGCTCGACGAAGCCATGGCGCACCTGCCGCCATTGTTTGTCAGCAAGCTTGATAGAAAGGTCGAAGTGCATTGGACCGACGACATGCCGTCCAATGCCTACGGTCGTGCAGACGGTCCGTACCGTCTGGACCTGAATGAGCACCTGCTCGCAGGCCTGACCGATGGCAGCGCCGCAACGACCCGAACCAATCGTCCTCACGGCACCGTGCGCGAGGAAATGCTCGCCACGGTTCTGCATGAGCTGACCCATATCTATGATCACGCGCAGCTCTGGTCTCCTGAAGACCGGAGGCTGATTGTCGCTTGTGCCCGACAGGGCAAGAGCGTGGGCAAAGTAGGCCTGCGTGACAGCTGCCGGGGGCAAACCGACCGACGCTTCACGTTGAGTGATGATCCGCGCCTTCTGGATCTGGCCGGCTGGCCGCAATACGTCGGCCGCCGCGGTGACAGGGAAGAGCGCAACGGCCAGGTCGCGCGCAGTCCGGACATCTACGAGATCAGCAGCCCGCTGGAATTCGTTGCGGTGAACATGGAGTACTTCCTCCTCGATCCCGCTTACGCCTGCCGCCGTCCAGCGCTGTACGACTATTACAAGGCCCGGTTCAACTGGGCGCCAGCGACGAAGGATCAGTGCCCGACGTCCTATCCTTATCTCAACGCCGGTAACGACTTTGCCCGGGAGCCGCTGGGCAAGCTCGACCCCGAGCGGGTTTACGAAGTCGATTACCTGCTGGCCGAGGCCAACCAGAATCTGGCGAGCCGTTGGGGCCATAGCATGCTGCGGCTGGTGATCTGCAAGCCCGGTCGCCCGCGTGGCCCTGACTGCCGGCTGGACCTGGATCAGCACCTGGTGCTGTCGTACCGCGCCTTTGTCAACGACCTGCAGCTGTCCAGCTGGAGCGGCTTGACCGGCAAATATCCGTCGCGCCTGTTTGTCCTGCCGCTGGGTCAGGTCATCGATGAGTACACCAAGACCGAACTGCGCGGCCTGGCCTCGGTCCCGCTGAAACTGTCCCGTGAGGAGATCAACGGCCTGGTTCAACACGCCGCCGAGATGCACTGGGCATACGACGGGGATTACTGGTTCCTGTCCAATAACTGCGCGGTGGAAAACCTGAAACTACTGCGCAGCGGCACTGACGATCCGCGGCTTGTCGGGCTGGACAGCATCATGCCCAACGGGCTGCTGGAAGTGCTGAAGGGCAGGGGACTGGCAGACACCAGCGTATTGGACGATCCGAAGAAAGCGCTGCGCATGGGCTACCGCTTCGACTCGTACCGAGACCGTTACCAGGCGATGTTCGATGTGCTGCGCAAGACCACCCGTGTCAAGCAAACCACGGTGGAAGACTGGCTGGCACTGACGCCCCAGGAGCGACGCCCTTATTTCGCTCAGGCGGATCTACGCACCAGCGCGGCGATGCTGCTGCTGGAACAGGCCGGGCTGCGTCGTCAGTTATTGCTGGCGCAGGATGAGGTCAAGCAGCGCTACCTCAGTGCCGTGGAGCAAAAGGATAACGGCGTCTCCAGGGCGACTGGCACGCTGCAGGACATTCTGGCCAACAGCGGATTCCTGAGTCGTCCCGCAGAATTGCTCGGCAGCGGCGGCTACGGTCTGCCGCAGGAAGGCGAGTGGAAGCGCCTGGAAGACGAGAGCAGTCAGCGGCAGAAACAACTGCAGCGGCTCAGCGGCGACCTGGACAAAGAGGTGAGGGCGCTGCTCGATCCCGACCGTGCCGCCGAGATCGCTGCGACCGAAGACAACCTCAAGCAGGTCGGCGAGCACCTTCGGGCGTTGCACAAGGCAGCGGGAGGGCTGGAGCTGCCTTGATCATTGCGCGGCTAAACGCTCCGCGATAGTTCAGGCAGTTTCCCCAGGCTCGCTTGGCAGATGCTCGTCGAGGTGCAGCCAGGGCAGGCGGCTGTCGGTCCAGATGTGTCGATCGGCAGGCGTCAGCTCCGGATGATCGAGGGTGGCGATGGTCACATCCATGGTCTCCGGGCTATTGCGGCTGAACAGCGCGACCTGCGCTCCACAGTTATTGCAGAAATACCTTACGCACGTCGCACCCGAATCATAAGTGGTGGGGCTGCCCGCCAGCCATTTGAAAGCATCGACCGGCACGCTGGTCCAGGTCATCACAATGCCGCCTGACGTGCGCCGACAAATCGAACAGTGGCAGTGGGCAACGTCATCAACGGGGCCATCGAGCTGGTAACGCAGATTGCCGCAATGGCATCCGCCAGTATGCAATTGACTCATGAGGACTCTCCCGATTGTGTATGGGTCTGACCGCATCCTGAGGTGGATAACTCAAATTCCCGCTCGTCAACTTGAGAAGTGCAACGAAAGCTGGCTGAAAGCTTCCCCGTTTAGCATCACCTTACCGCCGGCGAAAGACCGGTCGGCCAGGACGAACGCGCTTGACGTTCTCCGGCCCGTCTACAACAACAATTAGGTGATTCCCGATGCTTGCATGTGCCCTGCAGTACCCCCTCCGTAATCCCCGACTCCACGCGCCGCTCGTCTTGAGCTGATCGATTCGTCTCGTCTGTTCCCCGCCGCGTAACGCTGGAGTATTGCTATGTTGACCTTCCTCGGCTTCGCCATGGTCGTCGCCTTCATGTACCTGATCATGAGCAAGCGCCTGTCAGCGCTCATTGCCTTGATCATCGTTCCTATCGTGTTTGCCCTGTTCGGTGGCTTCGCCTCGGAAATCGGCCCAATGATGCTTGCGGGCATCACCAAGCTTGCGCCAACGGGCGTGATGCTGATGTTCGCCATTCTTTATTTCGCACTGATGATCGACTCCGGGCTGTTCGACCCGGCCGTGCGCAAGATCCTCAAGCTGGTGAAGGGCGACCCGGTCAAAGTGTCGGTCGGTACGGCAGTACTGGCGCTGGTTGTCTCCCTGGACGGTGACGGCGCCACGACGTACATGATCTGCGTGGCCGCCATGCTGCCGCTGTACAGCCGTCTGGGCATGAGCCCGCGCATCATGGCCGGCTTGATCATTCTGGCCGGCGGCGTGATGAACATGACGCCATGGGGCGGCCCGACCGCGCGTGCGGCAAGCGCCCTGCATGTCGATCCATCCGACATCTTCGTGCCCATGATTCCGGCAATGCTGGCGGGCGTCGTGGCAATTCTGGTGATCGCCTACTTCTACGGCAAACGTGAACGTGCGCGCCTGGGTGAACTGCACCTGCCGGGTGACGAAGTCGATCACAGCGACATCAGCGTTTCGCAGTTTCCTGAAGCCCGTCGTCCCAAACTGATCTGGTTCAACGCCGCCCTGACGCTGGTGCTGATGGTGGCGCTGATCATGGGCCTGCTGCCGCTGCCGGTCCTGTTCATGATCGCATTCAGTATCGCGATGATCGTCAACTACCCGTGCCTGCAAGCGCAGAAAGACCGTGTCGCGGCCCACGCCGGCAGCGTGCTGGCGGTGGTCGGACTGATTTTTGCTGCGGGGATCTTTACCGGTATCCTGTCCGGCACCGGAATGGTCGACGCGATGTCGAAGAGCCTGCTGGCCGTGATCCCGGACGCGATGGGCCCTTATCTGGCCGTGATCACGGCGGTTGTCAGCATGCCGTTCACCTTCTTCATGTCCAACGATGCGTTCTACTACGGCGTGCTGCCGGTATTGGCCGAAGCCGCTTCGCATTACGGTATCAGCCCGGTGGAAATGGCACGTGCCTCGATCGTCGGCCAACCCGTCCACCTGTTGAGTCCGTTGGTGCCTTCGACGTATCTGCTGGTGGCACTGGCGGGCATCGAGTTCGGTGATCACCAGCGCTTTACCCTCAAATGGGCCGTGCTGGTGTGCGTGTGCATACTGATCGCTGCACTGCTGATGGGGATTTTCCCGTTTTTCAGCAGTCTATAACGCAACTCAACGCTCCCTCTGGCGCCGCCGCGCCAGCGGGAATACGAACGCTTAAAGGAATACGTAATGGAATGGCTGACCAACCCTGAGATCTGGGTTGCTTTCTTCACGCTGACTGCCCTGGAAATCGTGCTGGGCATCGACAACATCATCATGATCTCGATCCTGGTCAGCCGCATGCCCAAGGCGATGCAGCCGCGCACCCGAATCTTCGGTCTGGCGCTGGCGATGGTGACGCGGATTCTGCTGCTGCTGTCGATCACTTGGGTCATGCGCCTCACGGACGACCTGTTCGTGGTCTGGGGCCAGGGCATTTCCGGGCGCGACCTGATCCTGTTCTTCGGTGGTCTGTTTCTGTTGTGGAAGAGCTCGCAAGAGATCTATCACGGCATGGAAGGCGAAGATGAGACGCTGGACGAGCCGAAAGGCAAGGGCGGCATGTTTCTGTACACCATCCTTCAGATTGCAATCATCGACATCGTATTCTCGCTGGATTCGGTCATCACTGCCGTCGGCATGGTCTCCCATGTACCGGTGATGGTCGCGGCGATCATCGTGGCGGTACTGATCATGATGCTGTGCGCGGGCGTTATCAGCGACTTCATCGAGAAGCACCCATCGCTGAAAATGCTGGCGCTCTCGTTCCTGATCGTCGTCGGTACCGTGCTGATTGCCGAGTCGTTCGATGTTCATGTGCCCAAGGGCTACGTCTACTTCGCCATGGCGTTCTCGCTGGCGGTCGAGGCGATCAACATCAAGATGCGCACCTCGATGGCTAAAAAGCGTGCAATGCAGGACCCGGTGAAACTTCGCAAGGACGTGCCGGGTCAATAACGTCCGCCGTACAGACGTCAAAACAACGGGGCTGTGAATGCCCCGTTTTTTATTGGCAGGGCACAAAGGTGCAGCTTCAAACACCTGATTTATGACAGATTTGTTTCAAGAAATAATCCCCTGTGCCATGCTGGCATTAAGGCCGCAGGCCGACTAAAGCTTTAGTTGAGCGCGCTGTTCGATGCACCTCAAGCGCCTACGCTCGCTACACGCTGGATCTTTTAACTTTGCCCGATGGGCAACCTACAGGGGGCTCTCCGTATGCTGACCCTGCTCGATTTGCTTTCCGCCGTCGCGCTATTGATCTGGGGCACACACATCGTTCGGACCGGCATTCTGCGTGTCTACGGCTCGCAGCTGCGCCGGGTCATTGGCCAGAACATGTCCAAACGCCCGCTGGCATTTGTCGCGGGGATACTGGTCACCGCAGTGGTACAAAGCAGTAACGCCACGGCGATGCTGGTGACGTCCTTCGTCGGCCAGGGCTTGATGGGTCTGACGCCAGCACTTGCCATCATGCTTGGTGCCGACGTCGGTACTGCGGTGATGTCGCGAATCCTGACGTTCGACCTGTCGTGGCTGTCGCCACTGCTGATCTTTCTGGGCGTTGTCTTCTTTCTGTCGCGCAAACAAACCCGTATCGGCCAATTGGGTCGTGTCGGTATCGGTCTGGGCTTGATCATTCTCGCCTTGCAGCTGATCGTCACTGCTGCCGCGCCGATCACTCAGGCGGCCGGGGTGAAGGTGTTGTTCGCGTCACTGACGGGCGATCTTCTGCTCGATGCATTGGTCGGCGCCATGTTCGCGCTGATCTCCTATTCAAGCCTCGCCGCCGTGCTGCTGACGGCGACCCTCGCGGGCGCGGAAATCATCAGCCTGCCGGTGGCGATCGGCCTGGTGATCGGCGCCAACATCGGCAGCGGTCTGTTGGCATTCCTCAGCACGAGCATGCAAAACGTCGCCGGTCGGCAAGTAGCGTTGGGCAGCCTGTTGTACAAGCTGATCGGCCTGTTGCTGATCACCCCGGTGCTGACCCCGCTGGTGGCCTGGATGGACACGCTGAATGTCAGCCCGTCGAGCCTGGTCATCAGCTTCCACGTGATCTACAACTCGCTGCGCTGCCTGATCATGCTGCCGACAGTGGGACCGATGGGGCGCCTGTGCGCGTCAATTCTGCCGCAGCAGGCGGAGATCAACGGCCAGACCAAGCCTCGCCATCTGGACCTGACCGCACTCGCCACGCCGAGCCTGGCGCTGGCCAATGCCGTGCGCGAAACCCTGCGCATGGGCGATCTGATCGACAGCATGCTCAATGCCATGCAAGAGGTGCTGCGAGGCAACCAGACGGCGGTCACTCAGGAAGTGCGCCGACTCAATGATGATGTCGAGGTGCTCTACAACGCCATCAAGTTGTACCTGGCGCAGATGCCACGCGATGACCTCAGCGATCAGGACAATCGCCGCTGGGCAGAGATTATCGAGCTGGCGATCAACCTGGAGCTGGCCAGCGGGCTGATCGAGCGCATGCTGCGCAAGGTCCAGCAGCAGAAGACGTCGCAGCGGCGGTCGTTTTCCGATGTCGGCCTGGAAGAACTCTCCGGGCTGCATGAGCAACTGATGGCGAATCTGCGTCTTGGCCTGTCGGTCTTCCTGAGCGGTGACCCGGAAAGTGCGCGCCAGTTGTTGCGCGAGAAGCGTCGTTTTCGGGCACAGGAGCGGCGCCTGGCCCATGCCCATGTCAGCAGGCTGCAACGTAAGATCGTGCAAAGTATCGAGACCAGTTCCCTGCACCTCGAGTTGATCTCCGACATGAAACGCTTGAACTCGCTGTTCTGCAGCAGCGCCTACGCGGTCCTTGAAACCACCGACACAGGCGCCTTGTCCAGCGAGGGCAATGCGGAATAATCGTGGTGAACGCAGGGGCCGCTGCGAAGTCTGTTACACATACCGGCCCGCAAGGAAGCCCGTTTTTATGCGTTGCCTGCTGTTCTTTTGCTTGGTTCTGACATCCCTTTCTTCCGTGGCCCTTGACCGGTTTCAGGTCGAGGGCTACGTGCTGCCCAACGGTTTGCAGTTGCTGCTCAAGCCTGCGGACAAAGGTCACGTGTCTATTCGTCTCGTTGTCGGTATTGGCTTCGATGACTTCAAATGCGAAGACAAAGAGCTGCCGCACCTGCTTGAGCATCTGCTTTTCAGCGGGATCGACAATAGCGGTGAGGGCGGCCTTGAGCAGCAGATGCAGGCGTTGGGCGGCGAGTGGAACGCGTTCACCAGCAACACCGACACCACCTTCGTCATTGAGGCGCCAGCGCAGAATCAACGCAAGGTGCTCGACCTGCTGCTCAATCTACTGACCCATACGCAAATCAATCAGGCGAATCTGGACACCGCCAAGCGCATCGTCGCTCGTGAAGACGGTGGCCATTATTCGCATTTGCAACGCTGGCTGGACAAACGCGACCTGGGCCACGGCGCCAGCAGCCAGCTTGCCGTGGAGCTCGGCCTTAAATGCCCGGAACGGCCCGAGGTCGATCACCTCACGCTGGAGCAGATCGAGAATATCCACGACAACTGGTACGCCTCCAACAACATGACGCTGATCATCGTGGGCGACCTCGACAAGTTGCTGCCGGCCTACCTGGAGCGCACCTTCGGCCAGTTGAATGCAGTGGATCCGACGGAACATCCGCCGCTTCGTTCGATGACCGAGAAGGCCGATCCCGAGCGCACGCTGATCCGCGGCGCATTGGGTGATGGCGCGAAGCTGCATCTGCTGTTCCCCGAGCCGGATATGGGCGAGCAGCACGATGAGACCTGGGATCTGGTGAAGGCTTATCTGGACTGGGCGCTGTACAGCGAACTGCGTCTGGACAAGGGTTACTCCTACGGACCATGGGCCGATCGCGAAGCGTTTGGGGACACGGGTTTTCTCAGCCTCAACGCTGATCTGAACCGCGAAGACGTCGATTCGGCCACTGCCGCGGTGCGCTCAATGCTCCAGCGGTTGCGCAAGGAGGGCATGGACCCGGCCACCTTTGCGCGGCTGCAACAGGCGTCCGTTGCCAAGCAGGCGTGGGCGGTTCAAGGCAATAGCGCGCTGGCCGACTATTACTGGGGTGCGCTGAATGATTACGACGATGGCCGCTTCCAGGATCCGGCCAAGCGAATCCGTGGCGTGAGCCTGGACTTGGCCAATCAGGCGATGCGTCAACTGCTGGCGCAACCCGGGTATCTTCGCGTCGAGGAGCCACTGCTCAGCTACGATGAGCTGTACGCCGTCGGATGCCTGCTGACGGCGCTGTTGGCGTTGCTGATTATCTGGCGATGGCGGATTTACAAGAAGCGGCCGTTGTAAGCGAGGCGTTAGGCGTTCGAAGATTTCGTCGCGGTGGGCGCAGTCCGATTTTTGTTTTTTTTATACACCCAGACCCATATCCAAGAGCGACGCGCCACGATGCCTGACATTAACGCAATCATTAAGAACCCGCTGGTACAGCGCGCCCTTGAGTTCATCAAGCGCTATCCCGGACTGATTGCGTTCTTCGGTTTCTGCTCAGGCATCGGCAGCTTCATTCTGGTGGATCGCCAAGCCAAGCTGGCGACCTGGATTGCGGTCATCCTGCTGGTGAGCTGGATCTGGCTGATGGTGGAAAACAGTGCCGTCGCCCTGTTCGCGAAGATGTTTAAACGCGAGATCCCGCAGCCTCTGTTGCGCTACGGCACACAGATGATCCATCAGGAAAGCCTGTTTTTCGTATTGCCGTTCTTCTTCGTCACCACCACGTGGTACAGCGGCCAGCTGGCGTTCACCGGGTTGCTCGGCGCAGCAGGTCTGATTTCGATCATCGACCCTCTGTACTACAAATGGCTGGCGCCGCGCCGCTGGCTGTTCATGGCCCTGCACACCCTGACGCTGTTCGCTGCACTGCTCACGGCGCTGCCAATCATCGTTCACCTGACCACGGCCCAGAGCTACAAGCTGGCGCTGGGCATTGCGATGCTGCTGTCGTTTCCGAGCCTGGCATCGGGCTATCCGATCAACAGCTGGAAGCGCGGCCTCGGCGTGGTGGCCATGACGCTGGCAATCGGCGGCGCGGGCTGGATGGCGCGATTCTGGGTACCGCCGGCGACCCTCTGGCTGACCGAGGCGGCGATCAGCACGCGCTTCGACAACCAAAATCGCACCCCCGGCGAGAGCATTCAGGAAATCGGCGTTAACCAGCTGCGCAGCGCCGGGCTCTACGCCTATACATCGATCAACGCCCCGCGCGGTCTGAATGAGCGGATTTATCACGTGTGGCGCCACAACGGCGAGGAAGTAGAGCGGATTGCTCTAGACATCAAAGGTGGTCGTGAAGAAGGCTATCGGGCCTGGACGCACAAGCAGAACTTTCCGCCGGACGTGCTCGGCAAATGGCAAGTGAGGGTGCTCACCGAGGACGGGCAGATGATTGGTGTGCTGCGCTTCGACGTCACCGAGCGCGATCAGCCTGCCGTCACGCGGAACAAGATCAAACCGGCGGGCCTGAAGCCTGGCACCGACGCTGCGGAGCCGGATGATTCAGGGGCGAAAAAACCTGCAGACGGCGCACCCGTCGAGAACGCTTCTGACCCGGCCAAAAACAACTAAGCTCGTCGCTATGACCTCACTGACCACGCAGGCTTCTTCCGCGCCCAAGATTCCAGGGCGCGTTTTGTTGGACACTTCGAGCAATCCCGTGCAGCTGCGGATTGCCGGAGACTGGACGCTCGCCCATTACCGCGAACTCAAGCGCCAGACCGATGCACTGAGCGCCGGACTCAGTCCAACCACCCTCGTCGACATGGACGAACTCGGCGCCCTCGACACCGCTGGCGCGTCGTTGCTGGTAGAGCTGCTGGGCGTGCAGCGCCTGCGGTTGCTGGCCGTTCAAGCGCCTAACCTGCCGGAGTCCAGCCGCGCGCTGATGCAAACCATCCAGAGCGCACTGGCTGACTACTGCCAGCCCGTCCGAGAGCCGGAAGCGGCCGTGGGCATGCAGCTGCTGGCGCGCATTGGCGCGGCGGTGGACGTGATCTGGAAGGACACGCTGCAACTGCTGGGCTTTATCGGGCTCATCCTGCAGACCTTCGCTTCTACGCTGTTTCGCCCTCGGCGCTGGCGTACCACTTCCGTCATCGCCCACATCGAGCAAATCGGCCTGGACGCCGCGCCCATTGTGGCGCTTCTGACCTTCATGGTCGGCGCCGTGGTGGCCTTTCTCGGTGCCACAGTGCTAAAGGCTTTTGGCGCGACTATTTTCACCGTCGACCTGATCGGCTTTTCGTTCCTGCGGGAATTCGCCGTGCTGCTGACCGCCATCCTGCTGGCCGGTCGCACGGCCAGCGCCTTCACCGCGCAGATCGGCTCGATGAAAGCCAACGAGGAACTGGATGCGCTGCAAACATTGGGGCTGAGTCCTACAGAGCTGCTGGTATTGCCCCGCGTGATCGCGTTGCTTATCTCACTGCCCATGCTGACGTTTCTCGCGATGATCTGCGGCATTGTCGGTGGCGGCGTAGTCTGTGCTGTGTCGCTGGGCATCTCGCCGGCAATGTTTCTGTCGTTGATGCAGGCCGATATCGGCGTGCAGCACTTTCTCGTCGGCATCGCCAAAGCGCCGATCTTTGCGTTCTTCATCGCAGCCATCGGTTGCCTTGAGGGGTTTAAGGTCGAGGGCAGTGCCGAATCTGTCGGGGCCCACACGACGTCCAGCGTCGTGCAGTCCATTTTTGTGGTCATCGTGCTGGACGCCCTGGTTGCGATGTTCTGCATGGAGATCGGCTGGTGACCCGTCGTTGCGTACAACCCGTCGAAACGGTGATCGAGGTCCGCGGCCTGAGCAATCGCTTCGGCCCGCAAGTGGTGCATGAGAACCTCGATCTGGACCTTTATCGCGGGGAGATCCTTGGCGTGGTGGGCGGCTCCGGTGCCGGCAAGTCGGTTTTGCTGCGCAGCATTGTCGGACTGCAAAGGCCCGCCGCAGGAAGTGTCCGCGTCCTGGGTCAGGATTTGCTGAATC
Organism: Pseudomonas graminis; assembly: GCF_900111735.1. GTDB lineage: Bacteria > Pseudomonadota > Gammaproteobacteria > Pseudomonadales > Pseudomonadaceae > Aquipseudomonas > Aquipseudomonas graminis. The sequence goes on along the minus strand of NZ_FOHW01000037.1, from coordinate 28,499 downwards.
TGTCCGACAAGTCGCGCTCTCAAGTGGAACGACGCTTCGGGGTACTGTTTCAGAAAGGCGCGCTGTTCTCCTCGCTGACTATCTCGGAGAACGTCGCGCTGCCGTTGATTGAACATGCCGGGCTGAGCCGCGAGGAAGCCGAGCATCTGGCCGGTATCAAAATGGCGTTGGCCGGACTGCCGCTGTCAGCGGCGCACAAGTACCCCGCGTCGCTCTCGGGCGGCATGATCAAGCGCGCGGCGCTGGCGCGAGCACTGGCGCTGGACCCGGACATCCTGTTTCTGGACGAACCTACGGCGGGGCTTGATCCGATAGGCGCCGGCGCGTTCGACCAGTTGATCCTGACCCTGCGCGACGCATTGGGGTTGAGCGTGTTCATGGTCACCCACGACCTCGACACGCTTTATACAATCACAGACCGCGTCGCCGTGCTGGCGCAAAAGCGCGTGCTGGTCGCAGACAGCATCGACAAGGTGTCCGCGACCAAGGACGCCTGGATTCACGAATACTTTCATGGCCCCCGCGGCCGCTCGGCCTATTCGGCGGCCACCCACCCACACGAGGTCTCATGATGGAAACCCGCGCCCATCACGTTCTGATCGGCCTGTTCACGGTGATCGTGGTCGCCGCCGCGCTGCTGTTCGGTCTGTGGCTGGCAAAATCCAGCGTCGACTCGGCTTTCAAGGATTATCAGGTTGTCTTCAACGAGGCAGTGACCGGCTTGTCTCGCGGCAGTCCCGTTCAATACAGCGGGATCAAGGTCGGTGACGTCGTGCAGTTACGTCTCGATCCGCAGGACCCGCGCCGGGTGCTGGCGCAGATCCGCGTTGCCGGCGAAACCCCGATCAAGCGCGACACCTTCGCAAAACTGGCACTGGCCGGCATCACCGGTACATCGCTCATCCAGCTCAGCGGCGGCACACCGCAAAGCGAGGAGCTGAAGGGCGAGGGCGGCAACCTGCCAGTGATCATCGCCTCACCGTCGCCCATTTCGCGGCTGCTGAACGACAGCGACGACTTGCTCAGCGGCACCAATACGCTGCTGCACAACGCCAACGCGATGTTTTCCTCGAACAACGTGCAGACGCTGTCGCGCACGCTGCAACACCTGGAGCAGACCACCGGAGCGATCTCCGATCAACGCGACGACATTCGCCAGGCCCTGAAGCAGATGACGCTGCTGAGCAAGCAGGCCGGCGCGACGCTGGAGCAAACCTCAACGCTGATGCGCAACGCCAACCAACTGCTGACCAGCGACGGCAGGCAAACCATCGCCAGCGCACAACAGGCGATGAAGTCTCTCGAACAAAGCAGCCAGACCATCAACACGCTGCTCAAGAACAACCAGAATTCGGTGAACGAGGGGCTGCAAGGGCTGGGCGAGCTGGGCCCGGCAATTCGCGAGCTGCGTGAAACCCTCAGCTCATTGAAAACCATCTCGCGCAGCCTGAATGCCAACCCGAGCGGCTACCTGCTGGGCAGCGAAAAGAATAAGGAGTTCGAGCCATGAGGCTTGTCGGTCAGTCCATTACTCGACTGTTGTTGGCGGCAACGCTGTTGTCCCTCGGCGCCTGTTCGATTCTCCCCGAACAGGCGCCCTCGGACGTCTACCGTTTGCCAACGGCATTGCCCGCCAGCAAAGGGACGTCGCCCGTGTCGTGGTCGTTGCGGGTGGTACGACCCAAGTCCAGCGAGACACTGGACAGCCCGCGCATCGCCGTTATCCCCGAGGGCAATGTCATCAGCAGCTACAAGGGCGCGCGCTGGAGTGATCCGGCGCCGGTCCTGTTGCGCAACCGTTTGACCGATGCTTTCTATAGCGATGGGCGAGTGCAGTCGATCAGCACTGACGACAGCAATCTGCAGGCTGATTATGAATTGGGCGGGGAGTTGCAGGCATTTCAGAGCGAGTATCGTGGGACCGGCATTGAAGTGGTGATTCGCCTTGATGCGCGGCTGGCCGACGATCGCCAGCGGATTGTGGCGAGCCGGCGTTTTGAAGTGCATCAGCCAGTGGCCGACAAGCAGGTGTCGGCGGTGGTCTCGGCGTTCGGCCAGGCCAGCGATACGCTGGCCGCCCGAGTGTTGCAGTGGACCGTTGAACAGGGCGAGAGGCGTTACACCGCCGAGCCGAAGAACCAATAGCAGACGGCAATCGCAGCGACGACACCGGCGAACTCCGCCAGCAGCGCGCAGCCCACGGCGTGTCGCGCGCGCTGGATGCCCACGGCACCGAAATACACCGCCAGCACGTAGAACGTGGTTTCGGTGCTGCCTTGAATGGTCGCCGCGACGAGGGCCGGGAAGCTGTCGACACCTTGGGTTTTCATGGTCTCGATCAGCATCGCCCGCGCCGCGCTGCCGGAGAACGGTTTGACCAGTGCGGTCGGCAGCGCATCAACGAAGCGGGTGTCCATGCCCAACCACTGTATCCCGTGGCGAATGCCTTCAAGTATCAGATCCAGTGCGCCCGATGCGCGCAGCACGCCGACGGCGCAGAGCATCGCGACCAGATAGGGCAGCAGGTTCTTGGCGACGTCGAAGCCTTCTTTCGCGCCCTCGACAAAGGTTTCATACACCTTGACCTTGCGCAGCGCGCCAATTACCAGGAACAGCATGATGATGCCGAACAGCGTCACGTTGCCCAGTACCGACGACAGGCTCGACAGCGCAGCGGCGGACAGCCCGGCCAGCACTGCCATGAAGCCGCCCAGCAGCAGCGCGCCTGGAATCAGGTAAGCGAGCACCACCGGGTCCCACAACTTGAGGCGCTGCATGAACGCCACCGACAGCAGACCGACCAGCGTCGAGGCGCTGGTGGCGAGCAGGATCGGCAGGAACACCATGGTGGGGTCGGCGGCACCTTGCTGGGCGCGATACATGAAGATGGTCACTGGTAGCAGCGTCAGCGAGGAAGCGTTGAGCACCAGAAAGAGGATCTGCGCATTGCTGGCGATGGTCTTGCTGGGATTGAGCTCTTGTAGCGAGCGCATGGCCTTGAGGCCGATGGGCGTGGCGGCGTTGTCCAGACCCAGCGCGTTGGCGGCGAAGTTGAGGGTGATCAGGCCCAGCGCCGGGTGGCCGCGCGGCACTTCGGGCATCAGGCGATGAAACAGCGGCGCCAGGACCTTGCCCAGCCAGTCGACGATACCCGCCTTTTCGGCGATGTTGAGAAAGCCCAGCCACAGGGTCAGGGTGCCGAACAACAGCACCATGACTTCCACCGACAACTTGGCCATGGCGAAGATGCTCTCGACCATGGCGGCAAAAACGCCGGCATTGCCCCCGACCAGCCATTGCGCCAGCGCAGATATCGCCGCGACCACGAAAAACCCAAGCCATAGGCCGTTCAGCATACAAATCCCCCCGCAAGATGCGGCGATGATAACGGCGGGGGCAGAAACAACAAACCCCGGCCGGGGCCAGGGTTTGATGATTCACGCCAGACAGTAATTACTCGACCGTCGATTGACCCGCCGGTAGAGGGTCCTTGCCACGCCAGTGGGGCAGGGAGTTCCAGTAGCGCTCGCCCTTGGCATCGTCGTACATGCCTTCCCAGCGGGAGATCACCAACACCGCAAGCGCGTTGCCGATCACGTTCAGCGCGGTGCGCGCCATGTCCATGATGCGGTCGACGCCAGCGATGAACGCCAGGCCTTCCAGCGGAATGCCCACGCTGCCCAGGGTTGCCAGCAGCACCACAAACGACACGCCCGGTACACCGGCGATGCCCTTGGAGGTCACCATCAGGGTCAGCACGAGCATCAACTGCTGGCCGATCGACAGATCAATGCCATAAAGCTGCGCGATGAACAGCGCTGCGATGCTTTGATACAGCGTCGAGCCATCGAGGTTGAACGAGTAACCGGTCGGCACCACGAAGCTGCTGATGGCCTTCGGCGCGCCGTACGCTTCCATCTTCTCGATCACGCGCGGCAGCACGGTTTCGGAACTGGCGGTGGAGTAGGCCAGCACCAGTTCGTCCTTGAAGATGCGCATCAGCTTGAGTACCGAGAAGCCAAACAAACGCGCGATCAGGCCCAGCACCACGAAGGCAAAGAAGGCGATAGCGACGTACACCAGAATCACCAGCTTGGCCAACGGCAGCAGCGAGGCGAAGCCGAAGTTGGCGACGGTCACGGCGATCAGTGCGAACACACCAATTGGCGCGTAGTTCATGATCATGTGGGTGACCTTGAACATGGTCTCCGAAACGCCCTGGAAAACCTTCACCAGAGGATCACGCACTTCCGCATTCAGGCTCGACAGGCCCAGACCGAAGAACACCGAGAAGAAGATGATCGGCAGCATGTCGCCACGGGCAACGGCCGCGAAGATATTGGACGGGATGAGGTTAAGGATCGTCGCAACAAAGGCATGGTCATGCTGGACTTCAGCGGTGGTTTTCTCGTACTGCGAGATGTCCACCGTGCCCAGCGTACTCATGTCGATACCAGTGCCGGGGTGGAAGACGTTGGCCAGCAGCAAACCTACAACAATCGCAATTGTGGTGACGATTTCAAAATAGAGGATGGTTTTCAGACCGATACGGCCGAGCTTCTTGGCGTCGCCAACGCCTGCGATTCCGACGACCAGAGAAGAAATCACAATCGGGATAACGATCATTTTGATCAGGCGAATGAAGATGTCGCCCGCTGGCTGCAGGATATTACTGATCCACCACGCTTTTTCGGTGCCGAAATGGTTCAGGACGGCGCCGATGGCGATCCCCAAAACCAGGCCGATGAGGATCTGCCAGGCGAGGCTCAGTTTTGCCTTCTTCATGTCATTACCTTGTTGTCATTGCCGGGACATCCCCCAACCACACGTTCATCATTGCGCTTGCCAGCAAGCGCGACGCCGCGGTCGCCGTCAGGACTGTCTCGTAAGTGGCCGCAGGCGAGCATCCGAGCTCTGAGCAGGCGAAAAAGGCGCAACTATTCCCACGGTGACCGCCATCGTCTAATGCCGTAAATGACTACCCTATGCCGAATCAGCATGATGCAAATCAATCACTTACAGGGGGATGCGCTAAAAGAGGGCGCTTTTGCTGCACACGAGAATGCTGAGAACTGGCTAATACGTCGTCTGTAGAGGATTTACACGAAGCGACATGGGAATAGGACAGACTGGCCACGGATGGCCAACACGCCATTTAAGCGGGGGTTTTTTGGCGATATACGGTCGTAGGAAAAGGGGAAGAGGCTATGTAGGACGCATGAGGGCCTTTAGACCCTAAGGGAAATTGAGACTGTTTGCGCCTCGCAAGTCCACTGTCGAATAACGGCGGAACCGAATTGGACAGAGGGCTTGCGTTGCGGCTTGCCTGACCCGGCCCACGCGTGAGAGTACTCCTTGTACACCTAGGACGCTTCAATCACTCCCTTGATCGTAACGCCCCGGCCCCTTGGTCATACGCGCACCGTCTTCGGGCTGCGCGTCTATCAGGAAGGTCTGTCAGGGACAGGTCTCCCATCATTCGAATCAGTACCAGTTTGGATCTTTCTTGAGCTGTTCTTTCAGAAGGCCTTGCATGCCTTCATCTGGCTTGCCCAAAAACCGGTAGTCCGCATGACGCGTCGGCGATTTGTCTGCGGGAAGTCCCGCTGGCACTTCGACCAACATGGCGTACGCATGGGACTTGTCCAGGCTGAACGCGACAATGAGGCGCTTATTGCGGCAAGTGTCTTGGGTCTCGCAGAGCGGCCCGATCAGATACTTGTCGCCGTCTTCGGTCACGGCATTCATCTGCTCAGCGGATCCGGAGAGATTGATCACCCAATCGGGCAGTCGCTCTTCCTTCTTCACTATGCTCGACCACGTTTCACGGTACTCGGGATCAGAGCTCAAAAGCTCGTTCGCCCGAGACTGACCGTCGTTGGCCGCCATGGCTGTAACGCTGGCGCTCCCAAGGAGCGCCAATGTCAATGCATGGAAATGCTTTAAGCCCATACTCAGCCTCGGCCGCGACGGCCAAAGAAGAACGACACCACGAACATAACCAGGAAGACCACGAACAGGATCTTGGCAATGCCGGTAGCAGTACCTGCGATACCACCAAAACCAAGGACGGCTGCAACGATAGCGATGATCAGAAATGTGATTGCCCAACTCAACATGGTGAATCTCCTTACTGTTTATTGATTTTTTGCTACGTCGAGGCGTCGGAATGACCCTCGGGGTAGATCGCGTCTTCGACCCGGAGGATCAGAAAACCCAGCTTTGCTGACGCGGCGCTTCATCATTAGTAGCGGCCGCATCATCAACTTGCATGCTCAGGGCAACGTCCGAGGCCTTCAACGCACTTGCCTTGGCAAACGGTGCAGTCTGAGCGTGGGAGTAGTGAACCTGAGTCATTTCATGATTCTGATTCCAGTGATTGAACTGCTGTACAACAATGAGCGTAATCATCAGCGCCAGACTGGCAAACAGGCCTTGCTGCATATGCAGAGGGGAGATACGCAGTTTGTTGGCGAGATGTTGAGCGTTCATTCAGCTGACTCCTGGCAATCTTGTCGGCCGTCTGTTCGGGCCTTTGTTATCAGGAATATTGCACGCTGTGTGCCAGCTTGTTGTGAACCAGTTAATCCTTATAAATCAATAGGTTATGAATCATGTTCAGAAGGGTCGTACACGCATGCTGCACGATTGAACATTTGCCATCGTGCGGAATGCACGAAACGCCTGACACCACCCAGGCGGCCGAATTCATTCCAGATGCCGAATCTCTTCTGACACCCGTCACCCGACCGCCACTATCGGTCTACCCCGCGCTACGAGCCGTGACGCGCAAGGTGTCGGCATCGACGCCTTTGACCCCACGAATATTTCGCGCGATCTCGACCGCCAGTTCTTTCTCGGCGTAGTTGGCCACCACACCGTCCAGCGCTACTACACCGTTTTTGGTCTCCACCTTGATGTTCAAGCCGTCGAGGGTGCGGCTATATATAAGGCTGGATTTCACCTTGCTGGTGATCCATGCGTCGCTGAATTCCTCGCGAACGGCGTTGGCCTGAAGTTCGCTCTGCTCTTTGATGGCCTGTGTATCCCGCGCGCTGACGCTGATGAGGTTGTTCACCTCCGTCACGCCGTCCGTGTTGGTGGCCAGGCTTCCGGCCAGTTGCTTGGCATCCGCGTCTTTCGCCTGCCCCTTGAGGGTGACAACCCCCTGAGCGGCGCTGACGTCGATGTTCAATGCCTCAGTCACGCTGTTCCACAGCAACTTGGATTTGATGGTTGCTGTCAGCGTCGCGTCGTCGAAGCGCTGGGCCATGGTGGCTTTGGTGCCCGGATCGGCAGCGACCTGCGGGTCGATCTCAAGCTGGTTGTCGACCTTGTTGATCCCCTGAATGTCGCCCGCTATCTGCGACGCCAGATCCTTGTCTACCTGGTTCTCGACCTTGCCTTTAAGGATTGCAGTGCCTTGTTCTACGTCCACGCTGATCTTGAACGGGCTCAAATGCCGGTTAAGGGCAAAGGCGGTCCAGATCGAACCCTCCTGGCGCGCTTCGGCCAACTGGGTCGGCAGATCGGCGGCTGCGGCGTGGGCGATGACGGGAGTCAGTCCGAGCACGCTGGCGGTGGTGATGGCCAGGGCGATCTTCTTCAACGTGGGCATGGGAATCTCCAGACAATTGCAAAAAGGTACCTCTGGACAGACTGGTCTTTCGCCCAGATGTTCGGAGCGGCCTGATTTTCCCTGCATGGGGATTCGGGCCGATGGTTAATGGAGGTGGCCTGTCGTGGATCAGCGCATCATGGCTTTTTTCAGAACATCGCTACCACGCAGCGTAAAGAATCAATCAGAATGAACCATGCAACTTGCCCGATGTTTCCGGGACTAACACAGACTATTCATTAAGGAGCGTAGGAAAAATGGAAGCAGCCGCTGAGAATCAGGGCCGTATTCTGCTCGTGGATGATGAATCCGCCATCCTTCGCACCTTCCGTTATTGCCTGGAAGACGAGGGCTACAGCGTAGCCACCGCCAACAGCGCGGCGCAGGCAGAGGCGCTGTTGCAGCGCCAGGTATTCGACGTGTGCTTCCTCGACCTGCGTCTGGGTGAGGACAACGGGCTCGATGTGCTGGCGCAAATGCGCGTGCAGGCACCCTGGATGCGCGTGGTGATTGTTACCGCCCACTCGGCCGTTGACACCGCCGTGGACGCAATCCAGGCCGGCGCTGCCGATTATCTGGTCAAGCCCTGCAGCCCGGATCAGCTGCGCCTCGCTACCGCCAAGCAGCTCGAAGTCCGCCAGTTGTCCGCGCGACTCGAAGCCCTTGAAGGCGAAGTTCGCAAACCGAAGGACGGCCTGGATTCCCACAGCCCATCGATGATGGCGATCCTCGAAACTGCCCGCCAGGTCGCCAACACCGACGCCAACATTCTTATCCTCGGCGAATCCGGTACGGGTAAAGGTGAATTGGCGCGGGCGATTCACGGCTGGAGCAAGCGAGCGAAAAAGGCCTGCGTGACCATCAACTGCCCATCGCTGACTGCCGAGTTGATGGAAAGCGAACTGTTCGGCCATAGCCGCGGTGCCTTCACCGGTGCAAGCGAAAGCACACTCGGCCGGGTGAATCAGGCAGACGGCGGTACATTGTTTCTCGATGAAATCGGCGACTTCCCGCTCACGCTGCAGCCAAAACTGCTGCGCTTCATTCAGGACAAGGAATACGAACGTGTCGGTGACCCGGTCACCCGTCGCGCCGACGTGCGCATTCTCGCGGCGACTAACCTGAACCTCGAAGACATGGTCCGCGAAGGACGTTTTCGCGAAGACCTGTTGTATCGCCTGAACGTGATCACCCTGAATCTGCCCCCTTTGCGCGAGCGAAGCGAAGACATCCTGACGCTGGCGGACCGCTTCCTGGCGCGCTTCGTCAAGGAATACAGCCGTCCGGCGCGTGGCTTCAGCGAACAGGCGCGCAGCGCGCTGCTCAACTACCGCTGGCCCGGAAACATCCGTGAACTGCGTAACGTGATCGAGCGGGCGAGCATTATCTGCCCGCAGGAAAAAGTCGAAATCACGCACCTCGGCATGGCCGAGCAGCCGGTCAACAATGCCCCGCGCGTGGGTGCAGCGTTGAGTCTGGACGAGCTGGAGAAAGCCCACATCGGCGCGGTACTGGCCACCAGCGATACGCTGGATCAGGCTGCACGCACGCTGGGCATCGACGCCTCGACGCTTTACCGAAAACGTAAGCAGTACAACCTGTGACAGGGCGCCGATGATGTTTGCGATGAAGTTGCGCACCCGACTCTTTCTGAGTATTTCAGCTCTCATCACCGTCGCCCTGCTGGGATTGGTGCTGGGGCTCGTCAGCGTCATGCAGATGGCCAAATCTCAGGAATCATCGATTCGGCACAACTTCATCACCCTCGATATCGGCCTGAAGCTGCGACAGAACCTTGGCGATCAACTGGTCATGATGCTCAAGGACAGTCCCGATCAGGCGGCGATCAAGCGCAATCAGGAACAGTTCCAGAATCTGCTCGATCAGGGCATTGATCATGATCAGCAAACCGGCGTTCCCAGCGGGTTCGAAACGGCCCGGGTGAATTACGCACGTTTCGTCAAAACGATCGAGCAATCCAGCGAGCATGGTGGCGCGATCCGCGACAATGAGGCCGTGACGGAGGCGTTCAACACGTTGCGCGATGGTCTGCTCGACGCCCACCGCCAGGCGCTGGTGAACATCAGTGAGGCTGAAAGCGCCTCAAGATCGCGGGCGCTCTGGGTCTCGGCGCTACTGGGACTGGTGGGGCTGGCGGTGCTGGTTATCGGCTTCGTCACCGCCCACGGCATTGCTCGACGTTTCGGCGGCCCCATCGAGCAGTTGGCCAAGGCGGCGGACCGCATTGCCCAAGGGGATTTCGACGTCACGCTGCCCACGTCCTCTTCGGACGAAATGAATTTGCTTACCCACCGTTTCGGCATGATGGCCGACGCATTGCGTCAGCATCAGAAAACCAACGTCGATGAGTTGCTCGCTGGCCAGCAGCGTTTGCAGGCGGTGCTGGACAGCATCGACGACGGCTTGCTGATGATTGATCGCCAAGGGCGGCTTGAACACTTGAACCCGGTCGCGCAACGACAGTTGGGCTGGGAAGAAAGTCGCCTGGGACAGGGGCTCGGTGAAGCGTTGCAGCGCCCGGAACTGGACGAGCAGCTGTATCTGGTGTTGCGCGGAGGCACGCTGGAACGTGCGCCCGATGACCTCTCAATCGAGATCGACGGCGAAGTCCGCCTGCTCACCTACAGCCTCACGCCGGTCAGCCATACCAAGGGGCACATCGTTGGCGCCGTGATGGTGCTGCACGACGTCACTGAGCAGCGGGCATTCGAACGCGTACGCAGCGAGTTCGTGCTGCGCGCTTCCCACGAGCTGCGAACGCCCGTCACCGGCATGCACATGGCCTTCGGTCTGCTTCAGGAGCGCGTGCATTTCCCGCCGGACTCGCGTGAAAAGGACCTGCTCGACACCGTTAACGAAGAAATGCAGCGCCTGATGCAGTTGATCAACGACCTGCTCAACTTCTCCCGCTATCAGAACGGATTGCAAAAGCTGACGCTCGAGCCCTGTGACATCAACGAATTGCTCGAAGCGGCGCGTCAGCGCTTTGCCGACATCGCCCACGATCAGGACGTCATGGTGCTGCTGGAAACCCAGGAGCCACTGCCACGGGTACAGGCGGACAAAGCGCAACTGGACCGAGTGCTCGACAACCTGCTCGATAATGCCCTGCGCCATACCCCGAGATCAGGACTGATCCGCTTGCAGGCAAGACGTCATGGCGAGCGCTTGATCATCAGCGTGGAAGACAACGGTGAGGGTATTGCTTACGGTCAGCAGGCCCGGATCTTCGAGCCGTTCGTTCAGGTTGGACGAAAGAAAGGCGGCGCGGGTCTGGGGCTGGCTTTGTGCAAGGAAATCGTTCAGTTGCACGGCGGGCGCATGGGCGTCTACTCCCGACCGGGGCAGGGCACGCAGTTCTATATGGCGCTGCCGCTGTAGAAGGGGCCTGCTGCGCTACGCCACATCATCCGCACGACGCCCGGCGCTGCGGCGGCCGCCGGTCACCAGCTCAGTAAACTTGGTCGCGCTCAGCGGCCGGGCGAACAGCCAGCCCTGACCATAAATCACGCCTTCGCTTTTCAGCAGCATTGCCTGCGACTCAAACTCTATCCCTTCAGCGATCACCCGCAATTGCAGCGCATGGGCCATGCGGATGATGTGCGGCGCCACGCCACTGCTGGCCGCATCATGACCGAGGGCGTCAATAAAGGCCTTGTCGATCTTCAGGCAATCCACCGGCAATGTCTGCAGGTACGCCAGGCTGCAATAGCCGGTGCCGAAATCGTCGATTAGCACCTGATGGCCCCGATCGCGCAGCGCCTGGAGATGGTTGCGCGCGACCACCACATCCACCAGGCCGCGTTCAGTGACTTCAAACGCAATCTGCCGAGGCGCCACCCGGTGCAACGCCAGCAGCTTCGCCGTCACCCGGCCGATGCGTGGCGCCATAACGTCGCACGCCGCCAGATTGACCGACACGTACAGGTGCGGATTGGCGCGTAACAGCTGGCCCAGCTGTTCAAGCAGCTGTTGAAGCACAAAGTCGGTGATCTGACGGATCTGCCCGGTGTTTTCTGCGAGCGGAATAAAAAGGTCAGGGCTGGTCAGCGTGCCGTCCGGTCGTCGCCATCGCACCAGGGCTTCAGCGCCCACGCACAGCCGGGTATTGAGGTCGAAGATGGGCTGATACAAAACCTTCAGCTCGCCTCGCCGGAGCGCTCCGTGCAGTTCGCCGCCCAGCGACTGACGCTGACGCACCAGTTGCAGGACGAGAATGCCGATGAACAACGAAATCAATAGGCTGGCCGGGACCAGCAGCCACCATGCACCGGTGATCTTCTGCTGCAAGGCACTGCGCGGCGTGATGAGGACCAGTTGATATTCCGGACTCTGGGTCGGCATTCGGTAGACGAGTTTGTCCTGGGTGGTCATCAGCGTTTCGGTGGAGGTCGGCGACCAGTCCGGCGTGGGCGGCCACATCTGAGCCGGGCCCAGGACAGGGACTGCCTTGGAGCCACGATCAAGCACCACCACCAGACTTCCGCCCGCAGGCAGGTCGACCACATCCGTCAGGTGACCGCGGGAGGTGGAAACACGGAACTCCCCCCGCCCCAGCATCAATGAAGCGAGGTTGTCGTCAGGCTGGGTGGAGGTGTTTAGCCAGTAATCATACGTGGGGCCGCGAATGTCCGGCGGCCTGGGCTTGCCAATCAGGCTCTGACGCGTCCAGCTGGAACAGGACTGGCTTTCAGTGACGTACGCGGCCTCGTAGATAAATCGATAGCGCGAGTTCACCTGACGCAACTGCTCGATCATCCCGGGGCTGCAACTGCGCAACGGCTGCGCTTCAAGCTGGTCGAGCCCGGCCCTCAACTGGCCGAACAACTGCTCCAGCCGCACCAGAAAGCGCTCGCCCTGTGCATTCATTTGCGCACGTTCGTCCTGTCGGGCCTGATGCATCGCCAGACCAAAGCTGCCCGCCAGCAAGACGGCCGCGCTTAGCAGCGCGGCCAGTAGTGCCAGAAGCCAGGGACGGTAAAGGAAGGAGCGCAGTCGCGGCGTCGCCGTGAACATTGACAGTCATCCAGATGGTGGGATTTCCATAACCACTGATGTATAGCAACACGCTCAGAAATAGCCCGGAAAAAACCGACAATTAGGGGAATTTAGTGCCTGATGTTAAGTACTTGCAGCATAGCTGCACTTTGTAGGTCTGGCTCACCGTCAAATTTTTGTGGTCGGTAGTGCATCTGGAACGCAGCCAGCGTGTGACGTGTTGCGATGTCCAGCTCTCCGGTCTGCGGCGTCGGGTAGCCCAGCAGCGCCAACTGCTGCTGGAACCACACAATATTTGGCACGACGCCCATCATCTGGGTCTGACGCTGTGCAACCTGCTGCTCATCCGGCCAGATTCCCAGCCCTTCCTGGGCCAGCCGCTTCCACGGAAACAAAGGCCCCGGATCAAGCTTGCGCAAAGGTGCGATGTCGCTGTGGCCAATCACGTGGCGCGGTTCGATGTGATTGCGTTTGACGATGTCTTTGAGCAGCACGATCAGCGCCTGTATCTGCGCCTCGCTGTACGGATACCACAGCCGGCCCGTTGGCGTGTCGCGGTAGCCCGGATTGACGATCTCGATGCCAATACTGCTTGAGTTGAGCCACGTGCGCCCGTCCCATTCACTTTCACCGGCATGCCACGCGCGCTGGGATTCGTCTACCAGCTTGTAGGTGGTGGCCGGACCGTCGCCGATCAGGTAGTGCGCGCTGACCTCACCGTGGGTCAACAATGCCAACGACCGATCAAGGGAAGCAGAGGTGTAATGAACCACCACAAACTGCACGCGGCTGTCGAAATTGACGGAAGGGTGGCTGGTGTCGATCTTCGGGCCGCTGCTGCAAGCGGTCAGCAGCAACAGCAGAAATAGAGCGGAAATAGACTTCATGGCGGCACGACGTGTAGGCAAATAATGCAACAGTGTAACGTAACGTCGGCGGTGCATTCAAAAATGCATCATCCCCGCGCACCGGCCACACCAACCGTTCAACCCTGCGCGATCCGGTTCCGCCCCTCATGCTTGGCGCGATACAGCGCCTGGTCCGCGCGCTTGAGCACGACGTCGCTGCGCTCACCCGGCGCGAACAGCGTGATGCCCATGGAAACCGTGACCGTCACCCGTTCGCCCTTGAAGTGAAACGGGCACTGTTCGATGCCCTCACGCAGACGCTCCAACAGCGCCAACCCCTGATCCATGGGCGTGGTCGGCAGCAGGATCACGAACTCTTCCCCGCCAAAACGCGCAATGAAATCCGAAGCCCGCAACCGCTTTCGGAGCTGGCCGGCGATGATCTTCAGAACCTTGTCACCTGCCAAATGGCCGTAACCGTCGTTGATGCGCTTGAAATGATCCAGATCGAGAATGCCCAGCAGCAGGCTTGAGGGCTTCCTCTGCAACTGGTCGATCTCATGCTCCAGCCGCTCATTCCATGCCGCGCGGTTTGGCAGGCCTGTCAGCGTATCGATCAGCGCCTTTTGCCGTTGTTCTTCCAGATGAACCCGGAAGCCCAACGCCTCCTGCTCCATCGTCGCCACCCGACTGGAGAGGGCTTGCAAGCGGGCGGCGACTTCCTGCTCGCGCTGATCGCGCTGCTGCTGATGATGATCCATGGTACCAATCAGCCCCTCGAGACGGCTCTCCAGCACGTGCTTCAAGCTGTCGAGGTCGGCCGCCTGCTGCACGCTGGTTTGCAGGTCATCGACGTGCTCACGGAGTTGATGGTCCAGTTGCCGCGACGCAGATTGCTGGTCGGCATGGTTTTCGCTGGCTGCCTGCAAGCCGCTCTGGAAGGACTCGAGGCGCTCGTTGAGCTGTTTGAGATAGGCTTCGAATTCATGCTGGCCGCTGTCCGTGATGGCGAGCATCAGCACAGCAAGATCGTCGAGGATCGGCAGCAGCTCATACCAGTTCAGCCCATGTTCAAGCCGGGCGCGCATGGCCTCGGCTTGCGGGCGATGGTATTCGGGTAGCGTCAGTTCATCGAGCAGACCCAGCAAAGTGTCTTCGATGTGGGCGGCGACGGAGCTGTAACTTGGCTCGGGCGAAGAGGGCAGAGCGTAGGGGCCGTCTTCTTCGGCGGCGGTCTCGTCAGGCTCGTCGTCTTCAGCGAGGATATCGATGTCGTCGGTAATAGCGACGGTTTCGTCGGTCTCTTCAGTGTCGGGAGAGGGCGCGTCAGCCGCAGGCTCTGCTGCTTCTTCGGCTGGAGCCTCATCGGCTAGGGGCTGCGTGACGTCAGTGGCGTCAGCGGTGCGGAGCGATGCTTCGGGCTCTTCGTCTGTCTGGGCCGGGGCCGGGACGGGCTCGAGCTCGAGCTCCGACTCGGACATTACCGGTTGGGCTGCAACTCCCGGGTGGGGCGTCGGGATGGCGCGCTCGGGCTCTTGGGCGACAGGCTGAGGGGCCGGCGGGACGGTGCTGCGAAGTTCCGCCTCCAGCTCGGTGTTCTCTGGGGCAGCCTCCGGTACGGCGGATGAATGCTGCGGCGCATCATCAGAAGCCTGCACCCCGGCCGGTTCGTTAACTGGATGGGGCAACGGGGCTGACTCATCACCTTCGCTGCCAGCCTCACGGTGACTGCCGAACAATCGCTGTAGGAAACCCGGGCGCGACGCTTCATCCGGGTGTTCGATCTGCGACAGCGCCTGCCCTTGAAGTCCGCTCAACTCACTCAACAGCAGCGGCAGCTCACGGGCCTGGGTAATGCGATCTTCCAGGCTCTTGGCGAATCGTTTGAGCGGCTTGCTGACGTCCTTCGGCAACGGCAACGCCTGCAACTGTGCGACCAATGACGTCAACGCCGTACCCATTTGCTCGACGCGCTGCTCGCGACGCTGTTCGGAGTCGAGCACTGCTTTTTCCAGGCGCGGAATCAAGGCAGCCAGGCCTGCGTCCATATCGTCCTTGCGAACGATCTCGCGCATTTCCTTCATGCACGCATCAACCGCCTTGTCAGCACCTTCGGCCGCCAGGCTGCTGCGCACGAGGCCTCGCCGCAGCAAGTCGAGCCGCGCATTCCAGCGCCGCTCCAGTTTGTCTTGCTGCTCGATGCTCTTGAGGTACTTTTCTTTCCAGCGCTGCGCGTCGTCGGTCATTCCACAGGTCCGCGAGGAGATGTGCTTGTTATCGGCAGCGAGTCACCGATTAATGAGGCCGGCAAGCGAATCTCCACCGCGACGGGCAGATGATCGGAAATGGGATGAGCGAGCACCTGCACTTTTTCAAGGGTCAGGGTCGGGCTCAGGAGGATGTGGTCCAGGCATCGCTGGGGACGCCAGCTGGGGAAAGTCGCCTCGATCTGCGGTGCAAGCAAGCCAAGATCGCGCAATGGCGATGTTTGCAGCAGGTCATTGGCATGGGTATTCATGTCACCCATCAGCACCTGATGGCGATAGCCGCCAATCAGTTCGCGAATGTACGCGAGCTGCCGCGTACGGGTCCGCGCGCCCAGTGCCAGGTGCATGACCACCACGACCAGCGCATCGGGACCTTCGCCGAAACGAACGAGAATAGCGCCACGCCCGGCGGGGCCTGGCAGCGGATGGTCTTCGATTTCCCACGGACGCAAACGGCTGAGCACGCCATTGCTGTGCTGGGCGAGGCGTCCGAGGTTTCGATTGAGTTGCTGATGCCAGTACGGAAACGAACCGAGCTGGGCAAGGTGTTCAACCTGGTTGATATAGCCCGAGCGCATACTGCCGCCATCGGCTTCCTGCAAGGCGACCAGATCATAGTCGCGCAGCAGATCGCCGATCTTCTGCAGGTTCCCGGCTCGCCCGTTGTGGGGCAGCAGGTGCTGCCACCCCCGGGTCAGGTAGTGCCGGTAGCGTTCGGTGCTGTTGCCCACCTGGATGTTGAAACTGAGCAGGCGAAGCCGACCGTCGGCCGGCAACCCTGTGTCGTGAAGATGATGCTCGTTGACCTTCGGCGTGTGCCGGGCAACGACCCGTTCAGTAGTTCCCCAGCGCGCCATGGTCAGCCCTTACTTGGCGGTCAGCGTCGCACGTTCTTTGGCGATCAGCTGATCGGCCACTTGCAGCGCTTGCTCAGGTCCACCGGCAGTGCCCAGGTCAAAACGGTACTTGCCGTTAACGATCATGGTCGGAACGCCAGTGATTTCGTACTTCTTGGCCAATTCCTTGTATTGGGCGATCTTGCCCTTCACAGCGAACGAGTTGAAGGTTTCGAGGAACTTGGTCTTGTCCACGCCTTGGGTGGCGACGAACTCAGCCATGTCGTTCGGGTCGGTCAGACGTTTGCCGCCCTTCTGAATGGCGTCGAACAAGGCGGTGTGGACTTTCTTCTCAACGCCCATGGTGTCGAGGGTAATGAATAGCTGGCCGTGAGCGTCCCAAGGGCCGCCAAACATGGCCGGAACGCGGATGAAGTGGACGTCAGCGGGAAGTTTTTCGACCCATGGATCGATGACCGGCTCGAAGGCGTAGCAGTGCGGGCAGCCATACCAGAACATTTCGACGACTTCGATCTTGCCCGGCTCGGAAACAGGAACAGCGCTTTTCAGCTCGACGTATTGCTTGCCGGCTTCGATGGGCTCTGCTGCTTGAGCGGTCAGACCGAACAGGCTGGTAAAAATCAGAGCGGCGCTGAGAATCAGATTACGCATGCTTAACTCCTGGGCATGGAAGGTCACTTCGGTGGCGGCAGTTCGACCGGCCGAGGTGATATGAGTTCGCAAGTGTAACGCCTGCGGCCACAAAAAAGGGCAGCCGTTCGCTACCCTTTTTGGCCCGTCCGGGCAGGTCTGCCGGCATTTTGTTTTACCAACCGTGTCCGTCAGCAATCGCTGTCCTGACGCTCATTGCAGCCCTTGAATGAATGCCGCGAGTGCTTCGATATCCCTGTTGCTCAGCTTCGCGGCGATGGTGCGCATGACCTGCGTGTCGCCGTCGTTGGTGCGTTCACCTTCGCGGAAGGCGGTGAGCTGTTTCTTGATGTAATTGGCGTGCTGCCCGCCCAAGCGCGGAAAGCCTGCCGCAGCAAGGCCTGTGCCGCTGGGGGAATGACAGCCGGTGCAGGCCGGCATGCCCTGATCGAGCTTGCCGCCGCGAAACAACGCTTCGCCACCGATGACCAGAGTGGGATCAGCAGCGCCAACGCTGCCTTTCTGACCGGCGTAATAAGCAGCGATGTCGGCCAAATCCTGATCCGTGAGCGGATTAAGCTGTCCAGTCATTTCCAGCACGACCCGTTTGCCGTCTTTGATGTCGTGCAGTTGCTTGAGCAGATAGCGCTCGCCCTGGCCGGCGAGTTTCGGGAAGTTGGGCACCAGGCTGTTGCCGTCGGGTCCATGACAAGCGCCGCAGACAGCCGTTTTCCCTTGGCCAGCAGCCGGATCGCCCACTGGGGAGTCAGCGGCCTGCACGAAGCCATTCAGGCTCAAGATCAACAGCAGGCTCGACAGAAATACGTTCATGGACTGATCCGATGCGGCTGAAAGTGTCGCCTTCAGGAATGACTGTCTTGAGGGGAAGCGGCCTGTTTCTGTACGTCTGAGGCTACGCGCCAAACGGGTTCTCGCGTCGGCAACACCCTTGCGGGGGCAGGACAAGGCACACATGAAAATCTGCGGCATTATATACTCGCGCCCATTGAACGGAAAAAGACACCCCGTTGCCGCGCACGCCGCAACGCCCTCACCGGATATCCCATGCAACTCAAAAACCCTATTCTCGGCCTGTGCCAACAAGCCAAGTTCATGCTCAGCGCTGCCAAAGTCGACCAATGCCCGGATGACGAAGGCTTTGAAGTCGCGTTCGCCGGCCGCTCCAACGCCGGTAAATCCAGCGCGCTGAACACCCTGACCCACGCCAGCCTGGCGCGCACCTCGAAAACTCCGGGCCGTACCCAGCTGCTGAACTTCTTCAGCCTGGACGACGACCGCCGTCTGGTCGACTTACCTGGCTATGGTTACGCGAAGGTGCCGATTCCGCTGAAGCTGCACTGGCAGCGCCACCTCGAAGCCTATCTGGGCGGCCGTGAAAGTCTGAAGGGATTGATCCTGATGATGGACATCCGCCACCCGATGACTGACTTCGATCTGCTGATGCTCGACTGGGCCATCGCCAGCGGGATGCCGATGCACATTCTGCTGACCAAAGCCGACAAGCTGACCTTCGGCGCGGCGAAAAACACGCTGCTCAAAGTCCAGTCGGAAATCCATCGCGGTTGGGGTGACGCCATCACCATCCAGTTGTTCTCGGCACCCAAACGCATGGGCCTGGAAGAGGCTTACACCGTGCTGGCGGACTGGATGGAGCTGGAAGACAAGGCACCGGCTGCCTGAATCGCAGGCAAAAAAAACCCCGGACTTCATGTGGGGAGGGGAAGTTCGGGGTCCAAGTCCAGACCTCTCGGGAGGGGTCCGGATATCTGCCAACACTTAACACAACATAGGAGCATGAACGGCTACGTCAGCCATTCGAAAACTCAGACCGGAGTTTGTCCGCCGAAGTTCAAAACCGGCGGAAATTTAATGGGGGGCGCGGTTCCGATTCCACACAGAATCGGAACGCCAAAGCACTTTAGTGCGCCTCGTCCCAGTTATTCCCCACACCCACTTCGACCAGCAGCGGAACATCCAGCTCGGCAGCGCCGCTCATGTGTACGCGGATGTCCTTGCTGATCTGCTCGACCAAATCCTCACGCACTTCCAGCACCAGTTCATCGTGAACCTGGAGGATGACGCGAGCATCCAGACCTGACGCGTCCAGCCAGCCATTCACCGCCACCATCGCCCGCTTGATGATGTCAGCCGCCGTGCCTTGCATGGGTGCGTTGATCGCCATGCGCTCGGCGCCTTTGCGCAGCGCCTGATTCTTCGCGTTGATGTCCGGCAGGTACAGGCGACGACCGAAGATGGTCTCGACGTACCCTTGCTCCGCCGCTTGCGCACGGGTGCGCTCCATGTAATCCAGCACGCCGGGATAGCGCGCGAAATAGCGATCCACATACGCCTGGGACTGCTTGCGATCGACACCAATCTGCTTGGCAAGCCCAAACGCGCTCATGCCGTAGATCAGACCGAAGTTAATCGCTTTGGCGCTGCGGCGCATGTCGTTGGTCACGTCCGCCAGTTCGACACCGAACACCTCGCCCGCTGTCGCCCGATGCACGTCCAGGTCGTTACGGAAGGCGTGCAGCAAGCCTTCGTCCTTGGCCAGATGCGCCATGATCCGCAGCTCGATCTGCGAGTAGTCCGCCGCCAGCAACTTATAGCCTTGCGGCGCAACAAACGCCTGACGAATGCGACGCCCCTCAGCGGTCCGAATCGGGATGTTCTGCAGATTCGGGTCGCTGGAAGACAGACGCCCGGTCACCGCCACCGCCTGATGGTAGGAGGTGTGGATCCGCCCGGTGCGCGGGTTGATCTGCTCCGGCAGGCGATCGGTGTAAGTGCTCTTCAGTTTGCTCATCGAGCGGTACTGCATCAGCACCTTCGGCAGCGGATATTCCTGCTCGGCCAGTTCCGCGAGCACCGCTTCAGCCGTGGACGGCTGGCCGGTGGCGGTCTTGCTGATGATCGGCATGCCGAGCTTTTCGTAGAGAATCACCCCAAGCTGCTTGGGCGAGCCGAGATTGAATTCTTCACCGGCGATGGCAAACGCTTCGCGCTCAAGCTCGGTCATTTTGTTGCCCAGCTCTACGCTCTGATTACCCAGCAGATTGGCATCGACCAGTGCACCTTGCCGCTCGATGCGCGCCAAGACAGGCATGAGCGGCATTTCGATGTCGTTCAGCACCGGCGCCAGGCTCGGCGTTTTCGCCAGTCTGTCCTGCAGCACCTCGTGCAGGCGTAGCGTCAGGTCCGCCTCTTCAGCTGCATAGGTGCCGGCCTGTTCCAGTGCGATCTGGTCGAAACTCAGCTGTTTTGCGCCCTTGCCCGCGATGTCCTGAAAATTGACCGGTGTGTGATCCAGGTACTTGGCGACCAGGCTGTCACGGTCGTGACGCGTCGCAGTGGAGTCGAGCACGTAGGATTCAAGCATCGTGTCGAACTTGACGCCCTGCACGTTGATGCCCTGGCTCTGGTCACCATCAATGGCGCAGTTGGCCAGCAGGTTGATCGCAAACTTGGCGTGCTGGCCGACCTTGATTTTGCTTGCGTCCTCCATGACGGGCTTGAGCGCTTTCAGCACAGCGTCGCGATCCAGTTGTTGCTGCACGCCCATATAAGAGTGGGTGAGCGGGATGTAACAGGCTTCGTGGGTCTTGATCGCGAACGACAGGCCCACAATCTGCGCGCGCTGGGCGTCGGTGCCATTGCTCTGCACCACGAAAGCGAACAACTGCGCGGCGTTGAGCTTCTTCAGCCAGTCGTCGAATTGGGTCTGCTCAAGAATGAGCTCGTACTTTGCCTCGATGATCGGCGCCGGCTCGGCAGCAGGGACGATTTCCGCCCCTTCCTGGCGGGCGTCACGCTGCAGATCGGTGATCCAGCTCTTGAATTCTAGTTCGGTATAAAGCGCCATCAGCGCCTCACGATCAGGCTCGCCGCAGTGCAAGGCGTCGAGCTCGATGTCCAGCGGTACGTCGATCTTGATGGTCGCCAGCTCGTAGGACAGGAAGGCCATTTCCTTGTGTTCTTCGAGCTTGGCCGGCAGGGACTTGGCGCCACGAAGCGGCAGCGCTGCCACTTTGTCGAGGTTCGCGTAAAGCTCTTTCAGGCCGCCGTTGATGCCCACCAAAAGACCCGCTGCGGTTTTCTCACCGACACCGGGTACGCCGGGAATGTTGTCGACTTTGTCGCCCATCAGCGCCAGGTAATCGATGATGTGTTCCGGGCCGACGCCGAATTTCTCTTTCACGCCGGCGACGTCCAGCACACTGCCGGTCATGGTGTTGACCAGCGTGATGTGACCGTCAACCAGCTGCGCCATGTCCTTGTCACCGGTGGAAATGACCACCGGACGATCGGCGGCAGCGCTGCTGCGCGCCAGTGTGCCGATCACGTCGTCGGCCTCCACACCTTCGACGCACAACAGCGGATAACCAAGGCCTCGCACGCAGTTGTGCAGGAAGTCGATCTGCACGCGCATGTCGTCCGGCATGCTTGGGCGGTTGGCTTTGTATTCGCCGTACAACGCGTCGCGGAACGTTCCGCCCTTGGCATCGAAAACCACGACAAACGGGCTTTCGGGATACTGCCTGCGCAGGCTTTTGAGCATGTTCAGCACGCCCTTGACCGCACCGGTGGGCAGGCCTTTGGAGGTCATGAGCGGCGGCAGCGCATGGAACGCGCGGTATAGATAAGAAGAACCGTCCACCAGGACGAGGGGCGCAAGACTCATGTGCAAGATCAACCTTTTCGGCGGGGTCGGCGCTAGAATGCGCGGACCGTTGACGACAAAGGGACAAGGTTATCATGCGCGCGCTGAATCGCCTGTTACTGCTCGGCGGGTTGCTTGCCTGTCCGTGGCTGGCGGTCGCGGCGGAAGATGACGCGCCGTCGGCAGAGCCTGATGTGACGATTCGTCAGGACAGCGATGGCTTCATCAAGGAGTATCGTGCGAACGGATTCGTGTACGCCGTGAAGATCACGCCCAAACACGGCAAGCCGTATTATCTGGTGCGCGCCGATGGCACAAGTGGTCAATTCATCCGTTCGGATCAACCGGACATGCTGATACCCCAATGGGTACTATTCAGCTGGTAACGCCCTACATTCACTCTTTTGCTGGCAGTCTTCTATGTCCGTTTTTACTCCCCTGGCTCGGCCCGAGCTGGAAGCTTTTCTCGCCCCGTACGAACTTGGCGCCCTGCGTGATTTTCAGGGCATTGCCGCTGGAAGTGAAAACACCAATTTCTTCATCAGCCTGGAGCAGGGTGAATTCGTGCTGACTCTGGTCGAGCGCGGTCCGGTTCAGGAAATGCCGTTCTTTATCGAGCTGCTGGATGTTCTACACGACGCCAATCTGCCCGTGCCCTACGCACTGCGCACCACTGACGGTCTGGCCCTGCGCGAGCTGAAAGGCAAACCGGCGCTGCTTCAACCGCGTCTGTCCGGCAAGCATCCGGCCCAGCCCAACACCCAGCATTGCGTGCAGATTGGCGAGTTCATGGCGCACATGCACATGGCCACCCGCAGCCAGACCATCGAACGCAAAACCGACCGTGGTCTGGACTGGATGCTGGAGGAGGGCGGCAATTTCATCTCTCACCTGGACGACGCGCAGGGCGCGCTGCTGACCAAGGCTGTAGAGGAAATTCAACGGCGCAAGGCGAGCATCATGGCGCTGCCGCGAGCCAATCTGCACGCCGACCTGTTCCGCGACAACACGCTGTTTGAAGGCACCCACCTGACGGGGGTGATCGACTTCTACAACGCCTGTTCCGGGCCGATGCTGTACGACGTGGCGATTGCCGTGAATGACTGGTGCTCGTTTGAGAACGGCACTATTGATGCGCCGCGAGCCCGGGCGTTTCTGGGTGCCTACGCCGCGCTTAGGCCGTTTACCGCCGCCGAAGCCGAGCTGTGGTCGACAATGCTGCGTGTCGGTTGCGTGCGCTTCTGGCTGTCACGCCTGATCGCCGCCGAAAGCTTCGCCGGGCAGGACGTGTTGATCCATGACCCGGACGAATTCCGTAAACGCCTGGAACAGCGTCAGGAGACGCATATTCCGTTGCCGTTTGCGTTGTAGGTCATATCAGCCTACGCATATCCACTGTAGGAGCGTGGCTTGTCCCGCGATCGGTTGCATAGCAGCCGTGAACCGGTAATGCGGACTGTCAGTACAGACGCGTTGTCCGGTTTGCTGCCGCTGCGCGGCAGAACGCGGGACAAGCCACGCTCCTACAGGTGTTACGACTGCGTCACAAACCCTCCAGACACCCCGCCAGATCATCCGCCAGCTTGCTCAGCAATTGCTCGTAACCTCGGGCTGTGGCGGGCGTGTAACCGCCCAATCCGTCAAGTTCTGCCAGTTTGACCGGCAAACCGGCACTGAGCGTGTCGGCCAGACGCGGGCGGAGGGGTGGCTCGCTGAACACGCAGGTCTTGCCGAACTCCGTCAGTCGTGCGCGCATGGCGGCGACGTGCTGGGCACCGGGCTGAACCTCGCTGCTGACGGCAAATACGCCCGCATGCTTGAGCCCGTAAGCCTCTTCGAAATAATCAAACGCCTCGTGGAACACGAAATACTGCTTGCCTGAAATGCCGGCGACCCGCTGTTTGATTTGAGCGTCCAGCGCGTCAAGGCGCGCGTCGAAGGCCTTCACATTGCTCTCATAGCGCGCCGCATTGGCCGGATCGGCCTGACTCAAGTCAGCGGCCATCTTTGCCGCAATCACCCGCGCATTGACTGACGACAGCCACAAATGCGCATCGACGCTGCCCGGCCGGTGATCGTGGTCATGCTCATCTTCGTCATCATCATGGTGCTCGGTGCTGGCGGTGAAATGGCGCAGGTGCATGCCCGGCAACGATTCGACCGGGACTGACGCCTTGCTGCGCCCGGACAGCACGCGAGGCAAGAATGTCTCCATGTTCGGGCCGATCCAGTACAGCAGATCGGCTTCCTGCACGCGCCGTACGTCGGACGGTCGCAGCGCGTAGTTATGAGGGGATGCGCCCGGCGGAAGCAGGACTTCCGGCACCGCGATTCCGTCCTGTACAGCCGCGGCGATCAGCTGCAGCGGCTTGATGCTGGTCAAGACGCGGACGCTGGCTTCGGCGGCAGTGATGGTTGAAAAACCGGTAATAAATACGACAAAAAGTAAAAAAAGTCGGGACACGATAACCACTCATGGGGGCAGGAACGGGTAACATAATAACGTCTCTCTCAAAGGCCGTCGCCGCTCATGTCTAAAACACCCCTGGCCAGTCGCCCCCACGATCACTCTCACTGCGTGCACAGTGCGCTCACTGAAGCCGACACGTTGTGCGCGGGCAAAGGCCTGCGCCTGACGGCCCTGCGTCGTCGCGTGCTGGAACTGGTCTGGCAGAGCCACAAACCCCTGGGCGCCTACGACATCCTCGCCGTGCTCAGCGAAGAAGATGGCCGCCGCGCCGCACCGCCTACGGTGTACCGCGCGCTGGACTTCCTGCTGGAAAACGGCCTGGTGCACCGCATCGCGTCATTGAACGCCTTCGCCGGTTGCAACCACCCGACCCATGCGCATCAGGGTCAATTTCTGATCTGCCGCGAGTGCCACGCTGCCATCGAGTTGCAGCACGGCAGCATCAGCTCGGCCATCGTCGACGCGGCCAATGAGGTCGGGTTTGACGTCGAAGCCCAAACCGTCGAAGTCGTCGGCGTGTGTGCCGGGTGCAAGGCCGCCTGATGAGCGATGCACTGATTCGCCTGAAGGACGTCAGCGTGACCCGCGCCGGCCAGAGCGTGCTGGAACATATTCAGCTGAGCGTCAGCTCGGGCGAAATCGTCACCCTGATCGGCCCAAACGGCGCGGGCAAGACCACTCTGGTGCGCGCCGTTCTCGGGCTGCTCAAGGCTGACTCGGGCGAAATCTGGCGCAAGCCGAAACTGCGTGTCGGCTACATGCCGCAAAAACTGCACATCGACGCCACGCTGCCGCTGTCGGTCCTGCGTTTCCTGCGTCTGGTCCCCGGCGTTGATCGGGAGACCGCGCGGGCGGCGCTGATCGAGGTCGGCGCCGAGAAGGTCATCGACAGCCCGCTGCAAGGGATTTCCGGTGGCGAGATGCAGCGCGTGTTGCTGGCGCGAGCGCTGTTGCGCAAGCCGGAGCTGCTGGTGCTCGACGAGCCGGTGCAGGGCGTTGACGTGGCCGGGCAGGCCGAGCTGTACGCGCTGATCACTCAGCTGCGCGACCGGCATCAATGCGGCGTGCTGATGGTTTCCCATGACCTGCATCTGGTCATGAGCACCACCGATCAGGTGGTCTGCCTAAACCGTCACGTGTGCTGCTCCGGTCACCCCGAGCAGGTCAGTAACGATCCCGCTTTCGTGGAGCTGTTCGGCCTGAACGCGCCGAGCCTGGCGATCTATCACCATCATCACGATCACGCCCACGACCTGCATGGCGAAGTCTGCCAACCCGCCCCGGCTCACGACCACGTCCATACCCACACTCACGACCACGTCCATACCCACACTCACGACCACGGGGACAGCTGCAAGCATGGCTGATTTTCTTCTTTACGCCTTGCTCGCAGGCCTCGCGTTAGCGGTAGTGGCAGGTCCTCTGGGGTCTTTCGTGGTCTGGCGGCGCATGGCCTATTTTGGCGACACGCTCTCCCATGCCGCGCTGCTCGGCGTGGCCCTGGGCTTTCTGCTGGACATCAGCCCGACGATCGCCGTGACCGTGGGCTGCCTGCTGCTGGCGGTTTTGCTGGTGACCCTGCAGCAGCGCCAACCGCTGGCCTCCGACACACTGCTGGGGATTCTCGCGCCAAGCACTTTGTCGCTGGGCCTGGTGGTGCTGAGCTTCATGCGCGATGTGCGCATCGACTTGATGGGCTATCTGTTCGGCGACCTGCTGGCCATCAGCCCGAACGATCTGGCCTGGATTCTCGCAGGCAGCGCATTGGTGCTGGTGTTGATCTGTGCGCTATGGCGGCCGCTGCTGGCGATCACCGTGCATGAAGAGCTCGCGACCGTCGAAGGTCTGCCGGTGGCGACCCTGCGCATGACGTTGATGCTGCTGATTGCCGTGGTCATCGCAGTGGCCATGAAGATCGTCGGGGTGTTGTTGATTACCTCGCTGCTGATCATCCCCGCCGCTGCGGCACAACGTCACGCCCGTTCGCCAGAGCAAATGGCCCTGGGTGCAAGCGTCATTGGCGTGATTGCGGTGTGCGCGGGACTGGCGCTGTCCTGGTTCAAGGACACCCCGGCAGGCCCGTCTATCGTGGTCTCGGCGGCAACCTTGTTTCTACTCAGTTTCCTTTTGCCCAAGCGGTAGAACCTTGGGTGGCGGGTAGAGTCATACTCGGCAATAATCGAATGGCGGCAATGTGCAATGACTCCTTGCGCGCCCACCGATAGTGATCAGTTATTTTCGGTGCAAGTCAGTTGTGTGTAGACTTGCTCGTTTTTTGCGCAAATAGAGAATCGCAGGAATGAAGCCGTTCGCATCCCGTTATCTGCTGCTTGCTGCATTTTCCGTCCTGTTGGGCGCTTGCCAGAGCAAGCCCGTCGAGCAGCCCGCACCTGTGGCTGCGCCCGATGCCTATCAGCAGCTGGAACAGAACATCGCCAGCAGTGAGCTGGCAACCGCCGAAGATCAATTGGCGGCGCTGCAAAGCAAATCCCCGGACGATCCCCGACTCGAGCAATACCAGCGCCAATTGGCTGAGGCGTATTTGAGCCGCAGTCAGATCGTGCTGCAAAAAGGCGACATGAATGCTGCCGCTACTGCGCTCAGCCGCGCTCGCGCCCTGATGCCTAAGGCCCCGGCGCTGACCAGTGGCGTGAACGGTGCTATCGCCCACGCCCGCAAAGCCGAGCTGGAAAAGGCTGAAGCCGATCTGCGCGCTGCCGAAGCCAAGCGCAAGGCGAAGGTGATCGACCCGAGCGCCGAGAGCACGACCATTGAGTTGAAGCTTGGGGACATGAAGCAGCTGCGCCGTCAGTTGAGTGACATCGCTGAAGACGTCACAGCGTTCAACTGCGACGTTATCGTGCAGGTGCCGCGCACAGACGACTACCCTTGGCTGGCGACATTGCTGACCAAGCGCGTGACGAAGATCAACCCCGATTTCGAGTTGCAGATGCAGCGTGAAATCGAGCGCACTGAGCCTGCGAAGATCGTGTTGAAACCCGCTCAGCCCTGATCGATTTTTGATCAAAAGAAAAGGCGTTGCCCTCGCGGGCAACGCCTTTTTTTGCGCTTGCTTGCCTCCCTTCCCACGGGAAGGTCGCGGGATCGACTGCGCAAGAAGTTGCGCAGTCGATTGTGAGTTCCAGGGTGCTTTCTGCGCTGTGAGCCACGTCTTCTCTGGCCTGCAGACGAGTGCGCAAGAAGTTGCGCAGGGGTGCGCAACTTCTTGCGCACTTTTTATGGGGTTTCGGGTTTAGCGTTCGCTAAAACCTATCGTTTTATTTCTTAAGCTTTTGTTTTTGTTTGGTTAATTTGTAGCTGGCACAGCCCTTGATATTTCCGTAGCCCCCGAATTGGCATTCACGCCTTTTCGGATGGTTTTTTGAGCACGGAGAGCATCCTTGGCGACCCCCTTAAATCTGCCCGTTGGTGGAGAGAAACGCGAACCTCAAGTGGCGGTTGTTCCGCTTGATCTGATTCAGGTTGAAGACGTTGGTCTTGGTACGGCCAGTTTCGATGCCTGGCTGCAAGAGATCAGCGGCGGGGTGGTCACGCTTGAGCGGATCAAGACCGTGGCGGGTGGACTTCCCGTCGTAGGCAACATCATGGCGCTGGTCGATGCGCTGAATGACATTGTCCGGCTTGCGACCAGTGACAAGCGTGACCCTCTGGACTGGGTCAGTTTGGGCATCAATCTGATCGGCATGATCCCCATCCCGCCGGGCATGGCGGCAGCGCGGATGACCTTGCGACCGATGCTGTTTCTGGTGCGTCAGGAGATGCGTCAGGCCGGGAAGATGGTGTTGGGGGATGCGCTGATCGAGGTTCTGATCGGGCATCTGAATGCCACCATCGTTGGGACCCTTGATGACTTTGTGAGCCAGGCGCAGGGCAAGCTTCCCGGAATTCTCGAGGATGCGGGCAAGCTTGGGGAAGGCGTACTTTTTCAGATCGCTGATGGTCTGGAGAAGCTGGTCAAGCCGGACCTCAACGCCAAGGCTGATTTGCGTGAGGCGGAGCAGTTGGTTCATGCCGCAGGCGATCTTTGGGCCTACGACCCTCAGGCCGCGATTGGGAATATTTTTGCGGCGGCTGCGGAGGTTTGC
>NZ_FOHW01000066.1 GCF_900111735.1 Pseudomonas graminis | reverse complement strand
GGGCATCTCAGCGATGCTTTGCAGTAATTCAAGATCCTTAAGATCAAGGGCGTCTGCCTGGGGGCAGACTGTTTCGCCTTCGGCGACTTACTTTTGAAAAGCACCAAAAGTAAGCAAAAGTGCCTGCTCCTGATTTGGCCCGACTTCGTCGGGTTCCCTCACTCCGACGACGCTCCGTGGGCCCGCGCCGAACGGACATCCATGTCCTGACGGCGCTCTCGCCGCATCCATGCGGCTCGGCCCACTGCGCGTCGTCTGCGTTCGGCCTGCACCCAAGTCGCGTTCTGCGGTGTCTGGAATTGCTTCTTAGGAAAATCAAAAGCAGATCAAAGGCTTCCCGGCTGAAGCCGGTCCTACGGGGGCGCCGGCGGTTTCACTGACTGCACGCGTTGCTTTTTAGTGGGACCGGCTTCAGCCGGGAAACTTTTGCTTCCTTGATTGTTCCCACGCTCCGCGTGGGAATACATCCTGTGACGCTCCGCGTCACCTCCCAAGGCCTGAATGCGCGTCGTCCGCGGGACGCGGAGCGTCCGAGGCGGCGTTCCCACGCGGAGCGTGGGAACGATCAGTGAAATCAATGCACGCGCTGCTTTTAGTGGGACCGGCTTTAGCCGGGAAGCTTGTGCTTTTGCTCTCGCCTTTGCTTTTCTCTCGCTTTTGCTTTTGCTCTTCTACGCAGGAAGTCCAAACGACACCCATCGCGACTTGGGTGCAGGCTGAACGCAGGTCTCGCTCCGTGGGCCGAGCCGCATGGATGCGGCGAGAGCTGCCCCCCGCCATGGATGGCGGATGGCAGCGGGCCCACGGAGCGGGACCGGAGTGAAGGTACTCCGACGAAGGAGGAGCCCAACCAGGAGCAGGCACTTTTGCTTACTTTTGGTGCTTTTCAAAAGTAAGTCGCCGAAGGCGAAACAGTCTGCCCCCAGGCAGACGCCCTTGATCTTGATCTTGATCTTGATCAGACATCTTCGATCCGAATGACTTCGTCCGTTACTTCCTCAAGCTGCCGCACGATCTGATAAATATTCGCCACCGCCAACAGCGTCGTTCGCGGGATGTACTTGCCCGCCTTGACCTTATAAAGCGTCCGCGCCAGCCAGATACTCTGCACCACCGGAATCCCCGCCTTCTTCGCCCGCGCGATCAACGCCAGCGCCTCATCATCCTCACCCTTGCAGTGAATTTGCGGCAGCGGCGTCGTGCCCGGCCGGTAATACAGCGCCACCGCATAATGCGTCGGATTCACCACCACCATGTCCGCATCCTCCACCGGCTTGGCCGGCGCGGTCGGCGCCTGGTTCAACAACTCATGGGCCAGCTGCCGACGATGCCCCTTCACATGCGGATCACCCTCGGCCTGCTTGTACTCCTTCTTGATGTCCTCGTGGCTCATCCGCAGCTTCTTGGCGTGGAAATACTTCTGCAGCGCAAAGTCCACCGCGCCGATCACCAACAGCAACCCCAGCGTCGCTCGCAGGATATGCCGGAACACCTGCAACAGCGCATGCCAGTACGTCGTCAGGTCCGTGCTCGACAGCAAAATCAGCGTGCCCAGTGACGGCTTCACCACCACGTACAGCGTCACGGCGATGGCCGTGGCCTTTAAAATACTGAGCAGCAAGGTCGTCAGGCTTTGCGCCGAGAACATTTGCTTGGCGTGGGTGAACGGGTTGAGCTTGTTGAAATCCAGCTTCAATGCCTTGGGCGCAAACAGGAACCCGATCTGTATCCAGCTGCCCACCAGCCGCATCAACATCGCGATGCCGACGCTGCTCAGAATGAACCCGATCAACACGCTGGCGCCTTCGCTGGCGACCTGCTCGACGGTGTGCATGAAGGGCCGGCCAACCCCTTGAAACGACAGGTTCAGCAAGTTCAGCAAGCGCGCGACGCTTTCATCCGCCAGGCCCAGGGTCACTTCGCTGACGACCAGCAGGACCAGCAGTTTGCTCAGGTCCTGACTCTGCCCGACCTGGCCTTTTTCGCGGGCGTCGCTTAGCTGTTTGGGCGTAGCCTTTTCGGTTTTTTCGCTCATGGCACCTGCACCAGTTGGCCGAGCAAGTGCTTGATATCGGCGAGCTGCATGATCTGGCCGTTGCCCAGTTCCAGCAGCGTCGGCAGGTAGATCAGCAGGAAGGCGATGCCCGCCATGCTCTTGGCCGGCATGGCCAGGATCGACACGTTCAGTTGCTGCGCGTACAGGCCGATGATCGCCAGCGCGGCCTCGATCAACAGCAGCAAGCCAATGAACGGCGCGGCGTAGAGCATCATGTGCTGGAGGGTCTGGTTGAGTTGTTCGAGAAACAGGTCCAGCCCATCGACCGTCATGCCGGGCAGCCAGGCGGTGGGCGGCCAGACCAGATAACTGTCCCAGATCACTTGAGTGATCAGCGACAACCCGCCGGACAGGATCACCAGCATGATCAGTGTTTCCTGAAACAGCTCGCCCAGCGGCGTCGCGTCAGGCCCCAGCGCGGGGTTCAGCTGGCCGCCGCTCAAGGCGCCGCGCTGACTGTCGAGGAGCGCGCCCACCGAGGCGAACATCCAGAACGGCGCGTACAGCAACAGGCCGAGGAGGGTGCCGAGTACGGCCTCTTTGAGCAGCAGCGCGCCGATGGAAAACCAGTCGTCTTGCATGCCCGACAGCGCGCGGCTGATGCTCGGTGCCGGCACCATCGAGACCACCAGCACCACCGCGTAACGCAGCGGGCCCTTGAGGTATTTGAAGCAGAACGCCGGCACCAGAATCATGCACGGCAGGATGCGCGCGGCCGCCAGGCCCATGCCCAGCATCAGTTCGAACAGGCCCTGGGCGTCGAAGGGCATCTAGTGCGCGCCGCCGGACCGGGCGATCAGGTCGAAGGCCAGGTTGATGAACTGGATCAGCTCGACACCGATCCAGCGCCCGGTCATGGCCAGGGTCAGGCCGACGGCGGCCAGCTTGATGCCGAAGGGCAGGGTCTGGTCCTGGATCTGCATCAACGCCTGCAACAGCGAAGTGATGACGCCGACCAGCACGGCGACCCCCAACGGCGGTGCCGTGAGAATCACCACCAGAAACATGCCCTGCTTGAACAACGCCAGCGCTTCCATCACTGCCTCACATGTACGAGTAGAAAAGGCTGTCGAGCAGGCGCGTCCAGCCTTGCACCAGCACGAACAGCAGCAGTTTGAGGGGCAGCGAAATGGTCATCGGCGAGACCATCTGCATGCCTAGGGCGAGCAGCAGGTTGGAGACGATCAGGTCGATGACGATGAACGGGATGTAGATCAGAAAGCCGATCTGAAAGCCCGCCTGCAACTCGGACAAAACGAAGGCGGGGACGGCCAGCAGCAGGTCGCTTTTGCTGGCCTGATCGGCCATGTCCTTGGGCCACATGCGCTGGGTGTTGTCCAGCAGGTGGGCGACGACCTCTGGGTCAGTGTTGCGGCTCATGAACCGTTGCAATGGCTCGATGACGGTGTTGGCGCTGGCCTGCAGTTTTTCGGTGCTGCCCATCTCCAGCGGGCGGTCGTGAACCCGCTGCTGAATCTCGTGGGCGACGGGGGCCATGACGAACATGGTCGCGGCCAGGGCGATGCCGTACAGCGCCATGTTGGGCGGCACCTGTTGCACGCCGATGGCGTTGCGGGTGATCAGCAGGGTCATGGCGATCTTGAGAAAGGCCGTGCAGACGATCAGCAGAAACGGAATCAACGACAGGGCGCCGAGAAACAGCGCCAGCATCACCGGGTTCATCCCGTCCATGATCATGGGCGGGACGCCATGCGGGTGATCTGCAGACCGAGCCGGCCTTCGACGCTGACCAGTTCGCCTTCGGCAACGACCCGTTCGCCGTGGCACAAGGTGGCGAAACCGGGGGTTACGCCGTTGACGGGTAAGACGGTGCCGGCAGCGAGGCGGCGCAGGTCGCCCAACGTGAGTTCGAGGCTGCCACAGCGCAGGGTCAGGGCCAGCGGCAGTTGATCCAGGGAATCGAGGGAGGTTTGGGTTTCGGCCGGTTGGGGCTCGTAAGAGTGGCCCGCGTAGCCATCGGCGGCGGTTTCATCCTGCCACTCGTTTTCAGTGGTTTGATGTTCGGGGGCGCCGTGATGTCCAGGGTCCTCAAAAGCTTCCCGGCTGAAGCCGGTCCTACTCTGATCCGGCGCCTGATTCAGCGTTGGCTCAATTGACTCATCGTCGGCAAGATCCTCGATCTCGTCTTCGTACAATTCTTCATTGACCATGTCCCAAGTCTTCCTCGTGGCTGAACCGTACATACAGCTGCTCTGCGCGGCTGTCCGTCTGCACTGCCCATTGCCGACCCGCCAATTGAAGCCGACCGCCGCCTTCTTCGTCGAAATGACACAACGACGGCAGCAGCACGTCCCCTGGTTGCAGCGACGCCAACTGGTCGAGGCTCAACGACAGCTCGCCCAACACCAGCGGCTGGCGGATGGGCCAGTCTGACGCGACGTTCTGCCGGTGCGGCTGCCATTCATGGCTGCCGAGCAGTTGCAGCATGACCCGCGCGTCGGCGCAGAGCTGTGCGTGCAACACCTGCGAACCCAGACGCAATTGCAGCCGGCAGTTCATCGGCGCGGTATTCGGGCTTTCGCCAAAGGCGGACAGCGCAGTGATATCGCTGAGTGGCCGCAAAGGGCAAAGCAGTTCCGCCAGTTCTGTACTCATGCGTTGATTCACCAACTGCCAGTACCAGGGCTGGTGCTCGCCGCCGAGGGTGACCGGCAGTTCGCCCAGCAAGCTGAGCACCGCTTCGGCGTCGCTCAGGGCGAAGGGGCCGATGGCGCTGTCGAACCACGTCAGCGATGACGCGTTCCCGGCTGAAGCCGGTCCTGCCAAGGGCGCGTAGTCATCGTCGGGTATCAATCGCAGGGTCAGTTCGCCCCGCTGATCCTGGGCGGTGTAGCCGCAGCTCACGCCCGCACCCAGCAAACGCGAGGCCTCGGCGACGGCGCCGCTGACTTCCCGCAGTTGCAGCGGACTGAATGAGGCGTTCCCGGCTAAAGCCGGTCCTACGGGGTTCCGGTGGCACATGTCCGAGTTCATCGCCGAATTCATGTCCGAGTTCATGCCTGCGCCTCCTCATGCAAAGACAAGTCAACGTCACAGCCCAGCGCCTGTTCCAGCGCGCTTTCGCAGTTACGTTGATGGGGCTGTAAGCGTTTCAGCACGCCCCGTCGGGCGAAGCCCAGTTCGATGCTCCACTGGTTGTCGCGCTTGTTGGCGTTGACCTGGACCTTGCCCAGATTGGGCATCAGCAAGGTCAGGCTCAACGGACCGTCCGGCTGCTGGGGCAGGCGCTGGGCGAGCTCGTCGATGAGCTGCGTGGGCACGCCCTCATTAGGGAACAACGTGCTGAAGCTGCTCCCGGCGAAACCCGATTCGCTTTGCTCTTCCGTCACCGGCGGCACCAACAGTTGGGAGAAAAGCATCCCGTCTGCACTCAACGACGCAGTCGACGCGGATTCATCGCACAGCCGGCGCAGGCGTTCGGCATCGGCGCGACGCACAGTGGTCAGCGGCTGACGGGTTTCACTCGGGGAAGCAGGAGAGGGCGAGGGCGTACGGGACGGTTCAGCGCGTGGCTGCGGTTGCGGGCGAGGCGGGTGTTGGACGGGGCTGTTCATGACGATTCACCTTGTTCGTTGAGGGCCTCGGCGAGGCAGGCGAGTTTTTCCACGGCGCGTTGGGACGCTTTTGCCGCGTGTTTCGCCTCGGCCAGACGCTGCTGTTGTTCCTCGATGCTCAACTGCTGGCGGGCCATGTCCTGACGGATATAGGCAAGCCGGTCGAGCATGCGGTTTTCCTTCTCGTGCCAGCGTTCGAGGTCGTCCAGCGACATCGCTTTGTTGACGTGGGCGCTGCTCAACACCTGGCGGCGTTCGCGCTGGTTATGGCGCTCCTGCGCGTAGGAATCGCGAGTCTGTTGCAAGTGGTTATGCATCTGCTCCAGGCTTTTCTGCGCCTGCCGTTGCGCCCGCTCGGCGCTGGCCTGGCGATGCTGACGCAGCGGCGTGAGCACGCTGATGACCTGTTCCATGGCGAGGGTTTGCGGATCGACTTCAAGCGCTTCTTCCACGCCATCACTCCGGCAGTTGCGAGGTGAGTTGCATCAGCGCTGCCAGGGTCTCTTCCAGCGGCACCGGCTCGCGCAAATCCTGGCGCAGAAACGCATTGATCGGCTCGTTCAGCCGCACGGCGCAGTCGGTCACCGGGTCGCTGCCGGGTTGGTATTCGCCCAGGCGCAGGAGCATTTCCACTTGCTTGTACGCGGCCATCAATCGACGCAACCGGTTGTTCGCCTGCTGGTGCTCGCGGCCGGTGACGTTGCTGATGATCCGGCTGATGCTGGCCTGCACGTCGATGGCCGGGTAGTGCCCGCGCTCGGCCAGTTTTCGCGACAGCACAATGTGACCGTCGAGCAGCGAACGCACCTCGTCGGCGACCGGGTCGTTCATCGAATCCTGTTCGATCAGCACGGTGTACAGCGCGGTGATCGAGCCTTTCTCGCTCATGCCGGCCCGCTCGACCAGGCGCGGCAGCAGGGTGTAGACCGAAGGGGGCAGGCCGCCGCGCCCGAGGGGTTCGCCGGCGGCAATGCCGATCTCGCGCTGGGCCCGGGCGAAACGGGTCAGGGAATCAAGCAGCAACAACACTTTCAGGCCTCGCTCACGAAAGGCTTCAGCGATGGCCGTGGCGGTGAAGGCCGCGCGGGCGCGCTCCATGCTGGACCGGTCCGATGTGGCGCAGACCAGCACCGAGCGTGCGCGCAAGGTGGCGTCCAGTTCGTGGTCGAGAAACTCGCGCAGCTCACGGCCCCGCTCGCCGATCAGGCCGAAGACGATCACGTCGCAGTCCATGTTGCGCGCCAGTTCGGCCATCAAGGTGGTCTTGCCGCAACCGGCACCGGCGAACAACCCGACGCGCTGGCCTTCGCCGAGCAGAATCGCACTGTCGATGGCGCGCACGCCGGTGGGCAACGCTCTGCTGATCCGCGGCCGCTGGGTTGGCGGCAGCGCGTCGGCGATCACCGGCAGGGTCACGCGCCGATCAGCCGGCCCGGCGAATGCGCCTTCTGAATCGCCCAGCAAAGGGCGACCGAAACCGTCAAGCACGCTCCCCAGCAAACGGTCATCGACGCCGATGCGGTGGGCCATGCCCAGCGGCCGAATGTGCGCGCCGACCTGAATGCCGTCCGGGGTGCCGAGGGCACTGAGCAAGGTGCAGTCGCGGGTAAAACCGACGATTTCAGCGAGCATGGTGCTGCCGTCGGATTTGCTCACTTCACACAAGTCACCGACCTTGGCTGCGGGAATCTGGCACTCCAGCAAGATGCCGCTGACGGCGCTGACACGGCCGCTGACCTTCACCGCAGAGAAACTCTTCAAGCGCTGAAGGTGAGCGGATCTCCATTGATCCAGCGCCGCGTTCACCAGCTCACCTCGTAGTGGCGGTCGCCGTCGAACTGGATGCGGTTGTCATCGATGCGGGTCAGGCGCAGCCCGGCCAGCTCGTCACCGACGTACAGCCGACGACCGTCCGCCGTGACCAGGTGGGCGTGGGGACCGGACATGATCTGCACGATGGTGAACGGCAGGCCACTGGTGCCGGCGGCGACGTTATCGATCAACGCGACCGGCGTGTCATAGCGGTCCTTGAAACGCTGGAGCATGCGCTGATACACCAGCTGCGATTCCGGCTTCAGGTTGCCGCTCAAGGCCAGGCCCTCAGGCGTCTGCTCCACGCTGACGTCGCTCAGCAGTCGTTCGCTGAGCATGGTGTTGAGCTGGCGTTTGACGTCATCGACGCTGGTCAACCGGATGCGTTTTTTGGCCGACGGTTCGGTGGTTTTGCTCTTCTCGTTCGAAGGCCTGGCCGGCTGATTGCCCTGCTGCGCAAGTTGCTGTGCCGGCGAACTGATCGCCAGTTGCTCTGAAGCGGGCGCGGCGCTGCGGCTCAGGCTCCAGGCGCTGCCGGCGATGCCCAGCAACAGGCCGATGACCACGCCGGTGGTGCGGTTGAAAAAGCGCGAGCGCGACTCGACCTTCTCCAGCGGCGCGCTGGCGGGCGCTTCCGTGTGCGAAGTTTGCTCGGACTTCGCTTGAGGGATCACCGCCGGCAGCGAAGGCCAGGGGTCTTGCGCCGGAGACACGCACAGCCAGACCGAACCCAGCACAAAAGCGGTGTTGGGGGTGAGCAGGGTGCTCGCGTGAAGATGGCCTTCCTCATCGGCGATGGGGCCTTCGGCCGCGTTGAGCAGCCAGTCTTCGCCCTGACGTTGCAGGCGGCAGTGCAGCTGTTCGACGCCGGGATCATGCAGCGCCAGATCCTGATCGGCGTCAGCGCCAATGCCCCATTGCTCACCCACCAGGGGCAGCGCGGCGCCCTGATGCAGGCCGGTCAATACGCGTAATTCAAACATGTGACGCTCTCCAGGCACTCAAGCGGCGTACTCGTTATCCAGCCCTTGCGGGTCGTCTTCGTGATCGCTCTCGAAGTCGTCTTCCAGGTCGAAGCGCCCCAGCACCTTGACCTGCGCCGCATTGCTGATCTCGGCAAAGGACAGCACCGGCACGTGGTAGAACTCCTCCTGCAGCAGGGTGCGCAGCGGGCTGCGCAGATCCTGTGCGACCAGCAATACCGCGCGCTGGGCACTGCGCAGCGGGAAGGCGATGTGCAGCTGCTGTACCAGCAACTGGCTGGTTTCGTTGTCGAGGGCAAAGAAGGTTTCGGTCTGGGTCTGGCGCAGGCCGTCACGCAGGATGCCTTCGCTCTCCGGCGTCAGGACCCACACCAGCAAGCCCTCGGGGCCGGAATACTGGTGGTAGATCTGCGACTTCAGGGCGATGCGCACGTAGTCGGCGAGCACCGTGACTTCGCGCTCGTGCTGACCATGCTCGATGAGGGTTTCGGCGATCACCCGGATCGCCCGCAGCGGCACGCACTCTGACGCCAGGCGTTGCAGCACCGCCGAGAAGCGCGCCAGTGGCAGTACCCGCTGCATTTCCTGGGCAAGCTCCGGCTGCTCCGATTCCAGCCAGCCGAGGATTGCCTTGGTTTCTTGCAGGCCGATGAACTGCGGCCCGCACGATTGCAGCGCGCGTTCCATGCGCTCGATGATCAGCGTGGTGGCGTCGATGCGCTCGACGTCCGCTTCCTGCAATTGCGGCGCGTCGGTCGGCAGCCACAGCCACTGACCTTCCTCGCGCTCGATGCTGCCGTACACTGCCGACTCGTGGGACCCCTCGACCGACCGGGCGTCCACCGCGACGTGTGTCTGGCTGAGGGTGGCCCTGAGCAGCGGCACTTCGTAAACCGAAAAGCGAAACTCGTCCGGCGGCAACAGCTCGCTGGTTTCGATGATGAACGAGGGCAGGGTCAGGCCGTATTGCACCACCAGCCGATTGCGTCGCTGACGGATTTCGCTGACCAGCGCCTCGATCTGCGCCGGGTTCTGACTGGGGTGAAAGTGCAGCACGAACTGGCGGCTGGGGGAGAAAGTGCGCAGGTCTTCTCGGCCGTTCATTTCCGGCGCGACGGCCACGGCCTGGGCCTGCTCGGCCTGGGGCTTGGCGCGGTGCAGCTGGAGCAGGCCGCCGACCCCGCAGATGATCGAGATGACCACGAACACCGCCGTCGGCATGCCTGGCAGCGCAGCGAATCCCAGCATGGCCACCGCCGCGATGATCCACGCCTTGGGCTGGCTGGTGATTTGCTCGGCAATTTCCCGGCCGATGTTGGCTTCCACGCCATTCTCGCCGCTGGGCACGCGGGTGATGATCATGCCGCAGGTGACCGAAATCAGCAGCGCCGGGATCTGTGCGATCAGGCCGTCGCCGATGGTCAGCACGGTGTACACCTGCAAGGCGTCGCCGGCGGTCATGTTGTGCTGCATTACGCCGATGGCGATACCACCGATCATGTTGATGGCGACGATGATCAGGCTGGCAATGGCGTCGCCGTTGACGAACTTCATGGCCCCGTCCATGGCGCCGAACAGCTGACTTTCCTTGCCCAGCTCGGCGCGGCGCTTGCGCGCCTCATGCACGCTGATCAGGTTGGCGCGCAGGTCGCTGTCGATGGACATCTGCTTGCCCGGCATTGCGTCGAGGGTGAAGCGCGCGCCGACTTCCGCCACCCGCTCCGAGCCCTTGGTGATCACCAGAAAGTTGACCACGGTGAGGATCAGGAAGATCACCAGGCCCACCGCCAGGTTGCCGCCGACCACGAACTGGCCGAACGCTTCGACGATGTGCCCGGCGTCCTGATTGAGCAGGATCAGGCGCGTGGTGGAGATCGACAGCGCCAGACGAAACATCGTCGTCAGCAGCAGCACCGCCGGGAAGGTCGAGAACGCCAACGGGCGCGGCAGGTGCATCGCCAGCATGATCAACAGGCAGGAGATGCAGATGTTGATGGCGATCAGCACGTCCACCAGGCCGGTGGGCAGCGGTGTGATCATCATGAACACGATGGCGATGACCACGAACGCACCGACGATTTCCGAACGGCGCATGGCCGCGAGCGCGACCTGATTGAGCAGGTTAATGACACGATCCATCAGGCGAGGCCCCCCTGGAGCTGGTTCTGTTCCTGCCGAGTCAGCTCGGCCATGAGAATGAGCAGGTTGCCCAAGGCGTTCTGGCGGCTTTTCAGGTCGCGCCAGAGCAGAATCGGCAGCTGTTGCAGCATGGGTCGCAGCCCGTTGAGAAACGCCAGTTGATGCTTGAGCTGGTTGCCGCCGATGTGTTGAGTCAGTTGCAGGGTTTCGCCCAGGCTCATGCCCTTGCCCGACAGCGCCAGCAGGTGTTTGAGGAAGGCCGCAGCATCCACTTGCAGCGCGGGGTTCTTGTTGCGCATGCGACCCAGCAGATGCTCGCAACTGCGCAGCAGGGTGGTGACGTGCCGCGCGGTGTTCAGGCCGTGCATCAAGGTGCGCAGTTGCTGCGGCGACGTGGACGGGGTGAGCGATGACAGGTCGTCGGCGAGGGCGCTGCGCATGTCCCGCAGGTTCAGCTCGAATTCGCCGGGCTCTTCCTGCTCGTTGATCAGCGCGTCGATTAATCCTGTGATGTTCTGCTGCCCGGCCACCGCCACGCTGTAGAGATTGCGCAGGGCGCCGCGGCGCTTTTCCGAAGTCGGCCGGGAAAACGCCTTGGCGCTGTTGATGCCTGCGCGGGTGCGTTTGCCGTATTGACGACGCAGTTGCTTGAGCTGCTGGCTCAGCACCACGTGCTCGCCCATTGCACCGTCGGCCTGGGCCTGTTTTCTGGCCGCCTGCAGCATCACATGGGCCTTGGCCGGGTCGCCGTCGGTGTAACTCAGAATCTGCGCCAGGCTCGAAGCGTTCTGGTTTTGCAACTGCTTGCGCAGGTTACGCGCGGCATCGTCGAGGCCTTTGTCCTGGCTGCCCATTAACAGCTGATACAGCTCGCCCAGTTTCACCGCCCTCGATTGCAGGGCGTTGCCACTGGCGAGTAGGTCCCGCTGGCTGAGGCTGCGGCTCTGTTGAACCAGCGCCGAAGCGAACCGCGCGACCTGTTGCGGCGAGGTGCCGTTGACGTTCGGCGGATTGACATGCAGGGGCGCAGGCGCCTGCGTTTTTGCCGGCGTGATCGCAGGGGCTTGCAATGCCTGTGGGGCAACGGGGGCGGCGATCTTCATAAGTCGGCTCTGGATGGCTCGGTTCGGGGCCTGGTCATGGGTCCTGAGTGGAGCGCGGCGCCAAACGGTTCCATCTATTTGTGCGCAGAGGTGGAGCAGACCGATCTGTGCCAAATCTCGTCCGGGAAACAGCGTGTTCGCGCAAAGATTTGCACAGTCGCGTTGTTCTATATTTATTTATGTCATTAAAAACAATGGCTTATAGGGTTTTAAGGTGTGGCACGCATATCGCTATAGGGCTAATACACTCAAAACAAGGAAGAGCCCTGATGTTTTCCAACCTTGCGATTCTCGACATTGACGCCCCGGCGCGCCGTCCGGCCCAGGGGATACGTCACTTGACCAGTGATCAGATCAAGATGATTCGCGGCTTCATTCAGAAGCGGGTCATGAACCCGGAAGATGTCGACGACATTCTGCAGAGCACCTTTCTGGAAGCGCTGCGCAGCGAGCACAAGTTTCAACACGCGAGCAAACCCCAGACCTGGCTGTGCGGCATCGCGCTCAACCTGATCCGCAACCATTTCCGCAAGATGTATCGCCAGCCGTACCAGGAAAGCTGGGAAGACCACACCCATTCCGAACCCGACAGCCATGGCGACATCGGCCATCAGGTTGACGGCCATCGCCAGTTGATGCAGGTCGTCAGGGCGATCGGGACGCTGCCGTCGAACATGCAGCGGGTGATCGAGGTGTCGCTTGAAATGGACGGCAATTATCAGGAAACCGCTTCGTCCCTCGGGGTACCGATCGGCACCGTGCGCTCGCGCCTGTCCCGGGCAAGGGAACAGCTCAAGCGGCAGATGGACCCGTTTGCCTGAGTGCCGAGTGGGACTGACTGAATGCTATCTAAGTGGGAC
>NZ_FOHW01000064.1 GCF_900111735.1 Pseudomonas graminis | reverse complement strand
TGGCCTCTTCCCGGCTGAAGCCGGTCCCACTAAAAAGGATTGCGTGCAGCCAGTGGCTTTGGCTGCACGCTCAGTAGTTGGCAAGCAAAGCTCAGTAGTTGGGAAACAAACTGCAACATTTATCGGAACCGACCCGGCTCAGCAACCACACAGTCGCTATCCCTCATGCCCGGATGACGACTTCATGCGTATCTCAAGCACTCCCTACAACAGCGTTGCCCCTCAATCCGCCGGCGCCGATGCCGCCCAGGGATCGCCGCTTGCCGACCCCAAATCGGCGCTGTTGCTCAAGGGTGGGGTCGATCCGGTGCGTTTCGGCGCTTCGCCCCAGCAGTCCTCGGCGAACGGTGCATTTGCCGGCAGTAGCCCTTCAGGCAAGATGCAAAGCACTGAACAGCAGCTGCTTTCATTGCTGAACCAGCTCACCCAGCTCTTCAAAGGCCAGGCGCAATCGTCGCCCGAGTCCGCCAGCTCATCGACGGGTGCATCCGCACAGAACGCTCCCGCCGGTGGTGCCGTTCCCACAGGCAATCCTCAGCCTGTGGCTCAGGTTAACGCCTCAGCCCCCGCAGCCCCCGTCGAGGCGGCGAAACCCGCCGAAGAACCGAAAGCCGCCGAAGCAGCGTTTCTCGATGACTCGAAATATTCGTCGCCCAAGGAGCTTGAGCGTTGGGCGCCGATGGTCGCCAACCTGCCAGCGGACCAGCGCGATCAGGCGGCCAAAGAGCTGAACCGACCCATCGCCGCCGCGCGCATGGCCGCTGAAAAAGGCCCGGACGCGGCCAAGGCCATGGACTTCATCAACGCCAACCCGTCGCTGAAAACGGCAGTCGATACCGGCAAGCACGGCGGCAAAGCGGACGGCAAAATCACCGACGGTGACCTCAAGGCCTTTGCCAAGAACATGCAGAAAGCCGCCGACAGCGCGGACAAGGACATTGCCAGCTACCAGAAAGACCATCCGGACGCCGACCCGCAATCGCTGGAAATGGTCCGCAGCGCTGCGATGATGCGGGCCAACGAACCCCTGACCAAGGCCGCCGACCCCAAGCATGCGCTGGGCGCCGACGGCACAACCAAGGTCGATGGCCTGACCAGCGCCGATGGCCTCAAGGCGATTCAGAACGACAACCCGGGGCTGGGCGGGCCGTTGAAGCAGGCGGCGAAAACCTGGTCGCAGCCCGGGTTTCTCACCCAGATCGATCAGGGTGGTCTGAGCGGTCGATCGCTCGCGGCCCACAGCCCCGACAAGCTGTTCAACGCCAAGAACATCAGCGACTGGATCAAGAAGCAGGCGCCCACCAACGGCGGCGAATTTGCCAGCGTGCTCAGCGATGCCGCCACCCTCAACTCGGTGGCCAACGTCGATATTTCCAAGCTGGGCAAGGACGTCTTCGACAACCCGTCGGCCTACAGCGGCGAGCAGAAAGCCGCAGTCATGGTCAAGTTGCAGCAGACCCAGCAGAGCGTCGTTGCCGGGCAGGACCTGCGCAAGACCGGCAAGACCGAAGATGCGCTGAGCGAAAAGATCGGCCAACTGCAGGCCGATCCCGACGTGCAGGCGTTTCTCGACAAACAGATACCACAGCAGTCGCGGGCGCTGGTCGACAGTACGCCGTCGTTGCAGGAAGCCGTCACCAGGCAGATGCAGAGGGTCAACAGCGGCGAGGCCCTGCAAGCGGATCTGAGCACGGCCGACAAGGCCACCAAAAAAGACAAGCCGAACGCCGATTACAGCAGCGCCCTGGGCGGGTTGTCGGCGCAATTGCAAATGCAGAAAGACTTGCTCGGCGACAATGCCACTGTGCCGACAGCGCAGCAGGTACTGGGGCAGCGTCCTGATCTGCAGGGCAAGATTCAGGATTCGTATGTGCGCAACTTCAGTGAAGGCGGCGCCGTCAGGCAATTGCTCGATCAGAAAAAAGCCGATGGCGAGGAGGCGCTGCAGAGCGCCGACGCGCAGAAGGCCGCCTACGACAGCGTCCTGCCGGACACCTTCGTGCAGAGCCAGCAATCGCGCTATGTGGATTCGACCTTCCGCCATCTGGAAGACACCAAGAGCGGCCGCAAGGTGCTGGAAAACGCCAAGGGCGATAAAGACCACGCGCCGTCGATGGCGGCTCAAGTGGCTTCAAATATGGGACCGTCGGCGCTGCGCTCGGTGGCAGGCTTTGCCTCGGTCTCGGACATGCTCGCCCGCGGCGACAAAACCGACGCCGCGAGGACGATTTACGACAGCACCAAGTCCGGGCTTTCGGCGGCCAAGACCGGTTACGACGCCGTGGCCAAATCTGCCGGGCGCGCAGGGCTCGGCGAGGTGGCAGCGAAAGTCGGCGGACGCGTTGCCGGCATGGTCGTGGGTGAAGCAGCGGGCCTGGCGGCCGGCGCTGCCATTGGCGCATCCATTCCGGTGGTGGGCTGGATTGCCGACGCGGCCATGGCCTTGGGTTTCGGCATCTCCGCCATCATCGAAGCCGTCAAAAAGCACAAGGCCCAGAAGGCTTTCGATCACAACGTCGACCCGGTCCTCGATCAGTTCGGCATCCCCAAAGCCCATTGATGTTTCCTGACCCGAAAGAGGTAAGTGACCATGAGTATCGGTATTTCCCAGATTCGGCCGTTGAGCGACCCCGCCGCCCACCCGGA
This sequence comes from Pseudomonas graminis, assembly GCF_900111735.1. GTDB lineage: Bacteria > Pseudomonadota > Gammaproteobacteria > Pseudomonadales > Pseudomonadaceae > Aquipseudomonas > Aquipseudomonas graminis. Next base: position 12,026 of record NZ_FOHW01000064.1, on the reverse strand, counting down.
TTTTTCATCCCTGAGCGGCAAGCCCGGGCAGAGCAATTCCCTGGGCGGTGGCGGCGGCGCCGGTGGGGCGCTCGACGCGAGCTCGATTCTGTTTGCCCATGCCGGGCAGTCCCAGGTCAACTTCGGTTCCCCTCAAAATCAGGACCCGACGACCAACGCCGCTAACCCCCTCGCCGGTGGCGCCGACCAGAACGGCATCGCCCAGCAGCTGATGGCGTTGATCATTCAATTGATGCAAATGCTGATGCAGAACAACCCCAACCAGACCGGTAATCCTGGTGCGCAGAACAATGCGGTGACCGGCGGCGGGGGAGGCGGCGGTGCGGCCGAGGGTGCGGGCGGCGGTGCTGGCGCTGCGGAGGCTGCCGGCGGTGGTGCCGAAGGTGCAGGAGCTGCAGGAGGCGCTCAGGCCGCCGCCGCGCCCGCTGCCAACGCCGGCGCGGTAAGCAGCGACATGGCCCTCCGCGGTTCGGGCGATTTGCATTTGCCGCAACAGCTTGAACCCTATCGCAACGACATCATGGACGCGTCCAAGGCCACCGGCGTACCGCCGAGCATTCTGGCCGGGCAGATCTGGGCCGAGTCCCGCGGGCAGTTGGGTCAGGACACCACCAACGTCAACGGCAAGACCGATGCGGGCGTGATGCAGGTGAACGCCGACACCTTCGCCGCCCTCAAGCGAGACAACCCCAAAGAGCTCGGCAACGCCGACGTCAACAACGCCCATGACAACATCATGGCCGGCGCGCTGTACATGCGTGATCAGAAGAAGGCGTTCGGTGACTGGGATTCGGCACTGCGCGCCTACAACTCGGGCCCGGACAAGGTCAATAAAGGCAACCTCGGGGATGCCGGCGGCATCGGCGATCCGAAGTACGTCGAGAACGTCATGAATTTCGCAAAAATCATTGAAAGCGGTCAGGGGCAATTGCCGGCTTGATCGTTATCGTCAATCCATCGGGGAGCAGGTTTCACAGGTGTCGCGCTCCTCTCACAGCGTGGAGTGCCCCTCGCGGGCACTGACCCACAGTGGGTAATAACGTGGACGGAATCAACAGATCATTATCGACCCATCTGCCACTTCACACCGAGACGGCCACCGCCACCCACGGCGCTGAAGGCGCTCACGGAACGGGTGCGGTCAATCAGGTCAGCGCCGCAACGGCCGAGACTGAAATCCGGGCGATCTCGGAATACCTCAAGACCCAGGTTTTCGCCGGTCACAAACAGGCGCCCGTAACGCCACCCCGTGACGTCAGCGCCGCCAGGCTGACAGAGATCAACGCGCACAACGCCGGTGTCACACGCAACAATGCGCAGCTCGACGCCATTGCCGACAGCCGCGCGCGAGTGCTCCACGGACTCAACGAAACACCCGCCACCATTGCCGACACGCTGGCCAAGGCAGAGAAACTTGACCGTCTTGCCTCGCGCAGCTCTAGCGCATTTCGCGCGATCCCTTTTGCCAGTGCCACGGTGTTGCAGTACGCCAAGCCGGAAATCACCCAGGGCGCCTGGTTGCCGGCGCCACTGCAACCCCTCACACCGTTCATTTCCGGCGCGGTGTCAGGGATCATGGATCAGGTCGGCACCGGGGTCATGAACCGCGTCACCGACGACGCCCACTACCTCAAGGCGCCCGCGGCAAAGTTGCACGACGCGCTGGCCGAGTCAGCCAGGCGCAATGCCCCCGGGCTGACCCAAAAAAGCGTCGACATGGGCGTCGGCATTCAGGGGTACAGCGCGCGTAACCTGCTGCGCGCCGGTGTCGCCACCACGTTGGCCGGCAGTCCCAAAGCCCAGGCCCTGACCGACACCGTCATTTCGTCGGCCGGTGGCCTGGTCGCCAACGGCCTGTTCGGTAACCGCATGCACACCACCGAGAACCGCGATCATCAGCGTGGTGGCGCGTTCATCTTCGGGCGCAAAGACACCCAGCCCAAGCCGCTCGATGATGAAACCGACTGGCTGGCGGCGTATCAGGGCGTGAAGGACGCGAGCTACAGCGGCGCCGCCCTGAACGCCGGCAAACGCCTGGCAGGCATGCCCCTCGACATCCTGACCGACAGCAGCAAGGCCGTTCGCAGTCTTGTCTCCGCCACCAGCCTGACGCAGAACGGGCTGGCCCTGGCCGGCGGGTTCGCCGGTGTGGGCAAACTTCAGGAAATGGCGACAAAGAACATCACTAACCCGTACCTGAAAACCGCCGTCAGCCAGTTGACCAACACCGCTGCCTCATCCGCAGTGTTTGCCGGCTGGACCACCGCCGGCGTCGTCACCGGCCCGGCCACCGAAGCGGCCGAAGACCTGCTGCAGAATGGCGTCAAGAACGCAGCCTCCGCCACCGTCTCGTTTGTCGGCGATCAAGCCGCTGCAGGGGGCAGGGCAGTGGGCTCGCTCGCCGACCGAACGACTCGCGCTGCGGTGACCACGGCGGCGGATTTGCGTGCGGAATACGACAACCACGTACGTCGGCGAGATCGTAATCCGGATATTGATATGGTTTGAGCGGTTGGCGACCCGACGCCTGAGGGTAAGCCGGTTCGGCCTCATTGGGCATGCGTCGGTCCGTTACTCATGGGTTAATGGCTTATTGAATAAGTGAGAAGGGTGAAGGAATCCGCGCCAGCGAAGCGGTAACGTCCTTGTGCATTCCAGGCAGGATTGCCCTGCCTGGAATTCTGTTTCACCGATTGCGAGTGACCCGCCACACGGTGTTCGCCAGGTCGTCGGCGATGATCAGTGCACCGCGGGGGTCCACTGTGACGCCAACTGGCCGGCCGCGGGTCTTGCCGTCGGCGCCCCGGAAGCCGGTCGCGAAGTCGATCGGCGCACCGTTCGGACGGCCATTGCTGAACGGTACGAAAACGACTTTGTATCCCACCGGGTTCTCCCGGTTCCAACTGCCGTGTTCGCCAATGAACACGCCTTCGGCGTACTTGTCGCCCATCGCCGGAATGGAAAAATCGACGCCAAGCGCAGCGGCATGGGACCCGAGGCTATAGTCGGGTTTGATGGCGGCGGCGACCATTTTCGGGTTTTGCGGCTGGGCCCTCGTGTCGACGTTCTGACCCCAATAGCTGTACGGCCACCCATAAAACCCACCTTCGCGAACGGAGGTCAGGTAATCCGGTACCAGATCCGGACCCAGTTCATCGCGCTCGTTGACCACTGCCCATAGCTGGCCGGTTTTCGGCTGGATGGTCAGCGCCGTCGGGTTACGGATGCCGGTCGCATACGCCTTGTGGGCCCCGGTCTCGGCGTCCACCTGCCAGACCCGCGCCCGGTCGAGCTCGACCTCCATACCGCGCTCGGTCACGTTGCTGTTCGAACCGATGCCGACATACAGGGTGCGCCCGTCGTCGCTGACGGCCAGTGACTTGGTCCAGTGGTGGTTGATTTCAGCAGGAAGGTCAGTGACCTTGATCGGCGGGCCGCCGGCTTTGGTCTGGCCTTCTTCATAATCGAAGCGAACCAGTTCGTCCTGGTTGGCCACGTACAATTTGCCATTGGCAAACGCCAGGCCGTAGGGCGCGTTGAGGTTCTCCGCGAACACCGTCTTCGTCTCGTAGACGCCGTCACCGTCAGCATCGCGCAGCAAGGTCAGACGGTTGCCGCCTTTGACCTTGGTGTTGCCCTGGGCCTTGATGTACCCCGCGATCACGTCCTTGGGTTTAAGCTTCGCGGCGCTTCCGCCACGGCCTTCCGCCACGAGGATATCGCCGTTGGGCAGCACCAGCGTCTGGCGAGGAATCTGCAAGTCGGCGGCGATGGCCGTGACGCTGTAACCCTCAGGGACAGTCGGCTTCTGATCGCCCCACAAGACCGGCTCGGCAATCTTCATGCTGGGTAAAAGACCGCGCTGAGGGGCCGGCATTTTCGGGTCAGCACCCAGCGCCTGAGCGTTATCCCCTGCGTCACCGCAGCCGCTTAACAACAACGCCATGCTGATCGCGGTCAATTTGATCGAGTGGCTCATTGTCCTTCTCCCGAACGGATGCTGGTGAGTCCGAGCCACGCCGTCACGCCGATCGACAGCGTGGTCAGTGCGGAGAGAATGAGGCCCGAGGGCATGCTGGCGAAGGCATCCTTGGCGTGTTCAAAAGCGTTGACCAGCCCCAGTGCGAAGGTCACCACCAACAAGACGAGGTAGACCACGGGGCGCCCGGCTTTGCGATCGGCCCGGATCAGGTTGACCAGCGCGAACAGTACGGTGAGTCCGCAGAACACCAGCCCGCCGGCGATAAGCCAGGAGGCGAAGTTGCTCCACTGAATCTGGTACGTCTGAAAGTAGGTGATGTCGCTCAGCAACGCGCCGAGAAACAGCGGGACGGTGCCGGCCAGCAATATTGCGTGCAGCGGACCTGGCGGGCTTCGGTAATCAAGATGGGTAGTAGTGTTCAAAACGGCTCCCTATTTTACTGACGCTTATGCTGTGCAGATGAACTGACCCATCAGGGCCGCGCAGGGTGCGCATGGTTTGGGATCAACTCCCAAGGAACATAGTTCACCGCATTTAGGCGTCATGCATATGCAGTTACAACTGCCGTTCTGGTGGCCAACTGATGTGAACCGGACGTTACCCCTACGGCCACTGATGCTTAGCGATACGGCCGTCCCGCGCCAAACGCCTCATCGACCCGCGCCAGCTGCTCGGCGGTCAAGGTGCCGGCGTAGTAATGCAGCTTGATCCAGGCCATCAAGTACTCATATCGAGTCTTCGCCAGGTCCTGACGGGTGCTGTAAAGCTGTTGTTGCGCATTCAGTTCGTCCAGGTTGACCCGCTCGCCGCCCTTGATGCTGTATTGCGTGGAGACCACCAAGGCCTCCGCTGAAGCCAATGCCTTGTCGTAAGCGCGGATTTTCCGTACGCCCGTGGCGCAAGCGTTGAACTGGCGGCGCAGCTGGATCAGCGTCTCACGGGTTTTGCCCTCAAGGTCATACTCCGCCTGTTCCAGACTACGACTGGCCTGGCGGCTGGAGGCACTGACGCCACCGCCGGCGTACAGCGGCAGGCTGATTTCCAGGCCAATGGTATTGGTGTCGTAACGCTGGTTGTAGGTATTGCCGCTGTCGGATTCCATGCTGCGCACCGTTGCGTAGGCATTGAGCTTGGGCAGATGCCCGGCGACATTGCGTTTCACCTCCTGGTGCGCGACTTCCAGCAGTTGGCGCTGGGAGGCGAGCTCGGCGTTCTCACTCAGGGCGATGGCATTCCACGCCTCGTACGTGGTGGGCGTCAGCGCCAGGAAGTTGAACGGCGTGCGCAGGGGCGCCAGTTCGTCGATGCGCACCTCGGGCACGCCGATCAAGGCACCCAGCTCACGCAACGCAGCGTCCTGCTCATTCTGCGCTTCGATTTCCTCGGCACCGGCCAGTTCGTAACGTGATTCGGCTTCCAGAATGTCGGTACGGGTGCCTTCGCCCTGATCGAACATCTGTCGGTTTTGCTCGAACTGCCGCTCGAACGCCTTCTTCTTTGCCTCGGCAATCTCGATCTGGTCGCGACTGAACAGCGCCTGGCTGTACGCGGACAACACCCGCACCAGCAACTCCTGACTTTTGCCTCGAAAGGCCTGGTCGGCAAACAAGGCCTGGGCCACGCCCTTGCGGTAATTGGCGTAGGCCTCGTAGTCGATGATCGGCTGCTGCACGCTCAACGTCGAACCGAAACTGTTGTAGTGACGGTCCTCGCGGGAGCTGGGGCGCTCATCGCTTTTGTAGGTGGCCCTGGAGTCGTTGCGGCCCTTGTTGTAGTTCCAGGCCACCTGAGGCAACAGCCCGGCACGGCCGATATTACGATTCTCCAGCCCCGCGTCACGCTCTTTCATGGCGCCGAGGAAGACCGGGTCGTTACGCAAGGCTTGTTCATAAACGTCAAACAAGCCCATTGCCTGGGCCTGCATGTCGGCGCTGATCCACAGCAGCGCTGCCAGCCAGATTTTCATGTACCGAAACATCCTATTCCTCGGTCAGTGCCATTCCTGCGCGATCCATCAAAGGCTTGAACAGGTAATTGAGAAGAGAGCGCTCGCCGGTGCGGACGAACATCTGCGCCGGCATGCCGGGCTTGATCACCAGGCCCTTGAGTGTGGCCAGCGCCTGGTCGGTGACAGTGCTGCGCACGATGTAATAGGGCTGGCCACTGCGCTCGTCGAGCAGCTGATCGGCGGAAATCAGGCTGACCGTGGCGTTCACCCGCGGCGTACGGCTTTGATTGAACGCGGTGAAGAGCACATCCACTGGCAGCTGTTCGGCGACCTTGTCGACCATGTTCACCGGCAGGTGGCCTTCGATCTCAAGGCCTTCGCCCTGGGGCACGATTTCCAGCAGCGATTCACCGGCATGCAGCACCGCGCCTTCGGTGTGCACCGAGAGGTTCACGGCGATGCCATCGGCGGGTGCGTTGATTTCACTGTGGGTCAGGCTGAATTGTGCCGAGGCCAGTTGCTGACTCAGCGTGATGCTTTTCAGCTCCGCATCGGCCAGTTGTCCGCGCACCTCCTTTTGATACTCCTCGACACCTTGTTGCAGGCTCAGCCGTGATTGCTCGATCTGCTGAGCGACCCGGCCTGTGTCACCGGTGTTCTGTGCCAGATCACGTTGCACCTGCGACAGTTGCCGGTCGTAGTCCATCAAGCGGTTGCGGGCGATGTAGCCACGCTCGGCCAGCGGCCGGAGGTTTTCCAGTTGCTGGCGCAATGACTCGGCCTGGGCTTGAAGGTCATTGCGCGCCTGGCGCATGCCGGCGAGTTGGGCAATGCCACCTTCGATGCTTGCATGGATGCCTGCCTGGGATCGCTGAAACGCCTGGTGACGGCTGCTGAACAACTGCCGCTGGCCTTCCAGTACGCCGAGCAACTGTGGCGACGCTTTCTGTAACAGGGCCTCGGGAAAGCGCACTTGCACACTGCCGTCCCGTTCGGCCTGGAGCCTGGCGATGCTGGCCTGGGCCAGTTCGTACTGGGCGCGCAACGATTGAACGTCGGCCTGGACCTGGGTGTGGTCAAGCAGGAACAACGGTTGGCCCTGATGCACCACTTGGCCCTCGCGCACCATGATGCGACTGACCACGCCGCTGTCCACCGACTGCACCGCTTTGCGCTTGCCCGAAACCACCACAGTGCCAGGCACTGCAATGCCTTGGTCGAGCGGGGCAAGGGCAGCCCAAAGGAAAAAGCTCCCGGCACCGAGCAGGGCCAGCCACCAGCCTGCGCTGACGAAAAACTGTGCGCTGCGTTCGGGTTTAAGGATGTGTTCATTCATGGCGCTGACCTCCTTGCTGCGCGCCGAGCTGGCGACTGAAGCTCACCCCTTGCGGCCGTTCAGGCGCGGGCTGGGCACCGGAGAGCGCCCTCAAGACATCACCCGCGGGGCCGAACAGTTGCAGACGTCCGTCGTTGAGCACCAGCAGGCGGTCTGCCTGATTCAGTACGGCAGAGCCATGGGTAATCAGTATCACCGTGCAACCACGGGCCTTGAGCTGGGCGATGGCAGCGGCCAGTGCGGCTTCGCCGTTGCTGTCGAGGTTGGAGTTGGGCTCGTCGAGCACCACCAGTTTCGGCTCGCCGTACAGCGCACGGGCCAGTGCCACGCGCTGTTTCTGACCGCCGGACAGCCCGGAGCCGCCGTCGCCAAGTTGCGTGTCATAGCCTTGGGGCAGACGCAGGATCATTTCGTGCACGCCTGCCAGGCGGGCAGCGGTCACCACTTGGTGTGGATCGGCACTGTTAAAGCGTGCGATGTTGTCGGCGATGCTGCCGCTGAACAGTTCGATGTCCTGGGGCAGATAACCGACATGGGCGCCCAGCGCGTTGCGGTCCCAGCGATGCAGCTCTGCACCGTCCAGACGAACCACGCCGGCCACGGGTTGCCAGACCCCGATCAACACCCGGGCCAAGGTTGATTTGCCGGAGCCGGACGCGCCCAGTACACCCAGGGTTTCTCCGGCATTCACGGCGAAACTCAGTTGCTGCAGCGTCACGGTGGTCCGCCCCGGCGGTGCGGCACTGATTTGCTCGACACTGATATGCCCGGTGGGAGCGGGCAGGGGCATGGGCGCTGGACGCTCGGGGTGGGCGATCAACAGGGCGTCGAGTCGCTGCCAGGCCAGCCGCGCTGAACTCCATTGTTTCCAGACCGCGATGAGTTGATCGATCGGGGCCAGCGCACGACCCATCAGGATAGAGCCGGCGATCATCATGCCGCCGCTCATCTGGCCTTCGATGACCAGCAGGGCACCCAGCCCCAGCACCAGTGATTGCAGGCACAAACGCAGGCATTTGCTGAACGAGCCGATCAGCGCGCCGATGTCGCTCGCGCGGTTTTGCCGTTCCAGAAAACGGCTGTGCAAGGCGAACCAGCGCTGGCGCAACGGCACCAGCATGCCCATGGCCTGGATCGCTTCGGCATTATTCAGGTGGCTGCCGGACAACTGGCTCGATGCCACAGAAAAATGCCCGGCCTGGGCGAGCGGTTTGCGGGTCAGCGTTTCATTCAGCCAGGCCAGGGCGATCAGTGCCAACGCACCGACCGTGGCAAACAGGCCGAGCCAGGGGTTGAACAGAAAGATCACCGCCAGGTAGATGGGAAACCACGGCGCATCGAAGAAGGCGAACAATGCCGGGCCGGTGGCGAACTGCCGGACCAGGGTCAAATCGCCCAGCGCCTGTGCGGCATTGTTTTCGCCCTGGCTGAGGTTGCGTTCGAAGGCCGCCTGGTACACCTGCAGGTTCAGGCGCCGCTCCATATCGCTGCCGATACGGATGACCACAAAGCTGCGTATGGCCTCCATGAGCCCGATGAACATGAAAAAGGCGACGACCATCACGGTCAGCATCGCCAGTGTGGTTTCGTTTTGCGATGACAGCACCCGGTCGTAAACCTGCAGCATGTAGACCGAGGGCACCAGCATTAACAGGTTGATGAGCGCGGTGAAGGCGCCGACGCTGAGCAGGATGCCTTTATAGGCCTTGAGCGTGGCCCACATGGGCGCGCGCGGCAGGGGGCTTGGCCGGCCTTGGGTCATGGGGTTCATCCTTGAAAAAAGTCAGGAGCGTGGGGTGGCGCTGGCGGGTTCGCGTTGCAGAAAAAGGGTGCGGCCATCCGGGAGTTGCGCCATGTAGAACCCTTCTCGCTGTCGACCCATGTGCACCAGCGGTTCGTCGTGGTTGTCGACCAGCGCCAGGCCATCGGGCGTCGGGTACCAGGTTGCCGGTGTGCCGCCCAGCCAGTGACCGGCGCAGGCCAGATCCCCGGCGAGCTGACCGTCCTGTTCTTGCAGAATCAACGTGCAGGGTTTCTGCGCATCGTCCTTGGCGTAAAACTGCCAGGGTCCGGCCAGTTCGGCGGGGCTCGCGAGACGTAGGCTGCTGGCCATGGGGGGTGCTCCGCTTAAGGTGAAAAGCGTCGTGAACAGACACGCCGCGGTTTTCCAATTCATTGATCTGCTCCGGGTCAGGCGGGGACGGCGTTTGCACGCCGCCCCCTCAGGCTTAAACCACGATGTCAGTCGTGGCGGCCTGGCCTACGGTGTTAACCATGAAATCGGCCGCACGGTCGCCCGTGAGGTCAATCGACAAGGTGCTGCCCGTGCTGATCTGGGACAGCATGGCCTGACCTGCCGTACCGCTGAACGCACTGACGAACGTGAGCGGGATATGGCTTGTCGCAAACTCCGGCATGGCTGACAGATCGATTTTGTCCTGACCGCTGACAAAGTCCATGATCTGGTCCGGCGCCGACGGCCGGGAGTCGCTGCTGGCCGCGAATACAAACGTATCCGCGCCCGTACCGCCCCACAGCTTATCGGCACCGCCGCCACCGAAGATGATGTCGTTGCCGGCGCCACCCCGCAGTTCGTTGGCTACGCCATTGCCAATGATCAGGTCATTGCCCGAGCCGCCAATGGCGTTCTCGATGACCACACCTTTGGCAATGGACACGTTGCCCACCAGGCCGCCGACATCCGAAAACGAAGCCTCGTTGAGGTTGATTTTCTGGCTGCTGGTGTAGCCGGAGAAGTCCAGGGTGTCCTTGCCACCGCCATCCCATACCGCGAACACCAACTTGGACGATGTGGACGTCGCCGAGTAGTAGTCACGATCTGCCGTGGAGTTGAACCCGTAGGTGGTGTCTGCGGCACGTGTGGCGAGATTGGCACCGTACAGCTTTTGCACGGCGGCAATATCGTCGAGCAAGGGTGCCGAGGCGTAGGCCCCCTTGGCGTTCTGCCCGGTGTTGGTTTCGCTCCAGTAGCTCATCACGCTGTAGCCACGAGTGTCCTGGGCATAGGTGGCATCGGCGTAGGTCGGGTTGCCGTTGCCGGCGTTGTAATCGCCGGGGTGCGACAGGCCCAGGGTATGGCCGATTTCGTGGGTCAGGGTCTGGCGCCCGTAGTTGCTGGTGCCAGGGTTGGCGTTGACCTGATAGCCGTTGTTGATCATGTACCAGGACTGACCTGCATACGAGCCGCTATCAGGTAGGTATGCAAACGCCGCGCCGCCGTTGTCACCGCTGTAGTTGCCGAACGTCATGTGTCCGTCACCGCCGGAGTTGGCTTGGGTAAAGGTGACTTTCGCGACATCGGCCCATGACTGCATCGACAGCTTGGCCTGGGATTGTTGCAGCGCCGAAAAGGAGCTGAACGTGCCCAGGGTGCGATCGAAATCGGCGGGGCGGCTGGTCAGGAAGGTGTAGGTCAACTCGATGGTGCCGCTCTTGTTCGAGTCTGCCCATGAGGCATGGTCGCGCAAGATGTAGTCGGCGGCCTTGTCCACCGTATACGACGGTTTTCCATTGATCGGGCTACCGCCTCGATCGTACTGGTGGCTGAACGTGTTGATTTGGTTGTAGGCAGAGCTTGGGCCCTGCGGCGTTACGCCGAGGGCATTGAGTTTAAGTTTCGACATTCAGACATATCCTTGTCTGCGTGAAAAAAAACGACCGAATGACCCTCAGGTGCGAGGTCATCCAATCACTCGCTTGGTGCATGAAGCGAGGAAAAACTGGCACAGGGTTGGGACGATCGTCCAGCGATTCAGATAAAAATGTATCAAGATTTCTCAAATCTGTAACAAAAGCGACAAAATTTTGTGCTCATGTGTCAAGCCAGCGTTACAGATTTAGCGAGACGGGTTGGTTTAGAGCTCGGCTGAAGGGGGCGTTCTGACGGAAAATTGAGGGGTGATCGAACGGGTATTTCCCAGCCGCTTTGAAGGGGAGAATGAACAATGGATGGCCGTGTCTCTGTTGGTCTGAACTTTGCTACAACCCTGTCACAGGCGGCCTCGATCACAGAAAATTGGCGCGAAGGCACTCCTGAAATCACCTTTAGTTTTGAATCGGCATGCTCCATGACGCGCATGCCCAGGAGCCAGCCATGAGTACTCTCTCGGAAATTGCAGCAAACCTCTTGAAACGCGAAGACAGTCCCGAGATATCCGCTGCACAGGCTGGCCCCCGTGGACCGATGGGCTGGGAACAACTGATGATGCTCTCGAAAGAGAAAGACATACAGAAGTGGCAAGCGGCATTGTCCCGACTCATCGCCGACAACCCGGGCCAGCGTCGGGTGACCGTGATGCGCGTGATTCAGGGCGGTCTTGCCTGACATAACCCGGGTTATCGCTGATCCGCTTGTCGACACAACGTCTGGCAAGCGGCGTCCGCTGCTTCTAGTGCAGACCGTGTGAAAACCAGATACCCAGTAGCTAACCAAAAATAATGCCCCGATCAACTCGGGGCATTTTCCATTTACACAGAGAAGAAAAAGGCCTTCCTCAGGCCAGTAACTCCATCATTCGGCGCACACCCAGCACGTTGATCGCTCTTTTCAGGTTATAGGCATTCACCGCCAGCGCCATTTCCGTTCGCGCACCTTTGAGCTGGCGAAGCAGGAACCGGCCATTGCCGTAAATCCATTGTTTGAGGTTGCCAAACGGGTGCTCAACGATGCTTCGTCGAGCCTCGACCATTTCCGGGTGGGCCTGCATTCGCAGCGCCATTCGCTCAAATGCATCTTCATA
>NZ_FOHW01000059.1 GCF_900111735.1 Pseudomonas graminis | reverse complement strand
AAAAAGTGATGCTGATCACGCTGGCCTTTTCCCGGCTAAAGCCAGTCCTACTAAAAGCATCGCGTGCATCCAGTGGCACTGAGGGTGTCCCGATGAAACTGACACACCGCCGTCATCCAGTGGGACCGGCTTCAGCCGGGAAGGCGTCCGCGGTCACACTGCAAATTTGATGGTGTTCATACTGACCTCTTCCCGGCTAAAGCCGGTCCCACTAAAAGCATCGCGTGCATCCAGCGGAATCGGTGTGGGTCCCGATGAAACTGACACACCGCAGTCATTAGTGGGACCGGCTTCAGCCGGGAAGGCGTCAGTCGTCACCCTGAAAAAGTGATGCTGATCACGCTGGCCTCTTCCCGGCTAAAGCCAGTCCTACTAAAAGCATCGCGGGCATCCAGTGGTACTAACATTCATGTCACCACCCATCCCGGGAGAAACGATGAACAACCAGGCACTCAAAGACGCCTACACCGGCTACATCGCCCGCCTGAATCGCCAGGACTGGGCAACCTTGGGAGACTTCGTCGGCGAGGACGTGCGTTACAACGGCGAGCGCGTCGGCCTGGCGGGCTACCGACAAATGCTGGAGCGGGATTTTCGCGCCATCCCTGACCTGCGTTTCGTCATCGATCTGCTGATCGCAGAACCACCGCACATCGCCGCGCGGCTGACGTTCGATTGCACGCCGGTGGGCGAGTTGTTCGATATCCCGGTGAACGGGAGGAGGGTGAGGTTTACCGAGAACGTGTTCTACACGTTTGAGGCGGGACGTATCGTCAATGTCGAGTCAGTGATCGACAAGGCGGCAGTGGCGGCGCAAGTGCCGAAGCCCTGAACCGCCGAACGGCCTGGCAGCGCGGCTGACTCGGAGGAAGAGTCAGCAGCGCCACCGGTGCATCAATGCAACGCGCTGGCGCGGTTTTTCGCAACGTCTTCGGCTTTGACCTCGCCGTTGCTCTGACCGAACCGACGCAGCACGAAGGTGCTCACCGCAGCCAGTTCAGCGTCGCTGTAACTGCGGGCGAAGTCAGGCATGCGCTGGTCGACCCGTGCTGCGGTTGGCGTGTGACCTTCCAGCAGTGTCGCCATCACGTTTCGGCCTTTGGGGTCGTTGACGGTTTTCAAACCGGCCAACCCGCCTGCCGGTGATTGCCGGCCACTGCCGTCGATCTGGTGACAGGCCACGCAGGTGTCGTTGAAGAGCTTCTGACCGAGACCCTTTTGCAGCGCCGCGTCATTCACTGCCATGGTCGGGCGAGGAATGCCTTCGCTTCTGGCCGGCGTGCTCTTGAGGTACACCGCGATGGCTTTCAGGTCAGCCGGGTCGAGATAGCGCAGGCTGTGCTCGACAGCGTCACCCATGGGACCGCCCGCGCCGCCGAAACCGGCGGCGTAGCCCTTCGACAGGTAGCTGACGATGGCGTCTTCCGGCCAGGCGCCGATGCCGTATTTCGCGTCGGAGCTGATGTTGTAGGCCATCCAGTTGCCCAGTTCTGCGCCCGCCAGCGAGTTACCGGTGCTCATCGCCTGGAAGATATTGCGTGGCGTGTGGCACTCGCCGCAGTGGCCCGGGCCCTGCACCAGGTACGCGCCGCGATTCCATTCAGCCGATTGCTTGCTGTCCGGGACGAAGCGTTCGTTGGACGCGAAGATCGCGTTCCAGAACATCATTCCCCAGCGCTGATTGAACGGGAACGAAATCTTGTTCTCGGGCGGCATCTGCTTCACCGGCTCAAGGCTGAACAGGTAACCCTTGATCGCCAGAATGTCTTCCCGGGACATCAGCGTGTACGAGGTGTAAGGGAAGGCCGGGTAGTAATGCTTGCCGTCCTTGCCCACGCCCTTCTGCAGAGCGTCGACGAACTCGTCATCGGTCCAGTTGCCGATACCGGTCTCTTTGTCCGGGGTGATGTTGGGCGAATACAGGCTGCCGAACGGTAACTTGAATTCCAGCCCGCCGGCGTACGGCTTGCCGCCCGGCACGACGTGGCAGGCCACGCAATCAGCGGCACGGGTCAGGTATTCGCCCTTGCTCATGGCCGGGGTGTCGCTCGCGTAAACGGTGCTGGCCAGCAAACCGGCCACAAGTCCGAGCGCAGTGTTGAAAACGTTCATGACGCGCTCCTTAAACAGTGAAATAGCCAAAGCGGCTCAACGGCAAACGACGCTCACGCACACCGGTTGCGGCGTATACCGCGTTGACCAGCGCGGCCGCAGCGGGCACGGCACCGGTCTCACCGACACCGCCAGGGGGCTCGACGCTCTCGACGATGTGCACCTCCACCGGTGGCGCATCGCTCATGCGGATCTGCCGATACTCGTGGAAGTTGGTCTGTTGCACTTGACCCTTCTCGACGAGGATTTCGTTGAACAGCGCAGCCGACAGACCGAACAGCGTGCCGCCTTCCATCTGCGACGCCACGGAGGTCGGGTTGGTAGCGAAACCGCAATCGATGACCGTCACCAGCCGTTTGATGCGCAGGCCTTTCTCGCCTTCCTTCTCCAGCTCGACGATGGTCGCGACGAAGCTGCCGAACACCGCCGTCACGGCCACGCCACGGCCTGAACCGGCTGGCAGCGGCTTGTCCCACTCCACCAGTTGCGCGGCCTTGGTCAGCACCGATTGGGCGCGGGGTTGCGACTGCATCAGCGCCAGACGGTATTTCACCGGATCGACCTTGGCGTTGTGCGCCAGCTCGTCGATGAAACACTCGATGGCATAGGTGCTGCGCAGCGGCCCGACGCCACGCCACCACGAGACCGGAATCACTTCCGGGTCGTGACGGATGTAGCGCACCTCTAAGTTGGGCAGGGTGTAGATCGGGTCCTTCGCCACTTCGACGGCATCGCCATCGACGCCGTCAGCCGGCAATGCGCCGATGTAGGCGGCGACCACCGAAGCACCGGCGATGCGATGCTCCCAGCCCACCGGGCGCAGGTCTTTGTCCAGCGCCGCATTGAGCCGGTCGACGTAGTGCGGACGATAACGGTCGTGGGTCATGTCCTCTTCGCGGCTCCAGATCAGCTTGATCGGGTAGCTCAACTGGCGCGCGATGTCCACGGCCTGGAAGATGTAGTCAGACTCCAGACGACGGCCGAAACCACCGCCGATCAACTGGTTGTGGATCACCACCTTTTCCACCGGCATGCCGCAGACTTTGGCAGCGCCCGCCTGGGCCATCCCCGGCGCCTGGCAGCCCACCCACAACTCGCACGCATCGGCGCGCACGTGGGCGACGCAGGTCATCGGCTCCAGCGGGGAGTGGGACAGGAAGGGTTGTTCGTAGATGGCTTCGAAGCGGCTGGAAGCGTTTTTCAGCGCACCGGCGATGTCACCGGACTGGTGCGCAAACACACCGTCGCCAGCGCTGGCGTCGAGCAGCGATTTGTCCAGCTGGGCTGAGTCCAGACCCGCATGGGGGCCGAGGTCCCAGTCGATGTCCAGCGCCTTGAGCGCTTGCTGGCAGGACCAGAAATTGCTCGCCGTCACTGCGACGGCGTTGTCCAGACGGACGATATCGCGCACGCCGGGGACCTTGCGCGCAGCGTCTTCGTTCTTCACGCCGCGAAGCTTACCGCCGTGTACCGGGCAGGTGAGGGTGGAAGCAATCAGCATCCCCGGCACTTGCAGGTCGATGGTGAATTTCGCCGTGCCGTTGACTTTGTTCGGGGTGTCCAGTCGCTGGACCGGTTTGCCCAGCAGCTTGAATTCGCTGACGGCCTTGAGCGGGATGTCGGTCGGCAGCGGTAACTTCGCCGCGGCATCGACCAGCTCGCCGTAACCGGCACTTTGACCGTTCGGGCCGATGACCCGGCCGTTCTCGGCGTGGCACTGGCTCGGCGCGACTTTCCAGCGCATGGCTGCGGCCTGGATCAGCACGATGCGCGCGCCGGCGCCGGCCTTGCGCAGGGGCTCCCAGCTGTAGCGGGTGGAGGTCGAGCCGCCGGTGGCCTGAAAGCTCAGCAGCGCGTCGGTGTACAGCGCTGCATTGGGTGGAGCCTCGGTGATGGTGATCTGGCTCAACGGCACTTCGAGCTCTTCTGCGACCATCATGGCAATGCCGGTCTGCACGCCCTGGCCCATTTCGATCTTCGGCGAAATCAGCGTGACGGCGCCGCTGTGATCAATGCGCACGAACGCGCCATAGCCTTGCTCGGCGTTGTCGCCCAAGCTCGCGCCCTTGACCAGGTCGGCGGCGAAGCTACGGGTGACTGACGCCGGCAGGTAGGTGCCGATGACCAGTCCGCCCAGCAGCGCGCTGCCTTTGAGCAGCCCGCGACGCGAGAGCATCGCGGCAGATGATTGTGATTCGGACATGATGACTTCCTTCAGGCCTGGCTGACGCTTTTGATGGCGGCGCGAATGCGGGTGTAAGTGGCGCAGCGGCAGAGGTTGCCCGACATGGCGTTGACGATCTGCTCGTCGTTGGCTTTGGGGTGTTCCTGCAACAGCGCGACGGCGGACATGATCTGCCCCGACTGGCAGTAGCCGCATTGCACGACTTCGTGGTCCAGCCAGGCTTTCTGCACCGCCTGACCCACGGCCTGCTCGCCGACGGCTTCGATGGTCGTGACCTTGCGGCCCGCCACGGCGCTGACCGGCAGTACGCATGAACGCACGGCCTGGCCGTCCAGGTGCACGGTGCACACGCCGCACTGGGCAATGCCGCAGCCGTACTTGGTGCCGGTCAGGCCCATCACGTCGCGCAGGACCCACAACAATGGCATGTCGTCGGCGACATCCAGGTCGTGCTCCTGGCCGTTAATCATCAATTTCTGCATCACACAACCTCAGACGGTCATCACGGTTGACGCACTGCGTCACGAGCAGGGTCGTGAGGCGGCATCAAGGCTTCGGTTTGTTTGAAAAAATAGCGCCGTGCCAGTGGCCAGCGCTTTATATAGGTCTGCTCGGACAGGTTCGGTCGGGACGAGTCAGCGGGATGAATGGTAGTACGTTCATCGTTGGAAATGTTTGATTGCGGGGAAAATATTTCCCAGGCGCTGTTAAATGACCCGCGACAACATGACGCGCTCCGGGAAAGTGCAGCGCCCGGATCTGCCGCACTGTAATGGGTATTGGCAAAGCGTTCATCAGTGGCACATAAAGTTGTGGGGTAACGGCATATGCAAAGGACTATTACGGGATTTGATCTAATGAATACGCGCATCGATGACAGTGATGGGTGGTATCGATTGTAAGTATTTATTATCTGCGCCGATCACGAACAGAATGGCCCCAGAAGCAAACGACAAGCGCTTTGCTTAATCACTACTCATGAACTTCTGGAGATTGACCATGAAAGTATTAACCTTCGCTGCCCTGTCCCTTGTCAGTGTATTCGCCGCTGCCGGCGAACGCCCGGCCACCCAACAGCAGCCCCTGACTCAGGTTGAACAATACAACCGTCACAAAGGCATCGACGTCGCTAAAGTGATCAGCATCAAAAATGCCCAGGACCCACAAAAAGTTGATGGTCCGGTGCAATCCACCATGGTTTATGTTGACCACGCTGGCGTGACTCACAGCCTTGATTACACCATCATGGGTTACGGTCGCCAAAATGGTTGATCGCCAGTGCCCTGGCGGCTTCAATCACAAACGCTATAAAAGAAACGCTGCATTGAATGCAGCGTTTTTTTTTGCGTGATTATCTAGCGGGAATATCACTTTCATTGAGCCTGGACGTACGCCGGCAGCTTATTTATTTAAGGGCGTGATTACCCTTTGCATGCTGCCCCTGGATGAAGTCCAGAAATGCTCTCAGCGGTGATGGCACGTAGCGCCGCCCCGGGTAATACAGAAAGGGCCCGCTGAAACTTGGCCACCAGGGTTCGAGCACCGGCTCAAGCAAGCCACTGTCGAGATGGGGGCGCAACCAGTCTTCGAACAATGAAACGATGCCCAGGCCGTCGATGGCGGTTTGCACGGCGAGGTCGACCGCGCCGCCAATTCGCACGGTCAATGGGCCGGTCGGGTCGACACGAACCACTTCGCCGTCGCGCTCGTATTCCCAAAGCGGCACGGAGCCGCTGGGGAATTTGCCCCGCAGGCAACTGTGGTTGAGCAGGTCCCGTGGATGCTCGGGCCGGCCCCGGGCGTCGAGGTACGCGGGCGATGCAGCGGTGGCGAAGCGCTGAACGCGCGGGCCGATGGGCACGGCGATCATGTCCTGTTCCAGGCGGTCGTCGTAGCGGATGCCCGCGTCGCAGCCGGCGGCGAGCATGTCGACGAAGCTTTCCTCTGTGACCACTTCCATGCGGATGTCCGGGTGCGCTTGCAGGAACGGCGTGATGATCCCTGGCAATATCAAGCGGGCTGCGCTGACCGGTACGTTGAGCCTGAGCGTGCCGGAAGGGCGGTCGCGGAAATCATTGACCACGTCCAGTGCCGATTCGACTTCGCCGAGGGCCGGGACAATCCGTTCCATCAGACGCGCGCCGGCTTCCGTCGGCACGACGCTGCGGGTGGTGCGATTGAGCAAGCGAACGCCCAGGCGCGATTCCATGCGTCGAACGGCGTCGCTGAGGCTCGACGCCGACTTGCCACTCAGCCGTGCCCCCTCACGAAAGCCGCCTGCATTGACGACGGCCACGAAGGCCAGCAAATCCTGAATGTCTGTCGCCATTGTCCGCTCGCTCGTACAACCCGTGCCGATTGCACCTGATTATCAGCGCATCGGTCAACGCCTATAGTCGCTGCACACACTTGATCACGAGGCGTCACCCATGAGCCAGGCCAGCAAAGCAGGACACTTTTCATTCGGCGGTCGCACCGTCAACCGCATGGGCTACGGCGCCATGCAACTCGCCGGACCGGGTGTTTACGGACCGCCGAAAGACCACGTTGCCGCCATCGCGGTGCTGCGTGAAGCGCTGGCGGCCGGCGTCAACCATATCGACACTGCCGACTTCTACGGCCCCCATGTGACGAACCGGCTGATCCGCGAGGCCCTGCACCCTTATGCCGACGAGCTGTTGATTGTCACCAAGGTGGGCGCGTCGCGAGGCACCGACGCTTCATGGAATGCCGCCAACAGCCCGGCGGAGTTGGTGAGCGCTGTGCATGACAATCTGCGCAATCTCGGCGTCGAAGCGCTGCACGTGGTGAACTTCAGGGCGTGGGGCACCGGGCATTCACCGGACGAAGCGTCGATTGCCGAGCAGTTCAGTGCGCTGGCCGAATTGCAGCGTCAGGGGCTGATTCAGCATCTTGGCCTGAGCAATGTCAGCGCGAAGCAGGTCGCCGAGGCGCAGAGCATTGCCGAGGTGGTCTGCGTGCAGAACCACTACAACCTGGCACACCGCGCTGATGAGCAACTTATCGCCGAGCTTGGCAAACAGGGCATCGCCTACGTGCCGTTCTTCCCGCTGGGTGGCTTCACGCCCTTGCAGTCGCAGACGCTGTCGGATGTCGCCACGCGCCTCGACACCTCGCCGATGTGCGTGGCCCTGGCGTGGCTGCTGCAGCGTGCGCCCAACCTGCTGTTGATCCCGGGCACCTCCTCGGTGGCGCATCTGCACGAGAACCTCACGGCCGCCGAGCTGGTGATTCCAAAAGAGATGCTCGCCGAACTCGACGGGCAGGGCGCCTGACGCCTTCCCGGCTGAAGCCGGTCCCACTGGAGGAATGCGTGCTGTCAGTGGGACCGGCTTTAGCCGGGAAGAGGCCGGTGTGAACACCCTCAATTTTCCGGTATGACGACCGATGCTTTCCCGGCTGAAGCCGGTCCCACTGGAGGAATGCGTGCTGTCAGTGGGACCGGCTTTAGCTGGGAAGAGGCCGGTGTGAACACCCTCAGTTTTGCGGTGTGACGACCGATGCTTTCCCGGCTGAAGCCGGTCCCACTGGAGGAATGCGTGCTGCCAGTGGGACCGGCTTTAGCCGGGAAGAGGCCGGTGTGAACGCCCTCAGATTTTCAGTGTGGCCACTGACGCCTTCCCGGCTGAAGCCGGTCCCACAGGGATCGACGGTGTGTCAGAGCCTCACTCACCGCCTGGAGTTGCTTCAATCGAGGTCCGACGCATCATGTCGTTCCGGTACCTGGGTGGCTTCATCGCCCCAGGTCCTGTTGACCCGCATTCCACGAATCACTGCCGGGCGTTGCGCAATGCTTTCGGCCCAGCGTTGCACGTGGGTGTATTCGTGGGCGGCGAGGAATTCGGCGGCGCCGTATACGGTGTTGCGCACCACTTGTCCGTACCACGACCACACGGCGATGTCGGCGATGGTGTAGCTGTCGCCGGCCAGATAAGGGCTTTCGCTGAGGCGCCGATTCAGCACGTCCAGCTGACGCTTGGCTTCCATGGTGAAGCGGTCGATCGCGTATTCGAACTTCTCCGGCGCGTACACATAAAAGTGCCCGAAGCCCCCACCCAGATAGGGCGCAGCGCCCATCTGCCAGAACAGCCAGTTCAGGGTTTCGGTGCGGCCGGCCAGCTCCTTGGGCAGCAACTCGCCAAACTTCTCCGCCAGATACAGCAGGATCGAGCCGGACTCGAACACGCGAATGTTGGGTTCAACGCTGCGATCCAGCAGCGCGGGGATTTTCGAATTGGGGTTGATGTCAACGAAGCCGCTGCCGAACTGATCCCCTTCATTGATACGGATCAGCCAGGCGTCGTATTCGGCGCCGCTGTGGCCGAGGGCGAGCAGCTCCTCAAGCAGAATCGTCACCTTGACGCCGTTGGGCGTGGCCAGTGAATACAGCTGCAGAGGGTGCTTGCCGACTGGCAGGACTTTCTCATGGGTCGGCCCGGCGGTGGGGCGGTTGATGCTGGCGAACTGGCCGCCGGAGGGCGCTTTGTGTTTCCACACGGTAGGCGGGACGTAAGGTGCCTTGCTCATTGAACACTTCTCCTGAGGGTCAGTTTTAGCGGGAAGAATCGAGGCGCGCTGGCCCCGACCCTTTAACGATGTTTATCGAGCAGAAGACAGCGGTGGCGTGCGCGGCGGGATCTGGCGCTTGCTGCCGATGGATTCGAACGCCGACGCGAAGCGCAGCAGGGCGGAATCGTCGTAAGCCCGGCCGGCGAAGGTCAGGCCCACGGGCATGCCAATGTCGGCCATGACGCCCATCGGCACGGTCACGGTGGGCACGCCCAGGTGACGGATCGCGAGGTTGCCGTTGGCGACCCACACGCCATTGCTCCAGGCTATATCCGCCGAGGCCGGGTTGACGTCGGCATCAGCCGGGGCCACGTCGGCCACGGTCGGGAACAGCACCGCATCCAGCCCGAGCTTCTGCATCCAGTCTTCGAGGTCAATGCGGCGCGTATGTTCCAGCCCGCGCAAGCCGTCCGCCAGGGTGTCGATCCGGTCCCACGGCGTGATGCCGCGCTGGGCCATCTTCACGTACTCGTCCATGCCCGCGGCGAGATCGCCCTCGCGGTTGGGCAGGGTGCCGGGGTCGTGGGGGAATATCAGCGGGCCGTTGACGTCGGCCAGGCGGTTCAGTTTCGGGTCGCCGTTGGCTTGTAGAAAGTCATCGAAGGCCCAGGCGGTGAGGTCCCACAATTCGTGGTGCAGAAACTCCTTGGAGACAACGCCGCGGTTGTACACCGTCGGCGCGCCGGGACGATCGCCTTCGCAATTGGAGACCAGCGGGAAATCCACTTCGATGACCTCGGCGCCCTGGGCTTCGAGTGCCTGGCGCGCCTGTTCCCAGAGGTCGATCACCGAGGCACGGGTGACGATGCGCTGGCCGGTAGGGCCGCCAATGCCCGGGGCTTCGGAGGTACCGGCTTCGGGATCGGCATTGATGTACATGCGCGGCACGCCAAAGCGTTTGCCCGCCAGGGTTTGCGGGCTGGCGGCAAGCTCGGCATAGGACGCCGGGCGCACGGTGTCGACCGAGGGAATCGGCACCCACGGCTGCAAGCGCCACAGGTCGCCGCGGGTGTCGGGGTCTTCGGCGACCACCACGTCCAGCACTTCGAGCAGGTCGGCCATGGTCCGGGCGAAGGGCACGACCACGTCCATGGTCGGCGTCAGCGGCCAGTTGCCGCGCACCGAAATCACCCCGCGCGACGGCGTGTAGGCGCACAGGCCGTTGTTTGACGCAGGGCCACGGCCGCTCGACCAGGTTTCTTCGGCGAGGCCGAACGCCGCGAAGCTCGCGGCCGTTGCAGTGCCGGCGCCGTTGGACGATCCGGACGCAAAGGGTGCCGTCAGGAAATCCCCGTTGTAAGGGCTTTCGGCGCGGCCATACACGCCACGTTGCATGCCGCCATTGGCCATCGGCGGCATGTTGGTTTTGCCCAGACAGATCGCGCCGGCGCCACGCAGCCGCTCGATGGTGAACGCGTCGCGGTGGGCGACCAGTTCGGCAAACGCCGGGCTGCCCGACGCGGCCGTGAGCCCCTTGACCAGATAACTGTCTTTGGCGGTGTAGGGAATGCCGTCGAGGGGGCCGAGGGTTTCGCCTCGCGCTCGGCGCTCATCGGAAGCCTGGGCTTCCTCAAGTGCTTTGGGATTGCGCACGACCACGGCATTGAGCGCGGTAGCGGTGTTGGTGCCGTCATAGGCATCGATTCTGGCGAGGTAGGCCTGGACCAGTTCGACGGCGGTGGTCTGGCCGGCTTCCAGGGCGGCGCGCAGATGCTTGATCGAGACTTCGGTGACTTCGATCATGACTGTAACGACCATGAGCCGGGGAGTGGAGGGCAAGGTGTCAGAATAAACGTTGGCATATCGCTTCCCGTTGCGCGGCAGGGCCGGGCTGGTTTGAAGCCGACTAAGGCGTGGGTGTGCAACGCGGCTCAGGTCGGCAGGCGTATTCGTGTGACGCACATTATGCCTTCGCCCTGTCTTTGTCGCGAGGCTTGCGCAGGGGCTCACTGTCCACACCGTTCAGGAAGTTGGCGATCGCCGGACAATTGCTATGGCGAAAGGCTTACACGACGTCAGGCAATGTCGCCCTGTACAGAGACCCTCGACGAGCGCAATCTTAAACCCATCAACGGAGGCGCTGGATGTGCTTCTCAGGTCATGGATGATCCACCATTTGCCGGGACGGCTGCTGACAGGATGTTGGAATGGTGTTGATAGAAAAGAACCCGCTCAGGCGGGTTTTTTATTGCCCTGGATAAAGTGGGCGGCGCTCTTAAGGCAAATTGCGCGGGGCGCCTGGGCCGACTTCTGTGGTTAACTCCTGCGCATCATTTTCGTGGCAGGCCTTGCAATGACTCCCCATCACGGCGCGCACCGGCAAGTCATCGGCATGTGGTTGATGGCGGGCGTGGCGCTGATGTTTGCCAGTCACGACGCGATTTCCAAGACGCTGATTTATTCCCTGCCGGTGATCTTCGTCGCGTGGGCGCGCTACCTCGTTCACTCGACGCTGGTGACCACCGTGCTTCTGCGCAACGGCGGCGCAAAAGTCTTCCACACCCGACGGCCCTGGCTGCACCTGCTGCGGGCGGTGGTCCTGCTCGCCGACAGCCTGTCTTTCCTGTTTGGCCTGACCCACGTGCCGATTGCCGAATCCACGGCGGTGGTCTTCCTGGCGCCTGCATTCGTCACGATCCTGTCGCCGCTGATCTTCGGCATCAAGGCGGATCGCTGGCAGTGGGGCTCGGTGGTGCTTGGCTTCATCGGCGTGCTGGTGATCATCAACCCGGCCAGCGATGCCTTTTCACTGTGGATGCTGTTCCCCTTGGCGACCGCGCTGTTCTTTGCGCTGTATCAACTGCTCACGCAACTGGCAGGGGAGACCGACAGCCCGTCGGTGTGCAGCTTCTACGTCGGCGTTTTTTGCACCCTTATCCTCAGCGCGATTGTGCCGTTCTACTGGGCCGATCCCGATTGGCTCCAGTTGGGCTTGCTGCTCGTGCTCGGCGGTCTGGGTTTGTGCGCGCATTTTCTGATGGCCAAATCCTACCGCTACGCGTCCTCGTCGGTGCTCGCACCGCTGGGCTACCTGCAGATCATCTTCGCGGTGGCTTACGGGATTCTGCTGTTCGGCAACTACCCGGGCAGCGCCTCGATGTTTGGCATCGGGCTTGTCTTCCTCAGCGGCCTGATGGTTTACGCCAGACGCCAACCCGTGGCGCCTGCGAGCCAGCTCTGATCAGGGATTGAGGGGCGTCAGGCGTTCTCATTGCCGGGACGGGTGAAGGAAAAGCGGTGGATATCGACCCGCAGCTGCCAGCCCTGATTCGCCCAATAGGTTGCCGCCGCCGGGTTGGTCTTGAGTACGTCGATGTGGCATTTGTGAATGCCTTCCGCCTCCAGTCTGACCAGGCAGCGCTCGACCAGTGCCTGCCCGATTCCCTGCCGCCGATACTCAGGCAGCACCAGCAAATGCTGCAAATACCCGCGCCGACCGTCATGACCCGACATGACACAGCCGCAGATGCGCGAATCTTCCTCTGCGACGAAGCTCAATCCGGGGTTGCGCAACAGATACTGCTCGGTGGACTCCCGGGAATCTGCGTCACGCAAGGAAATGCCCGGTGTGTCGCGCATCAGTTGGGTGATGGCGTCGTAATCGTCCAGGGTCATGGGGCGGATGGTGGGCATGGGGGGCACCTTCTTTAGATCAAGAGCGTCTGCCTAGGGGCAGACTGTTTCGCCTTCGGCGAGTTACTTTTGAAAAGCAGCGAAAGTAACCAAAACTGCCTGCTCCCGGTTTGGCCCCTCCTGCGTCGGGGTTCCTTCACTCCGGTCTCGCTCCGTGGGCTCGCCGCCATCCGCCATCCATGGCGGGGGGCGGCTCTCGCGGCATCCATGCCGCTCGGCCCACTCCGCGAGACCTGCGTTCAGCCTGCACCCAAGTCGCGTTTGGCGGTGTTTGGGCTTTTGCGCATGAAGATCAAAAGCAACGGCAACGGCAACGGCAACGGCAACGGCAACGGCAACGGCTTCCCGGCTAAAGCCGGTCCTACGATGTGCGCGTTGTGTCAGAGATCCTTGATCGTTCCCACGCTCTGCGTGGGAATGCATCCTGTGACGCTCCGCGTCACCTGTCCCAGCCTGAATGCGCGTCGTCTGCGGGACGCGGAGCGTCCGGGCGACGTTACCACGCGGAGCGTGGGAACGATCAGAGTGAAAGTGCGGTCACCCCCGACCGTAGGACCGGCTTTAGCCGGGAAGCTGTTGATCTGCTGTTGACCTGCTTTTGATCTTCATACGCAGAAGGTCCAGACACCGCCAATCGCGACTTGGGTGCAGGCCGAGCGCAGACGACGCGCAGTGGGCCGAGCGGCATGGATGCCGCGAGAGCGCCGTCAGGACATGGATGTCCGTTCGGCGCGGGCCCACGGAGCGTCGTCGGAGTGAGGGAATTCCGACGCAGGAGGAACCTAGCCAGGAGCAAGCACCCTTGGTTACTTGGGGTGCTTTTCCAAGTAACTCGCCGAAGGCGAAACGTCTGCCGTTAGGCAGATGCTCTTGACCTAAACAACTGCCGCGACTCATCTGATCCGTATTTATAACCCTTACCTGAATCTGTACTGAAACAGCGGCAACCCTCAAAATCACTTCACTCCCGGCAGACCGATCAAGCCGACCGGTCGCCATCATCCGGCTCGAATCCCCAGTACTTCATACCTGCGTAGGAGAAACCCATGGCCAAGCTCGCAATCTTCCTGTTCGGCTTTCTCGCCCTGACACTCATGATCGGCGCGCTCGCCACAATCTCCCCGACCTGATCACCCCCGCGCTCCCCGCACCCTGACGGCAGACACAACTCTGCCGTTTCCGCGTTCCCCTGAAAAACGTGAAACCCCAAACCCCAAACCCCAAACCCCAAACCCCAAACCCCCAGTCGCCATTCATCCGCCAACCCCCATCCCCTCCCTTGACGGCCATTTGTAACGGGACAATACTCGGTGCAGATTCATATAGATGACTAAATAACTACAACAGCGAAGCACCTCCATGAACCGACTCTCCAGTGATGTCCGCTTGCCGCTCTACCAACGCCTGCGCGACCAGCTCGCCGAACAGATCGCCAACAACCGCTGGCGGCCGGGTGAGGCCATTCCCACCGAAGCCGCGCTGTCCAGCGAGTACTGCCTGTCCACTGGCACGGTGCGCAAAGCCATCGACATGCTGGTCAACGAAAACATCCTGGAACGCCAACAGGGCCGCGGCACCTTCATTCGCCGGCCACAGTTCCAGTCCTCGCTGTTCCGCTTCTTCCGTTTTCAAAGCGCCTCCGGCGAACGCCAGGTGCCGGAGAGCCGCATCCTCTCCATCGAAGCCGTCACCGCGCCATCGGCCGTTTCCCACGCCCTCGGTCTGCCGCTGGACGCGCAAGTGATTCGCCTGATCCGCCTGCGTTTGCTCGACGCTCAGCCCGTCCTCGCCGAAGAAATCTGGCTGCCCCAAGTGCAATTTCAGACACTGCTGGAAATCGACCTCAGCCGCCAGGGCCCGCTGCTCTATCCCATTTACGAAGAGCAGTGCGGCCAGGTCGTGGCCTACGCCGAAGAGACCCTGACCGCCGAAGCCATCAACGAGACCCACGCGCGGCTGCTGCAGGTGCCGGTCAACAGCCCGGTGGTGGTGATCGAGCGGCTGGCGCGCAACTACGCCGGACAACCGCTGGAATGGCGCCGCTCGCGCGGCCATGCCAGCCACTTCCGCTACAGCGTCGACATCCGCTGAGCCGCGCCGTCGAGCGCCAACAGCTGCACCCGAGCCCGTCACGCAGAACGGGCCCGACAACATCTGCCGCATCACCCTCATAAGGACAAAAACCATGTTCAACTGGTATCGCCAAGTCACTCCTCGGGAGCGCAAGACGTTCTGGGCCTGCTTCGGCGGATGGTCGCTGGACGCCCTCGAAGTTCAGATGTTCGGCCTGGCGATTCCGGCGCTGATCGCCGCGTTTGCCTTGAGCAAGGGCGACGCCGGCCTGATCAGTGGCGTGACGCTGATCACCTCGGCGCTGGGTGGCTGGGTGGGCGGCACGCTGTCGGACCGCTACGGCCGGGTGCGCACGCTGCAGTGGATGATCCTCTGGTTCTCGTTCTTCACCTTTCTGTCGGCGTTCGTCACCGGCTTCAGTTCGCTGCTGATCGTCAAGGCGCTGCAGGGCTTCGGCATCGGCGGCGAGTGGGCGGCAGGCGCCGTGTTGATGGCCGAAACCATCAACCCGACATACCGCGGCAAGGTCATGGGCACCGTACAGAGCGCCTGGGCAGTGGGCTGGGGCCTGGCCGTCGGGGTGTTTACCCTGATCTATTCTTTTGTGCCTCAGGACATGGCCTGGCGAGTGATGTTTCTGGTCGGACTGCTGCCGTCGCTGCTGATCATCTGGGTGCGCCGCAACGTCGAGGAGCCGGACAGCTTCCAGCGCCTGCAAAAAGACAACGCCATCCCCCAGAGCTTTTTCAAGTCATTGGCCGGCATCTTCCGCCCGGAACTGATCCGCGTGACGCTGCTGGGCGGCTTGCTCGGCCTCGGCGCCCACGGCGGTTATCACGCGGTGATGACCTGGCTGCCGACGTTCCTGAAAACCGAACGCAACCTGTCGGTGCTCAACTCTGGGGGCTACCTGGCGGTGATCATCGTCGCGTTCTGGTGCGGCTGCATCGCCAGCGGCTTTCTGATCGACCGCATTGGCCGACGCATGAACATCGTGCTGTTCGCCCTGTGCTGCGTCATCACTGTGCAGTGCTACGTGTTCCTGCCGCTGACCAACACGCAGATGCTGTTCCTCGGTTTCCCGCTGGGCTTCTTTGCCGCCGGCATCCCGGCCAGCCTCGGCGCGCTGTTCAACGAGCTGTACCCGGCTGACGTGCGCGGGGCAGGGGTGGGCTTCTGCTACAACTTCGGCCGCGTGCTGTCCTCCGTGTTCCCGTTTCTGGTGGGCCACATGAGCGAATCGATGTCGCTGGGTTCGGCCATCGGCATCGACGCCGGGATCGCCTATGGCGTTGCTGTGATTGCCGCCTTGTGCCTGCCGGAAACCCGCGGTCGCAGCCTGGAAGCGAGCCCGACTGCCGGCGCCTCCGCAGACCCACGCAGCGAAGCAGCCAGCGCCTGATTTTTGATTCCGCGCGGCGCCCTTTGCGTTGCGCCTCTTTTGACAGATGAGATCCATGTCCGACCTCTTTTCCACCTCTCCCGCGTCGATCCTTGGCATCGACGGTCACGCACACGTCTTCAGCAGAGAGCTGGACCTGACATCGGCACGACGCTATTCACCTGACTACGACGCCACGCTGGCGATGTACCGACATCAACTTCATCAGCACGGCCT
This sequence comes from Pseudomonas graminis, assembly GCF_900111735.1. Taxonomy (GTDB): domain Bacteria; phylum Pseudomonadota; class Gammaproteobacteria; order Pseudomonadales; family Pseudomonadaceae; genus Aquipseudomonas; species Aquipseudomonas graminis. Next base: position 4,160 of record NZ_FOHW01000059.1, on the reverse strand, counting down.
GAGCCACGGCGTGCTGGTGCAGCCGAGCTTTCTCGGCACGGATAACCGCTACTTGCTCGACGCCCTTCAGCAGGCGCCGGATCAACTGCGCGGCGTGGTAGTGGTCGAGCGTGACATCAGCCGTGCCGCGATGGAAGAGATGGATCGGCTGGGCGTCGTCGGCGTGCGTCTGAACCTGATGGGCAAGGCGCTGCCGGACTTCTCCGAGCCACAGTGGCGGGTGTTTTTCAGGCACATCGCCGCCCTCGACTGGCACGTTGAAGTACACCGTCAGGTCGCGGACATGCCGGCGCTGCTGGCCGGGCTGATGCCGTTCGGGATGAAGATCGTGATCGATCACTTGGGTCGCCCCGATGCCCGATTGGGCTTCGATCAACCGGGGTTTCGGCAGATGCTGGAGCTGGGCCGCAGCGGGCAACTGTGGATGAAGGTGTCGGGGATTTACCGTCTGGAGGGCAACGCGCAAGAGAATCTCGATTTCGCTCGCGCAGCCCTGCCATTGCTGGTCGATACGTTCGGTCAGCAGCGGCTGGTCTGGGGCAGTGACTGGCCCCATACCCAGCATGAACGCAGTGTCAGCTATGGCTCTGTGGTCGAACAGCTGCAGGCGCTGGGCTGCACCGCGCAATTGATGCGTTCCCTGCTGATCGAGGCGCCCCAGGTGCTGTTTGATTTCGCGCTGACCGCCACCTGATCAAGGCCTGATCCGGTGAATCTATCGGGTGGTCATCTCGCTCAAGGCCGGCTGATGTGGGGCCGGTCGGGATCGTCCCCCGGGCTGTGAATACTGATCCGCCGGGCCTTGGCTCCTTGGGGTTCGACGCGCAGCAGGAAGACGATCAGCAAGCCGTTCTTGAAGGTCGCGCCCTGTACCTCGATGTGATCGGCCAGATGAAAAACCAGACGGAACGGGCCGTGGGCGATGCCCTGATGCAGGTACGTCACGCCGCCGTCGGTGTGCGCCTCACCCCCGCAAACAGTGAGCACGTTTCTTTCCAGGGTCAGGTCAAGGTCAGAGGCGGTGAGTCCTGCCGTGGCGATCACGATCCGGTAATGATCGGTGCCGTATCGTTCGACGTTATGAGGGGGGCCGCTGGCGTTTATCTCGCTGTGCAGGGCAGATTCAAAAAAATCGTTGAAGCGATCAAAGCCCACTGATTGCCGGAACAACGGGGCCAGTGAAGCGGTGGTGGCCATGCCTGAATCTCCTGGAGATTGCCACGGTGATCAAGACGCCGGTCGACGCCGGCTCTGCACTTGATTCTGTATTCAGAGTTAGGCTCAAGCGCCAGAAAATACAAGCACCTCCGTTAAATACTCCGCTAACACAATCACTCTATCGTCGCCCAAACATTTGCCTATTAGACGGCAGGTCAGAGTCGGCTAATCTTGTGCGGGTGCTAGCCTGGGCTGTCTCGTTGATGGCCGAATACGTAAAAAGTAAACAAGAAGGTGATTAGACCATGTCGACAGAATCGAAATGCCCGTTCAACCACGCAGCTGGAGGCGGGACGACAAACCGCGACTGGTGGCCGAACCAGCTGAATCTCAAGATTCTTCATCAGCACTCCTCGTTGTCTGACCCGATGAACGAGGGCTTCGATTACGCCAACGAATTCAAAAGCCTCGATTTTGCCGCCGTCAAGCGCGACCTGCTTGAGGTCATGACACAATCCCAGGACTGGTGGCCTGCCGACTTCGGGCATTACGGTCCACTGTTCGTCCGCATGGCCTGGCACAGCGCCGGGACCTATCGCACCGGTGACGGCCGTGGCGGCGCAGGTGCCGGTCAGCAGCGTTTCGCGCCGCTCAACAGCTGGCCGGACAACGTCAACCTCGACAAGGCGCGCCGCCTGATCTGGCCGGTGAAACAAAAATACGGCAGCAAGATTTCCTGGGCCGACCTGATCGTGCTCACCGGTAACGTGGCGCTGGAATCCATGGGCTTCAAAACCTTTGGTTTCTCTGGTGGACGCGCCGACGTCTGGGAACCGGACGAAGACGTGTACTGGGGCGCCGAAACCACCTGGCTCGGCGGCGAAGACCGCTACGGCGCGCACAAAGACATGCAACAGCCGGGCGAGGGCACACTGGTTGCAGAGCCCGAGCACCACAGCGAAGAGGAGACCCGCACCGCCAACGGCGAGCGCAATCTCGAAAACCCGCTGGCCGCCGTGCAGATGGGCTTGATCTACGTGAACCCTGAAGGCCCGGAAGGCGTGCCTGATCCTGCGGCATCCGCTCGAGACATCCGCGAGACTTTCGGCCGTATGGCCATGAATGACGAAGAAACCGTGGCCCTCATCGCAGGCGGCCACGCCTTCGGCAAGACCCACGGTGCCGGGCCTGCTGACAACGTAGGCGCAGAGCCGGAAGCAGCGGGCCTTGAAGAGCAAGGTCTGGGCTGGCGTAACAGTTTCGGCTCCGGCAAGGCCGGCGACACCATCACCAGTGGCCTGGAAGTGACCTGGACGTCGACCCCGACCCGGTGGAGCAACGAATACCTGGAAAACCTGTTTGGCTTCGAGTGGGAGTTGACCAAGAGTCCTGCAGGCGCTCATCAGTGGAGGCCGAAAAATGGCGCGGGCGCGGGCAAGATTCCCCATGCCCATGATCCGGCCAAGCGCCAGGAACCGCGCATGCTGACGTCCGACCTGGCCCTGCGCGTGGACCCTGCCTACGAGCTGATCTCCCGTCGCTTCCTGGAAAACCCTGACCAGTTGGCGGATGCGTTCGCCCGCGCCTGGTTCAAGTTGACCCACCGTGACATGGGGCCGCTGGCTCGTTACCTCGGTCCGGAAATGCCTGCTGAAGAACTGCTCTGGCAGGACCCGATTCCCGAGGTCAACCACCCGCTGGTGGACGACAACGATGTGACTGCGCTTAAGGCAAAAGTCCTTGCCTCAGGGCTGTCGGTTTCGCAACTGGTCTCCACGGCTTGGGCAGCGGCGTCCACTTTCCGTGGCTCCGACAAGCGCGGCGGTGCCAACGGCGGCCGTCTGCGTCTGGCCCCACAGAAAGACTGGGCGGTCAACCACCCGGCCAATCTGGCTAGCGTGCTGCAAACGCTGGAGCGTGTTCGCAGCGAATTCAACGGTGCCCAGTCTGGCGGCAAGCAGATCTCGCTGGCTGACTTGATCGTCCTCGGCGGCAGCGCGGGGATCGAACAGGCGGCGAAAGATGCCGGTCATCACGTCACAGTGCCGTTCACCCCGGGCCGCGCAGATGCTTCCCAAGAGCAGACCGACGTCGAGTCGTTCGGCTTTCTGGAGCCCATCGCCGATGGTTTCCGTAACTACCTCAAGGGTCGCTACCGCGTCTCGGCGGAGAAGCTGCTGGTCGATAAAGCCCAACTGCTGACCCTGACGGCTCCGCAGATGACCGTCCTGGTCGGCGGGCTGCGCGTGCTGGACATCAATGTCGGGCACAGTCAGCACGGCGTCTTGACCCAGAAGCCAGGTGTTCTCACCAATGACTTCTTCAAGAATCTGTTGGACATGGGCGTGGAGTGGAAGGGCGTGTCGGGCGGCAATGAGCTGTTTGAAGCCCGTGATCGCACTACCGGCAAACTCAAATGGACCGGCACCCGGGTCGACCTGGTGTTCAGCTCGCACGCCCAATTGCGTGCCGTCGCTGAGGTGTACGCCAGTGCGGATGGTCAGCAGAAGTTCGTCGAGGACTTCGTCGCCGCGTGGACCAAAGTGATGGAGCTGGACCGCTTTGATCTTGCATAAGGGGTCTGCTTCATAACCCTCAAGCTGCGATAGACAACGCCTCCGCAATGGAGGCGTTTTTTTTGCCGATTTCGGGGCCTGCCGAGATCCACTGTAGGAGCGCGCTTGCCCGCGAAGACGTCGGCAGACTCAACATCGTACTCGCCTGACACACGGCAATTCGCGGGCAAGCGCGCTCCTACACCCCTGCGGTTCGACACTGATTTTGAGCTCTGCCGAAATCCACTGTAGGAACCGGCTTGCTGGCGAACGCGGCGTGTCAGTCACGTTGAGGGTGGCGGCAAACGCTGGTTCGCCAGCAAGCCGGCTCCTACGGTTCTGAGTGCGCTGAAGATCCTGCTCGCTGCTTAGCACCACTGTAGGAGCGCGCTTGCCCGCGAAGACGTCGGCAGACTCAACATCGTACTCGCCTGACACACGGCAATT
>NZ_FOHW01000056.1 GCF_900111735.1 Pseudomonas graminis | reverse complement strand
TTAACCGCTTCAGGCACGAGGTATTCAGCAGCGCCATTCACCGCACCCTTGCCCGCAGCAACACAAATATCTGCAGCCGCGACGAAGATATTGCCAATCGCGGCCTGAGGGTCGTAGGCCCAAAGATCGCCTGCGGCATGAACCAACTGCTCCGCCTCACGCAAATTAGCCTTGGCGTTGAGGTCCGGCTTGACCAGCATTTCAAGACCAGCAGCGATCTCAAACAGCACGCCTTCCCCAAGCTCCCAGCATCCTCAAGAATCCCGGGAAGCTTCCCGTGCGCCTGACTCACAAAGTCATCAAGCGTCCCGACAATGGTTGCATTCAGGTGCCCGATCAGAACCTCGATCAGTGCATCGCCCAGCACCACATTGCCGGCCTGCCGCCTCTCCTGACGCACCAGAAACAGCATCGGGCGTAGGCTCATCCGTGCCGCCGCCATGCCCGGCGGAATGGGCACCATCCCGATCAGGTTGATGCCCAGACTGACCCAGTCCAGCGGGTCACGCTCGTCACTGGTCGCCAGCCGAACGATGTCGTTCAGCGCATCAACCAGCGCCATGATGTTGCCCACCACCGGCAGCCCACCGGCCAGGGTCTTGATCCGCTCAAGCGTGACGACCCCGCCACTGATCTCCTGCAGCCAGGCGTCGAAATTGGCCGCACCAAGACCAACGTCTTCAACCTGAATTTGATCAAGCGGAACAATCGCGACTTGGGGTTCGCGTTTATCGCCACCAACGGGAAGGTTTAAGGGGGTTGCCAAGGATGCTCTCCGTGCTCAAAAACCCATCCGAAAAGGCGTGAATGCCAATCCGGGGGCCACGGAGATATCAAGGCTTGTGCCAGTTATGAATTAGCCAAGCAAAATCAATAGCTTAAGAAGAAAAACGACGGGTTTTAGCGAACGCTAAACCCGATAACAAAGTAAAAGTGCGCAAGAAGTTGCGCACCCCTGCGCAACTTCTTGCGCACTCGTCTACAGGCCACGAGCGACGTGGCCTGTAGAGCATCAACGCCCTGTTTTGAACAAGTGAGTGCGCAACTTCTTGCGCAGTCCCCAAAAACACGGGGCGCATTCAGTTCTTCCTAAGAGCACCTCACCCCAACCCCATCCGGAGAAAAACGCAGGCCACAAAAAAGCCCCGCCTGTTTCGCAACAGGCGGGGCTCTTTATTTGCCGCTACAACCGCATTACTTCATCGAAGAGCGCGGTGCTACTGGCTGGTTGTCGTTGGAAATGGTCACTTCCACGCGACGGTTCATGGCACGGCCCGAGGCGCTGGTGTTGTCAGCAACCGGGTATTCCTTGCCGTAACCTTGGGCCACGATACGCTCCGGGCCTACGCCCATCTTGATCAGAGCCATGCGTACGGAGTTCGCGCGGCGCTCCGACAGCGAGTCGTTGTAGGCAGCCGAACCGGTGCTGTCGGTGTAGCCTTCAACGATGACCTTGCGATCAGGGTTTTCCGACAGGAACTGGGCCAGCTTGTTGACGTTGACCAGGCCGGACGACTTCAGCTCAGCCTTGTTCAAGTCAAACAGTACGTCGCCGAAGGTCACCAGCGTACCGCGTTCGGTCTGCTTGGCGTTCAGGCTGTTCTGCAGGGCCTTGATCTGAGCATCACGGGCATCCAGACGCGCTTGTGCACGTTGAGCCGCAGCGCCTTTCAGATCGTTTTCAGCGGTCTTCAGGTTGATGGTCTGCTTGGCCAACTCAACGCGCTGGTTGGTCAGGTAGGCAAGTTGATCGACCTTCTTCTGGTCATCATTGTTGCGGTACGCAGCGTCAGCCTTGTCCAGCCACTCGCTGGCGTCTTTGGTTTCCAGCGCAGCCAGTTCAGTGGCTTTAGGGTTGCTTTGCAGCGCGGAGTAGTTGGTGCGGGCTTGTTCGAGATTCACGTTCGGCTGCGACGAACACGCCGCCAAACCAACGCTCAGAGCCAGCAGGGCAGGAATAAGTACTTGTTTACGCATAATATTTTCGTCCTTTAACTCAATGGCCAATGCTTGAACTGCGAGGCGTTACTGTGTGACAGGCTGAACCTGACGCATGCCTTCTTCACGCAACTCATTGACGCCCTGACGAGCATCCTGCACCGCTTTCTGTGCCTTCGCGGCCTGAGCCTTACGCTCGGCTACACGTGCATCCCACTCGGCCTGCTCGGCGTATTTACGAGCTTCGTCGTATTTCTTTTCCTGCATCGCCAGTTCGGCTTGCTTGAACTTGTCCTGAGCGGACTTCATTTCAACGGCAGCGTACTCGGTCGCGCCAGCGGTGACAGCGGCGTTGACGGCCGACTGGGTCACGGCGTACTGCTCGCTCGGAGGATTGCCTGCGCAACCAGCCAGAAGAACGCTGGTACCCAGCGCCAGTGCAGCCATCTTCAGCCCGCGCAGGCGATTGAACGTTGGTTTGGCAGTGCTGGTGTTCATGGTGGTCAACTCCATTGCTTAACTCCTGAAAACTGGTTGTTCCATTTCAGCAGCAGCCCACGCGGATGGATGGTGTTGCGTCGCTTCCGCTGTCATCTGACGGCTTTACTGGAATGGCTAATTGCTCGGACCGCCGCGTTTTTTGAATAGTTCAGACATTTTTTTTAACTTCCGGTCAGCTTTTGTTACCTGTTGTAAAATTGGCGCTCGAAAAATGACAGCGTTTTGCCCACGCGATTATCGGACCGATACGGCCTACAGGGCATTTTTTCAGAGCTAAAAGCGACGTCGCGGATGCAACCGTCACAGGCCTTCCCGATCGGAGATTTTCTGGAGATGCTGCCTCGAAAGCTCGAGAAACCGGGGCGTCGGGCCAACATCTTCGTAGAGCGGGTTGCCTTCCTCATCCGTGGCGACCACCTGCTGACCGCGCACGTAAGGAAAGCTCGCCTCCAGTTCTTCCAGCGCGGCGCCGATCAGCTCGCCCAGCAACTCTTCAGGCGTGCGTTTGGGGTACATCTCGGCGATCGCCGCAAGCCGCGCGGCAGCCTCCACGTCCAAATGAATGGCGTAAGCGGTCTCGGTCAGACGGCCTTTGGCGTTCTGTTCCCACTGTTCGGCGAGTTCTCGGATCTTCATACATACCTCATCGGTTGCCGCGCGAGGGCGGGCATTGGACGTGGAGCTGAGCCACGGTGAAGCGTGACTGAGACGGGCTTCCCCGGCGGTGAAAGTGCGTCGAGGGTTGCGTATGGACATCAATTTGTCGCTCTATACACACCAATAGAAACGAAACCCCGCAGGGCGTTCCGTTCGGCAGCAGCGAATGGACCCCCGCAAGGACTCGCCGGTAAAAACAAAAAAGCTGAAGGAGAGGGCTGGATGGCTGATATCGATGCACGATTGCGCGAGAACGTTCATCTGTTGGGTGAGCTGTTGGGCAACACCATTCGCGATCAGCACGGCGCTGATTTCCTCGAGAAGATCGAGCGCATCCGCAAAAGCGCGAAGGCTGATCGCCACGCATCGACCCAGGGCACCGAGCAGCTTAGCTCCAGTCTTGAAGACCTGGGCGAGGACGAATTGCTGCCGGTGGCACGTGCGTTCAATCAGTTCCTCAATCTGGCGAACATCGCCGAGCAATATCAGCTGATTCACCGTCGCGATGACGGCAAGCCGCAGCCTTTTGAATCCCGCGTGTTGCCCGAACTGCTGGAACGTCTCAAGCAGGCCGGGCAGACACCCGAAGCGTTGGCGCAGCAGTTGACCACGCTGCAAATCGAACTGGTGCTGACCGCGCACCCGACCGAAGTCGCGCGGCGCACGCTGATCCAGAAGTACGACGCCATCGCTGCGCAGCTGGCTGCGCTCGATCATCGTGATCTGAACCGCCACGAGCGTGAGCAGATCACCGAGCGTCTGCAGCGACTGATTGCCGAAGCGTGGCACACCGAAGAAATCCGCCGCGTCCGCCCCACGCCCGTCGACGAGGCGAAGTGGGGGTTTGCGGTCATCGAAAACTCCCTGTGGCAAGCGATCCCCAATTACCTGCGCAAGGCCGATCAGGCGCTACACGCTGCGACCGGTCTGCACCTGCCGCTGGAGTCGGCGCCGATCCGCTTCGCTTCCTGGATGGGCGGCGACCGCGACGGCAACCCCAATGTCACCGCTGCTGTCACGCGCGAGGTGCTGCTCCTGGCGCGCTGGATGGCCGCCGACTTGTACCTGCGTGATGTCGATCAACTGGCCGCCGAACTGTCGATGCAGCAGGCCAGCCCTGCGCTGATGGAAGCGGCGGGTGACAGCGCCGAGCCTTACCGCAGTGTCCTCAAGCAACTGCGTGAGCGGCTTCGGGCCACACGCAACTGGGCCCACGCCTCACTGAGTGTCACCCAGGTCGCGCCGGAAGACGTATTGCACGAAAACCGCGAGCTGCTTGAGCCGTTGCAACTGTGTTACGACTCGCTGCACCAATGCGGTATGGGCGTGATCGCCGATGGCCCACTGCTCGACTGTTTGCGTCGTGCGGTGACCTTCGGCCTGTTTCTGGTGAAGCTCGACGTGCGCCAGGATTCCACACGGCACAGTTCGGCCATGAGCGAGATCACCGAATACCTCGGGCTCGGCCGCTACGACGAGTGGGATGAGCCGACACGCGTCGACTTCCTGCTGCGTGAACTGGACAACAAACGGCCGCTGCTGCCTGCGCATTTCAGCCCTGAAGCGGACACCGCCGAAGTGTTGGCGACCTGCCGTGAGGTCGCGGCTGCGCCGGCGGCATCGCTGGGTTCCTACGTGATTTCCATGGCCGGCGCGGCCTCGGATGTGCTCACCGTTCAACTCTTGTTAAAAGAAGCCGGGCTGCAAAGATCCATGCGCGTGGTGCCGTTGTTCGAAACCCTCGCCGACCTGGACAACGCCGGCCCGGTCATCGAGCAGCTCTTGAGCATTCCTGCCTATCGCCGAAGCCTGGAAGGTCCGCAGGAAGTCATGATCGGCTACTCGGATTCGGCCAAAGACGCCGGCACCACCGCTGCGGCGTGGGCGCAGTACCGGGCGCAGGAAAAACTGGTTGAGATCTGCCGCGCGCAGGAAGTTGAGCTGCTGTTATTCCACGGTCGCGGCGGCACGGTCGGTCGTGGCGGCGGCCCTGCACATGCGGCCATTTTGTCGCAGCCGCCGGGCTCGGTGGCGGGGCGTTTCCGCACGACTGAGCAGGGCGAGATGATCCGCTTCAAGTTCGGCCTGCCGGACATTGCCGAGCAGAACCTCAACCTTTATCTGGCTGCAGTGCTGGAAGCCACGTTGCAACCGCCGCCGATGCCGCAACCGGCCTGGCGTCAGGTGATGGACGAACTGGCCGAAGACGGCGTGAAAGCCTACCGAGCCGTGGTTCGGGAAGACCCGGAGTTCGTCGAATACTTTCGTCAGGCCACGCCGGAGCAGGAACTGGGCCGCTTGCCATTGGGCAGCCGTCCGGCCAAGCGCCGCGAAGGCGGGGTGGAAAGCCTGCGTGCGATTCCGTGGATTTTCGCCTGGACCCAGACTCGCCTCATGCTGCCCGCCTGGCTGGGCTGGGAAAACGCATTGAGCAAGGCGCTGGAGCGCGGTCAGGGTGATCTGCTCGCCGAGATGCGTGAGCAGTGGCCGTTCTTCCGCACCCGCATCGACATGCTCGAAATGGTGCTGGCCAAGGCCGACAGCGACATCGCCCAGCTCTACGACGAACGTCTGGTGGAGCCGAAACTGCTGCATTTGGGGACGCATTTGCGCGGCCTATTGTCGCAGGCGTGTGACGTGGTGCTCGGCCTGACGGGCCAGTCCAGGCTGTTGGCCCACAGTCCTGAAACGCTGAAGTTCATCAGCCTGCGCAACACTTACCTCGACCCTCTTCATTTATTGCAGGCGGAGTTGCTGGCGCGCTCCCGTCACCAGGACGCGAGTCTGGACAGTCCGCTGGTGCAGGCGCTGCTGGTGTCTGTCGCAGGCATCGCCGCCGGATTGCGCAACACCGGCTGACGGAGAGGCAAGCCGGCCGAATGAACAACACCCCTTTCATTCGGCCACACGCTTGAGCGTCGTGGCCGGTGTAGCGTCACCCGGCTGCACGAGGTCTGACCCGCGCGCGGATCGATGCCAAGCTACTGGTTTTTCGCGGGTTACTGCGACTTTCGCCGTCTTGTGCGGCATGAATCGGCTGTGTATCTTGATCAGCCTTTGGCCGTTGGGTCAGTAAAATTTTGCGATTGGCCCCATTTAGGCGAATCCGACGATATCTCTATAAAAATTTGAGGAGCACAACAATGCGCGTGATTCTGCTGGGAGCTCCCGGGGCCGGCAAAGGTACTCAGGCAAAGTTCATCACTGAGAAATTCAACATTCCGCAGATTTCCACCGGCGACATGCTGCGCGCTGCGGTCAAGGCTGGCACTGAACTGGGCCTGCAAGCCAAAAGCGTCATGGACAGCGGCGGTCTGGTCTCCGATGACCTGATCATCGGCCTGATCAAGGATCGCCTGTCCGAGCCTGATTGCGCTGGCGGATGCCTTTTCGACGGCTTCCCGCGCACCATTCCTCAGGCTGAAGCCCTGAAGAAAGCCGGTTTGGCCATCGATCACGTCATCGAGATCAAGGTCGATGACGAAGAGATCGTCAAGCGCATCTCCGGTCGCCGCGTTCACGAAGGCTCCGGTCGCGTCTACCACACCCTTTACAACCCGCCAAAGGTTGAGGGCGTGGATGATGTCACCGGCGAGCCACTGGTTCAGCGCAAGGACGACGTCGAAGCCACTGTTCGTCATCGCCTGTCGGTCTACCATTCCCAGACCAAGCCGCTGGTGGAGTTCTACACCAAGTTGCAGGCGCAGGACGGCACGCCGAAGTGCAGTCACATCGAAGGCGTGGGCTCGGTGGAACAGATCACCGCCAAGGTGCTTGAAGCCCTGAGCTGATTCGCGTCTCACCGCATTGAACAACGGCCCGCTTGCGGGTCGTTGTTGTTTATAATGCGGCACTTTTTTCGCACAACGATGGAAACCCCGATGACCACCTTGCTGGCCCTGGACACCGCCACTGAAGCCTGCTCAGTCGCTTTGCTGCATGACGGCAAAGTGCTGACTCACTACGAGGTGATCCCGCGCCTGCACGCGCAAAAACTCCTGCCGATGATCAAGGACCTGCTGGCCGAGGCGGGCATCGGCCTGTCGGCGCTGGACGCCATCGTCTTTGGGCGCGGGCCGGGCGCTTTCACCGGCGTGCGTATCGCCATCGGTGTGGTTCAGGGGCTGGCCTTCGGCCTGGACCGCCCGGTGCTGCCGGTCTCCAATCTCGCGGCCCTGGCGCAACGGGCCTTCCGTGAGCAGGGCGCCACTCAGGTCGCGGCCGCCATCGACGCGCGGATGGACGAAGTCTATTGGGGTTGCTACCGCGAAGTGGCGGGGGAGATGAAGCTGGCGGGCGAAGAGGCAGTCATGGCGCCTGAGCTGGCAGCCTTGCCGAGCGCTGCGACGGGCGACTGGTTCGGCGCGGGCACAGGCTGGGGTTATGCCGAGCGCATTGTCGCCGGTGTCGGTGCCCGGGACGCCACGCTTTTGCCCCACGCGCAGGACCTGCTGACCCTCGGCACTTTCGCCTGGCAGCGTGGTGAAGCCATCGTTGCCGACGACGCCCAACCGGTTTACCTTCGGGATAAAGTCGCCACACCCAAGGCGCGTTGAGGATCAACCCTATATTCCGGCCCTTCGCAAATCTGGAGCCGGCTTGCTGGCGAACCTGCGTCATCCGGCACTGCTGCAGTGCCGGGTTGAATTGAGTTCGCCAGCAAGCCGGCTCATGCTGCCGGTATCGATCAGGCCGGTGAATACGCCATGGCACGCCCGATCTGCGAAGCAGGTCACACTGTTCACGACCGTTCAGCGATAAATCCGCATAAAATTCAGGCGGGTTTAAACAATTCGCAATAAGTGTGGTCTAGTTATCGTTCGCATGTTTGCTTAACGGCTTACTGTGAGATTAAATTGCCATTATTAGACGCCGAGTAAGCATGATGCGAATCACCGGTCCTTCACCACGTACCTACCCGATCAAGCGCAAGCCTCGCAAGGATTCTGCGGCGCTGGAAGGTTCGTTCGAGGAGGTGAACGAGGAGATCGAGGTGAATCCGCAAGTGGCCCGTCGCCAGACCGGTACCACTGCAAACGTGCCCGCGCGTCAGCAAGACATCATTTTCCCCCGTGCCATGAGCACCCGCGTCGCCCACGCGCTGAGCAGCTATCTGATGACCTCGACCTTCGTCGAGTGGGATCTTGAAGTCGCCGGGCTCGATCTTCACGTTTGAACCTCGCTCATCCACCTTATTACATCGGTTGCCCGTCCTGGAGCGAAAAGGCCTGGCGTGAGTCACTGTACCCGCCTGATGCCCCGGACCTGGATTTGCTCGGTTTGTACGCCCAGGTCTTCAACGCCGTCGAGGGCAATACCACGTTTTACGCGCGTCCCAAGCCTGAGATCGTTCAGCGCTGGGCGGACGCCTTGCCGGAGCACTTTCGCTTCTCTGCAAAAATCCCCCGTGACATCAGCCATGCCGGCGACCTGCGCGAGCACCTGGGCGCGGTAGAGGATTTCCTGCAACTGCTTGCGCCGCTGGGGTCGAGACTTGAACCCCTGTGGCTACAGCTGTCGGCCAGTTTCGGTCCCCATCGGTTGAATGAGCTGGCCGCGTTCATTGATGCACTGGAAGGCCGGCCGTTGGCGGTGGAAGTGCGCAACATGGCGTTTTTCACCAAGGGCGAGGACGAGCGTCAGCTCAACCGACTGTTGCTCGACCGGGGTGTCGAGCGCATCTGTCTGGATTCCCGGCCGTTGTTCAGTTCCGTCTCCACTGACCCTGCCGTGCTTCATGCGCAATCGAAGAAGCCCAAAGTCCCACCGCGTCCGGCCGCGCTCACGTCCTTTCCTCAAGTGCGCTTCATTGGCGGGCCGGATGAGGAGATCAACGAAGGCTTCATCGTCCAGTGGGCGGAAAAGGTCGCCGGCTGGATCGAGGAGGGACGTACGCCTTCGGTGTTCCTGCACACACCTGACAACATCGCTTCGCCGCAACTGGCCCGTCGTTTTCACCAGCAGCTCATGACTCTGCTGCCGGGGTTGCCCGATCTACCGGAACTGGATCGCGGTCGGCAGGTGGAGCAACTCGGGCTGCTCTGAGGTCGAGATAGAGTGGACTCATCCCTCCGTCAGACGAGAACCTTCCTGCATGCGCGGCTCTACCTTCTTTCTTCTCCTGGTTTTGATCAGCGCAGCCCTTGCGGTGTCGATCTGGCGTGGCTGGCTGCCTGTCGCTGAGCGCTGGAATCCGTGGGCCCCGCTGAACGTGCGGGACGAGCCCAACCTCATTACGCCGTTCAAGCTCTGGCGATTGCAGGAGGATCCGACGTTGTGCGAGGCCGCACTGCAAACCTCGACTCTGCGTTACACGCACCAGGCCGACAGCGCTGCCGACGCCAAATGCCCGCTCACCAACACCCTGCGTATCCAGGGCGGCGACGTCGCGCTGAGCAGCAGTTTTCTGTCCAGTTGTCGCCTGGCGGTGGCGTATGCGCTGTTCGATATTCATCAGTTGCAGCCGGCGGCCCAGTCGGTGTTCGGGCAGAAGCTCACGCAGGTCGATCACCTTGGCAGCTTCGCCTGTCGCAACATCTACAACCGCAGCGAGGGCCGCCTGAGTCAGCACGCCACCGCGAATGCGCTGGACATCGCCGGGTTTCGACTGGCAGACGGGCGCAGGATCTCGGTGCTCAAGGACTGGAAAGACGAGGGCGACGAGGCGCGTTTTCTGCGATTGGTAAGGGATGGCGCCTGCCAGCAGTTCAATACGGTGCTGAGCCCGGATTATAACGCCGCACACCGAAACCACTTTCACCTGGACATGGGACGCTGGCGGGTGTGTCGCTAGGGGAGGCGAGCGAGGTTGTGCTGCGCTGGGTTACGGCCTGGCGTCAGGCAGCGATACGAAGGTTCTGCAGCACAATCGGACGCGCCCAGCCGTTATCAAAGGCCAGATGACGCTGCTGCTCGGTCATCTCTTCAGCGCTGAAGGGTGTGGCGGGCTTGTCGGCCAGGTCCCATTCAAATTCGGCAATCGGCAGGAACAGTGGGCGAGGCTGAGGGCCCGGGCCGTGTTCAACGCTGTCATCGTAGGGGTTGAGCACGGTAGGGCGAACCCAGTTGTCATCGAATTCGAGGTTGCGTTGTTGCTCGATCATTTCCATCGCGGTGAACGGCTTGGCGGGCTTGTCGGCCAGCTCCCATTCGAACTCGGCGATCGGCAGGAACAAAGGCTCCGGCGGCGCGATTTCCTTGTCCTGAACCGGGCATTCACGCTGCTCGACGATCTTGCCCAGCGCAGTGGCGCCGGCAATAGGCTCGCCGGTCAGGTTGTCCGTCGTGGCGACGGCGCTGTATTCCGGGGTTTTGCCTGCGTTGTCATCGACCTGTTGGGCCATCGCACGGGCAAACGCATCCTGCCAGAGCTGCGTGACGCCGCTCAGGGTTTGGGTATTGCGTACGCTGTAGTCGCCTGCGTACGTCAAATAGCCTATCGAGGAGGTTTGCTGAATGTCTGACATAAGCGCTCAGTACAGCCCGTGGGTCTGGCAAAATGCCGGATACTTTTGTTATCGGCAGACACTGCCAATCATTAAGAATATTTGAGTGCGTAGAGACAATGACTGAGCAGCACGCGGGCAGCCGCATTCGGGTCGACAGCCTGACCCCCGACGGGCAGGAAAACGCAGAGCAGTGGGCGCAACGACTGGGTTTGCCGCTGGCCGACGCCAACGCGGATTTCGCCCTGCAAGTGGCCGAGGACGGGCTGCAATTGCAGCAACTGGGTGACGACGCGCCCGGCCCGGTGCGCGTGGATTTCATCGAAGGCAAGGCGGCCCATCGGCGTCTGTTTGGCGGCGGCAGCGGGCAGATGATCGCCAAGGCCGTAGGCATTCAGCCGGGCGTGCGCCCGCGGGTGCTGGATGCGACGGCGGGGCTGGGCAAGGACGCCTTTGTGCTGGCGAGTCTGGGGTGCGAAGTAAGCCTGATCGAGCGACAGCCAATCATCGCCGCGCTGCTCGAAGACGGTTTGGCGCGCGGTGCAAGGGATCTGGACGTGGGCGGAATCATCGCGCAGATGCGCCTGTTGACCGGCAACTCCATCGAGCTGATTCGCCAATGGGAAGGAGAGCCGCCCCAGGTCATTTACCTCGACCCGATGTTTCCGCACCGGGAAAAGACCGCGTTGGTGAAGAAGGAGATGCGCCTGTTCCGTCCACTTGTGGGCGACGACATGGACGCCCCGGCACTGCTGGAAGCCGCGCTGGCGCTGGCCAGCCATCGCGTTGTCGTCAAGCGCCCGCGCAAGGCGCCGTGCATCGAAGGGGCCAAGCCTTCCTACGCGCTCGACGGCAAATCCAGCCGCTACGATATTTACCCGAAAAAAGCGTTGAAAGGCACGGGGGCGTGACACTCGTCCGGTAAACCTGAACCCGGCAATCGTCGGCGCAGTCATCTGCTGTGCCGATGCCTGACAAGCCACCGTTTCAGGTGTGCGCTCATCGGCGATATGCCCTGACCAGAGCTGTAGCCGGAGATAACCGATGAGCACCTTCCCTTTGTCCGTGACGCCTTTGCCGTTCGAGCCGCACTTCGAGCAGATACCCGATGACGAGGCTCAGACGAGCAAAGAACTCGCCGAGGCCATGCAGAGCATTCTGGAAACTACTTACGAAGATGGCGGCCATGCCATCCGCAGCGTGCATGCCAAGGCCCACGGCTTGCTGCATGGGCAAATCCGCATTCTGGATAATCTGCCGCCCGAACTGGCCCAGGGTGTCTTCGCCCATGCCGGCACGCTCGACGTGAAGATGCGCTTTTCCACCAATCCAGGTGATCTGCTCGACGACAAGGTGTCAACGCCGCGCGGTCTGGCCATCAAGCTGGTCGGTGTACAGGGCGCACGCCTTCCAGGCAGTGAAGGGCAGGTCACTCAGGACTTCGTGATGCAGAACGCCAAGGCGTTCACGGCCGCAACGCCCAAGGATTTCCTCAAGACCCTGAAGCTGCTCGCCAAAACCACCGACAAAGTGCCCAACATGAAGAAAGCGCTGTCGGCCTTTTTCCGTGGTCTGGAGTCGGTGGTTGAAGCCGTGGGCGGGGAGAGCGGCACGCTCAGATCACTGGGCGGGCATCCGATGACCCATTTGCTGGGTGAGACCTATAACAGCGTCGTGCCGTTTCTCTATGGCCGCTACTACGCCAAGCTGAGCGTGGTGCCCGTGTCTCCCGAACTCACCGTGTTGACCGACCAGAAGGTGGACCTGAATGGCCATCCGGACGGCTTGCGGGAAGCGGTGCGCAGTCACTTCGCGAGCAAGGGGGGCGTTTGGGACGTGCGTATCCAACTGGCGACCGATCTTGAAAAAATGCCGATTGAAGACGCTTCGGTGGAATGGTCCGAAGAGCTGAGCCCGTTCGTGACGGTTGCCCGTATCGAAGTGCCGCTCCAGGACAGCTGGTCAGACGAACGCCAGCAGGAAATCGACGAGGCTATGGCTTTCAGCCCCTGGCACGGCGTGGTTGAACACCGTCCACTGGGCGGCGTCATGCGGGTGCGCAAGCCGTCCTATGAGCTGTCTTCAGGCTTTCGCGCCAGCCACAACGGCTGCCCGATGCACGAGCCTCGCTGACAGAAACGAAGCGGGTCCCACAATGTAGGCCGGCGCCGGTCTCTATGGATGCACGCGATGCTTTCAGTGGGACCGGCTTCAGCCGGGAAGAGGCCGGTATGATCACCATCAGATTTGTGGTGTGGCGTCTGGCGCTTTCCCGGCTAAAGCCGGTCCCACAATACTGGCCGGCGCCAGTCTCTATGGATGCACGCGATGCTTTCAGTGGGACTGGCTTCAGCCGGGAAGAGGCCGGTGTGATCACCATCAGATGTGTGGTGTCACGCCCAACGCCTTCCCGGCTAAAGCCGGTCCCACAATACTGGCCGGCGCCGGTCTCTATGGATGCACGCGATGCTTTCAGTGGGACCGGCTTCAGCCGGGAAGGGGCCCGCGTGCGCACCATCAATTCCTAATTGTGACGCCTGACGCCTTCCCCGCTGAAGCCGGTCCCACAGTGAGCACCGGCGTCCAGCCCTAAACCCGATACGCCTTCAAGAACAGCGTTACCACTTCCCTGGCATGATGGTCAGCAGTCTGCTCGTCCGCTATTTCCCCGGTGCCGATGAGAAGCCTGAAATGGTGCACGCCTTTGATCAAACTCAAGAAGTGCCCCGCCGCATTAAGCGGCGATTCAAAATGCAGGCCGTTTTTACCGCTCAGCTTGCCCAGGAATCGCTCCAGCTCGTGCAGGACGCGTTGCGGTCCTGCTTCGAAGAACACCTGAGTCAGCGATGATGCCTGAGGTCCCAGGGTGATGATCAGACGGTTCAGGTCGATGGACTCAGGGCTGTTGATCAGCGTCTGAAACCCCCTCGCAATTCCCAGCAGCACCTTTTCCACAGGTGCGTCCATCGGGACATCCACGAACAGCTCGGGCACCTGCTCCTCGCAGCGCGCCACCACCGCGCACGAAAACAGCGTCTCCTTGTCAACGAAATGACTGTAGACCGTGAGCTTGGAGACTCCGGCTTCAGCGGCCACGGCGTCCATGCTGGTCTGGATATAGCCGTTGCGGATGAACAGGCTCTTTGCGGCGTCTAGGATGGCCTGTCGCTTGGCCTGATCCTTGGGACGGCCGGGGCCGGCGAGGGAGGTTGACTTCACAACGCGCCGAACACTTTTTTCGCCAGACCGGTCGCTGCCGCTGCCGGGTTGGCGCGGATGGTTTCTTCCTGTTTGGCGATCATTTCGAAGAGGCCATTCAAGGCCTTCTCGGTGACGTAGCCTTCGATGTTCGAGCTCTTGGCATCCAGCACGCCCAGCGTCGCGGCCTGACCGGCGAAGGCGTTGTATTTCTGTGCCAGGCCGACTTTGTCAGTGGCCTGTTTGACGATGGGCAGGAACCTGGCGCGGATCTGTTCGCGGCTGGAGGTGCTCAGGTACTGGGTCGCCGAGTCCTTGCCGCCGCTGAGGATGGCTTTGGCATCCGACACGCTCATCTTTTTCACGGCATCGACCAGCAACGTCTGCGCCTGGGGCATCGCCGCCTCAGCCGCCTGGTTCATGCTGGTCTCCAGCTGATCGACCTGGGCGCCCATGCCGAACTGTTTCATCTTCTTGGCGACCTTGCCCAGATTGCCGGGCAGTTCGATGCGCACATCCTTGTTGTTGCTGAACCCACCTGGTACGCCCAGTTGCTTGACGGCGACCTGGGCGCTTTGGGTGAGGGCATCCTTCAATCCGCCGGTGGCGTCCGATTGCGACAGATCATTGAGCGACAACGCGAAGGCACTGGCCGATAACAGCAGGCCGGCGCATATACCAGTGAACGAGAGGGAGCGACGCAGCATGGGTAATGTCCTTTTCAGCGGTCTGTGGTGCACGCCCGATTAACGGGCGGGGCTCAAGCGAATTTTGACGGGCGGTTTTTCGTCCAGCGTCAGGTCCACCGTGTAGCGCTCGGTGCTGATCATCAGCAACTTGCCGTCCACTTCGATGCGTGCGCTGACCGAGTAAGTGTGACCCGGCTGGACCTGCTTCTGATCGTAGGTCAGGTGAAACGGCAGCGGCACCTGGCCTTTGATCGGGCCGTTCTGGCTGGCGAGGATCTGCGCGGGCGCGTCGGCCAGCGTCACGTCCTGCAGCGTGACCTTCAGCGTAGCGGCCGGCGGAAGCGCCATGCGCTGCAGATAAAACACCTCGCCATCCACCGAGCCCGGCAGGTTGTCCGGCGCGTGAGCGCAAGCGGCCAGCACGGTGGTCATGAGGGTGAGCAGGATATGTTTCATGTGATGCTCCTTGTCAGGTGAAACATTTGAAGGGCTTCGCCGTCGCTCAGGCGATCGGTGCGGCCCCGACGACTTCATCACTGCGGTGCAACGCCACCTGGCGGATCGACAGCCGGATTTCCGCTGGCAATACGCGTTTGGCGGCGCCTTCCGCCAGATCCCCCAACATATCGTGATAGCTCAGTTTGCCGGCGGCATCGGTGCGCAGGACGCCCTGATCCAGCAGCGTCTGAATGAAATGCCGGAACAGGCTCTTGTCGAAAAACTCCGGCGCGTTCAGGCCGTGCAGGATCGACAGCCGCTGGGCCATCGTCGTGCACAACTCCTCAAGCCCTTCGGCGCTGAGCGTGTGCTGACCGCTGTTGAGCAGCAGAGAAATCGCCATGTAGAAACGCTGCAAAGTCTGGGCAATCGCCCGCGACAGCACCGTCAGCATCACAAAAGCGCGTGAGCTCGGCGCCGGGCGCAGGTACACGCCGTTCTCGAATCGCAACAGGCCCTGTTCGACAAACGCCGCCAGCCACTGATCGATGACCTCATCCAGGTCCTCCAGCGACCAGCGGATGAACAGCTCCGATTGCAGGTACGGATACAGCGCCCGCGTATAGCGCAGAATCTGCTCGCGGCTCATGCGCGACGAGCTCTGGAAGAAGCAGGCCAGCAACGAGGGCAGCGCGAAAATGTGCAGCACGTTGTTGCGGTAGTACGTCATCAGGACGGCATTCTGCTCGTCCAGATACAGAATCTTGCCCAGCGCATCGCTGAGTTCCGAGAGCAGATTCATGCCCTTGACGTGTTCGATCAGCGCCCGGCCATCGCCATCGGGCAGCGTGGTATGGGGCGAGTAGGGCACGGTGCGCAACAGCGTCAGGTACAGATCGAGCACCCGCGCCAGGGCTTGATCGTCCAGCGCGTGTTTCGCCGTCGATAGCAACGCCAGCGCCACCAGATTCACCGGGTTGATCGCCGCCGCTTCGTTCAGGTGGCGGGCGACGCGTTCGCCCAGACGGTGTGTGGTCTCGTTGAGCCACGCCGGTTTGAACACCGGTCCCAGTTCCTGAGTACGCCAGTCCGGCTGCTCATGGTCGAGGAACTCGGTCAGCTTGATCGGCTCACCGAAGTTGACCGAGACCTGGCCGAAGCGCTGCTTCAGCGCGCCGATGACTTTGAAGATGTCGAAGATCGACTCTTTCTTCTTCGCCGCACCGCGCAGTTCGCCCAGGTAGGTCCGGCCCTCCAGTACGCGTTCGTAACCGATGTACACCGGCACGAACACGATGGGCATGCGCGAGTTGCGCAGGAAACTGCGCAGGGTGATCGCCAGCATTCCGGTCTTCGGCTGCAACATGCGCCCGGTGCGCGAACGTCCGCCTTCGACGAAGTACTCCACCGGGAAACCTTTGGTGAACAGGGTGTGCAGGTATTCATTGAATACCGCGGTGTACAGCGGATTGCCTTTGAACGTGCGGCGCATGAAAAACGCGCCACCGCGGCGCAACAGGCCGCCGATCACCGGCATGTTCAGGTTGATGCCGGCGGCAATGTGCGGCGGGGTCAGGCCGTTGCGAAACAGCAGGTACGACAGCAGCAGATAGTCGATGTGGCTACGGTGGCACGGCACATAAATGATCTCGTTGCCCTGGGCGACGTTTTGCACGCCCTCCAGGTGACTGACCTTGATACCGTCGTAAATCTTGTTCCAGAACCAGCTCAGCACCACTTCCAGAAAACGGATGGCGGTGTAGGTGTAGTCCGAAGCGATCTCGTTGCCGTAGTGCAGGGCTTTTTCACGGGCCTTGGCTTCGGTGATTTTCTCTCGGGCGGCCTCGTCGAGAATGGCCTGCCTGACCAGCGGATCCGCCACCAGCCCTTTGACCAGATGACGACGGTGAGAAAGGTCCGGGCCGATCACGGAGGTCTTCAGGTTGCGGAAATGCACGCGCAGCAGGCGTTGCGCCATGCGCACCGTGCGCTCGTAACCCTTGTTCTGATCGACCAGCTCGCGCAGATGAACCGGCGCCGAGAACTGCACGCGAGTCTTGCGGCCCAGGATCAGGATGGTCACGAAGCGACGCAGGCGCCCGGTCACCTTCCAGCTATCGGCAAACAGCAGTTTCCACGGGCTGTCTTCCTTGTCCGGTGACTGGCCCCAGAACACGCTGACCGGAATGACTTGCGCGTCTTCGGTAGCGTTCTGTGTGACCGCTCCGACCAGACGTTCAAGGGTCGGCGGTGCGCCGCGTTTGTCGTGGCGCCCCAGCCAGTCAGGCTCGGGCGTCAGGTAGAAAAACGCGGCCGGCTCGGTCAGATTGCCCACGGCGACGGACAGGACTGGGCGCGGCAGACCGGCCTTGCGGCACTCGGTATCAAGGACCGCGAGGTCGCTTATCGAAGGGTTTTGCAGTGCATAGAAAACCGGGCGGCTGCGGTCGAGATTGAGGGTGAAGGACGACTGGTTGATCGTCTCCGAGCGCACCCACAGGTAAAGCAGGCGGCGCACGGTGCCGAATACAAGACGTCGAAACGGGGAACGGGTCATAGAGTTCTGCTGAGAGGGGCGACGCCCGCGAGGCCGCCAGTTTGCCGCATCTGGTGGGGATGGGCAAAGCGGCGCGGGTGCCCGGCGGGATGACGTATCAGGACGTATGCCAGGTGATTTCTTCTTCACCATCAATGCTGATGCGAATCCATTGATCGGCTTCAGCGTCACTCTCTTCCTCGACCCACGTCCCCGGCGCGCAACGGACCTCGACTTTCAACGCAGCGAAAGCGGCACGGGCGCAGGCGATATCGTCTTCCCACGGGGTCTTGTCGCTGTCCAGGCACAGGCTGTTCCACTTGCCGACCGCCTTGGGAATCCAGGTCACGGGCACGTCGCCTGCGCGGCATTTCCAGGTCTGGCCTTTCTGTGTCCACTCAGAGCAAGGGCCGATGTCTGCGGTCAGCCAGGCGGTGATTGCCTTGTGGTCGACGTCAGCGTCTTTCAGGTAAATCTCGATATCGGGTTGGCGCATGGATGCCTCTTGGTTGTGCTGGAAAAATCCACTCGCGGATTCAGTCTGTTCAGATGCTTCAAGCCGTCAATTCAGGACGAAATAATCGTAGCGCATGGACACCGTGACCTCGAACGGCTCGGCCTGATCAATCACGTTCGCGCGCCGTTCGGCACTGGCGCGCCAGCCGTGGGGCGTCATGGCCAGCAGATTAGCGCGGGCCTGGCCGTCCACCAGTGTCAGGGTGAAGCGCAGGGTTTCGCTGTGCTGCAGGCTCATGCCTTCCGGCACCAGCGCCAAGTGCTTGTCATCACTGTAGTCGCGGACTTCGTCGTACAGGCGCTGACGCAATTCCATCAGATGATCGTTGGTCGGTCCTACACGCATCAGACCGCCACCCGGCGACAGCAGGCGCTTGGCCTCGGCCCAGTCCAGCGGACTGAACACGCTGGCGATGAACTGCATGCTCGCATCCGGCAGTGGCACGCGCGCCATGCTGGCGATCAACCAGGTGATCTTGGGGTCGCGTTTGCAGGCGCGCTTCACCGCTTCGCGGGAGATGTCCAGCGCATAGCCGTCAGCGTCGGGCAGGCCCTGGGCGATCTGCGCGGTGTAATAACCCTCGCCGCAACCGATGTCGACCCAGTGCGACGGCGCGCGCTCGGCGGCCAGTTCGGCGAGACGCTTGGCAACCGGCGCGTAATGTCCGGCGTTGAGGAAGTCGCGGCGGGCCTCGACCATCGCCTGATTGTCGCCAGGGTCGCGGCTGTTTTTGTGCTGCACGGGCAGCAGGTTCAAGTAACCCTGACGGGCGCGGTCGAAGCGGTGCCCGGCGGGGCACACGACGCCGTTATCCGCTGAATCGAGCGGGGCGGAGCAGATCGGGCAGGTCAGCATCAGGCGAGCAACTTGACCAGGGTCTGGTAGTAGATCTCGGTCAGCACGTCGAGATCGCTGGCGAGGATGCGTTCGTTGACCTGATGGATCGTCGCATTGACCGGCCCCAGTTCGACCACTTGGGTGCCGAGGGTGGCGATGAAGCGACCGTCCGACGTGCCGCCGCTGGTCGACGCACGGGTGTCGCGGCCGGTGACGTGTTTGATGCTCGCGGATACAGCATCCAGCAATGCGCCCGGTTCGGTGAGGAACGGCAGGCCGGACAGCGCCCATTCCACGTGCCAGTCCAGGTCATGCTTGTCGAGAATAGCGGCCACACGTTGCTTGAGGCCTTCGACGGTGGATTCGGTGGAGAAACGGAAGTTGAACACCGCCACCAGATCCCCCGGGATCACGTTGGTGGCGCCGGTGCCTGAATTCAGATTGGAAATCTGGAAGCTGGTCGGCGGGAAGAAATCATTGCCGTTGTCCCAGTGCTCGGCGGCCAGCTCGGCCAGCGCAGGCGCGGCCAGGTGAATAGGGTTCTTCGCCAGGTGCGGGTAGGCGACATGGCCCTGAATGCCTTTGACGGTGAGGGTTGCGCCCAGTGAGCCGCGACGGCCGTTCTTGACCACATCGCCGACCAGCGTCGTGCTCGACGGTTCGCCAACGATGCACCAGTCGAGGCGCTCCTTGCGCGCCGCCAGACGCTCGACCACCGCTTTGGTGCCGTGGTGGGCCGGGCCTTCTTCGTCGCTGGTGATCAGGTAGGCAATCTTGCCTTTATGGTTCGGGTGATCGGCAACGAAACGCTCGGTGGCCACGATCATCGACGCCAGGCTGCCTTTCATGTCCGCCGCGCCACGGCCGCAGAGCATGCCGTGTTCGTCGATCAGCGCGCTGAACGGATCATTCTGCCAGGCCTGAACCGGGCCGGTCGGCACCACGTCGGTGTGACCGGCGAAACACAGCACCGGACCGTCCTGATTGCCATGGGTCGCCCAGAAATTATCCACGTCCTGAATGCGCATGGGCTCCAGGGCAAAACCGGCATCGCTCAGGCGTTTCATCATCACGGCCTGGCAGTCGGCGTCCAGTGGCGTGACGGATGGGCGACGGATCAGGTCGCAGGCGAGTTGCAGCGTGGGCGAGAGGTCGGCTGGGGCTGTCATGAAAAGTCCGAGATATTGAGTGAAGGCAAGGCGATAAACCGGCGAATAGCTTAAAGCAAAACGGCGACCCGAAGGCCGCCGTTTAGTACAGCGCCCCATTGTTTCAGGCGGTAGCGGGTTCTTCCGTCGGTTTCGGTTTCGGCAGCGACGACAGAAACGCCATGATCAGCGCCGCCAGATACGGCAGCGATTGCACCAGCAGCATGATGACCCAGAAGCGCATGTCGTTGCTCGGCAGACCCTGTACCAGACAGATGCCCAGCGCAGCGCCCCACAGCATCAGCATGATGAACAGCTCTTCGCGGGCCTCGGAAATCGCCACCAGCAAGCCATGGCTTTCGGCGTTTTTCGGAGTGCGGAAGAACGGAATGCTGGTAGTAAAGAAGCCGTACAACACCGCTTTGGCGATCGTGTGAGACAGTGCCAGCCCCGCGAGCGCCGCATAGAACGCGTCCGTGAGGTTCACGCCAACGGCGCGGCGGTACAGGAAGATGATCTTGCCGACCTTGAAGAAGAACAGCGCCAGCGGCGGAATCGCGAAAATCAGCAGCGGCGGGTCAACCCGGTTGGGCACGATGATCATCGCCGACGACCAGAGCAGTGCGCCGACCGTGAAGAAGATGTTCATGCCATCGGCCACCCACGGCAGCCAGCCCGCGAGGAAGTGATAACGCTGGCCGCGGGTCAGTTCGGTGTCCTTGCCGCGCAGCAGGCTGGCGGCGTGACGCTTGATGATCTGAATCGCGCCATACGCCCAGCGGAAACGCTGCTTTTTGAAGTCGATGAAGGTGTCGGGCATCAGGCCCTTGCCGAAGCTGTTGTGCGCGTACGCCGCCGAATAGCCTTTTTCGAACACGCGCAGGC
This sequence comes from Pseudomonas graminis, assembly GCF_900111735.1. GTDB lineage: Bacteria > Pseudomonadota > Gammaproteobacteria > Pseudomonadales > Pseudomonadaceae > Aquipseudomonas > Aquipseudomonas graminis. The sequence continues at coordinate 3,054 of NZ_FOHW01000056.1, read as the reverse complement.
CCAGCTCGGCGTCTTCGCAGATGCACCAGTCCGCCCAGCCAAGCTCTTCAAGCACCGAGCGACGGGTCATCGTCATGGTGCCGTGCTGAATGATCGCGTCGCGGTCGTTTCGGGTCACCATGCCGATGTAGAAGAAGCCTTTGTATTCCGAATAGCAGAGCTTCTTGAACGCACTTTCGTGCTGGTCGCGGTAGTCCTGCGGCGACTGCACCACGGCGATCTTCGGATCGGCGAAGTGCGGAACCATGTGCTTGAGCCAGTTGCGGTCGACGCAGTAGTCCGAGTCGATCACGGCAATCACTTCGGCGTCCGGCGCGGTGTGCGGGATCAGATAGTTCAGGGCGCCGCCCTTGAAGCCGGCCAGGGGGGCGACATGGAAAAACTTGAAGCGCGGGCCGAGCATTTCGCAGTGGGCCTTGACCGGCTCCCACACGGCGGGGTCCTTGGTGTTGTTGTCGATCAGCAACACTTCGAAATCCGGGTAATCCAGCGCGGCCAGTGCGTTGAGGGTCTGTTTGACCATCTCCGGCGGCTCGTTGTAGCAGGGCACATGGATCGACACTTTCGGTCTGTAGGCCGAGTCCCCTTCAACGGGCAGGAATTCGCGGCGGCGCTTGTGCGTCCACACCGCTTCGGCCAATTCGTGGGCTTCGGTCAACAGTACGATAAAGACGCCGAACGCGCCCAGCGCCAGTAAAAATCCTACAAGCAGACTGAACCAGGTGCTGTATTGCTGGCTGTAGTCGTAGCCGATCCAGACCAGAACCGACCCGCAGAGGAAGGCGATGAAGGTCAGGAATGTCCGGCCACGTTGACGCAGCGCCGAGCCGTCAATCAACAACAAGGCGAGGGCCAGCATCGCCAATACTGCCGAGCCGATCGCCAATACGCGCCACTGCGGGATCGCCACGATCGGGCCTTCGAAATTGAATTTCTGCTGGCGGGCAGCGTTATAAACGCCCCAATACGCGCCGACCGAGCCTTCGTCGCTGGCTTTCCACGGCTGATCGAAGGCCTCGATCACGAAGTAGTTGAAGCCCTGACGGTTGAGCTTGTTGACCAGCGTGCGCAGGTAAACCGCCTGGTCCGCCTGGGTGGCGTCCGCACCGCCGCGCATGTGGCCGTTGCTCGGCCAGCCGACCTCGGAGAGCAGCAGCGGTTTTTTCGGGAACATGCGTTTCAGTTCGCGGGCGCGGTCGAGCACGTATTGCCCGGCCTTATCCATCGGGATGTATTCCCAGTACGGCAGGATGTGCGCGGCGACCAGGTCAACGTGCTTGGCCAGTTCCGGGTACTTCTCCCAGATATGCCACTGCTCGGACGTGGTCACCGGTACTTTGACGGCGGCGCGCACGCGGTCGAGGGCGGCCATCAGGTCCTTGGGTTTGATCTCTTCGCGGTACAGCGCTTCGTTGCCGACCACCACGCGAACGACGCTGCGGGAGGTGTTCGCCAGTTCGATCGCCGTGGTGATTTCGCGCTCGTTGCGCTCAAGGTCCGGGCTGATCCAGATACCGAGGGTCACCCGAAGGCCGAACTCCTCGGCCAGCTTGGGGATGTCCTTGAGCGTGCCGTCCACCGAGTAGATACGGATGTTGTCCGTCTGCTTGCTCATCAGTTCCAGGTCCTGACGCATTTCTTCGTCGGACGGGTAGAGATCCTTCTGCGGATTCTGTCCCAGCCGGAAAGGCGAATAGGAAAAGCCGGAGATCTGTTCAGGCCAGTTGGGGGCGGTGACGGGGCGGTTGATCAGCGCCCAGAAGCCAGTGAACAGCGCAGCAATCGCCACGACGACAACGAGGTTGAGTCCAAATTTACGCGATGACATAGGTGCTTCAGGTTCCAAGAGGGGAACGGGGAGGAGTGACAGGGTACAGCGGGGCGAAACTTTGGCAACCGACACGTGTTGAAGTTCTGTTCGACCGGCGGTGTAGGGCGTTGACTGTGCGCTGCGGGCAGGCCGGGAAAGAGGTGACTTTCAGACCAAACGCCTGCAACTCAGCGCTTTGCGAATCGCCGTGAGGGCCTATAATGCGCGCCGGTTTTTTGGGGTATTGGTCATGAGCACAGAAGATCCGCGTTTCGCTGGCGTCGCCCGCCTGTACGGCATCGAGGGGCTGGAACGTCTGCGCGCGGCCCATGTGGCGGTGGTCGGCATCGGCGGCGTGGGTTCCTGGGCGGCGGAAGCCATGGCGCGCTGTGGCGTGGGCGAGATTTCCCTGTTTGATCTGGACGACGTCTGCGTCAGCAACAGCAACCGCCAGTTGCATGCCCTGAGCAGCACCGTTGGCCGCGCCAAGGTCGAGGTCATGGCCGACCGTCTGCGGGAGATCAATCCCGATTGCGTCGTTCATGCCGTCGCCGACTTCGTCACCCGCGACACCATGGCCGAATACATCACGCCGGACATCGACTGCGTGCTCGATTGCATCGACAGCGTCAACGCCAAGGCCGCGCTGATCGCATGGTGCAAACGCCGCAAGATCCAGATCATCACCACCGGCGGCGCAGGCGGGCAGATCGACCCGACCCTGATTCAGGTCTGCGACCTCAACCGCACCTTCAACGACCCGCTGGCGTCCAAGGTGCGTTCGACCCTGCGCCGCGACTACGGCTTTTCCCGCACGGTCACTCGCCATTACAGCGTGCCGTGCGTGTTCTCCACCGAGCAACTGCGCTACCCCAAGCCGGACGGCAGTATTTGCCTGCAGAAGAGCTTCGTCGGCGATGGCGTGAAGCTGGACTGCGCGGGCGGTTTCGGCGCAGTGATGATGGTGACGGCCACGTTCGGGATGGTTGCGGCGACCAAGGCTGTGGACAAAATCGTCGCCGGCGTGCGACGGCCGTCGGAGCGGGCGAAAGCAAAGCCAACGGACTGACGGCAGAGGATGTGGGAGCGCACTTGCTTACGCAGGCCGCCTTTCAACGGCCGGATATCGAGTGGATGTGCCGGCCTCTTCGCGGGCAAGCGCGCTCCTACAGGTCTTGCGTCCAACGCGGATTTTCGGTGGACCACGATCAACTGTAGGAGCGCGCTTGCCCGCGATTGCGGTG
>NZ_FOHW01000067.1:6077-10746 GCF_900111735.1 Pseudomonas graminis | reverse complement strand
TTCACCTACGATTGCGAAAACCGGCTCGTGCGTGCGGAAACGATGGTTAACAGCCAGATGCACAGCGTCGGTACGTACCGGTATGACAGCTTGGGTCGTAGGGTTGGCAAGACGTCCGAGATTGATGGCCAGACTGAGCACAAGCACTTTCTCTGGCAAGGCCTGCGGATGCTGCGTGAGGAAACGCCTTGGCAGAGCAGCCTCTATATTTACGAGCCAGGAAGCTATGCGCCACTTGCCCGGGTTGACCAGAGCGAAGGTGAGGCAGAGCGGACGCTTTACTACTTTCATACCGACCAGATTGGCACGCCGCTGGAGATGACGGATGTCGATGGCCAGATCGTTTGGCAGGCGACTTACAAGGCGTGGGGCGAAGTTGAATCGTTGGCGGTCAGCGAGGTTGAGCAAAACCTGCGTTTCCAAGGCCAGTACTTTGATGACGAGACGGGGCTGCACTACAATACGTTTCGGTATTACGATCCGGAGGTAGGTCAGTTCATTACTCAAGACCCGATCGGCTTGGCCGGTGGGTATAATCTTTATCGATATGCGCCGAATCCGAATATATGGATCGATCCATGGGGCTGGGCTTTTAAGGGCGTCGATTTTACAGGGTCGCCTGACCTATTTCCGGTAACTGGTAATCAAAAAAATATCGTCACGATCACCATGCAGGGATCCCGGACTCGTGATTTTACTCAAGCTTATAAAGAGGCCGGCATCAAAGTTTCTGCAGCGGACGATTACACATGGCATCATGTTGATGATTTTGATCCGAAAACTGGCAAAACCACAATGCAGCTTGTCAAAACTTCAGCTCACGAAGCCACCTTTCCTCATGGAGGCTCAGTTTCGCAGTTTGAAAAGCATTTTGGACTGCCGTCAAAAGCATATGGTAAAGCCGACGCGGTAGGGATTGCTCAATCGAAGGGATGGCTTAAAGGTCGGGCGCCTAGGGGCGCCTCAACGGTTTGTTAAGGAAGGTGCAGCAAATGTCGCTACTTAAGGTATCTAAAGCTGAACCCCCTGTTGGACTAACTGATATAGAGAGCTTAGAGGTCATAGTTAATATCCAATTACCTAAGGATTTCAAGGAATTTTACTTAAGAAACAATGGGGGCGTACCGGATAAAGATTGGTGGGACAGCGAAGATGAGTACGATCCTATTCGGATAAAAAAATTCAAAGCTGTTGCGTCTAAAGACGATCCTGCCGCGCAAGATACGAATTTTTTGGGAGGTTGCTATGCTCTGATGACCGCAAAGGATGTTATTCCAAGCACGCTGTTGCCATTCGCAAACGATGATGGAGGTAATTTTTTCTGTCTTGATTTAAAAAAAGGTAATGTATGCTTTTTCGCAACGGATTCCTTCGACTCCGAGTGCAGTCCAGCGACCAATCATGCCAACGCATATAGGTGGATCGCTAAAACGTTTGGCTCTTTCATTGAAGGGCTGAAAGATGAATCGGAGATCGATGTATAACCATCGGCCCACCGTTCGTCGCTGGCTCATAACGTCGGTGCAGTTTTAGCATAATTCTTTAAACTTGCTTGTTCAAAGCTGCGTCGTCTATGAGATGGGATGAGACTAAAGAGATAATCTTTCCCGATGTCCGACCGCCGATCTCATCACGTTACTTGATCGGGGTTCGACACCTATGATTAAGCGTTGCGCTTTTAGTCCACAAAAAATAGCGAATGCATATTTTTCTTGCGAAGGGATTTTTGATGCTGCAGATTTATAAGGCAGGGCCCGACTGGGTTGCTGGGGAGCAATAACCTATACTTCTATGTCCCAAAACCAAGTAGTTGGACCGTCCCGCTAGGGTGGCAGTGTGAGTTGGACGGGGCGTAAGCGCTAATCATCCTGAGATTGCTAATGCGAGAAATGGTGTCGTGGAGCCCGGGAATGTTAATAGCACTATGTCCGAAGAGACACATAACCTCGGCGGCGTCTCCGGGGATAGCCCATTTACATCTTGGACGCGTGATCCGAAAGTTGCTAAATGGTGGGAAGAAAAGGACGGGGCGGGAGGCGTTGTGCTAGGTACCCCTACGGGAGCTCCCAAGCCAGGTGATGCGTGGGCATGGAAGTTTTCTCCAGATGCTTATGGTGAGTCAGAAGTGCTACTGCAAGGGAGTCGATCTGGCCTAAAGGTGTTTGATCCAAATGAACTCTAAAGATTTATTAGAAAACGCAGACTTTGAAGGGTTCATTAAATCTGGCCACTTTGATCGCCGAACTTCTGAGGTGCTAGCTAAAGCGAAAGTTTTACATGGCCGACTCCCTATTCCTTTAGATCTGAATAGCTACAACGTAGAGGAGTTTCCGACACTCCGTTCCATAATAGAGTTTCGCGCTAATAATCTAAAATTTCAGGGGAGTGTGCTTAACGGTGCGACAAAGTGTCTACAATCTCTAAGGGACAAAGATAATTCTCATAAACGGGTTTGGGTAGCGATGAAAGTCCACGAAAATATACTGATTTTTATCGTCAATGTGAGGACTTACGAAATTGACGGATGCATGTCTTTACAAGTTGTCGAGCCCGATTAGAGCAGGCCGTTAACGGTGTGAAAGTCCCTATTTTATATTTATTCATGAGCGCTGGGCCGCATTAGACGACTGCAGCGCGTTTAACGAGGCTTCTGAGAGTACGTGTTCCATAGAGGACGTCACCAAAAGAACGGTTCAAAGGCAAGAGGTGTGATCTCCCTCGGTGCTTTACGTTCCTGATCGGAGCAAAACTGGCGAATCATGCGAGCCTGAGATCAGCTGGTGCCGGCGTGGCTCTCGGCACCTGTACTGTTCGCGCACAGCCGATGGCAAGCTAACTGACACCAGCGCGACCGGGGGCCTGCGCGTGCATTTGCACTACAACCACCCACTCGGTCGCCTTACCGAGGTCAAACGCATCGTCGGTGACCAAGCGTTCGAAACCTTGGTCACTTATCGCTATGACGACAACGGCCAGTTGAGCCAGGTCAGTAATCGCAACGGCGACACTCTGCGTTATTTCAGCTACACCGATGGCGTTATGACGCGGCACAGCACAGCACCGCGCTCGGCCTCGCCTGCGAATACCGCTGGGAAACCATCGACGGTCAGCCACGCGTGGTCGAGCATTGGACCAGCGACGGCGAACATTTCAATTTTGACTACGACTTCAAGGGGCGCACCACCCGCGTCACAGACGTAATGGGTCGCGAGGCGCGGGTTCACTACAACGCCGATCGCCGGGTCACCGCTAGCCGCGACTTCGGCGGTGAACAGTACGCAATTACGCTGGATGACTTCGGCAACATCGTCGGCTTGACGCTGCCCGACGGCAACCAGCTGACGCTCAAATACGACGAGTACTCGCGCCTGATTGAGGAGGTCGACCCGCTGGGTCGCAGCACGCGCTATCAACATCACCATCTGACCTCGCTGGTTAAACAGGTCAGCTATCCCGACGGGAGTACCTGGAAAGGCCATTACGACAACAAGGGCAACCTGACAGAGGAATACGATGCGCTAGACCAGCGCACCGAGTATTTCTACAGCGATGATGGTCTGGTACACACCATCATCGATGCCAACCACAAGTCGAAATTCCTCTGGTGGAACAACCACGCACAGGTCGAGAAGTTTCAGGACTGTTCTGGAAAGTGCACCACTTACCACTACAACGAGCGCCTGCAGCTGGTTTCGGTCACTGATGCGCTGGGTCAGACCACCGAGCTGGAGCTTAAACCTGCGGGTGAAGTGCTGCGCATCAAACATCCTGATGGCACACAAGAAGCGTTTACGTACAACGCCTTCGGGCAGGTGCTTACTCATACCGACGGCAAGGGCCAAATCATCAGGTTGCAACGCAACGAGCGCGGCTTGCCAAGCTCGCGGAAAGACGCCAAGGGCCAGCGCGTTCGTTATGAGTACGACAAGGCAATTCGTCTCACCGCGCTGGTCAACGAAAACAACGCCACGTACACCTTCGAATACGACGCCTCCGATCGTCTGATCGAAGAAAAGCGCATCGACAACCTGACGCGCCGGTTCAGCTACAACGTGGGCGGGCATCTGACGCGGTTGGATGAAATCGGCTACGGCGATAGGGCAGAGCGGCCGCAGCGCAGTACCGAGTTTGAGCGTGATGTGATTGGTCGCTTGCTCGCGAAGGTCAATCAGGATGCTCGGCAGGATTACAGTTACGACGAAGCAGACCGGTTGCTCAGCATCCACCGCCAGCCTTCAAGCATTGGCAAGAAGCTCGGTGTTGCTGAAGAGACGCTCGACTTCAGCTATGACCTGTTGGGTCGCTTGATCAAAGAGACCACACCGCAAGGTGCGCTGGCTTACGAATACGATCCGCTAAGCAACCTGACCACGCTGACATTGCCGACTGGCCAGCACTTGAATCATCTGTACTACGGCAGCGGCCACCTGCACCAACTTAACCTCGACGGTCTGCTCATCAGTGACATGGAGCGCGATGACCTGCATCGGGAGGTCTACCGCTCTCAAGGCAAGCTGACTAGTTGCTTTGGCTATGACGCCATGGGACGCAAGAGCTGGCAGTTTGCGTCCACTATTCCGGCTGAAAAGCTGTCGCAGATCCAGAACCCAGGCATCAACACTTCGCTGCTGGTCGATCATGCGTACAACCCGATTCACCGGCGATATGA
>NZ_FOHW01000067.1:0-6067 GCF_900111735.1 Pseudomonas graminis | reverse complement strand
TATGAGTACGACCCGGCGGGTGAACTAGTTCGGACGCTGGACAAGCTGCGTGGTGAGATCAAGTACGAATATGAAGCGAACGGCCAATTGCACAGTCGTGAGACTGGCCGCTTGGTTGATAGCGAAGAGTTCAGATACGACGCCGCGGCCAATCGCCTGAATTTCAACACCAGCCAGTTCGATCACGTCAAAGACAACCGTATCAAGCGATGGCGCGATCAGGAATACACCTACGACGCCTGGGGTAACCTGATTGAAAAACGGTCTGGGCTAACAAAGCTGCAGACATTTACCTACGACTGCGAAAACCGGCTCGTGCGTGCTGAGAGGATGGCCAACAGCCAGGTGCACAGCGTTGGCACGTACCGGTATGACAGTCTGGGTCGTAGGGTTGGCAAGACGTCCGAGGTCGATGGTCAGACCGAGCACAAGCATTTCCTCTGGCAAGGCCTGCGGATGCTGCGTGAGGAAACGCCGTGGCAAAGCAGCCTCTATATTTACGAGCCTGGAAGCTATGCGCCGCTTGCCCGGGTTGACCAGGGCGAAGGTGAGGCAGAGCAGACGCTTTACTACTTCCATACCGACCAGATTGGCACGCCGCTCGAGATGACGGATGTCGATGGCCAAATCGTGTGGCAGGCGACTTACAAGGCTTGGGGTGAGGTTGAATCGCTTCCCATGAATGAGGTTGAGCAGAATCTGCGGTTTCAGGGTCAGTATTTCGACGATGAGACGGGCCTGCACTACAACACGTTCAGGTATTACGATCCGGAGGTGGGGCGGTTCATTACGCAGGATCCGATTGGTCTGTTGGGCGGGATGAATTCATTCAGGTACAACCAGAATCCTATCATTTGGATTGATCCTCTCGGATTGGCACCATGTCAGGTGCGAACCGTAAATGGTACAAAAATACATGGGCGAGGCCAAGTTGACGGTACTCCAGGTCATGATCAGTTTTCTGAAGCTATTGCGAATAAGTTAGCAATGAGCGGAAAATTTAAAGATGTGTATTTAAATCGTAGCTATAACTTTGCAAAAGGCCCCGGTGTGTCAGCGCGCCGTCCTGATGTAATGGCTGTCGACTTGAATGGTAAGGTGCATGCAATCGAGTTAGCATCTAAATCTGATATGGGCAGAAAGCTTCCCACGCTGATAACTAGGAATACAGACGCAATGAGTGGCTTGCCTGCTCAGAGTCGAGGGAGGGTTCTTAGGCTAGAGCATCCTTACAATGCTGCTGAAATGAAAAGCATACTTGATTCCTTTATATCAACTTTATAGGTTAATTATGGCTACAGGGATTGCAATTTACGGGGTGGATCGGATTTCTGTTTTGGACGTTTTTGATGAGGCTTTGAGGTTTTTTAATGAGCTAGGCTATCCGATTACTGGGGCAGGCTATGATAGAAGAGGACTAGTGGATGGCGTGGATGATATTGAGTTCGTCGAAGTTTCGCCTAAGGAGCTCAAAGTCCTAATCTCTGAAGGTAAGGTTTTTAATTTTAGAGTCTTCAGCGAGATTAAAAATGTCCAACCTTGGTTTAGTTCGTTTGGCTACACTACCGAAGAATTTGGAAGTTTCTTTTGTATAGATATGCAGTCGGACGTGGGACTCGAAGAGTTAAATATTAAAATTAAAAGTTTTTTGATTTCTGCTTCCGTAAAGCTCAAGTATATCTATGCAATAGTTTACGAGCTGGCTAGTGTTTCGGGTGCGATGTCTTATGCTAGAGGCCAAAATTTCAAAACGATATATCAGTATGAAGACCCGGTTGCTTTTATCGACGATGCGTCTCCGCTATATCTAGGAGGGCGTCAGTATGAGTATGCACGTCTTAGAATGATCTACCCTGTTAACTTTTTAAACGATCAGCACTTGTCTATCAAGATCGGTAGTACGTCCCTTTTGGAATGGATTTCAGAAAGTCCAAGCCACGGCGTAATTACAAAAGTTTTAAATGGATGGTGCTGGGAGGTGGGGCGTGAATATATCGATTCGGTAAATGAGATATGTGGTAAAGCGGGAACATTGTTGGCTTGGAAGCCAAAAAAAGCTGAAACGAAAAAAAAGCTCCCGGGATAACAGTAACGCACAGGTTGAGAAGTGTAAGGACTCCACTGGAAAGCACCACTTGCCGATAAAACGAGCGCCTGCAGTCGGTTGCCGTCACCGATGCGCTTGGCCAGACCACCGAGCTTGAGCTGAAACCCGCGGGTGAAGTGCTGCGCATCAAACATCCTGATGGCACACAAGAAGCGTTTACGTACAACGCTTTTGGACAAGTACTCACTCATACCGACGGCAAGGGCCAGATCATCAGGTTGCAACGCAACGAGCGCGGCCTGCCAAGCTCGCGGCAAGACGCCAAAGGCCAGCGCATCCGTTACGAGTACGACAAGGCGATTCGACTCACCGCGCTGATCAACGAAAATAATGCGACTTATGAATTTGCTTATGACGCTTCGGATCGCCTGATCGAAGAAAAACGCATAGACAACCTGACGCGTCGGTTCGCCTACAACGTCGGTGGGCATCTGACGCGGTTGGATGAAATCGGATACGGGGACAGGGCAGAGCGGCCGCAGCGCAGCACCGAGTTTGAGCGTGATGTGATTGGCCGCTTGCTGGCAAAGGTCAATCAGGATGCGCGGCAGGATTACGTTTATGACGAAGCGGATCGGTTGCTCAGCATCCATCGGCTGCCTTCAAGCATTGGCAAGAAGCTGGGCGTTGAGGAAGAGACCCTCGACTTCAGCTATGACCTGCTAGGTCGTTTGGTAAAAGAAACGACTCCGCAAGGGGCGTTGGCCTACGAATACGATCCGCTCAGCAACCTGACCACGCTGACATTGCCGACTGGCCAACATCTCAATCACCTGTACTACGGCAGCGGCCACCTGCATCAGCTTAACCTCGACGGGCTGCTCATCAGTGACATAGAGCGCGATGACCTGCATCGGGAGGTCTATCGATCCCAAGGCAAGCTCACCAGCTGTTTTGGTTACGACGCGATGGGCCGCAAGAGCTGGCAGTTTGCTTCGACCATTCCGGCTGAAAAGCTGTCGCAGATCCAGAACCCGGGCATCAACACTTCGCTGCTGGTCGATCATGCGTACAACCCGATTCACCGGCGATATGAGTACGACCCGGCGGGTGAACTAGTTCGGACGCTGGACAAGCTGCGTGGTGAGATCAAGTACGAATATGAAGCGAACGGCCAATTGCACAGCCGTAACACGGGCAAACTCGTCGATAGCGAAGAGTTCCGATACGACGCTGCCGCCAACCGGCTGAACTTCAACACCAGCCAGTTTGATCAGGTTAAAGACAACCGCATCAAGCAATGGCGCGATCAGGAATATACCTATGACGCTTGGGGCAACCTGATTGAGAAACGGTCAGGGTTAACCAAGCTGCAGACGTTCACATACGACTGCGAAAACAGGCTCGTACGTGCTGAAACGATGGTCAACAGCCAGGTGCACAGCGTTGGCACGTATCGGTATGACAGTTTGGGTCGCCGGGTTGGTAAGACGTCCGAGATTGATGGCCAGACTGAGCACAAGCACTTTCTCTGGCAAGGACTGCAGATGCTGCGTGAGGAAACGCCTTGGCAGAGCAGCCTCTATATTTACGAGCCAGGAAGCTATGTGCCGCTTGCCCGGGTTGACCAGGGCGAAGGTGAGGCAGAGCAGACGCTTTACTACTTCCATACCGATCAGATCGGCACGCCGCTTGAGATGACGGATGTCGACGGCCAGATCGTGTGGCAGGCGACTTACAAGGCTTGGGGTCAAGTTGAATCGTTGGCCGTGAGTGAAATTGAGCAGAAGCTGCGGTTTCAGGGTCAGTACTTTGACGATGAAACGGGGCTGCACTACAACACGTTCAGGTATTACGATCCGGAGGTTGGGCGGTTCATAACCCAAGATCCGGTGGGCGTTGCTGGTGGGTGGAATCTTTACCGGTATGTAAACTATACGATTGCATGGGTCGATCCGTTAGGGCTTACCCCGTGCATGGGGAAGCCATCACAACGTAGCGCAGGCGGTACCGGTGCTAAGTACGATCCTGTCAACGGCCAGGGCTTTATGTGCTTACTGAAGGTAAGTCAATAAAATATGTTGGTCGTGGTGATGCTAAGTCGCGTTTGGCTATACATGCGGCTACTGGGGGTAAGTCACATTTAAGGCAGCGTGTAATTTTTAATAATAATTTAACAAAGGCTGAGGCTAAGTATCTTGAGCAGCAAATCATGAACCTTAATGGTGGGGCTAAATCTACTCGCCCAGAAACTAATCTTCTTAATAAAGATCTGGTCCTACAGTCCAACTAACCCTAACTCACCAATCTATGATATAGCAGGACATAGTTCCGATTGGGGGAAGAAAATATTGTCGGATGCACTGAAAAAAAATGAAGGATATAGGATTATGAGTTTAAAACAGGTGGTAAATAGCGGTGACTATTTCATCATACCGATGTCTGACGGGAGGCAGGCCATCTGTCAGGCAGTGTGGATCGGAAAAAATAGCTCAGGGCAAACATTCAAGAGAGTATTTGCGTTTTGTGTTTTGTCCGTAGGAAACGGAAAAAATATTCCTGAAGAAGTAAGCTACTTAAGTTTCCAAGAATATGATGGGCCTTTTAAGGTGATTTTTACTGCTGTGGATAAACTTTTTTCCGGGGAATGGCCTGTGATTGGAAGTGGTCCGATAGTAGATCAAAAAATGGTAAATTTGGAATTCCATATGGCAGGGGATCTATATGTTTGTGGCGAGTTTGTGAAAGTGCTGCCTGGTGAGAAGTATAAAGACTACTTGGAAATGGCAGTGGCTGGGTACGTATTGGTCGACAGATATTTAAAACAGCACTAGTAGTCGAGATGCCAACAGGCTAATTAGAGAGGGGAGCTAAGTTTACAGCGCGGTTGTTGGGCAGGAATCAATACTCCCCATGCCGCTATGACACGCTTACCCCCGGTGTCAGGATTTCATCCGGCTCGGACGATGTGTTCATCGGGGGCTGGACGGTTCAATACCTCGATATTGACGATCAGATTCCCGGCTGGCTTCTCGTCGTTGTAGACGCGCTGATGATCGTCGCATCAATGGTCAAAGCGGTGGTATCAGTAGCCAAGCTGGGGTTGACGCAAGGCTTGGAGACTGCAGGGCCCTTGCACACTGCGGTTCGGCGCCATCGTTGCCGCCAGCTACATCGCGGGCCGCACGTCTTTAGCCCCTTTTTCGGGAAAGTCTTGGGGGGATTATCGGCAATCCCCTGGACCTCACAACAGGCCGCAAAATATCGCTGGACTCGGGTGAGACCGATTTTGTCTTGCCGGGATCTGATGGCTCCTACGCAAGCGACCTGACCGTTGGGCCAAGGCTGGGTCTTGCCGTGGGAACAGAGCCTGCGTCGCAGCGGCAGCTTTGTGTACCTCACCGACAACCAGGGCCGCAGCGTGCCCTTTGTCGACATCGAGCCCGGTGAGCGCATTTACAACACCTACGAGCAGATTCATCTGGTCCGTACCCTGGGTGGGCATTACCTGCTGCAAACGCTCGACAACGTGTTTTTCTACTTCGGCGAAGTGCCGGACGACAACACTTCGGTGCCGTTGCAGCGTCTGGAAAATGCGCTGGGTCATTACCTGCATTTCACCCGCACGGTCGAAGGCACGCTCACCGACATCAGCGCTTCCGGCGGCGTGCGGATTCATCTGCATTACGACAACCCGCTTGGTCGCCTGACCGACGTCAAACGCATCGTCGACAACCTGGCTGTGGAAACCCTCGTCCAGTACCGATACGACGACAACGGCCAGCTCATCGAAGTGATCAATCGCAATGGCGATTCCATGCGCCGGTTTAGCTATGCCGAAGGCGTGATGGCCAGTCACAGCAACGCATTGGGTTTGAGCTGCAACTACCGCTGGGAAACCATTGATGGCCAGCCGCGCGTGGTTGAGCATTGGACCAGTGATGGCGAACACTTTCATTTTCGTTATGACTTCAAGAACAGAACGTGCTGGGCGGCCGACGTCCTCGGTCGTGAGCTGGA
>NZ_FOHW01000018.1 GCF_900111735.1 Pseudomonas graminis | reverse complement strand
ACAATGATCTGTGCCAAGCGCTGAATGTCCGGCGCATGCAAGTTCGGTAGGAGCGAGGCTTGTCCAGCGATCTGGCGCGTAGCGGCAGCAAATTGGCCAATGCTGTGTACCCGATGGAACAGTGCCGTCTGGTTGACTGCCTGTTCCCGGCAGATCGCGGGAAAAGCCACGCTCCTACGGCATCCGGCCATAATCAAACACCAGAGTTCAGGCCTACCCCGCCCTGCTTCTGCCGAAGGCGTAGGAGCGCGCTTGCCCGCGAAAGCGTTGGTACACCCGACGCATCTCTATCGGCTGTACCCCAGCCTTCGCGGGCAAGCGCGCTCCTACAAAGGCGGTGGTGCTGCAGGATATGCGTCTGGTTTTGAGGCGTAGGCGCTTTGCTTGAGTCACCGCGCTGAACCACAGCCCGCTACGGCATTACCCTGCCTTTACCCAGATGCTTGGCTTTATACATCCAGCGGTCGGCTTCGCGCATGAGTTCGTCAGGGGCCTTGCCCGAGCCGGGTTCGTACATGGAAAAGCCGATGCTGGCGTTGCTGCGAATGACATCGCCCTTGATCGTGAGGGGCTGTGCGATCGCGGCGAGGAGTTTCTGAGCCACTTCGCGGGCTTCTTCCACGCCCGGCGTGATGCCTTCCAGAATCACAATGAATTCATCACCGGCCAGCCGCACCAGACTGTCGGTCCTTCGAATGCAGTTCTGTAAACGTGTGGCAATAGTGCGCAGCAGATCATCACCGGCATCGTGCCCATAACTGTCGTTGATGGCTTTGAACCCATCCAGGTCAATGAACATCAACGCCATTTGCAATCTGGAGCGGTCAGCCCGGGCCTGAGCGATGGGCAACAGCGCATCCAGCGCGCGACGATTGTGCAGGCCGGTCAGCGAATCATGCCGGGCCTCCTGCTCAAGCTCTTTGCGCGCTTGAATGTTCTGAATGATCGAGATGAAATATTCCAGCCCGCCCGCCTCCGAGAGCTTCTTCGTGACGCTTAGATTGACCCAGACAGCGCAGCCGCTTTTGCGTAGGTAACGCTTTTCCATCTGGTAGCTGTTGATTTGACCAACACTCAGCTGATGCAGCATCTCAAGATCACTGTCCAGATCGTCGGGGTGAGTGATGTCCTGAAACGTCAGATCTCTCAGCTCTTCAGACGCGTAGCCGAGGATGTCACACAGTGCGGCGTTGACGCTGATCCAGCCACCGTCCGGCGCGACCAGTGCAATGCCCACCGAGGCCAGCTCGAACATCGAGCGATAGCCTGCCTCGCTTGCCTGGAACATCGCTTCGGAGCGACTCTTCTGAAACCGCGCCAGCATCAGGTTTTCCCGCAGCTGCATTTCACGGCTGACGATTTCGGCCAAATCGTGAAGGATGCCGAGCTCGTCAGGGGTGAGAGTTCTGGGACGCGCATCGATGGCGCAAAGCGTGCCTACTGCAAAGCCGGCGCTGGTGCGTATCGGCACGCCAGCATAAAAGCGGACATGGGGATCGCCGGTGACCAACTGATTGTCGCGGAACCGCGCGTCTTCGATGGCATCGGGCACCACAAGCTCGGTGGCTTCAAGAATGGCGTGGGCACAGAACGCGACCTCCCGGGGCAGCTCCACCGCTTCAAGCCCCACGCGGGACTTGAACCACTGGCGGTCCTGATCCACCAGCGATATCAGCGCGATCGGCACGTTCAGCACTTGCGCAACCAGACGCGTGATCCGGTCCAGCGCGATCTCGGGTGGCGTGTCGAGTACTTCGAGAAGATGCAGCGCTTCAAGTCGCTGTTGCTCGAATGAGGGAGTTGCCGACTTCATATAACGGCCGATCCTTGGAAGACTGCCTGAAGTCTATACCGGCCCTATTGAATCCGCACCCGAAGCGACGTGTAAATAACCGAGCTGGCCGCCGCGATTGATCAACCTGCCGATGAAGAGAATCTGTCACCCCTTGTCATAAAAATGTGCTGCTTGCTGTGATCCCATCAGCGCATCTCACCCGATGCCGCTCGATAACAGGAAGTCATCCATGTTGCAGCTCTCCCGACTGATGCTGGCCGCAGGCCTTGGCATCGCGCTCAATCTATCCATGATCGCCACGGCAGGCGCAGCGTCCGAGGTTACCGGCGCCGGCTCCACGTTCATTTATCCGGTGCTGTACAAGTGGGCCACCGACTACAACCAGAAGACCCAGATCAAGGTTAACTACCAGTACATCGGCTCTGGCGCAGGCATTGCGTTGATTAAGGAAGGTGCCGTGGATTTCGGCGCGACTGACCGCCCGATGAGCTCGGCAGACCTTCAAACGTTCGGCCTCCAGCAGTTCCCTTCGGTGATCGGCGGCATTGTTCCTGTCATCAATGTCGCCTCGGTCAAACCGGGCACCCTGAAATTCACGGGCCCGGTGCTGGCCGACATCTACCTGGGCAAGATCAGCAAATGGAATGATCCGGCCCTCGCCGCCCTGAACCCGGGCGTGACATTGCCTGACGCGAAAATCAGCGTCGCGTATCGCTCGGATGATTCCGGCACTACGTTCAATTGGGTCAGTTATCTGGCGAAGGTCAGCCCGCAATGGAAGAGTCAGCTCGGCGCTGGGTCTTCGGTCAAGTGGCCGGTGGGCATGGGCAGCAAAGGCAGCGAAGGCGTGGCGACGTACGTGAAGCAGGTGCCGAACTCGATCGGCTACGTCGAGTACGCCTACGTCAAACAGCAGAAGTTAAATTATGGGCTGTTGCAGAACGCTGCCGGCACGTTCGTCACGCCGAGCACTGAGAGCTTTCAGGCGGCAGCCGCTACGGCAGACTGGAAGAGCGCGAAGGATTTTGACCTGTCGATGCTAGACGCGCCGGGGGAAAACGCTTACCCGATTACCGCCGCGACGTTCATCGTGATGTACAAGCAGCCCAAAGACGCGGACCGGCAGAAGACCGTTCAGGATTTCTTTCGCTGGACGCTGGAGAGCGGGCAGGAACACGCACGCTCGCTGGATTTCGCCCCGATCCCGGATGACCTGAAGAATCAGATCGAGGCGTACTGGGCGAACACTGCCAAGGTTCAGTAAATGCCAGAAACGAAAAAAGCGTCCCGAAGGACGCTTTTTTGTAGCTTCAGCGCGAGTGGCGCTTCGGCGGTATTTTCTGCCCGGATACAGCTGAGGCGAAAATGGTCGGGGTAAGGGGATTCGAACTCCTGACATCCTGCTCCCAAAGCAGGCGCGCTACCGGACTGCGCTATACCCCGGTGAAACATGAAAACACCTTAAGGCGTTTCCAGAGCGGGTGACGCGAATGGCGTCACTCCCTAAGATCCAACCCGATGAAGCCAGGTCAAAAATGGTGGGTCGTGTGGGATTCGAACCTACGACCAATTGGTTAAAAGCCAACTGCTCTACCAACTGAGCTAACGACCCAAATAATGGTCGGGGTAAGGGGATTCGAACTCCTGACATCCTGCTCCCAAAGCAGGCGCGCTACCGGACTGCGCTATACCCCGACGGTACTACCTCTTGAAATTGGCTCCGTGACCAGGACTCGAACCTGGGACCCAATGATTAACAGTCATTTGCTCTACCGACTGAGCTATCACGGAACGATCTTTTCAAATCTATCAATTTCAGATGCAGCGTTTGACGCGCTTCAATACAACAAATTCAGTAAATCTTCACCAGATGAATCTGGCACTTACCTCACTGAACCTACCGCATTTTCAGCCTCTTCGACCTGTTTGCATCGCTGCGTTCACGTCTCTGAGGCGCGCTATTCTACATTTCCAGAAACACCTGTCAACCCTCTAAATTGCTTTCAAGACAATGATTTGCGATTTTTTTGCGGATGACCCTCAACCCCCCGAAAATCCTGTGGTTCAGTGAATAAATCGCCGCGCATAAAAAAGGGCCCTCACCTGGAGAGCCCTTTGCGCCTCCATACAGAAGCGCGGATCAGCCGAAGACGATCTCGTCGTCCTGCACCGTGCCTCGGATGCTGGTGCCTGGCATGAAGCCCCCCGACAGGATCAACTGAGCCAGCGGGTTTTCGATCCAGCGCTGGATCGCTCGTTTAAGCGGCCGTGCGCCGTACACAGGGTCGTAGCCGACGGCGATCAGCTTGTCCATCGCCTCGCTGGAAAGCTCCAGACCCAGATCGCGCTCCGCCAGACGCTGGCGCAGACGGCCCAGCTGGATCTCGGTGATGCCTGCGATCTGATCGCGGGCCAGCGGTTCGAAGATCACCACCTCGTCCACCCGATTGATGAACTCCGGACGGAAGTGCGTAGTGAGCGCGTCCATGACCGCCGCGCGCTGCCCTTCCCGATCGCCCACCAGCTCCTGGATGCGAGCCGAGCCAAGGTTGGAGGTCATGACGATCACGGTATTACGGAAATCAACCGTACGCCCGTGGCTGTCGGTCAGACGCCCGTCCTCAAGCACTTGCAGCAAGACGTTGAATACGTCCGGGTGCGCTTTCTCGACTTCGTCCAGCAGGATGACCGAGTAAGGCTTGCGGCGAACCGCTTCGGTCAGATAACCGCCCTCTTCGTATCCGACATACCCCGGTGGTGCGCCGATCAGTCGAGCCACGGAATGTTTCTCCATGAACTCGGACATGTCGATCCGCACCATGGCCTCTTCGGTGTCGAACAGGAATTCCGCCAGCGCCTTGCACAGCTCGGTCTTACCCACACCGGTTGGGCCGAGGAACATGAACGAGCCGCTCGGACGATTAGGGTCCGACAGCCCGGCACGCGACCGGCGCACAGCATTGGCCACCGCGACGACCGCTTCGTTCTGGCCGATCACGCGCTGGTGCAGCAGCTCTTCCATCTTCAGCAGCTTGTCACGCTCGCCTTCAAGCATCTTCGACACCGGAATGCCGGTCCATTTGGACACGACTTCGGCAATCTCTTCCTCGGTCACCTTGCTGCGCAGCAACTGGTTTTCCGGCTTGCCGTGCTGATCGACCATCTGCAGGCTGCGCTCCAGATCGGGAATGACCCCGTACTGCAATTCAGCCATGCGGTTGAGGTCGCCCTTACGCCGCGCGGCTTCCAGCTCCTGGCGCGACTGCTCGATCTTCTGCTGAATCTGCGCAGAGCCGGTCACCTCCGCTTTTTCGGACGTCCAGATTTCTTCGAGGTCGGCATATTCCCGCTCAAGGCGCTGAATCTCTTCCTGGAGTTTTTCCAGGCGCTTGATCGCGGCCTCGTCGTCTTCCTTCTTCAGCGCCTGCGCTTCTACCTTCAGCTGGATCAGGCGACGTTCAAGGCGGTCGAGTACTTCCGGCTTCGAGTCGATCTCCATGCGGATGCGGCTGGCCGCTTCGTCGATCAGGTCGATCGCTTTGTCCGGCAGTTGCCGATCGGTGATGTACCGGTGGCTGAGCTTGGCCGCCGCGATGATCGCACCGTCAGTAATCGCCACCTTGTGGTGAACCTCATAGCGCTCTTTCAAGCCGCGCAGAATGGCGATGGTGTCTTCTTCGCTCGGCTCATCCACCAGCACTTTCTGGAAGCGACGCTCAAGGGCAGCGTCCTTCTCTATATATTGGCGGTACTCGTTGAGCGTCGTGGCGCCCACGCAATGCAGCTCGCCTCGGGCCAGCGCCGGCTTGAGCATGTTGCCGGCGTCCATCGAGCCCTCGGCCTTGCCGGCACCAACCATGGTGTGCAGTTCGTCGATGAACAAAATGATCTGCCCTTCCTGCTTCGACAGTTCGTTGAGCAGGCCTTTCAGGCGCTCTTCGAACTCGCCACGGAATTTGGCACCCGCGATCAGCGCCCCCATGTCCAGGGACAGCAGACGCTTGCCGCGCAGGCCATCCGGCACTTCGCCGTTGATGATGCGCTGGGCAAGGCCCTCGGCGATGGCGGTTTTACCCACGCCAGGCTCACCGATCAGCACCGGGTTGTTCTTGGTCCGGCGCTGCAGCACCTGAATGGTCCGACGGATCTCGTCGTCGCGGCCAATCACCGGGTCAAGCTTGCCTTCCTCGGCGCGCTTGGTCAGGTCAACGGTGTACTTGTCCAGCGCCTGGCGGGACTCTTCCGCGTTCGGGTCGTTGACGGCATCGCCGCCACGCAGGTTGCTGATGGCGTTTTCCAGCGCTTTCTTGCTGACGCCCTGACCCAGCAGCAGCTTGCCGAGTTTGCTGTTTTCGTCCATGGCTGCGAGCAGCACCAGCTCGCTGGAGATGAACTGATCACCCTTCTGCTGAGCCAGACGATCGGCCTGATTCAACAGGCGCGCCAGATCCTGGGACATGTTCACGTCACCGGTGGGGTTCTGGATCTTCGGCAGCTGATCGAGCTCTTTGGTCAGCGCGGTGCGCAGGCTGTTGATGTCGAAGCCCACCTGCAGCAGCAAAGGCTTGATCGAACCGCCCTGCTGCTCAAGCAGTGCCTGCATCAAGTGCGCGGGCTCAATGGCCGGGTGGTCAAGGCCCACCGCCAGTGATTGGGAATCTGATAGAGCGAGTTGTAATTTGCTGGTTAAACGGTCAATACGCATTCGTCACCTTCCTATATGGGCAGGCCGGAGCAATGAACACACCTAATAAAGAAAACCTGCCAGATGGTTCTAAGATGCGGACGATTAGGCAGGATTCAAGCGCTGACGGGTTGACGTGGATCAACATTAGCTTGAAGGAAGGGATTCGGGACGAATTAGTGCAGAAGCGCAGCTGAGGCTATCGGGCTTCGATCCAGACAAGCGAAGCAAACCGTCCTGTACGTGCGCCACGACGATAGGAGAAGAAGCGCTCATCGTTGTAGGTCGAAAGGCCTCCGCCGTACACCGCTGTCACCCCGTGGGCTGCCAGACGGATGCGCGCCAACTGGTAGATGTCGGCCATGAATTTGCCGGCGTTGGCGCTGGGTACAAACGCCTGGATCGCCTCGGGGTGCGTGTCCATAAAGGCTTCGCGCACTTCGGGACCGACTTCGAACGCCTGCGGCCCGATAGCAGGGCCGAGCCAGACAAGAATGTCGGACGGCGCATCGGCAAAGCTGTCCACTACCGCCTCAAGCACACCTGCCGCAAGACCGCGCCAGCCCGCATGGGCAGCGGCAACCTGAGTACCTGCTTTATTGCAGAAAAGCGCCGGCAAGCAATCAGCCGTCATGATGGTGCATGCAACGCCCGGGGTTCTGCTCCAGCTGGCGTCCGCCTCAAGTACTTCTGCCGGCGCGGCCTCGACGACATCAACCCCGTGAACCTGCTTCAGCCATGCAGGCTGAATGTTCAGGCGCGCGGTCAGTACCGAACGGTTATGAGCAACGGCTGCTGGATCATCGTCAACGTGATCACCGAGATTGAAGCTGTCGAACGGCGCCACACTGACTCCGCCCGAACGCGTCGTGACGCACGCTTTGACACCGGCCGGCGCAGGCCAGTCGGCAATCAGCCAGTCCGCCACGCGCTCAGTCATCCAATGAACGCTTCGCGGTCTTGCTTGAGTAGGGTCAGCAGCCAGACAAAGTCGTCCGGCAGCGGCGATTCCCAGCTCATGCGCTTACCGGTCGTCGGATGATCCAGTTCAAGGAAACGCGCATGCAGCGCCTGACGCGGGAAATGTTTCAGCGATTCGACCATGTTGACGTTGGCCGCAGGTGGAATCCGGAAGCGACCGCCGTAGGCGGGATCGCCGACCAGCGGGAAGTTGATGTGGGCCATGTGCACCCGAATCTGGTGGGTACGCCCGGTTTCAAGCTTGACCCGCACGTGGGTGTGCGAACGGAAACGCTCCAGAACCCGGTAATGGCTGACCGCAGGCTTGCCGCCTTCCATGACCGCCATGCGCTGACGCTGCTGGCCGTGACGACCGATCGGCGCGTTGATCTTGCCGCCGGCAGTCACCACGCCGATGACGATGCACTCATAGATGCGGCTGACGCTGCGGTTCTGCAGCTGGGTGACCAGCTGGGTCTGCGCCTGAATGGTCTTGGCGACCACCATCAGACCGGTGGTGTCTTTGTCCAGACGGTGCACGATGCCGGCACGCGGGACATTGATGATGTCCGGCACATGGTGCAGCAAGGCATTGAGCAGGGTGCCGTCGGCGTGACCTGCTGCCGGATGCACAACCAGGCCGGACGGCTTGTTGATCACCAGGATCTGGTCGTCTTCGTAGACGATGTCGAGCTCGATGTCCTGCGCGATCCACTCGCCCTGGGCTTCCTGCTCGGCTTTGAGGAGCAGAACGGCGCCGCCATGCACGATGTCACGCGGGCGCAAAACGCCTCCGTCCACAGTCAGGCGGCCGTCTTTGATCCAGGCGGAAAGGCGCGAGCGCGAGTGCTCTGCGAATAGTTGGGCGGCGACTTGGTCGAGGCGTTGACCGCCCAATTCGGACGGCACCTCTGCGCGGAGTTCTATGATCTCAGACATGCTCAAACTAGGAGGTGGCACTGGCCTTTGGTTTCGGCTGTGCGCTTGTGGTTAAATACGGCGTCTTTTGTCCCGGGGGTTCCACGGGGCGCCCATCATAACAGGACGGTCCTGCGCAAGACAGCAGGCCGTTATAGGGACGCAAGCCGCCATGCAAGTGAAACACCTGCTGCTGATAGCCATCCTCGGACTTACTGTTGCCTGTTCTTCGAAGAAAGAAGTCATCGACGAAAACCTCAGTGAAGTCGAGCTGTACCAGCAGGCGCAGGCCGATCTGGACAACAACAGCTATAATAGCGCCACCGAGAAGCTCAAGGCGCTGGAGTCGCGTTATCCGTTCGGTCGCTACGCTGACCAGGCGCAACTCGAGCTGATCTATGCCAACTACAAGAATGGCGAGCCCGAAGCTGCCAAGTCGGCGGCCGAGCGTTTCATTCGTCTGCATCCGCAACACCCGAACGTGGACTACGCCTACTACCTCAAGGGCCTGACCTCGTTCGACCAGGACGTCGGCATCATCGCCCGCTTCCTGCCACTGGATCAGACCAAGCGTGACCCGGGCGCCGCTCGCGATTCGTACAACGAGTTCGCCCAGCTGACCAGCCGCTACCCGAACAGCCGCTACGCCCCTGACGCCAAGCAGCGCATGATTTACCTGCGCAACCTGCTGGCGGCCTACGAGATTCACGTTGCCGACTACTACCTGACCCGTCAGGCCTACGTGGCAGCGGCCAACCGTGGTCGCTACGTGGTCGAAAACTTCCAGGAAACCCCATCGGTTGGTGACGGTCTGGCGGTCATGGTCGAGGCCTATCAGCGTCTGCACCTGGACGACCTGGCTGACACCAGCCTGCAAGTCCTGAAAACCAACTATCCGGATCACCCGCAACTGGTCGACGGCAAGTTTGAAGCGCGCACGGCAGAAGCCGACAACCGCTCGTGGTTGTCCAAGGCGACGCTGGGCCTGATCGAAAGCCGTCCGCCGCTGCCGCCAGGACAAACCCGCGCCAACCAGGACGTGATCAAGCAGTATCAGGATGCCAAGGAAGCCATCCCTGCCGACTTGCTGCCTGAAAACCAGTCGGCTGACGAAGAGACGAAAAACACTGACGATGACGGCACGCCGAAAAGCCGCTCGATCTTCAGCTACATGACCTTTGGCCTGTTCGACTGATCCGGTCACCGCCATACGTCAACTAAAAGAGGCCCTTCGGGGCCTTTTTTCATGCCTGACCGTTTTCCGACAGCATACGGCGATGGAGATGACTGTGCGGCCGACACCCGCTTGGCTACACTGCGCGCTCTTCACTTCATAAGCTGACAGACATGATTCGCTTGATTATGTGGATCGCCCTGATCGCGGCGGCCATCTGGTTTTTCAAACGCTTGGTGAAAGGCCCTGCCCCACGCCCGAAACCCGCAACGCCGGAACTCGATGCCGCGCCCATGGTGCGTTGCGCGCAATGTGGCGTGCATGTCCTCCGCGATCGCGCGCTAAGCCAGGACCAGCGATGGTATTGCACCGAAGCGCACCGTTTGCAGGGCCCCGCTGCACGTGACCGCTGACAGCCTTTCGCTGACGACGCCTCAGGCCCAGCGCATATTGCGGCTGTATCACCTGTACCGTCTGAGCATTGGTGTGCTGCTGGTGCTGCTGATCTCCAGCAGCCTGGATGCCGAACTGCTGGAGCTGGCCGATATCGAGCTCTTCCGCATCGGCTGCTGGCTGTATCTGGTGTTCAATATTCTGGTGGTGGTGCTGCTGGAGCGCCCGAGCCGCCAGGGGCAACTGTTCTCCCTGGCCATGGCCGACACTCTGATGCTGGCCGCACTGTTCTACGCCGGGGGCGGTGCACCGAGCGGCATTGGCAACCTGATCATTGCCTCGGTCGCGATCAGCAATGTGCTGTTGCGCAAGCGAACCGGGCTGCTGATTGCCGCGCTGTCAGCCATCGGCATCATTTATCTGACCTTCTACATCAGCTATCACAAGCCTTCAGCGGCTAATCATTTCGTGCAGGCCGGCTCGCTGGGCGCTCTGTGCTTCGCGGCGGCACTGCTGGTACAGGCTCTCGCACGACGACTTCAGCTCAGCGAAGACATCGCCGAACGTCGCGCCGCTGACGTCGACAACCTTGAAGAGCTCAATGCACTGATCCTGCAACGCATGCGGACCGGCATTCTGGTGCTCGACGAGGATCACAAAGTGCTGCTCGCCAACCAGAGCGCGCTGAACCTCTTGGGGCACGAGCGCTTGCTGGGAGAAATCGTCGACGCGTATTCGCCGCAACTGGTAGAGCGCCTTGGTCAGTGGACAACCAATCCATCGATGGCACCGCGCGCCATCACCACTTCGGCCGTCGGTCCGGTGCTGCGTCCGGGTTTCATCGCACTGACGCGAGGGAGTCATCGCCACACGCTGGTGTTTCTCGACGACCTTTCCCAGATTTCCCAACAGGCCCAGCAGCTCAAACTCGCTGCCCTGGGCAGACTGACCGCCGGTATCGCCCACGAGATCCGCAACCCGCTGGGCGCCATCAGTCATGCCGCCCAGCTGCTGCTGGAATCCGAGGAACTGACCGCTCCGGACCGGCGTCTCAGTCAGATCATTCACGATCAATCGCGGCGGATGAATCTGGTGATCGAGAACGTTCTGCAGTTGTCTCGTCGACGTCAGACCGAACCCCATCTGCTGGATCTCAAGCAGTGGCTTGAGGCGTTCGTCCGGAACCTGCGCGACGAGCTGACCGCTAATCAGGCCGTGCACCTGGACATCGGCCCCGGCGTGCTCAGTACGCAGATGGACGCCGAGCAGTTGCAGCAAGTAATGAGCAATCTGCTGCAAAACGGGTTGCGCTACAGCGGCCAGCGGCACGAACAGGCGCAAGTCTGGCTAAGGTTGTTTCAAGCCCCGTTCAGTGAGCTGCCGACGCTGGAGGTCATCGACGACGGGCCGGGCGTTGCCGAAGAGCATCTTCCGAAAATCTTCGAACCCTTCTTCACCACCGAAAGCAAAGGAACCGGCCTGGGCCTGTACCTGTCGCGCGAGTTGTGCGAAAGCAATCAGGCGAGCCTCAACTACATTCCACGGGAAGGTGGCGGAAGCTGCATGCGAATTACCTTCGCCCATCCGTTCAAGCTGAGCTGAACATGAGCCAACGGCAAAAGATCCTGATCGTCGACGATGAGCCGGACATTCGTGAGTTGCTGGAAATCACGCTTGGACGGATGAAACTGGACACCCGCAGCGCGCGAAACGTCAAGGAAGCCCAAGAGTGGCTGGCGCGCGAGGGGTTTGACCTGTGCCTGACCGACATGCGCCTGCCCGATGGCAATGGCCTGGAACTGGTGCAGCACATTCAGAAGCGCCACAACCAAGTGCCGGTGGCGATGATCACCGCCCACGGCAGCCTCGACACGGCGATCCATGCCCTGAAAGCCGGCGCGTTCGACTTCCTGACCAAGCCGGTCGACCTGACGCGGTTGCGTGAGTTGGTGACCAGTGCCTTGCGCCTGCGCCTAGCGCCTGCCGAAGACAACCGCATCGACCATCGTCTGCTGGGCAGCTCTCCGCCGATGCAGTCGTTACGCAAGCAGATCGCCAAATTGGCGCGCAGCCAGGCGCCGATTTACATCAGCGGCGAATCAGGCAGCGGCAAGGAACTGGTGGCCCGGCTTATTCATGAGCAAGGCCCGCGCGCCGAGCAGCCGTTCGTGCCGGTCAACTGTGGCGCGATCCCGTCAGAGCTGATGGAAAGTGAATTCTTCGGGCACCGCAAAGGCAGCTTCACCGGCGCCCACGAAGACAAGCCCGGGCTGTTTCAGGTCGCCAACGGCGGGACGCTGTTTCTCGATGAAGTGGCTGACCTGCCGCTGGCTATGCAGGTGAAACTGCTCCGCGCGATCCAGGAAAAATCCGTCCGCGCGATTGGCGGCCAGCAGGAGCAAGTGGTGGATGTTCGCGTGCTGTGCGCCACCCACAAGGACCTCAATCAGGAAGTGGCCGCCGGGCGTTTCCGTCAGGATTTGTACTACCGGCTGAACGTCATCGAGCTGCGCGTACCGCCCCTGCGCGAACGCCGCGAGGATATCGAAGAGATCGCCAACAGCGTGCTGCGCCGCCTGACGGAATCCGCTGGCGAACCTGCCACCGTCCTCCCTCCCCACGCGCTGGCGGCCCTCAAGGGCTACCGCTTTCCCGGCAACGTGCGCGAGCTGGAAAACATGCTTGAGCGGGCCTACACGCTGTGCGAAGACGACCAGATCAATACCGCAGACCTGCGCCTGGCCGAACCGTCAAGGCCTACCGAGCAGGACGGTCCGAGCCTGGCCGACATCGATAACCTGGAAGACTATCTGGAAAGCATCGAGCGCAAGCTCATCCTGCAGGCGCTGGAGGAAACCCGCTGGAATCGCACGGCTGCGGCGCAGCGTTTGAATTTGACGTTCAGGTCGATGCGTTATCGGTTGAAGAAGCTTGGGCTGGAGTGACCGGTTCCGCGGCGCTGGACGGGTCCCAAAAAAAGGGACCGATCGTTCCCTTTTTGGGACCTGTTATCCGGCTGAACCCCTCAAGCGTTAAACCTTCCCGCAGGCGCATACGGCGCCTCATCGATAATCGGCTCATCCCCCACCAGCAAATCCGTCAGCAACTGACACGAGGCCGGCGCCAGTACCAGGCCGTTGCGGTAGTGCCCGCAGTTCAGCCATAAGCCTTGATGATTCGGCACCGGCCCGATGAATGGAATGCCGTCAGGCGAGCCCGGCCGCAGACCTGCCCAATGCCCGAAAACCTGAGCGTCTGCCAACGCGGGGATCAATTCGATCGCCGAAGCTTTCAGGCTTTCCAGGGCATTTTCGGTGGGTGTCTTATCAAACCCTTCGTGCTCAAGCGTACTGCCGATGAGGATATGTCCGTCACGCCGGGGAATCGCGTAACGGCCCTTGGCGAGGATCATGCTCGGCAGAAAGTCGGCGGCACATTTGTAGAGAATCATCTGCCCTTTGACCGGCTCAACGGGCAGCGCCAGCCCCAGCTTGCCGAGCAAGTCGCCGCTCCATGCACCTGCCGCCAGCACCACGCTATCGCCGAGCACATCGCCCTCGTCCGTCGTGACACCCAGTACGCGATCACCTTCGCGCACAAAGTCGATGACCTGGCAGTGCTCTCGAATCACCACGTTGGGCAACGCCAATAACGCAGCCTTCAGCGACTTGACCAGACGCGGGTTGCGCACGTTGGCGACGTCAGCCATGTGCACCGCACGTGAATAGCCACCGCCCATGACGGGGACGGCGTCGTAGACCGCAGAGATATCCACCGACCTCAGCGGACGATTCACCCGCGCCGCCCACTCGAGCGCTTCTGCTTCGTCGTCTAGATCCAGCCAGTAAAGGCCAGTCTTGTGCACTTGCGGATCAATGCCGGTCATTGCCAGCAAGCGCTCGGCGAGCTGTGGGTAAAAATCCTGCGACCAGTGCGAGAGTGCCGTTACCGCCGGGCTGTAGCGCCACGGGTAAAGCGGGGACACGATGCCGCCGCCGGCCCATGAAGACTCCTGACCGACTTCCGAGCGGTCGAGCAGCGTGACGCTTCGGACTTTGGAGGCGAGGTTGAAGGCGGTCAGGAGGCCGATGACGCCGCCGCCGATGATGACTATGTCTTGATTTAGCACAGCGGCCACGGCTTGCTCAGGTGCATGGATTCAACGGCCCCAACAGTCTTTGTTCGACAGCCCGGTAGAATTGCCGCGTACGCCGGCATTGGTGATGGTGAAGCTGCCGCATTTATCACCGTTCATCATGGCGGTGGGGTCAGGCGTCGCGGTCAGCGTAAAGTCCATACCAGTAGTAGCGTTCGAATAGGCGATGGCAACTTTGTACCAGGCATTTCTGGTGATAGGCACATTTAAATAACTTCCGTTCTTGGTGAAAGCGCGCTCTAGAATCTGGCTCTGCTCCATGAGCAATCCTGCTATTTCAGTACGGTGAGTGCGCCGTACGTATTCGGTATAACTGGGATACGCAATCGCCGCGAGGATACCTACAATCGCCACGACGATCATCAGCTCTATAAGGGTGAATCCCTTCGTTTTACTGCCCAACATTTCTCCTTTCCTCATCTGATCTGTCTCCACATGATGCGTCGGTTTGACACTACGGCCAAACCGTCAGGTGCGCCATTGGGTGTCCCGCCCAAGAAAAGAGCCTGGGTGCCATCGCCTTTATCAAGCGCTGCCGCAAAATAAGGCACCCCGCCGCTCACTAGAAAACCGCTTGAGTTGCTGTCAGCGCTGTTAACAAGCCCATCACCATTGGTATCCAGAACGGGATAACTGAGCATTCGTCCGTTCAAGGCATCTAAATCGACAAACCTACCCGATCCCGAACTGGAACATGGATCACCGGTGTCGACAATCGCAGTGGTAAATCGTACCCGGCCGAAAGCTAGCACGGCTGCGTAGATGACGCGCTCCCCCGTCGCCACGTTGTTGTAGATCAGCGGAAGGTAAAAGCCTTTCTTGGCTGCGTAATTTACGTCGTTCTGAGTGGTGGTAAAAAACTGCCCGGAGGATGCACTGTAAACGCCATTGATCGCCTGGGCCACAAGGTCACTCTCGTGATAGTTGGCACTCGTCCCATCGTTGTCCCAGATCGCATAGAACGCTTGAGTTGCAGTCGTTGTTTTGTCCGCTGTTTCAAGCAATTTGCCTGTCCCGAAATACACCATTTTTCCGCCGTTCGGGTTATTTCCCACCACCGGCTGAGCGGTGATCGGTTGATTCGCGCCTCCAGCGGCGGTAAACAACGGACTGCCGCCGAGTCCGACCTTCCAAGAGGCGGCTGTCTGCCCTGTGAAATCAAACTTCCACATCTGCCCTTTCAAATCACCGCCATAGGCGTATTGCACGACACTCTGAGCATTGACGCGCAATCTCACAGAAGACAGTCCGTTATTGCCTGAAGTATCAACGGTTATCTCCCTTATGAGCGCCCCATTGCTGGCATCAACAACGAAGAGTGACGCCACGCCGTTGGTGCTGCCATAACCGTTAGAGATGAACGCCGCCCACCGACCATCCGGCAATTGCGCAACCACCGGCTTGGCATACGCGTACCCCATATTGGTAAATCCAGCAGAGGCACTGTTGATGTCCCACAGCGCCTTCACTGTGTTCGAGGCACCGGCGTTGAACAACTGCAACGCATAAAACCCCTTGCCACCCGAGCCGCTCCCGCCAATGGCGAGCGTTTTCCACGACGAGGCGAACTGAACGTCTACGATTGAAATCTGGCCGTCCACGAGAAATTTGTGAGACACGCCGCTTATATAGTTTGGGTCCGCGACGTAATGAAGATTAGCGAGGACCGTTGACGGCATGTATGCATAACGCCTGTCGCCCGTCGACGGGTCAATTACGTTTACCAACCCATCGTTGGCATTCACTACCAAGTTGGGATTCATCGAGTTAGTTTTGATGTCCAGATACGTAGAGTAGCTATTGTCAGATGCGGGATCTGACGCTGGGTTATCTGTGGGCGAGGCATAGGCCAAGGGTGAGTTGATCACATCACCGAGTAACACCGTGCGTGTCTTCAATCCTGTCTTGTTGATGCCCTTGCTCCATTGCACCAAGTCAAGTCCGGAGATACCCAGTGGCAGGTTGGCGCTGAGCACGAGCTGTTGCGGCAATGAGAAGTTGGGAAAGGACAGCGGAATGACGCTATTGGTTAGCGTATTCCAAGACTCGTATGTCGACGTAATACCAGGAACGATCCGTGTATCTGTAGACCATTTAGGTGCAGCCGTGTTGACAACCCCATCCGCACCGATGGACAAGGCCTTGATCGTCCCTCGCCAGTCCGTAGGGTCGTATTGAGTCTGATAAAACACAGAGTTGCTGGACAGAGTAGAAGAGTTCGCTGCCGCACCGCCCCCAGTCCCTGCGCGGGATGTGATGTCGTTCAGCGCCGCAGACAGCGCAGTATTCAGACCTGCGCTGTCCGTCGCTTGATAATAGATACCCTTACCATTGACGGCCGCTTTGGAGAGCATAGCGTTGGCCGCTGTGAAGCCGACGGTATACGTGAACATGTTTTGCTTTGTGAAGTCGGTCGCATCCCAACTCTTGCCGGCAGCATCGGTGCCGCCAATGCGCATATCAATGTCGTAAGCAAATTTCGCGATATCGTCCAAATACAGCGTGTCACCCTCACCATCGCCGTTGAGGTTGTCACCGTCATCGTCAGTGGGATCCCAGTTAGGCAAGTTAGTGCCGCCTTGGGGATCGTTGGTGGGGAACGTGCGGTCGTAAGTTGGCAGACCGTCGGTGATAACGACACCATAGTTGCGCTGGCAACGGTATTGAATCGGACTGGTGTAGGTTGCTGGCGTCGAGTTGTAGTACGGCGCCAGCCCACGAAAGTAGCGGGTAACCTCGTAATACGTTTCAGCCAGTGGAGTATTGGCGATCGCCGATAGACCGTTGGTTGGACCGTTGATTGAATCAATCAACAAACTGTAGTTTTTGGTCGCCTGGGCGGCGGTGGTTGAGGTCGTCTGAGATAAGTCGCTGATCGGCCTTACGATGTTGCCGCCAGGCCCGGAATCCCTGCTCGTAGGTGGGTTGAATGTAGCCAGGCCTATGCGCAGATTTCGGTTGCTGGCCACCAGCGCCGCTGACACATTGCGAGCAACGTTGATTCGATAATCATCGGGAATCGAATCATCTGTTGTGTAGTCTTTTTTTGGCAGCGACGTGGCGTAAAGCAAGTAGCTGATGTAGGCAGTTGTGTACCGAGTATTCCCGTTTCCCACGGGGTCGGGCAGTTTGAGACAAACGACGCTGCCAGTTGAGGCTTTATAGAAGCCGTCGTATCCAAAAGCACATCCCCCAGCGCGCAGGTTTCCTACAAAAAAGTTGGTGTCAGTCATATCCAGGGCATTGATGAAGAGGCAGTTAGTGTCCGAACTGCAGTTATACACTTGCACCGGTTTCGCATTCGGATCGAACCCTGAGGCCCATATAATGCTGTTCATACTCCCGGAATCATCCACCAACAGCATCACGTTCGGAGTCACTGAGCCTACCGTTAACAAAGGCGAGTCTGACGGCACAAAAGCAGCGTAGGCAGTCGCCG
Organism: Pseudomonas graminis; assembly: GCF_900111735.1. Classification (GTDB taxonomy): domain Bacteria; phylum Pseudomonadota; class Gammaproteobacteria; order Pseudomonadales; family Pseudomonadaceae; genus Aquipseudomonas; species Aquipseudomonas graminis. Next base: position 102,272 of record NZ_FOHW01000018.1, on the reverse strand, counting down.
AGCCATAAAGCCCAAGCAAAGCACCCATCAACAGCCTGCCCAAATAAAGCCTTGCTTTGCGGCACCACTCAACGTTTGGCATAAATACTTTCCACTACAGTGCGTGAGTTACCCGACACGCCTACGCCGGTGATGCGATACAGCGTCCAAGAGTTACTTTCATCCTCCCCGACAAAATTGACGTTTACCGGGTCCTTCGTTGTCGCAATTTTCTGCACAGCCCAAAAACCTCCCGCTATGTCTGTCGCCGCGAACCAGATCACGCCCGAGGTACTGTTCGCGCCCGGTACGAGTACGCTTGCGGCTTCCGGAGGCGGAGCGCACTTTGTGCACGTCGCCAGTTTGTAATCATTGGCCTGAACTGCAGACTCCCCCATACGCGCAGCCGCTTCCGCGATTTGAAAGGACTCGTTGCGGAGCTTGACGCTGCCCGACATCTTTTCCTGAAGCGTTGCGTTCTGCATCGATGAGATCCCGATCAACGTCAGCAGCAAGAGAAACACCAGACTGACGAGCAGAGCCATTCCGCGCTCGCGAAACCGAATACATTGAACAGCTCTTCGCCTGGTTACTTTCACGATGGCAGCACCTAGTAGAGACGGTTACGTAAAGCGGTGAGAACGCTGAACGTCTGGTTTTTAACCCGACCGGTCGCGTCTGTCATCTCCAGGGTCAGTCGCACACTGCGTATCAGGTTCGTGCTGGCAGGCGTTGCCGTGTAGCCCGTAACAGCTGTGTCCGAGGCCGTATTGGCAGTACCAAACATAACCGCGAAATTTTTCACGTTACTGACGATGGGAGCGCCCCCTAGAAGTATCTGGTTATTCGTAAACTGATAGACGAGCTGACGTATCGGAAACGCTAACTGATTAGCAGCGGGTGTAGCCGCCCCGGTTGTAGCGGTCGCTCCCGACTTGCAATCGGAGACAACGGTCCAGGTCGGAGTACCGCCGTTGTTTCCCACATCGGATGTTACCAACGTCAATTTCGACGCTGCGTTATCCCACCGGACTGGCGTCAGCTGCGCAGCGGCGAAGTCACTGTTGGCGCTTGAGTCTTTGACCGTCGCCAGACAGCCAAACATTCCGACCATGCGTATTTCCTGAGCCATCTTGGTGAGGATGAAACGTGCATCCTCTTGCATGACCGCCGAGGCGTTCTGTGACAGATAGGTGTTCTTGGCTGAAATGAAAATCTGAATAACACCCGCCACTATAAGCAAACCCAATAGCAGCGAGATCATGATCTCGATCAGGCCGAAGCCCCTGGCGCGGTGCTTCATTGCGTCACCTTCGCGTCTATCGCCACACGACTCTTCACAGTAAAGGTCTGCAAGGGAGTTGCCGGGTTGGCGGCCCGGGCATCACTCCAGGTCACCGTAATGGTGACCAGCCTCTTATACGTCGGATCCACCGTAATGGTCCCATCGCCCGTGACGGGGTCGAGAGTTTGGATATTGGTCTTGAAGTCGTAGAGATCCTGCGTGCGCGGAACAGTCAGATTGGGGCCAGAAGTCACCGCCGCCAGGGAAGTCAAACTATAGTCAGCATCAGGATTGGCGCGTATGCGGTCCATCATGTCGTACGCGATAAAGCTTGCCTGGCTGCTGAGCCTTGAACTGTCGGTGTATTTCAGCGCATTCAACTGAAGCGCTGCCGCACCCAACAGCCCAATGGCCAGTACAAGCAGGGCGACCAATACTTCAATCAGCGTCGTGCCCTGTTGCTTATAACCCATCCGTTCGTTCATCAGCATCCACCCAATACGATACGACCGCTCAGGCATATGTTGATCACTCGGGTGATGGTGCCGCGTGTATAGGTGACGCTTACGGCAGCAGCCGCCGTCGGCACTGGTGCGGCCAACCCCCCCAGGTTGTTGAAGTCGATCGCAGTAGGATTTCCGCTCACTGTAAGCACTGATGCAGAATCCATCGCCGGCAAAACTCGCAGAATGGGAATCGGCGCCGTTGCCGCAGGATCAATGGCACTCAGCTGCGTATTCCAGGCAGCACCCGCCACCGATGGCGTGATACGAATGACAGTGCCACTGTTGATGGCTTGTTGGCGGGCGTAATTAAGGAAACGCTGAAAGTCGCTGACCTCCGTATCTGCCTTGGTGTTTTGAATCGCCGTGCTGAAACTCGGAACGGCGATCGCGGCGAGGATGCCGACCAACGTGATGGTCACCAGCAACTCGACCAGCGTAAAGCCCCGACACCCTTTAGCCATTTAATCTCTCCTTAATGGAGAAACTATATAGCAACCGGTTGTTTCAATATTTGCCGGGGGGATGTGTGGCTGTTTTCGGCAGACGAACGCCCTGACGCGCGGTGCCGTAGCAGACCTAGGTCATCTCACCGCCCCCAACACCCCAACACACTGGCAGCCCCCGACATCCCGAGATTGTCGCGCCTGCCGGTGTTTTCCAGCACAAAGCTGCCACAGGCATCCCCGCCCATAATCCCTCCGCCAATGGGCGATGCGGTCAGCGTAAATGTCCGCTCCTTGCGCTCTGCCCCTATCCGATAAAACGCATTCCCCTTCGATACCTCATGACTGAAAGCCGGCGGCCCGCTGACGTCCGAGTATTGTCCTGCCCGCGAGTGAAACCGCTCAAGCTTCTGCGCCTCTTCAACCAGCACTCCTGCGATCTCGGAGCGGCGGGTTTTCCGGGTGTATTCGCTGTATTGCGGATACGCGACGGCGGCGAGAATCGCGACGATGGCGATGGCAATCAGCAGTTCGATCAAGGTGAAGCCCGCGGTTTGTCTATTCATTGCCGCTGCCGCCACATGACACGACGCTCCTGGGTGTGGATGCTTTCGAGCACGGTGCGTGAGTCGCCCTCAATACCAATAGCGGTCACGCGGTACAAACTCCAGAGCTGACCGTCTCCGCCACCTGCTGGTTGATCAGTTTTGCCGACATGCTGAATACCGTAGAAGCCACCGCGTGTTGCGACCCAACTCACACCCGAGTCCCCGCCCGTTCCGCTACTGGAAAGGGTCAGCGCTTCAGGCGGTGGCAAACATTTCGCTGGAGACGAACAGGGCGACTGGGAAAACCCCGGTGAGACAATTTTCGCTTCCGCCATGCGCAGGGCTGTCTCGGCAGACTGAAACGAGGCAACACGCCGGTTGAGCGTGCCGGCCACTTTTTCCTGGAGCGTGGCGTTCTGCATCGACGATGTGGCCAACAGGGTTAGCAGCAACAGGAACACCAGGCTGACGATCAACACCGCACCACGCTGTGCATTCATGTTCATGCCCTCATCCCAGCCGATTACGGATGGCGGCGACGACATCAACGGTTTGCTCCTGCACCCGGTCTGCAGGGTCGAACAGGGTCAGGGTCAAGCGCACGCTGCGGATCAGCGAGGGGTCGGCAGTGACGGCGTACCGCGAGATGGAGCGATCATTGATCGATCCGGCGACGCCGAACAACACGCTGAACGCGCGCACGTTGCTGACCAACGGCTGGCCGTTCAGCGACAGTTCATTGCGCGCCTTGTTGAAGCGATAGACCTGCCGGTGCACTGGCATCGCAGTCTCATTGGGGGCAAGTCGGGGCGCCCGGCCGTTGGTGTACGCGCTGGCGGACGACACGCAGTCAGTGTGAATGACCCAGGTCGACCAGCCGCCGCCCTCTCCGGTCCCGGCCGTGGCGAGGGTCAGTGTCTGAGAGCTGGCATCCCAGTGGATCGGCTCTTCAAACGCCTTGGAAAAGCCTTTGCCGACGCTGGCGTCCCCGACTTTCCCCAGGCAGCCGAACATGCCCACCAGCCGCACTTCCTGGACCATTTTGCTGAGCACGAATCGCGCGTCTTCCTGCAGGCTGGCGGACGATGTCTGACTGGCATAACTGTTCTTTGAACTGATAAATATCTGCGCCAAGGCCAGCGACATCACCAATCCCAACACCAGCGCCAGCAGCACCTCGACGAGGCCAAAGCCCTTCTCCAGAGTCTTCATGGCCGGGCGGCCCGCTCGGCAGAGAAATCAGCGCTCAGCGTGAGCGTTTGCTTCTGTGCAGCCTCTTGGCTGGCACGGGAATCGTCCCATTTCAATGTGAGGGTCACGCTCGATCCCGCTACCGCAATTGATGCCTCGGCGTCGTCACCGACGGCGCGCTTCAACTGTGTAGCGAAGTCGTACAAGTCTTGCTGTCGAGGGACGGCGAGACTGCCGGACGTTGGCGCCTGACTCAGCGAAGCCAGCGCGTAACTGCTTCGAGAGTTGGCACGGATGCGCTCGAAAAGATCATGGGCGATGAAGCTGACGTGCAGGCTGCGCATCGAGCTGTCGGTGTACTTCAGCGCGTTGAGCTGCAGCATCGCCACACCCAAAATGCCAACGCTGAAGATCAACAGCGCGACCATCACTTCGATCAGTGTCATGCCTGATTGCATCGCCTTCCCTGCCATCGCCCACCTCTGCCGTCCGCTTTGCAGCCAACAGTGAAGACGATGCGCGGCAGTTTGCCCGGAGGATGTGTAACGGCGCCTTGCGGACATACCGGCTGACAATCGACCCGGTTGTCAGCGCGGCTGAGGGGGTGTTTCCTTGGGCGCCGCACTCAACGGAAGACGCTCGTGAAACAGCAAGGATTGACGCTGATTGAACTGCTGGCTGGGTTGGTGATTGTCGCCATCATCGCGACCCTGGCGATCCCCGCCTTCGGCCAATTGATCGACTCACAGCGACGTCAGGACACCGCTCAGCAACTGGCCAGCGGGCTGCGCATGGCTCGCACAGAGGCGATTCTGCGCAGTCAGCCGGTGGTGATGCAGGCGCTGGAAAATGACTGGAGCCGGGGCTGGAATGTGTTCGTCGACAGCAACCGCAACCAGTTCAGGGACGAGGGTGAGCTGTCGCTCGCCGAGTTCGCCAGCCACCGCAACGTCAGGGTCGTCGGCAACACCAAGGTGGCCGTGCGCATTGGTTTCGATAACACGGGGCGGCTGCTGAACAACGCCAACGGGACACTGGCGGTGTGCCTCAAAGACGCACCCGCCAGTCGCTATCAGTTGGCGATTGCGGTGACCGGCAGGGTCACGCTGCGATCCGAAGGATTCGGCAGCGAGCCCTGTGCATGATGCGGTGACAGGATGACCGGATTACAGCAGCGACTTGACGCGCAATTCCTTGGGCATCGAGAAGGTGATGTTTTCCTCGCGCCCGGCCAACTCGTCTTCGCCGGTAGCTCCCCAGGCGTGCAGCTGCTGGATCACGCCACGCACCAGCACTTCAGGCGCCGAAGCACCGGCAGTAATGCCGATGCGTCCAACGCCGTCGAACCAGCTGCGCTGCATGTCTTCGGCGCCATCGATCAGATAGGCCGGGGTCGACATGCGTTCAGCCAGTTCACGCAGGCGATTGGAGTTGGAGCTGTTCGGGCTGCCGACCACCAGCACCACGTCACACTCATCGGCCAATACCTTGACCGCGTCCTGGCGGTTTTGGGTGGCGTAACAGATGTCGTCCTTGCGCGGGCCACCAATGGCCGGGAATCGTGTGCGCAAGGCGTCGATCACACGGCTGGTATCGTCCATCGACAGCGTGGTCTGGGTCACGAAAGCCAGGTTCTCGGGATTGCTCACCTGGAGATTAGCGACGTCCGCTTCGTCTTCGACCAGATAGATCGCGCCACCATTGCTGGCATCGTACTGCCCCATCGTGCCCTCGACCTCAGGGTGGCCGGCGTGACCAATCAGGATGCACTCGCGGCCGTCACGGCTATAGCGCGCGACCTCGATATGCACTTTGGTCACCAGCGGACACGTGGCGTCGAACACCTTCAGACCACGGCCTGCCGCCTCGGTACGCACCGCCTGCGACACGCCGTGGGCACTGAAGATCACGATGACGTCGTCCGGCACCTGATCAAGTTCTTCGACGAAGATTGCGCCACGGCTGCGCAGGTCTTCGACGACGAATTTGTTATGAACCACTTCATGGCGCACGTAGATCGGCGGGCCAAACACTTCCAGCGCGCGATTGACGATTTCGATCGCACGGTCCACCCCGGCACAGAAGCCACGTGGGTTGGCGAGTTTGATTTGCATGATGTGCCTCGTGTCTACGCGCAATGAAACATATAAACGAAAAGGCCCCGAACAGTGCCGGGGCCAAGCGCTCTGGCAATGCTCAGAGTGCCTTCACCTCGAAGATTTCCACTTCGAAGGTCAACGTCTTGCCGGAGAGCGGATGATTGAAGTCGACGGTGACCTGATCATCGTCCACCGCTTTCACCACGCCCGGCAGTTCGGTATTCGCCGCATCGTTGAAGATCACCAGCAGCCCTTCCGACAGTTCCATGTTCTGGAACTGCGAACGCGGCATGACCTGCACATTCTGCGGGTTCGGCTGGCCGAAAGCGTTTTCCGGCGGTACCTGAAGGGTACGCTTGTCCCCGGCTTTGAAACCGAAGATCAGCGCTTCAAAGCCCGGCAGCAGGCTGCCATCGCCGACCTTGAAGGTCGCCGGGGCCTTGTCGAACGTGCTGTCGACGGTGTCACCATTTTCCAGGTGCAGCGCGAAATGCAGGGTGACTTCCGTGTTCTGACCGATGCGTGTTTCCTGAGTAGCCTGTTCGGTCATCAACTGATCAGTCATTGACGGTCTCTCCGGTTTTCTTGCTCTTGAACATGTCCAGAGCCAGCATGATCGCGCCAATGGTAATGGCGCTGTCCGCGACATTGAAGGCCGGGAAGCCGTGTTCTTTCCAATGCACGAATATGAAGTCTATGACATGGCCGATGAAGATTCGGTCATACAGATTGCCCAGCGCCCCGCCCAGGATAAGGGCAAGGGCAACCGCCAGCCAGGTTTCGTCCCGCCCGAGCCGCTTGAGCCAGACCACCAGCACCGCACTCACCACGACCGCAATCAGCGCAAACAACCAGCGCTGCCAGCCGGAGCTGTCGGCCAGGAAGCTGAACGCAGCCCCGGTGTTGTAGGCCAGCATCCAGCTGAAGTAGTCAGGAAGGATGACGATCTGCTCGTACAACTCCAGGCGGTTTTCGAAGTAGAACTTGCTGGCCTGGTCAATGACCACCACCAGCACGCTCAGCCACAACCAACCCAGTCGGCCCATACGGCCAGCCGATGCATTAGGCATAGTGACGAACCTCGCCTGCGCCGCTGATGTTGTCGACGCAACGACCGCAAATCTCCGGATGCTCAGGGTTGACCCCGACGTCCTCGCGGTGATGCCAGCAGCGCGCGCACTTTGCGTGGCCGGATTTGACGACTTTGAGCTTCAAACCGGCGACTTCGGTAACCACGGCATCGGCAGGCGCGCTGACGAAAGGCGCGACGCTGGCCGTTGAGGTGATCAGCACGAAACGCAGCTCGTTGCTCAGCTTGGACAGATCCGCTACCAGTGCGTCTTCGGCGTACAGCGTGACCTCGGCCTGTAAGTTGCCGCCGATAGCCTTGGCCGCGCGCAGGTTCTCCATTTCTTTGTTGACCGCCACCTTCACCGCCATGATCCGCTCCCAGTAGGCGCGGTCCAGCTCGAAGCCTTCCGGCAGCTCGGTCAGGTCCTGGTACCAGGTGTTGAGCATCACCGACTCGTTGCGCTCGCCCGGCAGGTACTGCCACAGCTCATCGGCGGTAAACGCCAGGATCGGTGCGATCCAGCGAACCAGCGCTTCGGAGATGTGGAACAGCGCGGTCTGGCAAGAACGACGCGCCTTGCTGTTGGCGCCGGTGGTGTACTGGCGATCCTTGATGATGTCGAGGTAGAAACCGCCCAACTCCTGCACACAGAAGTTGTGCACCTTCGAGTAGACGTTCCAGAACCGATACTCGCCGTAGTGCTCTTCCAGCTCACGTTGCAGCAGCAGCGCGCGATCCACGGCCCAGCGATCCAGCGCCAGCATGTCTTCGGCTGGCAGCAAGTCGGTGGCCGGGTTGAAGCCGGTCAGGTTCGAGAGCAGGAAGCGCGCGGTGTTGCGAATGCGTCGATACGCATCGGCGCTGCGCTGCAGGATGGTGTTGGAGACGGCCATCTCGCCGGAGTAGTCAGTCGCCGAAACCCACAGACGCATGATGTCGGCGCCCAGCGTGTCGTTGACGGTCTGCGGGGCAATGACGTTGCCCAGCGACTTGGACATCTTGCGGCCGTTTTCGTCCACGGTGAAACCATGGGTGAGCAACTCACGGTACGGCGCGTGATTGTCGATGGCGCAACCGGTCAGCAGCGACGAGTGGAACCAGCCGCGGTGCTGGTCGGAACCTTCCAGGTACAGGTCGGCGCGAGGACCGCTTTCGTGGCCCATCGGGTGCGAGCCGCGCAGGACGTGCCAGTGAGTGGTGCCGGAGTCGAACCAGACGTCCAGGGTGTCGGAAATCTTGTCGTAGTGCGGCGCTTCGTCACCCAGCAGCTCGGCAGCGTCCATCTTGAACCAGGCTTCGATGCCTTCCTGCTCGACCCGCTGAGCGACTTCTTCCATCAGCTCGACAGTGCGCGGGTGCAGCTCGCCGCTTTCCTTGTTCAGGAAAAACGGGATCGGCACGCCCCAGTTGCGCTGCCGGGAGATGCACCAGTCAGGGCGGTTGGCGATCATCGAGTGCAGGCGCGCCTGCCCCCATGCCGGGACGAACTTGGTTTCTTCGATGGCCTTCACGGCGCGGTTGCGCAGGGTGTCACCCGACGTCGGCTGCTTGTCCATGCCGACGAACCACTGCGCGGTGGCGCGGTAGATCAGCGGCGTCTTGTGGCGCCAGCAGTGCATGTAGCTGTGGGTGATGGTTTCGGTGTGCAGCAACGCGCCGACTTCGGTCAGCTTGTCGATGATGGGCTGGTTGGCCTTGAAGATGAACTGGCCACCGAAGAACTCCAGCGACGGGCTGTACACGCCGTTGCTTTGCACCGGGCTGATGATGTCGTCGTTGGTCAGGCCGTAGGCCTTGCAGATCACGAAGTCGTCGACGCCATAGGCGGGCGAGCAGTGAACGACGCCGGTACCCGCGCCCAGCTCGACGTAGTCCGCCAGATAGATGGGCGAAAGACGATCGTAGAACGGATGACGGAAGTTGATCAGCTCAAGCGCTGAACCCTCGGCAGTCGCCAGCACCGAACCTTCGAGGTTCCAGCGCTTGAGGCAGGACTCAACCAGCTCTTCAGCCAGCACCAGCAGACGCTCGCCGGTGTCGACCAGCGCGTAGGTGAATTCCGGGTGAACGTTGAGCGCCTGGTTTGCCGGGATGGTCCACGGGGTGGTGGTCCAGATCACGATGGCAGCAGGTTTGCCCAGGCTTGGCAGACCGAAGGCGGCAGCCAGCTTGTCGCCATCGGCCGCCGGAAAGGCGACGTCGATGGTGGACGATTTCTTGTCCTGGTATTCGACTTCCGCTTCAGCCAGTGCCGAGCCGCAATCGAAACACCAGTTGACCGGCTTCAGGCCCTTGAAGACGAAGCCGTTCTTGACCATTTCAGCCAGCGCACGGATTTCCCCGGCCTCGTTGGCGAAGTCCATGGTGCGGTACGGGTTGGCCCAGTCGCCCAGTACGCCCAGACGAATGAACTCGGCTTTCTGCCCCTCGATCTGCTCGGCCGCGTAGGCACGGCACAGTTCGCGGGTCTTGTCCGCAGGCAGGTTTTTGCCATGTGTGACTTCGACTTTGTGCTCGATCGGCAGACCGTGGCAATCCCAGCCCGGAACGTAAGGCGCGTCGAAGCCCGACAGGGTCTTCGAGCGAACGATCATGTCCTTGAGAATCTTGTTGACCGCGTGACCGATGTGGATATTGCCGTTGGCGTACGGAGGCCCGTCGTGCAGCACGAACTTGGGCCGATCCTTGCCAATTTCGCGCAGCTTCTGGTACAGGCCAATGCTGTCCCAGCGCTGCAGAGTTTGCGGCTCGCGCTGGGGCAGGCCGGCCTTCATCGGGAAGGCGGTGTCCGGAAGATTAAGCGTGGCTTTGTAGTCGGTCATTTCAGGCTCTAAAGTTTAGCGGTTGGTCGTGCCAGTGGGCACGAGCGGCAGCGACATCCGCATCGATCGCCGTCTTGAGCGCCTCAAGGGAGGCAAAGCGCTGCTCATCACGCAGCTTCTGGTGGAATACCACCGTCAAACGCCGGCCATAAATATCGCCGGTAAAATCCAGAAGGTGAATCTCCAGGTGGGGACGTCCATCGCCCGCCACGCTGGGACGCACGCCAATGTTGGCGACGCCCGGCCATACCTTGCCGTCAATCTGCGCGCTGACCAGATAGACACCGGTCAATGGCACGCGACGACGTTTGAGTTGCACGTTGGCCGTGGGCGTACCCAACTGACGCGCCAGCTTCTGACCATGCAGTACCCGGCCAGAGATTTCGAACGGGCGGCCCAGCAAATGCTCGGCCAGGGTGAAGTCTGCGGCGGCCAGCGCTGTGCGCACCTTGGTGCTGCTGACGCGCACGCCATCGATCTCGACGGTCTGCGCCGCTTCGACGGTGAAGCCCTGTTCGGCGCCGACTTTTTGCAGGAAATCGAAATCGCCCACTCGGTCACAACCAAAGCGGAAGTCGTCGCCGACCTCCAGATGCTTCACGCCCAGGCCATCGATCAGCACGGTGTCGACGAACTCCGATGCACTGAGCTTGCTGAAGCGCTGGTTGAATGCCAGACACAGCACCAGATCAACACCCTCGCCAGCCAGCAGGTCGAGCTTGTCGCGCAGTCGGGCCAGACGGGCCGGGGCCGTCTCGGGAGCGAAGAACTCGCGCGGTTGCGGTTCGAAGATCACCACACAACTGGGCAAGCCGAGCTCGACGGCCCGTTCACGCAGTCTCGCCAGGATAGCCTGATGACCCCGGTGTACACCGTCGAAATTGCCAATAGTGGCGACGCAGCCCCGGTGCTGCGGGCGCAGATTGTGAAGGCCTCGAACCAGCTGCATAACGCGCTTCTTGCTCATAAAGTGGCCGATTATAACCACACACCGCCGTCTACGACAGGCGACACATCCGGGCAAACCACAACAATCGACGTTAACCGGCAGAAAACGACGACTGATCCTACAGGATCGCCTTGCGAGCGAAATGCCTGACCCGGAAACCCAACACCAGCAAGGTGCCGAAATATGCCACGACACCCGCCAGCACCAGCACGCCCAGGCGCAGGAATCGCTGCAGCATCTCACCGTCCGACCAGGCGGGCATAACATGCATCAGGCCCAGCAGGACGGCGGACATGACCGCCACGGCGACAATCAGCTTGCCTAGAAACACAGGCCACCCCGGCTGCGGCTGAAACAGGTCCTGTTTGCGAAGCTGCCAGAACAAGAGCAAAGCGTTCAGGCACGCTCCGACACTGATGGCCAGCGCCAGACCGGCATGTGCAAGGTGGATGACGTAGACGAAAAGCAGGTTGAACAGTTGAGTCACTATGAGGGTGAAGATCGCGATTTTCACCGGCGTGCGGATATTTTGTTGAGCATAGAATCCCGGGGCGAGCACCTTGATCACGATAATGCCCAGCAGCCCGACCGAATACGCGACCAGTGCACGCTGGGTCATCGCAGCATCTACGGCGTCAAACTTGCCGTACTGAAACAGCGAAACGGTCAGCGGCTCGGCGAGCAGCCCGAGCGCCAGGGTGCACGGCAGCACCAGCAGGAAACACAAGCGCAGGCCCCAATCGAGGATACGCGAGTATTCGTGGCGATCCCGGCTGGCGTAGGTTTTCGAGAGAATCGGCAGAAGAATCGTCCCCAACGCAACGCCCAGCACACCGGAAGGCAGCTCCATCAGACGGTCGGCGTAGTACATCCAGGACACCGATCCGGCCACAAGGAACGAGGCGAATATGGTGTTGATGATCAGCGAAATCTGACTGACGGAAACGCCGAGCATGGCCGGCAGCATCTGCTTCATCACCCGCCAGACACCGGTGTCGCGCAGGTTCAGGCGCGGCAGCACCAGCATGCCGATCTTTTTCAGGTGCGGCAGTTGATAAAGAAGCTGCAGCAGCCCGCCCGCCAGCACCGCCCAGCCCAGCGCCATCACCGGCGGGTGGAAATACGGCGTGAGGAACAGCGCGAAGAAGATCATCGCCAGATTAAGCAGCGTCGGCACGAACGCCGGAACGGAGAAGCGATTCCACGTGTTGAGGATCGCGCCGGCCAGCGACGACAGCGAGATGAGCAATATATAAGGAAAGGTGACCCGCAGCAGATCCGAGGTGAGCTGGAATTTTTCCGGCGTATCGGCAAAGCCCGGCGCGGTGGCCCAGATGACCCATGGGGCGAACACGACGCCCAGCACGGTGACGATCGCCAGGGCGAGGGTTAGCAGGCCGGTGACATACGCGACAAATGTGCGGGTCGCCTCTTCGCCCTGCTGGCTTTTGTATTCCGCGAGGATGGGCACGAATGCCTGGGAGAAGGCGCCCTCGGCAAAAATCCGGCGCAGCAGGTTGGGCAGCTTGAAAGCGATAAAGAAGGCGTCAGTGGCCATGCCGGCGCCAAATGCACGCGCGATGATGGTATCGCGGACAAAGCCCAGCACCCGCGAAAGCATCGTAATAGAGCTAACGGCGGCAAGCGATTTGAGTAGATTCATCGAAAGGTTGTACGCCTGACCAAAGGAAGCGCCAAAGCGCGTTCCATATATGCGATACTCCGCGCCGCAAAACAGCTCAGAGCCAAAGCCCGCGAGTTTACAGGTCGCACGCCGGAAAGAAATCACCTCGGCACCACACGGCGACCACTCAGCGGAACGCATCAACTGCCCTTGACAAGTGTCAAACTCATCGGCATGATTCGCGGCCTATTTTGTTAGCTATTTCCCAAGTCTTTCGAGGAGCTCGACGGTGGCCAACACACCTTCCGCCAAAAAACGTGCAAAACAGGCTGAGAAGCGTCGCAGCCACAACGCCAGCATGCGTTCCATGGTTCGTACCTACATCAAGAATGTAGTTAAAGCCATCGACGCTAAAGACGCTGAAAAAGCGCAAGCTGCTTATGTTCTGGCTGTGCCAGTTATCGACCGTATGGCCGATAAAGGCATCATCCACAAGAACAAAGCTGCTCGCCATAAAGGTCGCCTGAATGGCCACATCAAGGCTCTGAACCTTGCTGCTGCAGCCTAAGCGATTCGCTTGTTAAAAAACCGACCCCAGGGTCGGTTTTTTATTGCCTTCGATTTGCCTCTCTTCGATTCGCCTCTATAGCTTCAAGGCGTCGGCGCAGGCGTCCATGGCAGAATCGGAATCGCAGTCACGGCGTTCTGCGGGCTGCCCTCGATCACCTTGTCGCTATAGACGAGGTACACCAGCGTGTTGCGCTTCTTGTCGAGGAATCGCACGACCTGCATGGTCTTGAACACCAGCGAAGTCCGCTCCTTGAACACTTCGTCGCCGTCCTTCAACTGCTCCTTGAAGTGAATGGGCCCGACCTGCCGGCAAGCGATGGACGCTTCGGCACGGTCTTCCGCCAAACCCAGACCGCCCTTCACTCCGCCGGTTTTCGCGCGAGACAGATAGCACGTCACACCGTCGACTTTGGGGTCGTCAAATGCTTCGACCACGATCCGATCGTTCGGACCCACCATCTTGAACACGGTTGATACCTGGCCGATCTCTTCAGCCGATGCCAGCAACGGCAACATCAGCAACGCGCCTACCAGCCCTTTCATGACTCGCATGTATGCTTCCTTCTTTTTGATGATGCACTTCAGACCAGAATCAGGTTGTCACGGTGCACGAGCTCAGGCTCAGCCATGTAACCCAGCTCCTTGACGATGGCGTCAGAGGGCAGGCCTATGATCTTCTGCGCTTCGAGCGCGCTGTAATTGCTCAGACCCCGAGCGATCTCGCGACCGTCAGCCGCCACGCACACCACCATCTCGCCACGACGAAAGCTGCCCTGCACCAGCTTGACGCCGACCGGCAACAGGCTTTTGTGGCTTTGAGTCAGCGCTTTCACCGCGCCCTCGTCCAGCACCAGCGTGCCACGGGTTTGCAGGTGCCCGGCCAGCCATTGCTTGCGAGCCGCGAGCATTTCGCGCTCAGGAGACAGCAACGTGCCCAAGCGCTCACCGGCTTTCAGGCGCGCCAGGACGCGCTCGATGCGGCCACCCACAATGACGGTGTGTGCACCGGAACGGGCGGCGAGTCGTGCAGCACGCAACTTGGTCTGCATGCCACCACGACCCAGCGCACCGCCGGTGCCGCCAGCCACTGCATCAAGGGCGGGGTCATCGGCGCGCGCTTCATAAATGAGCTGCGCCTCGGGATTATTGCGAGGATCGGCGTCGAACATGCCGTCACGGTCAGTCAGAATGACCAACAAATCAGCTTCAACCAGGTTGGCCACCAACGCCGCCAGCGTGTCGTTGTCGCCGAAACGGATCTCGTCGGTGACGACGGTGTCGTTTTCGTTGATGACAGGGATGACTCCCAGCTCAACCAAAGTACGCAACGTGCTGCGGGCGTTCAGGTAGCGCTTGCGGTCGGACAGATCGTCGTGGGTGAGAAGAATCTGCGCGGTGTGCCGCTGATGCTCGGCGAAACTGGACTCCCACGCCTGCACCAGACCCATCTGACCGATTGCCGCAGCGGCCTGAAGCTCATGCATGGCACTCGGTCGCGCAGTCCAGCCCAGACGGCTCATGCCGGCCGCTACCGCGCCGGACGACACCAGGACCAGTTCGACACCCGCCTCATGCAGGGCCACCATCTGCTCGACCCAAACACCCATCGCGTTGCGATCCAGACCTTTGCCGTCCGCTGTGAGCAGCGCACTTCCGATCTTCACCACCCAACGCTGGGCACCTGTCACCTTGCTCCGCATGATCTTTCAACCTTAAGCCAGAGAGTCCGAATTCTAGATACCAAAACGCCGCTTCAAGAGCGGCGTCGTAGTTTACTTCAGTCGATCAGTCGCGGACGTAAATGATTTCCGGACCATCTTCGTCTTCCACGTCTTCCTCATCCCAATCATCATCGCCGATGTCATGCACGCTCTTCACGCCGCTACGGCGCAGGGCACGCTGATCATCCAGCGCCTGCAACTGAGCGCGAGCTTCGTCTTCGATGCGTTGATCCAGCTCAGCCAGCTCAGCGGCGTACGCCGGGTCATTGGCCAGACGATCAGCGCGATCTTCGAGATAGCGCATGATGTCGTGGGTCAGGCGATCGGTGCCTTCTTTGGCGATGGCCGAGATCACGTAGACAGGGCCGGTCCACTCCAGGCGATCAATGATCTCCTGCTTGCGGGCCTCATGCTCTTCTTCGAGGATCTGGTCGCACTTGTTCAGCACCAGCCAGCGATCACGGTCGGCCAGCGCAGGACTGAACTTGAACAGCTCGGTGACGATGACCTCAGCGGCATCCGGCGCACTGCTTTCATCCAGCGGCGCCATGTCGACGAGATGCAGCAACAGACGCGTACGCGCCAGGTGCTTGAGGAAACGAATCCCCAGGCCCGCACCGTGGGAAGCGCCTTCGATCAGGCCGGGAATATCGGCGACGACGAAGCTTTTCCAGCGATCGACGCTGACGACACCCAGGTTCGGCACGAGCGTGGTGAACGGGTAATCAGCAACCTTTGGCTTGGCAGCGGACACCGAACGAATGAACGTGCTCTTGCCAGCATTCGGCAACCCGAGCAGACCGACGTCAGCCAGCACTTTCAGCTCAAGCTTGAGGTCACGCTGCTCACCCGGCTTGCCCGGCGTGGTCTGACGCGGTGCCCGGTTGGTACTGGACTTGAAACGCGTGTTACCCAGACCGTGCCAGCCGCCATGGGCCACCAGCAGACGCTGACCGGCTTTGGTCAGGTCACCGATGACTTCCTGGGTACCAGCGTCGATCACGGTGGTGCCAACCGGCACACGCAACACCAGCTCCTCACCCTTGCGACCGGTGCAGTCGGTGCTGCCGCCGTTCGAACCGCGCTCGGCGTCGAAGTGGCGGGTGTACCGGTAGTCGACCAGGGTGTTGAGGTTTTCGTCGGCGATCATGTAGATCGAGCCGCCGTCACCACCATCACCACCGTTGGGACCACCGTTCTCGATGAATTTTTCGCGACGGAAGCTCATGCAACCGTTACCGCCATCACCGGCCTTTACTCGAATGGATACTTCATCAACAAATTTCATAGCGCACGCCTCCCGTCACAAAGACGAGCAAACAACATAGATTCATAAGGCTCTTGCAAAGATGAGCGTTGCGATACCGATCAAAAACCAGCGACTTCACACCACAACGGCCCACACAAACAGCTTTGCAAGAGACTCACCAGAAACAGGACCTTCTACAAACGAAAAAGCCCTGTCATCGACAGGGCTTTTCAGCTCAGGAGGTGTGAAGGTCAGGCCCTCAAACCCCCTGAACGCAAGATTATGCCGCGACTTCAGTCTTTGGCACGATGCTTACATAGCGACGACCGAAGGCGCCTTTAACCTGGAACTTGATCACGCCTTCGACTTTAGCGAACAGGGTGTGATCTTTGCCCATGCCAACGCCGTAACCAGCGTGGAATTGGGTGCCGCGCTGACGCACGATGATGTTGCCCGGAACGATAACCTGGCCGCCATACATCTTCACGCCAAGGCGTTTGGCTTCTGAGTCGCGACCGTTACGGGTACTACCACCAGCTTTTTTGTGTGCCATGAGTCAATTCTCCTAGTGAGGATTAGGCTGAAATTAAGCCTGAATACCGGTGATTTTGATCTCGGTGTACCACTGGCGGTGGCCCATACGCTTCATGTGGTGCTTACGACGACGGAACTTGATGATGCGGACTTTATCGTGACGACCTTGGGAGATCACTTCAGCCACAACGGTAGCGCCTGCAACAACTGGAGCGCCGATGTTCACGTCGTCGCCATTGGCAACCAACAGAACGCGATCAAAGGTAACGGATTCGCCGGTAGCGATTTCCAGTTTCTCAATCTTCAGGTATTCACCTGGGGCGACCTTGTATTGCTTGCCGCCAGTAACGATTACTGCATAAGACATGGTGTATCTCCGATAATCCTGCTCACCCAGCTCTTTATAGGAAGAGGTATTGGCTGGCATGGCTGCACAAGGCTGGAAGGCCGACATGCAATTGCGTAAGGCAGGTGCTGCCCAGGAAGTTAGGGTGCGCGATTGTACGCAAGCGATCAACGCCTTGCAAGCTGCGTTATGTCACGCCTTGACAGGGTGGGGCCTGCAACCTAGCATGCCGCGCAACCCTTCTGGAGCACGTCTCGCTGATGCAACCCCAAGCCTTCTACACCGCTGTGGCGGACGACTTTACAGCCGTCGACCACATTATCAAGAAGCAGCTGACATCGCGCGTGCCGCTGGTCTCCAAAATCGGCGACTACATCACTTCTGCCGGCGGTAAACGCCTGCGTCCGTTGCTCGTTCTGTTGTGCGGCAAAGCGCTGGGTTCTGGCGGTGATGACCTGCGCCTTTTGGCGGCGACCATCGAATTCCTGCACACCGCCACTCTGCTCCACGACGACGTGGTCGACATGTCCGGCATGCGCCGCGGCCGCTCGACCGCCAACGCGATGTGGGGCAACGCACCCAGCGTGCTGGTAGGAGATTTTCTGTATTCGCGCTCGTTCGAGATGATGGTTGAACTGGGCTCGATGCAGGTGATGCAGATCCTGTCGAAGGCCACCCGGATCATTGCGGAAGGTGAAGTCCTGCAGCTGTCAAAAGTGCGCGACGCCAGCACCACCGAAGAAACCTACATGGAAGTCATCCGCGGCAAAACCGCGATGCTCTTCGAAGCGTCTACCCACAGCGCCGCAGCCCTGGCCAACGCTGGCCCGGAGCAAAGCGAAGCGCTGCGCACCTTCGGTGATCATCTGGGTGTCGCTTTCCAGCTGGTCGACGACTTGCTGGACTATCGCGGCGATGCGGAAACCCTTGGCAAGAACGTCGGCGACGACCTCGCTGAAGGCAAGCCTACTCTGCCACTGATCTACACCATGCGCGAAGGTACGCCTGAACAAGCCGCGCTGGTTCGTCAGGCCATTCAGAAAGGTGGCCTGGAAGATCTCGAAAGCATTCGCGATGCCGTGGAAAAATCAGGGGCCCTCGAGTACACCGCACAACTGGCGCGCGACTACATCGCTCGCGCCATTGCCTGTCTGGATGTACTGCCGCCGAGCGTCTATCGCGACGCACTGGTGGAGCTGAGCGAATTTGCGGTCGCTCGCACACACTGACCGCTGCCCTGCCCTGCTCCGCTGAAAGCCCGTCCACATGACGGGCTTTTTGTTGCGCGCGATTCAGGGCCGCCCACTGATCTCCAAGCAGCCGATGAGAATTAATCTCAAATAGATCCTTGCTATTCCTAAGATAGGAATTATTCTCATTGAAACACTCAAGGAGAATCACATGACCTATCTGATTGATGCCTGGCTTGATCGGCCACAGCCCTACCTGCGCATCCTCGATCGCGAGACGGGGAAAGTGTGCGCGGTGCTGGAGGAAGAGGCGCTTGACGAATTGCGGGATCAGGGGGATCTGGATGTCATCAGCCTGAGTTCCAGCGAACCCGGTGTTCAAAAGGAGATGGTGCGAAGTTTGTTTCTGTTCTGCTATGCGCGGGCGTTGCGTCCGGCCAATGAGCTGCATTGATGGGAACAGCAAAAACGACAATGCCGAGCCAGCGCGGGGCTGACTCGGCATCTGTCGAGCGTGAAGCGGTCGCTACAGAATCTTACAGAACGTCCAGCAGCTCGACGTCGAAGACCAGAACGCTGTGCGGCGGAATGCTGCCAACGCCCTGAGCGCCGTACGCCAGTTCGCTAGGAACATACAGACGCCATTTGCTGCCGGCCTTCATCAGTTGAAGGGCTTCGGTCCAGCCTGGAATCACGCCGCCAACCGGAAATTCAGCTGGCTCGCCACGATCGTAGGAGCTGTCAAACACAGTGCCGTCGATCAGCATGCCGTGGTAATGCGTGCGCACGTTGCTTTCGCGGGTCGGCTGAGCGCCTTCGCCCGCAGTAACCACTTCATATTGCAGACCGGAGGCCAGAGTGGTCACGCCATCACGCTTGGCGTTCTCGGTCAGGTATTCCTTCCCGGCGCCAGCCGCTGCTTCAGCCTTTGCGGCTGCTTCGGCTTGCATGATTTCGCGAATGACTTTGAAGCTCGCGCCCATTTCTTCCTGGCCAACACGGCTCGGTTTGCCGGCAAAAGCGTCGGTCAGGCCGGCCAGAATGGCGTCGAGGTCGACACCCGGTGGCGGGTTGTCACGCAGTTGGTCGCCCAACTGACGACCAATACCGTAGCTGACGCGGGTTTCGTCGGTGGACAGATTGACTTCGGACATGACACTGCTCCGCTGAAGAGCGCCCTCGGGCGCCCGTATTTAAAGGCCGGGCAGCCTAGCACAAAGCGTAATACCCGTAACCTCTACCAGGCCGAGCGAATGGACAGGGGAATCTTGACGTTCTGATCCAGGTCATCGTGTACGCCGCACATCTCATCGTGAACCACGGCGTGAACCAGACTGAACGGCAAAGGCGGCACCGACTGCAAGAGCTCGCGCGCGTGCTCGACGGAACGCAGGTGCAACGCCTTGTTATGGGTGTCGACGAGACGGTGTGCGACGCCCTGCATCCGTGCTTCCAGCAGGTAGATGCCGCCTTCGATGGAGATGAGGTTGAGTTCGTCGATGCGGCCTGCGCCGGCGTGTGAGTTGAGTTCCTGCAAGTTCATGGCTAAGCCTCGTGATCACTGGCTGAATGAGCGAACCCCAAGTCTCGCTGACCCTGGCCTGAGCGCAAGGGACCAGCAGTGCCACTGGTCATATTTGCTCAGAACGCTGCTATCGCCGCGCCGCCACAAACGCAGGCACTCAGTGCTTGGTCAGCTTGTCCAGATAGCCCATCGCGAAGGCCGAGACCACGAAGGTCATGTGGATGATTACGTACCACATCAGGTATTGCGGCTCTATGTTCTTGGCGTCCATGAACACCCGCAACAGGTGAATGGACGAAATCGCGACGATGGACGCGGCGACTTTCATCTTCAGCGACGAAGAGTCCATCTTGCCCAGCCAGTTGAGCTTTTCCTTGCCTTCGTCGATATCCAGCTGGGACACGAAGTTCTCGTAGCCGGAGATCATCACCATCACCAGCAAACCGCCGACCAGGGCCATGTCAATCAATGACAACAGCACCAGGATCAGGTCCGACTCAGCCAGAGCGAAGACATTGGGGATGATGTGGAAGATTTCCTGGAAAAACTTCAGCGCCAGCGCCAGAAGCCCCAGAGACAAACCAAAGTAGATCGGCGCCAGCAACCAGCGCGATGCGTACATGGCATTTTCGATAAAACGTTCCATTGAAGCTCACAGATAATTTAAAAGCCCGCGAGTATAGGGGGAAGGCCGATTAGCACAACCCACCGCGAAAAGAGTTGAAACAATAACGCGAGATCAGGCTTAGGGAACGCTCGACGAATCCGCATGTGCAGACTGCAGACAACAAACGCGAGACTCGTCGAAACGCAGGGTCAGCTGGCCGGAGAAGTGCGCTGACTCTGGGCGGCGTCGCTGTTGATTCTTCGCAGCTCCCCCTGCAGGTGAAGCCCCCAGATCGGGATTTCCTCTGCCGCTTGATAGCCATGCAACACCAGGCTTTCAGCAATGGCATCAAGCACCGATTCGGCAGCAACCGGTCCATGAAAAGGCCCCTGAGCCTTCAGTGCGGAGGGCTGCTCGCCAGACATCCCGGCGGCGAACAACAAGGTCCACATTCCTTTATCGCCTGACAGCGGGCGAACGACACATTCGATTCGGGTCACCAGACCCAGGCATTGGCGAGTAAGGCAGAGGCTGCGCGGCATGGCGAGCTCCTTATTGATTGCAGTATTCATCTCCTTCGCATAACGAGGGAAACGCGTCAGTCCCTTTGACAACTGCTGCAACCCGACAATATCGAACAAATACCCCGTTGGAAAAGCGCGAAAACGAAAAGGGCGCCGAATGGTCATTTTGCCATCAAGCGCCCCGTTTCATTGACGTCAAAGGCCTAGCTTTTCAGCTCGGGCTGTAATTGTGGCGCCTCCTTTTCGAGCTCTTTGAGGTCGTCGTCGCTGAGCATTTCAGCGATGTCGCGCAGGCGGTCCACCACCCTGCCGTTGACTGAATCATCGGGGAATTGACCGTCTTCATCCGCTTCACCGACCGGCATGCCCACCAACAGGCTGAGCGCCTCGTCCACCTGACGCACGGCGTACACATGGAACTGCCCGGCGCGCACGGCTTGTAGCACGCGCTCGTCGAGCATCAGCGTGGCGACGTTGGCATGGGGAATGATCGCGCCTTGGTCACCGGTCAGACCTCGGGCTTCGCAGAGTCGGAAGAAGCCTTCGATCTTCTCGTTGACGCCGCCGACCGCCTGAACCTCGCCGAACTGGTTGATCGAACCGGTGATAGCGAAGCACTGCTTGAGCGGGGTTTTCGAGAGTGCGGAAATCAGCGTGCAGACCTCGCCGAGGGAAGCGCTGTCGCCATCGACGTAGCCGTAGGACTGTTCCAGCGCGATGCTCGCGGAAATGGCCAGCGGGAATTCCTGGGCATAACGGCTGCCCAGATAACCGGTGAGGATCATCACGCCTTTGGAGTGGATCGGCTGGCCAAGATTGACCTCACGCTCGATGTCGACAATACCGCTGCCGCCCGGGTAGACCGTCGCCGAAATGCGCGCCGGCACACCGAACGCGGAATCCCCCACTTCCAGTACCGTCAGGCCGTTGCACTTGCCGACTGCCGCGCCATGGGTGTCGATCAGGATGATGCCAGCGAGCATGTCGTCGAGAATGCGGGCGGAAACGCGACCGGTGCGGGTGGCCTTGGCTTTCAAAGCGCGCTCGATGTGCCCGGCGTCGGTGCGTTCGTCCCCGGCCACGCTGCGGATGAAGTCCGCTTCGCTGACCAGTTGAAACAGATCGCCAATACGCGCCGACAAGCGCCCCTGGTGCTCGGCGAGACGCGCGCTGTAGGTGGCAAGGCGCGCCACCGCATCCGCCGTCAGGGGCGCCATGCCCTCCTCCGAGGTGCGGGTTTTGAGCAACTGGGCGAATTGCTCCAGGCTCTCGTCGACCATAGGAATGTCTTCGTCGAAATCCACCAGCACCCGGAACATCTCCTGGAAGTCCGGATCGAGGTCCTGCAGCGTGTAGTACAGCGACCGCGCGCCAATGATGATGACTTTGACCTGCAGCGGGATGGTCTGCGGGGTCAGGGTCACGGTGGCAAGACGGCCCAGTTCACCCAGTGGTGCTTCCATCTTCAGCTTGCGCGATTGCAGGGAGCGCTTGAGGGCGTCCCACACGAACGGCTCGCTGAGCATTTTCTCGGCTTCAAGCACCAGGAAACCGCCGTTGGCCCGGTGAAATGCCCCAGGCCGCATTTGCCGGAACGTGGTGTAAAGCGCGCCCTGATCGGTGCTGTATTCGATGCGGCCAAAGAGGTTGTCGTAGGTCGGGTGCGGCTCGAACACCACCGGCGCGCCACCGCTGACAGAGTGGCCGACCATCAGGCTTGGGCAGTATTGCTCTTCGAGCAGCTTGCGCGCCTGGGCATCGGTTTTACTGTCGTCGACCAGTTGCTCGACCACGGTTTTGAGCAGGTTGACCTGCACCGCCTGAAAGTAAGCGCACACCGCGGCGTTTTCGGCGTACTGCTCGGACAACGGTGCCAGCAGCGGCTGAAGCGCGAGGATGATGGTCTCTTCATTGAGCTCACGCATCTGGTTGTTGGACTCGCGCTTCCACTGCGGCAGGCTGGCGAGTTCTTCATTCAACCGCTCTTCCAGCGTCGAAATATCGGTATGAAAACGCTCGCGCTCGGCTTCCGGCAACTGCGAAAACTCGGCCTCGTCCAGTGCCTTGCCTTCGAGCATCGGGGTGAACGCGATGTTGGTGTTATCGCGGTACAGCGCGATGTCCTTTTCCAGCGCAAGACGCTCGATAACATCGAGGGCGCGGTCGTAGCGCTGATTGAAAGCGCGATCGATCGAACTCTTTTTTTGCTGGTAGGACGGATGCTCGAACACCGCAGGAAACGTCGACAGCAGGTTGTCGATCAGTCCGTTGATGTCGGCAATGAAAGCGCTGGCGCTGCCGGGTGGCAGTTCCAGTGCGCGCGGCTCACGGGCGTCGTCGAAATTGTTGACGTAGACCCAGTCCGACGGCGTCTGCATGCGCTTGGCTTCGGCCTTAAGGTAGCGTTTGACGAAGGAAAAACGGCCGGTGCCGGGCTCGCCCATGACGAACACGTTGTAGCCGGGGCGCGGCATGGCGACGCCGAATTGCAGGGCTTCGACCGCTCGTTCCTGACCGAGCACGCCGCGAAAGGGTTCCAGATCGTTGGTTGTCGTGAAGCTGAACTGTTCAGCGGAAAAGGGACGGGTCAGCGCTTCGGGCGCAAGTCGCAAGCTGGCAGCAACAGAATCGGGCATCGGACATCCTTACATCAGGCGGGGCAGATGGGCGCATTCTGGCGCTCGCCGCACCGCACTGGCAAGGCATGAACCGCCTGATCGCTTTTCCGTATGAGGAAGCGACCTACACACCCGGCGGAAGCGGATTACACGCAACAATCTGTAATTACTGACGGAACGTTCATATCGTGCCTAAACTCCAAGTTGCGCGACCGGCAACAATTTAAATAGCCGGTTCGCCCTGGCGCACTTCCGGCCAGGAATCCGACCCTTGGTTGAAACAACAGAGACTAAAGCTATGAAACGGATTCTTCTTGGTACTCTCTTCGCCGCTGTGTCCATCAACGCCATGGCTCAAGCTCCTGGCGGTCCGGACTGCGGTTGGGGCAACATGCTGTTTGAAGGTCAACGCGGTACTCCCGCTCACTTCCTCGCTTCCACCACCAACGGTACTTCGGGTAACGCCACCTTCGGCATGACCTCGGGCACTAACGGTTGCTCCACCAACAGCGCGCTGACTTACGGCGGCAAATCCTGGATTGCCATGAACGGCATGATGGATGAGCTTTCCAAGGACATGGCCATGGGCCAAGGCGAAGCACTGACCACGTACGCGGTCGTGTTGGGCGTTGCACCGGAAGACCGTGCGCATTTCGCCGCAGTCACCCACGAGCACTATCAGCAGATCTTCACCAAGGCCGACGCCACTGCTGAAGACGTTCACACCAACACCATCGACATCCTGAAGAACGATCCGACTCTGGCTAAATACGCGACCCAAGCCTAAAGTCGTGCCGCCTGCCTTCCTCCCCGGAAGGCAGGTTCTCCGCCCTGCCCACTTCTGACTAGTTGCCACTCTATGATCAAACGCCTTGCCTGGCTGGTGCTCTGTGTCTGCGCCCCGCTGTACGCCGCGCCTCACGTCGACAATGATCGTTTGCAGCAACTGGCCAATTCCAGGTTCTGGATCTCCATCGGTCACTACGAAGCCGGCAAGCTGGGTGGCTGGCGCAGCTATGTCGATGACCCGAAGTTCTTCCTTGCCCAGAACGGCGCCCATGATCCCAAAGCCGAGCTGGCCGCGACCCTTGAGGCGATCTACCGTCCTCTCGCCCAAGGTCAGGAAAACGCCCATCCGCAATGCGTCTATCCGTCCCGCACGCGTTTTTTGCGTGACGAATTGAAGCTGACCGATTTGCCTGCAGTCGACTGCAAAGAATTCAAAAAGTGGTTTTCCGATGTGGCCCCGGACAGCACGGTGCTGATTTTCCCGGCGGCGTACCTCAACAGCCCGTCCTCCATGTTCGGTCACACGCTGCTGCGCATCGATCAAGCGGACGTGCAGACCAACAAGACCGCCTTGCTCAGCTACGCGATCAATTTCGGCGCCTACATCGAGGGTTCCGACAACAGCATCTTGTATGCCTGGAAAGGCCTGGCGGGCGGCTACCCCGGTCTGTTCGCGCTGGTGCCGTATCAGGAAAAACTGTCCGAGTACCGTAGTCTCGAGAATCGTGATCTGTGGGAATACCGCCTCAATCTGACGCCGGAAGAAACCCGGCGCATGGTCGAGCACGTGTGGGAACTCAAACAGATTCGCTTCGGCTATTTCTTCTTCGACGAAAACTGCTCCTACCGTTTGCTGGAGCTGCTCCAGGTGGCTCGCCCGAGCTTGGACCTGACGCCGCAGTTTCGTCTGACAGCCATTCCCACGGACACCGTTCGTGCTGTGAAAGAAGCAGGACTTGTCGAGAAGATCGACTATCGCCCTTCCCGGGAGCGCGAGCTGCTGAGCCGCGCCGAGCCGTTGAATCACGACGAGCAGCAATGGGTGTTGAAAGTCAGTGCGGACCAGAAGCAAATGCAGAGTGCCGATTACATCGCCCTGCCTAAGGAGCGTCGCGCGTTGATTCAGGACGCGGCCTACAGGCTGGAGCGGTATCGCGCCAATGGCCAGGAGCGTGACCCTACAAGCGCTCAACGCAGCTATGAACTGCTGCGCGCGATCAGCACCAATCCGCCACCTGCGCTGGAGATTGAGCGGCCGGGACTGCCGGAAGACGGGCATGAGTCGCGCACTTGGCAACTGGGTGCGGGGACGCGGGATGACAAGGCGTTTGCCGAATACGGCCTGCGCATGGCGTACCACGATTTGAACGACAACGCGTACGGCTTCCCGCTGGGCGCGCAGATCGAAATCCTCCAGCTCAAGCTGCGCCAATACGAAGACAATCGTTGGCAAGTGCAGCGGCTCGATCTGGCGACAATACGCTCGCTCACACCGCGCAACGAGCTGCTGCAGCCGTGGTCATGGCAAGTGGCGGGCGGCCTTGAGCGCGTACTGGGCAAGCACGGCGACGAGAACCTGGTCAGCCAGGTCAACGGCGGCGCCGGCGGCACGTGGAAGCTTGGGGACGACGTGCTGGGCTTCGCCATGGGAACGGTGCGGATTGAGCACAACAACGATTTCTCTGCCCTGGTTTCGCCAGCCGCGGGGTTCAACACCGGTGTGCTGTGGCGCAATCCACTGGGTAATTTCAGTCTGGAAACCAAGGGCGATTACTTCACCAACGGTGAAGTGCGGCGCAACATCAGCCTCAATCAGCAATGGGAACTGTCGCGCAACCTCGGGCTGCGGCTCAGTGCGCAGCGGGACTTCAGCCAACTGACCTCGCCGGTGAATGAAGTGATGCTGGAGCTGAAGTGGTATCACTATTGAGCTGTGCAGGACGGTAGGAGCGCGCTTGCCCGCGAATGCGTTTTTCCAGACACATGACCAGGGAATGACAAACCGCAATTCGCGGGCAAGCGCGCTCCTACAAGAACTGCGTCAGGCTGCTGTTGCGGTATAGCCTTCTTCTTCGATTAATCCCACCACCTGCTTGGCGTCAAGCAGGCTCTGGACCTTCACTTCACCCTTGTCGAGATCAACCTGCACATCTGCCGCCGGGTCTTCACCCTGAATGGCGGTGGTGACGGCGCGCACGCAATGTGCGCAGGTCATGCCTTGAACCTTGAATACCTGCATGTGCTGCCTCCTGTTCTCATCGAAAACGTGTGATAACGCCATCTAAGACCTTCCCGTCGGGGCAAGGTCAAGTTTCCGAGGGATCTGCCGGGCTGGTATTCATCTGCGCTCTGCGCCAGAGTGCGCCTACAACCGTCATATCAGGAGAATCAGCCATGCGCTGGTCAGCCATTCGTATTGCAGGTTTCGCCGGCCTGTTGGCGTGCGCATCCTGGGCTCATGCCGATCAGGACTATGGCGTGCTGATCATTTCCCGCGAGCGCCTGGAGGTCTCCACCTCCTGCGAAATAGGGATTTTCATGCAGGACCAACTGGTCGGGCGCCTGTATCAGGAAGAGTCACGCTCATTCAACTTGCCAGCCGGCGACCTGTCGGTGCGCTTGCGTGTGCTGCCGGGCCAGACGCCGGGCTGCTCGCCGGGCATTGAAGCGCAGAACAACACGCGCCTGCACATCAATGCGGGTGATGTTTTGAAATACCGCATCGCGTCCGGGCCCAACGGGATGTATTTGAAGAAAGCGGATTTGAATTACTAGCCGCCAACGAAAAAACCCGGCCTGAGCCGGGTTTTTCTTTGTCGATTATTGCATCCAGGGCGGCGGCGGTTCTTCGGTTTTCCCCGGCGGCGCATCGTCCGCCGCACGCCCCGCCTGGCGACGGTCTTCATCCAGCCGCGCCGCTTCGATCTCACGCAAGACACTGCCGACGTCGGCAATCTCATCCGGATCAGCGAATACCCCGGTCAGGACGGTCGCCGGCGACAACGTGCCTGCCTCAAAATACGACCACATCTCGCGGGCGTAGCGCGTCTGCTTCAGTTCAGGTGCGAAACGACCGAAGTACGAAGCCATGTTGCCGACGTCGCGCTCCAGCATGCTGAATGCGTGATTGTTGCCCGCCGCGTCCACCGCTTGCGGCAGGTCGATGATGACAGGCCCGGTCGGCGTCAACAGCACGTTGAACTCCGACAGGTCACCGTGCACCAGACCGGTACACAACATCAGGACGATTTGCTGGATCAGGAACGCGTGATATTCCCGTGCCTGATCCGGCTCCAGCGTGACGTCGTTCAGGCGCGGCGCCGCGTCTCCGTATTCGTCACAAATCATCTCCATCAGCAGCACGCCTTCGAGGAAGTCGAACGGTTTGGGAACCCTGACACCCGCGCTCGCGAGTCGGAACAACGCCGCGACCTCGGCGTTCTGCCAGGCGTCCTCGGTTTCTTTGCGTCCAAACTTAGAGCCCTTCGCCATGGCGCGGGCATCACGGCTATTGCGGACCTTGCGGCCCTCCTGATACTCCGCAGCCTGGCGGAAACTTCGTTTGTTTGCCTCCTTGTAAACCTTCGCGCAGCGTAGCTCTTTGCCGCAGCGCACCACATAAACAGCTGCCTCTTTACCGCTCATAAGCGGGCGCAGCACCTCGTCCACCAGACCGTCTTCGATCAGGGGTTCAATGCGTTTAGGAGTCTTCATCAGCTTTTATTGGGGGTCCTTCGTTGCCAAACACGCGATTGTTGCTCGTTATACGGCAATCTTCTGCCAGCGAGTAGGGGGGTCAGCTCGATTGACCGTATGCCAGTTGTCTCACGACATCCCCGCCACATGGCCAAGCAGCATTCGTGCCGACGCATAATTCCGACCCGCTGTCGTCTGTATGGCAGTGTTTATCGAAGAGCGGCAATAACCCGACTAGACAATCTTCGCTCATGGTCCGCGAAACAGCTCGCCAGGGGTCCTCCCGAAAAGCCCTTTGAAAGCAGCGATAAAAGCCGACGTCGAATCGTAACCGCAGTTAAGCGCGGTGCTCGTCACGCTCACCCCTTCCTCCAGCGCATTGAGTGACGAGAGCAGGCGCGCCCTCTGCCGCCAGCTCCGGAAGCTCAAGCCGGTTTCGCGCTGAAACAATCGCGTCAGGGTTTTTTCCGACATATTCAAACGCGCCGCCCAGTCATAAAGGGTAACCGCTTGATCCGGCGCTTCGATCAGTTCACCACACAGTCCCAGCAAGCGTGGATGACGAGGCAGTGGGAGCGAGAAACCCACCTCGGGCAAATTCGCCAATTGATCGAGCAGTACCTGAACGAGACGAGACTCGGCGCTATCGACCTCCGGGTAATCTGCCGGCAGCTGGCAGAACGTCTTTATCAACTCCCTGGCGAGTGGCGTGACTTCAAGCACCCGGCAGCGGTCCGGCGACCAGGTGCAGTCTTCCTTGCGCACGTAGAGGCTGCGCATCTCGGCACGAGTTGACGTGACGACTTCATGATCGAGCCCGGCAGGAATCCAGACGCCCCACTGCGGCGGCGCAAAGAAACTGCCGTGCGGGGTATGGACCCCAAGCACACCACTGATGGCGTAGGAAAACTGCACCCAGTCGTGGCGATGCGTCGGGGTCCACGAGCCCGCGCTCAGGCTTTCCGCTCTGGCGTATAGCGGGCGAGGCAAGTCGGTCAGCGTTGGAATCAAGCGCCGAGTTTCGGCGTTGCGCGATGGGCGGTGTCCGTTGTTCGGCATATGCGTGCCATGTGTCGGGAGGCAGAAGTCTACGCGCCTGTTCCAGACTTTTGCCAGTGGCGGAAGCCGAATTGAGCGTGGAGTCGGGGATTGAGTTTATTTAGAACGGGGCGCGCCTTCGCTGCAGATTAATCGACTGTTTGCCTCATGCGAGTTCAGGAAATCCAGGAGGATTCGCACACACTTACGCGGGTCATCAATGCGGCCTGCCACTAACCCGCGTGCTTGTGAGCTCACGAATGCACTTGAGCTCGCCGGTTTCTTAACCGCGATAGCCATGAGCGCGTTTATCGCCAATGGGTCTGAGCAGAATTTGCGAGAAACGAAGCGCGGATCTATAAAGAGACAGAACACCTGAAACTAACCATCAAAAGGACTTGCGAATGTCAACTCATGAAGCCCGCTCCGTCGAAGTAGAAATTCTCGAAGGAGAAAAACTTATAGGCACTGCACCCACAGAGGCAAACGGCTCCTGGACTTACACTGTGTCTCCCTTCAGTGAAGGCATTCATAGTTTCACCGCGCGAGCCGGCGGTAACACATCAGAAACGTATACTGTCGTAGGAGGCGCGTCGGAGCTACCCATTAAGGAAGACTTCGAAGACATACCCGTTGGCAAGCTTATAATCGATACCTCCATAATAGGCCCCAAATCTTTGACCGAGATCACATTAAGAAAGGGGCAGGCGAAAATTGCACTTTACCCAGCAGCCCCAGCAGACCGCAACAGCCTCCACATCGGCAACGGAGCCACAGTCGAAATAGTTCCAAAATCACCTGCAAAATCCGTTACTTTTTCGCGAATTCCGGATACCGGAGTTCTCCTTGTGACCTATTATGACAAAGACCATTATTTTCTCGGCGAGATCAACGACCCCATCCACGAAGATAAAATTGAGTTCACCCATGCTACTCCCATAGGCTTGATAGAACTCAAAGTAAAGACTAACCACTGGGAGGTAGTAGACAACTTCGAATTTAGCTAACTATCCCGAAGCCCACCTTCCCAAAAATGAAAGACTTGAACGTAGCGACTCATCTCGCCCGCGGCATTTCTGTTAATAACTTCGAAGCGCTAAGGCAGCGAGCACAACCACGACACAGGCCGAGTCTGTTTTCCTGCTAAGTACCCTGATGCTTTCTGGAGCGACGCACCTTAACCGTATACGGAAATGCTCAATGAACATACCAACAATAATGCCTAAACCGGATAAAATCAGGAATGAAAAATGAAGCCTCTAGACACTCACACCACTTCTGTCGAAATTAGCGATAACGACAAAGTCATCACATCAGTTGACTCCATCGATGGTACATGGACCTGTCAACTCACTCTTGCGAAGGGAAATCACGAACTTAGGGCTAAAGTAGATGAAACCTCACTTCCTTACAGCATTTCGCAAACGAGCAATATAGACGTTGTGCAAGACTTCAAGAATTATGCCTTGGGCACCTATGGATTCAGATTCATCACCGACCACATCGATTTTTCAACTGCTAAAGGACATGAATTCCTCATATCTGAACAAGGTGAACATACTCGCATCTTAGGGATCACCTTATCGGCGACTCTAAAAATGAGCGAGCCCTTGCGGGCCATCACCCTATCTTTTTTGTATCAGAACGACGGGACATGGCGTTGTCATTATGGCAACGGTCAGATTGAGGACAAGGTGATTAAGAGGTTGGCTGATTGGCAGACAGTGACTTTTACACAGGGCAATATCACTTCTATTGATTTTCTGAGCGGTGCATACGGTTCCCTCTGGATTGACCAATGCCTGCTGACGCTTGAGGTGGGTGCTGGCTAGACCGAAACTGAACCGACTCATCCACTACAGGCGTCCTGACAACCGTATTAACCACGACAGACATCGATCTGGATCGCAGGGAGATAGCCTATAACCGAAGCAGCCATCTGCTCACCCACTCAGCGCTCAAGTATCGCCGTAACGCCCTGACCGCCCGCCGCGCATAGGGAGATGAGTCCGCGGCCCTGCCCCGACACGCTTAACAATTTGGCCAGGTTGGCGACGATGCGGCCACCGGTTGCGGCAAAAGGATGCCCCGCCGCCAGGGAGCTGCCTTTGACATTGAGCTTGTTGCGGTCAATAGAGCCCAACGGTGCGTCCAACCCCAACCTCGTTTTGCAATATTCCGGATCTTCCCACGCCTTCAACGTGCACAGCACCTGGGCGGCGAACGCCTCGTGGATTTCGTAGTAGTCGAAGTCTTGCAGCGTGAGGCCGTTGCGCGCCAGCAGGCGAGGGACGGCGTAGACCGGGGCCATGAGCAGGCCTTCGTGGCCGCGCACGAAATCCACGGCGGCGGCCTCGCCATCCCGCCAGTAGGCCAGAACCGGCAACCCACGCTCCCGCGCCCAGTCTTCGCTGGCGAGCAACACCAGCGACGCGCCGTCAGTCAGTGGCGTCGAGTTGCCCGCCGTCAGCGTGCCTTTTGCGCTGCGCTCGTAGGCGGGCTTGAGCGAGGCAAGTTTTTCCAGGCTCGCATCAGTGCGCAGGTTGTTGTCGCGGGTCAGGCCGAGGAATGGCGTGAGCAGGTCGTCCTGCCAGCCTTGCGCATACGCAGCGGCCATTTTTTGATGACTTTCCAGCGTCAGTTGGTCCTGGGCCTCGCGGGGGATGCCCCAGGTTTGCGCCATCAGTTCGCAGTGCTGACCCATCGACAAACCGGTGCGCGGTTCGCCGTTACGCGGCAGCTCTGGCTTGAGGTTATGCAGGCGCAATTGCATCAGCGCCTTAAGTTTGTCGGCCGTTGTCTTGCTGCGATTGACCTGCAACAGGATCTGCCGCAGGTCTTCGTTCACGCCGATGGGCGAGTCGGAGGTGGTGTCGACGCCGCCGGCAATGCCGCACTCGATCTGGCCGAGGGCGATCTTGTTCGCCACCAGCAGCGCCGCTTCGAGACCGGTGCCGCAGGCTTGTTGAATGTCGTAGGCCGGCGTTTGCGGCGACAGCCTTGAGCCGAGCACGCACTCACGGGTGAGGTTGAAATCACGGGAGTGCTTGAGCACCGCGCCGGCAGCGACTTCGCCCATGCGCAGCCCATGCAGGTTGAAGCGCTCGATCAGACCTTCCAGCGCAGCGGTCAGCATGTCCTGATTGCTGGCGGTGGCATACGCGCCGTTGGAGCGTGCGAACGGAATGCGATTGCCGCCGACAATGGCCACGCGTCGTGTCTGAATCATCAAAATCTCCCTGCCCTGAATGCGTCTATCGTTTTAGAAGCGCTGCCTGACAGCGTAGGACCTATTACCCAACCACGCGGTCCACTGATTTGAACCCAGACGCAAGGAGAGTGTTCCATGGCATCCGATCGCTACATTGACTTCGTCAACTCCGACCTCGGCCGCAAGCTGGTCGGCGCCGTCGGTTTGCCTGCTCCCGCACGTCTGGAGCGCTGGCAGGCGGGTCGGTTGCGTCCGGTGGAGGGTGCGCTGTTGCTGAGCACAGGGCCGCTGGCCGAGCGGGTCAGCAACTTTGCGCCGCGCCTGACCGACGTGCTCCTTAGTGCTGGCGGCGAAGTCACTGGCGCTCACCCCTGGACTGCCGAGCAGAGCGCGAAGATCAAGGCCGTGGTGTTCGACGCCAGCGCGCTGCTGCGCACCTCCGAACTGAGTCAGTTGCGCGAATTCTTTCAGCCGATCCTGCGTCATCTGGACAACAGCGCCCACGTCGTCATTCTTGCCCGCGCGCCGGATGCTCAAACTGATCCGCTGGCCGCCAGCACCCAGCAGGCCATCGAAGGTTTCAGCCGCTCCCTGGCCAAGGAAATGCGTAACGGTGGCACGGTTCAACTGCTGCAAGTAGAGGACGGCGCGGAAGATCAGCTCGAAGGCGCGCTGCGATTCTTCCTGTCGCCGAAGAGTGCGTTCATCTCTGGTCAGGTCGTTCGCCTGAGTGCCTGCGGGCAGCAGGTTCAGGACTGGACCCGCCCGTTGGCAGGACGTAAAGCGCTGGTGACAGGGGCAGCCCGAGGCATCGGCGCGGCCATCGCGGAAACCCTGGCTCGCGACGGTGCGGAGGTGGTGTTGCTGGATGTGCCCCAGGCCAAATCCGATCTCGATGCGCTGGCGGCGCGTCTTGGTGGGCAGGCGCTGGTCCTGGACATCTGCGCACCGGACGCTGCCGCTCAGTTGATTGAACACTTGCCCGGCGGCCTGGATATCGTCGTGCACAACGCCGGCATCACCCGGGACAAGACGCTGGCGAATATGCCGGCGGACTTCTGGGACTCGGTGCTGGACGTGAATCTCAACGCACCGCAGGTGCTGACCCAGGCGCTAATCGACAGCGGCGTGCTGCGCGAGAATGGCAGCGTGATTCTGCTGGCGTCGATCAGCGGGCTGGCGGGCAATCGCGGGCAAACCAACTACACCACGAGCAAGGCCGGGCTGATCGGCTATGCCCGGGCGATGGCGCCGACCCTCAAAGCGCGGGGCATCAGCATCAACGCCGTGGCGCCGGGTTTTATCGAAACGAGCATGACGGCGCATATGCCATTTGCCTTGCGTGAAGCGGGCAGACGCATGAGCTCGTTGGGCCAGGGCGGTCAGCCGCAGGACGTGGCCGAAGCGGTGGCCTGGCTGGGTCAACCGGGTTCCGGCGCAATGAGCGGCCAGGTGCTTCGCGTGTGCGGCCAGAGCGTGCTCGGCGCCTGAGCCTGAGTTGAGTCACGGATGGATTGAATAGCCGCCCCGTCGATCCGGTGCGTGCCTGATCTGCAGCATGACCACAGGAGAACCTCGATGAGTGCGCACTGGCGGTATCTGGACACGCCCCCGGCCCTGCCCGGCCTGTTCATGCAAGCGGCGTTGCGGCGCAAGGTCAGCGGCACAAAACTACCGGATCAAGGGCTGCGGTGCTGGATGTCAGTGGATCCGGACAAGGTTAAAGCGTTCGCCCACGTCTGCGGCTTTGTGCCGGGCAGTCTGCTGCCGCCGACCTATCCCCATGTGCTGGCCTTCCCGCTGCAGATGAAACTGCTTACCGACAAGGATTTCCCCTTCCCGCTCCTCGGCCTGGTCCACTTGCACAACCGGATCAGCATTCGTCGGCCCCTCGGCAGCGTGATCAAGGTGCAGGTCAGCGTGCACGTTGGCCAGCTCAAACCCCATGCAAAGGGCGCGACGTTCAGCGTGATCACCCAGGTCGAAGACGCGTTGGGCCTGCTGTGGGAAGAAGAGAGCACGATGCTGTGCCGTGACGTTCACGTGGACGGCGAGATCGAAGGCGATTACGAACCGGCGCCGCTGCCGATGACGGAGCTGGCGACGTGGTCAGCGCCTTCGGACATTGGTCGTCAGTACGCCAAGGTCAGTGGCGACTACAACCCGATTCACCTCAGTGACAGCAGCGCCAAACTGTTCGGTTTTCCCAAGGCGATTGCCCACGGGTTGTGGATAAAAAGCCGTGCCTTGGCAGCGCTTGAAGATCATCTGCCGGCGTCGAATGTGGAAATTTCGGTGGAGTTTCAAAAGCCGGTGCGGCTGCCGAGCGGGGTGACGTTGTCTGCCAGCGCGGCGGGGTCCCATGGGCAGTTCAAGCTGGAAGGCGCGGAAGGGATCGTGCATATGCTGGGGAGCTGGCGGCCTGCCACGGAGTGATGGCTGCGCCTATCGTGCGCCCGTAGTTTTGCGCTGTGACATCTGACGCCTTCCCGGCTAAAGCCGGTCCCACTAAGAGCGTGAGGCGTGTCAGTGAGGTCGGGAACGCAGGCTGTTTAGTGGGACCGGCTTTAGCCGGGAATCGGCGCACCGCCGTAGCGGGTATTAAACCTGCGTCCCGGAGCATCGCGCCCCCTTGCGTCAATCGCCTATCCCCCTGAAGCTACGCACCTTCAGGAGACCCCCATGAACCTCGACGAACTCACCCAACGCCTGCATCGCATCCGCGATAACAACGACTGGCGGCAATTTCACAGCCCGAAAAACCTGGCCATGGCCGCCAGTGTGGAAATGGCTGAGCTGGTGGAGATCTTCCAGTGGAAGACCGAGGATCAGTCCCGTCAGTTACCGGCGGACGAGCTGGCCCATGCCGGTCAGGAGGTCGGGGACATCGTGCTTTACCTGCTGCTGCTGTGCAGCGAGCTGGGCCTGGACATGAATGAAGTGGTGCGCGCGAAACTGGCCGACGGCGAACGGCGGTTCAGCCAATGAGCGACCGTCATTTCGATCAAATGGCGACGCGCTTCGCTGAAAAAATCTACGGCGGCGCCAAGGGGGCGATCCGGTTGGCGGTGCTACAGGCTGACCTTATCGAAAGCCTGCCGGACCGTCCGTTGCGCGTGCTGGACATCGGCGCCGGGCTTGGGCACATGTCGCTGTGGCTGGCCGAGCGCGGGCATGATGTGACGCTGGCCGAACCCGCCGCCCCCATGCTCGAAGGCGCACGTCAGCGCTTTACCGACGCGGGGCAGACGGCGAACTTCATTCAGGCGCCGTGGCAAGCACTGCCCGATATTCTGACCGAGCGTTATGACCTGGTGATCTGCCATGCAGTGCTGGAGTGGCTGGACGAGCCGTTCACGATTCTTCCGGTCCTGCATCAGTTGACCGAGCCCGACGGCTGGCTGTCATTGGCGTTCTACAACCGCGACGCACTGATTTACCGCAACCTGCTCAAAGGCCACTTCCGCAAAATGCGCAAGAACACCCTGGCCGGCGAAAAACAGAGCCTGACGCCCCAAGAGCCGCTTGATCCCCGCGAACTGGCGGCGCAACTTGGCTCCCTGTGGCGAGTCGAAACCCAGAGTGGCATTCGGGTTTTTCACGATTACATGCCGGTCGAGTTCCAGGCCAAAGCCGACCTTGCGGACCTGCTGGAAATGGAGCTGGCCCATCGTCGCCACCCGGCCTTCGCCGGGCTGGGACGCTACCTGCACTGGATGTGCCGCCCCTTATAACAGACGCTGGTTTACTCGCTGCTTAACGCACGCTGCGGAGACCCTCATGAAACGCCGTCTCGCTTTGCTTTCCCTCTGCCTGGGCCTCGCCGCCTGCCAGAGCCCCAATCCTTACCGCGCTGTGTCTGCGGCCATTCCACCGGCGCCGCCTCACGCTGCCAATGCCATCGACATGAGCGCTTACCCTGCGGCGCCGCGCGATTATGGCCGCTATCGCAACTGGGCCTGGCTCAACGGCCAGTTGCCGCCGGGCACCCTCTGGGCAGACTCGGCTCAACTGGCCGAAGCCGTCAGCAACGGGCTGGATCAGCGCGGTCTGCGGCCTTCACAGAACCCCCAGGCGGCTGACCTGCGCGTGGCCGCTGACGCCCATGCAGAGACCCGGATTCGTCAGGTGCGCGATGACTATTACGACCCGTACTACGGCGGTTCAGGGGTGGGCTATTACGGTGGTAACGGCTACCGCAACGGTTACGGCGGCTATGCCAGCGTGCCGGTCGTGCGCACGTATCAAGAACAGGTGATTGTAGTGCGCATCAGTCTGTTCGATGCCCGCAGCGGCCAGCCGGTGTGGAGCGCGAGCGCCGAAACCGCCAGCGGCGGCGATCAGTCGACGCGCGCCAAAGCCCTGCGCCAGGCCGTACAACAAGCCCTGACGGCTTACCCGCCGTCCTGATTTCACGCCCCTTGGCGTTTTTTTACACGCTGGAGAAATCCCATGTACCGCCGCATTGCTGTCCTTTGTGTCGCCCTGCTGCTCGGCGCCTGCCAGACCGATCGGGTCAATCGCGACTTCGACGCCCAGCGCGATTTCGGCGCCTACCGGTCATGGGCGTGGAAGGAGCCTGGTTTGCAATATCAGCCCAACGATCCGCGCATCAAAAGTGACCTGACCGAACAGCGCATTCGCCAGGCGGTCGGCGAGCAACTGGAGCAGCGCGGCCTGCGCATGGCAGCGCCCGGCGTGAAAGCGGACGTGCAACTGCAGGCGTGGCTGATCGTTGAAAACCGCCAGCAAACGGTCACTACCAATTACGGCGGCGCTGGCGGTTATTGGGGCAATCCGTGGGGCGGCTACTGGGGCGGCCCGATCGGCACCGAGACGCGCAACGTCGATTACAAAGTCTCGACCCTGCAGATCGACATGCTCGACGGCAAGGACGGCAAGCTGGTGTGGCGTGGCAGCACCGAGCAGATGGTCAGCGACGGCAACGCCAACCCTGCTGCGCGCGAGCAGGCCCTGCGCCAGACGGTGCAGAACATCCTGCAGCAGTACCCGCCGCGTTGAGGGTTGATCCGGCCGTCAGCCTGTGAGGTCCATGTAGGAGTGAGCTTGCTCGCGAAGAAGGCATTTCAACCGCCGAAAATTGAGTGGATGTACCGACCAATTCGCGAGCAAGCCGGCTCCTACAGTGGATCGGCGCCACCTCTGACCATGGGTCTCACGCACGGGCCTCTACGTTTCAATCCACCACACTGAATTCCACCCGAGCAGTCTGCCCGCTTTCATCCAGCACGCTCAGTTGGTAGCGCCCCAAACGCGTGAAGGTGTGGGTGTAGCTGTCCTGACTGGCGGTGTCGCCCACCGGCGTGCCGTCGATGAACCACCAGCGTCGGCCACTCCCGCCCAGCGCCGACAGCGTAAGCCGCAACAGCTGCTGACTGCCGGCCGGCAAGCGCAATTGATCGCCCTCTCGCACCCCCACCACGGACAACGGCGGCGCCAGGCTCAATCCCTGGGGCGGGCATGACGAATCGATGTCCGGCAAACGCGCCTCGCGCCGTTCGCTCTTCGGCAGCCAGGGTTCAAGGGGCGCCGGCCAGAGGGCGATCTCTTTTGGCTGAGCCTTTGGACAACTTGCCGCGACGCGCAGGCCTTTGTCGTTCAGCCAGACTTTCTCCGTGAGCCCCAACCCCAGCGGCTGATCGGTCGCCTGCAAGGTCGGCGGCGTCGTGCCGTCGAGGGTCCAGGCGAAACGTTGGCGACGGCAGTTCGGGTCGCTCTTGCTCATCGGCTGCCCCAGAGGCCAGCAGATGGCAGCAACGCCTACGTTGAGCGGCACCGGCAACACGGGCGGCAGGATGTTGCGCTGGGCGTCGCGGTTCACCAGCAGGTCGTGAACCTGCAGCATCAGCGGCGCTGCCGACGCCAAGCCGAACTGCCCCGGCACCGGCGTCCCGTCCGGCCGGCCAATCCACACGCCAATCAGAAACCTCGGCCCCACGCCAATCGACCAGGCATCACGAAAGCCGTAACTGGTGCCGGTTTTCCAGGCCAGTTGCGGGCGCTGCACAAGCTCGGCGTGGGGATCGAGGTCAGGCCGGGATTGGCCGCTGAGAATCCGCCGAATGATCCACGCCGCGCCGGGCGACATCATCGGTCGGTCACGCAGACGGTCATCGGGCTGCAAGCGAATGTCCGCACTGCGCCCGCCCCGCGCAAACGCGCTGTAGCCACCGACCAGATCCTCCAGCCGACTGCCTGCACCGCCCAGGATCAACGCCAGATTGGGTTCAGCCAGGGGCGGCAAGGTCAGCGGCACGCCGCCGTTGCGCAGCTCCGCTGCGAAGCGTTTCGGGCCATAGACTTCCAGCAGTTGCACCGCTGGCAGATTCAGCGACATCGACAGCGCCGAGCTGGCCGCCACCGCACCGTTAAAACCCGACGAGAAATTACCCGGCCGGTAATCGCCATAGCGCCGGGGCACGTCCTGCAGCAACGACTCCGAATGGATCAGCCCGGCGTCGATGGCCTTGCCGTAGAGAAAGGGTTTGAGCGTCGAGCCGGGCGAACGCAGCGCGCTGACCATGTCCACATGACCAAAACGCTTAGCGTCACCGATGTCCACCGAGCCGACGTAGGCGCGCACGGCCATGTTCTGCGCTTCCACCACCAGAATCGCGGCCGACGTGCGCTCGGGCAGACGCGCGCGCCAGCCCAGCAGCAGGTCTTCGAGACGACGCTGCAGGCCGGCGTCCAGGGTGGTGTGGATCAACGGCGGGCTGTTGGGGCGGTTCAGACGCCGGGCGAGCAAGGGCGCCAGGCTCGGTTCCTGACGCGGCGCGAGCAGCAGCGGTTCTTCCAGCGCTTCGTCAACGGCACCCTGCGGCCAGGTGCCGAACTCGGCCAGACGCCGCAACACTTTGTCCCGCGCCGCCTGGGCGCGTTGCGCGTGGCGATCAGGACGCAGACGACTCGGCGCCTGGGGCAGCACGGCCAGCAGCGCCGCGTCTGCATGGGTCAGTTGCTGCGGGGACTTGCCGAGATAAGCCCAACTTGCAGCGGCGACGCCCTGCAACGTGCCGCCAAACGGCGCGCGATTGAGGTACAGCACCAGAATGTCCTGTTTGGACAGGTGCCATTCCAGCTGCGCGGTTCGCCACAGCTGTCGAAGCTTGCCAGCCAGTGTGCGCGAGTGTGGATCGAGCAAGCGGGCCACCTGCATCGACAGGGTGCTGCCGCCGGACACCACATGGCCACCGCTGAGGTTTTGCCAGGCCGCGCGCGCCAGCGCCATGGGGTTCACGCCGGGATGTTGATAGAACCAGCGGTCCTCGTAGGTCAGCAGCGCTTCGAGGTAATAAGGCGACACCTGATCGACCGTCACCGGGTAGCGCCAGACGCCATTGGCATCGGCGAATCGCCACAACGGCGTGCCGTCTTCGGCGAGCACCACGCGCGCCAGATCGTCCTTGGGCAAGGGCAGTGGCCAGATCCGGTCGGCGAGCCAGAGCAGCAGACACATGATTAGCAGGCTGCCGATGAGCCAGGCGACAGCGCGAGCACAGCGTCGCCCCATTCGCAAACAGGCCCGCTCCCATATCCCCGAGCGGATCTGTCGCAGCGATAATCGAGTGATCTTCACAGAAAGCCTTTACCCGACAGGGAACTCGCCCGGACAATCGACAGCCAAAGCGAGCAGTGCCGTTTTTGGTCCACGTCCCTCATCAGGAAGCAGATATGCAGGTAGAAAGCGTTTTCGAATGGCTCGGCCAAGTGATTGGCGCCGTGATCCGCTTCGTCGTCGACGGCTTAAGCTGGTTGTTCAACATGTTCACTCACGCGGGCGGCAATTTCGTTGACGGCCTGTCGCGCACGCTGGGCATGGACACTTCAATCGTCAGCATCGTGGCCCTGATTGTCGGGTTGATGCTGCTGTATTCAGCGATCCGCGCCTTCATGCGCGCCTCGATCATCATGGGGATCATCTGGCTGTTTCTGGGGCTATGGCTGTTGAGCTGGATTATTCATTGATACGTCAGGAACCGGGGACAGATTAATTTACGGTGGAGCGTTGTAAATAAATCAGTCCCCTAGCGTCGTCCCCTAGCGTCACCTGACGCAAAGCGTCAGTAAAGGCTGCTACCACGCAGAGCGTGGGAGCGATCATCAGCGTAATCCCTACTTCTTGCCTTTCACCACCAATTGCGCCGGCGCTTCGCCCAATGCCTGCCAGTTCGGTCGATACATCGACTCAACTTGCGGCGGCGGCACGCGGTACACGCCCGGCGTCACAGCCCGCGCCAGATACAGCAGGTGCACCGTGTTGAAGCCCTCAAGGTCCACCGCAGCCACATAGCGATCGCCGCGGAATTCCTGATGCTTCACGCCGGCGTTTTCCATCGATTCGCGCCATTGCTTCACCGACTCGCTGGCGTCTTCGAGACTGGCCGAACTCTGCGCCAGATTCTGGTTTTCGATCTCCAGACCGGCCGGCAGCAGGTCCACCACCAACGCATCCGGCACGCGTTCCTTGGCCTTGATCTCAAGATGCACCAACACCAGTTCGCCGCTCTTCAGCCCATTGAGGTTCAGCGCCGCGCCGTCCATGCCCAGGTAGTCGCGACTGATGGACAGGTTCTCGCCCCCGGCCGCAGGCGGCTGGGAGGGATAACCGGAAATCGTCATCTGCTGATACAGCGTGTCGCCGCCGGTGTTCTGCACCGTCAACGGCGCGGCCAGCACTGAGCTGTCGAGTTTGACGCCTGGCTGGTCGTTGCTCAGCTCGCGATTGTTGCTACCGCTGGTCAGCGTCGCCGCCCATTTGGCCTCGGGCTTGCCGAGCAGATCGCGACCGGCAAGGAACAGCGAATTGCGCTCCTGGGTCGACAGATAGCGGTTCGCCGCGACCTGATCAGCCAGCGCAAACAGCCGCTCCTCGACCTTCTCCGGTGCGAGTTTGTTTTCTTCCAGCAACGACAGAATCAACGCCTGATCACGCAACGGGCTGCCGTAATCGGCGAGCCAGTCGTTGGCCTTGCGACCGGCCGCTAGTCCTGCAAGCAACGCTTGATCCGCGCGGGGTTTGTCGCCCATTTTTTCCAGCGCGATGGACAACTGCACCAGCGGCAGGCCCGAGCGCGCATCACTGCGGCGGTCAAACAAGCTGCGCAGTGCACCCAGCGGCGCCTGCTGACTGCGCGACAACACCAGACCGGCGTAGGCCTGTACGGCAAAGCGGGTGTGGTCGGCGTTTTCGCTGTAATTGACCTCGATCTGATTGCGCTCCTGCAAGTAACGCAATAGCCGCTCATTGGCTTTCTTCAGCGCGTCCGGTGGCACGGCAAACCCTTGATCGCGAGCGCGCAGCAGGAAGTCGGTGACGTACGCGGTCAGCCAGTATTCCTCTTCGCCGTCCGCCGCCCACAGGCCGAAGCTGCCGTTGTAGCGCTGCATACCGATCAGTCGCTCGATGCCCAGCTCGATCTTGCGCTTGCGGTCGGCATCGGATTCACCTTGGAGGCCCAGACGCTTGAGCGTGGCGGCGTCGGCGTACAGCGACGGGTACAAGCCGCTGGTGGTCTGCTCCAGGCAACCGTAGGGATAGGCTTTGAGCGCGCGAATCTGTTCGCCGAGGTTCAGCGGCGGACGGCTCGACACCGACAGCAGCGCCTCGCGCCCAGCCGGCTCGAAGGCCTCAAGGGCGCCCTCCGGCAGGCTCCACGCCTGATCCTTCAACACCGCGCGATATTGCTTGAGCATCGCCGGGTACGCAGGGCGCACGCCGATGGTCCACTCGCGACTGAAGGCCGGCAGGTTTTCGCCCGGCAGATCCAGGCCGTTGACCGTGACCCGAATCACGCCCTGACCGAAGCCGCCCAGCGCCTTGACCGGAATCTGCAGCGTGGTGCGTTGCCCCTGATTCAGGCTGACGGCTTTCGCGCCGTCGCCGTCTGCAAGACTCAACTGCCCTTCAGCAACCACTTGCACATTGAGCTTCTGCGCTTTACCGGAAAGGTTCGACAGGTCCAGCGCCACCTTGGTCTGGTCGCCACCCGCCAGGAATCGGGGTGCCGACAGCTCGGCAATCAGCGGCGCCGCGACAACGGTTTTGGCTTCGGCCATGCCGTAGCGCTCGTCGGTCCAGGCTTGGGCCATGATGCGCAGCTCACCGTTGAAATCCGGGATGTCGACGCTGACTTCCGCGTCGCCCTGCTCGTTCAGGGTCACGGGCGCGCTTTGCAGGGCGACGATGGTGACACTGGTTTCCGGGCGCTTGCCACCCTTGGCCAGTGCCGCATCGCCCCCGAAGGCCAGACTGGCGAGACGATTACGGCCGGCCTCGATCAACTGCCCGTAGATGTCCAGTTGATCGGCGCCGTATTCCTTGCGCCCGAACATCGCCGCGAACGGATCGGGCGTGGCGTATTCGGTGATATTGAGAATGCCCACGTCCACTGCGGCGACCAGCACATGCACGCTCTTCGGTATCGTGCCGTCGGCGTTCTTCGCATTGACCTTCAGTTTGAGCGGCTGCTTGGGCCGCATCTTCTCGGGTGCCGTGAAGGTCAGCGCCAACTTGCGCTGCGAACGATCCAGCGGCAGGTGCAGCACGCCCACGGCGCGTTTCGGCGTGACGTTGGCTTTGCGCTCACCCGGACGAATCACCAGCGCGCTGACATAGAGGTCATGACGCGCCCATTTCTTGTCCATCGGGATGTCGTAGGTTTTGCCTTCAGCGGGCACATCGATCTCTTGCCACCACAGCGGCCCTTCGCTGGACTCCACCAACAGATAGCCCTTACCCGCCGACGGTGGCGTGACCGTCACTTTTGCGGTGTCGCCATCGGCATAGGCCGGTTTGTCCAGCGCCAGCTTGACCTGATCGGGACGCACGGCGCCGCCTTCGGCGTTGTCC
Organism: Pseudomonas graminis; assembly: GCF_900111735.1. Taxonomy (GTDB): domain Bacteria; phylum Pseudomonadota; class Gammaproteobacteria; order Pseudomonadales; family Pseudomonadaceae; genus Aquipseudomonas; species Aquipseudomonas graminis. The sequence continues at coordinate 59,263 of NZ_FOHW01000018.1, read as the reverse complement.
TGCCAGCGGTAACCGGCCCAGAAACGCACGCTGCTGATCAGGCCGGTGGCTGGATCCTCGACTTCGACGCGATACGGGCCCCACTCGACCGGGAAGCTGATTTTCGCAGTCGAGTCTTTCTTCACGCTGAGGGTTTCTTCGGACAGGTTGAGAAACTTCTCGTTGAAGTGATAGCTCCAGCCATCGCTGTCGGAGTAGTTCCAGTAGTAATCGCGGCGCTCGCGGACCAGCCGCACCTTGAGGTTGTCGGCGGCCAGTTTGTGGCCCTGGGCGTCGGCCATCAGCACTTCGAACTCAACCGGGCCGTCGCCGTCGGTGGCTTCGCCATCGAACAAACCACGCAGGCCTGGCATTGCGTCAGCTGGCCAGACCGGCTGGGTCAGTCGCCGTGTGATCGGACGTCCACCCGACTCCTGCAAACTGGCCTGCAACACCAGCTCCAGCGGCGAACGGGCCTTGGCCCACTGGCTGTCGATACTCAAGTCAAGCTTGCCGTCAGCATCCAGCGTGCTGTCTTCGATCTCCAGGTCCTGCTTGAGGTCTTCCTCGGTCACCGAACCAAACTGATAACCGGGCAGACCGGGAACCGCTTCACGCAGAGGACGCACATACAGCTGACCGTTCAGGCGATTGCCCGACGCCGGCGCACCGTAGAGGTATCGACCGGTGATCGCCACATCGAACGCCGCATCAGGGGCCAGCGGGGTGTCGCTGCCCTTGAGCTCCAGCGCCATCCGCTCCGGCAGGAAGTCCTCGACCTGAAATTCATACAGCTGCGGCTTGCCGTCTCCCAGATCAAACACCAGTTGCCAGCGACCTGTCGGCGCTTCTTCCGACAGCTGCAACTGATATTGATAGAGCCCGGTGGCGTCAGCGTCCCACACGAACTTGCGACTGACCTGCTCATCCGGACGACGCACTTCCACGGTGATCGGCTGAGGTTTCACGCTCTTGCCGTCGCTGTCACGCAGCAAGCCATTGAGCAGCACCACTTCTCCCGGACGATAGAGGTCGCGCGGGCCAAAGATAAAGAATTGCAGCGGATGGGCCTTGGGGCCAGTGATGTCGAATTCCGCCAGATCCAAAGCGGCGCTGTTCAGGCGCAGCATGCTGGTCTGCTCGCCTTGATGGGCCAGCAGCACCTGAGCCTTGGCCGGCAACGGCAGCTCGGCGTGGCCGGCGTTGTCGGTCTTGCCCTGGCCGATCACACGGCCTTTCTCGTCATACAGCTCGACGTCAACGCCACTCAGGGCTTTGCCGCCTTCCAGTGCCTGGGTGAACACGTCCAGGCGATTGGCGTAACGGTGCGCCGACAGACCAATGTCGCTGAGGGTGAACAGCGTGGCCGGTTGCGTGTAGTTGTAGGTCCCCGAAGCGCGCATCACGGCGAGATAAACGCCCGGCTGTTGCAGCGGTTTGAGGCCGGAGATCGGCAGCAGCACGGTCTCGCGGGTGTTGCGCGCAGGGTTCAGGTCGAAACGGCCGCTGTAGACCAGATCAGCCAGGGGCAGCAGTTCTTTGGACTGGTAACTCTCAAGGCTTGAGGAGCCTTCCCACGAGCCCAGAAACGCAGGCAGCGACTCAGGCTTGATGCGAAAGAATTCGACGTCAACTTTATCGACGTTGAGGGCAATGACCGGCAGCCCCTCAGCGAGCCGGGTTGGCAGCAGACTGCCGCGACTGGCGAAGCCCACCGTCGCTTGCAGATCAGCCGTTTCCAGCCGCGCGGAATACTCTGCCGCCAGGGTGTTGTTGTTCACCGCCGCCAAACCCGGGTCAATGGTCAGCACCAGCTTGCGCTTGGGTTCGAGGTGACGAAGGCGCAGCTCCATGAGGTTGTCCGACAGCTCCCAGGCGCCATCGACCTTGCCGTCCTTGCTGTCGACCAGGTGCACTTTTTCAGCGAACTTCTGATCAGGGTTCAAGGGCACCGAGAAGCTCAACGACAGCGTGCTGGCGCCATCGAGCTGAACTTCGGAGACGTCCACCACCGTCAACTCGCGCCCGGCGTACCGCTTGCTCAGCGCGGGAATATCCACCGCAGGCTTGGGCTTGGCATCGGCGGGGCCCGGTTGCACAACTGCCGCAGCAGGTGGAGCGGGGACAGGCGCGGGCTTGTCGGACGAAGAGGAATCGCAGGCACTGAGCAGTACCAGCGCGCAGGCCAGGAACAATCCTTTGTTTAGCATGAGGCACTCATTTGGACGGCAGCGATGAGGGAGCAGAAGTTATAGCACCGCTTTGGCAATCGTAAAGCGCGGCGCGCAGATGGACCGCGGGTTTGTGCGTTTGTTCTCAAGGGGAAACGCAACGGTGGCTGCAGCAAACGCGCTTTGTCTGTCTGCCACGATCAACTGTAGGAGTGACCGGGGTGGCGCTCCACCTTGCTCGCGAAGGCATTTTCACTACCGATAGAGATGCAGCGGATGTACTGACGCTTTCGCGGGCAAGCGCGCTCCTACAGTGGTTTTGCGGTGGGCGATGGATCCCGGTTGGGCGCGAAATCTATAGGCGATTCTTCGTCCAGAGATCGCGCAGTAACAGGACAACGACATACAGAAGTCCTGCATTCAGGCGTCGTCATCGCTACACTCGCGCGCTTGCCCGGGAGCCTTCATGTCCAACTTCTTCAACGACTGGCGCCAGCGCGCGACCCATCGGCAGGTGTGGGCGCTGGCCGCACCGATGATCCTGTCGAATATCTCCGTGCCGCTGGTTTCACTGGTGGACAGCACGGTCATCGGTCACCTGCCCCACGCTCACCAGCTCGGCGCTGTGGCGGTCGGCGGCACGCTGTACAGCTTTCTTGCCTGGGCGATGGGTTTTCTGCGCATGGGCACGACCGGTTTTGCCGCCCAGGCCGCCGGGCGCAATGACGGCGCTGCGCTGCGCCAGGTGCTGTTGCAGGGCCTGCTGCTGGCGATGGGGTTTTCGGTGCTGCTGGGACTGATCGGCCTGCCGTTCCAGCACCTGGCGCTGGAAATGATGCAGCCCTCGGACGACCTCAACGACCTGACCCGCGACTTCTTCCATACCCGCTTGTTCGGCTTACCGGCAGCGCTGGCGAGCTACGCGCTGGTGGGCTGGTTCCTCGGGCTGCAAAACGCTCGCGCGCCGCTGGCGATTCTGCTGACCACCAACCTGGTCAACATCGCGCTGAATCTGTGGTTCGTTATGGGCCTGGACTGGGGCGTGGTCGGCAGCGCGCGTGCGTCGGTCATCGCCGAATGGACCGGCGCCCTCATCGGGCTCGCCCTCACCCACAAAGGCCTGCGCGCCTATCCGGGACAGCTGGCCGTGTCCGCGCTAAAGCGCTGGCAGAGCTGGCGGCCGCTGCTCACGGTCAATCGCGATATCTTCATTCGCAGCCTGATCCTGCAATCGGTGTTCTTTTTGATCACCGTGCAAGGCGCTCGACTGGGCGATGCCACCGTCGCCGCCAATGCGCTGCTGCTTAATGGGCTGTTGCTGATGGCCCACGCGCTGGACGGCCTGGCTCACGCTGTCGAAGCGCTCTGCGGACACGCCATCGGCGCACGGGACCGCGACGCCTTGCGGCGCTCGCTGAATGTCTCCGGGGGCTGGTCGCTGATTTGCAGCGTCGCGTTCGTGGTGCTGTTTCTGCTGGGCGGGCACCTGTTCATCGAGCTGCAGACCGACATCACCGCAGTGCGCGAGATCGCTTTCGTTTATCTGCCCTATCTCGCCGTGCTGCCCTTTGTCGCGGTCTGGAGTTATTTGCTCGATGGCCTGTTCATCGGCGCCACCCGTGCCCGCGAGATGCGCAACGCAATGGTCGTCACGGCCCTGGTCACCGCACCGTTTGCCTGGCTGGCAAGCGGGTTCGGCAACCACGGGTTGTGGCTGGTGTTTTTGCTGTTCATGGCGGTGCGAGCGCTGACGCTGGGGTATCTGGCGTTGAAGCTCAACCGCAGCGGCGCCTGGTTCAACGGTTGACCGAAACCCTCGACACCTGTGCCTGATCCTGGGCGTGGATGAACGCCACAACTTCCTCCAGCACAGGCGCCAGGCTGCGTAACGGCCTGGCCAATGCACCCACCAGCGTGCGGTGGCTGGTGCGAGAGAAATACAGCTCACGCACTGACACGCCCTGAGCGCGCAAACGACTGGCCATGCCCCCCGTGTTGCGTTGCGGGTTTACCTCCGTGTCGTCGGCGGAAGCGAGCAGCAGCGCCGGCGGTGAAGCTGCGCTGACATGATTGATCGGCTGGGAGTCGGGTGGCGAATTCGGGAAGTAAAACACCGGCTTCACCTCCGCGTCTTCGATGGGCAGGAAATCATAGGGTCCGGCCAGACCGATCCAGCCCTTGATGATGGAAGGCGTCGTGCCCGCTCCGGCCAGCCATTGTGGGTCCAGCGCCAGCATAGCCGCGTTGTAAGCCCCGGCACTGTGGCCCATTACATACAACTTTGCCGGATCACCGCCGAACTGACGAATGTGCGCGTGGGTCCAGGCCACTGCCTGGGCGCTGTCCCGCAGCAGCTCCTGATAATGCACTTGCGGGTACAACCGGTAATCGGCGAGCACGGCAACGATGCCACGGGACGCGAGCGCCTCCCCGACGAACGCGTAGTCGCCCCGCGATCCGCTGGTCCAGCTGCCGCCATAAAAGAACACGACGACCGGCGCGTCCGGCACTGCATCTCTGGGCGTGTAGATATCGAGTTTATTGCGCGGGTCCGGACCGTACGCCAGGTCAGACGTTCTGCTGAAGGTGTCGCTCGGGGTAAACGCGTTGAGCACCTTCAACGGCGAGCATGCCATCAGCAAGGTCATCAGCCAGGCGGTGAACGCCGCTTTGAGCGCCAGTTTGATCATGGTTCATTCTCATAAAACGCTGGAGGAGGTCTTGCATGCAGGGTGACGTTTGATCTTCGCCGACTGGCATTGCAAACGAAGAAAACGGGCCACCGGGGCCCGTTTTTTTCAGATTGCCTGCATCATCACGACGACAGGTAGGACGACCGCGTCAGGCCCAGACGCAAGGCATCCAGAAACTGGGTGCGTTCACGCGGGGTGATCTTGGCGCTGGCGACTTTGTCCCGATAATGGGTCATCAGCTCTTCCGGCGACAAGTGCACGTAACGCAGCATGTCTTCGATGGTGTCGTGGGTTTCGATCCCGGCCGAATACGCACTGCCATCCTGATTCTGGTAGATGTTCACCGAATCAGTGTCACCGAACAGGTTGTGCATGTCGCCCAGAATCTCCTGATACGCACCGACCAGGAACACGCCCAGCAAGTAATCCTCACCCTCGTTCAACGAGTGAACCGGCAGGCTGGTCTCGATGCTCTGCTCGTCGACGTACTGATTGATCTTGCCGTCGGAGTCGCAGGTCAGGTCTTGCAGCACGGCACGACGCAGCGGCTCTTCATCCAGACGGTGCAGCGGAATGATCGGCAGCACCTGATCGATCGCCCAGGTGTCCGGCAGGCTCTGGAACACTGAGAAGTTGCAGATGTACTTGTCGGCCAGCTTGTCGTTGAGCTCGTCGAGCACCTGGCGATGGGAACGCTGGCGGGCTTTCAGCGAGTTGTGCAAACGACGGCACACCGCGAAATAGCACTGCTCGCCCAAGGCCTTTTGCGCCAGGGTGATCTTGCCGTCGGAATACTGGGACGCGATGTCGCTCATGTAGTGAGTGGCGCGCCAGTAGGTCTCGGTGACCATTTCGATGTCGGTCGGGCCGAGCAGGTCGATCAGCCATTGCAGGGTTTCCGGCAGGCTTTCCTTGTCGGTGATTTCCGGCACTTCGTCGTTGTGACGCTCGACGTCGGTGACCTGAATCACGAGCATGGCGTGGTGCGCGGTCAGCGAACGGCCGCTTTCCGAGAAAATGTGCGGATGCGGCAGGCCCTGCGCGTCGCAGAACTCCTTGAGCATCCCGACCACGACGCCGGCGTAATCGTCCATGTCATAGTTGATCGAACTGGCGTTGCGCGAATGCGTGCCGTCGTAGTCGACACCCAGGCCACCGCCTACGTCGATGTGATCGACCGGCAGGCCGAGGTTGCGCAGCTCGCCGTAGTAACGAATCGCTTCCTTGAAACCATGCTGATAGTCGGCCAGGTTGGCGATCTGCGAACCCATGTGGAAGTGCAGCAGGCGGATGCCCTGATCGAGCCCTGCCTTGGTGAAGCGGTCGACGACCGACAGCAATTGCGCGGCGGACAGCCCGAACTTGGACTTCTCGCCGCCGGTGTCGGCCCACTTGCTGGAAGCCAGGGACGACAGGCGCACACGCAGACCCACTTGCGGCGCGACCTTCAGCTCGGCGGCTTCTTCGATCACCAGTTCGACTTCGGACTCTTTCTCGATAACGATGAAAACGTTGTGGCCCAGCTTCTGACCCATCAAGGCCAGACGAATGAATTCGCGGTCCTTGTAGCCGTTGCAGACGATGGTGCCGCCCTTCGGCGCCAGGGCCAGCACGGCCATCAGCTCAGGCTTGGAGCCGGCTTCGAGACCAATGGAAACGTTTTGCGTGGCGATGATGTTTTCCACCACCGCCTCTTGCTGGTTGACCTTGATCGGGTACAGCGCGGTGTATTTGCTCTGGTATTCCAGACGGGCGATGTTCTCGTCGAACGCACCGGTCAGCTGACGCACGCGGTCCTGCAGGATGTCAGGGAAGCGCACCAGCAGTGGCAGGGACAAGCCGCTCTTGCGCAGCTGATCGACCTGCTCGTAAAGATCGATGGGCGAGCTGGTCGGCCCGTTGGGGCGAACCTCAACGCGGCCGGCTTCATTGATTGCGAAATAACCGGCCCCCCAATGACGGATCCCGTAGACACTGCGGCTGTCTGCCACGGTCCATTGGCTGCCATCGTCTTTGCGTGTGCGTCGTACGGACATCAAAGTCCCCTATAGAAAAGTCATAAAGCCCCGGCCTGACCGGCTGGGTGCAGTGTAGAGCGTGGAAATGACGGTTTGGCGCCTGCTCGCTGTGGGGCAATAGACCCGCATTGCGCAGCAGAGTTTGCATGGGTGACTGCAGCCAGACCGACGACGAATATCAACGGGCTCGAAACAGACGGCTCAACCGCCCGACTTCTTCGCCTTGAAACCCTGCTTGACCAGCTCGGCCAGCAGCGTTTCGACGTGGTCACCCTGGATCTCGATCACGCCATCCTTCAGCGCGCCGCCGGTTCCGCAGCGTTGCTTGAGGGTCTTTGCCAAGTCCTTGAGCGCGTCCTCGACCAGCGGAACGCCGGTGACGGTCGTAACGGTCTTGCCGCCGCGGCCTTTGCTTTCACGGCGCACGCGGGCGATGCCATCACCTTCCGGGATGAGCGTGCTTTTGCAGGTGCAGGCGTCGACGGGCTGACGGCAGTCGGGACAATGCCGACCGGCGTCGGTTGAAAATACCAGGCCACCGAGGGCGGCGAAGGATGCGGCTTTTTTGGCCACCGGCAATCCTCTTGTTGAGGAGCGAAGTCTGGCCGACGGGAGCCGACCGCGAAGCCCCACTCAGGCAGGGGCAGCGCTACCGGATCGCAAGGGCGGTCCGGCGTGAAAAGTCGCGCAGTGTAACGGCAAAAGGCGCCGATGCTAAGTGCAAATATGCGCCAATTTACGGGACATTTGCGACGCCTTCCAAATAGCGCTTAAGGGCGGCCAGCGAGTCCGGGCAGTAAGGCTTTTCAGTGGTTTCGCGCAGCACTTGATCGATGCTGAGAAAGCGCGCTTGCAGCACTTCTTCCGGCTGGAGCTTCAGCGGCCCGTCCCAGACTGCCGAAAACACCGCGCACCACAGCCGGTTATCCGGTTGATCGAAGAAAAAACGCTCGTGCGCCGCAAGCGGCACGCCGGAGACGCCCAGCTCTTCCGCCAGTTCACGCGCCGCCGAGAGCTCGTAGCCTTCATCGGCCTGGACCATGCCGCCCGCCGCCACATCCCAATAACCGGGATAAATCGCCTTGCTCAGCGTGCGTTGATGCACACACAGTTCGCCAGCCGAATTGAACAGCAAGATGTAGGTGCCGCGCCCGATCAGGCCGCGCTCACGCAGCTCTGCCCGGGGCAAGGAACCCAGGGGTTGATCGTGACGATCAACCCAGGCAATCAGCTCGGCGTCCGAAGCCGCACGGTGGGCGGCCTCTTGATCGGAAACACTCATCGATCAGCCTTGGGACAGCAGCTGACGCAGGTCAATCACCGCCGCGTTGGCACGCGACAGGTAGTTGGCCATGACCAGCGAGTGGTTGGCGAAGATACCGAACGGGCTGCCGTTGAGGATCATCGGGCTCCAGACCGGCTCTTGCGAGGCTTCCAGTTCACGAATGATCTGACGCACGCTGACGGTTGCATTCTTCTTCGCCAGAACATCGGCGAAATCGACTTCGATCGCGCGCAGCAGATGCGACAGCGCCCATGCCTGACCGCGTGCTTCGTAGAAGACGTTGTCGATCTGCATCCATGGGGTTTCAACAATTTCTTCGTCAACCTGCGGGACTTCGCCCGGCTTGACCGTGACCGTGGACTGCGCTTCGGTTTTCAGGGTGCTGTTCAGCTTGACCCGGCCCACGCTGGCGGACAACCGTTGGGACAATGAGCCCAGTCGCGTACCGACGTCGCCCAGCCAGTTATTCAGGTTATCGGCGCGGGTGTAAAACAGCGCGCCCTTCTGGTTCGGGTCAGACAGGCGCGCCTGATAGCGGCTCAGCGCAGCGATGCCGTCGCGGTATTGAGACTCGCTCGAAGGCAGCACCCAGCTTTTGTTGTCGAAGTTGAACAGCGGCTCGGCACGCGCCAGATCGCCATCTTCAGCGGACTGGGATTGCGAGCGGGCGAAGTCTTTACGCAGTGCGCGGCTCAGGTCGCGCACCTGGACCAATACGCCGTATTCCCAGCTCGGCATATTGTCCATCCACAGGCCGGGCGGCGAGCGATCGTTGGAGATGTAACCGCCTGGCTTGTCCAGCAGGGTGGACGCGACGGTCTTGAGGGTTTCGACGGTGGTGTAGCCCAGCACCATCTGCTTGCCTTCGCTTTGCGCGGCAGCCTGGGCTTGCTGCTGAACCGGAAACAGGGGCGGTTCGCTGCTCCACCAGATGCCGAGCACCACGGTGACAACCAGATAAATACCCACCACGGCCCCGACGGCGCGACTGAACAACAGGCCGCCCCAATAACCGCGAGAACCGCGAGGCGCCTTGCCCATCGGCTTTTCGTCAACGCGTTCAGTTCCCGCGCTGCCCGAGCGCTTCTTCCAATCCAGCATGGCCTTGTCCTTTCAATCACGGAATTCAGTGCTTCTGACCGCAACCTTACAGCAAGGTGCGTTTGCCAGGGAATGTGGTGGCAGGTGCAATTGTTTAGCAACTGAGCCGAGCGGATTGTAAACGCCGCGCGGTCTTTCCGACGCTTCCCCCGCCTAAAGCCGGTGCTGATAGGGATATGGGGCTTGAGTGCATCTCATCCATTTTCCTGCCTCTCAAAACCACTGCTGATCACCCCTTATGAGTTGAACCAACTGGTACGAACACTCGAGCGCGTTAAAAGGTGCAAAGTTGGTGGATAAAAAGCTGAACAATGACAAGAAAATGACTTGCGGCATCCTGACCAGGGAAAACTAGTGCTAGCATAGCGCCAGCATTCACATCGGGGCTTACCCTATAAAGAAGCCAGGACATGACCGAAGCAGCAGACCCGAGCCGCGACCGGCTCAGACACCACTTTGCCCAGCGCGTTATCCATCAGGCTCGTCAGATTCTTGAGGTATGGCAGCGCCTGCAGCACGGTGAATGGTCGCCAGCGGACATGGCTGAGCTCACCGAAGCCAACCAGCGGCTGCTGCGTTTCGCCGAACGTTTCGAGCAGGCCGAACACGTGCAACTGGCCACTGCCATTAACCTGGCATTGCTGGACGTCGACGCCAATCGCGGCCGTTTGAGCAGCGCCCTGATTACCGACCTCAATCGCCTGATGCAACGCCTGTCCCGAACCGGCCTCAGGCACGGTGACCGTCTTGAGCAAACCGCCCTGCCGCCCCTGCGCAAGCCGATTTACATCGTGCTGGAGGATCATGAACGCGGCGAGCGTCTGGCCAGGCAACTGGAATTCTTCGGCCTGAGCGCGCAGTCACTCGGCTGCGTCGACACGTTCCACATGACCATGGCAGAGCGCTTGCCCGCCGCCGTCGTCATGGACGTCGACTTTGGTGGTGCTGGCGAAGGCCTGAAGCTCGCCACCCAGATGCAGGAAGGTCTCGAGCAAAAACTGCCGTTGCTGTTTTTCAGCCATCACGAGACAGACACGCCCACGCGCCTCGCCGCCGTGCGCGCTGGAGGCGAAGAGTTTCTGACCGGCACGCTGGAGGCCTCAAGCCTGCTGGAGAAAATTGAAATCCTGACCCGGGTCGCTCAGTACGAACCGTACAAGGTGCTGATCATCGACGATTCACGCGCCCAGGCGACACACACCGAGCGCTTGCTCAACGGCGCCGGAATCGTCACCCGTACCCTGCTCGACCCGATCAAAACCATGCCTGAGCTGGCCGACTTTCAGCCTGACCTGATCATCCTCGACATGTACATGCCCGGTTGCACCGGCACCGAGCTGGCCAAGGTGATCCGCCACAATGACCGCTACGTCAGCGTGCCGATCATTTATCTCTCGGCGGAAGACGATCTGGACAAACAGCTGGATGCGATGAGCGAAGGCGGCGACGACTTCCTTACCAAACCCATCAAGCCTCGCCATCTGATTACCACCGTGCGCAACCGCGCAGCGCGGGCGCGCAACCTCAAGGCGCGCATGGTCCGCGACAGCCTGACCGGCCTGTACAACCACACGCACATCCTGCAACTGCTGGAAGATTGCAGCTTCCGCTCCCGGCGGGAGAACAAGCCGCTGAGCTTCGCCATGCTGGACATCGACCACTTCAAGAGGGTCAACGACGGCCACGGCCACCCCATGGGCGACCGTGTGATCAAGAGCCTGGCGCTGTTCCTCAAGCAACGCCTGCGCAAGACCGATTACATCGGTCGCTATGGCGGTGAGGAGTTTGCCGTGGTCATGCCGGACACGGATCTGGCTGCCGCCCACGGCGTGCTCGACGAAATCCGCCAGCGCTTCGCTGAAATCCACTACCCCGCGCAGCCCGTGGATCTGTTCTGCACGTTCAGCGCCGGGGTGGTGGAAATCGCCGAGGACGACGACGCACTGATGATGGCCTCGCAAGCAGACGAGGCGCTGTACCGGGCAAAAAAGGCAGGTCGCAATCAGGTGCATGGCCTGGAGGTACGAGTGGCAATGACGTCTCTGAGCAAACACACCCAGTCGGACATCGTTTGACTGCTGCGTCCTGCATCATTTTCAGACCGAAGTTCAGACCGAAGAACTCTAGCCCTCCCTGCACGCCCGCAGACACTCCGCTATCATGCGCGGACTTTTGTGATGCGAGACCGCCATGCGCCGCCTGCTTTGTCTGTTACTGCTGATCTGTACCTTGCCCGCCGTTGGCGCGAGCTTTCTGGAGAACAGATCGAGCCCCACACTGGGCGGCGCCGCAGTGGACAACAGCAAGGACTTCCTGCCGGTTCGTCAGGCGTTTCAGCTGAACCTGAGCGACACCACACCCGAATCCATCAAGCTGCAGTTTGTCGCCACCGAAGGCTATTACCTGTATCGGCATCGCTTTCAATTTCGCACCGAACCTGCCGACATCGGCCTCGGCGTTGCGCAACTGCCCGACGGCGAAAAGAAACATGATGAGTACTTCGGCGACGTCGAGGTCTACCACGGCATTCTCGACGTCGCCCTGCCGCGCAAAGCCGGAGACACGCGGCCCTTCACGCTTATCGTCACCTATCAGGGCTGCGCGGACAAAGGGCTCTGCTACCCACCGGAAACCGAGCGCCTGAGCATTGGCGGCGCGAGCCCCGCAGTGTCCGATACCCCACTCGCTGGCGATGCCACCCACGTCGAGTTCAGCTGGAAACAACTGGCGCTGTTTTTCCTCGCCGGCGTCGGGCTGACCTTCACGCCATGCGTGCTGCCGATGCTGCCGATCCTCTCCGGCGTGGTCCTGCGCGGGCAGATCGGCGGGCTGCGCGGTTTCTCTTTGTCCCTGGCCTACGTGCTGCCGATGGCGATCTGCTTTGCCATTCTTGGCGCAGTGATGGGTATGTTTGGCGCCAGCCTGAATCTGCAGGCGCGGTTGCAGTCCGCGTGGGTGCTCGTTCCGTTCGCCGGGTTCTTTGCGCTGTTTGCCGTCGCCATGTTCGGCGCGTTCGAGTTGCGCCTGCCCCGCGCGCTCAATGACCGACTGGACCGGATCGCTGGCAATACGCAGGGCGGCTCCTTGTGGGGCGCAGCCGTTCTGGGCGTGGTTTCTAGCCTGCTGGTTTCGCCATGCGTTTCGGCACCATTGGCCGGCGCGCTGCTTTATATAAGCGCCAGCGGCGATGCGCTGGGTGGCGCCTTGAAACTGTTCGTTCTGGGCCTGGGCATGGGCGCGCCGCTGGTGCTGGTAGCAACGGGCGGCGCGGCGTGGCTGCCTAAAAGCGGGCCGTGGCTGGTCGCGGTCAAGAATGCCATCGGCGTACTGTTGCTGGCCCTCGCCATCGGTTTGCTCAGCCGTGTGATTCCGGGGCAGGCCACGTTGCTGTTGATCGGACTGCTATGGGCCGGCGTCGCGTTGTTCCTGGGCGCACTGGAATTCGGCGAAAAAACCACGCGAGGCCGCCTCGCTCAACTGCTTGGCGTGTTCTTGCTGTTTTACGCCCTTGCCTGCTGGTATGGCGCGTTAAGCGGTCAGACGGATCCGCTACGTCCGCTGGGTCAATCCAGGATCGATTCGGGCCCTGCCCAACCGGCTGCGGAAAGCCGCTGGCAGACCGTGACCCAGGCCAGCGAACTGGACCAAATTCTTGCGGAGTCAAAAAGCGAAGGCCAGCCGGTCTTGGTCGACTGGTACGCCGACTGGTGCATCAGCTGCAAGGTCATCGAGCATGAGGTGCTGCCGGATCCGAAAATCGTCAGTCAGCTTGTCGCTTTCAGACTGATCCGTTTCGACATGACTGACAGCAACACGGAGCAACGTGCATTGCTGGATCGCTACAAACTGTTCGGCCCTCCCGCGCTGCTGTTTTTCGGAAAAAACGGCAACGAGCTGGCAAACGTGCGTGTCGTCGGCGAAATCGACGTCGAAGCGTTCGCAGAGCGCCTTTCTAGAGCAAATGACCAAATTTAGCGCCATGGTCACAAACTTCGCGCGAACATCGGGCATCGTGCTGAATATTGTGGGTAACTGGACAGTCCATCGTACTTTCCGGCATAGTCGCTGCCCATCAGCGGCTCACTCTGTACGTGAGCGTCGAAAACGCGAACAACAAGGAACACTCGATGGCGACTTTTCTGGTTCTTCACGGACCTAACCTGAACCTGCTGGGGACCCGTGAACCGGGGATCTATGGCTCGATCACGTTGGCCGATATCAACCAGGATCTGGAACAGCGTGCGCGCGAAGCCGGTCACCACCTGATGTACCTGCAGAGCAACGCTGAGTACGAGCTGATCGATCGCATCCACGCTGCACGCGATGAAGGCGTGGACTTCATCCTGATCAATCCGGCTGCTTTTACGCACACAAGCGTTGCGATACGTGACGCGTTGCTGGGAGTGAGCATCCCATTCATCGAAGTGCACCTGTCAAACGTGCACAAGCGCGAACCTTTCCGCCATCACTCCTACTTTTCAGATGTTGCTGTAGGCGTGATCTGCGGCCTTGGCGCCAGCGGTTACCGACTGGCCCTGGAGGCCGCCCTGGAACAATTGGCCAAGAGTTCGAAAGCGTGAACGGCCCAGTCCCGTACTGAGCCAGACCGCCGGAACCGGCTACCAAATCCCCCTGACCGTCCCTTGGGAGTTGATGATTAATGGATATCCGTAAAGTCAAGAAACTGATCGAACTGCTGGAAGAGTCCGGCATCGACGAACTGGAGATCCGTGAAGGCGAAGAATCCGTACGGATCAGCCGTCACAGCAAGACTCCAGCACAGCAGTACTACGCGCCTGCCCCGGTTGCCGCTCCGGCACCTGCCCCGGTTGCAGCGCCAGTGGCCGCCGCCGCTGAAGCACCTGCTGCTCCACAGCACGCCGGCAATGTCATCAAGTCGCCAATGGTCGGTACCTTCTACCGCACCCCGGCGCCTGGCTCGCCAGCCTTCGTCGAAGTCGGCAAGACCGTCAAGAAAGGCGACACCATCTGCATCGTTGAAGCGATGAAAATGATGAACCACATCGAAGCCGAAGTCAGCGGCACGATCGAATCCATCCTGGTAGAAAACGGTCAGCCGGTTGAGTATGACCAGCCGCTGTTCACCATCGTTTGAACCGGGGAGAGCCTGCGATGTTGGAAAAAGTCCTGATCGCCAACCGCGGCGAAATCGCCTTGCGCATCTTGCGTGCCTGTAAAGAACTGGGCATCAAGACCGTCGCGGTCCATTCCACGGCAGACCGTGAGCTGATGCACCTTGGCCTGGCAGACGAAACCGTCTGCATCGGCCCGGCGCCAGCCAACCTGTCGTACCTGAACATTCCGGCCATTATCTCGGCTGCAGAGCTGACCGGCGCCACGGCGATCCACCCGGGCTACGGTTTCCTCGCGGAAAACGCAGACTTTGCCGAGCAGGTCGAGAAATCCGGCTTCGCATTCATTGGCCCGAAAGCCGAAACCATTCGCCTGATGGGCGACAAGGTTTCTGCCAAAGACGCCATGAAGCTCGCCAACGTGCCGACCGTTCCCGGTTCCGACGGCCCGTTGCCGGAAGACGAAGAAACCGCGCTGCGCATTGGCCGTGAAGTCGGCTATCCGGTGATCATCAAGGCCGCTGGCGGCGGCGGTGGTCGCGGCATGCGCGTGGTGCACAAAGAAGAAGACCTGATCGAAGCGGCCAAGCAGACTCGCGCTGAAGCGGCTGCCTGGTTCAGCAACCCGATGGTCTACCTGGAAAAATACCTGACCAACCCACGTCACGTGGAAGTCCAGGTGATTTCCGACGGTCAGGGCCAGGCGATCCACCTGGGCGATCGTGATTGCTCCCTGCAGCGCCGCCACCAGAAGGTTCTGGAAGAAGCGCCTGCACCGTTCATCGACGAGCAAGCCCGCAAGGACGTGTTCGCGGCCTGTGTCAAAGCCTGCATCGACATCGGCTACCGTGGCGCCGGCACGTTCGAGTTCCTGTACGAGAACGGCCGTTTCTACTTCATCGAAATGAACACCCGTGTTCAGGTGGAGCACCCGGTTTCGGAGATGGTCACCGGCATCGACATCGTGAAGGAGATGCTCAGCATCGCCGCCGGCAACAAACTGTCGTTTACCCAGGATGACGTTGTCATTCACGGGCATTCGCTGGAGTGCCGGATCAACGCTGAAGATCCAAAGACCTTCGTCCCGAGCCCGGGCCTGGTCAAGCATTTCCACGCGCCAGGCGGTAACGGCGTGCGTGTGGATTCGCACCTGTACAGCGGCTACAAGGTTCCGTCCAACTACGACTCGTTGATCGGCAAGCTGATCACCTGGGGCGCGACCCGCGACGAAGCCATGGCGCGCATGCGTAACGCCCTGGATGAAATCGTGGTCGACGGCATCAAGACCAACATCCCGCTGCACCGTGATCTGACCCGCGATGAAGGCTTCTGCGAAGGCGGCGTCAACATCCACTACCTGGAACACAAGCTGGCCGCCGACAAGCATTGATCCGCCAGTAAGTGCTACAGACCAACAAAGCCGCTTTCGAGCGGCTTTGTTGTTTTTCGGTCGGGCCTCTGGATTTTGGGACGCGCCCATCCTGTGGGACCGGCTTTAGCCGGGAAGAGGCCTGGGTGACCGACATCACCTTCGCGGTGTGACGCTTAACGCATTCCCGGCTAAAGCCGGTCCGACTTTCCCAGCCTCACTGCCACACCCTCTTTGTTGTTTCCCCGCGAACCCCGTAAACTTCCCGGTCTTTCGTGGCCGTTGGCCGCTTCTCAATTTTTCAACTCGAAGGTCACCCGCCATGCCTTGGCTGCAAGTCCGTCTCGCCATTAGCCCAGAACAAGCCGAAACCTACGAAGACGCCCTGCTCGAAGTGGGCGCCGTATCGGTGACGTTCATGGACGCTGAAGACCAGCCGATCTTCGAGCCAGAGCTGAACACCACGCCGCTGTGGTCGCACACGCACCTGCTGGCGCTGTTCGAAGCCGACACCGATGCCGATCACGTCCTCGCTCACCTGAGATTGCTGACCGACGCCGAGCTGCCGGAGCACACCCATGAAGTGATCGAAGATCAGGACTGGGAACGCAGCTGGATGGACAACTTCAACCCGATGCGCTTCGGCCAGCGGCTGTGGATCGTGCCGAGCTGGCACGCCGCACCGGAGCCGGAAGCGGTCAATCTGTTGCTCGACCCGGGCCTGGCGTTCGGCACGGGTACCCATCCGACCACCGCGCTGTGCCTTGAGTGGCTCGACGGCCAAGACCTCGCCGACTGCAACGTGCTGGATTTCGGCTGCGGCTCCGGCATCCTCGCCATCGCCGCGCTGCTGTTGGGCGCTAAACAGGCCGTCGGCACCGACATCGACGTCCAGGCCCTTGAAGCGTCCCGCGACAACGCCGGTCGCAACAACGTCCTGGCCGAGAAATTCCCGCTGTATTTGCCTGAAGACCTGCCCCAGGTGCCGGCCGACGTGCTGGTGGCCAACATCCTCGCCGGCCCGCTGGTTTCTCTGGCGCCACAGTTGGCGAGCCTGGTCAAACCCGGTGGCCGACTGGCGCTGTCCGGTATCCTTGCCGAGCAAGGCGATGAAGTTGCCGCCGCTTACGCCGACACCTTCGAGCTGGACCCGATCGCCAATCGCGAGGGCTGGGTACGGATCACCGGTCGTCGCCGCTGACAGCCAGTTGCCCTAAGATCCAACCATCAGGCGCTCTTTAACCCCGGATACCCGCATGACCGACAGCTTCGTCACTCAGTGCCCGCATTGCCAGACCAGTTTCCGCGTCAGTCACGCTCAGTTGAGCGTGGCCCGAGGCATGGTGCGCTGTGGCTCATGCCTGCAGGTGTTCAACGCCGCGAAACAGCTGTTGGAGCAACGCGACGGAACAACCGCGGAAACGCCGTCGCCTTCCGCGCCAAACGCCGAAGGCGTGGAGAAGAAGCCGGAAATCCTCGCGCCGCAGTCACTCGTCGTGACCCAGCCAGCGCCGCTGCCGGTCAAGCGTGACGAGCGTGAAGTCGATCTGGATAGCCTCGATCTGGACGATCTGGACGTTGAACTGGCGCGTCTCGAACAGCGCGAGATTCAGCTCCCCGAGTCCTTCGGGCGGGTCAGCAAGGCGCGCGATCACGACGAAGTCGAGTCCTTCAGCGCCCGACGCGACGAGCCTGACGTCGCGCAGGAGTCGTGGGCCCACGGGATGAGTCACGACGACGTCGACCAGCTGCCCGAACTTCGCGCAGAAGTCGTCGAGGAACGCGAAGCGCATACCGACCACACGATAGACGAAGGCCCGCTGGACGAGCCGATCAATCAGCAGGACCGCCATCGCACCGAGCCTTCATTCTCGCTGACGCCGGACGATCTGGACGACCTGAATGACGAGCCGGCTCGCCCCCACTCGTTCAAGCATCAAGCCGAACCCGACGCTGACACAACGTCGGAACGCTTCACCGCCCTCGACAACCATGACGATCAGGATCGCCTCAGCGCCCGTCATGATGATGAGGAAGACGATGAGGCCCCGCACGCAGCTGCCGACGGCAAGCGTGGCGGCCGCAACGAACCAGGCCTGCGGGACAGGGCGTTGGTCGACCTGACGGATGACCCGCTGCAGTTGTCCTGGCAGAAACCCAAACCGCGCTGGGGGCGGCGTCTGCTGTGGATGCTGTTGATCCTGATTGCGCTGGGCGCACTGGCCGGCCAGTACATTGCCTACCACTTCGAGGAGCTGGCGCGACAGGATCAGTACCGGCCCATTTTCATGGAGCTGTGCCCCTCCCTCGGCTGCAAGGTCCCGTCCAAGGTCGATATCAAACTGCTCAAGAGCAGCAACCTTGTCGTGCGCAGCCACCCCGAATTTCAAGGCGCACTGGTCGTTGACGCGATCATCTATAACCGTGCGTCCTTTTCCCAGCCGTTCCCGCTGCTCGAACTACGCTTTGCCGATGCGACGGGGCAGTTGATCGCCAGCCGCCGATTCAAACCAGGCGAGTACCTGAGCGGCGAGCTGGCGGGCAAAGACGAAATGCCGCCACAGACGCCGATCCACATCGCGCTGGACATTCTCGACCCGGGCCCTAAGGCGGCGAACTACAGCCTGAGCTTCCGTTCGCCGGAGTAAAAACGACGGACGCAGCGGTTTTCCCGCACCGAAATGCAGCACCCAGCGCGAGACGGGATGCCCGAAATCCGACGACACTTTTATGACGATGCCGGCCTAAACCTAACCGTTTGCGATAAGAACGGAACTGTTCAGATTTTATCCAATTCAGCCTTTATCCAGTCATCGAGAGCGGGTATCATGCCCACCCTTTTTCATACTCTGGGTCCCGTCTGAATTGGCGCTGAAGCACTTTTCGGACCAGACCTCGTGATTCGGCCCCACAACAGGTCACCCTATGTCGGCGGTACGCATCGGCCCTTACACATTGCAAAACGGCTTGATTCTCGCCCCGATGGCGGGTGTCACCGACCAGCCCTTCCGGCAACTCTGTCGCCAGCTCGGCGCAGGCCTGGTGGTCTCGGAAATGGTCACCAGCGACATGAGCCTGTGGAACAGCCGCAAGTCGCGGTTGCGCATGATTCACGAAGGCGATCCTGAGCCACGCTCGGTACAGATCGCTGGCGGGGACCCGCAGATGCTTGCGGACGCAGCACGCGCCAACGTCGAGCTCGGCGCGCAGATCATCGACATCAACATGGGTTGCCCGGCAAAAAAGGTCTGCAACAAGGCCGCCGGCTCGGCGCTGTTGAAAGATGAACAGTTAGTGACCGAAATCCTGCACGCGGTGGTCGCGGCAGTCGAGGTACCGGTCACGCTGAAGATTCGCACCGGCTGGGACCGGGCGAACAAGAATGGTCTGACCGTCGCCAGAATTGCCGAACAAGCCGGCATTCAGGCATTGGCGGTGCACGGGCGAACCCGTGCCGATCTCTACACCGGTGAAGCCGAGTACGACACCATCGCCGCGATCAAGCAGGCGGTGTCCATCCCGGTGTTTGCCAACGGCGATATCGATTCACCGGAAAAGGCCCGCTACGTCCTCGACGCAACCGGCGCCGATGGGCTGTTGATTGGCCGGGCCGCCCAGGGGCGCCCATGGATTTTTCGCGAGATAGAACACTACCTGCAGACCGGGGAAAAACTTCCGGGCCTGCCCGTCGGTGAAGTGGAACGCATTCTGCTAGAGCATCTGGCTGCGCTTCACACGTTCTATGGCGACGTGATGGGCGTGCGAATCGCCCGCAAACACGTCGGCTGGTACCTCGCAACGTTGCCGGGCGCCAGGGAGTTTCGCGCCCTTTTCAACCGTTTGGATGATACAGAAGCACAGTGCGCCAACGTTCGGGAGTTCTTTTCCCAGCGCGATAAATCCCTCCCAGCAGGGAACGAAGAAGAGGTGGCCGCATGACGATGATGACTGAGACTTTAGTGAGTGGAACAACACCCGTGAGCGACAACGTCAATTTGAAACAACACCTCAATACGCCGAGCGAAGAGGGTCAGACCCTGCGCGGAAGCGTCGAGAAGGCGTTGCACAACTACTTCGCTCATCTGGAAGGTGCGGCCGTCACTGATGTCTACAACCTGGTGCTCTCGGAAGTCGAGGCGCCGTTGCTCGAGTGCGTGATGAACTACGTCAAGGGCAACCAGACCAAGGCCTCCGAGCTGCTGGGGCTGAATCGCGGCACCCTGCGCAAGAAACTCAAGCAGTACGACCTGCTGTAAGCATCCGAAAAACAAGCGACCTCACTTCAATGCGGTCGTTTTTTTTGCAAAATTCTTTTGCTTTTGATGGAAGTTGAGATGACCGACCAGACGACCCGCCTGCCGATCCGCCGCGCCTTGATCAGCGTATCCGACAAGACCGGCATCCTCGAATTCGCGCGTGAACTCCAAGCCCTCGGTGTCGAGATCCTCTCCACCGGCGGTACGTTCAAGCTGCTCAAGGACAACGGCGTTGCAGCGGTAGAAGTCGCCGACTACACCGGCTTTGCGGAAATGATGGACGGCCGGGTCAAGACACTGCACCCGAAAATCCACGGCGGCATCCTCGGCCGTCGCGGCATCGACGACGCCATCATGACCGAACACGGCATCAAGCCGATCGACCTGGTCGCGGTGAATCTCTACCCGTTCGAAGCGACCGTTTCCAAGCCGGGCTGCGACCTGCCGACGGCCATCGAGAACATCGATATCGGCGGCCCGACCATGGTTCGCTCTGCCGCTAAAAACCACAAAGACGTCGCCATCGTCGTCAACGCCAGCGATTACACGAACGTGCTGGAAAGCCTTAAGGCCGGCGGCCTGACCTACGCGCAGCGCTTTGACCTGATGCTCAAGGCATTCGAGCACACCGCCGCCTACGACGGCATGATCGCCAACTACCTGGGCAGCGTTGACCAGTCCGCTGAAACCCTGAGCACCGAAGGCCGCAGCGAATTCCCGCGCACCTTCAACAGCCAGTTCATCAAGGCGCAGGAAATGCGCTACGGCGAGAACCCGCACCAGAGCGCGGCGTTCTACGTTGAAGCCAGGCCTGCCGAAGTCGGCATCGCCACCGCGACCCAACTGCAAGGCAAAGAGCTTTCCTACAACAACGTCGCCGATACTGACGCGGCGCTTGAGTGCGTGAAGAGTTTCGTCAAGCCTGCCTGCGTGATCGTCAAACACGCCAACCCGTGCGGCGTTGCAGTAAGCCTGGATACAGAGGGCGGCATTCGTCAGGCCTACGAGCTGGCCTATGCCACCGACAGCGAATCGGCGTTCGGCGGCATCATCGCCTTCAACCGTGAACTGGATGCCGAGACGGCCAAGGCCATCGTTGAGCGTCAGTTCGTCGAAGTGATCATCGCCCCGAGCGTCAGCGCCGACGCTCAGGCCGTCATTGCCAGTAAAGCCAACGTGCGCCTGTTGACCAGCGGCCAGTGGGACGCAGAACGCGCGCCGGCCTGGGATTACAAGCGGGTCAA
The DNA here is from genome assembly GCF_900111735.1 of Pseudomonas graminis. Classification (GTDB taxonomy): domain Bacteria; phylum Pseudomonadota; class Gammaproteobacteria; order Pseudomonadales; family Pseudomonadaceae; genus Aquipseudomonas; species Aquipseudomonas graminis. The sequence goes on along the minus strand of NZ_FOHW01000018.1, from coordinate 38,054 downwards.
CGGTGGCTTGCTGGTACAGAGCCGCGACATCGGCATGATCGGCGCCGATGACCTGAAAGTCGTCACCCAACGCGCGCCGACCGAGCAAGAGATCCACGACCTGATCTTCGCCTGGAAAGTCGCCAAGTACGTGAAATCCAACGCCATCGTCTACGCCAAGAACCGCCAGACCATCGGCGTCGGCGCAGGCCAGATGAGCCGCGTGAACTCCGCGCGCATTGCTGCGATCAAGGCCGAACACGCCGGCTTGCAGGTGCAGGGCGCGGTCATGGCCTCCGATGCGTTCTTCCCGTTCCGCGACGGCATCGACAACGCTGCCAAGGTCGGCATCACCGCGGTGATCCAGCCAGGCGGCTCGATGCGTGACGCCGAGGTGATTGCGGCAGCCGACGAAGCAGGTATCGCGATGGTATTCACCGGCATGCGCCATTTCAGGCACTGAGTGCAGCGGCAAGCATCAAGCTGCAAGCGGTAAGTAAAAGCAGAGTCGCGTCGCTTTACTCGCCCTTGCAGTCTTATTAATTCAGAGCAATGAGCCGTGATTAAGAGTTGTGCTATTCGCTTTTACTTGCCGCTTGTAGCTTGCAGCTTCTCCGAAGGAGTCTTTCTTTGAATATTTTAATCATTGGCAGCGGTGGCCGTGAACACGCCCTGGCCTGGAAGGTCGCGCAGGACGCTCGTGTCGAGAAAGTCTTCGTCGCCCCCGGCAATGCCGGCACTGCCACTGAAGCCAAGTGTGAAAACGTCGCGATCGACGTACTGGCGCTGGAGCAACTGGCTGACTTCGCCGAGAAGAACGTCGCGCTGACCATCGTCGGTCCGGAAGTGCCGCTGGTGGCCGGTGTCGTCGACCTGTTCCGCGCCCGTGGCCTGAAGTGCTTCGGCCCGACCAAAGGCGCCGCACAGCTGGAAGGCTCCAAGGCATTCACCAAGGACTTCCTGGCGCGCCACAACATTCCCTCTGCCGACTACCAGAACTTCACCGAAATCGAACCGGCGTTGGCGTACCTGCAAGAAAAGGGCGCGCCAATCGTCATCAAGGCCGACGGCCTGGCGGCGGGCAAAGGCGTGATCGTTGCGATGACCCTCGCCGAAGCGGAAGACGCCGTGCGTGACATGCTGGCCGGCAATGCCTTCGGCGACGCCGGTTCGCGCGTGGTGATCGAGGAATTCCTCGACGGCGAAGAAGCCAGCTTCATCGTCATGGTCGACGGCAAGAACGTGCTGCCCATGGCAACCAGTCAGGACCACAAACGCGTCGGCGATGGCGACAGCGGCCCGAACACCGGCGGCATGGGTGCGTATTCCCCGGCCCCGGTGGTCACCGCCGAGGTTCACCAGCGCGTGATGGATCAGGTCATATGGCCGACCGTCAGGGGCATGGCCGCCGAGGGGAACATTTACACCGGTTTCCTCTATGCTGGTCTGATGATCGACAAGGCTGGCAACCCGAAAGTCATCGAATTCAACTGCCGCTTTGGCGATCCGGAAACCCAGCCTGTGATGCTGCGCCTGCAATCGAGCCTGGTATCGCTGGTCGAAGCCGCTCTGGCGCAAACGCTGGATACGGTGGATGCTCAGTGGGACCCGCGTCCGAGTCTGGGAATCGTGCTGGCAGCCGGCGGTTACCCGGCCGACTACGCCAAGGGCGACCAGATTCAGGGGCTGGACGCTGCGGCCGCGTTGCCGGGCAAGGTGTTCCACGCTGGCACCGCGTTGCAGGATGGCCGTATCGTGACCTCCGGTGGTCGTGTGCTGTGCGCGACAGCGCTGGGCGACACCGTTGGCGACGCGCAGAAACAGGCGTACGAACTGGCTGCAAAGATTGACTGGAAAGGTTGTTTCTACCGCACGGACATCGGCTATCGCGCCATTGCCCGGGAACGCGGCGAAGATCTGGCGTGAGCCTGCGTCCGATCAGCGATTCCTCGTTGAGTCGCTGATCGGTCATCCGGTGCCCCAGAGTTAAACAGGCTTCATTCACGAAGGGATTTCGCCGTGCGCTGGCTCAGGATTGCCACTCGTTTGACCGTCACATTGCTGACTCTGCTCTGTATAACCTCGGCCGCTGCCGAGGTCAGTGCAGGCTGGTCAACCCTTGTCGACGATCAGGCTAACCTGAACCTCAGCGACGTTCGCTCCCCCCACTACGAATCCCAGTTCAGCCCTGTCGAACTCGACAAAGTGCGGGCGACCAACCGCGACTCCGCACTGTGGCTGCACTATCGCCTGCCCCCGACCACCCATGAACAACTGGTGCGAATCTTCGCCCCCGATCTGGCCACGGTCGACATGTACGTGCTCGACGGCGACAGCCTGATCGATCATTCGCGATCGGGTAACCGAGTGCCGCGCGAAGCCCAACCCCTGCCGTCACTGGACTTTCTGCTGCCGGTGCCCCACAGCGACAAGACGCTCGACCTGTATCTGCGCCTCAAGTCCGAGCAGGAACTGCGCCCCAACATTACGTTGCAGTCCGCAGTCACCAGCGCCGCCGACGAGCGCCGCCCCCTGCTGCTCGGTCTGTTCTTCGGCTCGCTGGCCATGCTGATCGTGCAGAACATCACGCGCTTCGCCCAGTCCCGCTCAATCAGCAGCTTGTGGCTGGCAGCGTGCGAGGCGTTTCTGGGGTTGAGTGCGCTGTTGCTGCTCAACCTTCAGGCGCCCTGGCTGCCGCGCTGGCACCTGGAGCAGACGCCGAGCGCTCACCTCGCCCTGCTCCTCGCCGCCGCGACAGGGCTGATGTACACGTACTGTTTCTTCGTTCAGCGCGGGGTCGAGATGCTCAATCGGCTCCTGATGGGCGTGCTGCTGGTGGTCGGCTTTGGCGCGCTGCTGGTGCTGTTCGTTGAAACGCTGCCGCTGAACATCATGACGTTCCTGCTGGTGGCACTGACCACGGTCAGCATCACCCTGGTGTCGATCTACCACCTGCAGAAGGGTTACTCGCCTGCCCGGCCATTCGTGATCGCCATGATCGCGTTCAATCTCGGCAACCTCGTGGTGCTACCAGCCATGCTCTGGTTGACGAGCATTCCCGCGCAGACGCTGATCATCGGGGTGTTGGCGGTATTCTGCCTGTGCGGCCTGTTGATGAGCATCGCCCTGAGCGAGCGTCATCGCAGCATCACCGAAGACAACTTCAGCATCAGCCGCGAACTGGCGGCCAGCACCGCAGAGATCAACGCCAAGGCCGAGTTTCTGGCGAAGATCAGCCACGAGATTCGCACCCCCATGAACGGCGTTCTGGGGATGACCGAGCTGCTGCTGGGCACGCCGCTGTCGGTCAAGCAGCGCGATTACGTGCAAACCATTCACAGCGCCGGCAACGAACTGCTCACCCTGATCAACGAAATCCTCGATATCACCAAACTGGAGTCCGGTCAGATCGAGCTGGATGACGTGCAATTCGATCTCAACGCGATGATCGAGGACTGCCTGAGTATCTTCCGCGCCAAGGCCGAGCAGCAAAATGTCGAGCTGATCAGCTTCATTCAGCCCCAGGTGCCGCGTGTCATCAGTGGTGACCCGACGCGACTGCGGCAGACGCTGCTCAGCTTGCTGGAGAACGCCTTAAAGAAGACCGACGAGGGCGAGATCCTGTTGGTCGTCGCCCTCGACTCCCGCGGCGGCAAGCCACGCTTGCGCATTGCCGTCCAGGACAGTGGCACGCCGCTGACGCCCAATGAACGCGACGCACTGCTGCACGCCGAACTGCATAGCAAAAATTTCCTGGCCGCCAGCAAGGTTGGCGGTCACCTGGGGCTGGTCATTGCCCGGCAGCTCATCCTGTTGATGAGCGGCGAGTTCGGTATCCAGAGCGGCACCAATCAGGGCAGCACGCTGTGGCTGAGTCTGCCCCTTGATACGGAACGGCTGGAGCAGCCCCCCGCCGACCTGGACAGTCCGCTCAAAGGCGCGCGAGTTCTGGTGGTTGACGACAACGACACCTGCCGCAAGGTGCTGGTACAGCAGTGCAGCGCGTGGGGGCTTAACGTCAGCGCCGTGCCATCGGGCAAAGAGGCGCTGGCGCTGCTGCGCACCAAGGCGCACCTGCGCGACTACTTCGATATCGTCTTGCTCGACCAGAACATGCCCGGCATGACCGGCATGCAACTGGCCGCCAAGATCAAGGAAGACCCGAGCCTGAACCACGACATTCTGCTGATCATGCTCACGGGCATCAGCAATGCGCCGAGCAAGATCATCGCGCGCAATGCCGGGGTCAAACGCATCCTCGCCAAGCCGGTCGCCGGGTACACGCTGAAGACAACGCTGGCGGACGAGCTCAATCAGCGCAACAAAGGCAATGCGCCCTTCTCTGCAGTGCCCGGGGTGATCAGCGATATCGACGTGCCCAGCGACTTCCGTATTTTGGTCGCCGAGGACAACAGCATTTCCACCAAAGTCATTCGCGGCATGCTTGGCAAGCTCAACCTGCAGCCGGACACTGCCAGCAATGGCGAAGAAGCGCTGCTGGCGATGAAGACCCGGCGCTATGACCTGGTGCTGATGGACTGCGAAATGCCGATCCTTGACGGGTTCTCCGCGACTCAGCAGTTCCGCGCCTGGGAAACCGGCAACCAGCGCATTCGCACCCCTGTGGTGGCGTTGACCGCGCACATTCTGGCGGAGCACAAGGATCGCGCGCGCCAGTCGGGCATGGACGGCCACATGTCCAAGCCGGTGGAGATGTCGCAGTTACGCGATCTGGTCGAATACTGGGTGGAGCAACGTGCGCGGGATGACGCGACCCGCGCCACCCGCGGCGAAGACCGTTATGAGCAAAACTGACCGCCAGGTATCCGTGACAGGCTGATAGACTTGGCGCCGTCCCAGTCTGCTGCCATGAGCTCAAACCATGCTTCACGTGCTGTTCAGCGTTTACCTGAAGATGCTGGTGCTCTATAGCCCGTTCTTCGTCCTGTCCTGCTTTATTTCCCTGAGCCGCGGTTACTCACGCAAGGAACGCCGACGCCTGGCGTGGAAGATCGCCTTCGCGACTCTGGTTTCCAGTGTCTTGCTGTACCTGTTCGGGCGGGTGATTTTCGGGGTTTTCGGCATCACCGCCGACGCTTTCAGAATCGGCGCCGGCAGTGTGCTGTTCATCTCCGCGCTGGCCATGGCCCAAGGCAAATCCGGCGTGCAGACCGACAACGTTCAGCAGGATGTCGCCATCGTGCCGCTGACCATCCCTATCACCGTCGGCCCCGGCACCATCGGCGCGCTGCTGGTCATGGGCGTGAGCCAGCCACACTGGGACGACAAACTCACCGCCATCGTCAGCATCGCGCTGGCCAGCCTGACGGTCGGCGTGGTGCTTTACCTCTCGAACAGCATCGAACGGGTTCTCGGCGATCAAGGCCTGCAGATCGTCAGCCGGTTGATGGGATTGTTCGTTTGCGCCTTGGCAGCGCAGATCATCTTCACTGGTATCAAGGGCTATCTGCTGACCTGACGACGCACGCTACAGCTCGGCAATGGCCTTTTTCGCGGCGTCGGTCAGGTAGCGACTGATCTTCTCCCTGTACGGCGCATAGCTCTGTTCGGTCAGTGAAAATGACGCCCCGTTGGTACGCACGATCATGTCCCCGGACAGCGTGTCCCAGAACAGCAGCCCCGGTTTCACCCCGCGAGTGGTCATCTGCAATCCGCACACCAGAATATCTACCGCCCCGGTGCCGCTCGCCCTGCACGGCACCACCTGGAAGCTCTCGGACTGCCCCGAGGAAAACCAGGAACTGAAGAACGTGTTGGCATGCTCGCTGCTCAGTAACGTATGAAGGGACCCCGCCATCAATGCGTGCAGCTCCGGCGACGTTGCCCTGCCGAAAGCGCTGGCGGGGAGATAACGCAAATCCCGCAAACGCCTGATCGTGACCATCCCGGGATCGATACTGCCGGTCAGCCTGCCGCCTTTTTGGTAAATAGTGCGCTGGTACTGTTCTATCCAGGGCTTCCAGTTGCGGTACCGATCGTGCTTCTGGTCTGCGGATAATTGCGCGTAGAGCAAACAGTCGAGGATGTCGGCGCGCAGCTGCGCAGAAATTCCGGGCGCAAACGACACAAAATTCCGGCCCTGTAGCACGCTCTCGTCAGTGGACATCACCCGCCTCCTTCAGCGCACAGACCAGTCCCGATCGTCGGTCCTCCAGCGCCTGGCTGATTTTGGACCGCAACGGCGAGTACACGAGATCCATCAGCCGCAGCGAGTAGAACCTCAGCTCGACATTGCTGATGATATTCGCCGGTTGCAGGGGTTCGAACAGAAAGTCGTGTTTCAGCAACGAACAGTGGGTGAAGGTGATGAGGACCATCGACAGTTCGCCGTTGGCGTCCAAAAACCCCAGTTGCAGCACCACTTTCTGGCCGTCTTGCGCTTCGCGCGGAATCCCGACGGTAACCGGCTCGAGCGCCTCACTTGCCAAGCGCTCGATGGCAGGCTGATCCGGGTAACTCAGCAACGATTGCCAGGCCGTGGACTCTGCCGCAAACAACAGGTCAGCGGGGATGAACGCCGGCAGGGTCTTCTTAATCCATGCCCAGACTGAGCCGGGCCCTAACTCAGCGGAGGGGCAAGCCAATGCCTCGTGGGTTTTCAGCGCCCAGCCGAAGCGGTTGAACGCTGCCAGCCAGGTGTCGTTCCAGGCCGAAGTGGCCGTGAAGCGAGGGTGTTTTTTTGTTGCCGCCATCTGCATGTACAGAACGCAGTCGGCAGCGTCGCTTTTGCGCTGTGCCGAGCAGCCGCTGTGCGTGAACAACACGCAGCCGGCGCTGACTTGCGCTTCGATCATTCCCTGATGCATGGCACATCTCCATGGGAGAGGAGGCGACTCGCGCCCCCTCTCTTGAGTTCAGATATCGAATTCTTCAATGGCGGCCGAGGCACTTTTACTCAGACGCTGCTGGATCCGCTCGCGTAAACGCGCGTACACACGCGTGTTAAACACCAGATGGTTTTCACCCCGGAAGGCCCTCACTTCCGCACTGTTCCATTCCCAGAAAAGCACGTTGGTGACGGCCGAGCTGGTAGCAAAATTAACCGCACCCATCGCCATGCTGACCGTGCCGTCGTTGGACTCGGCACACGCGCCGATGCGGAAATTCGCGCCGCGGTGGGTCTTGGTCTGACGCTCAAACAGTCGCAGCGGTTTGTCTTGAGCTTTGAGCACGGCAACGGCGTCACTAGCAACTTTCAACATGGCGATGGACGCGGGCCCGGGCAGTGCGGCGGCTGCAATGGCGGAAGAGATGATCTCCAGCCCTGCTTGCTCCATGCTGAATCGACGGTGCGTCGAGTAATAGCGGCTGTACCTCCAGTTGGTGGAAAGCCAGCCCATCGTCGCCAGCACACGGTTAAAGTGCTCGTACCACTCCCGACTCTGGGTCTCCGGGTTGAAGTCCTTGTTGGCGGACAGCGTGGCGAACAGGAAGGTGTCCATGACGTCTTCCTTGTTCTGCCGCGAAACGCCTTCAGCGAACGCCAACAGGTTACCCGCGACAACAGCGCCCTGGCTCGGCTCGTCCTGCAGGCCCGGAACCGGGTCATCCATTGCCGAAACGTGCTCGATCATCGAGTGGGTGCAGTCGGCTAGCTGGCAGTCGTTGATGAACGCACTGCGCTCGGCGATGGTCATGCTTGTTTCATGCTTCATTCGTTAATCCTTTAACTGATGGGGTGAGTCCGTCGTGGACACCTCCGAGATTAACGAACATTTGAAAGTGCGCCACCCGAGGGGCTGGACGCCTTACAGACACGTTCGAGCAAGCCGTCCTACAGAGCGGCAGCGCACTCCCCTGAACCGGGGAGACGCAAACTTGAGAGAAAGCACAGGGTTGCGAGAACAGCCGCCCATGACAATGGAAGCAGACGACAGGTGGTGTCGGCCGCCACCTGACGTTTTCCGCCGGGCAATGGCCCGGTTTCGCCGTCTACTCGCAGACACGGCTACGTCACTTATAAGACCGATCCCACAGCGCAAACCGCAGCGTCGCTCACGCCGGCTTGGCGCCATACCAGCGAGGTGTGTAGACCCACGACTGGCCATTGGCTCGCGGGAATACGCAGGTTAACGACGAGCCGATCAAGACCATGGTGCGCATGTCGACTTGCTCCGGCGTCAGCTCACCAAGTGTGATGACCCGCAACGTCTGCGCCGGCCGTCCAATATCCCGCCCCAGGGTGACCGGGGTTTGCGGGCCACGATGCTGGCGCACGATTTCCAGGGCGCGCCCGAGCTGCCAGGGCCGGGAGCGCGAAATCGGGTTGTAGAACGCCAGGGCCAGGTCGGCCTGACAGGCGAGATCCAGGCGCTTCTCGATGATCTCCCAGGGCTTGAGGTTGTCCGACAGGGACATCACGCAAAAGTCATGACCCAACGGCGCACCGGCCAGCGCGGCGGTCGCCAGCGAGGCTGACACGCCCGGCAGTATGTGCAAATCCACCCGGTGCCAGTCGGGATTGTCCGACTCATGCAGCGCTTCCAGCACCGCAGCGGCCATGGCGAACACGCCGGGGTCACCCGAGGAAACCACCACCACCGACCGCCCTTCAGCGGCCAGCTCGAATGCATGGCGGGCGCGCAGCATTTCTTCGCGGTTGTCAGTGCAGTGCAGCACCTGGTCGGCACGGAAAGGCCCGGCCATCCGCACGTAAGTTTCGTAGCCCAGCACATCGTTGGCGCGCGCCAGCTCGGCTTTTACGGCGGGGATCATGAAGTCGGTAGCGCCCGGGCCGAGGCCGATGACTGCCAGCCGCCCACGTCCACAGCCGATCTGTGAAACATCCAAAGGCTGTGGCGCGACAGCGATGGCAACGCCCGCCGCTGGCGTCAGCGGTGGCAGCAGTTGCGGCAATACCTGCTGGGTCATTTCGGCGGGCATACCGGCGGCGGTAAAACGCAACGGTACGCTGAGCGCGTCGGCTGCAGCGTGCAGCGCCGGATTGGCCATCTCGGCTTTGCTGGCCAGTAAACAGCCCAGCGCCTGCACGGCAATGCGCGACTCATGCAGCGCGTTTTTAACAGCCTCGGCGGGATCAGGCAGATCTCCGCTCACCGCCACCAGTACATTGCGCGGGTAGATCAGCAACTCGTGCTCGCTGGGTTCGCGCTCGTCGTAACCGACGTGAATCGCCAACTGCGCCTGATCATCCTCAGGCAGCTGCGCCTGAGCCAACCACGGCGCCGCGCCCTCGACGCGCACGCTTTCACCCGACAGCAAGTCGCTGACGAAGCGCTTGCCCAGCTCCAGATCGCCCAATGCGTAGCCGGCGGGCGGATTGAGCAGGCAGGTGCCGAAGCGCAGCTCGCCGCTGGTGGTGATGGCCGCTGCGGTGTTCAGTGCGACAGCCATTTCCCGGGCCATGACGTTGACGCCACCCAGTCCCCCCAGCAGCGGCACGACTGCACTGCCATCTTCGGCAACGGCGAGCACTGGCGGCTCAACGCCCTTCTCCAGCAACACCGGCGCCAGCGTGCGAATGACGATGCCCGCTGCGCACAGCGCGATGATCGGCGTGTCTTGCTGATAAAGCTGACGCAGTGTCGCGCCAAACTCCAAGTAGCTACGGTCGCCGTCTTCCACACGTCCGGCCAGCCCGTATATCAGCGCTTGGGGATACAGCTGCTGAATACGTCGCGCCGTCGCCAGCGCGCCTTTGCCGAGAATGACAATCGCCGGGGCCTTGATGTTGGTCGTGCCCATCAGCCTTGCCACCGTTCGCCGGGGACAATGATCAGCGAGAAGTACGGCGACGACATCGGGTCAACCTCCGCCAGCGGCACGATCTTCTGATTGGCCATGGTCGCGCGCTCGACGTACAGCGCGCGCTCAGCCAGACCGGTTTCCACCAGCACCTGACGCACTTTCGGGAGGTTGCGCCCCAGCTTCATGATCACCGCAGCGTCGGCATCCTGAAGCTTGCGTTTGAGTTCTTCGGCGGACAACACGCCAGAGAGCACCGACAGGCTCTGATTGCGGTACACCAGCGGTGCACCCAGCACCGACGCGCCGCCGAGCATCGAGCAGACACCGGGAATCACTTCCGCTTCGTAGCGATCGGCAAGACGGTCGTGCAGGTACATGTAAGAGCCATAGAACATCGGGTCGCCTTCGCAGATCACCGCCACGTCACGCCCGGCGTCCAGGTGCGCAGCCAGATCGGCGCTGCTGCGGTCGTAGAACTCGCTGATCACCTGCTCATAAGACATGTGAGAGGGCAGCGCCTCGGTGGTCACCGGGTACACCAGTGGCATGAGGGTCTGCGCCTGCTGCAAATGCCCTTCGATGATGCCGAACGCGTTGCCCTTCTTGCCCTTGGCGACGAAGTACGCGACCACCGGCGACTCGCGCAACAGGCGCAGCGCCTTGACGGTAATGAGTTCCGGATCACCCGGCCCCACGCCCAGGCCAATCAGTCGACCGCGTGGTGCCATCATTCGATCTCCGTGGCGAGTGAGTTGACCGCCGCCGCCGCCATGGCGCTGCCGCCACGGCGGCCCTGCATGATCACGTAAGGCACGCCGCGACTGTCGGCAGCCAGCATGTCCTTGGATTCAGCGGCGCCGACGAAGCCCACCGGAAAACCCAGGATCAGCGCAGGTTTCGGCGCGCCGGCATCGAGCATTTCCAGCAGATAGAACAGCGCGGTCGGTGCGTTGCCGATCACCACAATTGCCCCTTCCAGATGCGGGCGCCACAGCTCCAGCGCTGCAGCCGAGCGGGTGTTGCCCAGCTCCCGCGCCATCTCGGGCACACGCTCGTTCTTCAGGGTGCAGATCACCTGATTATTGGCGGGCAGGCGCGTGCGCGTTACCCCTTCGGCGACCATGTGTGCGTCACACAGGATCGGCGCGCCGGCGGCCAGTGCGCGGCGACCTGCCGTGCCTGCGCCCGGCGAGAAGCGCAGGCCTTCGACCGCATCAACCATGCCGCAGGCATGAATCACCCGTACGGCGAGTTTTTCCAGGTCGGCCGGGATGGAATCGAGCCGGGCTTCGGCACGAATGATCGCGAAGGAGTTACGGTAGATCTCCTGGCCGTCGCGGATGTAATCAATCATGGGTGTTGCTCCGTGAGTCGGCGGTCAACAACGCGCCGACTGCTTCAATAGTGAGGTCACGTGCGTGCAGATCGCCGAATCCGGACATGTCTGCATGACGAAAATAAAGGTCGTAACGACCAGGCGACCCTGCCAGCAGGGTCACCGGCATCACGTGCGCAGCGGCGCATGAGCGCGTGCAGCCGGACAGGTGCACCGCGCGGCTGATGCCGTTTTCTTGCAGCAATGCGGCCAGACGCAGCCCGTCGGCCTTGGTGTCGGCCAAGCCTTTTGCGCAGGCCGCGGAGCCGGTGCAGGCCACGATTTTCGACAGCGACTGAGCGGCATCGACGAGCAAACCTGCCTGACCCAAGCCATCCAGCACCGGTGCTGAATTTTCCGCCGGGACATTGCGCAGCATCAGGCTTTGCCACGGCGTCATGCACAACTGGCTGTCGCCGAACGCAGTGGCCAATCGGGCGGCGTCACGGAACATGGACGGCCGCAACCGCCCCAACGGCACGCCTGCGCCCACGGCCACAACGCCGGCTGTTCTTTGCGAGTACGTGCCGATGTGCGCAAAGGGCCGGATCGGCGCGCGCCGCCAGTCGGTTACTTTTTGATCAACCACCAGTTGCTGCGGCAAACGCGCGGCGACGTGTTCGATGAAACGGGTGACTGGCATTTCTTTCAGCAGATCACGCATGCGCGCCTGATCGGGGCGAGCGAGGTCGAGGAAGGTTTCCAGCACCGCAACGACCAGTGCGTGCGCGGTTTCCGGTACTACGGCTGCCACTGGCGAATCAGTGGCCGAACAGCCCGCCAGCCCGAAACCCAACAGCGTCCGGCCATCGACCTGCACTGCAGACAGCCAGAGATCATGGGGATGCTCAAGCATCGCCAGTCCCTCGCCGCCGTCCAGCGACAGGGCGAATTTGGGTGATAGCTCGTGGAAACGCGGGTGGTGCTCGAGAGAGTGCAGGATCTGCCCGGCCAGCGGACGCACGTCCAGCAACTGCTGCGGATCCAGGCCTGCGGTCGGGCTGAGCATCAGGTTGCGTACGTCGTCGCTGGCCGGGTTGCTCGGCCCCAGACCGGCATCAAGCAGGCTCGCAATCAGCCCGTCATGGTTAGTGCCAATCCCGCGAATCTGCAGATTGCCGCGATTGGTCGCCTCGATCACACCACCGGCGAACCGCTCTGCGGCGTCTGCCACGGCAAGCGCCTGATCCGCGGAAAGCACCCCGCCCGGCAGTTTGATCCGGCAGATGCCGCCGTCCAGCGCCGGGACGATACGCAACAACCCCGGACAAGCCGAGGGGCGAATGGGCGTAGCGGATGGGCGAGCGGACAACGGCTCGGTCAATGGATCACCTGGTGCGAACGGGCGGACGCGTAGAGAAACGAAAAGTTACAGGGGCCGTATTATGCCTGCTTTGGCCGTTGCCATGAAAAGACGCTCTGTCGGATTCACAAACCCATACGAACCGGGCCCGCTGGCGCGGTATCATGCCGGCCACTTTCACAGGCCGAGCGGGCGGGCCTGTTGCACGCAATCGGGTTGAGGGCAATTCATGTCACCGTGGCTGACAGTCGTGGGAATCGGTGAGGACGGCTATAAAGGCCTGGGCCGAAACGCTCGGCACGCGCTGCTGCAAGCGCGGCAGGTGTTCGGCGGCCCGCGGCAGCTGGCCTTGCTGCCGCCGTGCATTCAGGCGGAGCAGCGCCAGTGGCCGAGCCCGTTTTCCCTGAGCCCGGTGCTGGAGCAACGCGGCGCCCCGGTCTGCGTACTCGCCAGCGGCGACCCCATGCTGTTCGGCGTCGGCGCGAGCCTGTCGAAACAGGTCTCTATCGGTGAGATGCGGGTGATTCCCGCGCCGTCTTCTTATTCGCTGGCGGCGGCCCGTCTGGGTTGGGCGTTGCAAGACGTGGTCACGCTGTCGGTCGTCGCCCGTCCGGTTGCTGCATTAAATGCCCACGTGCAACACGGCCTGCGCCTGCTGGTGCTGAGCAATGACGGTTCCAGCCCGGCGGCCATCGCGGCACAGCTCCGCGAACGCGGGTTCGGCCCCAGCCTCATGATCGTCCTCGAACACTTGGGCGGCAGCGCCGAGCGACAGATCGAAGGCACCGCCGGCGAGTGGAATGCCACCGACATCGCTGCGCTGAACCTGGTCGCCATCGAATGCCGCGCACAGCCTGATGCACTGCGCCTCTCGCCGCTGGGCGGTCTGCCGGACGAGGCGTTTCGGCATGACGGTCAGTTGACCAAGCGCGACGTGCGCGCGATTACGCTGGCCCGTCTCGCGCCCGTTCCCGGTGAATTGCTGTGGGACGTGGGCGCAGGCTGCGGCTCCATCGGCATCGAGTGGATGCGCGCGCACCCGACCTGCCGCGCCATCGCGGTCGAGGCCGATGAAGGTCGGCAGCACCTGATTGAATTCAACCGCGATGCCTTGGGTGTGCCCGGTCTGCAATTGATTCGCGGACGTGCGCCGGATGCGCTTGAGGGCCTTGAGCAACCTGACGCGATCTTCATCGGCGGCGGCGTCACCCGCGAAGGTGTGCTGCGCGCCTGCTGGCAAAACCTGCGCTCGGGCGGCCGACTGATCGCCAACGCCGTCACGCTGCAGAGCGAAGCGATGCTGGTGAACTGGCGCGAGCAATACGGCGGCGAACTGACCCGCATTCATCTGGCACACGCCAAACCACTGGGCGAGTTCGACACCTGGCGTCAGGCGCTGCCGATCACCCTGCTCGAAGCGATCAAACCTTGATGCGCGACGAAACCGCCGAACAACCCGCTCCACTGCGCAGCGGCTTGACCACCGGCAGCTGCGCCACGGCGACGTCACTCGCCGCTGCGCGCCTGTTGCTGGCCGGCGAAACCAACGATGCCATCGACATCACATTGCCCAAGGGCAAGTCAGTGCAGATGCGCCTGGAGTTCTGCCGCCTGATCGCGGACGGCGCCGAGGCCGGCACGCTCAAGGATGCCGGGGATGATCCGGACGTGACCCACGGCGCGCTGGTGTCTGCCCAGGTCAGGCTGATCCCTGAGCCCGGCGTGCGGTTTGTGGCGGGCGAAGGCGTCGGTACCGTCACCCGACCGGGTCTGGTGCTAGGGGTTGGCGAGCCGGCGATCAATCCGGTGCCGCGCAGGATGATGGCTGAACACCTCACGCAACTGGCGCAGGACGTCGCCTACGACGGCGGATTTGAAGTGACGGTCTGCGTCGAAAACGGCAGCGAGCTGGCGCTGAAAACCATGAATCCGAGGCTGGGGATTCTTGGCGGGCTGTCGATTCTGGGCACCAGCGGCATCGTCCGGCCCTTTTCCTGCGCGGCGTATATTGCGTCGATCCACCAAGGCATCGACGTCGCCCGCACCAACGGTTACCAGCACATCGCCGCCTGCACCGGCAACGCCAGCGAAGACACGATGCGTCGGGTGTATCAGATCCCGGACATCGCGCTGATCGAGATGGGCGACTTTGTCGGCGCCGTCCTCAAGCACATGCGCAAAACCCCGATCGAGCGGCTCAGTGTCTGCGGCGGCTTCGGCAAGATCAGCAAGCTGGCGGCCGGCCACATGGACCTGCACAGCCGCCACTCCAGTATCGATCTGGTTCAGCTCGCGCGATGGGCTGCCGACGTGGGCGCTAACGCCGAGCTGCAGCAAAACATTCGCCAAGCCAACACCAGTCAGCAAGCGCTGGCCATGGCCTCGGCCGTCGGCATCGCGCTAGGTGATGCGGTGTGTCAGCACGCGCTGAATTTCGCCCGCAGCGTGGTGCCGGCGCAAGTTGAGGTGGAGGTTTTTGCCATCGACCGACAGGGCGGGATCGTCGGGCACGCAGGAGGGTTTGCTTGAAACCACAGATCATGAAACGCGTGCTGCTGCTCGGTGGCGTAACCGACGCACTGGCGATCGCCCGCACGCTGGGGCCTCAGCACGTTTACAGCCTGGCCGGCGTGGGTCGCGTGCCCACCGACCTGCGCTGCGAAGTCCGTGTGGGCGGGTTCGGCGGCGCTGACGGTTTGGCAAACTTCGTACAGCAAACAGGCATCGATCTGATCCTGGATGCGACGCACCCGTACGCTGCGCAAATGAGCCAGAACGCGGTCACGGCGTCAAAGCTGACCGGCGTCCCCTGCTGGGCGTTGCGGCGACCGGCGTGGCAGGCAGGTCCGGACGATGACTGGCGCGAAGTTGCGGACTGGGCCGAACTGATCGCCGCCCTCGCCCCTTTTCGCCGCCCCCTGTTCACCTTGGGCCGCGAACCTTTGCAGCATCTGCACGAGATTCCCGTCCATCAGTTCTGGACGCTGCGTGCCCTGGACGTCTACCCCGGCAACGAACGGTGTGAAGTGATCGGCGCGCGCGGCCCTTTCCTGCTGGAGGATGAGCGCGAGCTGTTCGAGACTCGCAACATCGACGTCCTCATCAGCAAGAACAGCGGCAGCACCGCGACCGAGCCGAAGCTGGAAGTGGCGAGGGAGCGCGGGGTACCGGTGCTGGTGTTGAAGCGGCCGGTGCTGCCGGAAGTGGATCGGGCATTCTGGAGTGTGGGCGAGGTGCTGGAGGCGTTGCGGGACACTGGCTGACGCAGGCCGAAAATGCCGTGAAAATCGTCTGGGTTTGCGGATCGGTCCGACTTCACCGTCTGACTTGACTGACATCGGAAATGTGCTCTCCGGTATACCTTCCCGTGTTTTTGCGGAACGCCTCACGGCGAGGGAACAATGATGAAAGAAGAGTTCAAACCGTTCGACGCAGCGGAATATCTGGAAACACCCGAAGACATGGCAGGCTATCTGGACGCGTGCCTTGAAGAAGACAATGGCGATGGTGTGCTCATACGCAAAGCTCTGGGCAACATCGCGCGGGCTTATCGCATGTCTCAGATCGCACGTGATACTGGGCTGGGTAGAGAGAGCCTGTACAAAGCGCTGAGCACAAACGGCAACCCCGAATTCGCCACCATCATGAAGGTCATCAAAGCCCTGGGCCTGAAGCTCCACGCTTCCACCGCATGACCCGCTGCTGAACCCCTCCTGAACCAAACCCGCCCCGCGACATAACGTCGCGGGCGGGCTTTTTACATCTGGCGGCCGATCAGGCTAAATGGCCGACATGAAAAAACAACAAGATCAAATCATCACGCAGAAGCGGCGACGGGCGTTCGCCTGGGTGGCGTGTTTCGCACTGTTGTTCGGGGTGTTGGCAATGCCGATGACACCGACCATGCCACGCCCCGAAGGTGAGCGGCTGGTGTGGGGAAGCGGCTGCACTGGTGCTACGTCACGACTGGCCAAGACGCCCGTTGAAGTCATCGATAAACAATCGCCCTACCACCCTGACATCGCGTTCATGCAGCACTGCGCTTGTTGCACAAACGCAATGCCACTGGTTGCAGTGCCGACCAGCATCAGCTTTGGCTTGTTCGCCCTTGTCGAACCGGTGCGTTTCCCTGTCGCGGTATTGGTGCTTCGCGCGCCGCCCCGTCAGCAATGGCCTGAGCGTAACCCGCACGTATCACCCAGGGTCTGATTTACAGATCGTGCCGTCGCCTACCTCAATGAACCAGGGACCTGCGTTGATGCTGAACAAAATCCTCCTGCTGATTGCCCTTGCGCTGCCAGCGGGTTTCGTCGAAGCCCAGGATTACACCAAGGGCCAACTGACCGTCGCGCAGCCATGGTCCATGGCACTGCCGCCCAACGCGCCCACCGTCGCTGGCTATTTTGTGATCAACAACAGAGGCTCTGAGAGCGATAGGCTGAACGCGGTCGACAGCCCCATCGCCGGTGCCGCCCAGTTGCATGAACACATCAGCAAGGACGGCCTGATGAAAATGCAGCACGTCGAGACGGTGGCTATCCCTGCCGGCGGCACTGTGACCTTCGCGCCCATGGCCTATCACGTGATGTTGCTGGATCTGAAAGACCGTGCCCGACTCATCGACGGCCAGACCTTTCCCCTCACACTGCACTTTGAGAAAGCGGGAGACCTGACAGTTGAGGTGATGGTATTGAAACAGCCACCCGATGCTGCCGCCCCGGCCCACGCCCACTGACCTGCCGAATCCCGACGCCGCCCCCTTGAACCGTCCGCCCGCGAACCGCGCCCGATCAGCCCACGCCCCTCGTCACTCGCAGGGTGCGTGGCTGAGCCTGTTCGCCATGCTGATGATTTTCATCGGCCCGCTGATTTCGCAATCCATGCCGATGGAGCATCACAGCGGCATGGCAATGCCTGCGCCGACATCCATGTCGATGTCGATGTCGATGCACGGCGAAATGGACATGTCGGCGTCGATGGACATGGGCGCGGACGAGCACAGCGGCCATGCCAAGGCCGGGCAAGATGCGGGCGTCGATCATGTCATCTGGGCCAAGTGCGGGTATTGCACACTGCTGTTCAGTTGCCCGGCGCTGACCAAAACCGTCGCCGTCCTGGCCCCAGTCCCGCCCAGACCCGCCGACTTCTACAGCGAGGCCACGCAACTCGGCCACGCTCATCGCAACGTCTTCCCCAACGCTCGCAGTCGCGCCCCGCCTCTCTCGTCAGTCGCCTGAACACCTCAAATTGACTCGTACTCGCTGACGTCTTCTCTGGCCGCCAGCGGGCTGCGCCGTGTTTTCCCTGACGGGAGCGTTGCACCATGCCCAAACCGAATGTGTCTTTTTACAACCTGGCGTGGCGATGGCATTTCTATGCCGGCCTGTTCGTCGCGCCGTTCATGATCCTGCTGGCGGTCACCGGGATCATTTACCTGTTCAAGCCGCAGCTGGATGCGCTGATGTACAGCGACCTGCTGACGGTCAAACCCGCCCACCACTCACTCAGCGCCGATGACCTGCAAAAGCGCGTAATGACCGCTTATCCACAGGCGCAGGTAAGCAAATACCTGCCTTCGCTGAATGCCGAGAGCAGCTCGCAGTTCGTGGTCAAAAACGACGGACGCGACGTGAACGTGTTCATCGATCCGTACAGCGGCACGGTGCTCGGCACTCAAGACGCGAAGCAAAACCTGCAGGCCATTGCGCGCGAACTGCACGGCGAACTGATGATCGGCACCGTGGGTGATCGGCTGGTGGAACTGGCCGCTGGCTGGGGCATTGTGCTGGTGGTTTCCGGCGTGTACCTGTGGTGGCCGCGAGGGCGGTCACCGGCCGGCGTACTCTGGCCGCGCATCAGCGCGCGAGGCCGCATTCTCTGGCGCGACCTGCACGCGGTAACCGGATTCTGGGGCTCGGTGGCGCTGCTGTTCATGCTGCTGAGCGGCATGACCTGGACCGGCATGTGGGGAAAAATGTACGCCGACGTATGGAACACATTTCCGGCAGCCATGTGGAATGACGTACCCAAGTCGGACAAACAGGCCGGCACCCTGAATAGCGCCAGCGTGCAGACCGTGCCGTGGGCCATGGAAAACACGCCGATGCCGGTGTCATCCGGGGATCATGCCGAGCACATGAACCACGCCCATATGTCCAGCGCTCCCGCAGCGCCGGCCATCTCCCTGCAGCAAGTGGTCGACATCGCGAAGGCGCGCAACATCGAACCGGGCTACAGCATCACCCCACCAAAAAGCGCCGATGGCGTGTTCACCGTTTCCGTGTTCGCCGATGACCCGCGCAATGACGCCACGCTGCATGTCGATCAGTACAGCGGCAAGGTGCTGGCGGACGTGCGGTACAGCGATTACAGCACCGTGTCCAAAGCCACTGAGCTGGGCGTGATGCTGCATGAGGGCAAAATGTACGGCTGGATAAACCAGATCCTGATTCTGTTCATTTGCCTGATGGTGCTGCTGAGTTCGGTGAGCGGCATCGTGATCTGGTGGAAGCGTCGGCCACAAAACGGCTTCGGTGTTCCGCCTTTGCGTCATGACCTGCCGCGCTGGAAAACCGCTACCGCGGTGATGATCTTGCTGGGCGTGGCGTTCCCGCTGGTGGGCGTTTCGATGTTGGCGGTGTGGCTGCTCGATCGAATAGTGCGTTCGCGCTTTGCCAAAATGCCGGCAACAGCATAGATTGCGTCTCGCGGGGCCTGGAACCTCTTTTGGGTGGTTTAGTGATGAATTCCTCCTCATTTCGGGTTTCAGGCTCCGCACCTGATTTTCTGCTCATCAAGTGCCCCTCTTCCTCCGCGAAAAATCCTACCTGTCTGGTTGATTTCCCTTCACATCCAGACTTGGTCCCGCCTACAGACGCACGCCCCAAGCCCTGACTCCATGAAATGAGTCGCCGAACCCGTTGGTTCTGCGAGTCATCCCTCATGCATACGAACAGGCGCCATGAACTCCACAACCGTCACCGTTTCATCCGACCCCACCGTCGACAGCTCCGCGCTTACGCTCTACGAACTGCCCGATTTCACCCAGGCCCTTGAGCGGACGCTCACCGAGTGCCTGCGCCTGAGCCATCGCGGGCTCGCGTTTGACTACGCCAGTACATGGCTCGTCTGCCGAGAGCGGAGTATTGAACCCGGTGCAGCAGAAACCCCAAGCAGTTACCCGCTGCTTGCCAGCCTGACCGCACACTTCACAGGGTCCTTTCAGTGGCAGAACGTCGCGTCTGCCGGGCTTTACGCCACAGAAACGCCTTCGGCTGACATGGCCTCCATTGGTGCCCTCGACCGCGAGGCGCTGGTCGCCCTGTATGCATCCATCGCGCAAAGGCTGGCCGACCGCTACAAGCAAATACTCTCGGATTATTGGGCAGAGATTCAGCCGTCCGGCAAAGCCCGGCGCGAGGACTTCCTCGCAGACCGGGTCAAGTTACTCAGGCTGGAGTGCCAGATGCGTGTCGAGAAGCGCGAGTTTCTGCCTCATCTGTACAGCATGCTTAACGACACACTGGATTACGGCGTGGACACCTCGGCCGATCCCTTGCAGAAACACGATGTGTTCAGTCTGTGGCTGGGCACCGGGGCCACTGCGCTGTTTGCGCTGACAGGGGCATTTGTGGTCACCGAGCAGCGCAGCGATCAGGTTCCGGCCACCGACGACCAGTCCGTCGGAGAGGTCATCCTCTATACCCCTGCCGACAGCCTGGAACGATTCGATTCACTGAATCAGCTCACCGAAACCCTCAGCCATCGTCTTGCCGACGAGGCTCAGCGACGCCGATTGCTGGGCCACCTCAAGCTCGATGATCTGGTCGCACTGGCACTCCCCGGCGTTGCGCGCGTGCAGCCCCCAATACGCTGGGGCTTGCAGAAACTGGGCAGCAATTTCATGAGCCTGCTGCTGACATCGCAAATCATCAAACAGAAGGCTGACTTCGACCACGCGGTAAACATCGCTCAGTCCCTGAGCCTGAATCAGCCGTCTTTTCAAGGTCTCATTCTCGAGTTGATGGCCTCGGATCAGTTGTTCGACAACCACCGTATCGAGCGCCAGCTGGATTGCGATGTGGTCCGCGAACAGATGCCCGAGTGGTGGAAAGAAATGAGTGAGGAACAGCAGGTCGAATGGACTCGCGATGCAACGGCTTACGCGCAGGCTATCCGCACCATCCGACGCCTCAGCCTGGAGCGCTTCAACACCCCGCAAGGTGACAGCGCCCACGTCATCAGCGGGTACGTCGACGCGACGGTCACCGCCGCACTGGCAGAGAAAAACATTCGGCTGTCGCCCCAGAAAATCCAAGTCATGGCGATGTTCCACCGGCACCTCTCGACCCGCTTTTCGCCCACCGCCGAGCCAGAGACCGACACTCCGCCGCAGACCTATTCGCTGCACGCACTGGCCCACGAAAACGCACTGCGCACGAATATCCACGAAGCCAGCGCGCTGGTTGTTACAGACGAGCGCGGCCGAGCGATACCGGGACTCTCGGGAGACGTGGTGAAGGCGCTGTTGGCGCGAATCGATGTCCCGAAGCGACTGGACGACTACCTTGCCGAACATCTTGATCATTCGGATTATGCTGATCAGTTGAAGGGTAAGCATCGGGAATTGCTGGTGGCGCGGCTCGCCATGGCGTACAGGGAGAGTCAACTGAAGGGGTTTCCCGACAACCGCCTTCGCTGGATCAAGGCGGTCCTGGACGGTCCCGATCCGCAGCAGCGTCGCAAGGTGGACGGGGCGACGATAGAGGTGCGATTCCTGCACATCGGCGGGGTCAAGATTCCGGACATCATGCTGATTGCCCCGGTCGGCACATTCGAAAAGGGGCCTGTGGTTCTTTGCACACTCAACGCGCCGGATAACGTTGTGTTCCGCTCCTTCGACGGCATGTTCCACCTCACACGAGCTTTTCTGGAGCGTGAAGTGTACAAATCCTACGTCGCAAGGTTGCTGCCATTGGCCGATCGGCGAGTGGCTCGGGTGATGCTCGATTATGAGGAGTGGTTCAAGCACTGGCGCTTTCCAGACGCGGTGACCTCGCTGCCGACTCCGGTTCCCATCCCGTCAAACTTGTTGAATCCGGTGCTGTTCGTGGAGCAGCACAGCGACCCGTTCGATGAGCATTTCGCGGTGCGGATCAGCCAATTGAGAGAGGAGGCAAGATCCCTGTTGATCCAGCCCGAAAGCGCCGATGCCCGAACACATACCTTTGACATGGCCATGAGCATCGGGTTGTTGCTGTTGCCCGCCCCCGTCATGATCCCCCTCGCGCTCGGAATGGGCCTGGGCCACGCCTGGAGCGGCTTTCAAAAGGTGGATGAAAACGATTGGGAGGGTGCTGCACAAGAGCTCATGGGCGCAGTGGGTTACTTGTTTACTGCCGGTATCGGTCGCGCAAGCGCTGCGGCATTGAAGGGACCTCAACTGGCGATGCTAAAACGCCCGCATCTGGTCCGTCGTACCGGACGCGATGGGCAGGTGCAGATCGGCTATCTTCTGTCCCCCTCCGGAGCGCCCCACTTTGCCGAGTCGGGCATGATCACGCGGCTGGAGCGGAGCAAATTCACTGAGATCAGCTTAGGGTCTGAAAAAGGCTACGTCGGCCGACGCTTCAATCTGTTCGGGCGGTGTCGTCTGTATCGACCCCATCCCCGGGATCCGGCGCTGCTGGTCCATGAGGAAGAATATGTCATACGGGCAAGAACCGGGAGCTGGCGCAAGGTCTCGCAACCGGTCGTGCGCCTGAGCCCGCAGGCCGATCGACAAGCCCGGAATGAACTAAGTGTATTACTCAAGAAGTGGCCTACCCCCTCTGAAGGTAGTGCCATCCCTCAACCGTCCCTTGATGAAGCCCGGTTCCTGACGTTGGCTGAACGCGGAAAAGCGGAGCAGTACCCCGAGCTGCTTGACTACATCGAAGGCGGTTCAGCGGAGATCAACCAACTCCTGAGAAGCGGAGCGCGAACGCCCCGGACCCAAGCATTTCTCAACCAGTTTTACCGCCTGCGTTCATGGAAAGGCGATGCCTTCCGCGCTGCGCATGTGACCGACGAAAGCCTGCAGCACTTGCGACGCGAGCTCGGCGCGGTGTTCGTCGACGCGGGGGTGCAGTCGGCATCAATCAGCCGAGGGAATGCCGTGCGCTGGAGCCTGGACAGATTCGTCACTGACAAGGCTGCGAGCAATACGCATCCGGTTTTTTTGATCTTCGCACCGTCGGTTCCGAAGAAGAATCTGTTCTCCGGCTTTCTTGCCGACCACGTTGCCATCCCGCCGGGCACCCGCCTGCAACTCAGGGCGTTTAAAGAAGTGAAAGGACAGGCATTCGCGTACTTCACCGCGCCGGATACGATGGTGTACGAAACCTTTGATCTGTTTACGGGAGAGCGTGAGATTTTCGTGAGGTAGCCGCACTTCAGGTGCGTCAGGCCATTCAACCTCGCGGCACCCGACGGTATCGCACCAGTTGAGCGCGCCCGACGCACCACACGCCCCGTCCCGATCCACGTTGGTGCAACGCACTCCGGACACGCGACGTTTTCATTCCATTATGCGACGTATACAGCCTTGGCCCAGCCTTTGCTAAAGCCTAAGCAGACTCAACTCTGCACCGCCAACCGCCGTCATCTAAAAAAATCAAGGAATGGAGCTAGCCAATGAAGCGTCGTAGTTTGCTGAAAGCGTTCACTTTGTCTGCATCGATCGCAGCGATGGGTTTGACCTGGACCGCTCAGGCGGCCGAGACCATCAAGGTCGGCATTCTGCATTCTTTGTCCGGCACCATGGCCATCTCCGAGACCTCGCTCAAGGACATGGCGCTGATGACCATTGATGAAATCAACGCCAAGGGCGGCGTCAACGGCAAGATGCTTGAGCCGGTGGTGGTCGACCCGGCGTCGAACTGGCCATTGTTCGCAGAGAAGGGCCGCCAGTTGCTGACCCAGGACAAGGTCGCCGTGGTGTTCGGCTGCTGGACCTCGGTGTCGCGCAAGTCGGTGTTGCCGGTCTTCGAGGAGCTGAACGGCCTGCTGTTCTACCCGGTGCAGTACGAAGGCGAAGAGATGTCGCCGAACGTCTTCTACACCGGCGCGGCGCCTAACCAGCAGGCCATTCCTGCGGTTGAATACCTGATGAGCGAAGACGGCGGCGGAGCCAAGCGCTTTTTCCTGCTGGGCACCGACTACGTCTACCCGCGCACCACCAACAAGATTCTGCGCTCGTTCCTGCACTCCAAAGGTGTGGCGGACAAGGACATCGAAGA
The DNA here is from genome assembly GCF_900111735.1 of Pseudomonas graminis. Classification (GTDB taxonomy): domain Bacteria; phylum Pseudomonadota; class Gammaproteobacteria; order Pseudomonadales; family Pseudomonadaceae; genus Aquipseudomonas; species Aquipseudomonas graminis. The sequence goes on along the minus strand of NZ_FOHW01000018.1, from coordinate 14,389 downwards.
GGTCTACACCCCGTTCGGTCACAGCGATTACCAGACCATCGTGTCGAACATCAAGAAGTTCGCGGCGGGCGGCAAGACGGCGGTGATTTCCACGGTCAACGGCGACTCCAACGTGCCGTTCTACAAAGAGCTCGGCAATCAGGGCCTGAAAGCCACCGACGTACCCGTGGTGGCGTTTTCGGTCGGCGAAGAAGAACTGCGCGGCGTCGACACCAAACCGTTGGTGGGCAACCTGGCGGCGTGGAACTACTTCGAATCGGTGAAGAACCCGGTCAACACCAAGTTCGTCGCCGACTGGAAGGCCTACGCCAAGGCGCACAACCTGCCGAACGCCGACAAGGCCGTGACCAACGACCCGATGGAAGCCACTTACGTGGGTATCCACATGTGGGCGCAAGCGGTCGAGAAAGCCAAATCCACCGATGTGGATAAAGTCCGCGAAGCCATGGCCGGCCAGACCTTCGCCGCGCCGTCCGGCTTCACCCTGACGATGGACAAAACCAACCACCACCTGCACAAGCCGGTGATGATCGGCGAGATCAAGGCCGACGGTCAGTTCAACGTGGTCTGGCAGACCAAAGAGCCGATTCGCGCCCAGCCGTGGAGTCCGTTCATTCCGGGCAACGACAAAAAGCCTGACTACGCCGTCAAGAGTAACTAAGCGACACAGGGTAAACGGTCGGCTGAAATGTTCCGGCTGAACCTATCCCTGTAGGAGTGAGCTCGCTCGCGATTGCGATCTGCCTGTGACGATGATGTCGGCTGGTATACCGCGATCGCGAGCAAGCTCACTCCTACAGGTTCCCCGTCTGACGTTAGGTCGTGCGGGTGCTTCCAGGACTCGATATGCCCAGATATTTCCACCTTCTTCTCGCGCTGTGCCTGTGGCTGCCTTTTGCCGCCCATGCCAGCGATGCCGGCGACTTTGTCGCGGCCCAATCCGCCGAGCGCGCCCAACTGCTGGAAACCTGGGCCGCCAAGCCTGACCCGGCGCGCGTCGAACTGCTGGTTGCCCTGCAGGACGGTCGCGTCGCCGCTGACAGCAGCAACCGGGCGTTCATCCAGAACGGCGACAGCTTCATCGCCGTCGACCCTGACGCTCCCGCGCTGGCCGATGCGCCCAACCCCGATGCGCCCCAAGCCATCAGCCTGAACAACCGCCTTCGCGGCCTGATCAACACCGCGCTGGCCAGCCATCAACTGCTCGCTGCCGACCCCAGGGTTCGCCTGGCCGCCGCTCAAATCCTGCAGAAGAACGCCCGTCCGGCGCAGTTGCCATTGCTGGTGCAACAAGTGGCGAGCGAACAGGACGACAGCGTCCATTCGGCCCTGAACCTGGCGCTGGCCAACCTGCAACTGGTCGACGTCAGCCCCACCGTGCGGCTCGCCGCTGTGCGCCTGCTCGGTGAGACCGGTGATCCGCTGGCCCGCACCCGGCTGGAAACCCTGCTCGAACCCAGCGTCGAAACTGACCCCACGGTGCGCCTGGCGGCCGAAACCAGCCTGGCTCAGGTCAAACGCAAACTGATGATCGGCGAGATCCTCGGGCAAGCCTTCGCCGGCCTGTCGCTAGGGTCGATTCTGCTGCTGGCGGCGCTGGGACTGGCGATCACCTTCGGCCTGCTCGGGGTGATCAACATGGCCCACGGCGAGATGCTGATGCTCGGTGCCTACGCCACCTACGTCGTGCAGATGATGTTTCAGCGTTACGCCCCCGGCGCCCTTGAGTTTTATCCGCTGGTGGCGCTGCCGATCGCGTTTTTCGTCACCGCCTGCATCGGCATGGCACTGGAGCGCACGGTCATCCGCCACTTGTACGGTCGCCCGCTGGAAACACTTCTGGCGACCTGGGGCATCAGCCTGATGCTGATCCAGTTGATCCGCGTGGTGTTCGGCGCGCAGAACGTCGAAGTGGCCAACCCAGAATGGCTGTCGGGTGGCATTCAGGTGCTGCCCAATCTGGTACTGCCCTGGAACCGCATCGTCATCATCGCCTTCGCGCTGTTTGTCGTTGTGCTGACCTGGCTGCTGCTGAACAAAACCCGTCTGGGGCTGAACGTGCGTGCCGTCACCCAGAACCGCAACATGGCGGCCTGCTGCGGCGTACCCACCGGGCGCATCGACATGATGGCCTTCGGGCTAGGCTCGGGAATCGCCGGGCTGGGCGGTGTGGCGCTGAGCCAGATTGGCAACGTCGGCCCTGACCTGGGCCAGAGCTGCATCATCGACTCCTTCCTCGTGGTCGTGCTCGGCGGCGTCGGTCAACTGGCCGGCAGCGTCACGGCGGCCTTCGGGCTGGGCATCGCCAACAAGATTCTCGAACCGCAGATCGGCGCCGTACTGGGCAAGATCCTGATCCTGGCGCTGATCATTCTGTTCATCCAGAAACGTCCGCAAGGCCTCTTCGCACTCAAAGGACGGGTGATCGACTGATGAATCAGCCACTGATGGTCACTGCCGCGCAACGCGCCGGCACCCAAGTTACGGTCGCGGTCGGCGTGGTGATTCTTGCCCTGCTGATCGCCCTGCCATTTTTGTCCCTTTTGCCTGAAAGCAACGGCCTGCAAGTGTCGGCCTACACCCTGACGCTGGTGGGCAAGATCCTCTGCTACGCGATCGTCGCCCTGGCACTGGACCTGGTCTGGGGTTACGCGGGCCTGTTGTCCCTGGGCCACGGTCTTTTCTTCGCCCTGGGCGGTTACGCGATGGGCATGTACCTGATGCGCGAAGCGTCGGGCGACGACCTGCCGGCGTTCATGACCTTTCTGTCGTGGACCGAACTGCCGTGGTACTGGGTCGGCACGCAGCATTTCCTCTGGGCCATGTGCCTGGTGGTTTTGGCGCCGGGGTTGCTGGCGCTGGTGTTCGGCTTCTTCGCCTTCCGTTCGCGGATCAAGGGCGTGTACTTCTCGATCATGACCCAGGCCCTGACCTTCGCCGGCATGCTGCTGTTCTTCCGCAACGAAACCGGTTTTGGCGGCAACAATGGCTTCACCAACTTCCGCAGCATTCTGGGGTTCAGCATCACCTCCCAAGGCACCCGCGCGGTGCTGTTTCTGCTGACGGTAGCGTTGCTCGCGGGCAGTCTGTTTGTCGGGTGGCGTCTGGCGCGCAGCAAGTTCGGTCGTGTATTGACCGCGGTGCGCGATGCGGAAAACCGCCTGATGTTCTGCGGCTACGACCCGCGTGGCTTCAAGCTGTTTGTCTGGGTGTTGAGCGCGGTGTTGTGCGGCCTGGCCGGGGCGTTGTATGTGCCGCAGGTCGGCATCATCAACCCGAGCGAGATGTCGCCGACCAACTCCATTGAAGCGGCCGTCTGGGTCGCCCTGGGTGGTCGCGGCACGTTGATTGGCCCGCTGCTCGGCGCCGGTCTGGTCAACGGCATGAAGAGCTGGTTCACCGTGGCCTTTCCTGAATACTGGCTGTTCCTCCTCGGCGCGCTGTTCATCGTGGTGACGCTGTACCTGCCCAAAGGCGTGATCGGCCTGATCAAGAAAAGGAGCGAGCCATGAAAAGCACTCCGACGCCCGCATTCGATCCGGTGCTCGATCCGAACAGCGATGCCGGCACCAGCCGCGACGCCATCGGTCTCGGCCAGGCCGCCGGTAAGGGGCTGAACACCCTGCACGGCACGATCCTGACCCTGGAGGACATCAGCGTCAGCTTCGACGGCTTCAAGGCCCTCAATGATCTGAATCTGTACATCCGCGTGGGCGAGCTGCGTTGCATCATCGGCCCCAACGGCGCGGGCAAGACCACGCTGATGGACGTCATCACCGGCAAGACCCGCCCCAGCCACGGCAAGGCCTGGTTCGGCGAAACCCTCGATCTGACCAGGATGAGTGAAGTGCAGATCGCCCAGGCCGGGATCGGCCGCAAGTTTCAGAAGCCCACGGTGTTCGAAGCGTTGAGCGTGTTCGAAAACCTGGAGCTGGCGCAGAAGACCGACAAATCGGTGTGGGCCAGCTTGAGGGCGAAGCTCAACGGCGAACAGCGCGACCGCATCGATGAGGTGCTGGAAACCATTCGCCTGACGGCGTCGATGTCACGTCCCGCCGGGCTGTTGTCCCACGGCCAGAAGCAGTTTCTGGAGATCGGCATGTTGCTGGTCCAGGACCCGCAGCTTCTGCTGCTCGACGAGCCCGTCGCTGGCATGACCGACGCCGAAACCGAATTCACCGCCGAGCTGTTCAAGAGCCTGGCCGGCAAGCACTCGCTGATGGTGGTCGAGCACGACATGGGCTTCGTCGGCACCATCGCCGACCACGTCACCGTGCTGCACCAGGGCAGCGTGCTGGCGGAAGGATCGCTGGAGGACGTGCAGGCGGATGAACGGGTGATTGAGGTGTATCTGGGGCGGTGAACCGCCCAGCGGCAAGCTTTTAGCTGCAAGCGGCAAGCTGAAGCCAAACGCATGACCCGCTTTTTCTTGCAGCTTGCAGCTTGCAGCTTGCAGCTGATGAATCCGAGGAAATCAAATTGTTAACCGTCACTCAGCTGCATCAATTCTACGGCGGCAGCCACATCCTCCGCGGCCTGTCGTTTGACGTGAACATCGGCGAGGTCACGTGCCTGCTCGGTCGTAACGGGGTGGGCAAGACCACGCTGTTGAAAGTGCTGATGGGGCTGCTGCCCGCCAAAGAAGGCGTGGTGCAGTGGGAAGGCAAGCCGATCACCGGTTTCAAGCCCCACCAGCGCGTGCATTCCGGCATCGCCTACGTGCCTCAGGGCCGGGAGATTTTCGGCCGACTGACCGTTGAGGAAAACCTGCTGATGGGCCTGTCGCGGTTCCCGGGTTCAGAAGCCAAGGAAGTCCCGCCGTTCATTTACGAGCTGTTCCCGGTGCTGCTGCAGATGAAGCACCGTCGCGGCGGTGACCTGTCCGGCGGGCAGCAACAGCAACTGGCGATTGGTCGCGCCCTGGCCAGTCGCCCTCGCCTGCTGATTCTCGACGAACCCACCGAAGGCATTCAGCCGTCGGTGATCAAAGAGATCGGCGCCGTGATCAAAAAGCTCGCCGCGCGCGGTGACATGGCGATCCTGCTGGTCGAGCAGTTCTACGACTTCGCCGCCGAGCTGGCGGATCAGTACATCGTCATGTCCCGCGGCGAAATCGTCCAGCAGGGCCGCGGTGAAAACATGGAGGCCGAAGGCGTCCGGGGTCTGGTCACCATTTAATGCGCCGATCAGCTAAGGTACGGACCTTCGATAACACGATAATCGACTTATGAATCTTCCTGCCCACACCGCGCTGTTCACCCCCAGCTGGCATGCCGAGCTGGAGCTGGCGTATGGGCGCTTCGGTGACAGTACGCGCCCGACCCAGCGACGCCACAAAGGTCCATTGCGCGTGCAAAAGCATCTGTACGCCGAAGGCCCGCAGGTCTGCCAGCACATCATCGTTCACCCGCCGGGCGGCATTGCCGGCGGCGATCGGCTGGACATCAGCGCCAGCGTCGGTGCCAACGCCTGGGCACAACTGACCAGCCCCGGCGCAGCGAAGTGGTACCGCGCAGCGGGTCCGGCCTATCAGCGACTGGACCTAAAAGTCGCTGCAGGCGGCACCTTGGAGTGGCTGCCCCAAGAGAGCATCGTCTTCAGCGAGGCCAAGGCTGAACTGACGACGCGAATCGACCTGGAAGGCGACGCCCGGCTGTTCTACTGGGACGTGGTTGCGCTGGGCCGGCCGGCCAGCGGCGAGCGTTTTGATCAGGGCCACTTTCAGGCGCACCTGGATATTCGTCGCGACGGCAGGCTGTTGTGGCACGAGCGTCAGCGCATCGTCGGCGATGACGGCTTGCTGGATTCACCCATCGGCCTGGGCGGAAAACCGGTGTTCGCGACGCTGATCGTGACCGGGGAAATCGATGCAGATTTGATGGAGCGCTGCCGCGAGCTGGCGGAGCATTCACCCGTGCGCGGCGACCTGAGCCAGTTGCCCGGCTTAATCGTCGCCCGCTGCCTGGCAGACGAAGCGCTGCACGCGCGGGCCTGGCTGATCGAATTATGGAAACTGCTGCGCCCTGCCCTGTTGGGGCGGGAAGCGGTTGCACCGAGGATTTGGAGTACATGATGGACCGCGTTCCCCAATTCGCTCCCTCGGGGCACGCATAGACATCCTGTAGGAGTGAGCTTGGTCTGGGCCGCATCCGGACGATTGCGGTGTGTCGGAGACATGTACCTATCTGACGAATCGCAATCGCGAGCAAGCTCACTCCTACAAGTACATTGCAGCGCTGACTTATTCAGTTATTTAAGACGGACAAAACCCATGGATCTGACCCCACGCGAAAAAGACAAGATGCTGATCTTCACCGCAGGCCTGGTCGCCGAGCGGCGGCTGGCACGCGGTGTGAAGCTCAATTACCCCGAAGCGATGGCTTTCATCTCCGCCGCTCTGCTGGAAGGTGCGCGTGACGGCCAGACCGTCGCCGACCTCATGCACTACGGCACCACCCTGCTGACCCGTGAACAGGTGATGGAAGGTATCCCGGAAATGATCCCGGAAATCCAGGTCGAAGCCACCTTTCCGGATGGCACCAAGCTGGTCACCGTGCATCAGCCGATTGCCTGAGCGGCCCATTGAACCTGAGATGCCCATAGAAACAGCCACACAGGAACCCGTGGAAACGAACATGACCTATTCGATTCGTGACGCTTTGCTGACTGACATGCCGGCCGTGCTGGCCATCTACAACGACGCGGTGCTCAACACCACGGCGATCTGGAACGAGCAGCCGGTGGATCTCGCCAACCGCGAAACCTGGTTTGCCGCGCGCCAGGCCCAGGGTTACCCGATTCTGGTGGCGGTCGATGCTGACGATCAGGTGCTGGGCTATTCGTCGTTCGGCGACTGGCGACCGTTTGAAGGGTTTCGCCACACGGTTGAGCACTCGGTTTACGTGCGTGCCGATCAGCGAGGCAACGGCCTGGGTCCGCTGCTGATGAAGGCGCTGATCGAACGCGCCCGCGCCTGCGACAAGCACATGATGGTCGCGGCGATCGAAAGCGGTAACGCGGCGTCGATTCACCTGCATGAGCGCGAGGGGTTCATCACTACCGGGCAAATGCCCCAGGTCGGCACCAAGTTCGGCCGCTGGCTGGACCTGACCTTCATGCAGCTGGACCTGTCGCCCGGCGCCTCTGCTCCACCCTCCCAAGCGCCCTGCATCAAGCCTGTCGCCTGACTGTTCACTCTGAAAGGACTTCACCCATGAATGCCGCCCACTTACGCCGTGTCACGTCAGAAAGCTTCGCGCACTACCGCTCAGGTCTGGTGGCGCTGTTGCTGGACGCCGTCCGCCACGGGGCCTCGGTCGGCTTTATGGCCGATCTCGCCGCTGAAGAAGCCGCCACCTGGTGGGACGGCGTCAAGGCCGAGGTCGAGCAGGGCAATGTGCTGCTGTGGGTGGTGGCAGAAGAAGACCAGGTGCTGGCGACGGTGCAACTGGCGCTGTGCCAGAAGGCCAATGGCCTGAACCGCGCCGAGGTGCAGAAATTGCTGGTGCTCAGTCAGGCGCGTCGACGCGGGCTGGCGACGCAGTTGATGACCGCGGTGGAACAGGCCGCGCAGCAACATCAGCGTGGGCTGTTGTTTCTGGACACGCTGGCAGGTTCCGATGCCGAGGATTTCTATCGGGCGCTGGGTTACGAGCTGTCTGGCCTGCTGCCGGACTACGCCTGCAACCCCGATGGCGAATACAAGGCCACGGCCATCTACTACAAGTTACTGTCGAGGAAGAGCGCATGATTCCTGGTGAATACCAGATCCAGCCCGGCGACATCGAGCTCAACGCCGGTCGCCGGACCATCACCCTCAGCGTCGCCAACAGCGGTGACCGGCCGATTCAGGTCGGCTCGCACTTTCATTTTTTCGAAACCAACGACGCCCTGACCTTCGATCGCGCCGCCAGCCGTGGCATGCGCCTGAACATCCCGGCCGGCACCGCCGTGCGTTTCGAGCCCGGGCAGGCGCGGGAAGTGGAACTGGTGGACCTGGCCGGGTTGAGGCGGGTATTCGGGTTTGCCGGAAGAGTTATGGGTGAACTGTAAAACGCGTTCACTTTCCAGCCAGGTCAAGCTGCAAGCGCCAAGCCACAAGCGCCAAGCACAGCAGTCCGCGGCGTACACAACATTCGCTTTTACTTGCCGCTTGCCGCTTGAGGCTTGCCGCTTTGATTCGAGGAACGAAGTATGAAGATCAGCCGACAAGCCTACGCCGACATGTTCGGCCCCACTGTCGGCGACCGTGTGCGTCTGGCCGACACCGAGCTGTGGATCGAGGTCGAGCAGGATTTCACTGTCTATGGCGAGGAAGTGAAGTTCGGTGGCGGCAAGGTCATCCGTGACGGCATGGGCCAGGGCCAGGGCGTTGCCGCCGAAGTCGTCGACACGTTGATCACCAACGCGCTGATCGTCGATCACTGGGGCATCGTCAAAGCCGACGTCGGCCTCAAGGACGGGCGCATCGCGGCCATCGGCAAAGCCGGCAACCCGGACATCCAGCCCGGCGTGACCATAGCCATCGGTGCCGCGACCGAAATCATCGCCGGCGAAGGCATGATCCTCACCGCCGGCGGCGTCGACACGCACATCCACTTCATCTGCCCGCAACAGATCGAAGAAGCGCTGATGAGCGGCGTCACCACCATGATTGGTGGCGGAACCGGCCCGGCGACGGGCACCAACGCAACCACGGTCACCCCCGGTAAGTGGCACATGATGCGCATGTTGCAGGCCGCCGAAGCCTTCCCCATGAATATCGGTTTTACCGGCAAGGGCAACGTCAGCCTGCCGGAGCCGCTGATCGAACAGGTCAAGGCCGGCGCCATCGGCCTTAAGCTGCACGAAGACTGGGGCACCACGCCTGCGGCCATCGACAACTGCCTGAGCGTCGCCGATCAGTACGACGTGCAGGTCGCGATCCATACCGACACTCTGAACGAATCCGGATTCGTCGAAACCACCCTGGGGGCGTTCAAGAACCGCACCATTCACACCTACCACACCGAAGGCGCTGGGGGCGGCCATGCGCCGGACATCATCAAGGCCTGCGGCTTCGCCAACGTGCTGCCAAGCTCGACCAACCCGACCCGGCCGTTCACCCGCAACACCATCGACGAACACCTGGACATGCTGATGGTCTGCCATCACCTGGACCCGAGCATCGCCGAAGACGTCGCGTTCGCCGAGAGCCGCATCCGCCGCGAAACCATTGCCGCCGAGGACATCCTTCACGATCTGGGCGCGTTCTCGATGCTCAGCTCCGACAGCCAGGCCATGGGCCGCGTCGGTGAAGTGATCATGCGCACCTGGCAGACCGCCGACAAAATGAAACGCCAGCGCGGGCCATTGCCCGGTGACGGCGAAGGCAACGATAACTTCCGCGCCAAACGCTACATCGCCAAATACACCATCAACCCGGCGATCACCCACGGCATCAGCCATGAAGTGGGGTCGGTGGAAGTCGGTAAATGGGCGGACCTTGTGCTCTGGCGCCCGGCTTTCTTCGGCGTGAAACCGACCCTGATCCTCAAGGGCGGTTCGATTGCCGCCAGCCTGATGGGCGACGCCAACGCCTCGATCCCGACCCCGCAGCCGGTTCACTACCGCCCGATGTTCGCCAGCTATGGCAGCTCGCTGCACGCCAGCAGCCTGACGTTCATCAGTCAGGCGGCCTTTGATGCCGGCGTCCCGGAGCAGCTCGGGCTGAAGAAACAGATCGGCGTGGTCAAGGGCTGCCGCAGCGTGACCAAGGCCGACCTCATCCACAACGACTACCTGCCGAACATCGACGTCGACCCGCAGACCTATCAGGTCAAGGCTGACGGCGTGCTGTTGTGGTGCGAACCGGCGGACGTGCTGCCGATGGCGCAACGGTATTTTCTGTTTTAAGGGTATTAGTCCGTTTTTGTAGGAGCGTGGCTTGTCCCGCGATCTGGTGCGCAGCGCCAGTGAAATCCATGAATGCGATGATCCAGCTACTCCGTGATCGCCGCTTTTCACGACGACTTTGTCGCCGATCGCGGGACAAGCCACGCTCCTACAATGAAAGCGTGCAAATCCGTGATGTTTCCTGCAACAACATGGCGGTACTATGCGCGCTCTCATTCAGCGCCCCGCCAGCAAGGTAGTTCCCCATGCGTCTTTCGGACTTCATCGTTCAGAATGTGGATCGCATCGTCGATGAGTGGGAACGGTTTGCTGCCACGCTGGCGCCCGCAGCCGCTCAGATGAGTTCAGTCGAGCTGCGCGACCACGCCGAGGCGATCCTTCTCGCGGCGGCCCGTGACATGAACACCGCGCAGACCAAGGCCGAGCGCATCGCCAAGGCCCAAGGCGAAGACATCGGCAAAACCCCGACACTCGATCAGGCCGCCTCCAGTCATGGTGAGTTGCGCCACATAGTCGGGTTTGACCTGGTGCAGATGACTTCAGAGTTCCGCCACCTTCGGGCCACGGTCGTGCGCTTCTGGGCAGAAAACCAGATAGATCCACAGGTCAGCCACATCACCGACATGATCCGCTTCAACGAGGCCATCGACGAAGCGCTGGCCGAGTCGACCGCTGCCTACGCCGATCGCGTGACGCGCTCCCGTGACATCTTTCTCGCCATTCTCGGTCACGACCTGCGCGCACCCTTGCAGGCCATCGGTATGTCATCCGAAGTGCTGATGCGCAAGACCACGCTGTCGGACGCCGATCTTGCGTACATCAAGCGCATCAAGAGCAGCAGCTTGTCGATGGGCACGATGATCAATGATCTGCTGGAATTCGTCCGCAGCCGTCTGGGCGTCACGCTGCCGGTCGAGCGCAAGCGGATGGAGATGACCCGGGCCTGCCGCGAAGCCATCGACGCCGCCACGGCAGGACAGCCCGATTGCAACGCAGTGTTCACCAGCACCGGTGACACCCGGGGTGAGTGGGATCAGGCACGCATCGCGCAATTACTGCAAAACCTCATTGGCAACGCCCTGCAGCATGGTGCGGCGACGCGTCGGGTCACCGTGAAGCTCACCGGCAGCGAAAACCATGTGAGCCTCTCGGTGCATAACGGCGGCGAGCCTATCGCCGAGGAAGCCATCGGCAGCATCTTCGACCCGCTGGTGCGCTCGGCCAATGAAAAGGCCGGCATCCACAACCCGTCCACCAGCCTTGGCCTGGGGCTGTTCATCGTGAAAGAAGTGGTGCATGCCCATGGCGGCGGAATCACGGTCGTGTCCAACGTCGGAGACGGCACGACGTTTACCGTGGAATTGCCGAAGAAAGGCTAGCAAGCGGACCCCGTTCATGCAATCAGCCTTGGCGCAGCTGATACACCTCATACCGTAGGAGCCGGCTTGCTGGCGAACCTGCCCTGTCAGTCACCTCAGATGCCGCTGACCCACCGCACTCGCCAGCAAGCCGGCTCCCACAGATTTGCGTCGATCCCGCACGATGTGCATGACCTCAGGCCATTGTAGGAGTGAGCTTGCTCGCGATGGCCTCAGCACATTCATCAGCTCGTCAGTCCAGGAACCGCCCCAACCGCTGCCTGAGCATGCGGTTTTCCGCCCTCACTTCCTCAAGCTCTTCCAGAAGGTCGAGCGCCAGGGCGACGCCGTCCCATTCCATCTGCAATTCGTGATGCAACTTGACCGCACGCCTGGCGATCGACAGTGCTGCACTGTCGAACAGCCATTCGTCCGGCTGCCTTCCCTGGGGTTCGAGAATGCCGTGCTCGACAATCTCGATGACGAAAGCGGCCGGCAGATCGACCACCTCACATAGCTCCTGCATGTCTATGACCAGGGTGTTGCTCATGATCAGTTACTCCATTGAGCCCTCGGATTGAACGCGGCCTGCTCGGCCAGTTTCTCCCACAGCGCTTTGGTCGCCTCATCGGTGGATTTGGGCATCACGATTTTCAGTTGTGCGTACAGATCGCCGCGCTGGCCCTGCTTGTTCAGCAGACCGTTGCCCTTGACCCGCAGCCGCTGCCCGTTCTGACTGTCCGGACGGATGGTCAGGTTGATCTTGCCGGTCAGCGTCGGTACCGCCACCTTGGTGCCAAGCGCTGCTTCCCACGGCGCGATCGGCACCGTGATGATCAGGTCGTGGCCCTCGACGTCGAACATCGGGTGCGGCGCCAGGCGGATGATCAGATACAGATCGCCCTTCTCGCCACCCGCCACGCCCGGCGCACCCTGCCCCTTGAGGCGAATGCGCTCGCCATCGGTGACGCCCGCCGGGATCTTCACATTCAGCGTCTTGGTGATGTCCGCCATGCGCTGACCGTTGGCGCTGTGTTGCGGCACCTTGAAGCTGATCTGCTTGGACTCGCTGGAGAGTGTCTCCTCCAGAAACACCGCCAGTTCCATCTCCACGTCCTGCCCTCGACGGCCCGGGCTCTGCGCCCGACCGCCTTGCTGACCACCACGATTGCCGAAGATGGAGCTGAAAAAGTCGGAGAAGTCGCCGTTCTCGAAGTTGCCGCCACCAAAGCCCGGCCCCGCGCCCGCACCGCCACGGCCCTGCCAGCCAGGCGGTGGCTGGAACCGGCCCTGACTGCCGTATTTGCGAATCTCGTCGTATTCGGCGCGCTTTTCAGGATCGCTGAGCGCCTCATACGCTTCGGAGGCTTCCTTGAATTTGTCTTCCGCGCCAGGCTCTTTGCTGACGTCGGGGTGATACTTGCGCGCGAGCTTGCGATAGGCGGTCTTGATCGCCTTCTCGTCCGCTGTCGGCTCTACGCCAAGAATCTTGTAATAGTCTTTGAAGTCCATCTGACGGTCACCCAATTCTGGAATATCCAGCCCAGTCCGCAGCGTGTTTCACATGTGAATGCTGGCTGCGTTGAACGTTGCAAGGTTATCGGCACGCAGTCTCGCGAATGAAACGCTGTCCAGACCGGCCAAAAAACATGAAAAGTTGCCTGCTAGATTGGGGCTCGGGGCCGCAGTTCAAGCCATGCTCGCGAAATAGATACCGGGCGTGCGATAAACCGACGTTTCGCGCTACGCATCCGGCGCGCACTCGCATACACTGCGCGGCCGCTTTTTGACTGGTATGCAAAGCAGATGAGCACTCCATCCCCGGCCCGTGCCCTTGGCATCGACTTCGGCACGTCCAACTCCACGGTCGGCTGGCTACGCCCTGGAGTGGAAACGCTGATCGCACTGGAGGACGGCAAGATCACGCTGCCCTCGGTTGTATTTTTCAACATCGAGGAGCGCCGCCCGGTCTACGGTCGCCTCGCCCTTCACGAATACCTCGAGGGCTATGAAGGCCGCCTGATGCGCTCGCTCAAGAGCCTGCTGGGTTCCAAGCTGATCAAGCACGACACCAGCGTGCTCGGTACAGCGATGCCTTTCAAGGACCTGCTCGGCCTGTTCATCGGCGAACTGAAAAAGCGCGCCGAAGCCGCCGCCGGCCACTCCTTCGAGCAAGTGGTGCTGGGCCGCCCGGTGCATTTCGTCGATGACGACGCTGCCGCCGATCAGGACGCTGAAGACACGCTGGCCGACGTGGCGCGCAAGATCGGCTTCAAGGACGTTTCCTTTCAGTTCGAGCCTATCGCGGCGGCATTCGACTACGAGTCGACGCTGGACCGTGAAGAGCTGGTGCTGATCGTCGACATCGGCGGTGGTACGTCGGACTTCTCGCTGGTGCGCCTGTCGCCGGAGCGACGTCTGATCGATGACCGCCACAGCGACATCCTCGCCACGGGCGGTGTACACATCGGCGGTACCGACTTTGACAAGCAGCTTAGCCTGCAGGGCGTGATGCCGCTGTTTGGTTACGGCAGCCGGATGAAAAGCGGCGCGTACATGCCAACCAGCACGCACATGAACCTGGCGACCTGGCACACGATCAACTCGGTGTATTCGCAAAAGTCGCAACTGGCGCTGGGCAGCATGCGCTATGACATCGAAGACACCCAGGGCATTGATCGGCTGTTCAGGCTGATCGAGCAACGCGCCGGCCACTGGCTGGCGATGGAAGTGGAAGAAACCAAGATCCAGCTGACTCAGGCGGACAACCGCCTGGTGCCGATGGACCGCGTCGAACCCGGCCTGAGCGTCGACCTGACGCGGCAGCTGTTCGAATCGTCCATCGATGCATTGCTCCAACGTGTGCGCGGCAGCGTGACGAATCTGTTGAATGACGCGGGCGTTGGCGTGACCGAGGTCGATACCGTGTTCTTCACCGGTGGTTCCAGCGGCATCCCGGCCCTGCGCAACAGCGTCGCGGCCATGCTGCCCAAGGCCCGGCACGTCGAAGGCAACATCTTCGGCAGCATCGGCAGCGGTCTGGCGATCGAAGCGAAAAAGCGCTACGGCTGACTCGCGGCTGTCCCGCTTTTTTAGTGGGACCGGCTTTAGCCGGGAATGCGTCGGGCCTCACGCCG
>NZ_FOHW01000053.1 GCF_900111735.1 Pseudomonas graminis | reverse complement strand
CGGGCAAGCGCGCTCCTACAGTTTGTGGCGTTGCCCATATCTGCGTCGGACGCAAATCCACTGTAGGAGCAATCGGAGGTTACGACGGTCGCGAAGGCGGTGGGTCTGTGACATGAATGTCGGCTGACATACCGCAATCGCGGGCAAGGTGGAGCGCCACCCCGGTCACTCCTACATTCCCAAGAAGGATTGGACCTAGGCAGTTGCCTGCAACCCCGCCAACACCAGCCGCTGATACAGCTCTTCTCGCAGTCCCTGCGGATGATCGAGGCCCATGCGCTGCAGGTGCTCCGGATACGCGCTCGCGTCGGGGGCGTCAAGCGTGGCCTTGCCCAGCTCGATGATTTCCGTGAGCTTGAACTTGCTCTTTAGCCAGTTCAGCGCGCGCAGCAAATCGCGCTCTTCAGCCGTGAAATCGCTGCCCAGCGGGTACTCGACGAATAGCGACGGGAACTGGTCGCGAATGTCCTTCAGCCGCTCGGGCGTGTTCTGGCTGAACAGCGGATCGAGGCGGAAATCCTTCGGCAGCTTGCCGGCCTTTTGCGCCTGATCGATCAGGCCCGGCTGGAAGCGTGAATCGCTGATGTTGAGCAGCGCCTCGATCACCGCAGAGTCGGTCTTGCCGCGCAGGTCGGCAATGCCGTATTCGGTGACGACGATGTCACGCAAATGCCTCGGTATCGTCGCGTGCGCATAGTCCCAAACAATGTTGGAACTGACCTCCCCGCCCGATTCACGCCAGCTGCGCAGGATCAGCACTGAACGAGCGCCCTCCAGCGCGTGGCCCTGAGCGACAAAGTTGTACTGCCCGCCGACACCGCTGACCACCCGGCCATCGGCCAACTGATCTGAAACCGCTGCGCCCAGCAAGGTGACAGTGAAACAGCTGTTGATGAATCGCGCATCCCGCCGTTGAAGGCGCTTGAGCGTCTCGTTGCCGTAAAGCTCGTTGATGTAGCTGATCGCGGTCATGTTGATCTGCGCGATCTGCGCCGGCGTGAATTCCCGCAGCCGCTCGTAGAAGCTGCGCGGCCCGAGAAAGAAACCGCCGTGAATCAATACGCCGTCGCTGTAAATCGACTCGTCCAGAACCCCGTCATTGGCCATTTGCTGCAGCTCGATGTCGGCGTACACCTTGCGACGGATAATCCCCGCGTCCAGCAGCACCAGCAGGCCGTTGACCAACATTTCGCTGCAGCCATAAAGCCCCGTGGCGAAGGGCATTACCCCGCCTTGCGCCTCAATCAGCGGCTTCCAGGTAGAGATACCGTCCAGCTCGGCCAGGCACGCGCGGTAGGTTTCGTTATCGGCCTGGCGTGCAAGCAAGGCGGCGGTCAAGGCGTCGCCCATCGAACCGATGCCGATCTGCAGCGTGCCGCCGTCGCGCACCAGCGTACTCGCGTACAAGCCAATGAAGTGATCCTGGACACCGACCGGCATGTTTGGCGTCGAGAACAGCGTGCTGCGCTCTTCGTGCTCGATCAGCAGGTCGAAGGTGTCGACGCCAACCTCGGCGCCTCCCTGCATATACGGCAGATCCGAGTGGACATGGCCAAGCATCAGAATGCGCTCGCCCGCCGCACGGCGTCTTTCCACCATGGGCAGCAGGTCAAGGGTGATGTCGGGGTTGCAGCTCAGGCTGAGGTGATCAGGTCGTTGCGGGTCACGGGCGATCAGTTGCGCAATCAGATTCAGGCCGTTGGCATTGATGTCCCGCGCGGCGTGACTGTAGTTGCTGCTGACGTAATCCTGCTGCGCTTCGACACTGCCCAGCAGGCTGCCGGGCTGCATGAAGAACTGCTGAACGTGAATGTTGGGCGGGAGGTCGTCCCTGCGCAGATCGGTGAGGAAATCCAGCTCCGGGTAATCGTCGAAGACGCGCTCCAGAAAGGGCTCGAGAAAACGTCCCTGCAAACCGTCGCCGCCATCCGGTCGCCCGAGGCACAGCGCGGTGTAGATGGTGAGATGCCGATCGGGCAGCGATTTGATTCGGGCGTACAACGCGTTGGCAAAGCGATTGGGCTTGCCCAACCCCAGCGGCATACCCATATGAATATGAGCCGGCAACTCGGCCAGCACGTGATCGACAGCTTGCTCGATCGAGCAGGAATGCGGCATCCGGCCTCTCCTGATTTTGTTATTTGATAGCGGTTGGACCGGGCCTTCAGAGGATTTGCTGCATTGCGCCGCTTGCGCCCATAAACACGACTGCCACTCGGCGACTCAATCCCGCTTCGTCTCGATCTCTACCAGCTTGTCCTCGATAAACCGTAAGTGTTGTTTTGCACCGTTGCGGGGGCCGTACACCCACAAACTAACCTTCGCTGTGCCGAGCTTCGGAACCCCGTTGCTTCTGAGCGCAGGCATCTGATCAACGCTGCTTTCAGGCGCCCCGCACTTCTGGCGGACCACATCGGCGGTGTCCCCCAGACTGATAAGCGCCGTGCCGCAGCGCATCGTCGCGTCAGCAGTACCGGCAAAGAGCAAGCCGGCCAGACCGAGGAAGATCAGTGTTCGGTTCATCATATCGCTGATCAGAAATTCGCCGGCGTGGCAGCGCTGATGAGTCGCGCAGGAACGTCGAACGGGTTGCGAAAGCGATGCGGTCGGGAGCTCTCGAAATAGTAACTGTCGCCCTCTTCGAGCACGTAGGTATCAAGACCGACCACCAGTTCAAGACGGCCCTCGACCAGAATCCCGGTCTCCTCGCCCTCGTGCACGAGCATCTCGATGCCTGTGTCGGCACCCGGCGGGTAGACCTCGGAAAGAAACGCGATGGAGCGGCTCGGATGGGATTTGCCGACCAGTTTCATGGTCACCGCACCGTCCGAGATATCGATCAGTTCACTGGCTTTGTAGACCACTTGGGTCGGGTTTTCGGGTTCGAGCTCTTCGGAAAAGAACTCCACCATGGACATCGGTATGCCGCCCAGCACCTTGCGCAACGAGCTGATCGAGGGGCTGACGCTGTTCTTCTCGATCATGGAGATGGTGCTGTTGGTCACGCCCGCTCGTTTAGCGAGTTCACGCTGGGACAGACCTTTGAGTTTACGAATGGATTGCAGTCGTTCACCGACGTCCAATGCGGGAGTCCTCCTGATGATCAAGTTGGGTCAAGTGGCCGCCATCATGGCAACAGCGTTCAGTATTTACAACACTTGAGCCCATGGCCGGATCAGCAAAGGGACTGGCGGCCGTGACTGGCCGTGAAGGGATGGTTTGCAAGGGTTGGCGAGCGGAGATCAGGCCCCGTTATAGAGCCTTGGCACGCGCTTTAGATTGCACAGAATCTGGTACGGAATCATGCCCGCGCTCGACGCAACGTCACTGATGAGGATGTGCTTGCCCCACAGCTCGACGCGGCTGCCCAGCCCTGCGCCCGGCACGTCGGTGAGGTCGACGCAGAGCATGTCCATCGACACACGCCCGAGCAACTGGCTGCGATGACCGTCGACCATTACGGGGGTGCCGGTGGGCGCCTGGCGTGGATAGCCGTCGGCATATCCCATCGCGACCACACCGATACGCATGTTGCGCTCGGCGACGAATGTACCGCCGTAGCCCACCGGCTCGCCGACGGGCAGATCGCGCACGCAGATGACGCGCGTCTCCAGTGTCATCACCGGCTGCAAACGATCGGCCACCGATTGCGGCTTCTCGAACGGCGTCGCGCCATAGAGCATGATGCCGGGACGCACCCAGTCACTCGGCACGCTGGGCCAGCCCATGACGCCGGGGGAATTGCGCAGGCTGACTTCAGCGGCCAAGCCGTTACGTGCCGATTGAAAAATCGCCACTTGCTCTTCAGTGCGCACGCTGTCGAGTTCGTCAGCGCGGGCGAAGTGGGTCATCAGGACGATCTTCGCGGCCTTGCCGCTGTTCAGCAGCCGCTGATGCGCCGCCTGAAAATCCGCGGGATGAATGCCAACGCGGTGCATGCCCGAATCCATCTTCAGCCATACGTTCAGCGGCTTGCCGAGGGCGGTTTGCTCGATGACGTCGAGTTGCCAGAGGGAATGCACCACGCACCAGAAATCATGCTCGACGATCAGCGCCAGTTCGTCGGCCTCGAAAAAACCTTCCAGCAGCAGAATCGGGGCGTTGATCCCGGCCTGACGCAGCTCCAGCGCTTCGTCGATGCACGCCACGGCAAAGCCGTCGGCCTGGGATTCAAGCGCCTGCGCAACCTGCACCGCGCCGTGGCCGTAGGCGTCCGCCTTGATGACGGCAAGCGCTTTGGCGCCAGCGGTTTCGCGCGCCAGTTGGTAGTTGTGGCGCAAGGCTTGAAGATCAATAAGGGCGCGGGCTGGACGCATGCTGGGGCTTCTTGGTCAGGGTTTCGGAATCTGTAGGAGCGCGCTTGCCCGCGATGGCGGTGTGTCAGGCGAGGTGGATGCAGCTAACCCATTTTTCGCGGGCAAGCGCGCTCCTACAAGAAGATGTTGCTTAAGGCTTTGGCGGCACACGGGCGTGCAACGTATAAGTGAGCTACGGCAGCGCCGCAATCACCGACAGCTCAACCAGAATCTCCGGCTCGCACAGTTTGGCTTCAACCGTCGCACGGGCGGGGGCGAGGCCTTTCGGCAGCCACGTGTCCCAGACGCTGTTCATGCCGGCAAAGTGCGCATCAATGTCTTTCAGGTAGATCGTCACCGACAGAATGCGGCTCTTGTCGGTACCGGCCAGGTCCAGCAGTCGCTCGATGTTGTGAAGCGTCTCGTGGGTCTGCTGCTCGATCCCCGCTGCCATGTCGTCGGCCACTTGCCCGGCAAGGTAAACGGTGCCGTTATGGACGACCAACTGGCTCATGCGCTCATTGGTGAGCTGGCGCTGAATGGACATGTTTTGCGATCTCCCTGGAACTGCCATAACGAGAAATATCGAGGCCTTCAGCACTGATCTGTGGCGTTTTGCGAGCGATAAGGTCAGCCAGCAATCTGCCTGAACCGCAGGCCATCGTCCAACCCAACGTGCCGTGGCCGGTGTTGAGGAACAGATTGCGATACGGTGTTGCGCCCACGATGGGCGTCCCGTCCGGCGTCGTCGGGCGCAGACCGGTCCAGAAGCTGGCCTGCTGCAGGTCGCCGCCGTGAGGATAGAGGTCGTTGACGATCATCTCCAGGGTCTCGCGGCGACGGGGATTGAGGGACAGGTCGAAGCCAGCGATCTCGGCCATGCCGCCCACACGAATGCGGTTGTCGAAGCGGGTAATCGCGACCTTGTAGGTCTCGTCGAGAATGGTCGACGTCGGCGCCATCGCCGGGTTGGTGATCGGTACCGTCAGCGAGTAGCCCTTGAGCGGATAAACCGGCGCCTTGATGCCAAGCGGCTTGAGCAGTTGCGGCGAGTAGCTGCCGAGCGCCAGCACGTAGCGGTCGGCGGTCTCGAGCTTGCCGTTGATGCGCACGCCATTGATGGTGTCACCCGCAAAATCAATGGATTCGATGGACTGGCCGAAGCGAAACTCAACGCCCAGCTTCACGCACATCTCGGCCAGACGCGTGGTGAACAGCTGGCAGTCACCGGTCTGATCGTTCGGAAGGCGCAGCGCGCCACTGAGGATATTGCTGACACTGGCCAGGGCCGGCTCGACACGGGCAATGCCTTCACGGTCGAGCACTTCATACGGCACGCCAGCCTGTTCGAGCACCGCGATGTCCTTGGCGGCGTTATCCAGTTGCTCCTGAGTGCGAAACAACTGTGTCGTGCCCAAACTGCGGCCTTCGTAAGCAATGCCGGTCTCGGCACGTAGCTCATCGAGGCAGTCGCGGCTGTATTCGGAGAGGCGAACCATGCGCTCTTTATTCACCGCATAGCGATTCTGGGTGCAGTTGCGCAGCATTTGCGCCATCCACAAGTACTGATCGATATCGCCCGTCGCCTTGATGGCAAGCGGCGCATGACGCTGCAGCAACCATTTGAGGGCCTTGAGCGGCACACCCGGCGCGGCCCATGGCGAGGCGTAGCCCGGCGAGACCTGCCCGGCGTTGGCGAAACTGGTTTCCATGGCAGCGGCCGGTTGACGGTCCACGACAGTCACCTCGAAGCCCGCACGCGCCAGGTAATACGCACTGGTGGTACCGATTACGCCACTTCCAAGGACCAGAACGCGCATGTTGATTCCCTCATCGCGGATATCCGCTGACGTTTTCAAGTTTTAAGCAAGGATGTGCGCAGTATAAGAAGGCCCGAGCAGTGCTTTTAACTATATAAACGCCTATATTCGGCGTTTATTCTCGGCAACCGAGGCTTTGGCAGAGGGCTTATTAATGCGCACCCAGCACCAGTCCAAACGAGAGCTGGACAAGATCGACCGCAACATCCTGCGCATCCTGCAAAACGACGGCCGGATCTCTTTCACCGAGCTGGGCGAACGGGTCGGGTTGTCTACTACGCCGTGCACAGAACGGGTCCGGCGCCTGGAGCGTGAAGGCATCATCATGGGCTACAACGCCCGCCTCAATCCGCAGAACCTCAAGGCAAGCTTGTTGGTGTTTGTCGAGATCAGCCTGGACTACAAGTCCGGCGACACGTTTGAAGAATTCCGCCGCGCGGTGCTCAAACTGCCCCACGTGCTGGAGTGCCATCTGGTGTCAGGGGACTTCGACTATCTGGTGAAAGCGCGGATTTCCGAGATGGCGTCGTACCGAAAACTGCTGGGCGATATCCTGCTCAAGCTGCCCCATGTGCGAGAGTCCAAGAGCTACATCGTGATGGAAGAGGTGAAGGAGAGTCTGTGCCTGCCGATTCCGGAATAAGCACCCGAAACCGGCTCACCGCGAATGGCTTCGGCTAAACCAACACCTGCCGCGTCGAGGCGATGAACTCATGCACCTGCTTCTCGGCGCGAGGGTGAATCAGGACATCAGGGCGGCGCCCGTTGGGACATGGCAGGGTTTTGGTGGTGCCAAACAGACGGCAGATCAGCGGACGCTCGTCGTAGACGGTGCAGCCATTGGGTCCCAGGTGTACGCAGTTCAGCTCGTTGAGCGCCGCTTCTTGCTCGGCCGGCGTCTTGCGCGGTAAACGCGACATTTCTTCGGACGACGTGGTCACCGGCCCACAGCAATCGTGGCACCCCGGCACGCATTCGAACGACGGAATCTGCCGCCGCAGATCGCGGATTTTCTCGCTGTTACATCCCATGGCGGCAGTTTCTCCTGTGAAAGGTACTGATTGTGCCCCAGCGCCTCGGCGACTGACACCCGGATGATCATCCACCGGCATTTTCTTGCCCGGGCACCCTGACCCCGCTACCCTCCGTAAAATTTTCCAAACAGTGCTCTCGGGATATTCAACATGAATGCTCGGCCTCCCCAGCCCGGATTGTCTGATCACGCGGCCTCTTACTACGCCGCCACCCGCCATCCCCAGCCTGACTCCCCCGCCCTGCACGGCGAGGTCAAAACCGATGTTTGCATCATCGGCGGCGGGTTCTCCGGGCTGAACACGGCGATCGAGCTGGCTGAACGCGGCTTGAAGGTGGTGCTGCTGGAGGCGCACAAGATCGGCTGGGGCGCGAGCGGGCGCAACGGCGGGCAACTGATCCGCGGCGTCGGCCATGATGTGGACCAGTTCAGCACTGTCATCGGCGAGGACGGCGTTCGTCAGCTCAAGCTGATGGGCCTCGAAGCGGTGGAAATCGTCCGTGAGCGCGTCAGCAAATACCAGATTGACTGCGACCTGACGTGGGGTTACTGCGATCTGGCGAACAAGCCCAAGGAGTTCGAGGGTTTTGCCAGAGACGCCGAAGAGCTGCGTAGCCTGGGTTACCGACACCCCATTGAATTGATTGAAGCGGCCAACATCGGCAGCGTCATCGGCTCACCCAACTATGCCGGCGCCATGCTGGACATGGGCTCGGGCCATCTGCATCCGCTGAACCTGGCGCTTGCAGAAGCCGCCATCGCCCGGTCGCTGGGTGTGCAGGTGTTCGAACACTCGGCAGCGACGCGGCTGGAATACGGCGCAGAGGTCAACATTCATACAGCCCACGGGCGGGTGCGCGCCAGCACGCTGGTGCTGGGCTGTAATGCTTATCTCAATGATCTCGATAAGGAGTTGAGCGGCAAGGTTTTGCCCGCTGGCAGTTACGTCATTGCCACCGAGCCGCTGAGCGAAGCACTCGCCAGACAACTGATTCCGCGCAACACCGCGATGTGCGATCAGCGGGTGGCGGTCGACTATTTCAGGCTGTCGGCTGATCGACGCCTGCTGTTCGGCGGCGCTTGTCACTACTCAGGCCGGGACCCGAGTGACATTGCTGCG
The DNA here is from genome assembly GCF_900111735.1 of Pseudomonas graminis. Classification (GTDB taxonomy): domain Bacteria; phylum Pseudomonadota; class Gammaproteobacteria; order Pseudomonadales; family Pseudomonadaceae; genus Aquipseudomonas; species Aquipseudomonas graminis. Next base: position 17,645 of record NZ_FOHW01000053.1, on the reverse strand, counting down.
TACATGCAGCCGAAGATGCTCAAGGTATTCCCTCAGCTCAAAGACGTGAAGATCGATTTTCAGTGGGGTGGAATGATCGGCATCGGCGCCAACCGCTTGCCGCAGATCGGGAGGCTGCACACGCATCCAAACGTGTTTTACGCCCAGGCGTATGCGGGGCACGGGCTGAACGCAACGCATCTGGCCGGCAAACTATTGGCTGAGGCCATCAGCGGCCAACACAGCGGCGGGTTCGAGCTCTTTGCCAAAGTCCCTCACATCACCTTCCCGGGCGGCAAACATTTACGCTCGCCGCTACTGGCGCTGGGGATGCTGTGGCACCGTTTCAAAGAGCTGGTGTAACCGGACTCGCCCTGTGAGGCCGACTGTCACAGCCCTCATTCGCGCCAGAAAGGCTTGAGCCCTTCGTAGCGCGCCTGCTCATCGCTCAAGCCAATATCCTTCAGCTGCTCGTCAGTCAGTTTCAGCAACGCGCGCCGACTGGCTCGGCGATGCTGAAAAAGCGCCCACATCCCTAGCCCTTCCGGCGCACTGATGCGCGAGCCCGCTTCATGCTCACGGACCAGCTCCCCTGCATACAGAGTCAACCGAACATCACTTATTCCGCTCATTTCCAGACACCTCATGGTGGGTTTCGAGTGAATTCATAATGTATCTGTATGGGAAACCGTTACAGATCCAAAGAATTATTATTCTTTGCATACAGATCGGTTTGCTCTCGCGCTGAATGCTGTATTTTCCCAACATCTGTAACGGTTTGCCGATCGCATCACCTTGTGGGAGTACGCCATGACCCTCTACGTCAACCTTGCCGAATTACTCGGCACGCGCATCGAAAACGGCTTTTATCGCCCCGGCGACCGGCTACCCTCGGTGCGTGCGTTGAGTCTTGAGCATGGCGTCAGCCTGAGCACGGTGCAGCAGGCGTATCGATTACTGGAAGACAACGGCCTCGCGCAGCCTCGGCCCAAGTCCGGTTATTTCGTACCGGCTGGCCGCAAGACGCCCGCCCTGCCTGCGATAGGCCGCCCGGCGCAGCGTCCGGTGGAAATCTCCCAGTGGGATCAGGTGCTGGAACTGGCCCGAGCCGCCCCCAGCCCGGACGTCGTTCAGCTGGGTCGCGGCATGCCCGACGTCACCAGCCCGACACTGCGCCCACTGACCCAGGCGCTGGGCAGGATCAGCCGCCGCTCGGACATGCCCGGGCTGTATTACGACAACATCCACGGTCGGCGCTGCCTGAGGGAACAAGTCGCCCGGCTGCTGCTGGATTCCGGCACCAATATAGATCCGGACGATCTGGTGATCACCACCGGCGCCCAGGAAGCACTCGCCATCTGCATCCGTTCGGTCTGCGAGCCGGGCGACATCGTCGCAGTCGACTCGCCCAGCTTTCACGGCGCCATGCAGGCGCTCAAGGGGCTGGGCATGAAAGCCCTGGAAATCCCCACCGACCCGCTTACCGGCATCAGCCTCGACGCCCTGGAACTGGCCCTGGAACAGTGGCCGATAAAAGCCATACAGCTGACGCCGAGCTGCAACAACCCCCTGGGCTACATCATGCCGGAGGACCGCAAACGCGCACTGCTGACCCTGGCGCAACGCTTCGACGTGGCGATCATCGAAGACGATGTGTATGGCGACCTGGCCTACACCTACCCTCGCCCGCGCACGATCAAATCCTTCGACGAAGACGGCCGCGTCCTGCTCTGCAGCTCGTTTTCCAAGACGCTGGCGCCGGGTTTGCGCGTCGGTTGGGTCGCGCCCGGTCGATACCTTGATCGCGCCCTGCACATGAAATACATCAGCACCGGTTCGACCGCGACCCAGCCGCAGCTGGCGATTTCCGATTTTCTCAAGGCCGGGCACTACGAGCCGCACATGCGCCGAATGCGCGGCCAGTACCAGCGCAGTCGCGACCTGATGACCGGCTGGGTGACGCGCTACTTCCCGGAAGGTACCCGCGTGAGTCGTCCCCAGGGCGGATTCATGCTGTGGATCGAGCTGCCGGAAGATTTCGACTCCTTGCGCCTGAACCGCGCGTTGCAGGGACAAGGCGTACAGATTGCCGTTGGCAGCATCTTTTCAGCGTCGGGCAAATACAGAAATTGCCTGCGCATGAACTTTGCCGCCAAACCGACCACGCAAATCGAAGACGCGGTGCGCAAGGTGGGCGCGGCCACGGCGCTGCTCATGCAGCGCGCCGACCCTGCATAACCTTTTTCAGCTTTTTAACCTTTTGAAGAAAAGGCGGTCATATCGCCATGACTGACTTTCGGATGATCGCGTTGACGAATTTACGGGCGGTGCCCCTCCTTCTGGCTCTCGCCCTCGGCCTCAGCGGTTGCGCACACACGCCCGCACCCGAAGGTCCGAGTCAGGCGCTGCCGGCGGCGCAATCTTCGTTCGGGCGCTCGATCATGGCCCAGGCTGCACCCCACGAAGGTCGCTCGGGTTTCCGCCTGCTGCCCAACAGCACCGAAGCCTTCATGGCCCGCGCCGAGCTGATTCGCAATGCGAAAACCAGCCTGGACCTGCAGTACTACATCGTTCACGACGGTCTCAGCACCCGGGCACTGGTTGAGGAGTTGCTCAAAGCCGCAGATCGCGGCGTCCGCGTGCGCATCCTGCTGGATGACACCACCAGCGACGGGCTGGATGAAGTCATCGCCACACTCGCGGCGCACCCGAACATTCAGATCCGCCTGTTTAATCCGCTCAATCTGGGTCGCAGCATGGGCGCCACCCGTAATCTGGGCCGACTGTTCAATCTCTCCCAACAGCATCGACGCATGCACAACAAGCTGTGGCTGGCCGACGGCGCTGTGGCCATCGTTGGCGGGCGCAATCTGGGCGACGAGTATTTCGACGCCGAACCCAATCTGAACTTCACCGATATCGACATGCTGAGCGTGGGCCCTGTCGCCGAACAGTTGGGTCACAGTTTCGATCAGTACTGGAACAGCACGCTCAGCAAGCCGATCAACGATTTCCTCTACTGGCCGCCCGACCGCAAGGATCTGGCCAAGGCGCGGGTGAGTCTGGCCGAGTCGCTGGATCAGGCGCACGTGGACAAAAAGGCCTTGTATGAACGGCTGATGGACTATCGGACTCACCCGCGCATGAAGACCTGGCTCAATGAGCTGATATGGGCGCACAACCAGGCCCTGTGGGACGCGCCCACCAAAGTGCTGTCACGGGGTGAGCCTGACCCGCACCTGCTGCTGGCAACCCAACTGAGCCCTGACCTCGGCAGCGTGCATAAGGAACTGATGCTGATCTCGGCCTACTTCGTGCCCGGGCAGGAAGGTCTGGTCTACCTGACCGGGCTCTCGGATAAAGGTGTGTCAGTGAACCTGTTGACGAACTCGCTGGAGGCCACCGATGTGCCGGCGGTGCATGGAGGTTACGCGCCTTACCGCCGAGCGTTGCTGGAGCACGGCGTGAAGCTGTTCGAACTGCGCCGCCAGCCAGGCGACCCGAGCAACGCCAAGGGCAGCGGACCTGCGTTTCTGCACACAAACCTGATCAAGGGCGGCTCGGAATCAAGCCTGCACAGCAAGGCGATGATCTTTGATCGGCAGAAGATGTTCGTGGGTTCGTTCAATTTCGACCCACGTTCAGTGCTGTGGAACACTGAAGTCGGCGTGCTGGTCGACAGCCCCGAGCTGACCGAGTACCTGCGTGAGCTGGCGCTTCAGGGTATGGCGCCGGCCATCAGTTATCAGGTCAAGCTGGAGAACGACCGACTGGTGTGGGTGACCGAGGACAACGGCAAAATCCACACGCTGTCCAAAGAGCCTGGCGACTGGTGGCGCCGGATGAACGCCTGGTTCAGCACGGCAGTCGGCCTGGAAAAGATGCTCTAAGCCGCTACCGTCTGCGTGCCAAATGCTTTGGGACGCTGGGACAGGATGACTAACCCCAGCGCGCCCGCTGCCATCAATAACGGCAGCGCCTGACCGCTGACCCATTGGCTGCCAGCGCCTGCCGCCAAGGGCCCGAGAAGGCAACCGATCCCCCACAGCTGAGCGACATGGGCATTGGCGCGCACCAGGGCGTCATCACGGTAGCGCTCGCCAATCAGGATCAGCGACAACGTGAACAGTCCGCCCGCGCTGGCGCCAAACAGAACCCACAGCGGCCAGATGGCGATTGTGTCGACCAGCACCGGGATCGCCAGGCTCGAGACCATCAGCACCAGCGCACACCCGGAGAACAGCCGCCGACGGGACACCCTGTCAGCCAGCGCGCCAATCGGCAGTTGCAGAAGCGCATCACCCACCACCACGGTACTGACCATCGCCAGGGCGATTTCAGGCGTGAAACCCTGCTGCAGGCAATACACCGGTAGCAAGGTCAGAATCATCGCTTCAAACCCGGCGAATAACGCGATGGCCCATGCAATCGCCGGCAAACTCCGACAGAACCCGCCGAGATCGCGCAGCGTTACATGGCTGGATTCCGCGCTCGGCGCACCTGTTCTGCGCAGCAATAAAAACGGCGATACCGCCAGCAACAGGGTCCCGACCCAGAACCCGTAATCTGCTTCCGTGCCAATGAAGCCCAGCAGCACGGGCCCGCCCAGCTGACTCAGCGCATAGGAACTGCCGTACAGCGCCACCAACTTGCCGCGCAGCCTTTCGATCACCAACTGGTTGATCCAGCTTTCGCCGAGCACGAACACAATCGTGAGGATAGTCCCGAGCATCAGGCGCAGGACCAGCCAGATCCAGTAATTGGGCAGTAATGCCAGCAATCCGACGGACACCGAGCCGGCCCACAGGCACAGCCGCATCAGGTTGGCGGTGCCGAGTCTTGAAGCGAGTCGGCTGGCAAGGCTGGCACCCAGCAACACGCCGATCGCAGGCATCGCAGCCATGACGCCGATGGCAAACGCGCCGTAACCCCAGGCTTCCAGCCGCAGCGACACCAGCGGCATGCTCACGCCCAGCGCCAGGCCGACGCTCAATACCGACGCCAGCACAGCGAAATAAGTACCCCAACGCATCACCACGCTCCTGTGGCTCAAAAGGACGAAACAAAACAGCCGGGCTTTGAGGAAAGCCCGGCTGCGTTGGTTTTTTACAGCGACTGAGTGTTGAAGCGCGCGGCCTTTTTACAGCTTGATCCAGGTCGCCTTCAGCTCGGTGTATTTATCGAACGCATGCAGCGACTTGTCACGCCCGTTGCCGGACTGTTTAAAGCCACCAAACGGCGCGGTCATGTCGCCGCCATCGTACTGATTGACCCACACGCTGCCCGCGCGCAACGCCTTGGCGGTCAGGTGCGCCTTGGACAAGTCAGCCGTCCACACCGCCGCGGCCAAGCCATAAGGCGTGTCGTTGGCGATCTGAATGGCCTCTTCAGCGGTATCGAAGGTCAGTACAGAAAGCACCGGGCCGAAGATCTCTTCCTGCGCGATCTTCATCGCGTTGGTCACGCCGTCGAAAATCGTCGGCTCAACGTAGGTGCCGCCGGTTTCCTGGAGAATGCGCTTGCCACCGACGACCAGCTTGGCGCCATCGGTGTGGCCGGCTTCGATGTACGACAGCACAGTGTTCATCTGCTGCGTGTCGACCAGCGCGCCAACGGTCGTTGCCGGATCAAGCGGGTTGCCCGGCTTCCACGCTTTCAGCGCGTCGATCACCATAGGCAGGAATTTATCCTTGATCGAGCGCTCGACCAAAAGACGAGAGCCGGCCGTGCAGACTTCGCCCTGGTTGAAAGCAATGGCGCTGGCCGCAGATTCGGCCGCAGCTTGCAGATCCGGCGCATCGGCGAAGACGATGTTCGGGCTCTTGCCGCCAGCTTCCAGCCAGACGCGCTTCATGTTCGATTCGCCCGAGTAGATCAGCAATTGCTTGGCAATCTTCGTCGAACCGGTGAATACCGCCGTGTCGACGTCCATGTGCAGCGCCAGTGCTTTACCCACCGTGTGGCCGTAACCCGGAAGCACGTTCAGCACGCCAGCCGGAATACCGGCCTCAATGGCGAGCTGAGCGACGCGGATGGCGGTCAGCGGGGATTTTTCCGACGGCTTGAGGATTACCGAGTTGCCACTCGACAGCGCAGGACCCAGTTTCCAGGAAGCCATCAACAGCGGGAAATTCCACGGCACAATGGCCGCCACCACGCCAATCGGCTCGCGAGTCACCAGACCCAATTGATCATGCGGGGTCGGCGCCACTTCGTCGTACAGCTTGTCGATGGCCTCGCCGCTCCAGCTCAACGCTTGGGCGGAGCCGGGAATGTCGATGCCGTAGGAGTCGCTGATAGGCTTGCCCATGTCGAGGGTTTCGAGCAACGCCAGCTCCTCGACGTTCTCGTTGATCAGCGCAGCCAGACGAAGCATGGCGGCCTTGCGCTTGGCCGGCGCCAAACGCGACCAGACGCCGGAATTGAACGTAGCCCGGGCGTTTTCGACGGCGCGTTGCGCATCGGCAACGTCACAACTGGCTACGTGGGCGAGGAAGCGGCCATCGACCGGACTGATGCAGTCGAACGTCGAGCCGGATGCGGCGTCTGTGTATTCACCGTTGATGAAAGCACGGCCTTCGATTTTCAAATCCTGGGCGCGTTTTTCCCAGTCAGCATGAGTCAGGGTGGTCATGAAACGTCCTCCTCTTATGAAATAGGCGCGTCTTCGCACTCGAATCTGGCTTCAGGACAGGGCCTGACGCGTCATCGGATCGGCCGAAGGCATTCGCCACCCTAAACCAGCACTGGGCGGATTTCCAATATATTGGACATAAGCGGGCGAAATCTGGCCGGATCGTGCATTTTATTCAACAGTCGCCCGGGCTCGCATGCGCTTTCCATCCGGCCCTCGGCGAGCAACAATCACGCAGCGCCCACTTTCAGGAATCAAATATGAGCATCGAAAGCATCGTCGACTTCAGCGAAGCCACTACTGCAGCCGAGCGTTTCACGCCAGCTGCTGAAAAGATTCTCAAGGGCGAGCCGAACCAGACGGTTTACAACCATTACAACAGTCCGTGCGGGCAGCTGAATGCAGGCGTCTGGGAAGGGGAAGTCGGTCAGTGGAAAGTGAATTACACCGAGCATGAATACTGTGAAATCGTGCAGGGCGTCTCGGTCCTTCGTGACGAAGAGGGCAAGTCGAAAACCCTGCGTGCCGGTGACCGGTTCGTGATTCCCGCAGGATTCAAAGGCACGTGGGAAGTGCTGGAGGCATGCCGCAAGATCTATGTGGTGTTCGAACAGAAGGCCTAAATGATCGCCCACAAAAAAGCCCGCATCGCTGCGGGCTTTTTTGTAAGACGCAAAAATCAATTACTTGATTTTGGCTTCTTTGTAGATCACGTGCTTACGAACAACCGGATCGAATTTTTTAATTTCGATTTTGTCCGGAGTCGTGCGCTTGTTCTTGTCGGTGGTGTAGAAGTGGCCGGTGTTAGCGGTCGACACCAAACGGATCAATTCACGCATGATTTTCTCCCTTAGACCTTCGCGCCAGCACGGCGGATTTCGGCCAGAACAACCGTGATACCACGCTTGTCGATGATACGCATGCCTTTAGCAGATACGCGCAGACGTACGAAGCGTTTCTCTTCTTCAACCCAGAAGCGGTGATGCTGCAGGTTTGGCAGGAAACGACGACGGGTTTTGTTGTTTGCGTGGGAAATGTTATTCCCGGTTACCGGACCCTTACCGGTAACTTGACATACTCTCGACATGCCTCAGCCCTCTAAAACCACATGCCCAACCCGGCATGGGTTGGCCGCTTAATCTCTCAGTCATTTGGCGCCAGGCGCCGCGTTTCTTCAGGGGTCTTACCGGCCACACCTGCGGTGAAGGCAGCGGGCCCCTAGAAAAGAGCGCTGCTTTATACCAGAAAGCCCCCGGTGCAACAACACAAACCACGAATTGCCTGCCAGAAAGCCGGGGCTTTCAACCTTGCAAGGCCAGCGGCGTTAGGCGCGGCGGGAAATATACCACTCGTCGCGCCGCAGCGATTGTTCTGCACCAATCGATGGTCTAGGGTTATTGACTCTCCAGACTGCGCCGGCAGATGGGCTCTCTCTGAAAGGAAAATCGCCATGCGCCTAGCCGTTCTACCCCTGTTGCTCGCGTCCCTGTCCACGCCATTGATGGCCCAGGCGGCAATGACGCTGAGCGTCTGCACGGAAGCCAGCCCCGAAGGCTTCGACGTGGTGCAGTACAACTCGCTGACCACTACCAATGCTTCGGCGGACGTGCTGATGAACCGCCTGGTGGACTATGACGCCAAGGACGCCAAGCTGGTACCGAGCCTGGGGCAGAGCTGGAGCGTGTCGCCTGACGGGCTGACCTATGACTTCAAACTTCGCGCCGGCGTGAAATTCCATCACACCGATTACTTCACTCCGACGCGCGAGCTTAACGCTGACGATGTGGTGTTCAGCTTCCAGCGCATGCTCGATCCGGCCAATCCATGGAACAAGGTCGCTGCGCAGGGCTTCCCCCACGCGCAGTCGATGCAATGGCCATCGCTGATCAAGAAAGTCGAAGCGACTGATGCCACCACCGTACGCATCACCCTGGACCACCCGGACGCGACATTTCTGGCGACGCTCAGCATGGGCTTCGCTTCTATTTATTCCGCCGAGTACACCGCGCAGTTGTTGAAGGCCGGCACTCCGGAGAAGCTCAACAGCCAGCCGATCGGCACCGGTCCGTTCGTCTTCAAGCGGTTCCAGAAAGACTCGGTGGTGCGTTACGAGGCCAATCCGGATTACTTCGCCGGCAAGCCCGCCGTCGATACGCTGGTCTATGCGATTACGCCGGACGCCAACGTTCGCCTGCAACGAATTCGCCGCAATGAGTGCCAGGTTGCCCTGTCACCCAAGCCGCTGGATGTCGCTGAAGCCGAGAAAGACTCGAACCTGAAAGTCGAAAAAACGCCTGCCTTCATGACCGCTTTCCTGGCGATCAACAGCCAGCATCCACCGTTGGACAAGCCGCAAGTGCGTCAGGCAATCAACCTGGCATTCGACAAAGACACTTACCTGAAAGCGGTGTTCGAAGGCTCGGCGAGCCCGGCCAACGGTCCTTACCCGCCTACAACATGGGGTTACGCCAGCGACTTGCCCGGCTACAAACATGACGTGGCGAAGGCCAGGGAACTGCTGGCCAAGGCCGGCCTGAAAGACGGGTTCAAGACGACCATCTGGACTCGCCCGTCAGGAAGCTTGCTCAACCCTAATCCGAACGCCGGGGCGCAGTTGCTGCAGAGCGACCTGGCGGCGGTAGGTATCAAGGCGGAGATCAAAGTCATCGAATGGGGCGAGCTGATTCGTCGGGCCAAAACCGGCGAACACGACCTGCTGTTCATGGGCTGGGCGGGTGATAACGGCGATCCGGATAACTTCCTGACGCCGCAGTTCTCCTGCGCCGCAGTCAAATCCGGCACAAACTTCGCGCGCTACTGCGATGAAGGGCTGGACAAGCTGATCAGCCAAGGCAAGGCCGTGACCGATCAGGCGAAGCGCAGCAAGCTGTATCACCAGGCTCAGGAGCAGATCCAGAAGCAGGCATTGTGGTTGCCGCTCGCGCATCCAACGGCCTACGCGCTGACTCGCAAGAATGTTGAGGGTTACAGCGTGAGCCCGTTTGGTCGGCAGGACTTCTCAAAGGTGACCGTGAAGTAATTCGCAAAAACCACAGGAGTGCGGCGTGACTGCCGACGCCTTCCCGGCTGAAGCCGGTCCCACTGTCGAGGTCACAGCCGATGCCGCTGGATGTACACGGTGCCTTTAGTGGGACCGGCTTTAGCCGGGAAGAGGCCAGCGTGTACACCGCCAACTCTGTGGTGTGACTGCTCACGCCTTCCCGGCTGAAGCCGGTCCTACAACTCGGGGCATGGCCAGTCCACATGCGGCGGCAACCCTCCGTCGCGGGCGCTACATCAACCCATACTCAACCATCGACAACGGATCGCCGTCGCCGATGATCAAGTGATCCAGCACCACCACGTCCACCAGCGCCAGCGCCTGTTTCAGATGCCGCGTCAGGTCGATGTCGGCTTCGCTGGCGTCTTTGACGCCGGAAGGGTGGTTGTGACAGACAACCATTACATGCAGCCTATCGAAAGGCTACCATTACGAAGTAAAGTGGTGACAAGAAAGTTCTCATCACATGAGCAGTTGGCTTAAAGAGGCCCGGTTCACAGCGAGGGGGTAAGAGTGGAAATCTTCGTTGAGTCAGAAACGGATCGTCGTGTGCTTAGGTGGCTTGGGGATGAGGCCAATGAGAATTCCGCGGTGGCTGAGCGCAGTAAGCGGACGGGACGACGGCGAATCTTTCCGGGCAATGCCGCCAGGGCTCTTGGATTAAGCTCGCTGAGCTTATGTGCGCTGATGTCGTCCGAGCCAATAGCTGCGCAAGAGGTCGCAATCGCCATGTTGATTGGAAGGTCGCATGGCTACCCTTGAAGTCATTCGATTCCAGCGGCACGAGCCAAATATTTCTGAAGAGGACTCGCCGCCTACGGTCCATTGGCACGTGTCTCGCGCCGACGGGGAACTACCGACGATTGTCTGGGCAAACAGCGAAACTTGGGCACAAGCTAACCTTTGGGCGTACCACTTGGCCGAGCAACTCGACCCCCAAACGGTCATGACATCCATGAAGCATCTGGCTAGCTACGCCCATTGGCTAGAGGCGGAGGGCATCGACTGGTGGCACTTTCCTGAAAAAAAGTCAGAGCGTTGCCTGTTCAAATTCAGAAAGGCACTCACCGCTGCGCGAGATGCGCATGAAATAGCACCTTCAACAACCAGCGCCAGGATGGCTGCGGTTTTGCGCTTCTATCGCTGGGCTCGCGCGGCGGAGCTGATCAACCCTGGCGGCCCGATGTGGGAGGACCGGGAGGTGGCTGTTAAGACCTTAAGCACCTTTGGCCTTGAGCGCACCATGCGAGTGATCAGTAGCGAATTAGTGATTCCGAACCGCAAGGTCAAGGGTGGATTTCACTTGGAAGACGGTGTGCTCCCTGTCACCGAGGAGGGGCGCCGTGACATCCAAGCCTTCGCCGATGTGCACTCCAGCGAAGAACTGAGCTTGATGCTGGCGATTGGCTTTGGATCAGGGCTGCGTCTCGGCACGCTTTGCGACCTCAAGGTAGCCACACTGGAGCACGCCACGATTGACCCATCCACAGGCTGGCGTCGCATGGATTTAGGGCCTGCCGCCCGGCCCCCAGTCGCTACCAAACTTGGCGTCAGCGGAAAGGTGCCCATTTGGGAGGAGTTGCGCACTCGCGCATTGGAGTATGCAACTAGCCCGCGGCGTCTTAAGCGGCAGGCGAAGGCGGCCCCCGAGCATCGTGGACTACTGTTCTTGAACCGCTACGGCATGCCTTTCACACAAGGAGCTGTGACGACAGAGATGTGCCGCTTACGCGCGAAGGCAATCGACGCCAGTGTGCACGTATTCCGCGACTTCTACTTCCATCGTTCGAGGGCCACCTTCGCGACCCTGTTGATGCGAGTAGCGTTGAGGGTGCTACCCGTGGGCGAGGCGATCGATTTAGTGCGCGAGGCCTGCCTACACGCCAACGCCAATACCACCATGGGCTACGTGAAATTCATTGAGCAATCGAAGGCGATGAGGGAGAGCGCAGATGCCTTCACCGAGGCGTTCCTTGGGCTATCAAAGCACGAGGTCAGCCGTGCTTGATCGTGTCTTCCCGGACCTTCTAATTCACTCAATTTCCAGAGGGACGCGAGGCAACGGCCACGATCTCAAGCGATTCCTGTATCGGGGCGCTGCTGGTCAGAACGGCCGGGGTGACTTGGATAACCGCATTGCAAAAGGAGAGTTGGGGCCAGCGCTTACTGAGCGACTTGAGACTCTGGAATCGATTCATGCAAGCATTGAGGGTGCGCCCAATTCGCCCAACAGCAAGCGCAGCACTTACGCAAAGGTATCGCTCTTCGTTCAATGGGTCGACCGTCAAAGCGACGGCACTCGCCTCACTAAGACAACTGCCAAAGCTCTCTTTCTCGACTACGCCGACCACTTGCGGAAACGCGTTCAAGTCGACAAGAACTTAAAGCTGACTTCTGCGATCGTAATGGTGAACGTCTTATCAAAAGTCCTTGCCCCCGTATTTGATCCCGATGCAACGGCCGCCCATCGAGCGCTCCGCGATCTCACCTCAATTCCGAGGCCGAAGAGGCTGAAGCGCTCACGTGGAATCCAAGGCGACAGACAACGCCTGGATCACACGTTTCAGTTTGGTCACTTCCTAGCAGATGTATGCGCCGGGCTCACCATGGAGGCAGTGCGAGGCTCATTGCCATTGGAAATTGCCGTGGCTGAGGGTGAAAAAACGCTTCGTTTGCCGCCGAGCGGATTCAATTTTGACCTTCAACCCAATCAGATTCCAGATAAGGCCCGGAGGAACCTGGCGCTGCTGGCACGCGCCGCCCTGCCACCCCACATTGACGCGAAAGGCGTTCGTTCAGCTTTGATCAATCTGCGCATTAGTGCTGAGATGCTCATTTTCATTTCGCAAACCAGCATGAACTTGGCGCAGACGAAAGATTTGCCGCGAGCCGAATATCGCTGGCAAACCGACGACGAGGACTACATTGTGCGAGCCGTCTACAAGGCGCGCCGCCAAGGAGTTGCGAAGTTCATTGTCTTTCGGGCCTACCGCGACCACCTCAATCGCTATCTCGCCTGGCTAGATGGGTTGGGCCTAAATGGGGGTGATGACCGCCTTTTTCCAAGACTCTATCCCGTCAATGCGCCGCCAGCGCATGCGCTGCCAGGATTCGACAGCCTTCGTGGCCACTGCAAGCGCCTCAGCATTCCTTTCGTCGGCCCGCGAGATCTGCGTAAAACCCGCATCAACTGGCTTCTACGGCGCAGTCGTGACCCCGACATGACTGCTGAAATGGCAGCGCACACGAAAGAGGTGCTGCTTAGAGTGTACGAGGAGGGCGATCTACACTCGGCGTCGCAAGAAATCGGCGCATATCACGCAAAGACAGACCCTACGCTCCCTAAACCGCGGACCGCCCCTGTCTGTCTCAAAGGCGATGATACGCCACGCCCGCTCTCAGAAATACCGAAGGGAGCGCCGCAGCCTGATTGTGTAACGCCAGAGGGTTGTCTGTGGTGCGAGCACTTTCGTGATGTGTTGGCGCCGGACTACTGCTGGCGGTTGGCCAGTCATCGCCACCTCAAGTCTCTCGAGATCACTCTCTTCAATCCGCCAGCCAGTCAGCCGATTCATCCGGGCTACCTCGTCATAGATCGCTTGAGCTTGAAGTTGAGGGCAGTCGCAATGCGGAGCGCCGTATGTGCAGATTGGGTAAAAGACGCCAACGAGAGGGTTCGTGAAGGCAACTACCACCCTCGCTGGGCCGGCTTGATCGAGACGATTGAGGATCTTGTATGACGCGCGATCTAGCTTTGTCCGGTCTGAAAATTGATTCCCCAATGATAACGCCCGGCACCGCTAATTTCCGACCGCCTTCCTGGCCACCACCGCCGGACTTTCCGGTGGTCATTGATGCCGAAGGAGTGGTCGCTTGTGCCTACGGAGATGCGGTATGGAATCTGGCGCCGTGGGCAGGCAAGACCTGTAGCGTGCCCTTCGGTGATGGCGGCCGGGGCGCCACGGTGAGTAGTGAAAACGCGGATCTACTGCGGCAGATTGCGGCGTGGTGGCTATGGGGGCCGGCGGCTGTACAGAGTGCTGTTACCTTGAAAGTCCGTGTGGCTCAAATCCGACAGTTGGCGGCAGTGTGCAGTGAGCAGGGAATCCTGATCAGCGAACTAAGTAGTTTTCCGAGCGTGATTGATACGGTCGCCGCCCAGACTCGAAAATCGGATGGCCTTCTGATGCTCGGCCTTCTGCATCGCCTCCTCGCCCACCGCAAAGCACTGAGCTTCACAATTTTAGATGAAGAGGGCCTCAGGCGACTGGCGGGGAAACTTCCAGAGCACAAAAGGGTGCAAACGGCGTACATCCCGCCTCGCATTTGGACCTACCAATTGATTCGGTTGCGCGAGTTCCTCGATGACTATCTCTCGCATAAAGACCAGGTTTTAGCCTGCTTTACGTTCTGCTTGAACGCGTACCGGGTTAACGCTGGAGGCTGGGTGGCGCTCTTTGATAAGGGGTTGGACCGTTCCTGCAGACCGTTTGGGACGGCAGCCTCTACCGGCGCTCGAGTTGACGGTCGGCGGTACCACGGTCCATTTCGAAATACAGCCAAACGTTTCGGCATTGACGGTCTCATCCAACGCTGGACCCTAAGCGATTCTATAGCTGGGCTCACTGAGCTGCTCAACATGGTCCGTGATGCAGGGATGGCCTACGCCCTTAACTTCTCGTTAATGCGCGTGGACGAAGGCGCACAACTCCGGACCGGGTGCTACACAGTTGAGAAAGATGCGCTGAATCAGGACGTTCATCTACTTGCCAGTGCCACAACCAAGACACAGGATGATCCTGACGCTCGCTGGATTTGCTCGCCGAGTGTGAGCTTCGCCATCGACGCCATGACCCACGTCGCTCAGATGAGACTCGGCGCCGCGGGACACAATCCACGCCGACGCTTGAGCGCGCAAGATCGCGCCCATCCAAGGCTGTGGAGTCACGGCGAGGAACCTTGGTCAAAAGGTAATGAAAGCAAGGGCGAGCGGGGCCGCGTACCGGAGTACGCCAAGATTATCCACCGCCGATCCAAGCTCTTTGACCCAGAGCAACTTCGCATCACGCAGCCTGACCTTGATGTTGCACGGGCGATGACGTTTGGCCTGGATCCTGACAAATTCGCTGTGGGCAACGCGTGGCCGTTCGCATGGCACCAGCTGCGTCGGACAGGTGTTTGCAACATGCTAGCAAGCGGCCTAGTTTCGGAAAGTTCGCTGCGTTTCCAACTCAAGCATCTGACTGTCGTAATGACCCGCTACTACGGACAAAACTACTTTCGACTCAATGGCAATTTAGCCGATGAGGCTCGTGGCTTTTTCCTCCGGGAGATGTATGAGTCCGTGGCGCGAGGGTTTGCAGAGCTCAGTGGTGACCAGTACATCTCGCCCCACGGGGACAAACGCAAGGATCAGATCCTGCGCCCAATCGGCGGGCGCGACCACAAAGGCCTAGTCCAGGCTGCCAAATCAGGCAAGGTCGCTTACCGACAAACGCTTCTCGGTGGCTGCGCCCAAGCCACTTGCATCTATGGCGGCGTCACTAACCTCGCCGCCTGCATGGGCACCGCAGGCGGAAGCACGAAGCCCTGCGAGCAGCTAATCATCGACAAAGAAAGGCGCTCCATTTTGATCAAACTTATTGCAGATTTTGACAGCCAGCTTTGTGAAGTCTCGTCGGACTCTCCCATGCGGCAGTCGCTCATAGAAAACTTGAATGCAGCGAAGCAGGCAATCAATGTCATCGACCAAACATAAGGCCGCGACCATGAGTCGTGCGGAGGCAAAGTTTCGAGAGGCGTTCGAACGGCTCAAGACCGGTAGAACAGAGCTCGTGCCGGCAGGCACAAGGATGAGCCAGAACGCAGTGGCGAGGGAGGTCGGTGTCATTCCCTCCGCGCTGAGACCTTCCCGATTCCCAGACTTATGCCGTGAGATCGCCGAGTGGATCGATGAGCACAAGGGTGACCCAGTTCAGAAGTCTGGGCGACAAAAAAACCTGGCAGAGCGCAACGCCAAGCGCGCAGTCCGTGAGCAGTTGGAGGCGATGAAGGCTCAGCGCGATCTCGCCTTATCAAAGCTTCTGAGCGCCGAGGTGCACATTCTTGAACTGACTATGGAAGTCAGGCGCTTGCGCGCCTTGGCCCCCGAGCGCGTGGTTCCCATTCGTCCTGCCGATCGCGGTCAAGCAGCGGGTAAGAAGCCAAAGCTGTGAGCTAAAGGAGTGAGTGAACTTGGTCGCAGTCGACCCAATGCAGCCATCCAGAACTGGCAGAAATCGGCCAGAAGCGGTCACTCCGCCTCTCTAGTCTCCAAGTGCACCGCTGCAAGCAGCCTTACCCCCAACATCGTACGCTGGGCCGTGTCATTCGCTTTTTGGAAGAGATTTGCTTTCTCCATCTCATACTGCGCCAATGCACTTGTGATGTAGTCATCCAAGCCTTTTATCCACTGGCCATTGCTGCAAAACGAAAAGGCTTTTCCCCAACCTAGGATTACTCGGTCGAGATTCTGTAACGCGCCAGAGTAGGACCCCTTTGGGGATATATCTCCAACCTCGAC
Organism: Pseudomonas graminis; assembly: GCF_900111735.1. Taxonomy (GTDB): domain Bacteria; phylum Pseudomonadota; class Gammaproteobacteria; order Pseudomonadales; family Pseudomonadaceae; genus Aquipseudomonas; species Aquipseudomonas graminis. Next base: position 1,409 of record NZ_FOHW01000053.1, on the reverse strand, counting down.
ACTGAATTTCATCATGCGTATCGATGCGTCTAAATCGGATTTGATCCGCTCCTTGAATCGCTCCCTGGTAGCTGCAGATGGCTGGACCAGTCCTGCCGAAACGAAGCAGCCCAAGAAATCGAATCCTTTAGCTGTAAGGCCCCTTGAAGCTTTATCGCTTGTTGCTGAGGGCCGATAGGCTTCAAGTGATAGTTTTTTGAGCTCCGCCTGTGCTTTGTTAAAAGCACGATCCACGCAGCCCATGTCCTTCCCGAGGATTAGGAAGTCATCGATGTACCGCAAACAGGTGACGTCACCATCGTTCATGATCCTGTCAAAGTCTTGCAGGTACAAGTTGGCGATGAGTGGGGATAGGGGAGATCCTTGAGCTATACCCTCCACCCCGATGGGGAAAATCTCAGCAAGACGCTGACGTCGAAGCAAGTCAATGTTCGCAAGGTCAGTAGTGATCGCAGCTCGGAATAATGCAATCGTGTCAGGGCAGATGATGTAAGGGGCTACGAGTGTCAACACACGAGTCTTGTCAATTTTAGTGAAGAACTCGGCGATATCTGACCTGATATGGAAGGCGGCTCCTTTTGCAATGGCTGATTTGGTATCGGCTATCGCCATCGAAACTCGTTTGTTTTTTATGCCTCCGTAGCTCGTAGGGGTAGCCAGCGCTTCTTTCACGAACTTAATACGGGATAAGGCCTCGAGTAGAGCCCGCTGGACGATCCGGTTGGGTATAGGTGAAAGCACAATCGGGCGAGAATTACCGTTGGGTTTGGTTTTTGCCACGCCGGTCTGCTTTTGGAAGGCAAAGGTCTTCTTGGATAGCGCGCGCTGGATGTCGGAAAGCGACCGAGGGAGTTGGCTCTCGAAATCCTTGGCTTCGTTTCGGATAGTTTCGGATGATGAAGAAAAGGCGCTTTCTTTGACCTTCCTCCAAGCCGAATACAACGAATCCCCGCTATAGATCCTACGGTAAAGCGACGAGGTCACAAAAACTCCTTGTTTGTTGGGAGACACCAGTGAACTCTCACCCAACTGCTACAGGGGACCTTCAACCTTCGGGAGACCGCGAAGCCTTAACGGCGATCTTGGTCGCGACCCGGACAGCAACCTCCGAAGAGAGATGGCTGGCGTCTGTCAAACTTGGTTCAGTGCGGTGAGGCGGCTGCACCAGCAAGCAGGCGAGGCTGATCGCAGTCACTAAACTCCGTGATGCGGCGAGCGCCAAGCTGGCACGTTTTTGCATAAACGCATGATTACCCCCAAAGATTCCGCCAAAATACGATAAATCGTAGCTTTTTGGGCCTCGCGGTTAAGCTAGCGCCATGCGCCAGGTTGGCACGTTTTTGCACGATCGCACATTGTCCTCCGAAGGCCCCGCCAAGGTGCAAATCGTACCTTTTTGGGTTTCGCGG
>NZ_FOHW01000052.1 GCF_900111735.1 Pseudomonas graminis | reverse complement strand
GCGTCAGCGGGCACGCCGCGAAATTGATGGTGAACACACCGGCCTCTTCCCGGCTAAAGCCGGTCCCACTAAAAAACACATCGCGTCCCCCTGTAGGACTGGCTTTAGCCGGGAAGCTCTTGATCTGCGCAGCGCTTTTGATCTTCATACACAAAAGGCTCAAACACCGCAAAACGCGACTTGGGTGCAGGCTGAACGCAGGTCTCGCGCAGTGGGCCGAGCCGCATGGATGCGGCGAGAGCGCCGTCAGGGCATGGATGCCCGTTCGGCGCGGGCCCACGGAGCGAGACCGAAGTGAAGGAACCCTGAGGAACGAAGGGCCCAACCAGGAGCAAGCACCCTTGGTTACTTGGGGTGCTTTTCCAAGTAACTCGCCGAAGGCGAAATGTCTGCCATTAGGCAGACCAAACTTAGCGCCACCACAATTAACCCGCTGCCAAAAATCCAAGCGCCAACACAACATAAAAAAACCCGCCTAAGCGGGTTCTAATAAAGCGAAAGCGCAGCCAATCACTTGGCCTGATAAATAATCCCGGGACTGCACTGCACCATCTGATAATGATCGGGCAACCCGTTCAAGGCCTCCGAAGCGCCCAGGAACAAATACCCCCCCGGCTTCAACGTCGAATGAATGCGCAGCAAAATATCCTTCTTCACCTCCGCCGAAAAATAAATCAGCACGTTGCGACAAAACACGATATCGAACTTGCCCAACGCCGCATAACTGTCCAACAGATTGAACGACCGGAACTCCACACGGCTCTTGATCGGCGCCTTCACCGTCCAGCGCCCTGGCGTCTTCTGATCGAAGAAACGCTGCAGACGATCCGGCGACAAACCCCGGCCGATCGCCAGACTGTCGTACTCACCCGTTTTGCAATTGTTCAACATCAAACCCGACAAATCCGTCGCCACAATCTGCACGCCCGACTTCAACTGCCCCGGGTTACTGCGCTCGAACTCATCGATCGACATCGACAGCGAATACGGTTCCTGCCCCGAAGAACATGCCGCCGACCAGATGCGCAAACGCTGGTTAGGGCTGGCCTTCATCGCCTCCGGCAAAACCTTGTTCTTCAGCACCTCGAAGGGGTACGTATCGCGAAACCACAACGTCTCGTTGGTCGTCATCGCATCGACCACCTGCTCGCGCAAACCACTGCGCGGCTGGGTCTGGATACGCTGGATCAGCTCACTCAACGACTTGATGGACTGCTGTTCCATCAACTTGTTGAGGCGGCTGGAGACCAGATACTGTTTATTTTCACCCAGCAAAATGCCACAGGCCTTTTCCAGGAATACCCGGAACTGATCAAAATCCAAATTACCTGTAGACATGCCGCCCCTCAAATCATGTGAACAGCAAGGAGGAAAATCCCTCCTCAGCTGATATCCGCCGCCTTGATACGATCTACTACCCTCGCCGCCAGATCATCCGGCCGGAACTTGGCCAGGAAATCATCAGCGCCGACCTTCTTGACCATCGCCTGGTTGAACACGCCCGACAGCGACGTGTGCAACACAATGTGCAACTTCTGCATGCGCGGGTCGCTGCGAATCTCCGCAGTGAGGGTATAGCCATCCATCTCCGGCATTTCAATGTCGGAGATCATCATCAGGAATTCTTCTTCCGGTTTCTTGCCTTCTTCCACCAGTTTGCGCAGGAAATCCAGTGCCTGACGACCGTCATTCAACGCCGTGACTTCCACGCCGACGGTTTGCAGGCAACGCGTGACCTGTTTGCGCGCCACGGAGGAATCATCGACCGTCAACACTCGCAGAGAGAGCGCCTTGTGCTGTACCTCAGCCGTAACCACACCCACGGAGATGTTCTCGGAGACCGGCGCCACTTCGGCGAGGATCTTCTCTACGTCGATGATCTCCACCAACTGATTGTCGAGACGCGTCACCGCCGTCAGGTAGTGGTCGCGCCCCGTACCCTTGGGTGGCGGATGAATGTCTTCCCAGTTCATGTTGACGATGCGTTCCACCGCATGCACCAGGAAGCCCTGAATCTTGGTGTTGTACTCCGTGATGATCACGAAGGAATTGGCAATGTCAGACAACGGCTTGCCGCCGGTCGCCAATGCCAGATCGAGGATCGGGATGGTCCCGCCACGAATACTTGCCACACCGCGCACAATCGGACTGGATTTGGGCATATGGGTAAGTTTCGGGCACTGAAGCACCTCTTTTACCTTGAACACGTTGATCCCATACAACTGCTTGCCGTCCAACCGGAACAGCAACAGTTCAAGGCGGTTCTGCCCTACCAGTTGAGTGCGCTGGTTTACTGAATCCATCACACCAGCCATGAACCACTCCTCCCAAAACGACCAATTGCGCTACCGGATCGGTAAGCGGCACGGGCCTTGCTATTTACTCATCATGAACACACAAACGACAGTATCCCGACGCCTGGCCCCCGCAACCCGCAGCTTTCTCTGCGTGCTGGTTGCGCTGTGTCTGTTGTGTGCCGCCAGCCTCAGCCGCGCAGACAACATGACCCTGCCTGAAACACTTATCGGCGTGACCCAGGGCTTTCTTGAATTCACAGTTGAAGACTATATGGCGACCAACCAAACCGCCGGCCGCTATGAGATCGAAGTCAAACAGCTGGATCCGCGTATGCGCATGCCGCTGTGTGACAAGGATTTGACAGCCTCACTGGAAAGCCCGGCCCAGCCCATCGGCCGCGTCACCGTCAAAGTGCGCTGTGAAGGCGCCTCACCGTGGACAGTGTTCGTACCGGCCCAGGTACATCTTTACCGCAATGTGGTCACGGCCGTACGGCCAATGAAGCGCGACGCGATCGTGACCGAAAACGATGTAGCGCTGCGCGAACGTGACGTGAGCCAACTGGGGCAGGGCTTCCTTGATTCGGTCGATCAGGCAGTCGGGCAAAAAGTTGTCCGACCAACGGTCATCGACCAGATCCTGACGCCCGTCCACCTCGATCAACCCCAAATGGTCCATAAGGGCGACCAAGTCGTGATCAGCGCTCGCAGTGGTTCGATGAGCGTGCGGATGCCGGGCGAAGCCCTGTCCGACGGCGGTTTCAACGAGCAAATACGGGTGAAGAACCTGAATTCACAACGGGTGATCAAGGCCAACATCGTTGCGCCCGGGCAAGTTGAGGTCGCTATGTAACTGACATGTATAGGTAAGACCTCTGGCGCTGCGCTTGCGCTTTTCCTACACTCGGAACCCCAGTGCTCCGCGCGACGTCCATTCGAGACTGTTTTCGCGCGAGCCCTAAAGTTATTCCGGGTATGGCCGAAACCAAGGCAAGCGTCCTAGAACCCAGAGGTTTTTCAATCATGGTCATCGACTTCAATCGTTTGAATAGCTCCACTCCCGTTGGCGGTACAACACGTACTGCCAGCACCAAGGAAGCCAGCAAAACCGAAGCTACGGCAGCGGTCAGCGGCACCTCGAGCGTGCCCGGCAGTGGTGAGGCAGTACATTTGAGCAGCGAAGCTCAACAGTTGCAGAAGATCAGTGATTCGTTGCGTGATCAGCCTGTCGTCAACAGCGCCCGTGTGGCTGAGTTGAAGCAGGCGATCGCCGACGGCAGCTATAAGGTCGACAGCAATCGTGTTGCTAGCAAACTGCTTAACTTCGAAGCCCAGCGCTAGCCCCAGGTCTGCGCAGGGGCTTCTGGACGCTTAAACACCAGGGCATGCGATGCAAGACACTACATTGCTTCAACTGATCACGGACGACATTGCGCCAACCCGGCATCTGCTGGACATCCTGAAGGCCGAGTCAGTGGCGCTTCACGGGCGCAATATGGTCGAGATGGAACACATCCTGGCGCAGAAACAGGCGCTGGTGATCGTGCTCGAGCAGCATGGACGCCGACGTACCCAGCTGATGACCAGCCTGGGTCTGCCCGCCAATCGTGCGGGACTCGAAGAAGTGGCGAAACATTCGTCAGTGGGTGAAGCCCTGCTAACCGCAGGCGATGAACTCAGCGCACTGATGAGTGAATGCCAGGCGGCCAACGAACAGAACGGCAGCCTTATCCAGCTCCAGCAACTCACCACGGCACAGCAGTTGAGGATTCTCAACGGCGGCGACACCCCGACACTGTATGACAGCCGCGGTTCGACGTCCGGCAAGGCCAGGCCGCGTCCGCTCAGCCAGGCGTAAGTTCTTGTATCAAGGTGCGCAACGTAGTGGCAATATGCCGCACGCTGAACGCTGCCGTTATTTGCCTGGAGATGGATAGACCGTGAATGCCTCAAGCGCGGAAGATGTTCCGCAGCCCCCGAAGGTACTGACCACCCCGTTGGAAATCGCTGCCAATCTGCGGCTGCTGATGGAAAGTCATGACCCGCTGATCATCACGTTCCACGAACGCAGCCAGCGGTTTCAGAGCTACGTGATCGACGTCAACCGCGACACCAACGAGATGATCCTCGACGAGATGATCCCCCGCGACGGTGAGCGTTTCCTTGCCAGCGGTGAACCGTTCCGTGTCGAAGGCTTTCACGACGGCGTGCGCATCGCCTGGGAAAGCAAAGCCCAGCTGACAGTCATCGAAGAGCCGCGCAGTTATCGCGGCCCGCTGCCTCAAGAAGTCGTCTACCACCAGCGCCGCAACGCGTTTCGCGCGGCCCTGAAGCTGGCTTCGCTGATTGATGTCGAGATCGGTGGCGACCGGCTCAAATTCCCGCTGCGCGGCAAACTGCTGGATGTCTCCGCCACGGGCTGCAAACTGCGCTTTGAGGGCGATATATCCGAGCGCATGCAGCTGGGTCAGGTTTATGAGCGATTCATCGCCTCCCTGCCCTTCGGCAACATGACCACGCCTGTGGAATTGCGCCATCTGCACTTCGAAGAAAGGATCAACACCACGTTCGCCGGTGTGCGCTTTCACAACATGAGTGGATTGGTGCAGCGGCAGGTCGAGCGTTTTGTGTATCAGCTGCAACGCGAAGCGCGACGCTTCGACAAAGACGACGATTTCTGATCGTTGGTGGTGATCTGCTGGCGCGTTTCATGGCGCGCTGGCGGGTGGCTGAATTTTGCTGCGCTCATATCTCATCGTCTGCCCTCGCGAGCAAACTCACTCCTACAACGGTCTTGCAGTCCGCCACCCTTTATCGATGGGCGAAGATCAACTGTAGGAGCGCGCTTGCCCGCGAATGCGGTGGGTCAGCCAACATCCATTTCATAGACACACCGCCATCGCGGGCAAGGTGGAGCGCCACCCCGGTCACTCCTACAAGGGTTTTGCGGTGAACGCGGTTTCAACGTGAGACACGAGACCTGTGGGGGCAGATCAGCCCACCCCCATCACAACGGCCGATCCACCCCAACATCCCGACGCACGTCAACCGCCTCCTCCGGCCCAGCCGCATCAGGTTCAGCAGCCACTTCCTCATCCATAATCGCCACCGGCCGCACAACGCCCTCACCCGACGCCACGACCCGCTCCACCATCTCAGGCTGCACTTCAACTTCGGCCGCTACATCCGGCGCAACCTCTGCCGAAACATCAGGCTCAACGTCCTGCATCTGATCCTGCACCACCTGTTCATCCACACGCGGGTCAAGGGCGACCACCAGCGGGGAGCTGGACATGCTGTCGGGCATGGCGATGTGGTGCAGCGGGGCGTCTTCGACCTGGTGCAGGTTGGTGACGGCCTTCGGACGAATACGGGTGACCAGCACCAGCGCCACGCAGCAGACGAAGGCGTAGAGCATGTTGCTGCCGAACATCTTCATCAGCACGCCGGACACCAGCGGGCCGATACTCGCGCCGACGCCGTAGGTCATCAGCAGCATCGCGGTCAGGGACACACGGCGTTCGCCTTCAACGTGGTCGTTGGAGAAGGCCACTGCCAGCGGGTACAGGGAAAACTGCAGCAGCGAGGCAAGAAAGCCCACCACCAGCAGCACTTCCATCGGCACGTTGGGGAGGATCGCCAGCGGCAGCGAAGCCAGCACCAGCAACACCGCTACACCGCGGATCAGCCAGGCGCGGTCGTAGCGGTCCGACAGTTTGCCCAGCGGGCCTTGGACGATAAGGCCCGCGCCGATGCAGCTGGCCATGAACAAACCGACATGCTCGGTGGACAGCCCTTGTTGCGCCGCATACAGCGGCGCCAGACCGTAGAACGAGCCGATGATCATGCCAGCGCTCAACACCGTGGTCAGTGACTGCGGCACGCGGCGCATAAAGAACAGCGGCTCCAGCGGGGCCGGGTGCATGGGCGCCGGGTGAATGCTGCGAGTCATCGCTACCGGCACAAGGCAAAGCGCAAAGCACATCGCCACGAGCATCAGCAGTTCAGGGCCGAGCTGCGGGTGGATAACCAGAATCAACTGGCCAAGCACCAGCCCCAGGTACGACGCGATCATGTAGAGGCTGAACACCGTGCCGCGTTGCTTGGGCGAGGCCTGCTCGTTGAGCCAGCTCTCGATGACCATGTACTGGCACATCATGCCCAGGCCGACAATCATCCGCAGGAAGATCCACGCCGGGAGGTAGTCGAACAGACCGTGGCCCAGCACCGCCGCGCCGACAATACCCGCGCAGGTTGCATACGCGCGGATATGCCCGATCCGGCCGATCAGCCGGTGGCCGATCTTGCCACCCAAGGCCAGACCGACATAGTTGGCTGCCATCAATGCACCGACCCACAGGCCATCGACCTGATCGGCGGCCAGACGCAAGGCAAGGTAGGTGCTGAGCAGGCCCGAGCCGATCAACATCATCAGCGAGGCAAAATACAGCGCTCGAAAGGACTTCCAGATTTGGCGCATAACGTTCCAAAAGACGGAAACCCTCGGTTTCAGAGGATTTCCGAACAGCGATTCTTAAGCCTGAGCGGCCAGAATGCGGCGCTCCCAGGGAGTAATTTCGTTGAAGAAGCTGGTCAGTTCCAGGGTCTTCGACGCGACGTAGCCTTCGATGAATTCGGCACCAAACAGTTCCTTGGCCAGCGAGCTGCGAGTCAGACGTTCCAGAGCAGCGTGCAAGGTACATGGCAACGACAGATTATCGGGCACAACGAACTCACCTTGAATCGGCGGGGACGGTTCCAGTTCATGCTCAATGCCATAAAGCCCTGCAGCCAGACTGGCCGCGATCGCCAGATACGGGTTGGCGTCGGCGCCGGGCAAGCGGTTCTCGACCCGACGGGCGACCGGTGCGCTAGGCGGAATGCGCAGGCCCGCCGCGCGGTTGTCGTGGGACCAGCAGGCGTTATTCGGCGACGCGAACGGATGGCACAGGCGTTGATAGGAATTGACGTTGGGCGCGAACAACGCGGTGAAGTCGGCCATCGCCGCCTGCTGGCCACCGATGAAGTGCTGGAACAGGTCGGTGGCCTCGCCTTCGTCGTCGCTGAAGATATTTGCGCCGGTGACGGTGTCGACCACGCTCTGATGAATGTGCATCGAGCTGCCGGGTGTGTGTGCCAGCGGTTTGGCCATGCACACCACGATCAGGCCGTGCTTGAGCGCGACTTCCTTGAGCAGGTGCTTGAACAGAAACGTCTGATCGGCGAGCAACAACGGATCGCCGTGCAGCAGATTGATCTCGAACTGGCTGACGCCCATTTCATGCATAACCGTGTCGCGGGGCAGGCCCAGCGCCGCCATGCAGGCATAGACTTCCTTGAAGAACGGTCGCAGGCCATTGTTGGAGCTGATGCTGAACGCCGACTGGCCGTCTTCGCGACGACCGTCCAGACCGACGGGCGGCTGAAAGGGTTGGCTCGGATCGGAATTAGGCGCGAACACAAAGAACTCAAGCTCGGTGGCCACCACCGGTGACCAGCCATGCCGGGCATAGCGGGCAATTACCGACTTGAGCTGGCTGCGGGTGGACAGCGGCGACGGCTGGCCGTCGAGTTCGTCGGCGTCGCAGATCGCCAGGGCGCGGGGCTCGTCGCTCCACGGTAGACGATGGGTCTGTTGCGGGTCGGCGATCAGCGCCAGATCGCCGTCATCGCTGCCGTAGAATTTCGACGGCGGGTAGCCGCCCATGATGCATTGCAGCAGCACGCCGCGCGCCAGCTGCAACCGACGGCCTTCCAGAAAGCCCTCGCCGGTCATCACCTTCCCTCGTGGCACGCCGTTCAAATCCGGCGTGACGCATTCAATTTCATCAATGCCCATCAGTCGCTGCGCGAGTGAATGGTGGTCATCGCTGCTCATGACTCAAATCCTTTTTCGTTGGGCACGCCGCCGTGCGGCAAGGCGGACAAAATAAGCATCAGGCGTTCGTAATATCAAGCGCATCTTTGCAGCACGGCGGGTTGGCCGGCTTCTTGCTTTTTCCGGTGCAATAGCGCCGCAAACGCCATTTCGATGACGGCGAGCGTTCGACAAGGCCTGCCATCACAGCGGTGGCGTTCCGCCGTGCGTCAACGCGCACAGCCCGCAGCGCGTGAGAGAGCACAGGAAGCTTATGAGTAAAACGATCCCGGTCACCCAGCCTCTGCTTCCGCCCCTGGAAGAGTTCATGCCCTATCTGCAGCAGATATGGGACAGCAAGCGCCTGACCAACGCCGGGCCGTTCCATGAAAAGCTGGAGAAAGACCTGGCCGCGTACCTGGGCGTCGAGCATTTGTGCCTGTTTTCCAATGGCACGCTGGCGCTGCTCACGGCGTTGCAGGCGTTACGTGTGACCGGCGAAGTCATCACCACGCCCTACTCGTTTGTTGCCACCGCCCATTCTTTGCTGTGGAACGGGCTGAAACCGGTGTTCGTCGACATCGCGCCGGGTACCTTCAACCTCGACCCCGATCGCATTGAAGAGGCCATCACCCCGGCGACCACCGCGATCATGCCGGTGCATTGCTATGGCATGCCGTGTGATGTGGACCGCATCCAGCAGATCGCCGACCGCTACGGCCTTAAAGTGATTTACGACGCCGCCCACGCCTTCGGTGTGCAGCATCAGGGGCAGAGCCTGCTGCGCAACGGTGACCTGTCGGTGCTCAGCTTCCACGCCACCAAAGTCTTCAACACCTTTGAAGGCGGCGCGATCGTCTGCCCGGACGCGAAGACCAAAAAACGCATCGATTACCTGAAGAACTTCGGTTTCGCCGATGAAGTGACGGTCGTTGCCCCCGGCATCAACGGCAAGATGAGTGAGATCAACGCAGCGTTCGGTCTGCTGCAGCTCAACTACATTGATGGCGCGCTGGACCGACGCAAGCAGATCGACACCATGTACCGCGAAGCGCTGACGCAAATACCCGGCATCGATTTGCTCTGGAGCCCCGGCGAGCACCACAACTATTCCTACTTCCCGGTGCTGGTCGGCGATGCGTTTCCGATCAGCCGCGACGCCTTGTACGAGCGCTTTCGCGAACAGGACATTCTCGTGCGGCGCTATTTCTATCCGCTGATCTCGTCGTTCCCGATGTACCGCAGCCTGGAATCCGCCAAACCGGAGCGCCTGCAAGTGGCGAGCGACGTGTCGAATCGGGTTCTGTGCCTGCCGATCTTCGATAGCCTCACCCCGGAGGAATTCGCCAGGGTCATCGCCATCATGCAGACGGTGCTGGCCGAACACCGCTGAGCAGCGCCCACCTTCAAATCGCCGGTCCGCGCCGATGAGCGCAGACCGGCGCCCGTAATCAGCCGCAAGGTAACCCGATGAGCGCTTCACGCCTGGTCAGCATCGTCATTCCCGCCTACAAACCCACCTGCTTCGAGTTGGCGCTGCGCAGCGCCTTCGCGCAGGACTACGATCAGCTGGAGATCGTGATCTGCGACGACTGTCGTGACGGCGGCATTCGCGCGCTGGTGGATGAGCTGACGGCGCAAAGCCCGTTTCCGATTCGTTATTTCTACAACGAACAGTCACTGGGCGAAGCGCTGAATGTCGCGCGAGGCATCAAAGAGGCGCGCGGCGAGTACATCAAGTTTCTCTACGATGACGACCTGCTGGAACCCGAGTGCGTCAGTGCACTGGTCGAATTGCTGCATGACCAGCCGGACATCACCCTCGCGGCGGCAACCCGTCGCCTGATCAATGAAGACGGCGATTTCCTGCGGGAGAACATGCTGACGGTGTTCCCGTTCAAGGAAGACGTGGTCATCCACGGGCCGGAGCTGGTGGCCCTGCTGTCGGAACTGCCGTTGACGTTCATGGGCGAACCGAGTTCGGTGATGTGCCGGCGTGACAGCGCGCTCGCCTATGGCCAAGACCTTATGTCGCTCAAAGGCCTGCCCATCCACTGGCTGGGCGATATCAGCCTGTACGTCAAACTGCTGCGTGAGGGCAATCTGGCATTCATCGGCCGCCCGCTGTCGCGCTTTCGGATGACTGAGACCCAGAGCAGCAGCATTGTCAGGTCAACGCCGCAGATCGCCAAAGAAGGCCACGCCAACTTTTACCGCATCACCAAGGAGCTTGAATGGCTCCGCCCGCTGGCCGACAACGGCGACGTCAAGGTCGCGCCGCTGCATGACCGGGAAAACTTCGTCCCCTTCAACCTGCGTGCCTGGTTCTTGCAGAAGTCGGCAACCGAGGTCCGCCACGACCAGATCCAGGAGTGGGCCTGGCAGCGTCGCCCCGCCGGGCCGCAGAAGCCGCACATCGTGCAGTACTTCCAGCAGCACCACGGCGCGCCGACTTTCGCGATCATCGTGTCCGATCCGCATAACCGCCCGCAGGCACTGGTCAAGACGTTGGTCAGTGTCGAGGCGGCCACTCGCGGGTGGATGCCGCCCCGGGTGTTTGTGCTCTACGACGGCAGTCGTGAGGCCCCGCAGCAAGTGGCGGACAACCCGGCCGTTTATGTGCCTGTGATCGGACAGAACCGCGCAGCGCCGCTCAACCGGCTGATGGACGAGCAGGGTTTCGACTGGTTCCTGATGCTGGATGCCGGCGCGACGGTGAATGTCGCCGGGCTGTTCAAAGCGGCGGTCAAGATCAGCGAAGGACCTACCACGCGGGCACTGTTCGGCGACGAAGTCGCTCAACCCCAGGACGACACGTCGGAAGTCATGCTGCGGCCGGACTTCAGTCTCGACTACCTGCTTAGCTGCCCATCCGTCACCAGCAAACACTGGATCTTCAACCGCTATTCGGTAATCGAAGCCGGGCGCTTCGACCCGCACTATCCTCAGGCCCTCGAGCTGGACCTGATCCTTCGTTTGATCGAGCACGAAGGCATGGGTGGTCTTGAACACATCGCCGAGCCCCTCGTCACCTATCGACCGCAAGCGCGGGAGTCGAACCTCGATGAAGCGAGAACGCTGCAGCGCCACTTGCTCGCCCGAGGCTATGAACACGGCCAGGTGATCGAGAAAAGCCCCCGGCAGTACCAGATCAAGTACGGCCATGCGGGTCAGCCCAAGGTCTCGATCATCATCGCCACCCGGGATCAGATCCTGCTCCTGCAGCGCTGCGTCGAGAGCATTCTGGAAAAGACCACGTACCCGAATTACGAAATCCTCATCGTCGACAACGACAGCCAGACCCCGGAGGCCGTTGACTGGCTGAACGGCGTCGAGGCCATGGGCCTGGCTCAGGTGCGGGTGCTGCGCCATCCCGGCGAATTCGACCGTTCGGCCCTCTACAACGGCGCCGCACGGCAGGCGACCGGCGAGTACCTGTTGCTGCTCGATAACAGCACCGCCGTGTTGCACGGGGACTGGCTCGACAACCTGCTCAATCACGCGCAACGGCCCGAAGTCGGCATCGTCGGTGCAAAACTGCTTGCCCCGGACAACACGATCCGTCACGGGGGCCTGATCCTCGGTTTACACGAGCCGGTCACACAGATCTTCAGCGGCCAGAGCGGCGCCAGCGAAGGCTACATGCAGCGGCTGGCGGTGGATCAGAATTACAGCGCAGTCAGCGACAGCTGCCTGATGATCAGTCGGGCGCTGTTCCAAGCGGCGGACGGTCTGGACGAGGGTGAGCTGAACAACACTTATCGCGGCGTCGACCTGTGCCTGCGCGTGAAGGAGTCCGGGCGGCTGATTGTCTGGACGCCCCACGTGGTGCTGCTTCACGAAGCCCGAGCTGAAGAAAGTGCCCGTATCAAAGCACCAGACGAACAGGCAAACCCGGCGCTGTACCGCAAATGGCTGAAGTACATCGCCCATGACCCGGCGTACAACGACAACTTTTCGGCCCGCGCCCAGGGCTTGCAGCTCGAAATCAATACGGCGTTGACCTGGCGGCCGCTGTCATGGCGGCCCGTGCCGATCGTGCTCTCGCACCTGAACGACCGCTGCCCGGTGAGCCAACGCCTGAACGGTGCCCTGGATACCCTCGCGGATGCGCTGCTGATCGAACATGTGTCCATACCGGAAGTCCTGACCCTTGGCGAGTTCGCCCGCCTGCGCCCGGAAACCCTGATCCTTGGAAGCCCCTTGAGCGAGACCTCCCTCGCCGACATCCGCACGATCAAGGCTCACAGCCAGGCGCTGCGAATCTTCGACATGGATCAATACCCAGCGTCAGCCGACCGCTTGCCCGGCGCGCCATCAGTGCAACAGGTGCGTGCCGGTCTCGAGGCCAGTCTGGCGCTGATGGACAAGGTGGTGGTGTCCAGCGAAGGGTTGGCCCATGAACTGAGCGCGCTGCATCCGCATATTCAGGTCATCGAGACGCGCCTGAGCGAACGCTGGCAGCGGCTGCAGTGCCATTCTCTGCCCCATGACAAGCCACGGATCGGCTGGGTCGGCACTGCTTCGGAGGTGAACGATCTGGCGCTGATTGCCGACGTGATCAAAGCCTTCGCCGACCGCGTCGAGTGGATCATCATGGGCACGTGCCCGCAGGCCCTGCGCCCTTATGTTCATGAGTGGCGCAGCCCGGTGGAAGGCGTCCTGTATCCCGGCGTGCTGGCGTGTCTGGACCTGGACGTCGCGCTGATTCCCGCCGGCCACGACGTGCCTGGCGAACACAGAAGCTGCCGCCTGGCGCTGGAATTCGGCGCCTGTGGCTATCCGGTCATCGCCACCGACGTGCCGGGCCTGCGCAATAACCTGCCGCTGACAAGGGTGCCCAACACAACCGCCGCCTGGACCGACGCCATCGCCCGGCACCTCAACGATCTGGACGAATCGAAACGACTCGGCCAAGTGTTGAAGCAGCGCGTGCTGAGTGACTGGATGATGGATGAGGCGTATCTGCAGCGCTGGCAGCAGGTGTTGCTGGATCGCTGAACTAAAAAGGGCTCCTTCATGGAGCCCTTTTCGGTGTGGGTTGATCTGCCTTGACGATGTCCCCTTCACTCACCAGCGAATAACGCACCCACCCCACGAATACCCCACGCCGAAACCCACCGCCGTGATCACACTGCCGGGCTGTACCTGGCCTTTCTTCAGGGACTCTTTCAGCGCGATGGGAATGCTGCACGACACGGTGTTGCCGCAGTGCTTGAACTCGGTAATGAATTTCTCCGGCGCCAGCTTCAGTCGGCGACGCAGCGCTTCGAGCATGAACTGGTTGGCCTGGTGAAAGACGAACAGGTCGGACTGCTCGACCGTGAATTGCTCGTCGAACAGAGAGGCGAACAAGGCCGGCACGCGGGTCATGGAGAATTCGAAGATCGCCGGGCCGTTCATGTACAGGTCCGCGTCCGAACGGACATTGCCACTGTCGTCTTCGTACTCGACGGGCATGTGTTCCGCGTCAAATGGCCGGCGGGCAGCGCCCATGGGCACGATCAGGTTGTTCGCTCCGGCGCCGTCGCTGCCGTAACGGAAGCGATCGAGGCAAGGCCCCTCCTCGTCCGACGCTTTAATCAACGTAGCAGCCGCCGCATCGCCGAACAGCGTACGCACACTCTTGTCCCGGGGGTTGATGTAGCGGCTGTAGGTTTCGGCGGTGATCAGCAGCACGTTCCTGCACTGGCCCGATTCGATGAAGCCTTTGGCAATGCCCAGCCCGTAGATGAAGCCCGAACAGCCCTGATTGAAATCGAACGCGGCGCAGTGCTGTGGCAGTCGCAGGCGATGCTGCAAAATGCAGGCGGTCGCCGGCAACATGTGATCGGGGCTTTGCGTGCAGTAGATCAGGCAGTCGATCTGCTCTCGCGGCGTGGCGCTGTTGGCCAAGAGTTTTTCGCAGGCGCGAAAGGCCAGGTCCGAGGCGGTCTCGTCGTCCGCAACGATGTGCCGCTGGCTGATCCCGGTCTTCTGGAAAATCTTGTCGACGTCCCACTCCGGAAACGCCTCGGCCAGCATCTGGTTGTCGAGCACCTGCTCAGGCAGTTCGTATTCGATTTCGGCAATTCGGGCGTAGGTAGGCATGACGTTTTTATCCTGAGATGCACTTGGCCGGCACACCGAAAACCACGCTGCCGGGTTTGACCGCCCGCAGCACCACGCTGCCGGCGCCGACCACAGCCCCTTGGCCGACGCGCACCTTGGGCAATACTGACGCGCGCGAACCGAGGAACACTTCATCTTCCAGCACGGCACCGCCGGTCAGGTCACAGTGCCCGCTGAGGGTCGAGAACTGGCCGATGACGGTGTCATGGCCGACGGTACACAGCGAGTTGATCGTGACGAAATCGCCGACGACCAGATCCACCGACAGCACCGAAAACGGGCAGACCAGCACGCCTCGTCCGATCGTCACGTTCTCGCCGACGATCGCCGTGGGGTGAATCAGCGTGAAGAACGCCGCGCCTTTGGCCAGCAGCTTTTCCACGACGTATTTCTTGTCGGCAGGCTTGCCGATGGCGCAGAGCAGCAGCTCATCGTCGGCCGGTTCGTAGGCGTCGATGGTCGAGATAATGTCGGCGTAATGACTGAAGCGATTGAGGGACAGGCTGCCATCATCGATGAAGCCGCCGATGACGTAATCCGGGTTGTGCTCGACCCAGTCCTTGAGCCAGGAATGGACCTCCCGTCCCAGCCCGCCTGCGCCCACGATAAGGAGTTTTTTGATGTTCATTCGGCCAGGTAACCTCCATCGACAACCAGCGAAGTACCCGTGACCCAGCGCGCGGCCGGTGACAGCAAATAATTGACGGCGTAGGCCACGTCCAGCGGATGACCGAGGCCCAGCGGATGTTTGCGTTCGATGGCGGCCATGGCGTCTTCCCCGACCAGGCCTTCGAGCTTCTGCGCCATTTCGGTTTTGATCACGCCGGGCGCAATGGCGTTGACGCGAATGCCTTCGCGGGCCAGTTCAAGTGCGGCGGCACGAACCATGGATTCGACTGCGCCCTTGCTCGCGCAGTAACCGATCAACGCGGGCTGAGCGACCTGAGCCATGACCGACGACAGCATGACGATGCTCGACGGGGTGCGGCAGACGCCTTTTTGCCTGAACGCCTTGATCAGGGAAAAACCTGAGGTGACGTTGGTGGCGAAAATGGTTTCCCAGTGATCCAGACCCATGGCGCGGATCGGCAGCGGCAATTGCACGCCTGCCGCATGCACCAGACCGTCGAACGGCGAGCCGTTGCGCGACAGAGCTTTCAACCAGGCGGACACATCGCCGCCTCCCAGAAAATCAAAGACTTCGACCGAGTGACCTTCGCCGTGCAGCTGGCTGAGGGTTTCTTCCAGGCGCTGAGTGTCACGGGCCACGGCGACGATTCGTGCGCCCTGCCGGCTCAGCCAGATCGCCACTTCACGGCCGATCCCGGAAGACGCACCGGTGACCAGGATGGACATGCCATCGAGGGAAAAAGGATTGCTCTGCACTTACGCCTCGCTACTGTCTGTGCCGACCAGCGTCAGCGCGCTGATCCACGTGTTGTCGAGATCGACGATACAGCCGGCCCACGAATACCCCACGCCGAAACCGGCGAGCAGGTGCTGGCCGTTCAGGGTCGAGCCGCTGTCGGCCGTCACCGCACTCGCGCCTAGACTTAGCGCCAGAGGAATCGACGCGCTGCTGGTGTTGCCGACGTTCTGCAGATTCAGCACGACCTTTTCGGTCGGCAATTTGGTCTTCTTCGACAGGTGCTCAAGCATGAAGCGGTTGGCCTGATGGAAGACGTATTTGTCGACAGAGCGTTGCTGCTCGTCAGCGTGCTTTTCCAACGCGCGCACCAGCCCCGGCACGCGCGCCAGGGTGAAGGCAAAGATTTCGGTGCCGTTCATGTACAGGTCGAACGGGCCACGCACATCGTCTTCACTGGTGGAGCCATCGGCCCCCTTGCGGTCACGAAACCCGCCGCCGGGCACGATGAGGTTCTTCTCGCCACGGCCATCGGTGCCAAGCACAAAAGGCGCGCCGGAAACGGTTTCATCGTAATCGAGCAACGTCGCTGAACCGGCATCGCCAAACAGCGCGGCCACCGAGCGATCGCCCGGGGCCACCAGTTTGCTAATGGTGTCGCCGACCAATAGCAACACGCGTCGGCTGCCGCCACCGGCGATCATCGCCGACGCCATCCACAACCCGTACACGTAACCCGAGCAGCCCATATTGACGTCGAGCGCGGCGGTGGTGACCGGCAATCCCAGGCGCCGTTGTAACGTGCACGCGGTGGCCGGGAGCACGTAGTCCGGGGTCTGGCTGATGAAGATCAGCGTGTCGATGGACGCCTTGTCGATGTCCAGATCCGCCAACAGACGCTGGGCCGCCTCGACACATAGGTCCGACGTGCACTCGTCCTGCACCACATGCCGGCGTTCGATGCCGGTGCTGGCCATGATTTTGGCGATGCTCTCGTCGCCAAAACGCCCGGCCAGGTCAGCGACATCTGCCACGGCCTTGGGCAGCGCACAGGCGATGCCCCTGATTTTGACGTTGGCAATGCTGCGCACTGCGTCGGCGCTAGTGCCAGTGACGCTATTCATACCCGTTCCTCGCCAACCGTTGTGGCGGCACCGGCCTGTCGTGCCCACTCCGCGCAGGACGCCCGAAAATGCAGAAGCTTGGCTTCCAGCGAGCTGTAATAACGCGGGGCATTCCAGGACCAGGTGTCGCCAGGAATTCTTTTGCAGATGGTGTGATCTTCTTCGAACACGGTCCGGTTGTTCTCGGCCGTGGACGTCATGAACGTGGACACGATCTCGTCGTATCGCTCGGACGCGGCGCGCAGCGGGTACAGCTGGCTGGTGAACCAGGTCCGGTCGGGTTGCCCGGAAGGAAAGAAATTCTGCATCGACCACGAATAACCGTAGGTCGCGGACAGCATCGAAAACGGATACAGAAAGATGCTCACGTACCCAGCGTAGGCGTCCCGAGGGGCGAAAAAGCGCGACAGGCTTTCCAGCCGCCGGGCGACCTTTTCGTTCTCCACCGGGGCGTACCAGATAGAGTTCTCGCCGTAGAACACATTCTCGCCAATGCCCAGTTTCAGGGTCGCCAGGGTCTCCCGATGCACGAGGGGGATGTGGTACGGCTCGAGGGCGTTTTCCAGGGAAATCGGCCAGTCGGCTTCGAAGGCGTAGCGATTGAAATCAGCGGGCTTGCCCAAATCCGGGGTGGTCTGCTCAAGCAGGGTGAAGATGTCCTGACCTAGCTGGTCAAGCAAAGACGTCCGGGGCTCGATGGCAAAAAAAACCAGTTCGCCGCAGGTCGCCAGCTTGAAGAAGTTCAGGCTGGCGCTGCCAATGTCACAACCGACGAAACGCTTGGCGTCCGGGATGCGCAACTGGCCGTCCGCGTAATTCCAGCCGTGGTAGGGACACAGGATCCGTTGCTGACCGGCGTCTTCGGTGAAAAACCGCGTCCCCCGGTGGGGGCATCGGTTATCGAAGGCGATCAGATTGCCCGCGTCGTTGAACACCACGACTTCGAAATCCAGCACATTGAAGCGCACGAAATCCTTGTCGTCGGCCACTTGCGACTTCAGGCAAAGCGGATGCCAGTAGGCTTTCACCAGGTCCGGCGCGATCCGTTGTGAAGCTGAGCACGTCATGATTTTGTCCAGAAAACGGGGCCACGCCGGGGAGTTCCACACGCAGGGCCCCATGGGTTGCCCTGCGCTGAAGCGCTTTCGAAAACGAGAGGCTTATTCGGAAACCAGCGTGATGACGTCCCGGACGGTTTCGCACTTGTTCAGGCGCGAGGCCGAAATGGTTTTTTCCAGGCGCTCATCGACCAGCGCCATGAAGGTCACCAGGGCAATCGAATCCCAGTCCAGCGGTTGGTCGACCTTAAGGGTGCCCTCATCGGCTTCCATCGCTTCTTCGATCAGCGCGACGACTTGCTCTTCCAGTGCCACTGCTTGCTCTACCATCTCTCGTCACTCCACGGACCATGATCGGACGCCTTCGCCGATGCGTGTTCATGCAGAAGCAAGTTCCGAACCAGAACCCGAAAAGCAGGCGCCAGGCCACGGATCATATGGGGTACAGGGGTTTTCGGAAGGGTTGGAAGAATTGAGGAGAGACAAAAAAACGGCGCGGGCGAAGCAGAAGTATGTGAGCCACCGGTTCGGTGGCCCTGAATAACGACCGATCAATCACCCGCCGTTCTTTCCTCACCGATCTTCGCGCCACGCATGTGGAACACCAGCATCGTGCCTTCGATGTGGTACAGCTCCAGACTGCTGGCCAAGTCTTCCAGGTAGCGGGTCAGCTCAGGAAACTGCGGGTTACCGTAGTCGTGCCAGACGATGCAACTGCTGTCGCCACCCAGCATCTTCAGCGAGTTTTCGGTGTCGCGCTTGACGTATTCGTACTCGTGGTTGGCGTCGACAAAGATGAAATCGAACTTGCCCGCGTAAGGCGACGGATCGAAGGTCATGGAGTCCTGCAGGATCTGCCTGACCATGGCCTTTTTAGGCGACTGATTGTACTTGCGGCTCGATAGCACGGCCTTTTCGGCGAGCAGCTTGTCATCGCCCTGGAACACGATACCGTCTGTGTCCGGCAGGTCCAGCGTATAAATGCGTGGCTCGTTGTCGCCGTTGTCCGGCAGGTCTTCCAGCACCAGCCGGGTGGTACGGCCGTCGAAGGTGCCGAACTCGAACACGAAGTCCGGGTTGATGGCACGGACCAGCTTGAGCAGCATTACCGATTCAAATGCCGTCAGGCTGCCGGCGCCGTCTGCGGGGGGCATGAAGAATTTGACCTCTTCTTCCCGGCCGTCCTCGATGCTCAGCACGCGGTAGGGCCGAATGTGCATCAGCGCTGAAGGCGCGTATGTGCGGGTCGCGAGACAGGTATCCATTTTCTCTCCTCAAATCGGTTGTCAGACGCTGGGGCGCACAGTGTGGTCAGGCTGCGCCAGCGCGGTCAGTGTTCAGGGGGCGGTATCGACCGATACCTGCAACGCGCGGACAGGTCAGGCGTGTTGAATCATTCTGTTGTGCCACCGGCAATGTGTGCGGCTTCGGCCTTCAACTGCGCCAGCTCTTTTTCGTATTTAACAATCTTGAGAATGCGTGAATTGACGAAGTGACGCGTGATGTTTTTGGGCGAGAAAAAGACATCGGTCTGCCACTCACCGCATATCAGCTCTTGCCCGGTGGGGTCGTCGGCCGGCTGAAGAATCATGTCGGCCATGATCCGGTCGACGCCCGAAACGTTCGGCCCTGACTCATGCCACAGGCGACTGTCCATGATCACGAAGTCGCCCGGCGCCAGCTCCGGCGTGACGGTCGGCCATTGCACATCGAAACTGGCCGGATCGATTTCACCGGCATCGCCGAGCAACCCCAGGACGTGGGAACCTACATGAAAGGTCATACCGCCGTTGTCTTTGTTCACGGCACTGATTGCCACGAAAACGCTGCACTTGTTCAGGTGACCGGCGTGGTAACAACTGTCCTGGTGCAGGAACACTTTGTTGGCACTCAGCGCGTCTTTGATGACAAAGCGGTGGTTATACAACGCAATGTGCTCGCCCATCAGCGGCTTCAAGGCAGTGGCGAAAACCGGCTCGCGGTACATGTGAGCCAGGCCTTCAGGTAACTGTTCGTTGAGGGACACAGGGTTGGCACGATTGACGTCTCGCCCCTTCTCCAGCACCGCGCCGTAGAAGCTTTGCCACTCGTTCTGCCATGCATCGACCACGTCCCGGGGCACGGCATTGCGCACCACAAAAACGCCCGTCTTGCGAAACACGTCAACGTCGAATGCCTCGGACGAGAGCCGGGGAATCAGCGCGTCGAGGGATTTCACGCTGTCGTGCATGGCGGCGTTCATATGAAACGGAACGTCAGTTCGTTGTCCTTGGTTTCCTTGAACTTGTTGCAACGGGCAAGGACGTTGTAGCGAATCGGGAACAGTTCACGGTCCGGGGATTCGAGAATATCGATCTCGACGATATCGAAGTCGCGCAGTAACGCATTCCAGCCATGTTCGGTGATGCGCCAGCAGTCCGGGCTCGGGCCATGGATGCGCCAGTTCAAGGGAGCGGAAATCAGCAAGTAGCCCTCATGTCTGAGGATGCGGCGAATTTCCTTGATGGTGTCGAACGGGTTCAGCGTGTGCTCGATGACTTCCATGCAGACGACGCAGTCGTAGGCGCTGTCGGCAATGAATTCGTTCTTGCGGGTGATATCGCCCACTAACGTCGGACCGTAGGTGTCAACGATGTCGAAGGTATCGACGGCGAACTGGGTGAAACTTTCCCGGACCAGCGAACGCTCCTGGGGCCCGACTTCCAATAACCGTCCGGTCTCTTCGTGGAGCAACTCGGCGGTCTTCTTGACGAAGTGCTGCAGGTGATCGCGGGCCAGCTGGAACGTGTCGTTATCGAATTTCGAAGGTGTCGCCATGGTATGTCCCGCTGTCTGCTCGGAGCAGTGGTTGGAAGGTGATCGGCGTGAAGCAAAGCCGCCTGTCTCTCGAGTATCGGCATGAATCCGACGATCATTAATCTACTCAAGCATGCTTTCCATCAGGCCTCAAGACCTATCACGCAAGCAAGACTGGCCACCCTGGCAGGGCCACTAATTGGCCAGTAACTTAGAGTTTACGGCTAAAGCTGATGCCCATCCGTTGGCCGGGATATTGCTTCATCGGATGTTCATGCCCGAGGCGTCATTTTCATGACGGGTCGCTTGCGCCCGCGTTCTCCTGTCAATGCGCCGATGTTCGAGGCACGTTTTTCAACTACCGGATACCCCCATGGATTCTCAACGACTGGTCAGTGTCGTCATCGCTGTCTGCCGCACCGAGTTTTTTGAAACCGCGCTGAACAGCGTGATCGGACAGACCCACGACGCGATCGAAATTGTGATCTGCGACGACGCCACCGACGGTCTGGCAGAAACCGTGACTGACCTGTACCGGGCGTCGTGCCGGTGGCCGATTCGCTACCTGCGCAACGATTCTCCACTGGGCGCCGAGGCTTGTTTCAACCGCGGCGTTGCCGACGCTTGCGGGCGGTACATCAAGTTCATGTCGGGTGACGCCGTGCTGGCGCCGGACTGCATTCAGCAGATGGTCGCGGCGCTGGAGGTCAATCCCCAGGCCTCACTGGTGGCTGCGCACCGCCAATGGTTGAACGCCGAGGGCGCGGCGCTGCAAGAGAATCTGGCGACGCGCTTTCGTGTCACTGAGCCCACGGTTTTCCATGGCCCTGACATCGTCAGGCTGCTCGGCGAGTTCACCTGCAATTTCATTGGCGAATTGAGCAGCGTGCTGTGTCGCCGTGACGACCTGCTGGCGTTGGGCACCGATCCGTTTTCCCTCAACGGTGAATCCGTCGGCCCGTTGGGCAATCTGGCGCTGTATGCCAGATTGCTGCACGACGCCGAGCTGATCATGCTGCCGGCTACGTTGACGGGCACGCGCATCGCGCCGCAACAGATGACCGAACAGGGCATCGAAATCGTCGGCACGGACAGTGATCACCTGCCCCTGTTTCACCGGCTGATCCGTGAAGCCGGCTGGGCCAGCACCTCGCTGGACAACGGCTGGGTCGGCGCACGGCCGTTGTCGGCGTCCCGGGGGTTTGCCGATTTCAACCTGCTCGCGCAGTTGTCCGCGCCGTTGCCGCAACGGTTGAACCCGCAGCAGGTCGAGGCCTGGCTCGGTCATCGGGTACTGACGGCCGATCAGCAGACGCAGATCGACCGGCACCTGGCCGAGGTCGACGCGCCTTCGCTGCTGGTGGTGATCAAGGATGTTGCCAACGCCCCGGAAAAGATTCAGCGCAGCCTCGACAGCCTCGCTTCCCACGGCGCCCTGCACGCCGCGATGAACGTGGTGGTGTTGACGGACGCGACCAAGCTGCCGGCCACCTTAGTCGGCCCTCGGCTGACCACCCTCGCCATCGGCGCTATGAACACCGCCGCGCTGTTGAATCAGGTGGTTGAAAGCAATCGTTTCGAATGGCTGATCGTGATCGACGCCGGTACCCAATTCACACCGTTCGGCCTGACTGCCAGCGCGCTGACGCTCCTCGACTCACCTGACGCCCACGCCGCGTTCGCCGATGAAATGCACCGGCGGCCAAGAGGCGGCCTGAGTTCGGCCATGCGCCCGGACTTTAACCTCGACTACCTGCTGAGCTACCCGCTGCTGACGGCGGGCCACTGGCTGTTCCGACGGCATACGGTTCTGGACATCGGCGGCTTCGATGAGCGCTTCGCCGATGCCGCCGAGTTCGACCTGATCTTGCGTTTATATGAGCGTGAAGGCGCCGGGCGGATCATCCATATCAGCGAGCCCCTGCTGGTCTGTGACCTGCCGGAAGCAGTGGATAATCCCCACGAAATCGAAACACTGCAGCGCCATCTGAAGGTGCGCGGCTACCCACAGGCGACCATCGAACACACTCTGCCCCGCCGCTACCACGTGGAGTACGGCCACACCGATCAGCCGTTGGTGTCGATCATCGTCCCGACCAAAGATCAGCTGCCGTTTCTGCAGCGCTGCGTCGAAACCCTGCTGCACAGCACCCGCTACCTGAATTACGAACTGCTGATCGTCGACAACAACAGCGAAACCCCCGAAGCACTCGAATGGCTGGCGCGCATCGACGCTCTGGGCTCGGCGCAGGTGCGCGTGCTGCGCTACCCGCACCCGTTCAACTATTCGCGCATCAATAACGTCGCCGCGGCCCAGGCCAAAGGCGAGTACCTCGTGCTGCTGAACAACGACACGGCCATTGTCCACAGCCGTTGGCTGGACGAATTGCTCAATCACGCGCTGCGCCCTGAAGTCGGCGTGGTCGGCGCCAAGCTGCTGTTCCCCAACGGGCGCATGCAGCATGCCGGCGTGCGCCTGGGCATGGACGGCCCGGCGGGTCATCAGCACATTGGTGAGCCCGGGCATATTCAAGGTTACATGCAGCGCGTGCAGGTGGATCAGGATTTGAGCGCGGTGACGGCGGCGTGCCTGATGGTCCGCCGCTCGATCTACGAGGAGGTCGGCGGGCTGGATGAAGAGGCCTTCGTCGTGTCCTACAACGACGTCGATCTGTGCATGAAAGTTGGCGCCCTCGGCTACCTGAATGTCTGGACGCCCCATTCGGTATTGATCCACGAAGGCAGCGTCAGCCAGACCCACGTCGACACCGCCACCCAGCAGGCCAAGCGCAAGCGCTTCGTCGGTGAGCAACTGGCGATGTACCGCAAATGGCTACCGACGCTGGCGAACGATCCCGCCTTCAACAGCAATCTTTCGTTCGACCTGCAATCGGTGGAGCTCGAACTCAACATGCCACTGGTCTGGCACCCGATGGCCTGGCGCCGCCACCCGGTGGTGCTGGCCTACCCTGCAGGTCTGTGGGCCTCGCCCCACGAACGGGTGATCGCGCCGTTCGAGACCCTGCAAGCCGCCGGTATTGTGGACGGAATGCTGAGCAGCCAGCCGCTGTCGATTCCCCAGGAGGGACGGCTCAAGCCGAATGTCGTGGTGTTTCAGGCGCGCCTTGACGCGGATCATCTGCAAACCATCGCCCGCGCCCAGCTGTTGCCGGATGCCTTCGTGGTGCTCGACATCAATGACCTGCAACTGGGTTCGCGGACGCCGGGCCATGACCCGTTCGCCTTCGATGCGGAGTGCGTTGACCTGCTGCAGAAGAGCCTGCATCAGGCCCAACGTGTGATCGCTTCGACTCAAGTACTGGCCGACATCGCCGGGGAATTCCACGCGGACGTGCGGCTGCTGCCTTCGCGCCTGTCGCCGCACGTCTGGGGCAACCTCGTCTCGCGCCGTGGGGTGGGTGGCAAGCCAAGGGTCGGGCTGGTCAGTGACCGCTGGCAGCCTCAGGACTTGCATTTGATTCTGGCCGTGGTCGAGGCCTTGGCAGAAGAGGTGGAGTGGATCGTCATGGGCGATGACCAAGGCGTGCTGCGCAGTCATGCCCATGAATCCCACGATCGCCCGCCCGCCGAGCATTACGCGACAGCCGTTGCCGACCTGAACCTCGACCTGGCGCTGCTGCCCGCAGTGGATAACCTGTTCGGCGCCTGCAAGAACAACATCACCCTGCTGCAACTCGGCGCCTGCGGTGTGCCGGTGATCTGCAGCGACGTTCGCGCCTACGCGGGGGATTTGCCGGTGACGCGGGTGCCCAACACGCTGGAGGCCTGGGTGAACCTGGTTCGCGCCCACACGATGGATCTGGCCAGCGCGGCGCTGCTGGGCGACGACTTGTGCAAGCAGGTACTTCGCGACTGGATGCTCGACGACGCGGCTGTGCAGGCCTGGCGCGAGGCGTGGCTGCCCTGAAGCAAGCGGCGGCGCATCGGTACGTCGTCATGAATCGCTGGCAGTGTGCTTCTTGCGGTAGCCGCCCGGACTCTCCCCCGTCCATTTCTTGAATGCTCGGTGAAACGCGCTGGGCTCCTGAAATCCCACCAAGGACGCGATCTCCACCACGCTCAGCTCGGTGTCGCGCAGCTTTTGCTGGGCGATGCCGCGTCGTACATCATCCTTGATCCCTTGAAACGCGCAGCCCTCGCGCTCCAGCCGACGGCGGAACGTGGTGGCGCTGAGTTTCAGTTCATCGGCCATTTCCAGCAGCGTGGGCCAGTGTCCGTAATGACTATTACGCAGGCGCTGATAAACCTGGGCCGCGAGGCCGCGCTGGTTGCGGTAGCGAATGACCAGCCACTGCGGCGCAGTGCGTAAAAATGATTTCAGCGACGGCAACGACTGCACCACCGGCAGACGCAGGTAGTGGCTGGAAAACTCGATCTCGGTGCGCGGCTCGCCAAAACTCAGGTTGTAACCCCACAACAGCGAATCGTCGCTGAGCCGCTGACGGCGCTGGCGAAACTGTGCCCGATCAATGCTGATGCGGCGCCCGCCGAGCCAGCACAGCAGGCTGATCATCAGCAGCAGAAACGTCTCTTCACCGAAGCGCTGCCGGACCGGGTCGTCTGTCGTGGTGTCCACCGCGAGCACGGCGCGCGAGCCGCGGACGATGAGGCTGCCGCGAAAGTCGCGCAGGAACAGGCCGAAATTGCTCAGGCATTGGCGCAGGGCCTTCTCCAGATTGGGTTCCTGAATCAGCCCCCGGCAGATCAGGGCGAAGCTGCCCAGGGGCATGCCGTGGGAATCAAGGCCGAAGAACTCGTCGCCCAGTTCCTTGATCTGAATCAGCCACAACGCCGCAAACGCGCTGGCCGAGACCCGTGCCGTAGGGTCGTCGAGCAGCGCCATGTCGATTTCCGCCGCCTGCAAAACCGACTGCAAACGCAATGGCTGGTCGCGCAGCCCGTGGACGATCAACTGGACGAAGTAGATCGACACTGAATCCTTTTCCCGCATGACCGCCTTTCCCTTTTTGAATGGTGCACCACGGATCAGGCGCTGATGGTAAAGAACGCCAGCCCATCTGGACAGTTTCGGCATAGGCCCGTCCCGAACGCCGATCTAGACTTGCCCGCAGTCAGCACCGGCCGAAACGCCGTTTCGCGGTGCCGCCCCCATAATTCCAATACGTATCAGGAGTCCCCATGAGCACACCCGAAGTTTTCGTCGTCAGCGCACTGCGTACCGCCATCGGTGGATTCGGCGGGTCCCTCAAGGAGGTCTCGCCCATCGAACTGGGCACTCAGGTCAGCCGCGCCGCACTGGCCAAATCGGGGATCGCATCGGAACACATCGGCCATGTGGTCATGGGCCACGTGATCCCCACCGAAGTCCGCGATGCTTATCTTTCCCGCGTCATCGCCCTGGAAGCCGGCCTGACCCAAGAAACCCCCGCCATGAACGTCAACCGCCTGTGTGGCTCTGGCTTGCAGGCCATCGTGTCGGCGGCACAATCGCTGATGCTCGGTGACGCCCAGGCCGTGCTGGCCGGTGGCGCTGAATCCATGAGCCGTGGCGCGTACATCATGCCCCAGGCCCGCTGGGGTGCGCGCATGGGTAATGTGCAGGCGTACGACTACATGCTCGGCGCGTTGCACGATCCGTTCGCCAATATCCACATGGGCATCACTGCGGAAAACATCGCCGAGCAGTACGGAATTACCCGCGCTGATCAGGACGCCCTGGCGCTGAACAGTCAGCAGCGCGCCGCCCACGCCATCGCCGAGGGCCGTTTCGAGGGCCAGATCGTGCCGATCGAAATCGCCACGCGCAAAGGCACCGTGACCTTCGCCCAGGATGAACATGTGCGCGGCGACGTGACCGCCGAACAGCTGGAGAAGATGAAAACCGCGTTCAAGAAGGACGGCACCGTCACGGCCGGCAACGCGTCTGGCCTCAACGACGGTGCAGCGGCGCTGGTCATGGCCAATGGCGACATGGTTCGCGCGCACGGCCTCAAGCCGATGGCCCGTCTGGTGGCCTATGCCCATGCCGGGGTTGATCCGGCGATGATGGGTCTGGGACCGATTCCCGCCAGCCGTAAAGTACTGGAACGCGCAGGCCTGACCGTGGCGGATCTGGACGTCATCGAATCCAACGAAGCCTTCGCCGCCCAAGCCTGCGCCGTTGCCCGTGAGCTAGGCTTTGATCCTGCGAAGGTCAACCCGAATGGCTCGGGCATTTCCCTCGGCCACCCGGTAGGCGCGACGGGCGCGATCATCGCCATCAAGGCGATTCACGAGTTGCATCGGATTCAGGGCCGCTACGCGCTGGTCACCATGTGCATCGGCGGCGGTCAGGGCATCGCCGTTATCTTCGAACGCGTGTAAGGAGGCTTGTCGATGAGCATGCAACACATCGCCGTGATCGGCGCCGGCACCATGGGCAACGGCATCGCGCAGGTCTGCGCGGTGGCGGGGTTCGACGTGACCCTGCTGGACATTTCCGACACCGCACTGGAGCGCGGCATGGCGACCGTGCGCAAGAACCTCGAGCGGCAGGTGACCAAGCAGACGGTGGCGGCCGATGTCGCCGAAGCGGCCCTGGGGCGCATCAGTGTCACCACTGACTATGGCCAGTTGACCGGCGCGCAACTGGTGATCGAAGCGGCCACCGAGAACCTGGAACTGAAGCTGCGCCTGCTCAAACAGATCGCCAGCCATGTCGACCGCGAGTGCGTGATTGCGTCGAACACCTCGTCGCTGTCTATCACCCAACTGGCGGCCAGCGTCGAGCATCCGGATCGATTCATTGGGCTGCACTTCTTCAACCCGGTGTCGATGATGAACCTGATCGAGGTCATTCGCGGTTTGCAGACGGCGGACACCACCCACATCGCGGCGATCAAGCTGGCCGAGCGGTTGAACAAGACGGCGATCACGGCCGGCAACCGCCCGGGCTTTGTGGTCAACCGGATTCTCGTGCCGATGATCAACGAAGCGATTCTGGTGTTGCAGGAAGGTCTGGCCACCGCGCAAGACATCGACGACGGCATGCGCCTGGGTTGCAACCAGCCGATCGGCCCCCTGGCGCTGGCTGATCTGATCGGGCTGGATACGCTGCTCGCGATTATCGAAGCGTTCCACGAAGGCTTCAACGACAGCAAATACCGCCCCGCGCCGCTGCTCAAGGAAATGGTCGCGGCGGGGTATCTGGGACGCAAGACCGGGCGTGGGTTTTTTGTTTATAACTGAATGAATCCGGATGTGGGACAGCGTGCTTCTGGTAGGACTGGCTTTAGCCGGGAAGGCGTCGGTGGTCACGCCGCAAATTTTGGGGTGACACTACCGGCCTCTTCCCGGCTGAAGCCGGTCCCAC
>NZ_FOHW01000051.1:23199-28907 GCF_900111735.1 Pseudomonas graminis | reverse complement strand
CGAGATAAGTGACGCGGAGCGTCACGGGATGCATTCCCACGCGGAGCGTGGGAACGATCAGCAGCTGAATGCATGCGGTGCGTTAGTGGGACCGGCTTTAGCCGGGAAGCTTTTGCTTTGCTTTGCTTTGCTTTGCTTTCGCTCTTGATCTTCTACGCGGTAGTCCAAACACCACAAAACGCGACTTTGGTGCAGGCCGAACGCAGACGACGCGGAGTGGGTCGAGCGGCATGGATGCCGCGAGAGCGCCGTCAGGACATGGATGTCCGTTCGGCGCGGGCCCACGGAGCGTCGTCGGAGTGAGGGTATCCCGACGGAGGAGGGACCTAACCAGGAGCAAGCACCTTTGGTTACTTGGGGTGCTTTTCCAAGTAACTCGCCGAAGGCGAAACAGTCTGCCCCTAGGCAGACGCTGTTGATCTTGATCTTCCGCGCTGACGCTGACGCGCAATACGGCAAAAAAACGGCACCGCTCTTGCCGCTTTCCTCCCAATGAGCGGAAATCCCTTGCCGCTTTTCTGTCATCCCTCCTCACCAACACCCCTGCAGCCCCCGTAAACCCGTGCTTTCAGAAAGTGGCACACACCTTGCTATAACTCCTGCACGTACATCTGGTCAGCCCTCAAAGGTCCCGACATGAGCATCAGTTTTGAAAACGCCCTCGGCATCCACGAAAAAGCACTCAACTTCCGCGCCCAGCGTGCCGAAGTGCTGGCCAACAACATCACCAACGCCGACACCCCCAACTACAAGGCGCGTGACCTCGACTTCTCCAAAGTCCTGGCCGCCGAAAGCGACAAAAGCAAAAACGGCCACTTCGCCCTCGACATGACCAACAACCGTCACATCGAAGCCGAAGGCATGAGCGATGGCGAAGCCAGCCTGCTCTACCGCACCCCGTCGCAGCCGTCGCTGGATCAGAACACCGTCGACTCCCAAGTCGAAAATGCCAACTACGCCGAAAACGCCATCGGTTTTCAGGCCAGCTTCACCTTGCTCAACAGCAAATTCAAAGGGCTGGTTGCAGCCCTGCGCGGAGAGTAATCCATGTCCCTGTCCAGTGTTTTCAATATTGCCGGTAGCGGCATGAGTGCCCAGAACACCCGCCTCAACACCGTGGCCAGCAACATCGCCAACGCCGAAACCGTGTCCTCCAGCATGGACAAGACCTACCGCGCCCGCCATCCGGTGTTCGCCACGGTCTTCCAGGGCCAGGAAGCCGGCGGCAGCGCATCGCTGTTCGAAGACCAGGGCCAGGCCGGCACCGGTGTACAGGTTTCCGGCATCATCGAAGACGCCTCCAACCTCGAAGCACGTTACGAGCCAAATCACCCGTCAGCCGACAAGAACGGCTACGTGTATTACCCGAACGTCAACGTCGTCAACGAGATGGCCGACATGATCTCGGCCAGCCGTTCGTTCCAGACCAATGCGGAAATCATGAACACCGCGAAAACAATGATGCAGAAGGTCCTGACCCTGGGTCAGTGATAAAGGGCGAAATCCATGACGGTCTCAAACACAGACGCTACCTCGTCGTTCCTCAAAGGGCTGCAAACCACGACCCCCGGGACCACAGGCACTAGCACCAAATCCAGCACCAGCACCAGCAGCCTCACCGGCTCAAGTTCCCTGGGCAAGGATTCGTTCCTGCAGTTGCTGGTCACGCAGATGCAGAACCAGAACCCGCTGGATCCTCAGGACAACAGCGAGTTCGTGGCGCAGCTGGCCCAGTTCAGCAGCCTGGAAACCATGCAGAACCTGAGCACCTCGGTTGACTCGATCAGCACCATGTATCAGTCGTCCCAGGCGTTGCAGGCTTCTTCGCTGGTCGGCCGCTCGGTGACCGTGGACGCGGGTTCGACCTACGTCGACACCAGCAAGGCGATGACAGGTTCGGTGGTGTTGCCATCGTCCAGCGCCGACACCACGGTGAAGATCTACGACAGCACCGGTACCAACGTCGTGCGCACCATCGACCTGGGGACTCAGGCGGCAGGCACCACGTCCTTCAGTTGGGATGGCAAAGACGACAGCGGCGCAGCGGTGGCAGCGGGCAACTACAGCTTCGTCGCCAACGGCAAGCTGGACGGTAAGGGCACTCAGCTGAGCACCTACCTGCCGGCGACAGTGAACAGCGTAACCATGGGCACAACGGGCTCTGACATGACGTTGAACCTCGCCGGCGGCACCCAGGTGGCACTGGCAAAAATCAAGCAAATCGGAATTTAGAGCCGACTAGACGGCGCAGGAGTTAAATCATGTCTTTCAATGTTGGTCTTAGTGGGCTCTACGCGGCAAACAAAAGTCTCGACGTCACCGGCAACAACATTGCCAACGTCGCGACCACCGGTTTCAAATCTTCCCGTGCGGAGTTTGCAGACCAGTACGCCCAGTCAATTCGCGGCACCTCCGGCACTTCCAATACCGGTAGCGGCGTTTACACCGCCGCCGTTTCACAGCAGTTCACCCAGGGCACGCTGAACACCGGTACCGGGCGCAGCCTGGATCTGGCGATCAACGGCAACGGCTTCTTCATGATGAGCAACAACGGCGAGAAGCTTTACACCCGCGCCGGCGCATTTCACACCGATTCCGATGGCTACATCGTCAACGAGGCGGGCAACAATCTCCAGGGCTACAGCGTTGACGGTCAGGGCAATGTCGCCACGGGCGTGCTGAGCAACCTGCGTGTCGACTCCTCAAACCTGGCGCCGAAAAGCACCAGTTTGATCACCGTCGCCTCCAACCTGAACTCTTCGTCCACCGTCCCGACCGTTGCGACGTTCTCGCCGTCGGACACCAGCAGCTACACCACGACCTACAGCACGCCTATGTACGACAGTCAGGGTAACCAGCACACCCTCGACCAGTATTTCGCGAAGACGGGCACCAATACCTGGACCATGTACAGCCTGGTGGATGGCCGCAGCATCAACGATCCAACGTCCACCAAGCCTGACGCCACAGCCGTGACCTTCGATTCGTCGGGTGGTTTGATCACCAGCGGCACCGGTAGCCCGGATACCACCAATTCGCCAAACGTGAGCATTGGCACGGATGGTGTTTTCTCCCTCAATAACTGGGTGCCGGCTGCCAAGACTACCGTTGGCAGCACCATCACCTGGGCGAGTAACGGCGCGGCTGCCAACGCGGGCGGGATCAAGCTCAACATGCTGGCGACCACCCAGACCAACGCGGTGTCGGGTGCAATCAACAAGACCCAGGACGGCTACGCCACCGGCCAGATCACGGCGATGAACATCGACGCCACCGGCAACATGTTCGCGACCTACACCAACGGTCAGTCGAAGGTCATCGGTCAGGTGTCGCTGACCAACT
Organism: Pseudomonas graminis; assembly: GCF_900111735.1. GTDB lineage: Bacteria > Pseudomonadota > Gammaproteobacteria > Pseudomonadales > Pseudomonadaceae > Aquipseudomonas > Aquipseudomonas graminis. Next base: position 25,565 of record NZ_FOHW01000051.1, on the reverse strand, counting down.
TCGCCAACGTCCAGGGCCTGTCCCCGGCAGGCGGCACCGCCTGGCGCGAATCGTCGGCATCGGGCATTCCGGTCACCGGCGCGCCGCAGTCGGGTACGCTGGGTTACCTGACCGGGCAGGCGCTGGAAGAATCCAACGTCGACCTGACCGGCGAGCTGGTCAACCTGATCAAGGCGCAAAGCAACTACCAGGCGAACGCCAAGACCATTTCGACACAAAGCACCATCATGCAGACCACCATTCAGATGACCTGATAACGGTCGCTGGACACGGTCAACGAAGCCCCTCTCAGAGGGGCTTTTTTTATGGCTTTTTTTTGACTGAAATATCGAGAGCCATCCCACTCTACAACTGGAAACTTCCTACTTTCGTCTTTGCGAGAATCAAGTCCGCTGACAAATAAATGCCATTGCGCGGCGCCGTTTACGGGGCCGTTCGATTGCATTCCTTTGCCCGCGAACTTCGATGCATTGACGAGCGTGTCGTTTAGCAACGACTCAGGGAGTGTTCATGTCATTCAACACAGCGGTTTCAGGTTTGCACGCGGCGCACAAACGCATGGAAGTGGCCGGCAACAACATCGCCAACGTCCACACGTCCGGTTTCAAATCCTCTCGCGCCGAATTCTCGGCGGTCTATTCCTCATCCATGCTCGGCGGCAGCCGCACAGCCTCAGGGGATGGGGTGCAAGTGGCCAACGTCTCGCAGAACTTCGCGCCCGGCGGGGTCATCACCAGCGAGGGGCGGGCCCTCGACATGCGCATTCAGGGCAACGGTTTCTTTGTCATGAGTGACGCCGGTTCCATCAGTTACGGCCGGTCAGGGGCATTCATCAAGGATGCGCAGAATTTTGTCGTCGACGCCCATGGCAGTCGCTTGCAGGGTTATGGGATTACCGACGACGGGAAAGTGATCAGCGGCGTTCGCACGGATTTGAAAATTGACTCCGCGGGCATGTCGCCCAAGGCCACCGCCAAAATGGAGCAGACCTTCAACCTGAACGCGGCGTCGGCGTCACTCGGCGCCATCCCGCGATTTGATCCTGGCGACCCGACCACCTTCACTCGGGTAACCGGGCGGGTCATTCAGGACGCCGGCGTTCCGCCACAGGATCACGAGCTCAAGCAGTACTTCGTCAAGACCGACGACAATAACTGGACGTCGTACATTCTCGTCGACGGCGTCAATCCGCTGGATCCCACCAGCAACGCGCCGCTGGAGATCGGTTTGCAGGTGTCTGCGGCCGGCAAGCTTTCACTCACCGGCCCGACGGCGGCGGTCAAGATAATTTCCGACACCGAGTTGGAGCTGCAGACCTGGCGCCCGGCGATCAACGTCAACGGCACCTGGACCGCCAGCCCCGCGCCGTCTCCAGGACCGATCTCACTGCCGCTGGTCGATAGCGGTCTGCCCGTGCTGGACCCGGCCGATCCGCTTATGCCGCGGCCGGTACCGAGCTTCAATCCGTCTGACATCACCACCTTCACCAAGGCGTCCACCTACGGCGTTTTCGACAGCCTGGGCATGCGCCACGAGATGACCCAGTACTTTGTCAAAGACGGCAGCAACAGCTGGAAGATGCATACGCTGATTGACGGGCGCAACCCGCAGGATCCGACCAGCACGGCGCCGTCGACGGCGAGCATGCTGTTTGACTCAGGCGGCTCGTTGCAATCGCTGATCGGCAGTCAGTGGCTGACCGCCGCCAACAACACCCTGACCCTCGAAGGCTGGGTGCCGGCCAAACCGCTGGACGGCAACAAGCCGGGCGGGCGGTGGGGTGCGAATGGCGCGGTGGGAAATGCCGACGGGATTGTCATGGACTTCAACAAGACCACTCAGCACAACGCCGCCACCGGCAGCAGCAACATCGTCATCGACGGCCATGCGGCAGGGCAGGCCACCCAATTGACGATCGACAAGAGCGGCATGCTGATGATCGGCTTCAGCAATGGCCTGCACCGCAACGTGGGTCAGGTCATGCTCGCCAGCTTCGCCAACAATCAAGGGCTGCAGCCGGTGAGCGACACGCGCTGGGTCGAAACCCTGGCCTCCGGCGTCGCCAATTATGAAACCCCGGGCGTCGGCACCTTGGGCAGCGTTATCGGGCACTCGCTGGAGGGCTCCAACGTCACGTTGACCAATGAGCTGGTCGAGCTGATCCAGGCGCAGACGGCGTATCAGGCCAACTCGAAAACCCTGTCGACGGAGGCGGAACTGATGCAGACGCTGATACGCGCGACCTGATCCGGGATTTAGCGTGGACGCGAATGTGTGACCGGCTTTAGCGGGGAAGGCGGTGTGTCAGGCGATGGATCTGTCACAGATAGGCCGCCTTCGCGGGCAAGCGCGCTCCTACAGTGGAT
>NZ_FOHW01000051.1:0-22754 GCF_900111735.1 Pseudomonas graminis | reverse complement strand
CTCCTACAGTGGATCTCGGCAAGCCACAAATTTTGTGGAGGACACAGAATCGGTAGGGGCCGGCTTGCTGGCGAAGGCGGTGTGTCAGGCGATTGATTCGTCATAGGCACACCGCTTTCGCGAGCAAGCTCACTCCTACAGTGGATCTCGGCAAGCCACAAATTTTGTGGAGGAGACAGAATCGGTAGGGATCGGCTTGCTGGCGAAGGCGGCGTGTCAGGCGATTGATTCGTGTCAGGCAAACCGCCTTCGCGAGCAAGCTCACTCCTACATTTGATCGTCGTCCGGCTCGGAATCTGCACAAGGTCAGGCACGGTTTTGGTCTGCGCTAAATTCTGCGGACGCTGCGGAACCTGTAGGAGTGAGCTTGCTCGCGATCTGGCGCGCAGCGGCAGTAAAACCGGTGCGTGAGGCGTGTCAGGCGTTGCCAGGGCGTCAGGTTTACTGCCGCTGCGCGCCAGGTCGCGGGACAAGCCGCGCTCCTACTAAAGCAGCGCCATTTAAATCGAACAATCCGACTTCACATACGCGGCGCTGATCCGGGTCCAGCCTTCGCCCGGGCTGGTCTGGGCGCAGACCGTGCGGTGGGCGCCTTGCCAGAGGAAATAGGGCGCCGGCGCTGCCCAAATGGCAAACGAGCTGGCAACCAGTGTGAGGAGCAGGGCGATGCGCAGACCCATGACAGTTTTCCGTGGCGACTGAAGCGAATTCACAAAACGCTGCAAGTTTCGCACCCCCCATGGAAAGTTTTCTGGCGCTCGTTGCCGTCGATTTGCAGGAAACCGGCAGTCTGCTGTCGCGCGGCGGCGCAAACCGGATCCCGGTCCGCCAAATGCTGCCGGAATCATTGAAGAATCAACGCTTTGTATCACCGCTGAAAAACTGGTTCGATTATTGCTATGACCTGTTCAGTACAGCTACAGACGGCAAGCGTCTGTCGGAGGAGGAAGACTGTGGACAAGTTGCTATACGTGGCCATGAGCGGAGCGTCAGAAAACGCCATCGCCCAAAAAGCCCATGCCAACAACCTGGCGAACGTTTCGACCAACGGGTTTCAGCGCGACCTTGAGCAGGCGCGCTCGATGCCCGTGTTCGGTGAGGTCAACCCGTCCCGTGCGTACGCCATGAGCGAACGTCCAGGCACTGACTTCAGCCAGGGCGCGATGGTCGACACCGGTCGCGAACTGGACGTCGCCGTCAAAGGCAACGGCTGGATGGCGGTGCAGACAGCCGATGGCGGCGAAGCCTACACCCGCACCTCCAGCATGAACATCGACGCCCTCGGCGTGTTACGTGATGGCAATGGTTTGCCGGTCATGGGCAACAGCGGGCCGATTGCCGTGCCGCCTCAGCAGCAGATCGAGATCGGCGCCGACGGCACCATCAGTGTCCGCTCGCTGGGTGAAAGCCCGCAGGTCATGGCGCAGATCGACCGCATCAAGCTGGTCAAGGGCGACCAGACCACCATGGAAAAAGGCCCCGACGGTCTCATGCACACCAAAAGCGGCAGGCCGGCCCAGGCCGATGCCGACGTCCAGGTCGAATCCGGGTTTCTGCAGGCCAGCAACGTCAACGCCGTTGACGAGATGACCTCGGTGCTGGCGCTGTCCCGCCAATTCGAACTGCACATCAAGATGATGAAGACCGCCGAGCAGGATGACGAGTCGATGGCTCGCGTCTTGCAAATGGGCTAATGACTGACAGCTTGCGCCGATAAACAGGCGCTCGAGGAGATTCAAACATGCTTCCGGCACTCTATGTTGCTAAAACCGGTCTGGCCGCCCAGGACACCAACCTGACGACCATTTCCAACAACCTGGCCAACGTTTCGACCACCGGTTTCAAAAGCGACCGTGCGGAATTCCAGGACTTGCTCTACCAGATCAAGCGTCAGCCAGGCGCCCAGTCCACTCAGGACAGCGAGCTGCCGTCGGGCCTGCAACTGGGTACCGGTGTGCGCATCGTCGGCACCCAGAAAAACTTCACCGCCGGCAGCCTGCAGACCACCAACCAGCCGCTGGACATGGCGGTCAACGGCCGCGGCTTCTTCCAGATCCGTCAGCCTGACGGCACCCTGGCGTACACCCGTGACGGTACGTTCCACCTCGACAGCAACGGCCAGATCGTGACCTCCAACGGTTACGCGCTGGAGCCTGCGATCGTCGTTCCGCAGGATTCGCAGACCTTCACCGTCGGCGAAGACGGCACCGTATCGGTCACCACGTCGGCCAACGCCGCGACCCCGCAGGTCATCGGCAACGTACAGACCGCCGACTTCATCAACCCGGCCGGCCTGCAATCCCAGGGCGGCAACCTGTACCTGGAAACCGCATCCAGCGGTGCACCGCAGGTCGGTACCCCGGGCCTCAACGGTCTGGGCGTGGTCAAGCAGAACACCCTGGAAAACTCCAACGTCAGCACCGTTGAAGAACTGGTGAACATGATCACCACCCAGCGCGCCTACGAGATGAACTCCAAAGTGATCTCGACCGCTGACTCGATGCTCCAGTACGTCACGCAGAACCTGTAAGCCGGTCTTGAAACACCTGATGTCCTGCTGCGAAACACCTGATCAATTCCAAGGGGCGCCTGAAAAGCGCCTGCTACACCGCGAGGTTTTAAGTGTCATGAAACGGCTCTCTGTATTGCGGCTTTCCCTGTTGGCAGCACCGCTGTGCGGTATCGCGCTGCTGACCGGCTGCGTTGCGCCTGCGGCCAAACCCAATGACCCTTATTACGCGCCGGTGTTGCCGCGCACGCCGCTGCCTTCAGCGGCCAGCAACGGTTCGATTTATCAGGCCGGTTTCGAGCAGAACCTGTACGGCGACCGCAAGGCTTATCGGGTCGGCGACATCATCACCATCACGCTCTCCGAGAAGATGGCCGCCAGCAAGGCCGCCAGCTCCGGGATCAGCAAGACCAGCAAGACAAGCCTTGGCCTGACCTCGCTGTTTGGCGCTGGCGTCAGCACCAACAACCCGGTCGGTGGTGGCAACCTCAGCCTGGACGCCGGATACACCGGCGACCGCGCCACCAAGGGCGACGGCAAGGCCGCACAGAGCAACAGCCTGACCGGCTCGATCACCGTGACCGTCGCTGACGTGATGCCCAACGGCATTTTGCTGGTGCGCGGCGAGAAGTGGATGACCCTGAACACCGGTGACGAACTGGTGCGCATCGCCGGCCTGATTCGCGCCGACGACATCGCCACCGACAACACCGTGTCGTCGACTCGCATCGCCGATGCACGCATCACTTATTCCGGTACAGGCGCGTTTGCCGATTCCAGTCAGCCAGGCTGGTTCGACCGATTCTTCCTCAGCCCGTTGTTCCCTTTCTGATAGCGGGATAGCCATGATCACGTTCAAGCAACTGATAGCGGCAGCGCTGCTGTTCACCACCGCACTCGGCGCCCACGCCGAGCGCCTGAAGGACATCGCCAGCATTTCCGGCGTACGGACCAACCAGTTGATCGGTTACGGTCTGGTAGTGGGGCTCAACGGTACGGGTGACCAAACCACCCAGACGCCGTTCACCCTGCAGACCTTCAACAACATGCTCTCGCAGTTCGGTATCAAGGTGCCGGCGGGTTCCGGCACCGTGCAGCTGAAAAACGTCGCGGCCGTGGCCGTGTACGCCGACCTGCCGCCGTTCGCCAAACCGGGTCAGCAGATCGACATCACCGTATCGTCCATCGGTAACTCGAAAAGCCTGCGCGGCGGTGCCCTGTTGATGACCCCGATGAAAGGTATCGACGGCAACGTCTATGCCGTGGCCCAGGGCAACCTGGTAGTCGGCGGCTTTGATGCCGAAGGCCGCGACGGTTCGAAGATCACCGTCAACGTTCCGTCTTCCGGTCGTATCCCGGGCGGCGCATCGGTTGAACGTGCCGTGCCGAGTGGTTTCAACCAGGGCAACTCGCTGACCCTGAACCTGAATCGCAACGACTTCACCACCGCCAAGCGCATCGTCGACAAGATCAACGACATGCTCGGCCCTGGCGTCGCTCAAGCGCTGGACGGCGGCTCTGTGCGGGTTACCGCGCCGCTGGACCCCAATCAGCGTGTCGATTACCTGTCGGTCCTGGAAAACCTGGAAATCGATCCGGGCCAGACCTCCGCCAAGGTCATCATCAACTCGCGGACGGGCACCATCGTCATCGGCCAGAACGTCAAGGTCTCGCCGGCAGCCGTTACCCACGGCAGCCTGACCGTGACCATCACCGAAGACCCGATCGTCAGCCAGCCGGGCGCGTTCTCCAACGGCCAGACCGCTGTGGTCCCGCGTTCGAAGATCAACGCCCAGCAGGAAATGCACCCGATGTTCAAGTTCGGTCCGGGCACCACGCTGGATGAGATTGTCCGCGCGGTTAACCAGGTGGGGGCAGCGCCAGGCGACTTGATGGCGATTCTCGAAGCACTGAAACAGGCTGGCGCGTTGCAAGCCGACCTGATCGTGATTTAAGAGGCAAACTAGATGAGCATTCCAAGCGGCGGCGTCTCTTCAGGTGATTCAGGTGCGTACACCGACCTCAATCGTCTGACGGCCATGAAAACCGGCGATCGCGACAGCGAGGGCAACCTCAAGAAAGTCGCGCAGGAATTCGAGTCGCTGTTCGTCAGCCAGATGCTCAAGGCCATGCGTTCGGCCAACGAAGTGCTGGCCAAGGACAACCCGATGAACACCGCGGCGACGCGGCAGTATCAGGACATGTACGACCAGCAACTGTCGGTGAGCATGTCTCGCGAGGGTGGCGGTATTGGTCTGCAGGACGTGCTCATGCGTCAGCTGTCGAAAAACAAAGGCACTGAAGTCGCGCCGGCCAGCACCGGGCTTGTGTCCGGCGGCAAAACGGATCTTAAGTCCGACGCCAAGACGGATGCCCCCGCGCAGACCGGCCTGGCCACGCGCATCGCTCAGCGTCCGCTGTGGGCCACCCGTTCGGTCACCGCGCCCGCCGCAACCGACGGCACCGTGCACAACGACGTCGCGGCGCTGAATTCCCGTCGCCTGTCGCTGCCGAGCAAACTCAGCGACCGCATCATGGCCGGCATTGTGCCAAACACGGCGGCAGGCCAAGACGCGAGCGCCAGCGCTACCACACTGAAAAACCGGATTGCCGTCTCCAATGCCGTGGCCGCCGCGAAAAGCGCAGGCTCCCAGGGCAATGGCGATTGGACGGTCGGGCCGCAGTACGCCGCGGATGCCGACGCTTATGTTCGCAGCCGCGTGCAGACGCCGCTGGCGCCGGGCAAGAGTGCATTCGCCAACCGTGATGACTTCGTCGCCACGATGATGCCGCTGGCCAAGGACGCTGCTGCGCGTATCGGTGTCGATCCGAGCGTGCTGGTGGCCCAGGCCGCGCTGGAAACCGGCTGGGGCAAATCGATCATGCGTCAGTCCGATGGCGGCAGCAGCCACAACCTGTTCGGCATCAAGGCCCAGGGCGGCTGGAAAGGGCCGGAAGCCCGCGCCATCACCAGCGAGTTCCGCGACGGCCAGATGGTCAAGGAAACCGCGGACTTCCGTGCCTACGACTCGTACGCCAGCAGTTTCCACGACCTGGTGAGCTTCCTGCAGAACAACAGTCGCTATAAAGAAACCCTGAAATCAGCCGATAGCCCGGAACAGTTTGTGAAAGAGCTGCAGAAAGCCGGATACGCAACCGACCCGTCCTATGCCAGCAAGATTTCTCAGATAGCGAAACAGATGAAGAGCTACCAGACCTACGCATCCGCCTCGGGCTCTTCCACGACTTTATAAGGTTTGAACCATGTCACTGATCTCAATCGGGCTTTCGGGACTCACCGCCAGCAGCGCTGCATTGACGACGATCGGCAACAACACTGCCAACGTCGACACGCAGGGCTACTCGCGTCAGCAAGTGATGACCGCCGCCGGGGCTCAGCAGAACATCGGCGTCGGTTTCATCGGCACCGGTACGACGTTGTCCGACGTGCGCCGCATCTACAACGGCTACCTCGATAACCAATTGCAGACCAGCACATCGCTCAACGCTGATGCTACTGCGTACTTGAGCCAGGCGAGCAAGCTCGACTCGATCCTGTCGGACAGCTCGACTGGCGTCAGCACCGTGCTGGCGAAGTTCTTCACTGACCTGAGCGCTCTGGCCAAACAGCCTACCGACAATGCGGCGCGCACGACCTTTCTGACCAGTTCGAAGGCGCTGGCCGGCCAGTTCAACACCATCTCGGCGCAGATGAAGGACCAGAACGCCAGCATCAATACCCAGCTGACCACGGCAACAGGGCAGGTGAATGCACTGGCGTCGTCCATTGCCGTCCTCAACAAGCAGATCACCGAGACCCAAGCTTCCGGCGGTCAGCCCAACACGCTGCTCGATTCGCGGACCGAGGCGGTACGTCAGCTCAATGAACTGGTGGGCGCCAAGGTCGTTGAAACCAACGGCAGCTATGACGTTTATATCGGCACCGGCCAGCCGCTGGTTACCGGCACCACCTCCAACACCTTGAGCGCGGCGCCGAGTGACAGCGACCCCAGCGTGTATGCGCTGAAGCTGAAATATCAGAACAACGTCGTCGATGTTTCAAGCGTGGTGACCGGCGGCTCCCTGGGCGGCCTGCTGCGTTATCGCAGCGACGTGCTGCAGCCAGCCGCCAGCGAATTGGGCCGTCTGGCGGTGGTCGCTTCCGACCAGATCAACAGCCAGCTCAACCAGGGCGTGGACGCCAACGGCGACTTCGGCATTAACCTGTTCACCAGCGTCAATGACCCCAGCCTGACCAGCCAGCGCAGCCTTGCCAACACGACCAACGATCAGTCCTCGGGCAACTTCGCGGTGTCCATCGCCAACAGCGGCGCGCTGCAGACCAACGATTACCAAGTGACCTTTACCGATGCCAGCGGCCAGTACAGCGTCAAGCGTCTGCCGGACGGCAAGGACATGGGTTCTTACAACACCAGCGCCACCGCCGCGCCGGTCATCGACGGGTTCTCACTGAAATTCAACGGCACCTCTACCGAGGGTGACAGCTTCAAGATCAGCCCGACCAAGACCGGTGCCGACGGCATCAAGGTCGTGATGACCGACCCGAAAGACATCGCCTCGGCCAGTCCGCTGACCGGCAGTGCTCTCGTGAGCAAAGGCTCGGGGACGTTCACCCAGCCCGTGTTGTCGACCCAGGCCGACATCTACAACCCGACTGCGACGGCCGACCTGCGTAACGCGCTGACCGCCTCGACGCCGATGCGTTTGCTCATGGGCGATGTCACCAATGGTGCTCAAGCCTATACGCTGGTCGATGCACAGGGCGTGGCTGTCAAAGACAAGTCCGGCAATGCAATCACCGGGTCAGTTGTTCCAGGCCAGTCCAACGACATCAGTCTGGAAGTGGGTTACACCGACTCGTCCGGTGCTGCGCAGTCGTTCAAGTTCGGCATGACCCTCGCCGGAAAGGCCAACAGCGGCGACACCTACAGCATTGCCATGACCGGCGCCGGGTCCCTGGACAACCGCAATGCGGTGTCAGTGGGTACCCTTCAGACCAAACAGACCCTCGACAGCGCCGCCGGCAACGGCACGGGCATGAGCCTGAGCGGTGCCAACGCCAACATGATCACCACGGTGGGCAGCAAGGCGGCCCAGGCCAGGGGCGACACCACGGCGACCACTGCCGTGCTGACCCAGGCGAAAAGCGCGCGCGACAGCGTTTCCGGTGTGTCGCTGGACGAAGAAGCCGCCAACCTGGTCAAGTATCAGCAGTACTACACCGCTTCGTCGCAGATTATCAAAGCGGCTCAAGCCATCTTCAGCACGCTGATCAACAGCCTGTAAGGAATCGTAATCCATGCGTATCTCAACGACCCAGTTTTACGAAACCAGCGCCACGAACTACTCGCGCAGTTACGCCAACGTCACCAAGACCGGCGATGAAGTGGCCAGCCAGGTCAAGCTCAACACCGCCGGCGACGACCCGGTCGGCGCTGGCCGCGTGCTGCAGTTGCAGCAGCAGGGCACGATGCTCAATCAGTACAAGTCCAACATCGACACGATCAATACCACCGTCGTGCAGACCGAGACGGCCTTGACGTCGATCACCTCGGCGATTCAGCGCGCGCAGGAGCTGGTACTGGGGGCGGCGAACACCTCGTTCACCGACAAGGACCGCCAGGCCAACGCCTCCGAGCTCAAGGAGTTGCAGGGGCAGATTCTCGGACTGATGAACAGCCAGGACGCCGACGGCACCTATCTGTTCTCCGGTTCCAAAGGCACCACCGCGCCATACGCTGTCAGTTCCGACGGCACCTACAGCTATCAGGGCGACCAGACGCGCAACCTGCTGGCCGTCAGCGGCGGCGTTTCCATGGCCAGCAACACCACCGGCTGGGATGCGTTCGAAACTGCGACCAACACCACGCGCACCTCGACGACCCTGGTCGCGGGCGCTGATGACGGCGTGATTTCGTTGTCCGGCGGCAGCGTCAGCAACGCTTCCACCTATGACAAGAGTTTCACCGCCGGCCAGCCGTACAAGATCTCTTTCACCAGCAGCACGTCGTACACGATCCTCGACAAGAACAACCAGGATGTGACGGGCGAGGCGACGTCTACCGGCAAGTTTGCGTCCACCAGTTCGGCGAACCAGCCCATCACCTTCCGTGGTCTGGAACTTAACCTGAACATCAACTTGACCAAGGATCAGTACACCAACACCACGGCCGCAGACGCGGCGGTGAAGGACCACACCTTCCAGCTCGGTGTATCCCCCAGCACCGTGAGCACCTCGCGGCTGCCGGCCAACACCTCCACTGACGTGATCACCAGTTCGGTGGTGACCGACCAGGCCGCGTTCGACAAAACCTTCCCGTCGGGCGGCGCTGTCGTGCGCTTTACCGACGCCACCACCTTCAATCTGTACGCGGCGCCTTATGACGCGGCGACCAGCAAGCCGGTGTCCACCGGCACGCTGAGCGGCAACACGGCAACGGCCTCCGGCGTGACCTTCACGTTCAGCGGCTCGCCAACGGCAATGGCGGCAGGTGATCAGTTCACCGCGCAGTCGTCGACCCAGCAAAGCCAGAACGTGCTGAACACCTTGTCCAAGGTCATCACCGCGCTCAACGGCAAGGTCGATGGCGACCCGGTTGCCCAGCAGAAACTGCAGGCCACCATGACGTCTACCATCGGTAACCTGAAAAGTGCCGCCGAGCAGATCATCAATGCAACCAGCGAAGGCGGTGCCCGGGCCAAGACAGCGACCGAACAGGGCGTGACCAACCAGACCATGATCGACAACGGCACCACCGAATCGGGCACGATCACCGCGTCCGACCCGGTCGATGCCATCGCCCGTCTGACTCTGCAGAAAACCATGCTGCAAGCCTCGCAGCTGGTGTTCACCCAACTGTCTGCGCTGAACCTGTTCAGCAAGTTGTAATCGGCCCAGCGGAGGGCGGCCCCTGAGCAGCAGGCGTCGCCACCGTTGAGCGTCAACCGTATTGTCAGCGGTTATGCCGATCCTTTCCCCTGGGAACGGCGCCGCTCGTGAGTCCCGCCCGTGAATTCAGCTCCCCTCGTCAGCCTCGTCATTCCCGCCTACAACCCGCGCTTTTTCCAGCGAGCCCTGCTCGATGCCCTGGCTCAGACCTATCGGCCCCTTGAAGTGGTGGTCTGCGACGACAGCCAGACCGACGAGATCCAGCGCATTGTCGAAAAATACCTCGACTCAAGCGCGGTCACGCTGCGTTACGTGCGTAACCCCAAACGTCAGGGTTTCGTCGGCAACCTGCTGGTGTGCCTGCACGAAGCACAGGGCGAGTTCATCAAGTTTTTCTGCGATGACGATCGGCTGTTTCCGGCCGCCGTCGCGCGTCAGGCGAGCATTCTGGCGCAGCATGACGACGTCAGCCTGGTGCTGGCCCAGCGCTATTTCTGCGACCCGCAGGACATCCAGCTGCCGGTGCGCATCGAGAATGCGCCCCTGGCCGAGTCCAGCTCGGTGTTCTACGGCGCGGATCTGCTCTCCGTATTCGATATTTCGCCAACGAACTTTCTCGGCGGGTTCAGCAGCTCATTGATGCGTCGCAGCGACGTGCAGGTGATTCTGCCGGCGCTCAGGGAAGTCGGCGAAGGCTTCACCGCGCTGGTGGATTTCGTGCTTTACGTCTGCCTGCTCAAGCGCGGCAACATGGTCATGCTCAACGACGTGCTCAGCGCCGAACGTTTGCACCCGGACCGCTTGAGCCACCAGCAGTGGGTCAGGGACCTGATCCCGGACGAGCGCCAGTGGCTGGGCAAAATGCTCAAGGCGCGGACCGGCGAAAACGCTCCCGAATATGGCTGGGTGCGCTTTGTCCCGCTGACCGAGGCGCTGGAGCAGCCTCGCGTCTGGCAAGAGCTGCCGCTCAGCCGGATGCTCGGTGATCGACAGGCCTCCTTGCCGTGGCGGGTCGGTACCGACAGCGAAAGTTTTGCCGAGCTGTACCAGCAATGGCTGAGCTTCCGCACCCTGTTTGGCGCCGATCGCCTGCGCGTTGCCGATAACGTCGCGACATGGCCGTTGCAGCCGAAGATGGTGGCGGTGGTGCTCGACGAACACGCCAGTGCCGCCGGCGTGGCCCTGACCCTTGGCAGTCTCGACGCGCAGTTGTACGCCGCCGAACTGACCCTGGTGCTGTCCAGCGCCTGCGAAGCGCCCGTGCTTGATGGCCGCGTGTTCACCTTGCCGCTGCAGCCCGACTGGCTGGCGCAACTCAATGACCTGTTGCCCCAGCTCGACCGCGGCGACTGGTGTTACCTGCTGCGGGCCGGGGATCGGCTGACCGATTGTGCGTTGCTGATCCTCGCCGAACGCGCGGCCCACTCGCCAGACGTGTTGTGCCTGTACGGCGACGAAGGCGCGCTGCATGAAGGCGAATCGGCCGAGCCGGTGTTTCGCCCTGACTTCAACCTCGACCTGCTGCGCAGTTATCCCTACGTCGGCCGGGTTCTGGCGTTTCAGATCGACGCGCTGGTCAGGCTTGGCGGCTTCGATTCGGCTTACGGCGAACTCGCGCCCCATGACGCCATCTGGCGCCTGACCGAAGCCCACGGCGTGGTGGTTCAGCACGTTTCGGAAATCCTCGTTGAGTCGCAGTTTCCGTTTCAGGCGTGGCTGGCGCTGGATGAGGTGATGGCGCAAAACGCTCCGGTGCTCGGCGCACACCTGCAGCGCATGGGCATTGCTCATCAGCTGCACGAGGTGGAAGGGCAATGGGTCAATCATATTGATTACCTCAGCGACGCGCGTCCGCTGATCTCGATCATCGTCGTCCATCAGGACCAGTTGGCGGCGTTGCAGCGCTGCGTCGAGTCGCTGCTGTCGAAGACCACTTACGATCACTTCGAAGTGCTGATCGTCGACTGCGCCAGTCAAAGCGCGGAGGCGCGGTCCTGGCTGGCAGACATGCAGCAGATCGGCGGCGACACGTTGCGCGTCCTGCATTACGAAGGGCAGGGCAACGGCGCCGACGTGCGCAATTTCGCCGCCGGCCATGCCCGTGGCGAGCACTTGCTGATGCTCAGTATTTACGCCGTGGTGGCGGATTCCGCGTGGCTGGGCGAACTGGTCAATCACGGGCGCCGCGAGGAAGTGGGCGTGGTCGGCGCCAAGCTGTTTACCCCTGAGGGCCACATTCTCCAGGCCGGCCTGATTTTGGGCTACCACGGCCCGGCCGGCCCTGCGTTCTTTGGCGAGCCCTTGCACGCGGCCGGTCATCTGCTGCGATTGCAGGCGGCCCAGGACCTGAGCGCGGTGGGCGGCCATTGCCTGCTGGTGCGCCGCGCCTTGTTCGAGCAGCTCGGCGGCCTGAACGGCAACGAGTTCAGCGGCAGCCTGAGCGAAGTGGATTTCTGCCTGCGTGTGCGTGAGTCCGGCCATTTGGTGGTCTGGGCACCGCGTGCCGTGCTGGCGATCGGCGCTTCGACACCGGCGGAACAGGCGCGCGAAAAACAATCCCAGGTCGACGATCAGCACGCCTTTTATAAACGCTGGTTGCCGATCCTCGCCCGTGACCCGGCCTACAACCCCAACCTGCGCCTGACCGGTTCGTTCTACAGCCTGGAGCCCGGCCTGAAAAAAGGCTGGAACCCGTATTCCTCGCGGCGTTTGCCGAATGTGCTGGCGATCCCGGTCAACAGCACGGCGGTGGGTCACTACCGCGTGTCCCAGCCGTTTCTGGAGCTGGAGGCCGACGGCCGAATCGCCGGGCGGATGAGCTACGACCTGCCGTCTATCATCGATCTGGAGCGTCAGTCACCGGACGTGATCATCGTGCAGTGCCGCTACAGTCAGAATTCCATTGATCAGGTCGCCAGCCTCAAGGCGTACTCCAACGCCCGGCGTATCTACGAGTTGGACGATTACGTGATCAGCGTGCCGAAAAAGAACGGTCACATGCGCAGCATGCCGTCGAACATGGAAGCCATGGTGCGTCTGGGCACCAGCCTGTGTGATCGGGTGGTGGTGTCGACCGTGACGCTGGCGGACGCGCTGTCGGGCATGCACCACGACATCCGTGTTGTTCCGAACATGCTGGCGTCTCAGCTCTGGACCGGCCTGCGCAATCAGCGCCGGACATCGAAGAAACCTCGGGTTGGCTGGGGCGGCGGGACCAGTCATGCCGGCGATCTGGAAATTATTGCCGAGGTGGTGCGCGAGCTGGCCGATGAGGTCGAGTGGGTGTTCTTCGGCATGTGCCCCGCGTCGCTGCGCCCGTATGTCCACGAGTTTCATCCGTCCGTAGGCTTGCTGGCCTATCCGGCCAAGCTGGCGACGTTGAACCTCGACCTCGCGCTGGCGCCGCTGGAGCACCATATTTTCAACGACTGCAAGAGCAACCTGCGGCTGCTGGAATACGGCGCGTGCGGCTACCCGGTGATCTGCACCGACACCCGGGCTTACGACGGTTACCTGCCATGCACCCGCGTGATGACCAACAGCACCGCCGAGTGGCTGGAAGCAATCCGCATGCACCTGGCCGACCCGGACGCCAGCTACCGCATGGGCGATGAGCTGAAAGAAGTGGTCATGCGCGACTACGTCCTGCGCGGCGACAACCTTCAGCATTGGGTCAACGGCTGGCTGGCGGATTAAATTCAGTGTTGTAGTGGGACCGGCTTCAGCCGGGAAGGGGGCGAGTGCGTGCGACGCAAGAATTCAGGGTCCGCCGCTGATCGGTGTAGGAGCGCGCTTACCCGCGAAGAGGCCAGTACATCCGACGCATATTGATCGTCTGTTCTTACGCCTTCGCGGGCAAGCGCGCTCCTACACTGGGTTTGCAGCGTCTCACTGCTCACGGTTGTATGCACGATCCGTAGGAGCCGGCTTGCTGGCGAACGGTCGATCATTCACTGCTGCTGTGGCTGGTCCAACGCATTCGCCAGCAAGCCGGCTACAGACCTTATATTCGCCGTGAATCCCTGCTGACGGCTTCCCGGCTCAAGCCGGTCTCACATCCGCGTTCATATCCGTTCTCACTGACTGCACACGCCGCTTTAGTGGGACCGGCTTCAGCCGGGAAGGGGCCATTGCGTGCGACGCAAGAATTCATGGTCCGCCGCTGATCGGTGTAGGAGCGCGCTTGCCCGCGAAGAGGCCAGTACATCCGACGCATATTGATCGTCCGTGCCTACGCCTTCGCGGGCAAGCGCGCTCCTACACTGGGTTTGCAGCGTCCCACTACTCACGGTTGTCTGCAGGCTCCTTGACCTTATATTCGCCGTGAATCCCTGCTGACGGCTTCCCGGCTCAAGCCAGTCCCACATCCGCGTTCATATCCGTTCTCACTGACTGCACACGCCGCTTTAGTGGTACCGGCTTCAGCCGGGAAGAGGCCCGCATCTGCACCCTCAATTCTGCGGCATGACGAATGCCGCTTTCCCGGCTAAAGCCGGTCCTACTGATGGAACGCGGTGTGAATGTAGGACCGGCTTCAGCCGGGAAGGGGCCATTGCGTGCGACGCAAGAATTCAGGGTCCGCCGCTGATCGGTGTAGGAGCGCGCTTGCCCGCGAAGAGGCCAGTACATCCGACGCATATTGAACGTCCGTGCCTACGCCTTCGCGGGCAAGCGCGCTCCTACACTGGGTTTGCAGCGTCCCACTGCTCACGGTTGTCTGCAGGCTCCTTGACCTTATATTCGCCGTGAATCCCTGCTGACGGCTTCCCGGCTCAAGCCGGTCCCACATCCGCGTTCATATCCGTTCTCACTGACTGCACGCGCTGCTTTAGTGGGACCGGCTTCAGCCGGGAAGAGGCCCGCATCTGCACCCTCGATTTTGCGGTGTGACGAATAACGCGCTCCCCACCAAATCCAGTCCCTCCCACTGCGCGCAGTCCCGCCATCCAGAGTTGGCGTGCTTCCTGCTTCGTCTCCCCGATATCGCCATTGATCATCTTTTTGACGCCTGGCCGCATCACAGGGAAAACGTAATGCACCGTCATCCATCTCCGGGAAATACCATGCCGTTCGATGCCCAACTGACTCTCGTGGTCCTCACCCATGACCGGCCCGCACTCTTGCGCCGGACGTTGCAGTACTACAGTTCGTTGTCGGCCCGCGTGCTGGTGCTGGATGCTTCGCTGCAGT
This sequence comes from Pseudomonas graminis, assembly GCF_900111735.1. Lineage (GTDB taxonomy): Bacteria > Pseudomonadota > Gammaproteobacteria > Pseudomonadales > Pseudomonadaceae > Aquipseudomonas > Aquipseudomonas graminis. The sequence goes on along the minus strand of NZ_FOHW01000051.1, from coordinate 8,145 downwards.
CAGCCGCAGACATTGCCGCGCTTTTCCCGCAGGTGGATTACCGCCACGTGCCGCAGTTCGCCGAGACCGGCATTCAAAGCAGGATCGCCTACGGGGTGACCCAAGTGGCCACGCCGTTCATGGCGTTCGTGGGCGACGAAGATTTTCTGATGCATGACGCGCTGGCCCGGTCGGTGGAATTCCTCGCCGCCAACCCGGATTACGGCCTGTGCCACGGCTATTGCCTGATGTACCAGGCCCATGGCGACAAGGTCGAATACTTCCGCCGCGACAAAAAGGGCCCGGAAGACTTCGCGTCCGAGACCGCCGCCGAACGGGTCCAGAGCTTCATGGACCACTACATTCCGCCGTTCTACGCCGTCACTCGCACTGCGCTGCTGCAACAATGGTTCGCCGCCTTGCCCCAGGGCATCAGCGGCGAACTGCAAGAGTTCGGTCACGCGTATTTCCTGCTCTCGGCCGCCAAGGCGCGGACCCTGCCGATCCCCTACGTGGTCCGCGAGCTCAACCACCGGCTTTCCGACCGCCCGACCCACATGTTGAAAAAGCTGAGTGACAGCGATCCGTCAGCCGTCCTCGAGCGCCACGAATTCGCCGGTTTTCTGGCAGGTCTGACTTCGACCCTCGGCGAGCTGAACGCAGCCGACGGCATCGAACACGTCAAAACGACTTACGCCACCCTTCAAAGCTGTCTCGAAGATCAGCGTTCCCTGGGCCTGACCAGCATCGTGGTGTCGCGCTGGAACGACGTGTTCAAACCTGCGGACCGCCAGTTCGGTCCCCGTCAGTTCGTTGAAATGCCGTTTTACAACCAGGCCTTTTTCGACGTGCTGGCCGAGATCGAGTTTCTGATCCACGCGCTGCCGGCCGGCAAGCTGCAGATGGAGCATCTCGAAGGTACTTGGGTTCAGCACGAAGTGCTGCTGCGCTCACACGGCAACGACAACCCCGAAACCATCGCCAACCGGATGTGGGAAGCGATGGCGCTGAACATCTTCAACCCGTACATCGTCGAACCGCTGGTCGGTGTGATGGCCCGCCAGGATGACCCCGAAGAAGCCGCGCAAATGTCGCGTTGGTTGCAGCGCCTGAATTCGGTCCATCGTGAAGACCATCGCATGACCCTGGCCGGCATGCCATCGGGCCAGCTTTTGCAGTGGCTGGACGCACGCCAGCCGAGCCCGGGCGATGCACAGGCCATCCTCAGTCGCATCAGCAGCCTCGGCGGCGGGCCGCAGTTCGGCATTCTGTTGCTCGACCTGAACGATGACATGAACAAATTGCAGGTCACCCTGGACAGCCTGGTCGAAGGCCATTGCAAGACCTTCAAGGTCGTGGTCTTCACCAGCGGCGAGCCACCGGCGGCGACCAGCGCGCAAAATACCCTGCATTTCGTCAAGGTCAGCAAGAGCAACTGGGTCGACAAGGTCAATCAGATCGCCCGTCAATCCACCTGCAACTGGCTGATGCTGGCTGAAGTGGGCGACGCTTTCACCGCCGGTGGGCTGTTGCGCGCCTCGCTGGAACTGCAGGCCGCGCCTGACTGCCGCGCGGTGTTCGCCGATGAAGTTCAACGTGAGGCCAGTGGTGCGCTGACCCACGTCATGCGCCCGGGCTTCAACCTCGACCTGCTGCTGAGCAACCCGACGCTGATGTCCCGTCACTGGCTGGTCCGCCGCGACGTGCTGGTCGAGGCCGGCGGATACTCCGCCGACTTTGCCCAGGCCGCCGAATTTGAACTGCTCCTGCGTATCATCGAGCAGGGCGGCATGGGCTGGCTGGCGCATCTGGACGAGCCGCTGCTGGTCACCGACGCACAACCCCTGGAAGAAAACCCCCAGCAACGTCTGGCCCTGACCCGGCACCTTAACAATCGCGGCTTCAAGGCCCAGATCAACCCGGCGGCACCGGGCACCTGGCGCATCGACTATCGCCACATCCAGCGCCCGCTGGTGTCGATACTCGTCCATGGCGTTGACGACCTGCCGGTGCTGCAGCGTTGCCTGGCGAGCGTCCTGTTGCGTACGCGCTACGCGAACTACGAAGTGCTGATCGCGGACGATCACAGCGTGTCGGCAGAACTCAGCGAATGGCTGAGCCGCCAGCAAAAAGGCCGCGTGCGCGTGATTTCCATGGATCAACCGCTGAGTCAGTCCGCGCTGATCAACGCGCTGCGCGAACAGGCCACCGGCGAATACCTGGCACTGCTCTCGGCCCATGGTGAAGTCATCAGCCCGAACTGGATCGACGCCTTGCTCAATCAGGCAATGCGTCCGGAAGTCGGCGTGGTCGGCGCCAAGCTGATCGAGCGCAACGGCACGGTCAGTCAGGCGGGTCTGATTCTCGGCATGAACGGCGGTGTGGGTTCGGCGTTCGTCGGCGAAGCGAAAGACGCAGCCGGCTACATGAGCCGTTTGCTGCTGGACCAGAATTACTCCGCGGTGTCCGACGCCTGCCTGATGGTGCGCAAGGAGATCTTCGACGCCGTCGGCGGCATGGATCAAGAGCATTTCGCCGACGCCTTCGCCGACGTGGACCTGTGCCTGAAAGTGGCCCAGGCCGGGTACCTGACGGTGTGGACGCCTCACGTGCAGTTCGTGCACTCGGGCGCATTGCCTGACGCGCCACAGACGCTGGCCGCGCTGCAAAACAAATGGTCCGGGGCGTTTGCCCACGACCTGGCGTACAACAAAAATCTGCAACTGACCGGCAAGGGCTTCACCCTCGCTCCGGCCGACGGTTCCAGTTGGGCCGAGCTGCTCGCTTAAGGCCTTCGGGTTAAAGGACTTCTTCATGTTCAACGGCAAATCAGTGTTCATCTCAGGCGCGACCGGCTCGTTCGGTCGCATGTTCATCCGCTCGCTGCTGGCGCGTTATCAGCCCCGGCGCGTGGTGGTGTTTTCCCGCGATGAACTCAAGCAGTACGAAATGCAGCAGGAATTCAACGCCCCCTGCATGCGCTATTTCCTAGGCGATGTGCGCGATGCCGACCGCTTGCAGCAGGGCATGCGCGGCATCGATTACGTTGTCCACGCGGCGGCGCTCAAGCACGTGCCGGCGGCGGAATACAACCCGACCGAGTTCATCCGCACCAACGTCAATGGCGCGGAAAACATCATTTCGGCGGCCATCGCCAACGGCGTGAAGAAGGTCGTGGCGCTGTCGACTGACAAGGCCGCCAGCCCGATCAACCTGTACGGCGCCACCAAACTGCTGTCGGACAAACTCTTCGTCGCCGCCAACAACATCGGTGGCGAAGAACAGACGCGGTTTTCCGTAGTGCGTTACGGCAACGTGGCCGGCTCCCGCGGTTCCATCGTGCCGTTCTTCAACAAGCTGCTGGCTGGCGGTGCGGTTGAATTGCCGATCACCGACCCGCGCATGACGCGGTTCTGGATCACCCTCGACCACGGCGTGGATTTCGTCATGCAGAGCTTCGAGCGCATGCACGGCGGTGAAGTGTTCGTGCCGAAGATTCCATCGGTGCGCATCGTCGATCTGGCCCAGGCCATGGCCCCGGACCTGCCGCACAAGATCGTCGGCATTCGTCCCGGCGAGAAACTGCACGAACTGATGGTGCCCCAGGACGACGCCCGGATGACTTTGGAATTCGACGACCACTACACCATCGTGCCGTCGATCCGCTTCAACAACGTCGACACCGACTTTGCCGTCGACGCCACCGGCGCACAGGGCAAGGCGGTCCACGACGAGTTCGAATACCGCTCCGACACTAACCCGGATTTCCTGTCGATCCGCCAGATCGGCGAGCTGCACGCTGACGTAAAGCCATGATTCCGTATGGCAGACAGAGCGTTGATCAGGCCGATATCGACGCGGTGGTCGAGGTGCTCAAGTCGGACTGGCTGACCCAGGGCCCGACCCTCGAACGCTTCGAAGTTGTGATGGCCGAGCGCTGTGAAGCCGGTTTCGCTGTGGCCGTGTGCAACGCCACGGCGGCGCTGCACATTGCCTGTCTGGCGGCCGGACTGGGGCAGGGCGACTGGCTGTGGACCAGCCCGAATACGTTTCTGGCCTCGGCCAACTGCGGGCGCTATTGCGGCGCCGATGTGGACTTTGTCGACATCGATCCCCTGACCTGGAACCTCGACACCGACGCCCTCGCGCGCAAGCTTGAAGTGGCCGAATCCACCGGCACGCTGCCCAAAGTGCTGGTGGCGGTGGCGTTTTCCGGACAGAGCTGCGACATGCGCGCCATCAGTGAACTGGCCCGGCGTTACGGTTTTGTGGTGATCGAAGACGCTTCTCACGCGGTCGGCGCGGACTATGCCGGGCGACCGGTAGGTTGCGGCGACTTCGCCGATATGACGGTGTTCAGCTTTCATCCGGTCAAAATCGTGACCACCGGCGAAGGCGGCATGGTGCTGACCAACAGCCCCAAACTGGCCGAACGTCTGCGCCGCCTGCGCAGCCACGGCATGACCCGTGATCCGGCGCAGATGGACGAGCCAAGCCACGGCCCCTGGTATTACCAGCAAGTCGAACTGGGCTTCAATTACCGGATGACCGACATGCAGGCGGCACTCGGGCTTTCGCAGCTGAACAAGCTCGACGGTTTTCTGGCCCGGCGTCGGCAGTTGGTGGCGCGTTATCACACGCTGTTGGCCGACCTGCCGCTGACCTTGCCGACCGCTCAAGCCGAGGCCGATTCCGCGTGGCACTTGTACGTCGTGCGCCTGCAGACCGACCTGATTACGCTGAGTCATCGTCAAGTCTTCGAAGGTTTGCGCGGGGCAGGCATCGGCGTGAACGTGCATTACATCCCGGTGCATCTGCAGCCCTATTACCGCGACCTGGGGTTCAAACCGGGTGATTTTCCCGCAGCCGAGGCCTATTACGCTCAGGCCATCAGCCTGCCGCTGTACCCCGCGATGACCGACGCGCAGCAGGATTACGTCGTTGAACAGCTTCACCGTTTGCTCGGCGAAACGAGCCCGGCGGCCATTTGATGCGAGCGAACCCATGAAAGGCCCACGAGCATGAGCGCCGTTGCCATCATCCCCGCACGGGGCGGCAGCCAGCGCATCCCGCGCAAGAACATCAAGCTTTTCAATGGCGAGCCGATGATTGCCCATTCCATTCGTGCTGCGCGGGCGAGCGGGGTGTTCGATCAGGTCGTCGTCAGCACCGACGATGAGGAAATCGCTGACGTTGCCCGCCACTATGGCGCTGACGTGCCGTTCATGCGCCCGGCGGACCTGGCCGATGCCTTCACCGGCACGGCGGCGGTGATTCAGCATGCGCTTTGTACTCTGGACGCCCTTGATCAGCGCTTTGATTACGCCTGCTGCCTCTACGCCACCGCGCCGCTGTTGCAGGCGTGCTATCTGCGTCAGGGCCTGGAAGTGCTCCAAGCAGCAGCAGAAAAATCCTATGCGTTTTCAGTGTGCAGCTTCGGCTTCCCGGTGCAGCGTGCGCTGTTGATCGACAGCGACGGCAGCCTGGGCGCGATGCACCCGGAATTTCGCAGCGTGCGCTCCCAGGACCTGCCAGTCGCCTATCAGGACGCCGGCCAGTTCTATTGGGGCCGCAGCGATGCGTGGTTGCGCGGCGATACGGTGTTCTCCGAACTCAGTCTGCCGGTGATTCTGCCCCGGCATCTGGTGCAGGACATCGACAGCCCGGAAGACTGGCTGCGCGCGGAATACCTTTATGCCGCGCTCAAGGCCGGCGGAGAACTGGCGTGATGCGCGTGCTGATCCGCGCCGACGCCTCGGTGATCATCGGCAGCGGTCACATCGCCCGCTGCCTGACCCTGGCCAATACGCTGCGCAACGATGGCGCCGATGTGCGCTTTGCCTGCCGCGAATTGCCGGGGCACTTGCTGCTGCGGCTGGCGGATCAGGGCTATGTCACCTATGCGCTGCCCGCACGTTATGGCGCTGAAGAAGACCAGGACATAGAGGCGGCGTTGCCTTGGCAGGCGGACCTGTCGGCCTTGGCCGAAGAGATTGAGGATGAGCCGCAGTTTGACTGGGTGATCGTTGACCATTACGGGCTGGATGCGCGCTGGGAAAAGGCGGCGCGCGGTCTCGCCGATAGGGTGATGGCGATCGACGATCTGGCCAACCGGCCCCATTCGGTTGAAGTGTTGCTCGACCAGAATTACAGCGCCCAGGCGCTGGATCAGCCCTATGCCGCCTGGGTCGGGCCTGAGTGCCAGGCCTTTCTGGGGCCGCGATTTGCCTTGCTGCGCGACGAGTTTCAGTGCGAGGCGATTGCCATCAAGTCTCGGGTGGAGCGGGTGCTGGTCAATTTTGGCGGCTTCGATGCGGCCGGGCAGGTGTACGCCACGATGCTGGCGCTTCAGGGGTTCGATGACGTGCAGGTGGATTTCGTCGCCGGTCTGCACAACCCCCATTGGCAGGCGATGAGCGAGCTGGCGGCGTCCCGCCCTGAATGGCGGTTGCACACGCTGAGCGCTGATTTTTTCGCGCTGATGCAGGCCGCCGATCTGTTCATCGGCGCCGGCGGCGGCACCACCTGGGAGCGCGCGGCGCTGGGTTTGCCGACGATCTGTATTTCGGTGGCGAACAATCAGCAGCTCAATGCGCAATTGCTGGCCGAAGCGGGGGTGCATCTGTATCTCGGGCCCCATGTGCAGCTTGAGGCCGGGCGTTTGCGTGATGCTATCGAGCAGCTTTGCGGCGATGCGGTGCTACGCCGGTCGTTCGCCGAACAATCGAGGTTGTTGGTGGATGGCCGTGGTGCCCGGCGGATCGCTGACGCCTTGGCGGCCCCGGCTAACCCAGGCAGTCCCGACACCGTAACAACGGAGCAGGGCGCATGAGCCGCTGCCCGTTCCTATTTTTATCGTTTGGCCTGGTGCCGACCGACGTCAATGCAGCGAGTGAGCAACGATGAACTCTTTCAAGATCGGTTTGCGAACCATCGGCCCCGACGCGCCGCCGTTCATCATTGCCGAGATGAGCGGCAACCATAATCAGTCGCTGGATCAGGCGCTGCGCATCGTCGAGGCTGCGGCGAAGGCGGGCGCCCACGCCCTCAAGCTGCAGACCTACACCGCCGACACCATGACCCTGGACATCGCCGAGGGCGAGTTCTTCATCAAAGACCCCAACAGCTTATGGGCCGGGACCTCGCTGTATGCGCTGTATGAACAGGCGCACACGCCCTGGGAATGGCATGCGCCTATCTTCGCCCGAGCTAAAGAACTGGGGCTGCTGGCGTTTTCGACGCCTTTCGACGAGACCGCCGTGGACTTTCTCGAAAGCCTCGACGTGCCGGCGTACAAGATCGCCAGTTTTGAGAACACCGACATCCCGCTGATCCGCAAAGTGGCGGCCACCGGCAAACCGATGATCATTTCCACCGGCATGGCCAGCATCGCCGAGCTGGATGAAAGCGTGCGCGCGGCGCGGGCGGCGGGCTGCAAGGATCTGGTGCTGCTGAAATGCACCAGCACCTACCCGGCGACACCGGCCAACAGCCACGTGCGCACGATTCCGCACATGGCCGGGTTGTTTGGCTGCCAGGTGGGTTTGTCGGATCACACCATGGGCGTTGGCGTGTCGGTGGCGGCGGTGGCCATGGGCGCGACGGTCATCGAAAAGCACTTCACCCTGGACCGCGCCGATGGCGGGGTCGACGCCAGTTTTTCCCTGGAACCGGCGGAAATGGCCAGCCTGGTCATCGAAACCGAACGCGCCTGGCAAGGCATGGGCCACGTGCAGTACGGCGCCACCGAAGCCGAACAGAAATCCCTGCAATACCGCCGCTCGTTGTACGTGGTGCGAGACATCGCCGAGGGCGAGATCTTCAGCGCAGACAACATCCGCGCCATCCGTCCCGGCCTGGGCCTGGCGCCCAAACATATCGATGCCGTCCTCGGGCGCAAGGCACGCCACGCCCTGAAACGCGGGACTGCGTTGAGTTGGGATGGGGTGGGTTAGGCGAATACGGGACCGGCCTTGGCCGCGAATTGGCTGTGAACGCGAATGTGGGTCCGGCTTTAGCCGCGAATTGGATGTGAACGCAAATGTGGGACCGGCTTTAGCCGGGAAGACGGCATACGCTACACCGTAAAATTGTCGTCGCGCACCAGGGCCTCTTCCCGGCTGAAGCCGGTCCCACTAAAACAGCGCGTGCAGTCAGTGATATTGG
>NZ_FOHW01000049.1 GCF_900111735.1 Pseudomonas graminis | reverse complement strand
GTGGGAATGCATTTCATGACGCTCCGCGTCCACTCTCCAGGTCGAGTGCGCGTCGTCTGAGGGACGCGGAGCGTCCGGGAATGTGTTACCACGCGGAGCGTGGGAACGATCAGAAACGATCAGACAATGAAAGTGCGGTACCCCGACTGTAGGACCGGCTTCAGCCGGGAAGCTTGTGATCTGCTTTAAACGCGCTGTTGATCTTCATACGCAAAGGGTTCAGACGACACCAATCGCGACTTGGGTGCAGGCCGAACGTAGACGACGCGCAGTGGGTCGAGCCGCATGGATGCGGCGAGAGCGCCGTCAGGACATGGATGTCCGTTCGGCGCGGGCCCACGGAGCGTCGTCGAAGTGAGGGAACCCGACGAAGTCGGGCCAAACCGAGAGCAGGCACTTTTGCTTACTTTTGGTGCTTTTCAAAAGTAAGTCGCCGAAGGCGAAACGTCTGCCCTTAGGCAGACGCTCTTGATCTCTCCAATGGACAACTCCACTTTCAGCCAGACGAAAAAAATCCGCGCTGCCTCGGGGAGAACAGCGCGGATCTTTGATCAATCACTCAATCAATGCACAAACAGTGCAATCAAAATAATGATCGGGATCGGGATGCCGAGGAACCACAGAAGTAGTGAACGCATGATGACTCTCCTTGATCAGCGAATGCTGGAAGTATTGGTATAAGCACGGGTTTCGACATACGTCACCGCATCACGGCGACGACCACCCCAGATGGCAGCAAGGCTGGCCACGAACGCACCGCACAGCAGCGACACGAATGTCCACAGCGAAGCCATTGCAGCGGCTTTCGCGGCAGCGTCGGCAGCCTGTTGAGCTTTCAGCTTGGCATCTGCCACAGCTTGCTTGGCCTGACCGTAAACCTGATCAACGCGCGCCTGGGCATCGGCCTGACTCATGTTGGTACGCTGAGCGACCAGCTGTGCCAGGTAGGTACGGTCTTCCGGAGCCAACTGACCGTCATTGGCCATGGTCTTGGTGAAGATACGCACTACAACGCCATGGGCAGCGTCATCGCTGACAGCGGCAGGGCGATCATCACGGAACAGCGAATCAATGTAGTAGCCGTACTGATCACTGCTGGTATTGCCCGCTGCAGAACCGGCTGCAGTGGCGGCAGTGCCTGCAACGCCGGCCACCGCCGTTGCACCGGCTTTCACGCCGCTGCCCACGATGCCGCTGACCGAACCGACGATCAATACGGCAGCCACCAGGGTAGCGACAGCCCACGACAGGAAGCCGTGCGCGGTGTCACGGAAGTAAACTTCGTCACCGTGCATGTTGGCCCACTTGACGCGCAAACGGCCGGCGAGATACCCGCCAAGACCGGAGGCCACGATCTGCGTGAGCGCAAGCCAGATTACCGTGGAAATACCGATGGTCTTCGCGCTCGCGCCTTCGTTGGCCCAAGGCGACATCGCCGAGAAACCGAGGCCCGATCCCAGCAGAACCAGGATTAACGACAACGCGGCGGCACCGGCGGCGCCAGCAAAGATGGCACCCCAGGACACGCCTGAGACCGAGGAGGATTCTTCTACAGCGGCAGGATAAGAATCAGGTGAGACGTTCATTTTGCTGCTCCGTGCGAATGATGTTGTACTTCTCCCCATTACGGTGCACTGCCTGTGCCAGCCATCGGTTTGCAAAAAAACCAATAAAATCAAAGGGCTGTAAAAATCAAACGCTCACAGCGTCGTGCAAAATGCAAGAACTTCACGAACGGGCGAATGCGTTCTGCCCGGTGACGGGATTTCCATGAGTGTCAGAGGTTTGCGACAATCTCCTGCGGCGCAATCGGCCAAACCGCAACATTCCGGCACATTTCTGTCGGAATGGTGTCTTATAACGTCAGCCCCGCGGGTTGACCGCTATAGTCCGTCTACGGCTCCTGTTTCTTCGAGAGGTAACCCAGCATGTTTGTCCATCGCCCCCTGGAAGAAAAAGACATCCCTTTCATATGCGACATGCCCCAGAGCATCGACGAGCTCTTCTATATGTTTCCCAAGGCGGTATTCCCGCTGACCCCGGAGCAGCTGACCGAATCCATCGAGCAGCGCTCGGACAACACAGTCATCGAACTGGACGGCCAGGTCGTGGGATTTGCCAACTTCTCCCGTTACGATTTCCGAGGCCGTTGTTCCATGGGTAACGTCATCATCGACCCGCGCTTCCGCTCAAAAGGCGTCGGCCGCTACATGATCGGCTGCATGATGGAATTGGCGTTCGGCAAGCACGAAGCGGCAGAACTGACGGCTTCCTGCTTCAACCATAATGTCCCCGGACTGCTCTTCTATCCCAAGCTGGGTTTCAAACCGTTCGCCATTGAAGAGCGCCTGGACAAGAGGGGCGCCCGCGTGGCCCTTATCCACCTCAAGTTGCCTCGAAGCTAAGCTGCGGCAACGTTCGATGAGGTCATTCGTCGGGTGCTTCACGGGTGCCCGACGAATGGATGAACACAAAAGTTGGCGCCTACCAGCCCATAAATCCGATTATTCCGCCAATTCAACAATGAATGCAGACCGTTCCAGTGCGGTGAATCGATTTTCCTCAAACAATCTGCTTCAGGCCCGGCTTAGTGCGAAGGGATAGCAGTCGTTTGCCTCACTTTGGGGCGCGGCGTATAACGTGAATATCCCTGATCGCCGGATAGCGGGAGGGAGCCCGGGAAACATTTCCAATTTCGTGGAAGTGGTGACTTAGCGTCAGGCGAGTGGCTGAAAGCATCATCCAGTCCTGCCTGTGGAGGATTGACGATGATCGCTTGTACGCTCTCTAACCTTGAACTGCGCAGCATTATAGAAAGTGCGTTTCTGCCCCTGCGCTGCAACTGCACCGTATTGGAGGATCTGATGACGGTTGAAGTCGTGAATCCTGCAACCGAGCATGTCGAACTGTTCGTTTCCAATATTGCCCTGGATTCCCTCGATAACAGCCACGCCTTGTGCGTGCTGATCAGGGACCTTCAGGCCGAGCTCGAAAAGGCCAGGCATTATCCCCACGCCTTGGCGAGCTGAGTGGGGGGCTCTAGCAATAATCGTCGTTCCGCCTTATGTTGGTCTGCATCGGCCGAAAGCGGCCAGGCGGGATATTGAGGATTTGCATGGCGTACGCGCAACCCGAGATCGAGGCAGTACGAGAGCAGGAACGAGCGGCGCCATCGCGCCGTCGTCGCAATGTGATGATCGGCGTCGGCTGCCTGCTGGGGATTGTGGTCGTGGGCGCCGGAACGATCATCACAATGCTGGAGCATCTGGAAACGCGGAATGCCAGCTTCCGACCGCCCATGACGCCCCTTGAGCGGGAACAGCTCCTGCCGCCGGAGCCTGTGCTGGAAGTCAAACCTCAGGTAGATGGCCTGCGCTACGGCGCCGCCATTGTACCCTCGGGTCAGCCGGTAAGCGTCGGGCCCGCCAAGTCCGAAGAAACATCCGGTCCTGCCTCGCCCCTAATTATCAATTCGGTTTTCAGCCCATCGCCTCTCAGTCCTCCAGACACGCGATCCGGCAAACCGCTGGGTATCGCTCAGGCGGTCCACGTGCATAACGGCGCGCAGTAGAACTCGTTTTTCTCAACGCAGCCGGCGACGGTGTGCATTCTCCAAGAGCAGCTTTAGCTGCTCTTGGCCGTCGTCTTAAACGAAGAAAGCGACTCCTGTTAGTGGAAGACCGGCCATTTCAATTTAAATTACCGAAGACGTCCATTTTATAAATCCATGGGGTCTCTCAGCGGCGACGTCTTAATGGCGTCATATTTATTTATGCCTTATTAATCAATGGCTTGCATGGCGAAATAGCGGGAATCCCTGTTTTCTCAGAAAATTGACACTGCATGTGTTATTTGCAACTATCACTTTACGTTTTGAACTTGGGTGAGCCGCGCTTAGTGCAAGCGCCCGACACTTCTCGTTCCAGGATTAATCCCTTAGACGCGCGATGAGTTGGCGGTAGCGTCCTCCGGAAAAACCGGGAACGGGCAGCGCAGATAGTCGGCACCACGGCGGGTTTGGAAAAAGCATCTGCCATCCGGTAACCAGCGTTCCAGAGCCTGCGCCGATTGATCGGCCACGTGTTGATCGTCAGACCTTCTATAGCCGTCAACGTGACGCACGTCATCGCGGTCGTCTTGCCTGCCAAGTACGGTAGTTCAGTAAAAGCTTATTTATTTTTCAACTTGAAAGTCCAGACATTGCCTCAGCGATAGCGGTTGAACGCGCATGTAAGTGCGGCTGTTTATAAAGCAGGCAGCGATATGGTAACGACCCAGCGTGGAGTGACAGTTATGCAAGGAGATCATCTGGAAACCGTTTGCGGTTGCGTAGTGGGAGGTGCCGGACCTGCAGGAATGGGACTGCTTTTCAATGCATTGAAAAGTGGCGCCATGCCAGAGCTGGCCAAGGAAGGTTTGATCATTGTCGACGCGAGTCCCACGCCGGGCACGGGTCGTTTGGGCGATTACCGTATCACCGCCAACTCGGTGGGTGATGTGTTCCTTGATTGTCTGCGCGACCCGGCGTTGCGTGATGTATTTGAACCCCTCGAACATTCGCCCGCTTACTGGCGGATCCGTCGTCAGGCGCAAAGTGCGCCTCAGTTGGCGGACGTCGCTGAACTGCTGGCGGAAGCCTCGAAGCTGGTGCTCGATTTTATCGTCGAGCGCTACGGCGTGAAGTTATGGAGCAGCACGACGATCACCGAGATCGTGCGCGAAGGCGACGAATACCAGGTGTGGGTCGAGTCCGATGGCCGCAGTCGACGTATTCGCAGCCGTGCAGTTGTCCTCAATCTGGGTGGCTGGCAGGACCCGCAGCACCTGCTCGACAGTCTGGCGGATCAAGGCCTCGCGGTGCCGCCCTCGGCGCAGATCCAGAGCGCCGATGCACTGTTGAGAATGAATGCCGTGCAACTGCGCCACCTCTTTGCGAGGACTCTGGCGGCCAAGGGCCGGGTGTGCGTCGTGGGCGGCTCCCACAGTGCGTTCTCGGTGCTGGAAAACCTGGCCGACGCACTGGAGTTTGCCGGCCTGGAAGAGGTCACCCTGGTCCACCGTTCGCCGATCCGCCTGTTTTACGAAACCGCCCAGGCTGCCCATGACGCCGGCTATGTATTCGATGCGGCCAGGGACGTTTGCCCGGTTTCGGGGCGGGTCAATCGCTCAGGCGGTTTGCGCTACCGGGCGCTGGACGTGGGGCGTGAAGCCTTGTCCAAGGGCCAGATCGGCAAGACTGGCGTGCGCGTGCAGTTGCTGCAAACCCATCAGGGCCCGGCGGATCAGTTCGAACGCGCACGTCAGGCGCTGGCCGAAGCCGACATTGTCGTGCAGTGCACGGGCTATCAGCCGTTGCTGCCGGGATTGAGTCATGCCGGTGGCGAGGCCATCACGCTGATGGAGGTCAAGGGCGGACTGGATTCCGATCCTTCGGGTTGTCCGCTCGACGCCAGCGGTCAGCGCCTGCATGGCCTGCACCTGTTCGGTCTGGGGGCAGGGCTGGGGGTCGATCCGCGACTGGGCAGCGAAGCGTCGTTTGACGGCCGCATCTACGGCGTCTGGCAGTTCCACCACGACGCCAGCGGCGTGGTGATCGATTCGGTCCTGACCCGCTTGCAGACGCCGGCAATACAGCCTGTTGCTGCGGCGCCACGGCTGGTATCCAGTCGCAGCGAAGAACGTTTGCCGTTCCTCTGGCCCGTGCTGGTTAACGCGCAATCCTGACTTTCCTTGCAGCACTTGCATCCCGGCGCTGCCTTGATCAGGCAGGCCGGGATTTTTTTTGCCCGTGATTCAACCGGCACAAAATATGTTGTCCGTCATATAAGCCGTTCGCCAGAGTTCGGCGGCTCATCTATTCTGCTTGCCTGACCCTCGACGTTGCATCGAACAGGAACTGACCAATGCGTATTTTGATGGTGGGCGCGGGTGCGATCGGCGGCTATTTCGGCGGCCGGTTGCTGGATGCCGGGCGAGACGTGACATTTCTGGTGCGCGAAGGGCGCGCCCAGGAACTGGAGCGCGACGGGCTGATCGTGCGCAGTCCGCTGGGTAACATCGAATACCCACCGCCGCCGCAGGTCATGGCGGCGATGCTCGACACGCCATTTGACCTGATCGTCCTCAGTTGCAAGGCCTACGACCTCGACAGCGCCATGGAATCCTTCGCGCCTGCGGTGGGGCCGGAGACGCTGATCCTGCCGCTGCTCAATGGGATGGCGCATCTCGATCGGCTGGCCGAGCGGTTCTCTCCTGCCAATGTGCTCGGCGGCCAATGCCTGATCTCGCTGGACCGCGATGCCTCGGGTGCCATCCTTCATTTAAACGACACTAACCAGCTGTCGTTTGGCGAACGCGACGGCGGGCTGACGCCACGCATCCATAAAGTTGCCGAGGTGCTGGGCAATGCAGGATTCGATGCGCTCCCGAGTGACCAGATTACTCAGGAGATGTGGGAAAAGTGGTGCTTCATCGCCACCGGTGCCGGTGTTACAGGATCGATGCGCGCGAGTATCGGCGACGTGGTCGCCAGTGGCGGGGAAGGGCTGATTCTGAAGCTGCTGGATGAGTGCGCCCAGGTGGCGGGTCACGCCGGGTACCCGCTGCGCAGTGAAGTTCGGCAACGGTTCGAGACGATGCTGACCGCCCCCGGCTCGAAGATGACCGCCTCGATGCTCAGGGACATCGAGCGCGGCGCGCCGATCGAAGTGCAGCATGTGTTCGGCGAAATGATTGCCCGGCGGCCAGGCGCCGACAGTTCAGCTCAAGCATCACTGTCGGCGCTCGATTACGTGTATCTGCACCTGCGCACGTATGAGGCGCGGCGGCTCACGTAGCAGGCTCACCTAGCTCACGTAAAAGGCTCGGGCAGCAGGCGTCGCTCACTTGCCCGGAGTGTGCGTCGCCAGCTCCATGATCATCCGCGTCAGCAGGTAGATGCGCGGCGACACGCTGTTGACTTCAGCATATTCCTCGGGCGTGTGAATGTTGCCGCCAACGATGCCGAACCCGTCCAGAGTCGGGACGCCGACCCCGGCAGAGAGGCTCGCATCGGCCGCGCCGCCGCTGCCTTCGATGGTCAGCTTGCGGCCGATCTCACCGTAGATGCCTTGGGCGATATCGACCAGCTTGTCGGTTTCCGGCGTCTGGGGCATGGGCGGCAAACCGCGATCCAGGCGGGTGGTCACTTCGGTGTCCGGGATCAGTTTGTCAGCCGACACCCGCGCCAGATCCTTCTCGATGCGGTCGAATTCTTCCGGTACGGCGGCGCGCACATCGGCCTTGGCGTTGGCCTGATCGGGGATCACGTTGGTGCGATCGCCCGCGTTCAGCACGGTGAAGTTGATCGTGGTCTTTTTCTCGGCATCGCCCAGTTTGCCCAGTTGCAGAATCTGATGTGCGACTTCCATGGCCGCGTTGCGCCCCAGTTCCGGCGCCACGCCGGCGTGAGAGGCTTTGCCCTTGACCTCAACCACTGCGGTGGCGCTGCCTTTGCGCCAGATCACCAGACCGTCGGCAGGGCGTCCCGGCTCCAGGTTCAGGGTCACGTCGTGCTGTTTGGCGACCTTCTGGATCAGCGCGGTGGCGGCGGCCGAGCCGGTTTCCTCGCTGGCGTCCAGCAGGAAGGTAATCTGCGCGTAGTCCTTGAAATCAAGCTTTTTCAAAATCTTCAGCGCGTAAAGGCCGGCGACGATACCGCCCTTGTCGTCCATCACCCCTGGCCCGTAAGCACGGCCGTCCTTGATGTGGAACGGGCGGGCGGCGGCGGAACCTTCCTTGAAAACGGTGTCCATGTGCGCCATCAGCAGGATCTTTGCCTTGCCGCTGCCCTTGAGGGTGGCGACCACATGCTGGCTTTTGTCCGGCGCGGTATTGGGGATCATCTCGATGGTTGCGCCGAGCGCCTTGAGCTGGGCGACGACGATGTCACTGACTTGGGTCAGTCCCGGCTCGTAGCCGGACCCCGTATCGATATTAACCAGTTGCTCCAGCAGCTTCAGCGCTTCGTCCTTGTATTGCTCGGCATCCGCCTGAACCTGTTTATTGGGCTCGGCAAATACAGGCGCTGCCGCAGACAGGGCGATACCGAAGGCCAGCGCGCTGGCGAGAAGAGAACGGGAGAACGGTGAGGTCATGGTCGATCCTTGATGTGGCACGAAAGGGGCTGGACCGACACCGTAGCCCGTTGCACCGGATCGTGCATATCAAAACGCGTTATTCGCATCGGCAAAAACGCCGAACCTTCAGGCTGGGCTACCCTCAACATTCCTACATCAGTCATCAGAGGAGAGGCATCCCATGCCGGTTAAGCACGATTTGTACGCGGACCTGAGCATCACCAAAGAAGAGCTCGCCAAGCGCAAAGGCGGCGACGCGAAGCTCAATGCCCTGGTCGATCATTACGATGAGCTGGACGCCCATATCCTCAGCGTCGAACAGGCGGGCGATGTTTCCGACGATGAACTGAAGAAACTCAAGGAAAAACGACTGCAGGCCAAAGACACTATCGCCAAACAGTTGGGAACGGCAGGCTGACCGAGCGGACGGTTTTGCCCTGAAAGCTGCATCAGCTAAAACGGCCGATCTCTTATGGAGGTCGGCCGTTTTTAGTTGGCGATTCCAAATGCCTGACAACTTGCCACGGCATTTGGAAGTGCATCGTCCAATACGCTGAATCTGTGTGTTCGTCCGCGCTTAGTTGTCAGCGAGGCGAATTGGATGGATCCAAAGTTAAGACGAAAAAAAACGGCGTCTGGTCAGTCGCCGTCGCCGATCTGTCAGCACCGGGTGGCCACTGACAGGTATCGAATAAGCATAAGCCGGAGGGCTTATTGCGGATCCTGGTCGGGGGCAGCCTCGGCCTTGATGCGCTTGTAGATTTCTTCACGGTGTACTGAAACATCTTTCGGAGCGTTGATGCCAAGACGGACTTGGAGGCCCTGAACGCCCAGAATGGTAACGGTGATGTCGTCACCAATGTTTATGCTTTCGCCGACTTTGCGGGTGAGTATCAACATAATCTTTTCCTTGATGGCCTCATGAAGCGCCTCTACCGGGAGGCTGGCGTGAGCCTTTGGGTGATGGTAATTGCCGATTGCATCCAAATGCGTTCATCAGTATGACGCCATTGGTACGATTTTAATTCCCCAGGTTCATCGTCTTGTCACAGTTAGCGTCGCTCCCGGGGTCGAACGGCATGCGAATTTTGCCTGATACTGGCGGTAAACTCCCGTGCAAATCGGCTATCGAATTGATAGCCGGATTCCGGGCGGCGCCTATTCCACACCCCTTTGGTCGTTATTGCAAAGAACTCATGGCGGGCGTCGATGAAATTTTCATTAGATTGCCCCGTACGAGTTCTCTGAAAGGAGTGTAGGAGACTTCTGAAACCAGTACCGGCAAAACGCCGTAACTTTAATCGAATTGATGACGGGATGTGTGAACGGTTTTGTATCAGGCCGCATTCAAAGGAGGGCAGGCGTGAGGTTAATTGGCTGTGCTTTTTTTGCTGGAAGGCTTCAAGGGCGCCAGAAACAAGATGCCCACCGCGAGGGTGGGCATGGGTGAAGCAGGGTAATCGCCGCGTCAATATGCCGCGATCAGTGCATCAGACAACCAGCGACAACAGCATGATCAGGATGATGCCTACCACCGACAGGATGGTTTCCATCACGGTCCAGGTTTTCAGCGTCTCTGCCACGGTCATGTTGAAGTACTGCTTGACCAGCCAGAAACCCGCATCGTTGACGTGGGACAGAATCAACGAACCGGCCCCGGTCGCCAGGACCAGCAACTCACGGTTCACGCCCGGGATCATGCCGACCACCGGCGCAACAATACCGGCACCGGTGATGGTGGCGACGGTCGCGGAACCGGTGGCGATACGGATCACCGCAGCGACCAGCCACGCCAGCAGAATCGGCGAGATCTGTGCCTGCACGGCCATGTGACCGATCAGGTTACCGACGCCACTGTCCACCAGCATTTGCTTGAAGCCACCACCGGCACCCACGATCAGTACGATCGCGGCCACTGGCGCCAGGCTCTGGTCAAGCAGCTTGATGATGTGGTCGCGGCTGAAGCCACGGGCCGAACCGAAGGTGTAGAACGCCAGCAGCAGGGCGAACAGCAGGGCAGCGATCGGGTGACCGATGAAGTCCATCCAGATGCGGAAGATGTGACCGGCTGGCAGCGCGACGTCGGCGAACGTCTTGAGCAGCATCAGGAACACCGGCAGCAGGATCGTCACCAGCGTGATGGCAAAGCTTGGCAGGTTATCGTTGGTCGACTCCTTGGCAATCTGATCCATCAGCTCTTTCGACGGGTTACCCGGAATGCGCTTGGCAATCCATTTCCCGTAGATCGGGCCGGCGATGATGGCGGTCGGGAACGCAACGATCAGACCGTAGAAAATGGTCTTGCCGATGTCTGCGTTGAAGATGCCGATGGCCAGCAACGGACCCGGGTGCGGAGGCACCAGACCGTGTACGGCCGACAGACCTGCCAGCAACGGGATACCGATCTTGACGATGGACACGCCGCTGCGACGGGCAACGATGAACACCAGCGGGATCAGCAGCACGAAGCCGATTTCGAAGAACAGCGGGATGCCCACCAGAAACGCCGAAAACATCATGGCCCAGTGCACGCGGTCCTTGCCGAAGCGACGGATCAAGGTCTGAGCGATCTGGTCAGCACCGCCGGAATCGGCCATCAGCTTGCCGAGCATGGTGCCCAGGCCGAGGATGATACCGACGAAGCCCAGCACGCCGCCGAAACCGTCCTGGAACGATTTCATCACTTTGTCGACCGGCATCCCGGAGGTCAGCCCGAGAAAACCGGCAGCGATGGTCAATGCAATAAAGGGGTGGACTTTGAACTTGGTGATCAGAAGCACAAGGCCAATGATGGTCACCAACGCATCGACCAGCAGATACGTGTCTTGAGTCATACCAAACATGGGGGTGTCTCTCCGTTGTATTTTGTTTTTTTGGAGCTACTGCTTAACGCTGTTGCTCTCTGCCCTGTGGAGCGAGGGCAGCGTCATCAGAGACAGCGCTACCTTTGCCGCTCACGCCTGATCGAGGATCAAGAGCCGGTGCGCGCGGTGACAGATGGGGTTTGCGATGCGGACCCGGACTCGCGCCACCATTGGGCCGCTTCCTTGCCGATGGTCTCGATCGATTTGGTCGCGTCCACCACCAGTGTGCGGTCCTCGTTGTACGGAGGTTCGAGGGTCGCGAACTGGCTGTCTACCAGGCTGGCAGGCATGAAGTGCCCCGGGCGATGGGAGCAGCGTTCGCTGGCGAGTTCTTTGGTCAGCTCCAGAAATACGAAACCCAGCTCCGGCACGGCTGCACGCAGGCGTTCGCGGTAGATGAGTTTGAGGGAGGAGCAGGTCAGAACGGGCTTTTCGCCGTTCTTTACAGCGGCGGCAACTTCTTCGCCGAGGCGGGTCAGCCAGCCGGCACGATCGTTGTCGTCAAGGGGATGGCCCGCGCTCATCTTGTCGATGTTGGCTTGAGGATGGAACGCATCACCCTCGATCAGGCGGCCGCCGCTGTTTTCAGCGATGGCCTCGCCGACGGCACTCTTGCCGCAGCCGGAAACACCCATTACCACGATGGCGGAAATTGCATGTGGAGCAGTAGTCATAAAAACCTCGTCCCGGAGACAGCGCTGTCTTCGCCGAATGGTGTGCAAGTCCGGCGAGACTGTTTCCAGGTGTAGTCATTGTTATGGGTATCTCGCTGATCCATGAGATGCATCAATCCAGTCGTTTAGACGATCGAAAAGTTGCGGGCCTCCGTGAGATAGCGCTACCTTAGAGCCCATCCCACACAATCGCAACCCCCGCAGCTTTCTTCCAATCAGTTGGCAACGCATGACACGTATTGGTTCCCGCTCCACCGGTCGTCCCACCCTCAACGAAGTCGCCAAACTGGCCGCCGTCTCGCCGATTACCGCATCCCGGGCCCTGCGTGGCGTGGCCACTGTGGCACCGGAACTGGTGGAAAAAGTGCGCGCTGCTGCGCTGAGTCTAGGCTATGTCACCAATCCTGCCGCCCGGGCGCTGGCGTCTTCGCACAGTCAGTCGGTGGTGGTGCTGGTACCGTCGCTTTCCAACCAGTTGTTTATCGAAACCCTCGAGGCCATTCAGACGGTTCTGCGGCCGCGCGGGCTGGACGTGGTGATCGGCAATTATCACTACTCGCCTATAGAAGAAGAGAACCTGCTGCGCAGTCATCTGTCCCAGCGGCCTCGCGGCATCTTGCTGACCGGCTTTGATCGCAGCGTGGCGGCGCAGCAATTGCTGGCGTCCAGCGGCGTCCCCTGCGTGCACATGATGGAGCTGGACCCGACCCGCGCCGAGCCGTGCGTGGGGTTTTCCCAGCAACAGGCCGGTGCCGAGGCGGCGCGGCATCTGTTGAGCCGCGGCCGGCGGCGACTGGCGTATGTGTCGGCGCAGCTGGATCCACGGGTGATTCAACGCGGCGTCGGCTTTCGCGGCGCGCTGGAGCAGGAAGGGCTGTATGACGAGGCGTTGCAGATGGCGTCGCCGCTGCCGTCGTCCATCGGTCTGGGCAGTGAGCTGTTCGCCCGATTGATGGAAACGCATCCGGACGTCGACGGAGTGTTTTTCTGCAACGACGACCTGGCCCAGGGCGCATCGCTGGAAGCCCTGCGGCGGGGCATCCGGATTCCGGAGCAAGTGTCGCTGATCGGCTTCAACGACCTGCCGGGTTCGGCGCACATGGTCCCGCGCCTGACCTCCATCCGTACCCCGCGCGAACAGGTCGGCCAGCGCGCCGCGCAGTTACTGCTCGGCTTGCTGGACGGCACGGTTCACGAAGCGCAGGTGGATCTGGGGTTTGAACTGGTGGTGCGGGAGAGCACGTAGCTCGCTCGCACCCTTGGATCAATGCGCCTTCTTGAACGCCAGGCGGAACTCGTGCAACAGCGGTTCGGTGTAGCCGCTCGGCTGCTCGCGACCTTTGAACACCAGCGAGCTGGCGGCCTGGAAGGCCACTGATTTCTCGAAATTGCCCGCCATTGGCGTATAAGCCGAGTCCCCGGCGTTTTGCCGGTCGACCACCTTCGCCATTCGTTTCAATGCGTCTTTCACATAGTCCTCGGTGACCACGCCGTGGCGCAGCCAGTTGGCGATGTGCTGGCTGGAAATGCGCAGCGTCGCGCGGTCTTCCATCAGGCCAACGTTGTGAATGTCCGGCACCTTGGAGCAGCCAACGCCTTGCTCCACCCAGCGCACCACATAACCCAGCAGACCCTGGGCGTTGTTTTCCACTTCTTCGCGGATCTGATCCTCGTTCCACTCGGCTTTTTCGACGACGGGGATGGTCAGCAGGTCCAGCAGAATGTCTTCGCTGATGCTGTCCAGATCGACCCGTTCCAGCTCCTGCTGCACCGCCTTCACGTCCACTTTGTGGTAGTGCAGCGCGTGCAGGATGGCCGCCGTTGGCGAGGGCACCCACGCCGTGGTGGCGCCGGATTTCGGGTGCGCGATCTTCTGCTCGAGCATGTCGGCCATCAGGTCCGGCATCGCCCACATGCCCTTACCGATCTGCGCACGGCCGCGCAGCCCGCAGGCCAGGCCGACCAGCACGTTGTTGCGCTCGTACGCCTTGATCCACGGCGTGGCTTTCATGTCGCCCTTGCGCAGCATCGGCCCGGCCTCCATCGAACTGTGCATCTCGTCGCCAGTGCGGTCGAGGAAGCCGGTATTGATGAACGCGACCCGGGACGATGCAGCTTCGATGCACGCCTTGAGGTTGACGCTGGTGCGCCGCTCCTCGTCCATGATCCCCATCTTCAAGGTGTTGCGCGGGATCTTCAGCGCGTCTTCGATGCGGCTGAACAGCGTGTTGGCGAACGCCACTTCGTCCGGACCATGCATCTTCGGTTTGACGATGTACACGCTGCCGGCGCGGGAGTTGGTGCGGTTGTGCAGGTCGTGCAAGGCGATCAGGCTGGTGATGACGCCGTCGAGAATGCCTTCGGGGATTTCCTTGTTACCGTCGTAGAGAATCGCCGGGTTGGTCATCAGGTGGCCAACGTTACGGATGAACAGCAGCGAGCGGCCGTGCAGGGTGATCGCGCTGCCATCGGCGGCGGTGTACTGGCGGTCGGCGTTCAGGCGACGGGTGATGGTCTTGCCGTTCTTGACCAGCGCTTCGGTCAGGTCGCCCTTCATCAGGCCCAGCCAGTTGCGGTAGATCACCAGCTTGTCGTCGGCATCGACGGCAGCGACCGAGTCTTCGCAGTCGATGATGGTCGACAGGGCGGCTTCCAGCAGCAGGTCCTTGATACCGGCCGGATCAGTGGCGCCGATCGGGCTGGCGGGGTCGATCTGGATTTCGATGTGCAGGCCGTTGTTCTTCAACAGGATTGCATTCGGCTGGCGCGGCTCGCCCTGATAGCCCACATATTTCTCGGGCTGGGCCAGGCGCGACGGGCTGCCGTCGGCGAGGGTGACCAGCAACTCGCCGCTGTCCACCGCGTAGGCCTTCGCGCCGACGTGGGAACCGGTCGCCAGTGGCGCAGCTTCATCCAGCAGGGCGCGGGCGAAGGCGATGACTTTCTCGCCCCGCAGCGGGTTGTAACCCGCCTTGATTTCGGCGCCATTGGCGGAGGAAATCGCATCGGTGCCGTACAACGCGTCGTACAGCGAACCCCAGCGTGCATTGGCCGCGTTCAGGGCGTAACGGGCGTTGGCGGCGGGCACCACCAGTTGCGGGCCGGCCTGCTCGCTGACCTCGATATCGACTTTGTTGGTGGAGACCTTGACCTCCGCCGGCACCTGCTTGAGATAGCCGATGCTGTCCAGAAACGCGATGTACGCCGGCATGTCGGTGACCGGGCCGGGATTGGACTTGTGCCACTTGTCCAGCTGCGCCTGTATGCGGTCGCGCTCTTTCAGCAGTTCGCGATTGACCGGCGCGAGGTCGTGGACCAGTGAATCGAAATCGGCCCAGAACAGTTCCGGGGTCAGGCCTGTGCCGGGAATCACTTCCTCGTCGACGAAGCGCTTGAGGTTGGCCGCCACTTTAAGGTTGTGGCAATTGACGAATTCGGTCATCTGGGGTCTCCATCATGAATTGGGTCTGCAGTGTTGCTGCAGGCGATCGCTGGGGGCGTTACTGCGCGCTCACCACTGCAACACCGGCCTTGGCCACTTGCGCATCCTGATCAGCCTTCACCCCGGACACACCCACCGCGCCGATGGTCTCGCCGTCGATGATGATCGGTACGCCGCCTTCCAGCGAGGTCAGCAGCGGGGCGGTGACGAATGCGGTGCGGCCGCCGTTGACCATTTCCTCATAGCCCTTGGATTCGCGGCGACCCAGCGCCGAGGTGCGGGCTTTTTCGATGGCGATGTAGCCACCGATGGGCGCGCAGCCGTCGAGACGCTCGAAGCCCAGCAGGTGACCGCCGTCATCCGTCACGGCAATGGACACTGCCCAGCCATTGTTCTGCGCCTCGGTGCGTGCCGCAGCGAGGATCTGGGTGACGTCGGTCTGGGTCAGTACGGATTTGGTTTTCATGCAGTTCTCCTGAAGGGCAAAGGGTGTCATGAGTGTCGGTCTGAAACGGAGCCAGGGCGCCTGCAATCAACTTGGAGGCAAGGCGTCCTCGATGAGTTCGATCCAGTGTTTGACCGGTGTCCGATTGGCGCTGGCCAGATGGGTCTGACAGCCAATGTTGGCCGTCGCGATCACATCCGGGTTGCCGCTTTCCAGCGCGTTCATTTTGTTGTCGCGCAGCTGTTTCGCCAGCACTGGCTGGGTGATCGAGTAGGTGCCGGCCGACCCGCAGCATAAGTGACTGTCGGGCACGGGTGTCAGATTGAAGCCCAGTCGGGTCAACACCGACTCCACAGCGCCGCCGAGTTTCTGCGCGTGCTGCAGCGTACACGGGCAATGGAAGGCCAGGGTCTGCCGCGTGCACCCGCCGAGCTGTTCAAGGGGTTCGGCGCGCAGCACTTCGACCAGATCCTTGGTGCGTTCGCTGATCGCCGCCGCCTTTTGTGCGTAGGCCGGGTCGTTGCGCAGCAGGTGACCGTAATCCTTGACGAAGGCACCGCAGCCGCTGGCGGTCTGCACGATGGCCTCGGCACCGGCCTGAATGCTCGGCCACCACGCATCAATGTTGCGCCGCGCCCGCTGCAGGCCTTGTTCCTGGGCATTCAAATGGTAATCCACGGCCCCGCAGCAACCGGCCTGGGCGATGGATGTGACGCTGATGCCCAGTCGATCCAGCACTCGGGCTGTGGCGGCGTTTGTGTTGGGCGACAAACCGGGTTGCACGCAGCCCTCGAGGATGAGCATCTGCCGCGCGTGCTGCCGGGTCGGCCGAGTCTTGGCCGGGCGGATGTTGCCTGGCAGCTTGGTTTTCAGTGCGCCAGGCAACAGTGGCCTGAACGAGTTGCCCAACTGGGTCAGGGATTTGAACAAGCCGGCGTTTGGCACTACGGCGCGAAGGCTGTCGCGCAGCACCCGTTGGCCGAGCGGGCGCGGCACGGCGGCGTCGACCACTTCGCGGCCGATGTCCAGCAGGTTGTGGTAGTCGACGCCGGAAGGGCAGGTAGTTTCACAGTTGCGGCAGGACAGGCAGCGGTCGAGGTGCAGCTGGGTTTTTTCGGTGACTTCCTTGCCTTCCAGCACTTGCTTGATCAGGTAGATGCGCCCGCGCGGTCCGTCCAGTTCGTCGCCGAGCAACTGATAGGTCGGGCAAGTGGCGTTGCAGAAACCGCAGTGCACGCAGCTGCGCAGAATGCTTTCCGCTTCTTCGCCACGGGGCAGGCTCTTGGCGTGTTCGCTCAGGGTCGTCTGCATGGTTCAGATCTCCGCGTACATTCGGCCCGGATTGAACATTCCGTGCGGATCGAGTTGCGCCTTGAGCTGGCGGTGGTAGCGCAGCAATGGCGTGGCCAACGGCTGAAACGGGCTGTCGTCGAGGCCATGGCTGTAACAGGTGGCGTGACCACCTGCAGCGCTGGCGATGCGGCGAATCTCGCTGGCACTGGCGTCGGATTTCAGCCAGCGTTGCGCGCCGGCCCAGTCGATCAGTTGATCTCCCGGCAGGTCCAGCGCCGCCGTGCTGATGGGCAATGACAGGCGCCACAGGGGACGGCCATCGGTGAAGAATTCCAGGCGGTGTTCGTTCAGCGCGCGCCAGTAAGCCGGGTCGATGGATTCGCCGCCGAGGCGGTCATGGGCCGCCGCGACCGAGCCTTCGCCGCCTTCGAGACGCAAGCGCAGCACGCGACCGTCGTGGCTGGCGGCGCTGATCGGCAGCGGTTCCTGACCCCACTGCGCCAGGCGGGCGAGGGCGGTGGCGCTGTCCATCTCCAGCGCAATGCTGGTGCACAGTCGCGGCTTGGGCAGGACTTTCAACGAGACTTCGGTGATCAGGCCCAGGCAACCAAAACTGCCCGCCATCAGGCGCGACAGGTCGTAACCGGCGACGTTTTTCATCACTTCGCCGCCGAAGCGCAAATGCTTGCCCAGGCCGGTGATCACCCGCGTGCCCAGGACGAAATCCCGCACCGAGCCTGACCACGGCCTGCGCGGCCCGGACAAGCCGGCCGCGACCATCCCGCCGACGGTTCCATCGCCTGCGCCGCTGTCGCCTGCATCGCCATGGCTGTAGCTCGGCGGTTCGCAGGGCAGCATCTGCCCGGCTTCCTCCAGCGCGGCATTCAGCACCGACAACGGCGTGCCGGCGCGGGCGGTGATCACCAGTTCGGTCGGGTCGTAGGTGACGATGCCACTGTGGATGCGTGTATCCAGCACTTCCCCGGCGACCTCGCGACCGAGGAATGCCTTGCTGTTGGCACCCCGGATGCGCAGCGGCTGGGCGGATTGAATCGCCTGGTTGACCTGTTCCAGCAGCGCGTCACTGGCATCACGGTCCTGGGCCACGAAGGCGGGCTGACGTTGGGCATCCATCAGAAACGCTCCAGTTCAGGGAAGGGCAGTTTGCCCATGTGCACGTGCATGGCACCGAATTCGGCGCAGCGGTGCAGGGTCGGGATGTTCTTGCCGGGGTTGAGGGTGCCGGCCGGATCGAACGCGGCTTTTACGGCGTGAAACAACGTCAGCTCGTCACTGTTGAACTGCGCACACATCTGATTGATCTTCTCGCGGCCCACGCCGTGCTCGCCAGTGATGCTGCCGCCGACTTTCACGCACAGCTCCAGAATCTTTCCGCCCAATGCTTCGGCGCGATCCAGTTCACCGGGTTGATTGGCATCGAAGAGGATCAGCGGGTGCATGTTGCCGTCGCCGGCGTGGAAAACGTTGGCGACGCGCAGGCCGTATTCT
The DNA here is from genome assembly GCF_900111735.1 of Pseudomonas graminis. Taxonomy (GTDB): domain Bacteria; phylum Pseudomonadota; class Gammaproteobacteria; order Pseudomonadales; family Pseudomonadaceae; genus Aquipseudomonas; species Aquipseudomonas graminis. Next base: position 12,676 of record NZ_FOHW01000049.1, on the reverse strand, counting down.
TCCGACAGCGCGGTAATGCCCTTCAGTACGCCGGGCAATTCCCGACGCGGGATGGTGCCGTCCATGCAGTAGTAATCCGGCGACAGCCGACCGACCGCCGGGAAGGCGTTCTTGCGCCCGGCCCAGAAGCGCACACGTTCGGCTTCGTCTTTTGCCTGACGGATTTCGGTCGCACCGGCGTTTTCCAGCACGGCGCGGACCCGGTCGCAATCGGCGTGAACGTCAGCTTCTACGCCGTCCAGTTCGCACAGCAGGATGGCTTCGGCGTCGACCGGGTAGCCGGCGTGAATGAAGTCTTCGGCGGCGCGAATGGCCAGGTTGTCCATCATTTCCAGGCCGCCGGGGATGATGCCCTCGGCAATGATGTCACCGACCGCGCGACCGGCTTTTTCCACCGAGTCGAAAGCGGCCAGCAATACCCTCGCCACCTGGGGTTTGGGCAATAGTTTGACCGTGACTTCGGTGATCACGCCGAGCATGCCTTCCGAGCCGGTGAACAGTGCGAGGAGGTCGAAACCCGGTGAATCCAGCGCGTCGGAGCCCAGCACCATGTGCTCGCCCTCGACCGTGAGGATGTCGACCTTGAGCAGGTTGTGCACGGTCAGGCCGTATTTCAGGCAATGCACGCCGCCGGCGTTTTCCGCGACGTTGCCGCCGATGGAACAGGCAATTTGCGAAGAGGGGTCCGGCGCGTAATAAAGGTCATAGGGCGCGGCGGCCTGGGAGATAGCCAGATTGCGCACGCCGGGCTGCACCCTGGCATAGCGCCCGGCGGGGTCGATGTGGAGGATTTTGTTGAAGCGCGCCATCACCAGCAACACGCCTTTTTCCAGGGGCAGTGCGCCGCCTGACAGTCCGGTCCCGGCACCGCGCGCCACTACCGGCACACCGCGCTCATGGCAGACCTTCAGCAGCGTCTGCACCTGCTCGATGCGTTGGGGCAGCACCACCAGCATCGGCGTCGTGCGATAGGCGGAGAGGCCGTCGCATTCGTAGGGGCGCAGTTCTTCCTCGCGGTGGAGGATGTCCAGATCAGGCAGGCGGGATTGCAGCGCGTCGAGAAGCTGTTGTTTGTCGATGACCGGCAGAACGCCGTCGACCCGTTCGTCGTACAGGATATTCATGGTGGGTTCGCAACCCTGTTTTGTTTTTATTGGAGGCCCGTTCCGTGGCGGAACGTAAATAGCTGGCTTGCATCATTGGCTCAGCGGGGCTTAGTGTCTACTGGGCGGAGCAGTGGTCGAACCAGTTTCGCGCGGAATGATCCGAGATATATCCTTAAATACCTCATTTTATCAATGGTTTAGAGAGAGTCGAGTTGTTCACTGATTTCGTGTCGGCAGGAGGTCCTACCAGTGATGAGCGGATCCCGCTGTCATGGACGTCGTGGATTTCGTGTAGGAGCGCGCTTGCCCGCGATAGCGATTTGTCAGGCAAAGATGAGCTGGATGTGCCGACGCTTTCGCGGGCAAGCGCGCTCCTACACTGGTTTTGCGGTGAGTGATGAATCCAGGTCCGCCGCAGAACCTGCTGTTCGGTTCGCCCTCGGCAAGCCGGCCCGGTTCCACCCCAGAGGAAACTGAACCATGGAAGCCACCCAGCACCAAACCCAACCCAAAACCCCACACAAACGTCCGCAGCAGGTCGCCGATGTGGTCAGCGAGCGCATTGAGCGGCTGATTGTCGACGGGGTGCTCAAGGTCGGTCAGCTACTGCCCTCCGAACGGAGGCTGACCGAAAAGCTGGGAGTGTCGCGCACTGCGCTGCGCGAAGGGCTGCAGTTACTGCGCGCTAGGGGCATCATCGAAACCCGCCAGGGCAAGGGCTCGTTCGTTGCGCAAATGGGCGGGCTCGGGCTGACCCCCACTTCGCCGCTGATGCACTTGTTCGCCTCTCAGCCACGTACTCTGTACGACCTGTTTGAAGTGCGCAGCCTGCTGGAAGGGGAGTCCGCCCGACTGGCGGCGCTGCGCGGCACTGACGCGGACTTTGTGCTGATCACCCGGGCCTACGACGCACTGGTGGCCGGTCATGACCACCCGTTGCCGGCCTCTGAGCACGCACGGCTCGACCATGCTTTTCACCTGGCCATCTGCGAAGCGTCGCACAACCCGGTGCTGGTGCAGACCCTGCGTTCATTGACGGATCTGCTGCTCAACACGGTATTCGCCTCGGTCAACAACCTGTATCACCGTGATGCCCAGAAGCGCCAGATCGACCGCCACCACGCCCGGCTCTACAACGCAGTGACCGGGCGTTTGCCCGAGCAGGCGCGCAAGGCGGCGGTGGCGCACATCCAGAACATCTGCGACAACCTGCGGGAGATCGAAAGCGAGGAGCAACGACTGGTGCGCGCCACTTTGCGGCTGGAGGGCTGGGCTTGAGCCATGTCGAAGATTCACCGGGGCAGTCCCTGGCTTGACAGCCATCCCGCATTGCCGCAGTTTACGCATTGCGTAAGCCGCTTACGCCGGAGTGAAAAACCAAAACAACAATAACAGGCCATTCCCGTGGATCTTTTCACCTACTACCGATCGACCTCGAGCTACCGGGTGCGCATTGCCCTGGCGCTGAAAGGTCTTGCGTTCGATGCGCTGCCGGTCAACCTGATCCGCGAAGGCGGTGAACACCACCAGCCTGACTACCTGGCGATCAACCCCCAGGGCCGCGTTCCCGCTCTGAGGGTGGACGGCGGTGAGGTGATCATCCAGTCCATGGCGATCATCGAATACCTCGAAGAATTCTCCCCCGAACCTGCATTGCTCCCTGACGCGCTGCTCGATCGCGCGCGCCATCGGCAGGTCGCTGCCCTGATCGGATGCGACATTCATCCGCTGCACAATGTCGCGGTGCTCAACCGCCTGCGCGGCATGGGCCACGACGAGGGCGATGTGACGGCGTGGATCGGCCACTGGATCAGCGAAGGCTTCGCCGCCGTGGAAGCCCTGATTGGCGACACTGAGTTTTGTTTCGGAGCCGTCGGCCTGGCCGATGTGTATCTACTGCCCCAGGTCTATGCGGCACGACGCTTCAACGTGGACATGGGCGCGTACCCGCGTATTTGCCGGGTCGAAGCCCTGGCGTTGCAGCACCCCGCGTTTCTGACCGCCCATCCCGATGCGCAATCTGACAAGCCGGAGTAATCTTTCCCCCATGAAAAGCTTCGGTCTGCAATTGATCTTCGGCGACTTCCTCGCCCGCAGTGTGCGGGGGATTTCCTGCGCGCCACCCGCTGAATCGTGATCCGAGCCGCTGTGCCTCTCACTTTTTAGCAGGAGCAAGACCGTGACTGATCTCTACGAAAACCCGATGGGCCTGATGGGCTTTGAATTCATCGAATTCGCCTCGCCTACCCCCAATGTGCTGGAGCCAGTGTTCCAGATCATGGGCTTCACCAAAGTTGCCCATCACCGTTCCAAGAACGTGTCGCTGTACCGCCAGGGTGCGATCAACATCATCCTCAACAACGAGCCCAATAGCGAAGCGTCCTACTTCGCTGCGGAGCACGGTCCTTCGGTGTGCGGCATGGCGTTCCGGGTCAAGGATTCGCAAATGGCCTACAAGCGCGCACTGGAACTCGGCGCGCAGCCCGTGGAAATCGGCACCGGCCCCATGGAACTGCGCCTGCCGGCGATCAAGGGCATTGGTGGCGCGCCGTTGTACCTGATCGACCGTTTCGGTGAAGGCACCTCGATCTACGACATCGACTTCGTGTTCATCGAAGGCGTCGAGCGCCACCCCAAGGGCGCCGGCCTGCAATTCATCGATCACCTGACCCATAACGTCTACCGCGGCCGAATGGCCTACTGGGCGAACTTCTACGAGAAGCTGTTCAACTTCCGCGAGCTGCGCTACTTCGACATCAAGGGCGAGTACACCGGCCTGACCTCGAAAGCGATGACCGCGCCGGACGGCATGATCCGCATCCCGCTGAACGAAGAGTCGTCCAAAGGCGCCGGGCAGATCGAGGAGTTCTTGATGAAGTTCAACGGCGAAGGGATTCAGCACGTCGCGTTCTTCACCGAAGACCTGATCGACACCTGGGACCGGCTCAAGGCGCTGGGCATGCGCTTCATGACCCCGCCGCCGGAAACCTATTACGAAATGCTCGAAGGCCGTCTGCCCAACCACGGCGAACCCGAGCACGAGCTCAAGGCGCGGGGGATTCTGCTGGACGGCAATTCCGAAGGCGGAAACAAGCGTCTGTTGCTGCAGATCTTCTCGGAAACCCTGATGGGGCCGGTGTTCTTCGAATTTATCCAGCGCAAGGGCGACGATGGTTTTGGCGAGGGGAATTTCAAGGCGTTGTTCGAGTCGATCGAGCGGGATCAAGTGCGGCGGGGCGTGTTGGCAGTGGAATGAGGCCGACGTCTCATAGTCACGTGTTAACCCGATAGCTGTAGGAGTGAGCTTGCTCGCGAAGGGGCATTTCAACCGCCGAAATTTTAGCGGATGTCAGGACGTCTTCGCGAGCAAGCTCACTCCTACAGTAAGACCATGATCCAGGAGAATCACGCCAGCTGCAGCATTTCTCCACCCATCCGCGCGCTGATCGCCTGGGCCGTGTGCAGCAGTTTCTGTGCGGCAATAGCCTGACGCTGATCGGTAAACACCGACGCCGAACCCACCACCGTCACCACACCCACCAGCTTGTTGCCCATGGCAAACACCGGCGACGACACTGCGTTGACGCCGGCCATCAACATTCCATGAATCTGATGCACCCCGGTGCTGCGGATCTCTTGGAGATGCCGATCGATCTCCTGCAACTGCGCCGCGTTCAACGAGGCCGATTCCGCCTCCCTCAGTGCGGCGGTTTCGGTCGGCGACAGAAAGGTGTCGAACACCAGTCCGGTGGACGAACTGAGCAGCGGCAGCACCGAGCCGATCTGCGTGACCAGGGTGACCGCCCCCAGCGACTGCTCGACGTACACAACCGTCGGGCCCTTGTTGCCCCACACCGCCAGAAAGCAGGTTTCGTTGAGTTCGTCGCGCAGGGCGATCAGCGCCGGCGCGGAAATCTTCAGCACATCCAGCTGGCTCAACGCGGCCAGTCCGACCTGCAGCGCCGAACGCCCCAGACGGTAGTGATTGCTGGCCGGGTCCTGCTCGGCAAAACCGCTGTCCACCAGGGCTTGTAGGTAGCGGTGCACCTTGCTGGCCGGCATCCCGACGTATTCAGCGAGTTTCGACAGCGAGGTGGCGGGCGCCAGTTCGGCCAGCGCTTTGAGGATGCCGACGCCGACTTCTGCCGACTGGACTTTCTGCTGGCGTGGCGCCGTGGCGGGGGTGGAATCATCGGTCATGGCAAGGGAGGCCCCCGGTCTGGAAAGGCTGCTTTATAGCTTGACCCTTCTGCAAACTCAAATTACGTTATGCGTAAACTAGTTACGCATAAGCGGCGGGAGTGTGTAGGAGTGAGCTTGCTCGCGATAGCGTTATGTCTGTAAGCGATAAGTTCGCTGAGATGATCAGATCGCGAGCAAGCTCACTCCTACACCTAAACCGTTGCTCGCCGGTAGATAGCAGACAAAAAGCGGGTCACCAAAAATAAGAGGTCGTCATGTCGACAGCACCCCGGTCCGAGCCCCTGCGCTACCAGCACGGCTTCGGCAATCAATTCAGCAGCGAGGCGATGCCGGGCGGTTTGCCCCACGGGCAGAACTCGCCGCAGCGTCACCCGCTGGGCCTCTACGCCGAACAATTCTCCGGGACCGCGTTCACTGTCCCCCGCGCCGAAGCCCGGCGCTCCTGGCTCTACCGCATTCAACCTTCCGCCGCGCACCCTCGTTATCAGCGCGTGGAGCGGCAGATTACCGGCCAGCAGCAAGGCCCCGTGACACCCAATCGGCTGCGCTGGAATGCCTTCGACATCCCCGCCGAACCCACCGATTTCATCGATGGCCTGCACCCGCTGGCCAGCACCTCGTCCGCCGAGCAGGCCGAGGGCGTGAGCGTCTACGTCTACACCGCTAACCGCTCCATGCAGCGCGTATTCTTCAGCGCCGACGGCGAGTGGCTGATCGTTCCCCAGCAGGGGCGATTGCGCATCACCACCGAGCTGGGCCTGCTGGACATTGAACCGCAGGAAATCGCCGTGCTGCCCCGAGGTTTGAAATTCAGCGTCGAGCTGCTCGACGGCACAGCGCGGGGGTATATCTGCGAGAACCACGGCTGCGCCCTGCGCCTGCCTGACCTCGGCCCGATCGGCAGCAACGGCCTGGCCAATCCCCGGGATTTCCAGGTGCCTCACGCGCATTTTGAAGACAGCGCACAGCCCACCGTGCTGGTGCAGAAATTTCTCGGCGAACTGTGGACCACCACGCTGGGTCATTCCCCCTTCGATGTCGTCGCGTGGCATGGCAACAACGTCCCGTATAAATACGATCTGCGCCTGTTCAACACCTTGGGGACCGTGAGTTACGACCATCCCGATCCGTCGATCTTCACCGTGCTGACATCGCCCGGCGTTGTCGACGGTCAGGCCAACGTCGATTTCGTGATCTTCCCGCCGCGCTGGATGGTGGCGGAAAACACCTTCCGGCCACCGTGGTTCCACCGCAACCTGATGAACGAATTCATGGGCTTGATCGATGGCGCTTACGACGCCAAGGCCGCAGGCTTCATGCCCGGCGGCGCGTCGCTGCACAACTGCATGAGTGCCCACGGTCCGGACAACGCCAGCGCCGAGAAGGCCATCGCCGCCGAGCTCAGGCCGCACAAGATCGAACAGACCATGGCGTTCATGTTCGAGACCGGTAAAGTCCTGCGCCCCAGCTATCACGCGCTGGAATGCCCGCAGTTGCAAAGCGACTACGATGCCTGCTGGGATGGCATCGCCAGAACGTTCAAGCCTCTCGACACGGACAGCCAACGATGAGCACTTCACAGCACCCGCGCAGCTGGGTTTCCAGCGCCAACGACCATCCCGATTTCCCCCTGCAAAACCTGCCCCTGGGCGTGTTCAGCCGCCCCGGTTTCGGCAAGCGTGGCGGCGTGGCCATCGGCGATTTCATTCTCGACCTGCAAACGGCCCTTGAGGCCAGCTTGTTCCACGGTGCCGCGCGCGTGGCGGTGGAGGCCGCCTGCCGAGGGCAGCTGAACGACTTTTTCGCCCTGGGCGGTTCGTCGCGGCAGGCGCTGCGTCACGAGTTGCTGCACCTGCTCGATGAAAAGAACCTGCAGCGTGAGTGTTTGCAGGCCATGGGTGAGCGTCTGCTGGTGCCAATGGCTGACTGCCGGATGCACATGCCGGCACAGGTCGGCGACTACACCGACTTCTACGTCGGCATTCATCACGCGATGAACGTGGGCAAGCTGTTCCGCCCGGACAACCCGTTGCTGCCAAACTACAAGTACGTGCCGATTGCTTACCACGGGCGGGCGTCGACGTTGGGAGTGTCCGGGATGCCGGTCAAACGCCCCAGCGGGCAGACCTTGAAACCGGGTGCAGATGCGCCTGATTTCGGGCCGAGCAAGCGCCTGGATTACGAGCTGGAAGTCGGTGTGTGGATTGGCCAGGGCAACGAGGCCGGCGAGCCCGTCGCCATCGGCAAGGCGGGGGAGCACATCGCCGGTTTCTGTCTGCTGAACGACTGGTCGGCCCGGGACCTGCAGGCCTGGGAATACCAGCCGCTGGGGCCGTTTCTGTCGAAGAGTTTCGCCACCAGCATCTCGCCGTGGGTGGTCACGGCCGAAGCCCTGGCGCCGTTCCGCGCGGCGCAACCGGCGCGTCCCGAGGGAGACCCGCAGCCGATGGCCTATCTGTTCGACGAGCAGGATCAGGCCGGTGGTGCGCTGGACATCGAGCTGGAAGTGCTGCTGCTCACCGCGCAGATGAAGGAGCAGGGTGTCGCGCCCCAGCGCCTGTCCCTGAGCAACACGCTGAACATGTACTGGACCGTCGCGCAGATGGTGGCCCACCACAGCGTCAACGGCTGCAAGCTGCAAGCGGGCGATCTGTTCGGCACCGGCACCTTGTCAGGCCCGCAGCCCGGCCAGCTCGGCAGCCTTCTGGAGATGACCGAGGGCGGAAAACACCCGATCGAGCTGCCCAACGGTGAGACCCGGACCTTTCTGGAGGCAGGCGACGAGGTGATCCTCAAAGCGCGCTGCCGCAAGGAGGGAGAAGTGAGCATCGGGTTTGGCGAGTGCCGTGGGGTGGTGGTGGGCTAAACCCGCCTCCGATGTCTTAGTGGGACCGGCTTCAGCCGGGAAGGCGTCATGCGTGACACCACCGAATTGATGGCGTCTACATGTGCGCCTTCACGGCTAAAGCCGGTCCTACTGAATCAAACCCACCCACCAGCGACCCACTCCTCGGCAAGAACCTCCCTTGCCGTTCCCCCTGCGCTTTGCCCTCGGCATAGCTCAAATGCCCGTTCACCCACACCGCATCGATGCCCTCGGCCGCGCGCCGGGGTTCTTTGAAATCCGCCACATCGCGCACGGTGTCCGCGTTGAACAGCACCAGATCCGCGCAATACCCTTCGCGCACGAACCCGCGATCGTGCAGACCGAAGCGCGTGGCGGTCAGTCCGGTCATCTTGTGCACGGCAGTGTGCAGCGCAAACAACCCCAGATCCCGACTGAAATGCCCGAGCACCCGGGGAAACGCACCCCACAGGCGCGGGTGCGGAAACGGGTCTTCCGGCAGACCGTCCGAACCGATCATCGACAGCGGGTGTTTCATGATCCGCTGCACGTCGTTCTCGTCCATGCCGTAATACACGGCGCCGGCGGGCTGCAGCTTGCGCGCGGTGTCCTCCAGCGACAGGCCCCAATCGGCGGCGATGTCCTTCAGCTCGCGGCCGCCCTGGTCGGGGTGCGGCGTCGACCAGGTGATGGTGATCGGAAACGCATCGGTGACCTGTTTCAAATCCAGCGTCGAAGAACTGGCCGCATAGGGATAGCAATCGCAGCCCACCGGGTGGGTCAGCGCGGCGTTTTCCAGGGACGCGAGTAACTGCGGGCTGCGACCCCAATTGCCCGCGCCCGCGCATTTCAGGTGGGAAATCACCACCGGCGATTTCGCGTGACGTCCAATTGCGAACGCCTCGTCCATGGCCTCCAATACCGGCTCGAACTCGCTGCGCAGGTGCGTCGTGTACACCGCGCCGAACGCCGTGAGCTCCTCGGCCAGCTGTTTGACTTCGTCGGTTTCAGCCGAGAACGCCGAGGCATAGGCCAGACCGGTGGACAGGCCCAGCGCGCCGTCGGCCAGGCTGTCGCGCAACTGCCCGCGCATGGCGCTGATTTCATCAGCGCGCGCCGTTCGAAAAAGATCGTCCATGTGATTGCTGCGCAGCGCGGTATGGCCGATCAGCGCCGCCACATTGACCGCCGGGCGCGCCGCGTCCACTGCGTTGCGGTAGTCGCTGAAGCGTGGATAAACGAACGCGGCAGCGGGGCCCAACAGGTTCATCGGATCCGGCGGATCGCCCGCCAGCGAAACCGGCGAGGCACTGATGCCGCAGTTGCCGACGATCACCGTGGTCACGCCCTGGGTGATCTTCGGCAGCATCGCCGGCTGGCGAATCACCACGGTGTCGTCGTGGGTGTGCACATCAATGAAACCCGGCGCCAGCACGCGGCCGGCGGCGTTGATCTCCTCGCGGGCGGAGACGTCGTCGAGGTCGCCGATGCGCTGGATGCGCCCGTCGCCGAGGGCCACGTCGGCGCGGTAGCCGGGGGTATCGCTGCCGTCGATCACCAGCGCGTCGCGAATGATCAGGTCGTAAAGCATGGGGTCAGTCTCCAAGGGGCAGGCCGTCGTCGCCGCCGCGGTAGTCATCCAGCGCGAGCTTGATCCGCCGCAGCCGTTCGCGGTTGGCGTCGGGCGCCGTCAGCGCCAGTTCGGTTGCCAGCACGTCGATGGTCAGCAGCATGCCGTAGCGCGCGGCCGTGGGTTTATAGATGAAATTGGTTTCGGCGATCTGCAGTGGCAGCACGACATCCGCACGCTCCGCCAACGGTGAGCCGGGCAGGGTGATGGCGAGAATCTTCGCGCCATAGCTGCGGGCCAGATCCACCGCGTCCAGCAGTTCAGGGGTGCGCCCGCTCAGTGAGCAGACACTGACGCTGTGCTCCGGGCCGAGGGTCGCAGCGATCAGGCGCATCATCACCGGGTCGCGGCTGGCGGCAATCGGGTAGCCGAGGCGCACCAGGCGGGTCTGCAATTCTTCGCTGCACAGGCTGGAGGCGCCGCCCATGCCGAAGCTGTGAATCATCCGCGCCGGCGTCAACAGGGCCACCGCCGCCTGGAAGCGTGATTCATCGAAACCGGCCAGGTGCTGACGCAGGGTAGATTCAATGTCGCCGACGATCTGGGTGAAAAAAGCCGACTGTTCCGGCGCCTGCTCCGGGGTGAGGAAGCGGTTGCCCACGGCGCTGGCCTGGGCCAGTTGCAGGCGCAGGTCGCGCAGGTCCTTGCAGCCCACCGTGCGGGCGAAGCGTGACAGGGTGGCGCTGCTGACCTCGGCGCGGGCGGCGAGGTCGTCAAGACTGGCGCTGGCGGCAAACGCCACGTCGCTGAGCACCAGTCTGGCGATGCGCCCTTCGCCAGCGCTGAAGGAGTCCTGACGGGCGCGGATCTGGTAAAGAATGTCCACTCAGATCACCTGCGCCAGCCCGAGGGTCAGGACGAAAGCGATCACCGAAATCAGCGTTTCCAGCACCGTCCACGTTTTGAAAGTCTGGGCCACGGTCATGTTGAAGTACTCCTTGATCAGCCAGAACCCGCCGTCGTTGACGTGGGAAAAAATCACCGAGCCGGCGCCGGTCGCCAGCACCAGCAGCTCTGGATGGGGGTAACCCAGGCCCAGCGCCACGGGGGCCACGATGCCGGAAGCAGTGGTCATCGCCACCGTGGCCGAGCCGGTCGCGACGCGCATCAGTGCGGCGAACAGCCAGCCCATCAGCAGCGGCGACAGATGCCAGTCCTGCGCCAGCCCGACGATCTCGTTGGTCACGCCGCTGTCGACGAGAATCCGGTTCAGACCGCCGCCGGCACCGACCAGCAACGTGATACTGGCCGTTGGTGCCAGGCATTCCTGGGTGAATTTGAGGATTGAATCCCGTGAGAAACCCTGGGCAATGCCCAGGGTCCAGAAGCTTAGCAACGTGGCCAGCAGCAGGGCGATCACCGAGTTGCCGATGAACAGCAGAAAGCTGTTGAAGCCGCTGCCCGGCGTGGCAATCAGGTTGGCCCAGCCACCCAGCAGCATCAGCACCACCGGCAGCAGAATGGTCGCCATGGTAATGCCGAAGCTCGGCAGTTGAGCGCGGGGTTCACGGTCGAGAAACTGCTTGGCCAGCGGGTTTTCATCGGGCAAATGAATGTGCGGCACAATAAAGCGCGCGTAGACCGGGCCGGCGATGATCGCGGTGGGGATGCCGATGAGGATGGCGTAGAACAGCGTCTGGCCGACCGACGCCTGATAGGCCTGCACCGCCAGCATCGCGGCCGGGTGCGGTGGCACCAGGGCATGGACCACCGACAGGCCGGCGACCATCGGCAGGCCGACCATCAGAATCGACACGCCAACCCGGCGGGCGACGGTGAACGCGATCGGCACCAGCAGCACGAAGCCCACTTCGAAGAACAGCGGCAGCCCCACCAAAAAGGCGATGCAGACCATGGCCCAGTGCGCGTTGCGCTCGCCGAAGCGGTCGATCAAGGTGCGCGCCACCTGCTCGGCGCCGCCGGACTCGGCCATCATTTTGCCGAGCATGGTGCCCAGCGCCACGACCAGTGCGATGTGCCCCAGCGTTTTGCCGACGCCGCCCTCATAGGACGCGACGACGGCGTTGGCCGGCATGCCGGCGACCAGCGCGAGGCCGACGGACACCAGGGTTATGACGATGAACGGGTTGAGACGAAAGCGCGCGATGAGCACGATCAAGGCGATGATCGCGACGGCGGCATAGACCAACAGAGACAGGCCGGTTGACGGAGGCATGCAACGGATTCCTTGCTGAGAATGAGGAGGCCAGGGCGGCGGCGGGGCTGATCCTGTCGAGCTAAAAGGCAGGACTCAACCGCGCAGGGCGTTAACCGGTGCGCAGCCAGGCGGTGAAAACGATCTCGGCAGTAGGTGTTGCAAGCGCCATCAACGGCGAAAGAAAAGCGGCGGCGGGACGATCACAGGTTGGCATTATTGTTATCTCTGATTTCGTGATGAAAATTAAATTACACGAAGCAGGATAAAAATATCAATTCATGAAAATTAATTTCTTCACGCTTATCCCCGTATTTTGCTCGCTACGCCTCCGTATTTCGTGTGCGCCGAAGATTGCCTGCCTTGCCGCGCTCCTGCAGGGAATCCGACTGGGCGAGGTTCAGCGTCAGGCACGGGATCTGTGGGAGCCGGCTTGCTGGCGAAGGCGTCCGTCCAGACACATCGCCGTCAGCTGTCACGCCCGGTTCGCCAGCAAGCCGGCTCCGGATTCGGAGTACGCCGACGATTGCCTGCCTTGCCGAGATCCCCTGTAGGAGCGCGCTTGCCCGCGAACGCGGTGATTCAGGCGAAATAAATGGCACAGGCCAATTGCATTCGCGGGCAAGCGCGCTCCTACAGATTCTGTGTGCGCGGAAGATCGCGTGCTTTGCCGTGATCTATTGTAGGAGTGAGCTTGCTCGCGATGCGGTGGGTCATTCGACATCTCCGTTTCAGAC
>NZ_FOHW01000034.1 GCF_900111735.1 Pseudomonas graminis | reverse complement strand
CGCTGTATTTCCTGTTGCTCGGCGGTAATCGCCTTGGCGCCCACAGGCGTCGCGCCTTGGCGCTCCGCACGCACCTGTTCGACCCAGCGACGCAGCGCGGTTCGGCCAATGCTGAGGTTGTCGCAGACTTCAGGGACCGATTGTCCCTCGTCCAGCACCATGGCCGCTGCTTTGAGTTTGAATTCGTTCGAGTAAGAAGTACGCATGCCCATAACACCTCGGATTTGGGCGCTATCTTAGCGCCCGATTGAGATGTCCAAAATCATTAAGCCAGTTCAGCTTGCCCGCGAATGCGGTGGGTCAGGCGACATTGATGGCACAGGCAGACCGCCTTCGCGAGCAAGCTCACTCCTACAGTGGATCGGCGTTGGCCGGGAGTTCGGCGTCATGCAGAGAACCTGTGGGAGCCGGCTTGCTGGCGAATGCGGCGGGTCAGGCGACATTGACGGCACAGGCAGACCGCCTTCGCGGGCAAGCGCGCTCCCACAGTAGAGCTGCGTCGGATCAGGAAATCTCGGTTGCGGGCAAATCGATGGGCGTCGAATGCAAAATCCAACGGCCAGCGCACAACCTGTAGGAGCGCGCTTGCCCGCGAATGCGGCGGGTCAGGCGACATTGACGGCACAGGCAGACCGCCTTCGCGGGCAAGCGCGCTCCTACAGTAGATCGGCGTCGGAGCAGGAAATCGCGGTTGCGGGCAAATCGATGGGCGGCGAACGCAAAATCCGACGGCCTGCGCAAAACCTGTGGGAGCCGGCTTGCTGGCGAATGCGGCGGGTCAGGCGATATTGATGGCACAGGCAGACCGCTTTCGCGAGCAAGCTCACTCCTACATTGATCTTCGTCCGGCTCGGAATCTGCGCACGGTCAGGCACGGCTTTTGGTCTGCGCTGAATGCTTTGGACGCCGCGGAACCTGTAGGAGTGAGCTTGCTCGCGATCTGGCGCGCAGCGGCAGTAAATCGGTGCAAGAGGTGTGTCAGGCATGACCAGAGCGTCAAGTTTCACGACTGCTGCGCAGCCGATCGCGGGACAAGCCACGCTCCTACAGTGGATCGGCGTCGGAGCAGGAAATCTCGGTTGCGGGCAAAACGATTGGCGGCGAACGCAAATCCACGGCCAGCGCACAACCTGTAGGAGCGCGCTTGCCCGCGAACGCGGTGGGTCAGGCAAAGTTGATGGCACAGGCAGATCGCATTCGCGGGCAAGCGCGCTCCTACAGTAGATCTGCGGCGACCGCGAGATCGTGGGCATCCGCACCACCGGTTTGCGGCGAACGCAAAGGTGCAGGCACACGCAAAACATGTAGGAGCGTGGCTTGTCCCGCGATCGGCTGCGAAGCAGTTGTAAACCTCACGACGCCATGCCTGCTGACACACCGCATTCATTGTATTGCTGCCGCTGCGCGCCAGATCGCGGGACAAGCCACGCTCCCACAGTGGATCTGCGTCGATTCACAAACATTGTGGTGGTGCGGAAGCCGGTTGGCGGCCGAACGCAAAGGTGCAGGCACGCGCAAAACATGTAGGAGCGTGGCTTGTCCCGCCATCGGCTGCGAAGCAGTTGTAAACCTCACGACGCCATGCCTGCTGACACACCGCATTCATTGTGTTGCTGCCGCTGCGCGCCAGATCGCGGGACAAGCCACGCTCCTACAGTAGATCGGCGTCGGAGCAGGAAATCTCGGTTGCGGGCAAATGGATGGGCGGCGAATGCAAAATCCAACGGCCTGCGCAAAACCTGTGGGAGTCAGCTTGCTGGCGAATGCGGTGGGTCGGTACATGTTCAGGAGGGGTTCAGCGCTGGCCGGGTATGCTCCAAACCGTACCCAACAAGGCGCCTGGCGCCGGAGGACCTGCTCATGCTGACGTTCAACAAGCTCTTTCTGGCGCTGGCGTTCCTTGGCAGCAGCGCGGCGGCGCAAGCGGCTGATGGCAACGCGGATGTATCTCGCACCGATTTCGGCAAGAACACCGAACGCGCCGACCGCCTGAACGGCCTGCGCCGCAGCCTTGCCAGCAGCACTGAAGTCGGCAGTTGGAGCCAGACGTTCAGCCAGCAGCCTGTGGATCATCCCTACGCCGCCGGCTATGGAAATCTTACCGCCCGCGTCAACGGTGTGAGCGTGCAAACGGGCAATCTTCCGGCCGCTTACATCGCGCAAATGTCCGTGCAGAGTCCGACTAGACTATTCGAAACCGGTGCGCCGGTCCGCACACTGCAGCAGCCACCCTCGCTAAGCTTGAGCGAGAGTCAGCACACCTGGTTACCCGTCCACCACGTTTTATAAGCCGCCAGCCTGTTTTTCGCGGTGTCTGGATTGCACAATCGCTGCCGGGCTCGTCACACTGCACGCGCTCGGCAGCGTCGTTGAGAACTCTTGAAACGAGAGACTCTTTAAGCAAGAGAATCATGAAACAAGGGGTATGCCTTTGCCTGGGAGAGCGTCATGAAATTGCTGGTTGTCGAAGATGAAGCCCTGCTGCGTCACCACCTGCAGACCCGCCTGACCGAAAGCGGTCACGTCGTCGAAGCGGTGGGTAACGCCGAGGAAGCGCTGTATCAGGCGGGCCAGTTCAACCACGACCTGGCGGTCATCGACCTGGGCCTGCCGGGCGTGGGCGGTCTCGACCTGATCCGTCAGCTGCGGGTGCAGAACAAGGCGTTCCCGATCCTCATCCTGACCGCGCGCGGCAACTGGCAGGACAAAGTCGAAGGCCTCGCTGCCGGCGCCGACGACTACGTGGTCAAGCCGTTCCAGTTCGAAGAACTCGAAGCGCGCCTCAACGCCCTGCTGCGCCGCTCCAGCGGTTTCACCCACTCGACCATCATCGCCGGCCCGCTGAGCCTGGACCTCAACCGCAAGCAGGCGTCCCTGGACGAACAGCCGCTGGCGCTGACCGCCTACGAATACCGGATTCTCGAATACCTCATGCGTCACCATCAGCAAGTAGTGCCCAAAGAGCGCTTGATGGAACAGCTGTACCCCGACGACGACGAGCGCGATCCGAACGTGATCGAAGTGCTGGTCGGTCGTCTGCGGCGTAAGCTCGAAGGGCCCGCCGGCTTCAAACCGATCGACACCGTGCGCGGCCTGGGCTACCTGTTCACCGAGCGCTGTACATGATCCGTTCGCTGCGCCTGCGTCTGATGCTGGGCGCCGCGACCCTTGCGGTCATCTTCATGCTCCTCATGCTGCCGGCGCTGCAAAGCGCTTTCAGCCTGGCGCTGGAAAGCTCCATCGAAAAACGTCTGGCGTCGGACGTCACTACGCTGATCTCCGCCGCCCGCGTCGAAAACGATCATTTGCTGATGCCCTCGCTACTGCCCGGCGAGCAATTCAGCCTGCCCGACAGCCGCTTGCTCGGCTACATCTACAACCGCGCCGGCAAACTGGTGTGGCGCTCCCGGGCCACCGAAGACGAAGCGATCGACTACCAGCCGCGCTACGACGGCCGCGGCAACGAATTCGCCAAGATCCGTCAACCCAACGGCGAAGAGTTCTTCGTTTATGACGTCGAAATAAAACTGCTCGGCGGGCGCAACGCCGCCTTCAGCATCGTCGCCCTGCAACCGGTACGCGAATACCAGGAAACCATCTCCGGCCTGCGCCAGAAACTCTATCTGGGCTTCGGCGGCGCACTGCTGGTCCTGCTGATTCTGCTGTGGGGCGGGCTGACCTGGGGCCTGCGCGCGCTGCGGGGCATGAGTCAGGAACTCGATCAGGTCGAAGCCGGCTCGCGGGAAAGCCTCAGCGAAGAACACCCCAGCGAACTGCTGCGCCTGACCGACTCGCTCAACCGCCTGTTGCGTAGCGAACGTGAGCAACGCATTCGGTACCGCGACTCCCTCGACGATCTCGCCCACAGCCTGAAGACCCCGCTCGCCGTGTTGCAGGGCGTCAGCGAACAGTTTGCCAAACGGCCGGAAGACCTGGAGCAGGCGCGGATTCTGCAATCGCAGATCGAGCGCATGAGCCAGCAGATCAGCTATCAATTGCAGCGCGCCAGCCTGCGCAAGAGCGGGCTGGTGCGTTATCACGTGGCCCTGAGGCCGGTGGTGCAAAGCCTGTGCAATACGCTGGAAAAGGTCTACCGCGACAAGCGCGTCAACGTGGTCCTCGACCTGCCGGACAACGGCCAGGTGCAAATGGAAGAGGGCGCCCTGCTGGAAATGCTCGGCAACCTGCTGGAAAACGCCTATCGCCTTTGCCTCGGCGAAGTGCGCGTGAGCTGGCGCTCATCGATGATGGGCGACGAGCTGTGCATCGAAGACGACGGCCCCGGCGTTCCGGAAAACCAGCGCGCCCGGATTCTCGAACGCGGCGAACGGCTGGACACGCAAAACCCGGGGCAGGGCATTGGTCTGGCAGTGGTCAAGGACATCATCGAAAGCTACGGCGCGCAGCTCACTCTGGGTGATTCGGAACTGGGCGGCGCGGCCTTCCGCATTCAGTTCGCCCTCTAACCTAAAGCTGTTGACCGCCTTTGGAGGCGGATACCCGCCAGTGTGGCGAGCGATTTGCCTCGAAACGGCGGAAAACCGCCACCCCTTTCCGGTCAGCGAATCTCCCGTTTGCCAGTTGGCTCGCGCAAACCGGGCCTCTCCCGCGACTTATCAACACTGGCACGGTGCTTGCGATGCACTGAGCAGAGGTCTGCCGCGCGCAGCTCGACAAAAACAAATCCCTCCCAGCAGGAGGGTTCGCACTTTAGGCGTCTCTGCAACCGGAATGCTGCAGCTCGATGCTCTTGAGGAAACTGCAATGACGACTCGTCAGCCCATCTATAAATCCCTGTACGCTCAGGTGATCGTCGCGATCATCGTCGGTATCGCGCTTGGTCACTGGTACCCCGAAACTGCCGTAACGCTCAAACCGCTGGGTGACGGTTTCATCAAACTGATCAAAATGGTCATTGCACCGATCATCTTCTGCACCGTCGTCAGCGGCATCGCTGGCATGCAGAGCATGAAATCCGTGGGCAAGACCGGCGGCTACGCGCTGCTGTACTTCGAAATCGTCTCGACCATCTCGCTGATCATCGGCCTGATCGTGGTCAACGTCGTCCAGCCGGGCGCCGGCATGAACATCGACGTGTCCACCCTCGACGCCTCCAAAGTCGCGGCCTACGTGACCGCCGGTAAAGACCAGAGCATCGTCGGCTTCATCCTCAACGTTATCCCGAACACCATCGTCGGCGCGTTCGCCAACGGCGACATCCTGCAAGTGCTGATGTTCTCGGTGATCTTCGGTTTCGCCCTGCATCGCCTGGGCGCTTACGGCAAGCCGATCCTGGATTTCATCGATCGCTTCGCCCACGTCATGTTCAACATCATCAACATGATCATGAAGCTCGCCCCGATCGGCGCGCTCGGCGCCATGGCGTTCACCATCGGCGCTTACGGTGTCAGCTCGCTGGTGCAGTTGGGTCAGTTGATGCTGTGCTTCTACATCACTTGCCTGCTGTTCGTGCTGCTGGTGCTGGGCTCCATCGCAAAAGCTCACGGCTTCAGCATCCTCAAGCTGATCAAGTACATCCGTGAAGAGCTGCTGATCGTGCTGGGTACCTCGTCGTCCGAGTCGGCGCTGCCACGCATGCTGATCAAGATGGAGCGTCTGGGCGCGAATAAGTCCGTCGTCGGTCTGGTGATCCCGACCGGTTACTCGTTCAACCTCGACGGTACCTCGATCTACCTGACCATGGCCGCGGTGTTCATCGCTCAGGCCACCAACACCCACATGGACATCACCCATCAGGTCACCCTGTTGCTGGTGCTGCTGCTGTCGTCCAAAGGTGCGGCAGGCGTGACCGGTTCCGGCTTCATCGTGCTGGCCGCGACGCTGTCTGCCGTGGGCCACCTGCCTGTGGCTGGTCTGGCGCTGATTCTGGGCATCGACCGCTTCATGTCCGAAGCCCGCGCCCTGACCAACCTGTGCGGCAACGCCGTGGCAACCCTGGTTGTTGCCAAGTGGGTCGGCGAGCTGGACGTTCCGCAGATGCAGGCCGAGCTGGCGTCTGGCGGTCGTGCCATCGACAACACCGCGCCGACCGACGACCTGGGTGTGGCCGAAACCGCGCCTACTCCTGTTGTGCGTTCGTAAGCTGCACTAGCGGTAAGAGTTGTTGAAAAAGCCTGTCTTCGGACAGGCTTTTTTTATGGGCGAATCGCACCTACTCTGAGACCACCCGCTGGCCATCAGAGAACGCCCCATGCACGGTCCGCTGTCATCGCTCAAAGTCCTCGATTTTTCGACGCTGCTGCCCGGGCCATTCGCTTCGCTGTTGCTGGCGGACATGGGCGCCGAGGTGTTGCGCATTGAGTCACCTAACCGGCCGGACCTACTGCGGGAATTGCCGCCCCATGATCAAGGCGTTTCGGCCAGCCACGCCTACCTCAACCGCAACAAACGCAGCTTGGCGCTGGACCTCAAGCAGACCCAGGCCATCGAGGTGATCAAGCGGCTGGTGGCCGATTACGACATCGTCCTGGAGCAGTTTCGGCCCGGTGTGATGGACCGGCTGGGGATTGGCTATGAAGCGTTGAAGGCGATCAATCCGCGGCTGATCTACGTCGCCATCACTGGTTACGGTCAGACCGGGCCTTATCGCGATCGCGCCGGCCACGACATCAATTACATGGCGGTGGCCGGGCTGGCCAGCCTCACCGGGCGCCAGGACAGCGGGCCGTTGCCCTTGGGCGTGCAGGTCGCAGACGTCGCCGGGGGTTCGCTGCATGGGGTCATTGGTTTGCTCGCGGCGGTGGTCGCCCGCCATCAGACCGGGCAGGGCCAGTACGTCGACGTCAGCATGACCGATTGCGCGTTCAGCCTGAATGCCCTGGCCGGTGCGGGGTATCTGGCGGCCGGCGTCGAGCCCGAGCGGGAGGCGCAGATGCTCAACGGCGGCAGCTTCTACGATTACTACCGCAGTCGCGACGGCCGGTGGTTTTCGGTAGGGGGGCTGGAACCGGCGTTTCTTCACGGGATGTGCGCCGCGCTGGGGCGACCGGAGCTGGCGCGGCTTGGCCTGTCATTCGAGCCTGACGAACAGGCCGCTCTGAAACGCGAGCTGGAAATCGAGTTCGAGCGCCGCAGTTCCGATGAGCTGGAAGCGCTGTTCGCCGGCATCGATGCCTGTGTTGAGCCCGTATTGAGCTTCTCCGAATCGACGCAGCACCCGCACATCCAGGCGCGGGAGATGTTGGCGCAGGTGCCTCGCGGTGATGGCAGCGCTCAGCTGCAGATGGCCTGCCCGCTGAAGTTTTCAGCGGGACTGCCCGCGCCCCGGCACATCGGCGTGGCCGTCGGCGCACACTCTCAGCAGGTGCTGACCGAAGCGGGGTTTAGCGCGCAGGAAATTCAGTCGATGGGTGAGGCGGGTGTATTTGGATGAAGCGGGGGATCACTCCACCCGCGTCTCGCCGCTGAACACCAATATCCCCCGGCACCGCTTGCACAGATAGCGGCGGCCCTTGCGCACCAGCTTATGGCGCTGGGCGGTGAAGGGGAAATCGCTTTCCGGGCAGGGGCAGCGGTAGATGTAGCGGGTCACGCTGCGGCGCTGGATTTCGTAGGTGTGGCAGCGATTGGGCGGCAGCTCGTAGACGCCGCGCATGATCAGCTGCCATTCCTCGCCATGGGGCTGAATGGTGTCGCCGAACAGTTGATAAGCCACCAGGTGCGCCACCTCGTGAGGAACGGTCTGGCGCAGAAAGTCTTCGCTGTTTTCGAGGTACAGCTGCGGATTGAAGCGCAGCATGTTCTCGTGCAGATGGGCCACGCCGGCCTTCTGGCCGCGCAACTTGACGCTCACGACCGGACGTTTGAAAGGGCGCTTGAAGAAATCTTCGGCTTGCTGGTAGCAGGATTCGACGCGGGTGTTGAGTGGTTCGAGCATGCTTCATCGGTCTCCAGAGGAGGCGAGTATGCCGCAAAGCTTCTGTACCGCCAAAACCCAAAGCGCCGAATGGTCGCCCGGTCCTAATTCGTATACTCCGGCCCCATGCCGACGCCCCACAGCACCACCGTAAACGCCATGATCGCCACCAACACCACCAGCCCGACCGCGAGCACCGAGCTTGAGAACATGAAGCCGTCCTCCGGGTGTACGCCCATGAACACCGGCAAACCGACGTACAGCAGGTACACGGTGTAGCAGACCGCGGCCAGCCCGACCATCATCCCGAGCCACATGTGCGGGTAAATCGCGGCCATACCGCCGAGGAACAGCGGCGTCGCCGTGTAGGTCGCAAATGCCACGCAGCGCGCCAGGCTGGGCGTGGCGTCATAGGTGCGCGCCATCCAGTGGATGAAGCCGCCCATGACGGCGACCCCGGCGAGCATCGCGAAGTACGACATCAGCCCCATCCACACCGCGCTAGCGCTGGTCAGCACGACTGGCGGATGATCGCCGATCATCCAGCCCACCTGGGTGGTCCCGATGTACGCCGACACGGCGGGGATCGCCGCGAGGATCAGCGTGTGAGTGAGGTAAAGGTGGCCGATGCTTTCTTCACCTTCGCCACGTATCTGTTGCCATTCCTGATCGGGGTGGGTGAACAGCCCCAAGACGTGATGGATCATGTCCGTTACTCCCGTGAAGTGTGCCGCCGCTTCAGACGAAGCGCCCGACTGCAGATGCCGTCAGGACAAGGTCACAATCAATCATGGGAAATGGCTGCGACCTCTCAGGTCAGTATAGAAACCTGAGCACCCGAAAACCGGCTGGCTTAGAGCGATTGAGGTGTTCAAAGGCCCTGCTAATAGCGGGTGGTCATGAACGCTCGGGCAAGCGCTCTACAAACTGTAGGAGCGCGCTTGGTCTGGGCCGCATCCGGACGAAGGCGTCGTTTCAGTCACTGGATGAGGTCCTGAAACACCGCAATCGTCCGGATGCGGCCCAGCGCCAAGGGCGCTCCTACAGTCGGTGGGATGGACCGGCATTACCCAACCGGGGCTTTTTGCGTAAAATGCCGACCCTTTCCCCCCATCACTTCAGACCACAGCGAGCGGATACCAGCGCCATGGGCACCCTTTCAGTCAATCAGAACAAACTGCAGAAGCGTCTGCGTCGGCTCGCGGGCGAAGCAGTGGCCGACTACAACATGATTGAAGAGGGCGACAAGGTGATGGTCTGCCTGTCCGGCGGCAAGGACAGCTACACGCTGCTGGATGTGCTGATGCATTTGCAGAAAGTCGCGCCGATCCACTTCGACATCGTCGCGGTAAACATGGACCAGAAACAGCCGGGATTCCCGGAGCACGTCCTGCCGGCGTACCTGGAACAACTGGGCGTGGAGTACTACATCGTCGAGAAAGACACCTACTCGGTGGTCAAGGAATTGATCCCCGAGGGCCGGACCACCTGCTCGCTGTGTTCGCGCCTGCGTCGCGGCACGCTGTACACGTTTGCGGATGAAATCGGCGCGACCAAGATGGCCCTCGGTCACCACCGTGACGACATCGTCGAGACGTTTTTCCTGAACATGTTTTTCCAGGGCAGCATCAAGGCCATGCCGCCCAAGCTGCGCGCCGACGATGGCCGCAACGTGGTGATCCGTCCGCTGGCCTACTGCGCCGAGAAGGACATTCAGGCGTATTCGGACATCAAACAGTTCCCGATCATCCCGTGCAACCTGTGCGGCTCCCAGGAAAACCTGCAGCGTCAGGTGGTCAAGGACATGCTGCAGGACTGGGACCGCAAAACCCCGGGCCGCTCCGACATGATTTTCCGCAGCCTGCAGAACGTCCAGCCGTCGCAACTGGCGGACCGCAACCTGTTCGATTTCACCAACCTGCGCATCGACGAAACCGCCGCCTCGCGGTTTGTGAATCTGGTGAATGTGTAAGGGCGAATGCGCTGGCTCATGCGCCGCAAAACCGTAGGAGCGTGGCTTGTCCCGCGATCGGCGACGCAGTCGTCGTGAAACCTGCAAACGCGGGGCACCTGACTCACCGCGGCTGCCTGTTTGCTGCCGCTTCGCGCCAGATCGCGGGACAAGCCACGCTCCTACCGTAGATGGTGCGGGGCTCACGTAAGCGTTCACCCCATCAAAGCGCGTGTTACAACCCCACATCCGGCAACACCGGCTTGTTCGCCAACGCCGTCTTCATCAATTTCTCGACATATTCCCGGTCGCTGTCCGGCAGCGCCAAACGCGGTGGGCGGGTGAGGGCGCTGCCGCGTTCCATGATCGCTTCGCACAGCTTGATGCACTGCACCAGGTCCGGACGCGCGTCCAGGTGCAGCAGCGGCATGAACCACTCATACAGCGCCATCGCCTCGGCAAAGCGCCCGGCCTTGGCCAGACGGAACAGCGTCTCGCCCTCTTTCGGAAAGGCGTTGGACATCCCCGACACCCAGCCTACCGCGCCCACGGCGACGCTTTCCACCAATACGTCATCCAGCCCGGCAAACAGCACGAAGCGATCGCCGACTTCATTGCGCACGTCGATAAAGCGGTTGGTGTTGCCCGATGAATCCTTGAAACACACGATCGTGTCGCAGTCCGCCAGGGAGATGAGAATGTCCGGCGTCACGTCGTTCTTGTAGATCGGCGGGTTGTTGTAAACCATCATCGGCAGGTCGGTGGCGGCGGCCACGGTGCGGAAGTGCGTGGCGGTTTCGAAGGGCTTGGCCGAGTACACCAGCGCCGGCATCAGCATGATCCCGTCAGCCCCGGCTTTCTGCACTTGCTTGGCAACGTCACAGGCGTTGGCGCTGGTGAACTCGGCAATGCCGGAAATCACTGGCACGCGCCCGGCCGAGGCGTCTTTGGCGGCTTCCACCAGGCTGATTTTTTCCGCGACGCTCAACGAAGTGTTTTCCCCGACCGTGCCGCAGATCACCAGCCCGGACACACCATCGCGCACCAGGTTGGAAATGACCTTGTGGGTCGCCTCCAGATTGAGTGAGAAATCGTCGTTGAATTGCGTGGTAACGGCAGGGAAGACCCCGCTCCAGGATACGGACTGGCTCATGATTGACTTCCTGATTGGATAAAGGTATTTCGTATACGCTTAATTTCGGACGAATCACGCCCAGCGATTGCTGCGTTTAACCTGTACTTCAGGCCGCCCCGATCCCCTGTAGGAGTGAGCTTGCTCGCGATGCGGTGTGTCTGCGACGTATGCGGTGACTGACACAACGCATCGCGAGCAAGCTCACTCCTACAGGGTTTTGCATTCATTCAGAAAAATCGGTTTCGCATTTATTGAAAGCAGCCGCAGCATTTAAAACTTCAACCCCACCGGCCAGGTGTCACTCAACTTGTACCCCTCCGGCCACGGGTCGCTCGGGTCGAGCATGTGCTGGTGCGTTCCGGTGATCCACGCCCGCCCGGACAGGCTCGGGATGATCGCCTTGCGCCCGGCCACTTCGGTCTCGCTCTGAATCTTGCAGTGAAACTCCGAGCCAATGATCGAACGCCCGATAAACCGGTCGCCCACCTTCAGCTGGCCCTTGGCATGCAACACCGCCAGTCGCGCCGAACACCCGGTGCCGCACGGCGAGCGGTCGATCTTTCCCGGGCGAATCACCACCGCGTTCGCCGCGTGGGCCACACCGCCGTCAAAACTGACCGGCGCGGCGATCTGGCAGAAGGAAATGTGATTCCAGTCCTTATTCAGTGGATGGCTGAACCCCAACTGCTCGTTGGCCGCCTTGGTGATTTTCAGCCCGGTTTCCACCAGGTCCTTCGCTTCATGGGCGGTCAGGGAAAAGCCCAGCTTCACCGAGTCGACGATGGCAAAACTGTCGCCGCCATAGGCGGTGTCGACCTGAATCGAACCCAGCCCCGGCACTTCGATCCACACGTCCAGCTGATCGGCGAAAGAAGGGTGGTTGTGCACCTCGACGCTGGTCACCTTGCCGTCGCGGCACTGGGCTATCGCCTCGATCAGGCCACCGGGCGCCTCAAGAATCAGGCGGGTTTCCGGCTCGGTCATCGGCAGGATTCCGCTGTCCAGCAGCACTGTCGCCACGCACAGGGAGTTGGAGCCAGACATCGGCGGCACGTCGGCCGGTTCCATGATGATCCAGCCCATCTGCGCTTTCGGGTGCTTGGGCGGCACCAGCAGATTGACGTGGCGGAACACCCCGCCGCGCGGCTCGTTGAGCATGAAATTGCGCAGCACGTTGTCCTTCTCGATCCAGCGCGACTGCTCCCAGATCGTCTCCCCCGGCGGCGGCGCAACCCCGCCGACAATCACATCGCCCACCTCACCTTCGGCGTGACAACTGACCACATGAATCACTTTCGTTGAGCGCATGACCTAAGGCCCTCCTGAAATGGCTCTAGTTGATCGACCTCAAAAAATCCGCCGTCTCCGGACGCTGCGGGTGGCCGATCACCTGATCCGGCGTGCCGATCTCATGCACCAGGCCGTTGCGAAAAAACGCCACGCGGTCGGACACGTCCCGTGCGAAGCGAATCTCGTGGGTCACCAGAATCATCGTCATGCCGTCCTCGGCCAGCATGCGCATGGTGTCCAGCACCTCGCCCACCAGCTGCGGATCAAGGGCCGACGTCGCTTCGTCAAACAGCATGTAATCGGGCGACATCGCCAACGCCCGGGCAATCGCCATGCGCTGTTGCTGACCGCCCGACAACTTGCCGGGAAACACCTTGAGCTTGTCGCCCAGGCCCACATGGGTCAGTTGCTTGACCGCAAGCGCCTCGGCTTCGGCCTTGCTTTTGCCCAGCACGGTGCGCGGGGCCAGCATGACGTTTTCCAGCACCGTCAGATGGGGAAACGCGTTCCACTGCTGAAACACGATGCCGATCTTCTGCCGCAGCTTGTTGATGTCTGTGCCTCTGGCGTGAACCTCGGTGCCGTCGACGCGAATGCTGCCGCTCTTGATCGATTCCAGCCCGTTGATGCACATCAGCAGCGTCGACTTGCCCGAGCCCGAACCGCCGATGATCGACACCACTTCGCCCTTGTTCACCTGCAGGCTCACGCCCTTGATGACCTCAAGCTCGCCGAATGACTTGTGCACGTTGTCGATCTCAATCATTTTCCTGCCACCTCGTTTCCAGCCGGGCGCCCAGGCGAGCGACCACCAGACTCATGACGTAATAAATCAGGCCGGCGATGCACAGCACCAACAGCGGCTCCTGAATGCGCGTGACGATGGTTTGCGAGGCGCGCAGCAGTTCGACGATGCCGATCCACATCACCAGCGCGGTGTCCTTCATCACCCCCAGCAGCAGGTTGATCCAGCCGGGAAACGCCACGCGGGTGGCCATCGGCATGACGATCTGGCGCAGGTCCTGCCAGTACGTCAGGCCCAGGGAACGGCTGGCGCGGCGCAACGTGAGCGGCACCGACAGCACGCCGCTGCGCACGATCTCCGTGCAATACGCGGTGACGTACAAACCCAACACCACGCAGGCGACGGCGAATGCGCTCCAGTTCAGGCCGACGATGCTTTTCAGCGCGTTGAACAGCACGAACTGAATCAGCAATGGCACGCTGCGAAACACGTCCAGCACCCAGGCCAGCGGAATGGTGGTGCGTGGCAGCAGGGCGCGGGCCATGCCGCAGATCACCCCGGCCAGGGTGCCGATGAACATCGACACCACCGTCAGCAAAATCGTGACCCAGGCGCCTTGCAGCATGAATTGCAGGTCGTTCCAGCTGAACGTGCTCTCGAACATGCCCCTCTCCTCAGTACCGGAACAGCCGCCAGGACAGCAGGCGGGCAACGGCCACGATCAGCTTGGCGATCAGGTAATAGAGCACCGCCGCAATGGCGAAGAATTCAAAGGTGCGGAAGGTCTTGACGTTGTAATCCTGGGTCACGCCGGTGAGGTCGTTGTTGAGGCCGACGATCACCCCCATGGATGTCATCAGCACGGCCCAGACCATCTGGTTGGTCAGCGGATAGAAAACGATGCGCAGCAATTGCGGAATGACGATCAGCCGATAGGCCTGGGGCGCACTCATGCCCAGCGAACGGGCGGCGCGCAACTGGGTGTCGGGCACGGCCTTCAGACCGCCACGGAAGTTCTCCGCCAGATAGCCCGCGTTGTTGATGGTGATGCCGGCGAGCAACGCGGCCCACGAACTGATGTGCAGCCCGAACGAGCCCAGGCCGAAATACAGGATGTACACCTGGAAGAGCGACGGCGTGTTGCGCGCGATGGAAATCCAGGTCGCCGCGAAGCCCCGGAACAGGCGGTTTTTGCCTTGACGCATGAATACCAGAAACAGCGCGATGGTGACGCCGAGGATCATCGACAGCGCGGCGGTTTCGAAGGTCACCCAGGCGCCGTTGAGCATGTCAGGCAGCGCCTTGAACGCCGCGCGCCAGTGGAAGTTGTAATCAAACATCTGCGCTGACCTCCGCTTGGTGCGCCGCCATCAACCAGACCGGCAGGCGCCCGCTGGCAACCCCGGTGATCGCGCTGTGTACGCACTCGGCCAGGCTGGCGAAATGCACGCTACGCCCCACCAGTCCGGGGGCGTAGTGCGCGTATTTGCCGGAGTTGGTCATCAGGTTGCGCGCGGTCGGCGGGATGACCGGCTCGCCGAGCATGCACCAGCAGGTGTCGGTGACGAACTGCACGCCGAAGTTCTCCAGCGTCTCGACATAGCCAGCCTGTTGCGCGCGCTCGAGGGTGGCGCGGCCGCAGGTGATCACGATCGCCACGTTTTCATGCTTGCGCTGGTTGCCACACAGGTGCGCCAGCGTCGCGCATTCGCTCAGGGAAAAATGCGGATTGCCCAACGTCACCGCGTCCACTTCTGGCGTTTGCGCGCTGTTCAGCTCGCGCCAGCTGTGCAGCAGGTTCGCCGGGCTGACGTTCAGGGTTTTCTCCGGCGCATGCCCGCCCAGCGCCAGTTCGGCGGTAGTAGCTTCGGGGGTCACGCCGGCGATATGAAACATCGGCGCAGCGGAGGTGGTGGCGAACGCGGCACCGAACGCCTTGAGGTCATCCAGCGTTGGCGCCTTGGTTTCGAGCCCGCAGACCACCGGGATCGTGGCGCCGCACAGAAGCCCGACGTGATAGCCCAGCAGCGGATAGAAACTGTCGTCGAGGCCTTCCAGCGCGGGGGCATCAATGCGCAGGGTCGCCAGCCGTTGTTGGGTCAGGTGGCAGCCGATCTTAGGCGCGCGGCCGGTGAGGGCGATGCAGATGTCGAGGTAGTCCGGGTACTTCAGGGTGCGCGCGCCGATCACGCTGTTGGCGTACACCACCGCGTTGGATTCGGCCCAGACGATCTGCTCACCCAGCTCCGGGGCGCTGTCCAGCAGGTACGGCGCGCAGGTAAAACTCACCCGCGCGCCCATCTCCAAATAGGCATCGCCGAGCTGGCTGGCCGGTTCGCCGAGGGCCGGATCGACACCCAGTTCGCGCCAGCGGCGCTTGTCCACGGAAATTGAATTGAGAGTGGTGGGCACGCGCACCTTGGCGCCCCATGTCACCAGTTGCCGGGCGAAACGAAGGCTGGCCGGTCCTGTATAGATGCAGCCGTCGATGTGCGCCTGGGTGATGTCCAGCAGTTCGGTTGCGCCCTGCAGCTCGGCCATGCGCAGGATGATGCCCATCGCCACTTGCGCAGCTTTGCCGTAAGCGCCGTCGAGAAAACCCTGATCAGTTTCGGTGAGTGAAATCTGACTGATCGGGCGGTGACTCGCCTGTTTTGTTTGATCGCGAGAGAGAGGCGGCGGCGGGGAAGCAAAGCCGCTGACGCAATCATCCTCGACCCGCACGAAAGCGACGTTCCGCAGCGCTGCAAAACCCGCTTCGCCGAGGCTGATCACCGGAATCGAATGGCCGAACATGTGCTCGGCGATCAGCACGCCGAGGGTGAGGATGTCTTCCACGCGTTCGAAGACCAGCGCGGCCGGCGCGTGGCCATTGAGGATCAATTCCAGCAACACGCTGCTGCCGGTGCACGAGCCGCGCCCGCTGGGAATGGCCAGCACCCGACCGTTGATGAACTGGCCGCTGAGAGGGTGATGGCGGTCGATGACTTCACCGGTAAACGGCTCGACCCCGCCCCAGAAACTCAGGCCCACGTCGGCGTACAACAACTCACCCTGAGCGCAGCCGGAAACGAGACAACGCCCGTTCAACGAGACTTCAGACATCGTGGGCTCCTGAGTAATGAACCGGTTCCAGCGTGGGTGCCGAGTGATGATCGTTCCCACGCTCCGCGTGGTAATGCCGCTTTTGTTTGATCGTTCCCACGCTCCGCGTGGTAACGCCGCGTGCGACGCTCCGCGTTGCGCTTTTCTGACGCAGAGCGTCAGGCCCTGCATTACCACGCAGAGCGTGGGAACGATCAGCATCAGCACGAGGAGCGAGGGAACGATCATCCTTGTAGGAGCGTGGCTTGTCCCGCGATCTGCCGGGAACCGGCAGCAGACCGGAAAACGCGGTGTGTCAGGTCCAGCCGGTTGCCGGGTTTCACGACGGGTTCCCCGCCGATCTCGGGACAAGCCACGCTCCTACACGGTCCGCGCCCTCTGATCGTTCCCCTCAGTAATAGACGCCCGGCACGGTCAGGTCCACCGGCTTGCCGCTCACCCATTTTTCATACAGCTCGGCATAGCGCCCCGAGCGCACTTGCTGGTTCACGAACAGGTTAAGGTAATGAATCAGCCCGTACTCGTTACGCTTCGCCGCAAGGGAAACGTAGTCGATGGTGTACGGCGCATTGCCCGCAATCTTCAGGCCTTTGTACTTGCCGGATTTGAGCGTGGCGGCGGCGACGGTGTTGGTCACCACGGACGCTTTGATGTGGCCCTGGGCGACGGCGAGGATGGTGTCGTTCTGGGTCTGGTAGGCGCGGAAACTGCCGCTGCCCCATTTTTTCTGATCCTTCTCCAGCGCGATCGCTTCGAACGTGCCGCTGGTGTTGCCGACATCCTTGCCCTTGAGGTCGTCGTAGCTGTTGATGCCGGCGTCGTCGCGGGTCAGCACCACCATCTGGAAGGCGAAATACGGGATGCTCATCGCCACCGTTTTCGCCCGCTCCAGGGTGTCCGAGGTCGACGCCACGATCACGTCAGCGCGCCCTGAAACCAGTGCAGGAATGCGGTCCGGAAACGGCGTTTCCACTACTTCGGCGGTGACGCCCAGCACCTTCGCCAGGTCGTTGCAGTAATCAACGTCAAATCCGACCGGGTTGTTCTTGTCGTCACGGGACCCCATCGGCGGGAAGTCCAGGGTCACGGCGCAGCGCAGCTTGCCGGAGTCGATGATGTCATCGAGCTTGTCGGCCAGCGCGGTGTTGATAAAGGCAGAGCTCATGACGGCGAGGAGGGCGACGGCGACAGCTTGGTTTTTCATAGAAGCCTCGGTGCGTGCAAAGGGAGAAACGGCCGGATAAGTAATTTCGTATACGATATTTGATATGCACGCAACGTGCCCGTTTTGCCAGTAAGCCGTGGAAGGCTCTGGATCAAAGGGCGCGTGGATAGCAGCGTGGTTTGAGAGAGGAGAGGGGTGTTACATAAAGGAGCAGGAATGCGTGGCGTGCTTCATTGATGGACGTTGCAGTGCCGGAGACTGCTGCCCTTGCCGCACCGCAATCATCCAGCGGGACTGCAATCATTGTAGGACCGGCTTCAGCCGGGAACGCGTCATTCGGCACACTGCAAAATCAACGGTGCACACCCCGGCCTCTTCCCGGTTAAAGCCGGTCCCACAAAAAGCTCTGCGATCATCCAGGGAGGATGGCAGCGAACTCAAATGCGCCTTTGCGAACCCCGATACTCACTCGGCGAAGCCCCGGTCAACGCCTTGAACTGGCGGCTGAACGCGCTGTGATCGGTGTACCCGCAGCGCAGGGCGATCTCGGTGATCGACAGGTCTTCCTGCAACAAGCGCGACGCTTCACCCAGCCGCGCCTTGTGAATCATCTGCCGTGGCGTGAGCTGGAAGATGCGTTTGCAGTGCCGCTCCAGCTGGGCGATGGACAGCCCGGCAATGGCGGTCAGCTGTTCAAGGGTGATGGGCCGCGCGAAGTGTTCGCGGATGTAGGCGTCGACCTCGACCAGCTTCTGATACGCCGGATGGGTCGTCTGCAGGATTTGCAGATCCCGGGAAATCCCCGCCAGCCCGATGATCGCGCCGTGCCGGTCGCGCAGGGCGATCTTGTGGGTCAGGCACCAGATCGGCTGATTGCCGTAATAAAGGTGCAGCTCCAGCTGATCGCTCAGCTGCCTGCCATCCGCCAGCACGCGGCGGTCCTGGGCGGTGTACAGCGGGCCGAAGCGCGCGGGGAAGACTTCCTCGGCGGTCAGCCCGACGATTTGGTTCTTCTCCTTGAAACCGCAGCGCTGCACCAGCGTCTGGTTGACCAGCGCATAGCGCGCCTGAGCATCCTTGACGAAGAACACCACCCCGGGAATCGCATCGAACAGCGGCGCGACCAATTCCAGGCTGGCGAGCAGTTGATCGAGGTCGTGCAAGGGCGCGGTGGGGATGAGGTCAATCATGTTCACGGGCGGGAAGGCCGGGCGGGAGGATGGAATCGATGATGCGGGATGTTGGGTGCGGCGGCTAGTCGGGGGGCGACTGATCTGCGGGGACAGATTGATTTACGGTGAAGCGCTGTAAATAAATCAGTCCCCTTTAAACAAAACAGATTCGCCCTCATCCAGGCAGGCGAGGGTGGAGATCCGCGCCGGGCTGAAGGGTGGGCGCAACAACGGCGGTTCCCAGCCGAACAACGTCTGCGCCGCCGTCCCGCAGATACGTCCCTGACACGCGCCCATTCCGCAGCGGGTGGATAGTTTGGCGCTGGTCCAGCTGCCATGTTGCGCAAGGTCCGCGTAACGCACGTCCTCACAGCGGCAGACCAGCGTGTCCGGCATCGCCAAGTGTTTCAGCGCAGGATTCAGGCTGAACGCCTTGTTCAACCGATCCGCAAAACCCTGCCAGCGCTGCCGCTCACCCCTCAAGCCTTGGGCCATTTCGCGTTCGCCGACCGCCACAAGCCCGGCAATACGGCCCTCGACCAATGCGAGTTCGCTGCCGCCGAAACCGGTGCATTCACCCGCTGCGAAGTGATCGGCCAGACTGCTCGCCTGCCAGTCATCCACCACGATGGCCTGATCTCGGACGGTACAGCCCAGTGCTTGGGCGATCTCGACATTGGGGACCAGACTGAAACCGCAGGCCAGACGATCGCAGGCCAGTTCCTCAACCTTGTCGCCCACCTGAACGCGCACGCCTTCCAGCCGATCCGTGCCCAACGCCGCCAGCACATGGGCCGACGTTCGATAGGCGGCGCTCGCCAAGGTTACCGCCTGAATCGCTTTGTTCGGCCAGCGCCACAACCCGGCGGCAAACCCGGCGACGGCGCTCAAGGGCGCCTGCTCGGCAACGCGTACCACCTCGGCGCCGTGCTTTTGCGCGGTCGCCGATGACGCCAGCAACAGCGGGCCAGTCCCGGCAATCACGATGCGTTCATCAGCGACCGCCAGCCCGCCTTTGATCAGCGCCTGCAAACCGCCGGCGCCGGTGACCCCCGGCAGTGTCCAGCCTGGGAAGGGCAGCAGCCGCTCCCGCGCGCCGGTGCACAAAATTAGCCTGTCGTAACTCAACACCCAGCCGCGTTCGGCGTCCTCCAGCAGCAAGCGCTTCGCCCCGGCCAGCGCGACCACCTTGCAGCCGCTGTGCAGGCGAACGTTGCAGAAACCCTGCAACTCCCCGCGCATATCGTGAGCCTGTTTCGGCACCTGAGCGTTGGGGCCGTCGCGCCAGATCTGCCCGCCCGGCAGCGGGTTGTCGTCGAGCAGGGCAATGCTCAGCCCGTGAGGCGCCGCAGCCAGGGCTGCCGCCATGCCCGCCGGACCGGCGCCGATGATCAGCAGATCGACGTGCTCGGTCGTTGTCGGGTTCACGGCCGCGGTCATGGCTGAGTCTCGACGCGCATGCCGTCGCGGCAGAGCGTCTGGCAGGCCAATCGGCGCAGGCCGTCGATGCTCACCCGGCACTCCTGGCAAATGCCCATGCCACACAAGGGCGCGCGACGCTGGCCGCTGACTGACGTGCGGCTGCAACGATCGCCGCTCGACATCAGCGCGGCGGCCACCGTGGTGCCCTGGGCGAAGCGAAAGGGCTGACCGTCGATGCTCAATTCAGGCATGGGCGCGGGCTCCGATAAAGCGTTGCGGCAGATAGGGTTCCAGGTCGAGGGGCGGCAGGGTGCGCAGCATTTGCGCGGCGAGCAAGCGGGCGGTGCCGGTTGCCGTGGTGACGCCGAGGCCTTCGTGCCCGACCGCCAGCCACAAGCCGGGTTGATGCGGGTGCTCGCCAATCAGCGGCTGACCGTCGGGGCTGGCGGATCGAAAGCCGGTCCAGCTGCGAAGGCCAGTCATATCGCCCAAGCCGGGGAGAAAATCCATGGCCCGGCGCAGCATCCGCCCGAGCATGGCCGCGTCCACTTCAGGGTCATGGTTGTCGAACTGCCGCGATGACCCGATGAACAACTGGCCGGTCGGACGCTGCTGCACATTGAACGCTACCGACGGGCCGTTGCCTTTGTGGGCGCTGGTGACGTAGCCCAGTTCGACCAGCGTGTGGCTGATCTGCGCAGGGTAACGGTCGGTGATCAGCAGGTGGCCCTTCTTGGCTTGCAGCGGTAAATCGGGACAGAGTTCGCGGGCGTAGATGCCGCTGGCCAGCACGACGGCGGGGGCTTGCAGCCATTCACCACTCGCCAGCCGAACACGGTTGCCCTGAACCTCTGCGACCTCCGCATGACGCTGAACCACTCGGGAAGACTGGCGCTGCAACAGCCAGCGCGCGGCATTGGGCGCGTACAGAATGCCGTCGCCGCTGACCTTCAATGCGCCGAGCAGGCCGGATCGCAATGACGGCTCGGCCTTCGCCAGTTCGGCGCCGGACAGCAACTCGCAGGCCAGTCCGTATTCGCTCAGCGCCGCCTGCTTGCGCTCGGCTTCTTCCATTTCCTCTTCATTGCAGGCCAGCCACATCGTGCCGTTGGTGCGCATCGCACAGTCGTCCGGCATCTGC
The DNA here is from genome assembly GCF_900111735.1 of Pseudomonas graminis. Taxonomy (GTDB): domain Bacteria; phylum Pseudomonadota; class Gammaproteobacteria; order Pseudomonadales; family Pseudomonadaceae; genus Aquipseudomonas; species Aquipseudomonas graminis. The sequence continues at coordinate 39,708 of NZ_FOHW01000034.1, read as the reverse complement.
GACGCCAGCTCGCGCCAGGCCCTGACCGAATATTCCCCCAGCGCCAACTCGGCAGCGCTGTGGTCCAGCACCACCAGATGGCCCATGCCCGCAGCGGTCGCGGCGGGGCGCTGACCATCCAGCACCAGCACATGCAAACCCTGAGACGCCAGCTCATCCGCACACGCCGCGCCGACGATGCCGCCGCCAATGACGATCACGTCGGCGGCATGGCCTTGCAGGGTGGCGGCGTCGGTCATGAGCGAATGCCCCAGGCGAATGGGTCTTCGACGTCCAGCAACAAGGTGGCTTCGGCGCTGATGTAGGCGCGGCCACGAATGGTCGGCACGATGCGGTCGCCCGTCTGCCGCTCGCCTTGCTCCCAAACGAAGCTGCCTTCGAACTGGCTGCCGATCACGCTGGCCTGCTGCCATAAGGTGCCGGGTTGAAGTTTGCCGTCTGCTGCCAGGCACGCCAGTTTGGCGCTGGTGCCGGTGCCGCAGGGCGAGCGGTCGTAGGCTTTGCCGGGGCAGAGCACGAAGTTGCGGCTGTCGGCGTGATCGTCGTCCGCGAACAGCTCGATGTGGTCGATGACGCCGCCGTCTTCGCCGCGAATGCCCTGGCTTTCCAGCGCCTGACGGACCTTCCAGGTGTAATCGGTGAGGGCGTCGAGGTTATCGGCGGCGACGTTCAGGCCGTGGTCGGCGATCAGGAAAAACCAGTTGCCGCCCCAGGCGATGTCGCCGGTCACGCTGCCCAGTTTCGGCACCTCGACCACGAAGTTTTTGCGATAGCGGTAGGAGGGCACGTTGTCGACGCTGACCGAGCGGTCCTCGTGGAGCGTGGCCTGAACTGTGCCGACCGGGGTTTCGATGCGGTGCACGCCAGGGCCGATCCTGCCCAGATGCGCCAGCGACACCACCAGCCCGATGGTGCCGTGGCCGCACATGCCCAGGTAGCCGCTGTTGTTGAAAAAGATCACCCCGGCGCAGGCCTCGGGATCCACCGGCTCACATAACAGCGCACCGACCAGCACATCGCTGCCGCGGGGTTCTAGCACGGTGGCGGCGCGCCAGTCATCGAACTGCTCAGCCAGACGCTGACGCCGCTCGGCCATGCTGCCCCGCCCAAGATCGGGAAACCCGTCGAGCACCAGCCGAGTCGGCTCGCCGCCGGTATGAGAATCGAGGATCTGGATGCGTTTCATGTATTCCCCTGTCGGACTGAGTCTGGAACTGGCTACGACGATTGCTGGTGGGACCGCGTACACCCGATGTCACTGGCTACCACGATCCCCGTGGGACTGGCTTCAGCCGGGAAGGCGTCGGTCGCTACGCTGCAAATTCTGTGGTGCCAATGCTGGCCTATTCCCGGCTAAAGCCGGTCCCACTAAAAGCGCTGCGTACACCCGATGCCACTGGCTACCACGATCCCTGTGGGACCGGCTTCAGCCGGGAAGACGTCGGTCGCCACACCCGAGATCTATGGTGTTCACACCGGCCTCTTCCCGGCTAAAGCCGGTCCCACTAAAAGCGCTGCGTACACCCGATGTCACTGGCTACCACGATCCCTGTGGGACCGGCTTCAGCCGGGAAGACGTCGGTCGCCACGCTGCAAATTCTGTGGTGCCAATGCTGGCCTCTTCCCGGCTAAAGCCAGTCCCACTAAAAGCACTGCGTACACCCCGATGTCACTGGCTACAACGATCCCTGTGGGACCGGCTTCAGCCGGGAAGACGTCGGCCGCCACGCTGCAAATTCTGTGGTGCCAATGCTGGCCTATTCCCGGCTAAAGCCGGTCCTACAGATCACGGCGCGGAGCCACTTCATTATTGAGGCAAGAGTGCCGCGATCGACGTCCAGGGTCTTGACCGATTTCACCCTTCTCAATGACGAAATCGGCACAGCCGTCAGTCGCTCAGATCTCGCTTAGCACCGCGTGGGGCAGGTGGGCGTAGAGGGTTCGGCAGACGCCGATGATGTGGTGCTCGATCAGTTCGGCGGCTTTGTCTGCGTCACGATCGGCACAGGCCTTGAGTATCTCGCGGTGTTCCAGGTCAGCCCGCTCCTTGCCTTCGTCGAAGCTCATCTGCACCCGCAGATAGCGTTCGACCTTGTCGTGTATCGAGCGAATCATGTTCAGCAAAAACGGCCGCTGCGCCGCTTCATACAGGCAGGTGTGAAACGCCCAGTTCAGCTCGGCCCAGCGTCCGATGTCGTCATCGCGCATGAACTCGTCACAGATGGCCCGGGCCCGATCCAGCTGGGCAGCGGTCATTCTCGGCACGGCGAGGCGGATGGCTTGGACTTCCAGCAGCACCCGCACTTCAAAGATCTGCGCCAGTTCCGGCTCGGAAATCCGCGTGACCACGGCACCCTTGTTGCGCTGGAACTGCACCAGCCCTTCGGCTTCCAGGCGCTTGAGCGCTTCACGCACAGGGATCTTGCTGACGTTGAACACGCGGGCGATGTCGTCCTGACGAATCGGCTCGTCCTCGGCGAACTGGCCGGAGATGATCGACTCGCGCAGGTACTTGGAAATCACCTCGGACGCGGAGGGCGCGACACCGAGGTTGGGGGCGTCAGGGAGAAGGAAAGGCACGCAGATGACTCGACAGGGGCTGATGCCGAATATTGTATACGACCTCCGATTTGTTACGCGCTGTGTCTTCTCCGTCGGTAGGAAAATGGATCAGTGGTTCGCCGTGTACGACAGCATCATCGACAGCTGACACATCGGCCGTCCGCTGTCCGCATGCCACTGATTGAACGCCGCTTGCACCGCCGCCTGATCGCGCTGGCTGCTGGGCACGCGGTCGACGATCTTCTGCGCATTCAGCGCCGCGACCACATCATTGCTGGGAATGAAGGTGTCCTTGCCGACCATCCGCAGAAAGCGCGGCGACGACAGCCCGCCCATCTGATTGCCGTGCTTGAACAGGTAACGCCACAACCCGACGATATCGGTCACCGGCCATTCAGCGATGAAATTGCCGAAGCTGCCGTGTTCGTGGGCGATGTCGAGGATCAACTGCGCGTTGCGCGGCACGCTCTTGAGCTTGCCCAAGTGACGGATGATCCGCGCGTCTTGCATCAGGCGTTCAAGGTGATCGCCGCCCATTAGCGTGACCTTTTCCGGATCGAAGCCGAAGAAGGCCTGCTCGAAGGCCGGCCATTTGGCGTCCACCAGGCTGTGCTTGAGACCGGCACGAAACACCCGCAACGCCATGGTCGACAGGTAGCGGTCGTCGCTGAGGGCTTTCAGTTTTTTCGGCGTGGCGGGGGTCGGCAGATGCGCCTCGAGGGCGGCGACGGAACCAAAGCGGTTGAGACAGTATTCATGGAGCCATTTGTAGTCTTGCATGCCCTCTCCAAAACAAAATTCATGTGCGCGATTGCTGGCGTAGCGCATTTCTCACTGTTTACGGCAGACCTGTAGGAGCGCGCTTGCCCGCGAATGCGGTGTATCAGTCAATAAATACGTTACAGACAGATCGCAATCGACCGGATGCAACCCAGACCAGGCGCGCCCCTACAGCGCCCTGTGTTTGACCCGGTTTGAGCAAGGGGTTCCAGCAATCGCGCGCGAGCAACGCCTTGGGCTATTAACCCTTGGACGGATCGAGCAACAACGCGGTTTTCGCCAGCCGCTGACCCAGCGCGCGACACAACGCCGTTTCGTGCTCATCCAGCGCGCGTTTGCCGTCGGCACCGGCGTGATGACTGGCGCCATACGGCGTGCCGCCGCCACGGGTTTCGATCAGCGCCGCTTCGCTGTAGGGCAGGCCGCTGATGAGCATGCCGTGGTGCAGCAGGGGCAGCAGCATCGACAACAACGTGGTCTCCTGGCCGCCGTGCAGGCTAGCGGTGGAAGTGAACACGCTGGCCGGTTTGCCCACCAGTGCGCCGGTCAGCCACAGGTTACTGGTGCCGTCGAGAAAGTACTTCAGCGGCGCGGCCATGTTGCCGAAGCGGGTCGGGCTGCCCAAGGCCAGGCCCGCGCAGTTTTTCAGGTCATCCAGAGTCGCGTACAAAGCGCCGGCGTCCGGAATGCTCGGCGCCACGGCTTCGCAGTCGGTGGACACTGCCGGGACCGTGCGCAGGCGCGCTTCCATGCCGGTCATCTCGACGCCACGGGCGATCTGCCGCGCCATCTCAGCAGTCGCGCCGTTACGGCTGTAAAACAGAACCAGAATGTACGGCGCGCTCATGGCAGGATCTCCAGAATGTTTTCCGGCGGACGGCCAATCACGGCCTTGTCGCCGACGACGAGAATGGGGCGTTCGATCAACTTGGGATGGGCCACCATGGCGGCGATCAGTTGTTCGTCGCTCAGGCTGGTGTCAGCCAGGTTCAGGGTTTTGTACTCGTCTTCACCTTTGCGCAGCAGCGCGCGGGCGCCGATGCCAAGCTTGCCCAGCAGGTCGCTCAGTTGCGCAGCATCGGGCGGGGTGTCGAGGTAATGAATGATGGTCGGCGTCAGGCCGCGGGCTTCAAGCAATTCCACCGCGCCACGGGATTTGGTGCAACGCGGGTTGTGATAAAGCGTGAGATCGGTCATTTGCGGGTCGCATCTTGCCTGAGGTGGCGGCTATTCTACCTGCGTCACGGTAACGACCGGTAACACGCGGCGAGCGATGCACCATCGGCGTAGCGTGCATCTGGAAAAAAAGAGCACCTATAAGGAAACAGCATCATGGCAAGGCGATTGACAGCGGCGGCAGCACTGATTGGAAGTCTGTTGCTCAGTGGGTGCGGCGTGGACCTCGGCACCGACCAGAATGGCGAAAAAGTCGCCAGCAGCCGCGTCGACAAGCACTGGCTGGTGGTCAATTACTGGGCCGAATGGTGCGGCCCGTGCCGGACCGAAATCCCCGAACTGAACACCCTGTCCGAGCAGGTCAAAGGGCAGAACGTCAGCGTGTTCGGCGTCAACTTCGACAACCTCCAGGGCGAAGACCTGAAGAGCGCAAGTAAAGCGCTGGGCATCACCTTCACCGTATTGGCCCAAGACCCGGCCGATCACTACGACCTGCCGAAAAGCGAAGCCCTGCCGGTGACCTACATCATCGACGACAAGGGCAAAGTGCGTGAGCAGTTGATGGGCGAACAGACGGCGGCAGGGGTGATGCAGAAGCTGACGGAGTTGAAGGGGAAGGGCTGAGGCAGATCAAGTCAGCTTAGTTGCGCAACGGGATTGCTCGCGGATTAACGCTCATCGGCCAGAAGCGCCCAGCGCTCGTGATCGCACCAGACCCCGGCGATCTGGAGGTATTTCGGGGAGAACCCCTCTTTCCGAAATCCCAGGCGTTTGACCAGCGCGATTGAACGCACATTTTCAGGTTGAATATTGGCTTCAATACGGTGAAGACCCAGCTCCTCAAAAGCATACCTCGTCGTCAGTTCCACCGCCTGGGACATCCTTCCCGTCCCGGCAAACGAGACCATGCCCCAGTAGCTGAGATACGCGTTCTGAAAGCCTTTATAGAAAATCTGGCTCAGGTTGGTCACACCCACAATATGGTCGGATTCTCTATCGCGAGCCACGAGCCCAACGCTGGCGCCTGTGGTTTGAGCGGAGTACCACTCCTCGAACCCTGAAGCGGTTATGAACGGCTGTACCCAGCGACCGTGGTAGTCCCGGCTTTCCTGATTCGCGTGTAGAAGCTCGTCGATATCGGTGCGTGTCACCCGGGCGAGCTTAACGTTTGACATTTCCATGTGAGTGCCCCACCAGCTAAAAGAAAACTGATCCTCTGGCGACTCCTGAAGTGGCTGGCATTAATTTCTTCATCTGTTCCGGCACATGGTTGAAGGTCTAGCCTGTAGCGTGCAGGATCGGGTTGGCTGGTACAGCGGTTCTTACACCCATCAACTTGATCTAGAAATTGCCGCTTTGCTAATCAGTGTCTGCGCTCGCACATATTGTCCTGGCGTAACACCCATTATCCGACGGAACATGGCAATGAAAGCACTAATATTTTCGTAGCCAAGCTCAATCGCCGTTGTCGTCACTGACATCCCCTCGACCAATAGTTGAATAGCGCGCAACGTGCGTGCACGTTGACGCCATTCAGAAAAACTAAAACCGGTTTCAGCGACCAGACGCCGGGCAAGTGTTCTAGGTGCCATACCTGACCAAGCAGCCCAATCCTCAAGTGATCTATTGTCATCAAGCTGAGCAAGTATCGCATCGGTGATACGCCTCAAGCGCGGGTCATTGGGGTGCGTCAGACCGATGGGTTCAGCAGGTGAGGTAGCAATTTCATCCAAGATGACTGCTGCAACCCGCGACTCCATTTCGTTGCGGGGTGGTTGTCCCCACGACGCAGCGCGGCTTACCGCTTCGCGCAGCAAACTGCTGACCCTAAATGTGCATGGCATTTGATGCAGGATCCCGCAATCTTGCTCCGCGATATAGACCATCGCTCCTGCAAAAGCGCCATGTGACATCATCGCGTGTGCGACACGGGGAGGTATCCAAATGGCATGGGTAGCCGGCACTACCCATGAGCCGCCGTCAGTGCTGACGGAAAGCAGCCCGGCAAGGCTTGCGATTAGTTGGCCTGTCGTATGAGTGTGGGGCGCCGTTTCGCGGATCGCGCGGTCGCGTTGCTCTATCGCCAACAGTGGCATAAGCGCGCGGTTCATGGCTGGTTTACGTTATCCAATGTCATATCCGAGGTAGCCATATCATGAATGCCTAATGGAGAATAAGACCGGTGAGAGGAATACTCAATGTCTAGAAATCGCAAATGTTGCTTCTCTTGGATTGGTCTGATTATGCGTACCTCCCACACATGTATTTTCTGTGTTTTGGCCGTAACAGCTGGATGCGCAAGCTCACCTCCCTATTTGGCCCGTTAACCTTTAAAGGATCATTTGATGAATTCTAGCCACATGGTGCATGCCGTCGATCATATTGGCTTCGCAGTCAGTTCACTGGAAGAAGCCATTCGCTTCTGGACAATTGGACTTGGGTTCACTCTTGAGCGTCAGTCGGAAATGGGCGGATCATTCATTTTGCAAGTAACCGGCACCGCCGATCCGAGCGTGCGAACGGCGATAGTCAAAGGCCCGGATGGCAGCCGAGTAGAGTTGCTGGAATATTCGCAGGGTGACCGCCACGGTATCACTCCGCCTACGGCATCAGCGATTGGCTCAGCGCATTTGGCATTGAGAGTGCAAGACATATACGCCGTACTCGAACGCATTGAGCAAGCAGGCTGGAAAGCAAGAGGCAAGCCTCAGGCGATTCCCGCAGGCCCACGCAAGGGAACTCTAGTTGTATATGTGACCGGGCCAGACCATATCACTCTGGAACTGATGCAGGCCAATGAGTAGCTTCCTGCCGAAGGCTGTTGAGCTTATTTCCCTAACGCAATTACTTAAAGCGCTCTCCGTCGCGCATGACGTCTCATGGCAAACATAGAGATCATCACCTTCAAATATATAGCTGGCGTAATCATACACTTCGCCACCCGCATAAAAGTTGGATTTCCTTTCTGGCACTCCACTGCGCAGATCGAAAAACTAAAGCCCTGTTAGTGCGCTAGAGCGCAGATCACTAACGCGAAAAGGCGCAGATCTTAAATTACCGCCCTATAGGATCTATCAATGACTGCTTTTGGCGGCGGACATTCCTGAATTAGCAGCTTCTGGCCTTTCGTCCCTATTGCAAACATCCGCGCTTCCAGGCGTTTGCTCTTTACTAGACGCTTACGATGGCATGGGCAGACCAGGCCCTTATTCGAGGCGTTTTCTTTACCCTCGCCCCTGAAAACTCCAGCTCTCAGATGAATCGCCGATAAACAAAGGTGAAATTGGATTTTTCAACACATGGAGATCAGATTTTGGTCAGCTCAATCAATACCAATACTCCCTCGAACCCGAATATCAAAGTGTCCGGCATCCAGGTCAGCCAGACCTTGTCAGTGCCCTCGACGGCGGCCGAAACGCTAGCGACTACGTCCGGAAGTGCTAAAGATACTGGCTCACTCTCCTTACTTGCGCGCCAGTTAAGTGAAGCCTCCGCTCGTGCAGAAGCAAGGGATAAAAGCCTCAGCCGCAAAGAACTGGGTGAGAAAGTCGGACAGCTGACCGAGCAACTGGTTGGCAGCAGCTACGACGCCAATAAAGCACGGCACGATGCGGAAACTCCTGACAGCGACGACCCTGAACGCATGGAGCGGGCCAAAAACGCGACCCAATTTGTCAATGGCAGCGGAAAAAACCCGTTCGGCGGAATCTCACGAGAACAGCTTTCTGTCATCGCCTATGACGAAAGCGGTGATTTTACAGTCAACGAGAAAAAATCGGCCTGGTTGGAGTCATACCGTCAGGAGCGCGTATGGCGCCAGCAAGTCGTGGCTAAAGGAAGTGTGGAATACAGCGCGACAGGCAAGCTGACTGATTTTTACACATCGGTTCTCGATCACTATAAAGGACTACCAGCCATTGAGCAGTCGCAATACCCCACTGAGTACGAAGCCAAGCTTCAGAGCTGGATTGACCAAGACTTCAACTACAAAACGAACACCGCTGGAGATAATACTGATAACAAAAGCTTTCTGGACAAAGTCCTAAATCCTGAAAGCAATATATTTACCGGCCAAGGCACCTCAGGCACTCACTCCTGAAAGCTTCCTTTTTCGTGACCAATCTGCAACGCGTTAGCCACCGAAGCCTTTAATGCTGGAGTTCGGTAGGTGATTTGGCCGGATGCTTACGTTTGCTCTCCATCTTATGCTGTAAACCTGAGCGAGTTCAAAGATCCCGCAGCATCAATCGCTGCTCCTTACCCCACGCCCGAAAAGTCTCCTCCACCTGCCATCCACGCTTGGCGTAGTAGTCGCTGCGATCATAGGTGTGCAAGTACAACCGCGTGGTGCCGTTGGCCTTTGCGGCGTTGCAGATGCCTTCTATCAATTGTTCCGCCAACCCTCGCTTCCTTGCCTGCGGGGCGATAAAGACGCAGGCTAGCCAGGGCCCCAGCTCCGGGCGCTCGGGCAAGTCGTTGCCGGCAAGTGCAGCGCCGCCAAGTAGCTGGTCATTCTCTAGGGCGATCAGACATTGCCAATCACCATTGCCCTGGCCTTCCGCGAATTCGCGTTGCCAATCGGCCAATGGCTGCTCAACAAACTCGTATGCGAACTGCTGATGCAGCCACTGCGCCAGGGTGTCGCTGTGTTGCATATGGTCACGCAGCCAAACCAGGCGGGGCATGTGAGAATCTTCCTTGTTTTTGGATCAGTACGCGTATGTGGCCGCAAGGAGGGAATAGGGTCAAGCGCAACGGTGAAAAGGAGGCTGAAACGGTAAAAGATTTATTTTTTCTTACGGAATGACCGCTTCTGGCCGATGTCTGCCTGTCGTGAAAGGCGGGCATTTACAACAAAATGCCCCCCGTCTGGGGTTAGAATTCATGAGCCTAGCTCTAGGTGTGCGACCCTATATTTCACCTGAGACCCGTCGATATAGAAAGCAGCCGTTCAAGCTATGAACAAGTTTAGCCGCGCCCAACCTACTCTGTTTACAAATGCCTGCTGACACGAAGGATCCTGTGCATGCTCCAATCCCTGCTCGACAAAATCTTCAGTCGTCCTCTGACTCAGGAAGGATTTGCCAAAAAATTTATCGAGTCAGCCCGCAAGGCTGGCTACAGCGAGGCCATGGACTTTCAGGCTAGCGAGTTTCGCATCCGTCATAACAATGGCTCGTACTTCAATCTTCATAACGCCTTTCACGACTATCAAAATGGTGACAAGACCCAGAAGGTCGCTATTCTGAATGGTTACGTATCGACTCGCTACCGGACACTAGGATTTCCTTCAGCAGAGCAGCTTGATCGCCTGACTGCCTTGTGATCGCCGCTCAACTAATCTGGCGCACTGCGATGGAGGCATGAATGCCCGACACTTACAGCGCGCATGATCACGCGAACCGTAATCAGGCCGAAATTCTCATCAGCAACCATTGCGCTTGCTTTGGTTGCTATGCGGTATTTCCTTCGTCTGATGTGACACGGTTTACTGAGATCACGGCATGGTGTCCAAAATGCGAGGCTTTCAGTACGGTCGTTGGCGATGCTTCCGGGCTGCCTTTGGATCGAGAGTTTCTGGAGGCAGTTCACGATCATTGGATCGGGCCTCAAGATTGGTTAGATGATATGGCGGCGCAGACTCATGCGATCGCAAATGCTGTTTACAGGCAGACAAGCACAACGATGGATGAGAAACGAGTTCGCCCTTGGTGGAAGTTTTGGCGATGACACTCCCAATTATCCAGCGAATGCAATTGATCAGATTCTTGGTGTCACTGACGGTGCCGCATTTTTGAGCAGGTTTAACGTCGTCCGGATAGCGCTCAACCTAGATGACCGCTTCTGAGATCATCCTGGCGGCAGGCATTACGGTAGCGGGGCATTTGCAGAGTGGTGCCTTGTGGATATTCTTCGGGCCATTCGGCCAAACACCGCAGTGTGTCTCGCTCCTGTAACCGAGCCGGACGCACTTGGAGCCTAAGGTGCAGGTTTTTGTCGAATGGCTACAGAATAATTTTGCGCAGTGGCAGGAGAAAGCAGGTGATCGCTAGAACCGGCCGTAATAGGAACTCAATGAAGTCGACAATCTGTAAGGCCATCGCCTGCATGCTACTCATGTTTTCCCTGCCCACATGGAGCAACACGCTCCCCGATATCGTGGTGCTTGGTGACGACACTCGTGTGTTATTGGTGAAACAATGCACGCAGCCATGTCGTTCCGGCGAGAACAGCATAGCGGCTGCAACACTGGGCAGTTCCGCCTCAAGCATCGCCTCCCTGGCCCAGCGCGGGAAGCATGCGGTGATTGTGGTCGACGCAACACAAGGCCCGCTACAAATTATCCGTGAACATATCCTGATCGCCCGGCAGGCGGGAGTGCCCAGCCTATCTTTGTTGTTCGTCAACACCGACCGAGTGAAAGACAGTGAATTGCTGAAGATGGAAGAACAAGAGGCCCGGGCATTGCTGAACACCTATGAGATGAACGGCGATCACGCTGCGCTGTTCACGGTCAAGACCTTGCGGCGCGGTGGCGATGAGTTAAGTGGCGCTCTTGCTGCACTCAAAAACACCCCGGATCGGCCCGAACAATCGCTCTCTTTTACCAACGGTCAGCAACTCGCGACATTTATCTATCTGGTTACGCCGCTAGAGTCGAACTGGACTTTGGCACTGCAAAAAGACAGTCCCGTCACCGTCTGGATAAACGGCCAGGTTAGCCAAGAGCGGGTGTCGTCGACCCGTACCTTCAACCCTGGCGACAGTGGCGATCTGACCCTGCAACTTAGCGCGCCGGTTCGAGCGGCTGCCGGCTCACGCTTTTTGCTGGAGAGGGAGGGCAGAATTATTGCGTTGGGGGTGGTGAAGGGCGTAGGCGCCGGGTAGGGCAATCGGCTTGCAGAGACGGCTCGGGCGAGCGTCTGCCTCTGGCCGAAAGCTACCTGCCCCCAAGGCCCGCTTTTGGCCAAAAGGAGGCGGTCGAAATGTACGTAGAGCCCGGCAGTGGGTGTTACGGTGGGCATCCAGAATTGCACCAATACTAGGGGTATGGCTCAATCGGTCGGTTGTGCAGGAGGCATGATTTTGCGAGTTCACACATATGTGATCGCTACAGACGCGGGCTCAGCCCCGAACTACGACATGCCTGCCGTGACGCTGGCTGTCTGTAAGCCGCGAATCCGCAAGAAGGCTAAGGTGGGTGATATGGTGCTCGCATTTGCTGGTTCGAAAGTGAATCCCATTTCAAGCCACAGTGTCGTTTGGGCGGGAATCGTATCGGAGGTGCTGGCCTTCAGCGAGTACTGGAACGACCCTCGCTTTGCCTCCAAGAAGCCTGGCCGTACCGAGGTACCGGACAACTTCTACAAGCCCACAAACGGTGGCTTTATCTGGCAGCCCAATCCTGTTCACGGCCCTGAAGCTCAAGATCGCGACACCGGCGGGCTGAATGTCCTTGTGTTCAACCATGCTTGGCGCTTCGGGGGCCTCGGTCCCCTTCTGCCAGAGCATTTTGGTCTGCGCATGGTTAGCCGGCGCGGAGAGAGAATCGCAGATCTTCCCGATTTCAAATGGCATAGCCTGGAGACTTGGCTAAATGCCCAATCACAGGTCACCACTGAGCCAACCAACCAGGGCAAATCTTGCAGCAATAAATTGCCGCGTTTGCCTCCTGCACCACGACCAGCGTCGCGAACCAAGCGGTGCAGTTAACAGCAGCAAATCTGTTGCGTGTGTGCATTCGCTGCTGAAGCCATTTTTTCACCAAATCGGCCAAAGGTAAGACACCTATCGGCCAGAAGCAGCCCGTCGCGATCAGAAACGTTTGACGACAACGTTTCGCTCTTGCAGTCTGCTTTGCCCCCTATTTATTCACTAGGCTTGCTATGTCATTCGCAACTGTAGTGCTGCTCGACTCCTGGCCACAACCAAGTACTTCGCCCGAACCCGTCGTATTTGCCACAGACACGCAGCTGTGTTTACGGTATTGCACAGATGAGGAAGAGATAGTTTTAATCCATTTTCCCCTAGTGCGAAAAATGCAGTTTGGCTCCCCAAACGATGAAGCTTTGGGCGGCCATCCGCTTATTGCACATGGCCTCAAGCATTATCAAATTCATCGAATAGATAATTCGCCATGGCTGGCAGAGCTTGAGCAGAGAAACGCCATTCATCCGCGACACGATAAACATCGGTTTCTAAAAGATGCCATCCATTATGTCTTTACGTTTCAGGACTCTACCCTGGAATGCATCGTCATTGAGGGGCAGTTCTCGCATCCGACAGTGCAAGTCTTTACCTCGGAGCAGAAGGCACGGGATGTCTGGCGCGAACTGATAAATGACGTAGGCGCATGATCACAATAGTCACGATTGCGTAATTGCTTTGGGTCGGTAAGTGCCTGTCACCAGCACTCACCCGTGCAGGCACTCACCCTTATCCACTCCCCGCCAAACTTCTCCGCTCATGCAAACGGCAGTGGCCCGCGGAATGTGCCGATTGGCACCCAGTGGGTAATCAGACCGGTATCCATCTTCCAGTGATGCAGGAGTAACGCCGGCGGCTCCACATAGGACGCCTCTTCAGCCTCTGCATCCAGGGCCAACCCGATGGCCGTCGTTGTGCTGGGCGCAGTGCACAGGACTGTGCCGCCAAAACGTAATTGCATTGAGCGGTGAATGTGTCCGCACACCACACGTTCGATCGCCGGATAGCGCTGCACCACCTCGCGCAGCCGCTCCGAGTTCCGGCAGGCATAGGTGTCGATGTAAGGAATGCCACTGAGGAACGGCGGCTGGTGCAGCATGACCAGAGTAGGGCGCGTCGGCTCCTGGGCAAGTGCCGCATCGAGCCAGGCCCCAGCCGCCTCGCTCATGTCGCCGTGATGTTCCTGCGGTACGGTCACATCCACACCAATGATCCGTACCGGTCCGAGGTCATCGGCGACGAAGTGCCACGGGCCTGCCGTTGAAGAGAGATACGGCTGGGAAAAGGTACTACGCATTAAGTTTCGGTCATCATGATTGCCAGGAATCATCAGCAACGGCTGCTCGATCCCGGCCAGCAATGTACGCGCCATTGCATACTCTTGCGGTAGCCCCTCATCCACCAGGTCGCCGGTGATGATCACGACATCGGGTCGCGGCATGAGCCTGTTCAGGTGTGCAATGGCCTGCTCGCACATCGTGTTTGAATCAACCAGCCCCTGATAAAGCATGCCTTGCGGCCTGATATGCAGATCGGAAAGGTGGGCAATCAGCACGGGATATTCTCCATGGAGGATGCGGTGATCAATGGCGGGGTGAAGGTAGCATGCCTGAGCTGCGAAGGATGGGGTCAGCGTCCATGCGGCATGCCAGAGCGCCGAGATCTCGAAGGCCGGAACAGGCGATGGAGGTCGAACCGGCCCAGGCTCCAACAGCCAGTCGCCGAAGCAAAATCAACCAGGCGGGATTCCGGCACATAACTTGCCCTTCTCGTATTCCTCGCCTCGCTGGAAGTCCCCATGCTGCACTCCCATCTCACCACCCTCAATGCTGTCTCACTGGTCCTGAGCACGTTCAAGGCACAAGGCTGGTCCGCCGAGGCGCTGCTGGCCGGCAGCGGCATATGCGCCGCGGACTTGAACCGTGCCGACACGCGCATCGCCACGCATCAGGAGATGCAGGTGTGCGCCAACGCCGTGGCTCTGAAGCGCGACATCGGCCTGATCGTGGGGCAGCGTATGCATGTCTCATCCTACGGCATGCTCGGCTATGCCCTGCTTACCAGTGCCACTTTCGGTGACGCGCTACGTCTGGCTCTGCGTTATCCCGCGCTGCTGGGAACACTGTTCGAGCTGAGTCTGGAGGAAGACGGCGAGCGTATCTGGTTCACTGCGGGGGATTACCGCGAGAATCCGGCACTGACCGCTTTCAATGTCGAGCTGTGCCTGGGGTCGCTGAAGGTCATTTGCGACGACCTGCTCGGCCACTCACTGCCCTTGCTGGGCGCCCGCTTTGAGCACGATGCGCCGGACTATCAGACTCGCTACGCTGAATGTTTCGACTGTCCGTTGCAGTTCCAGGCCACCGTCAATGCATTTGCTTTTGATAAACGCTGGCTCGCCCAGCCTTTACCGCTGGCTGACGCGGTAACCCATCAGGCCATGACCGAGCGCTGCCGAAAACAGAACACGGAATTCACCGGGCGCGAGGCCTGGCTGGGGCGAATCCGGCTATCGCTGGCTGCACAACTGCATGCCGCACCTGGGCTGGACATGCTGGCCCGACAGATGAACTGCTCGGCGCGCACCTTGCGTCGACACCTGCACGACCTGGGCTGCAGTTATCAGGAACTGCTCGACGAACTTCGCTTCGAGCGCGCCAAGCAACTGCTCGCCGAAGACCGGTGGCCCATCTACCGGATCGCCGAGGCTCTGGGCTTCAGCGAGACCGCAAGTTTTCGGCACGCCTTCGTGCGCTGGAGTGGCGTGGCGCCGAGCCAATTTCGCGCATGACGCCTCATTGAGGGGCGAATTACGGACAGAAAATCTGGCCATATTTATCCCCTTTTGGCCGCACGTGCCGTTCTCATAAACCGCGCCCGGCGCAAGACTGTATTGACCGATACAGCCCGCGGAGAACAACAAATGCTGACAATCTACTCGGATGATCACCACCTGCACCACGGCCGCTGTGAGCTGATGGACGGGCAGTTGATGCCCTGCTTCGAAATGCCCTCACGCGCCGATCATGTATTACGACGGGTCAGGGACCGTCAACTTGGCGAGGTACAGGCGCCGCAGGACTTTGGTCTGGAACCGCTGCAACGCGTTCATAGCCGTGAGTACCTCGATTTCTTCAAGGGTGCCTGGGCGCGCTGGACCGAATTCGGTCAGGAAGGCGACCTCCTGCCCTACACATGGCCTGCCCGTACGCTGCGACGCGTATTACCTGAAAGCCTGCATGGTCAACTCGGTTATTACAGCTTCGACGGCGGGGCGCCAATCACCGCCGGCACGTGGCAGGCAGCCTACTCGGCGGCGCAGGTCGCGCTTAGCGCCCAACAAGCGATACAGCAAGGTGCCCACAGTGCTTTCGCCCTGTGCCGTCCGCCGGGACACCACGCAGCTGGCGACTTGATGGGCGGTTATTGCTACCTAAACAACGCCGCTATTGCTGCCCAGGCTTTTCTTGATCAGGACCACAAAAAGATCGCGATTCTGGATGTTGACTACCACCACGGCAACGGCACCCAGTCGATTTTCTATGCGCGCAGCGATGTGCTGTTTACCTCGATTCACGGCCACCCGGAAGCGGAGTTTCCGTTTTTCCTGGGCTATGCCGACGAGTCCGGTGAAGGCGCAGGTGCCGGTTTTAACTTCAACTATCCACTGCCGGCCGGTTCCGGCTGGGAAACCTGGAGCGCGGCGCTCGAGCAAGCCTGCACGGAAATTGATCGTTATGACGCTGACATCATCGTCGTCTCCCTGGGCGTGGATACCTTCAAGGACGATCCGATCTCGAAATTCAAACTCGACAGCGAGGATTATCTGGCGATGGGCGCACGCATCTCCCGCTTGGGTAAACCTACGCTGTTCGTGATGGAAGGCGGCTACGCGGTGGAAGAAATCGGCATCAATGCCGTCAACGTTCTCGAAGGTTTTGAAGGGGCTGCCCAATGACCATGTTCAAGTCACTTATCCTCTGCGCTGCCGTTATCAGCGGCATGGCTCATGCCGAAGAGAAAACCCTGCGGGTCTACAACTGGTTCGACTACATCACCCCCAAGGCGCTGGAGGACTTCAAGGCGCAGAATCCCGGCCTTAAATTGGTGTACGACATCTTCGACACTAATGAAGCGTTGGAAGCCAAGTTGCTCACCGGCAACTCAGGGTATGACGTGGTAGTGCCATCCAACGTGTTCCTGGCCAAGCAGATCGAAGCCGGTATATTCCAGCCGCTGGACCGCAGCCAATTGCCGAACTGGAACCACCTCGATCCCAAGCTGATGAAGCTGATCGAGGCCAACGATCCGGGCAATAAATTCGCCGTTCCTTACATGTACGGCACCATCCTGATCGGCTTCAACCCGGACAAAGTCAAGGCCGCCCTGGGTGCCGATGCGCCAGTGGACAGCTGGGACCTGATTTTCAAGGAAGAAAACATCAGCAAGCTCAAGTCATGCGGTGTAGCGCTGCTGGACTCGCCATCCGAAATCCTGCCCCTGGCCTTGCAGCACTTGGGCCTCGACCCCAACAGCAGCAACCCCAAGGATTATGTGAAGGCCGAAGCGCTGTTGATGAAAATCCGCCCCTATATCACCTACTTCCATTCCTCCAAATACATGGCGGATATTGCCAACGGTGACATCTGCGTCGCAGTCGGTTACTCCGGCAGCTTTTCCCAAGCCGCCAATCGTGCCAAAGAGGCCAAGAACGGCGTGACCGTAGACATGCGCCTGCCCAAGGAAGGCGCACCTATCTGGTTTGACATGCTCGCCATCCCCAAGGGTGCCAAGAACCCCCAAGACGCCTACACATTTATCAACTACCTGCTGCAGCCGCAGGTGATCGCGCCAATCAGCGATTTTGTCGGCTACCCCAACCCCAACAAAGACGCTACCGAACAGGTTGATCCGGCGATTCGCAACAATCCCAACCTGTACCCCACCGAGGCCGCGATGGCCACGCTCTATACGCTCAAGCCTCTGGGGCGTGACGCCGAACGCGCCCGCACGCGGGCTTGGACGAAGATCAAGTCAGGCACCTGATACCTGGAAAAGCCCCCAGCGATTGATTAGCGGTCTCAGGTCGAGAAGGCTTAAGGTTAAGCAGGGACATGGACGTCAGCTTTCGGCCAGAAGAATACAATCAGCGCCCTGACTGATCACGCAAAGCATCCAGAAGCAGACGAAAAGCCGGCTTGTGCTGGCGCCGGCTTGGGTAGTAGAGGTGATACCCGGTGACGGTGCCAGTCCAGTCCTCCATCAGCCGCACCAGCCGACCTTGTGCCAGATCTTCCTCGATCAGATGCTCCGGGAAGTAGCCCAGCCCGGCACCCGCCCTGACAAAATCACGCATGAGCCAGATGTTGTTACTCACCAGATGCCCGTCGGCGCGTACTTTGATTTCTCTCCCGTTTTTTGCAAAAGGCCAAGCCCACAATCCGCCCGAGGTGGGCTGACGCAGGTTGATGCAGGCGTGCTCGGTCAGATCCTGTGGCGTCAGGGGTTTAGCACGGTGTTCCAGATAGGCGGGGGCGGCCACCAATGCCAGGCGGAAATCCCGGCCGATAGGCATGCTGATCATGTCCTGAGCCAGCTGCGCCCCCAGGCGGATACCGGCATCGAAGCGCTCTGCAACGATATCGACCAATGCGTAGCTGTCGTTGATTTCGACCTTGATCCCCGGATAGTCGGTCATCAATTGCAGCGCAGCCGGGGCAAGGACCAGATGGGTTGCGTGCTCCATGGAGGTGATGCGCAGGCTGCCCGCCGGTGTGCCGCTGAGTTCGCTTAGCTCGTTGAGCCCTGACTCGATCCCGTCAAAATGCGGCCCGATGCTGTCGATCAGCCGCGCTCCGGCTTCGGTCGGCGCGACGCTGCGGGTACTGCGAGTCAGCAATTGCACACCCAGGCGGGATTCCAGTTTGGTGATGGTGCGGCTTAGCGCAGGCTGGGACACGCCAAGCTGCGCCGCTGCCTTGGTAAAACTGCCTTCACGGGCGACCCGCAGGAGGGCCAGGAGGTCGGTGACGTTGTCGCGCACGATTGATGCTCTGGGGTTATAGGTCCATTCCAACCATACCATCTAATCATTTGTAGGCAGGATGGCTAGAGTGTCGCATTCGCTTCGCGGCGCTTTCAGGAATCATCTTCTCCATGAGTAAACAAACATTCGATGTGATCATTTTCGGCGCCACGGGTTACACCGGTCGGCTGGTCGCTGAATACCTCTTCGCTCAATACGGCGTCGATGGCCCTGTCAAATGGGCCATTGCCGGTCGCAGCTTGAGCAAGCTGGAAGCCATTCGGGACAGTTGGGCAAACGCCACAGCGCTGCCGCTGATCGTGGCCGATGCCCAGGACCGGGCGTCCGTGCGCGACATGGTTGCCGCGACCCGGGTCGTGATCACCACCGCAGGGCCGTTTTCGGTCTATGGCTCGGACCTGGTGGCCGCCTGCGCCGAGTTGGGGACGGACTACGTTGACCTCTCGGGGGAGATCCCCTGGATTGCCCGGATGATCGGCAGCCATCAGGCCCAAGCCCAGGCATCGGGCGCGCGCCTGGTGTTCTCCTGTGGTTTCGATTCGGTGCCGTTCGACCTCGGCGTATGGTTCACCCAGCAGCAGGTCATGAAGAAGTTCGCTCGCTACGCGCCTCGGATCAGGGGCCGCGTGCGCAATATGCAAGGCGTGCTGTCCGGTGGCACGTTCTTGAGTGTCGACGCAGTGGTTGCAGCGGCGGCGCAGGATCCTGCGCTTGGTGAACTGGTGGCCGATCCCTTCGCCTACACACCAGGATTCAAAGGTGTCGAGCAACCTGATGATCAGACCCCCTACCGGGATGAACTGACTCAGACTTGGGTCGGGCCTTTCATCATGTCGGGCATCAATTCCAAGGCGGTGCATCGCACAAACTTGCTGGAAGGGCACCTGTGGGGCACGTCGTTTCAGTACGACGAAATGCTGATGCTCAAGGCACAACCGAGCGAAGACGATGAGCCTGGCTTGGCGGGCTTCTCCTTTAATGAGGGCGGTCATCCTCAACCGGGGCAAGGGCCGACACAGAAGGAGCTTGAGGCAGGCTTTTATGATGTGCTGTTCATCGCTGAACTGGCCGATGGTCAGGTGCTCAAGGCATCCGTGAGTTGCGATGAGGATCCGGGCTACCTGTCGACATCCAAGATGTTGGCCGAGTCAGCGATGGCGCTGGCGTTCGATGTGACGCGTGAGGAGACCCCGGGCGGTTGCTGGACGCCCGCGGCGGCGTTGAATGAGGCGTTCATCAAGCGCCTGACTGAAAAAGCCGGACTGAGGTTTACCGTCGAGGGTTGATTCGATGGGCCGCTAAAAAGGCTGAATGTCTTTGACGTTCAGCTTTCAGAGTCTTTAGCTCTCTCAACAATTAGCCTAGTCAACAAAAGGTGTCCCATGAATGTGCCAAACCGTATGAACTACATCGAGATCACCGAACCCGGTGGCCCCGAGGTATTAAAGATAATGCAGGCCGATGTGCCAACGCCGGGTGATCACGAGTTGCTGATCCGGGTTCACGCCGCCGGCATCAATCGTCCCGATGTCATACAGCGTTCGGGCAAATACCCGATGAAACCCGGCATGACCCCTGTGCCCGGGCTGGAAGTGGCCGGTGAGGTTGTTGGGGTTGGCGCAAACGTGGCCGATTTCAAGCTGGGCGACAAGGTATGTGCCCTGACCAATGGCGGTGGTTACGCCGAATACTGCGTTGTGGCGGCCACCCAATCATTACCGGTCCCCGACGGCGTGGACATGATTCAGGCCGCGGCCATTCCGGAAACCTTCTTCACCGTGTGGGCCAATCTGTTCGAACTGGGCCGTGCCCAAAAGGGCTGTACCGTATTGATCCATGGCGGCACCAGCGGCATCGGCACCACCGCGCTGATGCTGTGCAAGGCCTTGGGGATCAAGGCTTTTGCAACGGCCGGCAGCCAGGAAAAGTGCGACCGGATCCGCGCACTGGGCGGCGAAGCGATCAATTACCGCGAGGTGGACTTCGCTCAAGAGATCGCCCGGCTAACCCACGAGAAGGGCGTGGACGTGATTCTCGACATCATGGGCGGGAGCTATTTCGAGAACAACGTGGCGTCACTTGCACGACGCGGTCGACTGGTCATTATCGGCTTTCTGGGCGGCAACTCCGTCAAGGACTTCAATCTGCTGGCGTTGATGGAAAAGCAAGGCTCGGTGACAGGGTCGATGATGCGCTCGCGCAGCGCGGAGGAAAAAGCCGAGATTGCTCGCGCCGTTCTCGCCAATGTCTGGCCGTTGCTCAGTCAAGGCGACTGCCTGCCGATCATTGACCGTGTTTTTCCTCTCGCCGACGCAGCACAAGCGCATCAGCGAATGGAGCAGGGCGACCATATCGGCAAAATCGTGCTGAAGGTGTTGTGAATTGAAACGCCCGGCGTGTGTCATTGACTGCCCGCCGGGCGCTGTTCATATTTGTTTGAGGAGGCCGTGGTTGTACGGTCGGCACCGTCCAGGGAGCGGCCACTCGAAATCATTTCTCAGGCATTCCGAGATCTCACGCACCGGGTAGACCAGGGCGAGAAGAAGGTCTCGGCACCCCTCAAGCAAATCCGGCTCGCCGAGCGTGAAGTGATGCCCCCTGTGCAGCGAGTTCACGAGGCTCTCCATCCGTCGGTCGCTTTCGTGATCATGCCGCTGTTCGCACTGGCGAACGCTGGGGTCAACTTCCATGGCGCTCAGCTAAGTGATGCCGCTGTAGTTCCAGTAGTCTATGGCGTCGTAATGGCGTTGGTGTTTGGTAAGCCTATCGGCGTGGTGCTCGCTACTTTCCACTTGGTTCGCACAGGGCTTTGCAAACTGCCTGAACAGGTGACTTGGCGCGGAGTGATACTTGTAGGTCTGCTCGCCGGTATAGGCTTCACGATGTCGGTTTTCATCGCGGGCTTGGCCTACGACGACGACCGTTTATTGGCAGCGGCGAAGCTGACCGTGCTGTGTGCTTCCTCTGCGTCTGCAGTGGTGGGTTTGCTATGGGGCTTGTTCAACTTCAGAAAGCCGGCCAGTCGTTAGTTGGTACAGATATCATCCAACTCACCCTCACGTAACAGCGGAGTTTCGCAATGGTTGCTCGTTGGCAATGGCTGTTGATTCGCACGACCAGACGTCTGTGGTTCAGAGCGGGACTGTTTTCCCTGCTGGGCGTTGTGACGGCGTTGCTGGCTGTCGTTCTCAGAGACCACATTCCAATAGACCTCCCTGGCAAGATAGGCGCTGATGCCGTCGACAAGATTCTCGGCATCATCGCTTCCAGCATGCTGGCCGTCACTACGTTTTCTCTAAGCACCATGGTCACGGCCTACGGAGCAGCCAGTACGGGCACCACCCCGCGCGCCACGACACTTGTCATGGAGGACACGACCACTCAGAACGCGCTGTCGACCTTCATTGGCTCGTTCCTGTTTAGCCTGGTCGGCATCATTGCTCTAAGTACGGGTGCGTATGGCGCTCAAGGCCGGGTTATCCTGTTCGCGGTCACACTCGCTGTGGTGGTACTGATCGTCTACACCTTGCTGCGATGGATCGACCATCTGTCCAGGCTTGGCCGGGTAGGTGAGACGATCGACCGGGTTGAGGCCGCCACCATCAGTGCGCTCACGGAGCGCCGCCGATTACCTTACCTGGGCGGATGCGCCTACCCTGAGCCTCCGGGTCAGGTGCTGCCACTGCTCCCGATCCGCAGTCGGGAGGTGGGCTACGTGCAGCACATCGACGTACCTGCGTTGGACGCTTTCGCACAGAAAAATGCTGCGTTGATTTATCTTGAGATACTGCCTGGCAGTTTTGTAAATGAAGGCGAGCTGCTGGCCCGGGTAATGAGAGCGAGCACCGAGCCGCTGGATGAACCTCAGGTGAGGCAAATCCTGTCCGCTATCACCCTTGGCGTTCGTAGAACCTTCGAGCATGACCCTCGCTTTGGTTTGTCCGTATTGTCTGAGATTGCATCAAGGGCGCTTTCGCCCGCCGTAAATGACCCGGGCACGGCAATCGATGTCATTGGCAGGGGAATTCGCGCGCTCAATGCACAGGCCAGGTCCGGGACGCTGGAAAAGCCTGAGGCACAGTGCAGTTGCGTGCATGTGCGCGGGCTCTCCGTGGAGGACATGTTTGACGACTTCTTTTCGCCGATTGCGCGTGACGGCGCAGCACTCATCGAGGTCAACATCCGTCTTGTCAAAGCGCTTGCAAGCCTTGCGCATTCCTGCCCGGCTTTGTACGCCGACTTGGGCGCACGTCACATCGGCGTCATCCTGGAGCGGGCGGAGGCGGCGATGACGCTTGACGGTGACAAGGCGCGGTTGAGAGCGTGCATTGCCGCCTCGCTCCCGTGAGCCCGCCGTCAGCGCTGGCGATCCGTGCTCATTTCCTGCAAGGGATAACGCGCTTCACCAGCGTTCCGATGCTCATGCCCTGAACCAAAATGGAGAACACGACGACCATGTAGGTCAGCGACACCACCACGTCTCGCGCATGTCCCGGCGGAAGAGACAGTGCCAGTGCTACTGATATCCCTCCCCGTAATCCGCCCCACGTCATAACGCTCCAGGCGCCGGCAGGCAGCCGAAAGCGTTTGCCCAGCACTGCGACGGGAGCGCCAACCGTCAGCAGCCTGGCCAGCAATGTCAGCACGATGACCGCCAGTCCCGTGACAGCGAGCGTACCTGAGAAGTGGATCAGCACTACCTCCAGGCCAATGAGCACAAATAGAACCGCGTTAAGGATCTCGTCAATCAACTCCCAGAACATGTCAAGGTTCTTCTCGGTTTCTTCCGACATGGCATGGGAGCGGCCTTGATTGCCAATGATGAGGCCCATTACCACCATCGCCAGCGGGCCCGAGACGTGCAGATGACTCGCTAAAGCGTAGCCGCCAAGTACTGCGGCCAGGGTGATGAGTACTTCTTCCTGATAGCTGTCGATGCTTTTGAGCATTCGATAGGTGATGTAGCCCAACACCGCGCCAACCAATGCGCCGCCGCCTGCCTCCTCGACCAACAGTTGTGAAGCACCAAGCACTGAAGGCGCGTCACCACTGACAATCATCGCCAGAATGAGCGAAAACAGCACGACGCTGACTCCATCGTTGAACAGCGATTCGCCTGATATCACCAGCTCGACGCTTGCGGGTGCACCTGCTGACTTCAAAATGCCCATTACCGCGATGGGGTCCGTTGGAGAGATGAGCGCACCGAATACCAGGCAGTATGAAAGGGGCAGAGCCAGGTCAGTAAGCGAAAGCAGCGCCCAAAGCGCAAAACCAATGAACAGCGTCGAAACCGTCGTTCCAACGACCGCCAGTGATGCAACTTGCCATCGGTAGGCACGCAGCTGTGATAAGTCTACGTGTAGTGCGCCAGCGAACAGCAGCAGCGATAACATGCCTTGCATCAACAGTTCTGAAAAGTCGATGGACTCCACCAGTGAGGTTTCGAATGTATGCAATGCTTCAAAACCCAGTCCACTGAGCGCCATGTTGACGAGCGAAAGCGCCAGCGCAATGCTCATTACGCCAATGGCGGGCGGCAGACCGACATACCGTCTGTTGAGAAACGCTAGCACCGCGGTGATGCTGAGAAAGACTGCGACGGTATCCAACATCGGTCTACAAGCTCCATGTAAAAAAGGGGATGAGGGCGGTATTGTGAAGTGCACGCACGTCATGTGGGTTCGGATTTCCATGGCTGACCGATTTCGACCCAAAGCAAGCATTGCTAACGTGGGTTGAGAATCGTGCCTCGACCGTCAAATTTCGAGCTACTGCCGTGCGTGTGACAACGCATGAATGACATCTGCAGCCAAGTTTTCAGCACTGTTGATCCCGTCAATCCGGAAGACCGTCGCGGTCCGCTCTGATAGCCAGGCCTCGTGCCACTCGCGGTTACGCCCTCAAATGTCTGGATCGTCATACTGCGAAGCCCATTTGCGAAAGGCGACGTGCATCTCATGCATGTCACCACGCGGTGTTATTCGATCTCCGACACGCTCCCTTTCACCTGCGGCCAGCCGTGCTAGGCGGAAGGGTGTTGGTGTGACAGCGAACACAATCAGATCGACATGGGTAATCAGCGCTTCTCTCCAGCCCAAAAGCGCCGAATCCAAAGACGAGTTCAGCGTCTCTAACGCCCCGCCGGGAATCAGCAGCACACGCCTACCGCACCAGAACTTCACACAGACCAAAGCGGTCACATCGCTAGTCCCGACGAGTGATGCGTATGAGCCTCTTAGAGCAGGAAATGCAGGACCGTGAACACCCCGTTGCCGAGGACATGGCGCTGCAGCGCAAAGTCTGGAAGTTCCAGCGGGTTGGCTGGTATGTGCTGACGGCGGTTGTCATCCTGACATTGCTTGGCTTGTTTTCCAGAGGCCCGCTCAGCTCGCTCGAAACGGTGAGTGAGCAGGGTGATCTGACGGTGCAGTACGAGCGTTTCCACCGTGCTGGAGGCACTAACCCGATGATCGTTCAGGCCACTGGGCAGCCGGGCAAAGAAGTCACGCTGTCGATCAGCAAGCCTATGCTGGATGGCTTCAGCATCGAGTCTATCCAGCCGCAGCCGGTCAGCTCTGTGGGCAGTCCCCAAGGTTTGAGTCTTACTTTCCCCACCGACAAGAGCGGTCACGTCACGCTTTTCATCTCATGGCGCAGCGACGGCATCGGGCTATTCAAAAGTCAGATCAGTGTCGTTGGCGGCGGCCATATTCCCGTTACTCAGTTCATCTACCCATAGGTGCTCAATGGATGCCGTACTACGCGCGGGTGCGATTTATTTTGCCCTGATGGTGCTCTTCAAGATTTCTGGCCGGCGATCATTGGGCGAGCTGACGTCGTTTGATTTCGTGCTGCTGATGGTCATTGGCGAAGCCACCCAGCAAGCGCTGCTGGGCGATGACTTCTCGGTGACCAATGCGATTCTGGTCATTGTGACGTTGATGGTGATCGATATCGGGCTTTCCCTCGTCAAACGACGCTCCAAACGCTTGGCCAAGCTGATCGATGGGGGGCCGACGATCATCGTTGAAAACGGCACGTTCCTGCGCCATCGCATGCACGAGGCCCGCATCCAGGAAGACGACATCCTGGAGGCCGCGAGAATAGAGCAGGGCTTCGAGCGGGTGGAGCAGATCAAGTACGCGATCCTCGAGCGCAACGGCAAGATTTCGATCATTCCTGCCTGATCATCTGCCCCGTCACAGTTTGGTCAGACGGGGCATATCAGGGCCAAAAAATCAGAGCTGGCCATGGTTTCCTCCGCGTAGCCCGTTAGCAACACACTTCGCAGGCGTGTCCCCTATTACTGAACAATTTCAGCGAGTTGACGGCCATTTGTTCAGCCAGACAGATAAAGTTTTTGTGGCTCAAGACGATATGAATGGCAAGGTGCCATGGAGGAGGCCCGTCACGCATTTCGAGTCTGTACAACATGCCCAATTTTTCCCTTCTTCGCCGTGATCGCCGCGCCCTGAAGCAATTGCTGACGTCGATCATGAGCGGCAAGAATCCTGAGGTCGCCCAGTGCAAAGAAGGTCCAGCAGTTCTGGATGCCTGGCGCCTGATCCAGTCCTCCAATGATCAATACCAATCCCGCATAGGCCAGCTCGAAAGAGAGCTTGAGGATGCCCGCGAGTTGCTTCGCGAATCGGCAGCCTCTGCGTCAGCCCATGAGATCAGGTTCGATCTGGTCAATCTCGCGTCCAGTGAAGGTCTTTGGGACATGGAGGTGGTGGCCGGCGATCCGGTTAACCCCGGAAATCGCTTTTGGTGGTCGCAGCAATTTCGCAGCCTTTTGGGGTTCAAGGACGAAAGAGATTTTCCGAATGTGCTCGCCAGTTGGGCCGATCGGCTCCATCCGCAGGACAAGCAGGCAACACTCGACGCCTTCGCTCGCCATCTCAACGACAAGTCCGGGATGACCCCATACAAAGTCAAAAACCGGCTCGCCATGAAAGACGGTTCATATCGCTGGTTCCATGCACAGGGTGAGACACTCCGAGACGAGCGGGGCACGCCCATCCGGGTCGCTGGCTCGCTCCGGGATATCCATGACCAACTGGAGCGGGATCAGGAGCACGACGTCATCATCACCCGATTCGAGCTGGCTCGGGAAATGCTCTCGGATGGGCTTTGGGATATGGAAGTCATTGCCGGAGACCCTGTGAATCCAAAGAACCCGTTCTGGTGGTCACCTCAGTTCCGTCGGTTGCTGGGTTTCGAAACGGTCGAGGAGTTTCCAGATGTGTTGGACAGCTGGGCATCCAGGTTACACCCCGATGACAAGGACAGAAGCCTCAGTGCATTCGGGGCCCATCTGAATGACAGATCAGGCAAGACACCCTTTGATATCGAGTACCGGCTGAAGATGAAAAGCGGCGAATATCGGTGGTTCCGTGCGCGAGGCCAGACCAGACGCGACCCCGCCGGCCTGCCTCTGCGAGTCGTCGGTGCGCTTGTGGACGTCAACTTGCAGCACGAGCAGGAGATGCTGAGGGAAACAGAGGTCAAGCATCAGCAAACGCTTGAGCACAACATCGCTCAGTTGTCCCAGATCGTGGGGACGATCCAGAGCATCGCAAGCCAGACCAACCTTTTGGCCCTCAATGCGGCCATTGAAGCTGCACGTGCGGGCGAGGCGGGGCGTGGCTTCGCAGTGGTTGCCGACGAGGTTCGCAAGCTGGCGACGCGTACCACTGAAGCCACTGAGCAGGCTGCCGGCATGATTGCTCGCTAGACCCTTCCTGCCTTTAAAGACCTGGTTCCCTGAACCAGGTCGAAGTCTGGAAAGAAGTCCCTGTGACTCGGAAAAATGACTCTCCCACGTAAGCGCCCAGGGACCGGCAGGATCACTCTCGGTTTATTGCCAAAGCCAAGGCGCGCCGGCAAATGGTGCCTATATCTTGGGAGTGCCAAGGTTTAGGGATGAAAAGTGGAGCGTATCCAGACTCCAGGATTTGTTGCCCCCGTCCCCCGGAAGACAAGATCACAGGGATGCGGGGCCAATGCGCTTGCACCCGGTTTGCCAGCCCGATACCGCTCAGGCCACCCGGCATATGGATGTCGGACAGGATGAGATCTGCACCTCCCGAGGTCTCGCACAACCAGTCCCAGGCGTCGTCGCCTGTCTCTGCTGTTACGACCTCGAAACCCTCCGTCTCTAAAATTTCATGGATCAAACTGCGGATGAGCCAGTCATCTTCCACCACTAATACGGTTGATAACACTGTCCTGTGTCCATGCTGGTTCGTCGTGAAGTTGGACTGGGGCACTGCCTGTGGGTTCCCACTTCCGATAAAGCCGTCCCTCGGCTCTCTTTGCACGGTTATGTCGCTTTAATTGAGTGGCGTGTAGTGCTATGCAAAGCCTGAATAGCCCCGGATTATCCAGAAGCTATCCACAAGACCGGCGGAGCGAGCCGGACTAGCCGGTACAATCCCCTGTCACTGACAACCCGGAGCCTGCGCTTTAATGTCGTTGTTCAATCGTTTGACTGCATTTTCAACCCAGAGCGGCAGGGCGGTCGGCCTTGTCTGGGCGACATCCCGTCCCTTGTTCAGCGGCTTGATCGTGGCGACGCTGATCGCCGGCATCTTGCCCGCGCTTGCCGCGTGGATTGGCCAGCGGATCGTCGATGCGGTGGTTCAGGCGATGCAAATCCATGCCAATGGCAGCCAGGCGCCGGTATGGCCGGTCCTGCGTTATGTGTTGGCCGAGGCGGGCGTATTGGCGTTGCTGGCCGCGGCGCAACGGGCGCTTTCAATGCAACAAGCGCTGCTGCGGGTGCAGTTGGGGCAGAAGGTCAACCTGATGATCCTGGAAAAGGCCCAGACGCTTTCGCTGCTGCAGTTCGAAGACTCGGCGTTTTACGACAAGTTGGTGCGCGTGCGCCGGGATGCATCGACCCGGCCACTGGGCCTCGTCACCAAGGGCCTGGGGCTTACGCAAAACCTCATATCGCTGGTCAGCTTCGCGGTGCTGCTGGTGCATTTTTCCCCGTGGGCGCTGTTGATCCTGGTGGTCGGCGCGCTGCCGGTGTTCTTCGCCGAGACGCATTTCTCCGGCAATGCCTTCCGCCTGTTTCAACGCCGCGCCCCGGAAACCCGCCATCAAAATTACCTGGAAGCCTTGCTGTCCCATGAGTCCCACACCAAGGAAGTGAAGCTTTTCGGCATGGCGCCCTTGTTGCTGCAACGCTATCGCGACAATTTCACCCGCCTGTACGCCGAAGACCGCCGACTCACCGTGCGGCGCGACGCCTGGGGCTTTGTCCTCGGGCTATTGGGCACTGCCGCGTTCTACGTGGCCTACGCCTGGGTGGTCATGGACACCGTGCGCGGCCAGACCACACTGGGGCAGATGACGATGTACCTTGTGTTGTTCAAGCAAGGCCAGGTCGCCATCACTGCCAGTCTCAGCGCGATTGCGGGTTTATACGAGGACGGCCTGTACCTGTCAGACCTCTACGAATACCTTGAGGTACCGGTGGCACCTGGACGCGGCACGCTGAAGGCCGGCGCACGCCCGGGCGACGGCCTGCGCTGCGAGGGTCTGGGGTTCCGCTACCCGGGGGCCGCTCACCCCACGCTCAGCGACATCAGCCTGCACCTGACGCCCGGCATGAGCCTGGCCCTGGTGGGCGAAAACGGCTCCGGTAAAACCACATTGATCAAGCTGCTGACCCGGCTCTATGCGCCTGACGAAGGCCGGATACTGCTGGACGGCAGCGATTTGCAGGACTGGGACGAACAGGCCTTGCACCAGCGCATCGGTGTGATCTTTCAGGACTACATCCGTTACCAGATGACCGTCGGCGAAAACCTCGGGGTGGGTGACGTCGACGCTTTCGATGACCAGGACCGTTGGCGCGATGCGGCCACTCAAGGGATCGCCGCCGACTTCATCGAGCGCTTGAGCAACGGCTATCACACGCAGTTGGGGCGCTGGTTCGCCGGTGGGCAGGAACTGTCCGGTGGTCAATGGCAAAAGCTGGCGCTGTCGCGGGCCTACATGCGTCGCGGGGCCGATCTGCTGATTCTGGACGAACCGACGGCCGCCCTCGACGCTGCGGCCGAGGCTGCCGTCTTCGAGCACTTCCGCGAGTACGCGAAGGGGCGCATGACGTTGCTGATTTCTCACCGATTCTCCAGCGTGCGCAACGCTGATCACATCATCGTGCTGGATCAGGGCCGGATTCTGGAACAAGGCACCCACGCGCAACTGATGGCTGGCGGCGGGCGCTATGCCAGTCTTTTCGACATCCAGGCGCGTGGGTATCGGTAACCGTCGACCCGCACAGTTCCCGTGCTCGACCGACTGACTTGGAACCATGATTGGTGAATTTAATTCATGCCATTCGGTAAAAACTAGCCGAAATCCCGCGTCGTTTCTCCAATAGGCTGTGTTCTTTGTCTGGAGGGCGCAGTGAGACTTAGCATTCTTGACCATTCCCCAGTAGACGACGGGTTCACCGCCAGCGATGCGCTATGGGCCACCACGCGGCTGGCGCAAACCGCTGAATCCTTGGGTTTTGAACGTTACTGGGTAGCGGAACACCACCAATCCAGGGTTCAGGCGGGAAGCAGCCCTGAGCTGCTGATGATGCAGATTGCCGCCCATACAGAGACGATCAGGGTTGGCTCGGGTGGCATCATGCTGCCGCACTACAGCGCGTACAAAGTGGCCGAAACTGCGCGTGTGCTGGAGGCGTTATACCCAGGCCGGATAGACCTGGGAGTAGGGCGGGCGCCCGGAGCGGATCAACGCGTCACCCGTGCCCTCAATGATGAGAAGACACACCAGATCCCTTTCCCGGCCAAGCTCAAGGACCTCAAGGCGTTGCTCCTTGGTGACACAGACGGGTCAAGCGATCAGCGGCAGGCGATCTACGCTGCGCCCCGGATCACAACCCTTCCTGAGTTGCACATACTGGGTGCCAGTGGCAGTACCGCTGAACTGGCCGCTCTGGAAGGAATGGGCTTCACATTCGCCCACTTCATCAACCCTCATCATCAGCAAGGTGTACTGGCCGCCGAGCATTATCGAGCCAACTTTCGCCCTTCAAGACTGCATTCCGCGCCCAGTGTCATCGTTGCTGTATTCGCCGTAGTGGCCGACACCGTCGAACAGGCCGAGCGGCTGGCAACCAGTTTTGACGATTGGTTGCTGCGGGCAGAGTCCGCCACGCCAGCCGAGGCGTTAACGCTGCCCGAGGCGGTCGACCCTGCGCAGTACAACGCTGAAGCCCGCGAGCGCGTGACGCTCAACCGCAAGCGGGTGGTTATTGGCGACGGTCCGGCGGCGATGCAGCAACTGCGGCGCATTGCTGCGCAGTATCAGACCGATCAGATGATGATTGTCCCCATGATCCCGGGGGAGGCGAACCGGCAACGGGCTATCGAGTTGCTCGCCCGCGCCAACCACGAATTCAACCTTCGCGCCCCACAGCGCTCACTTCCGGAGAGTTAATCATGACCTTATTTGAAGACTACAAACTCGGCACCACAACGCTTGGCAACCGCATCGTCATGGCGCCGATGACCCGCTCGCGTGCCCCTGACGACATTGCGACCGAGCAAATCGCCCTGCACTACACCCAGCGCGGCACCGCAGGTTTGATTGTCTCGGAAGGCACGCCGATCTCACGTGAGGGCCAGGGTTATCTCTTCAATCCGGGTATCTATACCGATGCGCAAATCAAGGGATGGAAGCTGGTCACCGACTCGGTCCACAGCGTCGGCGGAAAAATGTTCGCCCAGTTGTGGCACGTTGGCCGCGTGTCCCACACCTCCATTCAGATCGACGGCAAAGCGCCCGTCAGCGCTACCAGCAAACAAGCACAAGGCGCAGTCGCCTTTGGCTACACAGACGACGGAGAGCCGGGTTTTGTGGCCACATCCACGCCACGCCCGTTAACCACCGAAGAGGTAGCACGCGTGGTGGAGGATTTCGCCCAAGCTGCGGAAAACGCTATCGCGGCCGGATTCGACGGGGTGGAAATTCATGGCGCCAACGGCTATTTGCTGGAGCAATTCCTGAATCCGCTCGTGAATGACCGAACCGATCGTTATTCAGCCGACACGCTGGAAAATCGTTTGCGTTTCGTATTTGAGGTCGTCGATGCGGCAGCCGCCCGAGTCGGCGCTGATCGGGTGGGCATCCGTGTTTCCCCGTACGGCCAGTTGTTCGATATGCCCTTGTATCCGCAGATCGACGAAACTTACTCGGCGCTTTGTGCCGGCATGCAGCAGCGCGGCATCGCTTACGTTCACGTGATGGATCAGACCCACTTCTTCATGGCAGAAGAAGGCTCGGCCGCACAGGAGCAAGCGCTTCGTGACCTGCTCAAAGACTGCAAGACACAGTTGGGCGAGACCGCATTGATCCTCGCCGGGGACATGACCCGTGAGCGCGCTGAAGCCCTGTTGCAGGCGGGCCTGATCGACCTGGCCGCATTCGGGCAGCCCTTCATTGCAAATCCTGATCTGGTCGCTCGGCTGCAAAATTGCTGGTCACTGACCCAGCCGGATCGCGACACTTACTATGGCGGCGATGCAAAAGGCTATGTCGACTACCCGCCCTACACGGACTGATTAGCGGCGATTCTCTGCTGCAGTGATGAACGCCGGAATTTCTGGCGATGGTCGTGACGATTTCCAGCGCGACCTGTCACTGTGTCGAGCTCAAAGGACAGGCGGTGGGCAAGCAGCTGTTGCGGAGCAGGAGGGTAATGCCCGTCGGTTGACCGTCAATATTTTTAAACCTATCAAACGCATAGTCAGAACCAATTCAGCATTCGCGGGCTCTAGCCGTAGGCTTTCACTCTCAGAACACCAAAAAAAGAGAGAGTCCGCGATGTACTTTTCCCGCTCCCATATTGCCGCCAGCCTGATTGGCGCGAGCCTGATGGTCAGTTCTGCAGCCTACGCAGACACCCTGACCCGCGACAACGGCGCCGCTGTCGGCGACAACCAGAACTCACAGACCGCTGGCCCAAACGGCCCGGTTCTCCTGCAAGATGTGCAACTGCTGCAAAAGCTCCAGCGCTTTGACCGTGAACGCATTCCGGAGCGTGTCGTGCATGCTCGCGGTACGGGCGTACATGGTGAATTCGTTGCTTCCGACGACGCCTCTGACCTGAGCAAGGCCAAGGTCTTCAGCAAAGGCGAGCACATCCCGGTGTTCGTGCGGTTCTCCGCCGTTGTCCACGGCAATCACTCCCCTGAAACCCTGCGTGACCCCCGCGGCTTTGCCACCAAGTTCTACACGGCCGACGGCAACTGGGACCTGGTCGGGAATAACTTCCCGACGTTCTTCATCCGCGACGCGATCAAGTTCCCGGACATGGTCCACGCCTTCAAGCCTGACCCGCGCACCAACCTGGATGATGATTCCCGACGTTTCGACTTCTTCTCCCACGTCCCGGAAGCCACGCGCACATTGACCTTGCTGTACTCCAACGAAGGCACACCCGCCAGCTATCGCACCATGGACGGCAACGGCGTACACGCCTACAAACTGGTGAACGCCAAAGGCGAAGTCAACTATGTGAAGTTTCACTGGAAGAGCCTGCAGGGCCTGAAAAACCTCGATCCCAAGCAGGTCGCTGAAGTGCAGTCCAAGGACTACAGCCACCTGACCCACGATTTGGTTGGCGCGATCAACAAGGGCGACTTTCCGAAGTGGGACCTGTACGTGCAGGTGGTCAAGCCTGAGGACCTGGCGAAGTTCGACTTCGACCCGCTGGACGCCACCAAAATCTGGCCCAATATTCCCGAGCGCAAAATCGGCCAGATGGTCCTGAACAAGAACGTGGATAACTACTTCCAGGAAACCGAACAGGTCGCCATGGCGCCAGCCAACGTCGTGCCGGGTATCGAGCCTTCGGAAGACCGCCTGCTGCAAGGCCGGGTATTTTCCTACGCGGACACGCAGCTCTATCGCGTCGGTCCTAACGTGTTGAGCCTCCCCATCAACGCGCCACGGGTCCAGGTTAACAACGGCAACCAGGACGGCCCGCTCAATACCGGTCACACCACCACCGGCGTGAACTACGAGCCGAGCCGGTTGAATCCGCGTCCGGCGGCTGAAGAAGCCCGCTACAGCCAACTGCCATTGTCCGGCAGCACGCAGCAGGCCAAGATCCAGAAAGAGCAAAACTTCAAGCAGGCGGGCGACTTGTACCGTTCCTACAGCGAGAAGGACCGCAAGGACCTGATCCAGAGTTTTGGTGAATCCCTGGCGACCACCGATACCGAAAGCAAGAACATCATGCTGTCGTTCCTCTACAAGGCGGATCCGGAGTACGGCACCGGCGTGACCAAGGTTGCCAATGGCGATCTGGGCAAGGTCAAGCAACTGGCCGCTGCACTGAAAGACTGACCGACCACCTCGGCCCGCTTGCACGGCGGGCCGGGGCTTCTGGAGGACATCACATGCGCAGAACCTTTCATGCGTTGCTGCTCTGTCTGGCGGCGGGCCTTGCCCACGCCAGCCCGTCAGACACCGGCAGCACCGCCGATACCCAGGCACAACTCAAGGAGCTGTTTTTCCAGGCCGCCCGAGAGGGGCGCCAGGACATGCTCAACGAATTCATCAATGCCAAATTCGATCTGAACGTACAGGACGAAAAAGGCTATACCGCGCTGATTCTTGCCGCTTATCACGGCCAACAACCTGCCGTGACGCAACTGCTGAACGCTGGCGCAGATCCTTGCGCCAAGGATCTGCGGGGCAACACGGCATTGATGGGGGCGATCTTCAAAGGCGAACTCAGCATCGCGCGGCAACTGGTCGCTTCTAACTGTGCACCCGACCAACGCAATAACGCCGGTCAGACGGCGGCCATGTACGCGGCGCTGTTCCATCGCAAGGATGTTCTTGAAGCTCTGGCAGCCAAAGGCGCGGATCTCAACGCGACAGACGCCATGGGCAACCGGGTGCAAAACCTGGAGCGCGGCGAGTTCCAGCCATTGCCGGCGACCCGATGACTGCTCGCAGGCTCTAAAGGTGAGTGGGTTCAGCCTGACGTCAGTAATTGCTGGGTCAGCGTCTTGAGATGTTTCATCGCGAAAGGCTTGAGCAGCAATTCAGTCTGGCCGCTTTTCAAGGCAATCGCAGGGATGCTGTTTTCGGCGAAACCGGAGATGAACAAGACCTTGAGCGTGGGTCGCGCATCCAGCGCGGCTACGGCTAATTCATCGCCGCTCATGCCGCCCGCCAGACCGATATCGGTGATGAGCAAGCTGACCTCAGGCAGTCGCTCTAGCTGCTGTAGCGCCTGCGCAGCGGTTGCCGCCTTGGCGACCTGATAGCCCATGTCCAACAGTGTCTCGCTGATCAGATCGCGGATGGCGTCCTCATCGTCGACCACCAATATGGAGCCGCTCAGCGTGTGAGCCTTGTCCTCGGCCGCAGTTGGCGAGACGACGCCGGGAGCCGGTGCCGTACCTTGATGCAAGGGCAGAAACAGGTTCACCGTCGTGCCTTTACCTACCTGCGACTCAATCTGGACGTCCCCGGATGATTGTCGGGCAAAGCCGTGGACCATCGAAAGCCCCAGGCCAGTGCCGGAACCCAGTGGCTTGGTTGTGAAGAACGGATCGAATGCACGCTCGAGTACGCTGCGCGGCATACCTGTGCCGGTATCGCTGACACTGAAACGTGCATATCCACCTGCGCTGAGTGTCCCGGTTGCGTGCGCCGGCTCGATGCGCACAGCGGTGACCTCAATCTGTAGCCGGCCACCTTGCGGCATGGCGTCGCGCGCATTGATGCACAGGTTCAGTAGCGCGTTTTCCAACTGGTGCGCGTCGCAAAAGCACAGCACCGCGTCCTTGGCCGCCAGTACCTCCAGCGCTATACGAGGGGTCAGCGTTCTGCTGATCAGGTCCTCCATTTCCTGAACCAATAAGGCCGGATCGATCACCGTACTTGCCAGTGTCTGGCGCCTGGCATAGGCCAACAGACGATGGGTGAGGGAGGCGGCGCGATCGGAGGCATTGCGGGCCAGACCCACGTATCGTTGAAGTTCGGCGTGCCTGCCTTGGGCAAGCCGTTGTTCGAGCATGTCCAGGCTACTGGTGATCACTGTCAGCAGGTTGTTGAAGTCATGGGCCAGACCGCCGGTCAGCTGACCGACCGCTTCCATTTTCTGACTTTGCTGTAATTGTGACCTGACCTCTTCGAACGCTTCCTCGCGTTCTTTTTGCAGAGAGATGTCTCGGGCTACCGCGAAGTAATGCCCCTCGCGACGTGCAATTCGCCAGTTCAGATGCAACGGCGTCCCATTGCTGCGCGGGCCCTGGCTATCGAGCTCAGCTACCGGCAGCTCGCTGAGTCTGCGCAAGGCATCGGACAACTGCGAAGGAGAGATAAAGCTGAAAAATGCCCCGTCTTTCAGTGCATGTTCCGCGTGTCCCGTCTCGGTTTGCCAGGAGGGATTCATCGCAACGACTTCGCCACGTTCGGACAGCATGCAGATCAGGTCGGGGGAGACATTCCAGATGCCATCCCGCTCAAGGGTGCGCCGCTCAACCTCAAGCTCCAGACGGTCATTGAGATCGGAAAGCGCGTTCAAGCTCTTCTGGAACAATGCGCAGATGACTGACATGCCGAAGGTCACCAATGCGAAGCTCGCGCTGCTGGCCCAGGTCGAAAACCCGTCGTTGAAACCGATTTCGCCGATGAAAAAATATTGCGCAGTGAGAACCGCGAGCACGCAACCAAAAGCGGATGGCCCGACCCCGAAGCAGAAGCCGATGAACATCAATCCGGGAATGAAAAACAGGTAGGGCAGGGCTGTGAAGGGAAGCAGCGAACGAAGCGCGCAGCACAGCATCACTATCAGAAGTGCGCCCGCATAGCGCGCCGGTTTGCTCCGCCGAGTGCGGGCAAAGCGTCGAACCCGCTCAAGGCGCGATGACAAAATACTGATCAAGTGGGCTCCAAGGGTCCAATCCGTACTCTCGGGCACGCCTGGCAAGTCGTGCATCAATGTTAGGGAACACGGTGTAAGGGCTATCGGCCAAAGCGCGGGCTGCATGAGCGTCCTGCGGCATCCGGCTATATGCGCAGGATGGCGATGCCCGTGGACTACTGCATTCAGTCCTCTTCCAGCCAGAACCGCAACGGTTTGCCCTGGGCAGGCCAGAGCCGCAATTGCTCGATGGGCGACACATCCCACCGCTGCACGTTGCCCATCGCCTCAAGGAACCGATGTTCCTGCTCCATCAGCGCCGGCGCGCACTGTTTTCGGGTGCTGCCGACCGGGCCGAAGCTGATCGCATCGCCCTGCAATTGATACGGAGCGAACCAGTGATTGCAGCCGGCATTGCCGTAGGCGCGGCCGTCGTTGCCCAGGGTCATGGTCAGGTGGCTGTTGTCGATCAACGGCCGTTCACCGATCCATTCCAGCACGTAGCCGTGATCCTGCTTGAGTGCCGAGGGTTTGGTCGCACAGCCCGCCAGCAGCGTGGCTGCCAGCAGCGTCAGCAAAAGCGGTTTCATGCCGCTTTCTTCGCGCAGGCAGGGCAGAGGTGGTTTTCGCCGACAACCTTCCAGCCCAGCTCTTCGATGCGCGCGGTGGCGGCAGGTTTGAGGGCTTTTTTGCCGTCCTTGCCGTCGACCATGAACTCGATGTCGCGCTCTTTGCCGCAGTCGTTGCAATTGACTTTCCACTGATGGATCGCCAGCTCGGTGAACGCCGGGCCGTTGGCAACGGCCACCCACTGACCGGTCGGGTTGATCAGGTGACGGACTTTTTCCACGTTCAGGCGCATGAACAGCTCTTTGCTGCCCTTGACGGTGACCAGCAGCACATCGTCGGGCTTGATCGAGCCGCCGTTGCCGGTGACTTGGTAGCGACCGACCGCCAGGCTGCGGCATTCGATCAGGGTGTGTTGCGGGGTGAGCATGCTGTAACGGAAATCGTGTTCGGCCATGGGGGTCTCCAAATAGGCGCGCATGCTAACACTTTAGAGGATGAATTCTCGCGGCCGACGACCCTGTGACCGGCAGCACGCGCGTTCACTGCACCAGATTCTGCGGGCTACCCGCCGCCCAGTGAGTGATGTTATCCAGCGTAGTCTGGGCGATGGCGCCGAGGGCTTCTTTGGTCAGAAACGCCTGATGGGCGGTGATCACCACGTTGGGGAATGTCAGCAGCCTCGCCAGCACATCGTCCTGCAGCGGCAGGTCCGAGCGGTCCTCGAAAAACAGCTGTGCTTCCTCTTCATAAACGTCCAGCCCGAGGTAGCCCAGCTGGCCGCTCTTGAGTGCGTCGATCAGCGCCGGCGTGTTCACCAGCGCGCCGCGACCGGTATTGATCAGCATCGCGCCGTGCTGCATGCGCGACAGCGAATCCGGGTTGATCAGGTGTCGCGTGTGATCATTGAGCGGGCAATGCAGGCTGATGATCTGCGCTTGGGCGAGCAGTTCGTCGAGGGGCAGATAGCGGGCGCCCAGCGCTTCGACCAGCGGGTTGGGGTACGGATCGTAGGCCAGCAGTGTGCAGCCGAAGCCCGCCATGATCCGCGCGAACGTGGCCCCGATCTGCCCGGTGCCGACCACGCCGACGGTCTTGCCCACCAGATCGAAACCGGTCAGGCCGTGCAGGCTGAAATCGCCGTCGCGGGTGCGGTTGTAGGCGCGGTGCAGATGGCGATTCAGCGAGAGGATCAACGCCACCGCATGTTCGGCGACGGCATGGGGCGAGTAGGCCGGAACCCTCACGACGCTCAGGTCCAATCGCCTGGCGACGGCGAGGTCGACGTGATTGAAACCGGCCGAGCGCAGCGCGATGAGTCGTGTTCCGCCTGCGGCCAGTTGCTCCAGCACCGGGGCGCTCAAGTCGTCGTTGATGAAAGCACAGACCACTTCGTATTGATCGGCCAGCGCCACCGTGTCCAGTGTCAACCGCGCGGGCTGGAAGTGCAGCTCGATGGCCGGCGCGATCTGCGCGCCAAGAAAGCTGTCGCGGTCGTAGGTCTGGCTGCTGTAGACAAGCGTGCGCATGGTTGCTCCTTATTCGGCTTCGGACTGACGCGGGCCATCCGCTAAGATGCGGAGGCCTGTGAGGCGAGGTACATCCGATGTAAACATATCGGCCGAGATACCCCTTCGCGGGCAAGCGCGCTCCTACAGGTTTTGTGTCGAACGCGGGTGTCGGGTTTGGGCCAAATCCAACAGCGATCAGATTTTGCGTTAAACGTGGATCTCGGTGCTGACCCAAATCCACTGTAGGAGCAATCGGAGGTTACGACGGTCGCGAACCCGGTGTGTCAGTCGACATCTCCGTTTCAGAGCCACCGCGTTCGCCAGCAAGCCGGCTCCTTGTATCTCGACTTTGTCTTCACAGAAGGTAAAGTTCTCGACTGATCATCGAGGGAAAGGCGTGAAGACGACCGGCTCCTAGTGGCGTTATAGCCTGCGAAGTAGATCCATTCTCCGCCTTTCCAACCTCACTCATTGAGCTCGTACGATATCTAGAGCCACGTTGTGAGCTCGCATTTACAAGGTCGAAGCCGAGTGACGCGATGATTGATCTTCAGTTGAAAAGGAGAACAGCATGTCTGCATTCGTTGGCGTTGACATGGCCAAGAATACGTTTGATGTTGCGACGCCGTTGGACAATGGCAAGCACCGCACCAAGGGCAAGTTGAGCAATGATGCCAAGGGGTTTGCCGAGTTTGAGTCCTGGCTTCAGAAGCACGCCACACCGGATGCGCTGATAGTCATTGAGGCCACGGGTAACTACCACGAAGCGCTGGCAGATTTCCTTTTTCAAAAGGGATATCGGCTTCATATCGCGAACCCAGCCACCACCGCCGCTCATGCCAAGTCGGAGTTGTCACGCAACAAGACTGACAAAACCGATGCCAAACTCATCTCCGATTTCGCCATGCAGAAGCATCGCAAGCTGCGGCTTTGGGTGCCTGAGCCACAGTCGCGGCGCCGTCTGAGGGCGTTGGTCCGCCGTCTGGAAGATCTCAACGAGATCCGTCAGATGGAGAAAAACCGCCTGGAAGTTGCCAGCCCGAACGTCGTAACGTCGATCGAATCGGTGATTGCTCATGTCTCGGAAGAAATCACCGAAACCGAAAAAGCGATCAAGCAACACATCGACGATGATCCTGACCTGCGCGGCAAGAGCGAGTTGATGACCTCTATTGATGGCATAGGCGAGAAAACTGCTGCGCTGATCCTCGCGGAACTGGGTGACCCTTTGGATTACGAGGGACCGAAAAAGCTCTCTGCTTTCGCTGGATTATCGCCCAGACAGGACCGTTCTGGAGGTTACGTGGGTGCAACCCGCATTAGCCGAACCGGCTCGTCGCGGCTCAGGGGCGGCCTTTACATGCCCGCGATCGTAGGAATTCAACACAATGAGGTGCTGAGCGAGTTCGCCAAGAGATTGAAGGCGAACGGAAAGGCTC
>NZ_FOHW01000047.1 GCF_900111735.1 Pseudomonas graminis | reverse complement strand
GGGGATCAGCGGGCGCAAGAACGCTGTCCAGTGATCTTCGCAGCGAAGGGCATCAGGTAGGCCGGTACATGGCACGCACGCTCATGCGTGAATCCGGGGTCATAAGCTGTCAGCGTCGGCCGCACAAATACAAATCTTCAGGGGTCGAGGCATTGGTGGCGCCGCATCTGCTCAAACGCAAGTTTGATGTGGATGCCCCCAATACCGTGTGGTGCGGGGATGTAACGTACATAAAAGTGGGTAAGCAATGGATGTATTTCGCTGCAGTGCTCGACTTGTTTGCACGCAGGATTGTGGGTTGGTCCTTTTCGATGACGCCGGACGCTTCGCTGACTTGTGAGGCATTAAGGATGGCGGTTGAGCTTCGCGGGCGCCCTAAGGATGTGCTGTTTCACTCGGACCAGGGCTGTCAGTACACCAGCCATAAGTTCCGTAATGAGTTGGTGACCCATGGCTTAAGGCAGAGCATGAGTCGCAAAGGCGAGTGCTGGGATAACGCCCCGATGGAGCGATTTTTTGGCAGCCTAAAATCGGAATGGGTGCCTAAAGAAGGATATTCGTCAGCGCATGAAGCACAGCTGGACGTGCAGCGTTATGTCATGCGTTACAACAGCCGTCGGCCCCACAGCTACAACGGCTACAGGTCGCCTGTGGCTGCGGAGGGAGCGGCTGCTTGAAAACCTAAACGGGTGTCCAGAATTACTTGACCAGTTCAAGCGCGCTCCTACAGGTTTTGCGTGTGCCTGCACCATTGCGTTCGCCGCAAACCGGTGTTGCGGATGCCCACGATCTCGCGGTCGCCGCAGATCCAATGTAGGAGCGCGCTTGCCCGCGAAGGCGGTCT
The DNA here is from genome assembly GCF_900111735.1 of Pseudomonas graminis. Classification (GTDB taxonomy): domain Bacteria; phylum Pseudomonadota; class Gammaproteobacteria; order Pseudomonadales; family Pseudomonadaceae; genus Aquipseudomonas; species Aquipseudomonas graminis. The sequence continues at coordinate 36,492 of NZ_FOHW01000047.1, read as the reverse complement.
GCCTGTGCCATCAATGTCGCCTGACACACCGCATTCGCGGGCAAGCGCGCTCCTACAGGTTGTGCGCTGGCCGTGGATTTACGTTCGCCACAAACCGGTGTTGCGGGTCCTATGCTTTTGCGTTCGGCGGCAAACCGGTTTTGCGCACGACGCGGCGGTTCCGGCAGAATGCCGGGCATGACTCGATCCCCGACACTCCCCGACTGCTGCCCTGCCCTCACCGCTCACTGGCCGTTGCCCCACGGGCTGGCGGATGTGGTGTTGGTGAGCAGTCGGTTCGATCCGCAAAAGCTCGTCGACGGTGATTTTCAGCGCTGTCTCATCGAGCCCCCCGCCTCCATTCAGCGGTCGGTCGCCAAGCGGCAGACGGAGTTTCTCGCCGGTCGTTTGTGCGCCCGTGAGGCGATGCGACGGTTGGACGGCCGCGTCCACGTCCCCCTCATCGGCGAAGACCGCGCGCCGATCTGGCCGCAGGACCTGACCGGATCGATCACCCACAGCACCGGCTGGGCCGCCGCGATCGTCGCGCGCAAAACGGACTGGCGCGGATTGGGCCTGGACGTCGAACAGCTGATGAGCCACGAGCGCGCCGCGCGTCTGGTGGGTGAGATTCTGACTCCGGCGGAAATGCAGCGACTGAACGCCGGGCCCGAGCACGAAACAGTCAAGGCCGTCACCCTGACCTTTTCCCTGAAAGAAAGCCTGTTCAAGGCGCTCTACCCCATCGTGCTCAAGCGCTTTTATTTCGAGGACGCCGAGCTGCTGGAATGGTCTGACGACGGCACCGCGCGGCTGCGGCTGAAGATCGATCTTTCGGAAGAATGGCACAACGGCAAGGAACTGGACGCGCAGTTCAGCGTGCAGGACGGGCAGCTGTTGAGTCTGGTGGCGATTCGGGGCTGACGGCCGCGCCCAATGGACAATGCTCACACCGCCCCACCCATTCAACCCGATAACTCAGGCAGCATGTGCGCCGCTGCCGAACCGTCTGCCCGTTCCTCTCTATATAGCGAACGGATTGGAACAGCGGATTGCGCCGCCCATCCGGCCCCAGCCTTTCACGCAACAGCCCATACCCCGCAACAACGGAAACGTCGCTCAACGCGGACAGCTGCCGCAAGCAGGTCTCCAGATAATCCCCGGCGTTGCCCCACAGCACGGCCGCCGGCACATCGCCGTAATCACTCAAGCGGTCGATCACCTGCTGCAGATTCCCCAGCAGCGGCGCAAACCGCTCGAACGGATCGTCTGAAACCGGCACCTGTATGACGGCCCCCTCAAAGCGCACCCCATCCAGAAGACCCTGCTCGTGAAGCGCGAAACTCAGCAGTTCCAGCCCCAGTGGCCACCCCAGCCCATGGGCCAGACTCACTACCACCACCGGCGGAATCAGCTGCATCGCGTAATACTTCATCCATTGCGAGACCAGCACCGGCAACTGATCCCTCATCAACTCCGGCCCATACACCTTCAGCAGCAAGCGATCCAGAGCCTCATCCCGCAACAGCTCGGTCAACGGCAACACGGGCCGGGTTTCATCGATCACCACCGTGCGGGCAAACTCGGCCAGCGCGCCGCTGAGCATCACGCCTCTCCCTGCTGACGCGGCCAGGCCAGGCTGAAACACGCACCGCCCAGGGTCTGGCTGCGCCCGATCAACGCGCGGCCGCCATGCCAGTGGATGATGCGACGCACGATCGACAACCCCAGTCCATGGCCGCCCGACGCCCGGGTGCGGCTGTCGTCCAGGCGCATGAACGGCGTGAAGATCCGTTCCCAGGCACTTTCCGGTACGCCGGGGCCGTTATCTTCGACGTCGATGCGACAGCGCTCTTCACTCAGCTGATAGCCGATGCGCACCTCAGACTCGGCGTGGCGCATGGCGTTGCTCACCAGATTCTGCAACGCGCGATGCAAGTAACGCGGTTCGGCCTCGACCCAATGCTCTTCCCCTGATCCGACACGGTTGAGCGCATCGACGCACTCGCCGAGCCTGACACTGATATTCGGCCGCAGCGGCGCCAGTTCGGCAATCACCTGCTCGATCAGGGCGTCCAGGTCGATGCGCTGGAAATTCAGGGTCGGCGCGCCCTGCTCCAGGCGCGCGTAGGTGAGCATCTCGTCGACCAGCTTGTCGAGGTCCTGAATATCGCTGTCCATGCCGACCATGTATTTATCCCGCGCTTCCGGGGTCGTGGCGTCGTTGATCATTTCCAGCCCGAAACGCAGCCGCGCCACCGGCGTGCGCAGCTCGTGGGACACGGCGCGGACCAGTTCGCGCTGGATCATCAGCGAGCGCTGCAGGTGCTCGGCCATGCCGTTGAATGCGGACGCCAGCCGCCCGACCGAGTCCGCGCCCGCCCCCGCACTTGCTACAGGAACGCGAGTTTCCAGGCTGCCCTGGGCGATCTGCGTGGCCGCCGCTTCCAGCCCGCGCAGCCGGTGCTCGAGCCGACGCACCAGCAAGTACACCACCAGCCCGATCAGGCACAGGCCAAGAAACGTGATCAGGATCAGCAACTCCGGCGGATAGGGGTTCATCTGGAACAGCGGACCGATCTCCAGCACCCACGGGGTTTCGCCAACGCCGGAGAGCACGCGGATCGAGTCGCCGCCCTTGCCCAGCGCCATCACCGTGTCGCCCTCGTCGATGCGCCGACGCTGGTCATCGTCGACATCCAGCTTCTCCAGCCGGATCAGCTGCATGTCGAAGCCGAACCCCTTGCTCTGGCGCAACGTTTCCAGCCGCGCCGGCTGCTCATCGACGGGCAGACGCACCAGTTCGTCGAGCAACAGAAAGATCGTCGCGCGGGCCAGTTGCTCACTGATCTGCCGCACCTCGCCGGTCAGGAGCAAACCGCTGGACGGATTGCCCGACAGCGCTGGCTCGACCTCACGAAAGACCTGCGCGGCATGGGGCCCGGTCTGCTCGACCACCACCTGCCCGCGACTCAACCGGCTACGGGCGCTGCCTTCGAGATGCGCGTGTTCGGCGGTCTCCAGTGCCAGCGGAATGCCCAGCAGGCGTTCCCACACGGCGAGGGCTCGGGTGCGCTCAATGTCATTCATGCCGCGCAGATTGTCGGCCATCAGCGTGAAGGTGCCGTGGGCCAATTGCTCGCGGTAGTGATCGGCGCGCACGGCGTTGACCAGATGCAGGGTCAGCACGCCGAGCAATGCCACCAGCACCAGAACGCCGAGCATGCCGCCATAGATGCGCAGGAAGATGGAATTCATCGGTCAGCCGTCGCGCTTGAGGGAAGGCAGTTGCGCGGCGGCGTGGGGCACGAACAGGTAACCCTTGTTGCGCACGGTCTTGATCAGGCGCGGGTGATCGGGGTCGTCACCGATACGCGGGCGGATTTTCGAGATGCGCACATCAATGGAGCGGTCCTGGCCGTCATAGCCGAATCCGCGCAGGGCCGTGAAGATCTCTTCGCGAGAGAGGATGCGCCCGGCGTTGGCGACCAACAGCCACAGCAGGTCGAATTCGGCGCTGGTCAGTTCGACGCTCTGGTCGTTGAGCCAGGCTTCGCGCAGGGTGTTGTCCACCACCAGCGCGCCGAATTCCAGACGGTGCTGTGCCTGGACAGGGCTTTCGAGGGTTTCGCTGCGCCTTAATAAGGCATGGATGCGCGCGAGCAGCACCCGGGGGTGCACCGGTTTGCCAACGTAATCGTCGGCGCCCATGTCCAGCCCCTGGATCTGGTCGCTGTCGTCGGTGCGCGCGGTGAGCATCAGGATCGGGCCGTCGTAGTGGCTGCGCACCTTGCGGCAGATGCTCAGGCCGTCTTCGCCGGGCAGCATGAGGTCGAGAATCACCAGATCCGGCTGCTCGTCGATGATGCGCCGGGCCGCCCGCGCGCCGTCCCCTTCGAGGCTCACGCGCAGGCCGTTGTTTTCGAGGTAGTCGCGGGTGAGTTCGGCCAGCCGCTGGTCATCCTCGACGATCAGCACCTGCCAGGGTTGTGGCTGCACGGTGAGGCTCCTTGTTTTTTCTTATTAATAGCCGGCTTTACATTCGCGATTTTGGAAGGTGCGGGCAGCGATTCCCCGCGATGCGCCCGATCATGGGCAAATCGGGTGGCAGACACAACGCATTCGCCAGCAAGCCGGCTCCCACAGATCTATGCCTGACCCGAAAACCTCCGCCAACCCAGATCAACTGTAGGAGCGCGCTTGCCCGCGAATACGATCTGCCTGTGCCGCCCATTCCACCTGACCCACCGCCTTCGCCAGCAAGCCGCCCCCCACAGATCCTGCGCCCGACGCCGAAACCTCCGCCAACCCAGATCAACTGTAGGAGCGCGCTTGCCCGCGAATGCGATCTGTCTGTGCCGACCATTCCACCTGACCCACCGCCTTCGCCAGCAAGCCGCCCCCCACACATCCTGCACCTGACGCCGAAACCTCAGCCAACGCAGATCAACTGTAGGAGCGCGCTTGCCCGCGAATGCGATCTGTCTGTGCCGCCCATTCCACCTGACCCACCGCATTCGCCAGCAAGCCGACCCCCACAGATCTTGCGCCCGACGCCGAAATCTCCGCCAACGCAGATCAACTGCAGGAGCGCGCTTGCCCGCGAATGCGATCTGCCTGTGCCGGTCATTCCATCTGATCCACCGCATTCGCCAGCAAGCCGGCTCCCACAGATCCATGCCTGACCCGGAAACCTCAGCCAACGCAGATCCACTCCAGAATCGCCCTTGCCAAATACGTTTTTTGTGATAGCGTTCGCGCCCTCAAAAAACCGGGCAATTGTTTTTCATCGGCGTTTTCCGCGATGAAAAAACAGTGACCAGCGGCCCATCCCAGACGCCATGCGGCCTACACGGGATTTTGCCGTTTCACACACAAATTACACACAGCTTTATCCACAGGTCATGCGTTGCAGTAAGTGTCCGAAACGCATATCTTGTAGCCCTTCGACGGCACAGACCCTACATGTAGGGTTTTTGTCTAAATCCCAAACACAACTTATGTCGCGATTTCAAGGTTTTTTTCTCGCGCATGACGTGTGTACGAAGGGCTGAATAACCCCCGAATCTACCGCTTTACCCCGCCCGCGCGAATGGCAGACCACCCAGCCTTGGGATCTGCGCGCAGCGGCACACGTGTTGCAACATCACACGCGCATTCTGCAACAGTTTTCAGGGTGACGGACTCAGGTCCGGCACCCTTTTCGACTTCAACGCCAGGGAGGGTAAATCCACCTTCCCATTCGTCCTGAAGTCATGGCCTGACGTTTGTCAGTCCACTGCCGCAAGACGAAACGGTGGGCGCGCATTTTGCGCCCAATCAAACTTAAAGAACGTGGAGACACCCATGCAAACAGACACAACTCGCGAGAATCCGCAGGCCACCGCGCCGCAGACAGGTGCGACCCAGCAGGACCTGTCCGCCACCGCTCCGGGTCAGCTGCGTGTGATCAAGCGTAACGGCACCGTCGTTGCGTACACCGATGACAAGATCACCGTCGCCATCACCAAGGCCTTTCTCGCAGTTGAAGGCGGCAGCGCTGCCGCTTCGTCGCGTATCCACGACACCGTTGCGCGCCTGACCGAACAGGTCTCCGCGACCTTCAAGCGCCGCATGCCGTCGGGTGGCACCATCCACATCGAAGAAATCCAGGATCAGGTCGAACTGGCACTGATGCGCGCCGGCGAGCAGAAAGTTGCCCGCGACTACGTGATCTACCGCAACGAGCGCTCCAAGGAGCGTGCCGGTCGCACCGCTGGCGAAACCCCGGTTCAGGCGCACCCGTCGATTCGCATCACCGCCAAAGACGGCAGCCTCGCGCCGCTGGACATGGGCCGCCTGAACACCATCGTCACCGAAGCGTGCGAAGGCCTGGCCGAGGTCGATGCCGACCTGATCCAGAGCGAAACCCTGAAGAACCTGTACGACGGCGTTGCGCTGACCGACGTCAACACCGCACTGGTGATGACCGCCCGCACCCTGGTTGAGCGTGAGCCGAACTACTCGTTCGTCACCGCCCGCCTGCTGATGGACACCCTGCGTGCCGAAGGCCTGGGTTTCCTCGGTGTCGCCGAAAGCGCCACCCACCACGAAATGGTCGACATGTACGCCAAGGCACTGCCGGCTTACATCGAGAAAGGCATCCAGTTCGAACTGCTGAACCCTGTGCTGGCCGAATTCGACCTGGAAAAACTGGGCAAGGCGATCAACCACGAGCGTGATCAGCAGTTCACCTACCTGGGCCTGCAGACCCTGTACGACCGTTACTTCATCCACAAGGACGGTATCCGTTTCGAACTGCCGCAGATCTTCTTCATGCGTGTGGCCATGGGCCTGGCGATCGAAGAGAAAGCCCGCGAAGACCGCGCCATCGAGTTCTACAACCTGTTGTCGTCCTTCGACTACATGGCCTCGACCCCGACACTGTTCAACGCCGGCACCCTGCGTCCTCAGCTGTCGAGCTGCTACCTGACCACCGTTCCGGATGACCTGTCGGGCATTTACCACGCCATCCACGACAACGCCATGCTGTCCAAATTCGCAGGCGGTCTGGGCAACGACTGGACGCCGGTTCGTGCGCTGGGCTCTTACATCAAGGGCACCAACGGCAAATCCCAGGGCGTCGTTCCGTTCCTGAAAGTGGTCAACGACACCGCTGTTGCAGTGAACCAGGGCGGCAAGCGCAAAGGCGCTGTCTGTGCGTACCTGGAAACCTGGCACATGGACATAGAAGAGTTCATCGAGCTGCGCAAGAACACCGGTGATGATCGTCGTCGTACCCACGACATGAACACCGCCAACTGGATCCCTGACCTGTTCATGAAGCGTGTCTTCGACGACGGCAAATGGACCCTGTTCTCGCCGTCCGAAGTGCCTGATCTGCACGACCTGACCGGTAAAGCCTTCGAAGAGCGCTACGAGTACTACGAAGCGCTGACCGAGTACCCAGGCAAGGTCAAACTGTTCAAGACCATTCAGGCCAAAGACCTGTGGCGCAAAATGCTGTCCATGCTGTTCGAAACCGGCCACCCATGGCTGACGTTCAAAGACCCGTGCAACCTGCGTTCGCCACAGCAGCACGTGGGCGTGGTCCACAGCTCGAACCTGTGCACCGAGATCACCCTGAACACCAACAAGGACGAGATCGCGGTCTGCAACCTGGGCTCGATCAACCTGCCGAACCACATCGTCGACGGCAAGCTGGACACCGAAAAGCTCAAGCGCACCATCGACGTAGCCGTGCGCATGCTCGATAACGTGATCGACATCAACTACTACTCGGTGCCGCAAGCGAAGAACTCCAACTTCCGTCACCGTCCGGTCGGTCTGGGCATCATGGGCTTCCAGGACGCGCTGTACCTGCAGCACATCCCTTACGGCTCCGATGCTGCCGTGGAATTTGCCGACCGCTCGATGGAAGCCGTCAGCTACTACGCGATCCAGGCTTCCTGCGATCTGGCGGACGAGCGCGGTGCCTACGAGACGTTCCAGGGGTCGCTGTGGTCCAAAGGCATCCTGCCGCTGGATTCGCAACAGATCCTGATCGAACAGCGTGGCCAGAAGTACATCGACGTCGACCTGGAAGAAAGCCTGGACTGGGCGCCGGTTCGCGCTCGCGTTCAGAAAGGCATTCGTAACTCGAACATCATGGCCATCGCACCGACCGCGACCATCGCCAACATCACCGGCGTCTCGCAATCGATCGAACCGACTTACCAGAACCTGTACGTGAAATCGAACCTGTCGGGCGAATTCACCGTGATCAACCCGTACCTGGTCCGCGACCTGAAAGCCCGCGACCTGTGGGACTCGGTCATGATCAACGACCTGAAGTACTACGACGGTTCGGTGCAGCAGATCGAGCGCATCCCGCAGGAGTTGAAAGACCTCTACGCGACCGCCTTCGAAGTGGACACCAAGTGGATCGTTGACGCGGCCAGCCGTCGTCAGAAGTGGATCGACCAGGCCCAGTCGCTGAACCTGTACATCGCCGGCGCATCGGGCAAGAAGCTGGACGTGACCTACCGCATGGCCTGGTACCGTGGTCTGAAAACCACTTACTACCTCCGTGCCCTGGCCGCGACCAGCACCGAGAAGTCGACCATCAACACCGGCAAGCTGAACGCCGTTTCCAGCGGCGGCCACGGCCCGGACGACTCGGCGATCACCGCCCCGCGTCCAGCCGAAGCGGCACCGGCCGGTCCAGCGCCAGTGCCAAAAGCCTGCGCGATCGACGAGCCGGACTGCGAAGCCTGCCAGTAAAACCCGCTGGCAAGCGCACCTCTTTGTAGGCGCGCTTGCCCGCCAACAGCTCGCTCTAGTTGTAGGAGTGAGCTTGCTCGCGAAGTCCTCGCTCACACCGCAGAACCTGTAGGAGTGAGCTTGCTCGCGAAGCGGTTCAAGCAACACCGCGACCCGGGAGCCTAAACGCTCCCGGCACTCGCTGCCCCTCCCCCCTTTCGGCTACACTCCCCTCTTGCCAAGCCAGGAGAACGCCCCATGCCAGCTGCCTCGCTAGAGTCCAAAAAAGCCTACTGCGCCAAAACGCGCCGCTCCAACTACGCCGCCAGCCTGCGTCTGGAAGGTTTCGAGAGCTCGCCCGCCGACTCCGAACGCCGCCTGCCCTCCCGGGAAGAGCTGCTCACCAGCTACCGCAAAAAACAGGCCTGATGGTCGACAAATACGGCGTCGGACAAGACCCTTACTGTCCGCCCGGCAGCACCGTGCTGCGCAACCGCCTCGACCTCACCGATGCAAAAACCCTGGCCCAAGCCGAGCGCGACCTTTCCGAAGTCGCCGCTGAAGCCATCGACTTCTCCCCTCCTCCCTACGACCTGCCCTACCTGCAAGCCATCCACCGCCAGCTGTTCGCTGATCTCTACGACTGGGCGGGTGAACTGCGCACCGTCGACATCTCCAAGGAGCAGACCCACTTCTGCGTGACCCACCGCATCGAGCCCGAGGCCAACAAGCTGTTCAAGGCATTGGCCGACGCAAACTGGTTTCAGGAGCTGGATCGTGGGCACTTGATTGCGGCCAGTGCCGAGCTGTTTGGGGATTTGAACATGATCCATCCGTTTCGCGAAGGGAATGGGCGTGCGCAGCGGATTCTGTTCGAGCACATTATCGTGAATGCGGGGTTCGAGATCAGTTGGTGGCCGGTGGAAGCGGAGGAATGGATACGGGCGAATGTGGATGCGGTGGGGTGTGATTATGAGGGGATGGTGCGGGTGTTTGAGCGGTGTGTTGGGGGGGCGATTGGGGCTGCGGCTGATTGACGCTCCTCGATTCAAACACCACGAGCGCGAGCGCCTTTTGTCAGGTCGGCCGTCATCGAAATGAGTAGCGTATGGGCTCGCGCATCCATGGACGGCACGTATCTCGGGCGTCTTCAGGTTCAAGAGCTTTTAGGAGCCGCTGACCTACATCACAAACACCGACAGATGACGAAATACACAGTTTCACAAACACCATATCGTGTGTATTCTTACGCCACAGAACACAAGATAGGCGATTCAGAATCAGTGAATCACCGTCAGGTCAAGAAAAATCCAGCGCGCGTTCGCCCTGTCGAACGACCGCTGAAAATGACGGATATACGGGTCGCAGCACAGACGTGCGGAGCAAATTTCCGTATACTCGCGCCCCCTAATCAAGGACAACGCCATGACCACCTGCGCAGCCCAAGTCGACCAGAGTTTTATGGTCATCACTCGTCTGCCGTGTCAGCGTTTTGCTCCTCTCCCGGATGACGGCCCTCGCGCCTGACAGCCTTCACCGGAACCCCGAACACATAGATTTCAGAGAGACTTCTCTCGACCGCTGTATGGCGTGACCCGTGTCACAACAGCAGCAAACCGATTACTCAAATCCACAGGCCGCGTAAAACCGGTCCTCTAGCAGGAGCCTCCTCACCATGCTGAGCTGGGACGAATTCGACAAAGAAGACGCCGCTGAACCCGCCAAAGGCGCCAACGCCGGCCACGCTTCGGAAGCTGCGATGGACAAACTCGACAGCGCCGGTGGTGCTGCTGCGCTTGAAGCCCGCGCCGTCAGCGCAAACGACTCCGACGCCATTGCCCGCGCCAAAGCCGCGCTGGACAAGCTGGACGTCGCTGAAGGTCTTGCCGAACTCGAAGGCTCCGCCGCCCGCGTCGCGGTCGACGAAAAACGCATGATCAACTGCCGCGCCGATCTCAACCAGCTCGTGCCTTTCAAGTACGACTGGGCCTGGCAGAAGTATCTGGACGGCTGCGCCAACCACTGGATGCCGCAAGAGGTCAACATGACCACGGACATCGCCCTCTGGAAAGACCCGGAAGGCCTGACCGACGACGAGCGCCGCATCGTCCTGCGCAACCTGGGCTTCTTCTCCACCGCCGACTCCCTGGTTGCCAACAACCTCGTGCTGGCCGTGTATCGCCTCATCACCAACCCTGAATGCCGCCAGTACATCCTGCGCCAGGCCTTCGAGGAAGCGATCCACACCCACGCCTACCAGTACTGCATCGAATCGCTGGGCATGGACGAAGGCGAGATCTTCAACATGTACCACGAGATCCCGTCGGTCGCCAAAAAGGCAGCCTGGGGCCTCAAATACACTCGCTCGATCTCCGATCCGAAGTTCGAAACCGGCACCGTCGAGACCGACAAAGAACTGCTGCGCAACCTGATCGCCTACTACTGCGTTCTGGAAGGCATCTTCTTCTACTGCGGCTTCACCCAGATCCTCTCCATGGGTCGCCGCAACAAAATGACCGGCGTCGCAGAACAGTTCCAGTACATCCTGCGTGACGAGTCCATGCACCTGAACTTCGGCATCGACGTGATCAACCAGATCAAAATCGAAAACCCACACCTGTGGGACGCCGAAATGAAGGAAGAAGCAACCCAGATGATCCTGCAAGGGACCCAGCTGGAAATCGAATACGCCCGCGACACCATGCCTCGCGGCGTACTTGGCATGAACGCAGCGATGATGGAGGACTACCTCAAGTTCATCGCGAACCGTCGTTTGAGCCAGATTGGTTTGAAGGAAGAGTATCCAGGGACCACTAACCCGTTCCCATGGATGAGCGAGATCATGGACTTGAAGAAAGAGAAGAATTTCTTTGAGACGCGGGTTATTGAGTATCAGACGGGTGGGGCTTTGAGCTGGGATTAAATATCTTGAAAAGAGGGGCTGCAATATGGCGGCCCCTTTAAAGATCAAAGCGCGACAGGCTATTTCATCAGAATAAAATTTAGAACACCGCGCTTATCTAGACCGATCAAGATGTCGTCCCCTGCCACGGCTAGCGCCATTACGGCATTAGTCTGGAAGTAGAGTCGATACTCAGATCGAGTTGGGCTACTTTCTCTAGACTCATACCAAGTGACTGTTACCTCATCAACGACTGTTGAGCCCCGGACAGAAAACCGGCCCACATGCTTTGATTTATCCGTTCCAAAAATCGTTTTTAGGGCAGCCACCCCATTAAACTCATGTTGATTGGAGCGATTAGGATGTGCCTCAACGGCAGTAAGAGTTTTTAGGCAGGCTGGCTCTAGCAATACGGGTTTATTGTTCATAGTCACTCCTCCTCAAGTATCTTTAATTAGGGGAACTTAGCGCGGCACTGGCGGGTGTAAAAAGTCCAGCGCGGACGTTGCAGTTGGATTATCTAGATTAGTCTTAGCAACTGAAGCAAAAACCGCATCATTTACGACGGTCAAAAACAAGATCGATGCATCTAAAACCTTCTCTAACTCCGAGAAGGTTATCTTTGTGCCCACGCTATGAGCGACATCATGCCGGCTCGCAATAGCATTATTGTAAAGGCTCACAGTTACGTCATCTATATTGTCGTTTAGATAATTTTTAGCGCTAGTGCTAAAAAAACCAAGAAAGCCAGATATCTCGGCCTTGCCTACGCTCCGCAGACATTTTTTTCCTGTTGTAATCGCAAAGTTCTTCAACTCTGCATCTTCCGCACTTGCTAGCCGCGACTCAAGTATTAAATAAATAGACTGCTGAATTTCAGCACAAAGAATAACCAATATATGCTGAGTCAAATATGACTCAACACTGCTATTCCATGAGTTCGTAAATGCCAAGTGATCTTTACATTCTTCAAGCGCAGCCCTCGTCCTTAGCAACATAGGGTCAGCCTCTTAAATACTCGAAAGCCTTAGCTATTCGAATTTGTAAGGACTTATCATCGCTCGTACTGACCGAGACTGCGTTAACAAAATCCCGATCCTTCAAGAGCGCTTGGTAACGGACCGCCAAGTCGCCTTGCACGTCCGGAAGATTTGCAAGCGCAACGAATATGGAGTCGATAACAGCGTAGTTTAAAGGCCCTCTTATATGAAAGGGCTTGGGACCTAACTCAGAATGGATAAGGCCTACTACTCTATAAAAATCACTCTCGATCTTAGAAAAAAACGCTTCAGCTTGATCTTGGGGCATGCGGTTGACCTGAGCCATGAAAGAACTTAAGAAGTTCTTCATCGGCTTCTCATATGTATTCCACTTATACTGGAGTGTCAGCAAGCGCAATATCAACTCAACATCCCGAAGCCTCTTATCCTCTTTCGGCTTACCGATTACTTGTCGCCAAAGGTCAAAATCATTGAGGTGCTGCAGAATCTCTGCAAACTTCCCATGATAGACGCATCTTCGTATCTCCATTGCATTGAGGTTGATCCCCCCAGTATTCAACCGTTCGAAAATATGATAGATACTGGAGTCATCCTCGGGGTCTAACTGCTGAATAACTGTCGCACGCAGCACAGTATCATCTAATAAAAACCGATCAGACTCGTCGAGCTCTTCGAATGTTTTGTTTCGCCATTTGGGAAGCACGCCACTTAACCGAAAGATTTTCTCGTCGAACCTATTACTGAAGAATCGAATCGCTGACATTATCCGCTGCTGACCGTCAACAATTGATAGCTGGTTCGTACCCCTGACTTTATAAAGAAAGACACCAGGAACAGGAAGACCGAGCATGAATGACTCAATCAGCTTGCTGGCCTTTTTCTGATCCCATACATAGTTCCGCTGAAACTCAGGAATAATGAGCTGACCACTTTTGTACTTATCGAAATAGCCCCGAAGAGTTAAGTCCGCAGGGTAATTAGAGATGTGATAAACAGGCTGACTATCCTCATCATCGGTGTCAGTATCGGTGGGGTCGATATCCCAATCTTCTGAATCACTCATTCCCTTCGAAGCCTCTCACGTCCCAGTTAATATGGCTCAAAGCTATCATAATTCCGAGAAATGTAAAATTTTTTTTCGGGCTGCCTAGGAGCTATGCATGCTCCAATATCGGTGCGCAAAATTACTACGTCTGGCGCTAGCCGATGACTCTTCTCGTTCCCCTCGACACAATGCTGATGAAGTCTGAAAGTGAATACAGCCACGCCTCTTGCTCCTTGGTGTACGTCGAATGGATTGCTTTTGGCACTACCAACTGCAAGGCTTGAGCACGCATCTCTGAGGTTTGCCGTGTGCTAATGGCTGCCTCGAGCGTAACCAAGTGCTTTTGTGAAATTCTGTCGGCCTCACTTAACACCTGACGCCATCTATCTTTACAGGTCGTTTTTGCACCAAGCATCAGCAGGCATTCATCAGGGAACAGGGGATCGCGGTATTCAGCAAACCCTGGGAATAAGAAATCCGGCCTTGAATTATTTTCAGTTACGCCAAATTTCCCTCGCCCTTGTTCATAACGCAAACCATTGCTCTTGAAAATTTCGTCCAAGTGATCTTCGAATGCAAATCCCACTCTTGATTTACGTCTGTTCTGGACGCTGAGAGAGAAGCTGATGAAACTCTCGACATCATCAGCAAAACCCAGATCAAGTTTTTTCGAAATCAAATGACGCTCAAGTATCCGGAATAACATTTCCTCGTGGCCCATCCAATCCAAGATGGCGGAATCTGGGCATACAAATGGATCAACGTTCCCAGGAGATGTGTTCCTAGCAAAAAGAGAAAATTGCGCAGTAGATGGAAAGCCATCGTCACCAAATTTCTCGACTACTCTGTCAAGCCAATAACCATCATTCGTAGTCTTTGGATTAAGTTCCAAGCCAAGGTCTTCCAACATATTCCGCAATGGAAGCAGTAGCTCCATTGAGTCCAATCTCCCCGGTGTAAAACTAGTCCCTATAACATCCAAACCAAATAACGCCCGCAGTTGACTCTCTATACTACTTCCGGCTGAAGTGAAAACCATAAGCAATGAATCATCACGCATCTTTGCAATTAAAAGGAAATCTCCTTCCGTAAGCAGTTCGGTCACGGCATTGCGGTAATAGTAGAGACGGTACTCAGGCCTCCTATGCGGCTGTTTTCTTCTGCAGTCATACCATGTCACTGATCCATCCACTACTTCGGGCGCCAATGACTCGTCAGTTATGTACACCTGTTTCGCGTCAAACCGGTTTTCCACGTCCTTCCCTGGCGTTCCAAGATATTTTTTAAATCCTACAGCGGGTAGCCCACCAATCTCGTGTTGATTAGATCGTGCCCGATCGGCGTCTACAGCAGTTAAATACTTAGCTGCAACACCTTCAAAATAATCACTTATTCTATCTGTAAACATCCTGCCCCCAAGTTCCATTCGTCGATTTGAAAGCTACTGGCACCATCCGTTAACCATTTACTTATTTGGTCAATCAGCGAACAGTCCCTGCGCCTGATCATAGACCTTACGGCACATTCCCAGACTGTCAGCACACGCCATCCGGAGTCATGAAGGGCGACTAACTGTCGGGCATCCCGTGCCTGATTGGCCTCAATCTTCTTAAGCCAGAACTCGGGGCGCGTTTTTGGGATTTTGAAATATGAGCAGCTGTGGCCGTGCCAGAAGCATCCGTGAATGAACACCACTGCTCTGTATTTAGGAAGCACGAGATCGGGCTTCCCTGGCAAGTCTTTCACGTGAATCCGAAATCTGAAACCTCGCGCATGAAGTCCCTTGCGGATCAAAAGCTCAGGGCACGTGTTTTTACCTTTAATCCCGGACATCATCCGGGACCGAGTTTTAGCATCAACTACATCAGTCAAGGAGGCCTCCGAATATACTTCTTACCGCGATCAAGGTGAGACTGGTACGATTTCATACTTCAAGTGGGGAGAGGGAATTCCAACTGAGAATGCTGCGCCATGGTTTTCTTTTTTGCCTGCATGATGCGGCTTTTCATCAGCTTTGCCACCGCTGCGAATACTGGGACAGCGACCGAGTTACCAAACTGCCTGTACGCTTGCGTATCAGATACGGGTATAACGAATTTTCTTTCGCCTGGTCTATCAAAGCCCATCAAACGTGAACACTCGTGAGGTGTTAATCTACGCGGCCGATTAAGCTGGTTCAATTCGTGATTGAAGTCCAAGGTTTTAATGAATCCGCGGTCGACTAATATTTCGGAGCCGTCCTTGTGGTACCTAGCCGATAACGTCCTTGCAACGTCATTAGCACGAGTTAAACCAAAACCGAAGCCATTACCCTTCTGCCGATGCTTCTCTGCATAGCGATATAAATAGTCCCAAAGTTTGGGGGTGAGGATGTATTTTTTATCAACATCCTTATCAAGGATGTCACCAAAACTCGGCCGATGCTTTGGAATAAGCTTATCAATATCTCGCAAGGTGAAACCATCGTGAACGTTAAGATCTCGACGAAAACCAACCAAAACAATTCGCTCGCGATGTTGCGGTACGAAATGCTTAGCATCGATCACTTTGGGATCGGCACCCTTGGGGGCATTAACATCGGATACCTCATAGCCAAGTTCGTCAAGCGCCTCACAGATGATTCGAAAAGTATTGCCCTTGTCATGACTCTTAAGGTTTTTGACATTCTCTAAGAGAAAGGCAGCCGGTTTTTTGGCCGCGATAATCCGAGCCACGTCAAAAAAAAGAGTACCTTGAGTTTCGCACTCAAATCCATGCTTTCTGCCAAGTGAATTTTTTTTCGAAACGCCAGCCAGAGAAAAGGGTTGGCAAGGAAAGCCCGCTAGCAGCACGTCATGATCGGGAATTTCTCTATCGATATTTCTATAGGCATCATCCTCACTAATCTCAGGTTTATCAGACAGCGTGACCGATCGAATATCTTTATTGAACCGATGGCGAGACGGATCGCAATAGTGATTTGCTTTATAGGTCCTCACCGCATATTCATTCCACTCAGAGGTAAAGACGCACTCACCTCCAACAGATTCAAATCCCCTACGAATCCCGCCAATACCAGCAAATAAATCAATAAAGGTAAAGGAAGGTTTGTAGCTCGGCTTTATCGGAAGAAGCGATTCCAGATGCTTATACTCTCGGTGGGTCAAGCGAGGCGATGATTTACCTTTCATCCAGCGATTAACAGTCTCGCGGCAGTGAGATGAGCCTATCTCATTAAGCTTCGCTGCGACCTGACCTTGGTCAAAGATCTCAAGTAGCTTCCTAAGCAGAGCCATATCGTCAGCCGGGTCGGGATCCGGGAGAGAGACCGGGTGCCCTGCAAACATACTTTCGGAATTATCATTTTCAAAAAAATTCATATGCCCTAATTCTCTCTGGGTCAAAGCTGTGACGGATCGTCACCATTCTATCCCTATACTGGGGGAAGTAAATTCTTCATTTGGACATCGACTGCTTCCGGGGTAGGTAAGTGGCGGATGTGCAACGAGCCGTATACTGTATGGATGAACAGTATAGCGTCCAGCGCCGATTCGTCTAGGTTTTGGATACAGTATCCTCGCTCGGTGCGTCGGTGTTGCTAGGCCAGACCCTGTGGGGTCTGATCTGATATTCATCGGAGAAGCGCACGAAAAAAGTGCTCGGGACTGGCCAACGGCCGATAAGCCGATATTCCCATAACAGATCAAGAGCAAGCTGACTCTTACAGGTTCAGCAGCACTCACCAAATCTCACCACAACGGACTCACGAAAAGACCATGGATATGGCCAAGAAAACCTCCAATCTAGAAGCCCTCATTTTTCTCGCCAGCAAGCTCCCTTGGTGGATCAGTGCTGTTCTCGCCGTGGCGTCGGCAATGTGGCTGCATTCGATGGCCATCGCTCCGCTCCCTACAAACCTGGATCCGCGCCATTTCGACAAGATGGTTTCGGCGTCGGCGTTTCGGGGCATGGCCACGTTCGGGCAGTTCTTTGTTCCTCTGATACTAGTCGCCGGTGCCATCGCCTCAATCATCGGCCGCCGAAAACGCCGTAACCTCCTTGAATCGGCGGCCACCACCAAAGGCAACCCTCTGCTGAGCATCACCTGGCACGAGTTCGAATTACTGGTGGGCGAAGCCCTACGCCGACGTGGCTACTCAGTACGGGAAACAGGCAAAAACGGCCCTGACGGCGGCATCGATTTGATCGCGCGCAAGGATGGCGAGACGTACGTGGTGCAGTGCAAGCAATGGCGCTCGGTGCAGGTCGGTGTGCCGGTGGTGCGGGAGTTGTATGGCGCGATGGCGGCTGAAGGTGCTGTCGGTGGTTTCGTGGTGACCAGTGGGACGTTTACCAAACCAGCCCGGGATTTTGCAGAAGGCCGTAACGTGCAACTGGTCGACGGCACAGTGCTGAAGCAGTGGATTGCCGAGGCGAAGAAGCCCGGTCCACGGCCAACCGTCGAGATAGTGCCAGAGCGTGTCGAGCCAGCCATCGTTGAGCCGGAGGTGGTGGTTACGCCAAGTCCCGCTTCAGCTCCAATTCCCGTTCAAGCGCCCACTTCAACCGCGACACTAACCGTCGTACGTGAAGCTGAGCCTGAACCTGCTGCACCCCTTTGCCCGCACTGCCGCAAAACCATGGTGATACGTGTCGCCAGAACCGGCGCCAACGCTGGCGGGAATTTCTGGGGTTGTGTGGCTTATCCAAAATGCCGTGGCATCCGGGGGATTTTCGCGCCGATGACGGTGAAGTAACGCCGCAAGACCAGATGAGCACGTCAGCCAAACCGTGACCTGCTCCGCACAAATCTCGCACCAACGGCCTCCGCCGCGCACTTTAGCGGCGTCATGAGATGGCGGCGTATCAGTGACGAATCAGGGGCTGACACGACTCTCGCGGGCAAGCGCGCTCCTACAGTGGATGTGTCCTTGGCAAGGCCTATCTGGCGGCCCTCATACAAAGCGCCGTGCCGCGAAGCACCACAGACCTCTGAAAGTTCCCGCCCCACCCCCTCCCCGCGCATAACATTTTCGCTAACAAATAGTTACCCGGGTTTCATTTGCCCCCGCCGCCCATCGTTCCTAAAGTGGCTTCACCCCATCGAACCCGCCCAGCGCGGAAACGGTGAACCCACACACCCAAGCCGGAGAACGTCAAACGCCCGATCAGCTTTTAGCATTTTGTTTCTGTCGTTTCGCTACGTCGTTGCTCCCGACGTGGTGCCTCCAAGCTCCAAACTTCAGCCGCTCCCCAGCGGCTTTTTTTTGCTCAGGATTTGCTGAATCCGACCTGCTATCTGCGCCGTATCAGCGACCGGTCGGGCATGAAGCCGACCGCAAGCACCCACACGCAAAACATCGCCCAGCAATCGCGCCAAATCCGCCATATCTCGCCCGTCCATCCCCTGCCGCGTGATGAACTGCGTCCCCAGCCGCAACGCCTGATGTCCAGCACTAGAAGGATCAACACAAGTCCCAATGAGAATGCCCTGAGCCTGCAACGCGTGCATCACAGCCTGCGGGTCAGCATCCAGTGACAGCGGCAGCAAGAGTTGATGGGTGTGCACTTCGCCGTCATTAGCCCCGATGACAGGCAACCCAACATCGACCAACGCGCGATGTAGCGCCGCGCTGTTGCTGACAATGCGGGCGGCATAGTCACGGCCATTGGCCTGGGCTTCAGTGAGGGTGACCGCCAAGGACGGCAGCCGGCCCGCGTCGTAGTTAGCAAGCATCCGGGTATCGAGCACCTCGCGCAAAGCGATCGCGTCTTCCGGGTGGCGGCCGAGCACCAGCCCTTGCGGGCGTCCGGGCAGGGTTTTGTAGGTGGAGCTGCTGATGAGGTCGACGCCGACGTCAAACGGGTTGGGGTACGTGCCGCCAGCAATCAGGCCCAGCACGTGGGAGGCGTCGAACAGGGTTTTGGCGCCGACCGCACGGGCCGCGCTGACCACCGGGGCGATGTCGTCGGCCTTGATCATGACGCTGCGCCCTAGCACCACGAGCCAGGGGCGGATTTGGGTGATCATCTCTGCCGCGCGCGCTGCGTCGAGCTGGCAGTTGCGGCGGTCGAATGGCAGGTCTTCAACGACAAGGCCTGCCAATTCTGCAGTGCCGCCACGGCGCTGGCTGAGATGCCCGCCGTGCTCGGCAGCGGGTGCGAGCACTTTGTCGCCCGGTCGGCAATACGCATGAAAGATGGCCAGGTTGGCGAGGGTGCAGCTGGCCAGGCGGACTTCGGCCCATGCTGAGCCGAACAGGGTCATGGCCGCCTGGCTGGTGAAGCTTTCGAGCTCACTGACCAGTTCGGTGTCCGGCTGTTCTTTGTGACCGGTCGGGCCCATCGCCGGGTAGGCGCTGAACGCGGGATTGTAGGCAGCCATGGCGCGTGCGCTGGGGAGGTTGGCGCCGGCGTAGAGCATCAGGCGCTGGGTCTCCAGTTGCGGCAATCGGTCGGCACAAGCGGCCAGCAAGGCATCGAGATCACGGGGCATGGTCGGCAGCTCCCTTAATGGCTAATCAACAATCAGTCAACGGCGAATGGAGTCCGGGTGCTCGGACTCGTCCCTGACCAGCAGCATCAGCGCGTCGCGTTTCTCCAGCAGGTGGTGGCGCAAGATGCTGCTCAGGCGCTTGCCGTCCCGGGCTTGCAGGGCCTCGATCATTTCTTCGTGGTCGTGCAGGGCGCGGTCCCATTTCGGTGCTTGATGATTGGAGAGAAAGCGTAATGCGTGGATGCGCCGGTTCAGCGACAGGTAGACCTGACGCAGCGCCGAGTTGCGCGCCGCCAGGTTGATCAGGTCGTGGATCGCGCGGTTGCGCTGGTAGTAACCCGGCAGGTCGTTCTGGTTTTTGCTGACCACCATGGCGTAGTGCAGCGCTTTGATGTCGTCGATTTCCTGGGCGGTGATGCGCTCACAGGCCAGCTCCCCGGCGAAGGCTTCGATGCCGCTCATCAGTTCGAAGGTTTCGCGGATCTCCAGCTCCGACATGCGGGCGACGCTGGCGCCACGGTTCGGATTGATTTCGATCAGCCCTTCTACGGCCAGCACCTTTAACGCTTCGCGCAACGGCGTGCGGGAGATGCCGAGGGTTTCGCACAGCTCGCGTTCGTTGAGCTTGGTGCCGGGTGCGAGCACGCCTTCGGTGATAAAGCCGCGCAGGTGATCGATGACGATGTCGTGCAGGCGCTGGCGTTCGACCTTGGGCATTGGCCGGGCGTCGGGCTGTACGCTCATTTCTTCAGTATTTTGCATTCAAAAATCCTTCCTGGACCCGCTCTAGCGCCGAGCCCTTATTCGAAAATGCTCCAGTTTGTTGGGAAGATTAGCGTAATTGGGCCGTTTGACACAGCATCGCCCTGTGCTAGGTTAATTTTGAATTCAAAATACAAAATTATAAAAAAACAAGGAGACACCGATGCTGAAGCTCGATTTCCACCCTGCCGGTCGCCACTTCCTTCAGATCCCGGGGCCTAGCCCTGTGCCGGATCGCATCCTTCGTGCGATGAGTTACCCCACCATTGACCACCGCGGTCCGGAGTTCGGCGAGCTGGGGCTCAAGGTGCTGGAAGGCATCAAGCAGATCTTCAAGACCGTGCATCCGGTGGTGATTTATCCGGCGTCGGGCACCGGTGCCTGGGAGGCGGCGCTGTGCAATACGCTGAGTTCGGGCGACGAAGTGTTGATGTTCGAGACCGGCCATTTCGCAACGTTGTGGCAGAAGATGGCGCTGAGCCTCGGGCTCAAGCCGCAGTTCATCGGTCGGCCCGGCATTGAAGGCTGGCGCGGCGGGATTGATGCGCAAATGATCGAAGACCACCTGCGCGCTGACGGCGGGCATCGCATCAAGGCCGTCTGCGTCGTGCACAACGAGACCAGCACCGGCGTGACCTCAAACATTGCGTCCGTGCGCAAGGCCATTGATGCGGCGGGCCACCCTGCCCTGCTGCTGGTCGACACCATCTCCGGCCTGGCCTCCGCCGACTATCGTCATGACGAATGGGGCGTGGACGTGACCGTTTCCGGCTCGCAGAAGGGGCTGATGTTGCCGCCGGGCATCAGCTTCAACGCCCTGTCGCCGAAAGCCATCGAGGCCAGCAAAAGCGCCGGTTTGCCCCGCAGTTTCTGGGCGTGGGACGACATCATCGAGATGAACAAGACCGGTTACTGGCCGTACACGCCGAACACCAACTTGCTGTACGGCTTGTCCGAAGCGCTGGACATGATCCTCGGCGAAGGCCTGGACAACGTGTTCATCCGTCACAACCGTCTGGCGAAGGCCTGCCGCACCGCCGTGACCGCCTGGGGCCTGGAGATTCAGTGCGCCGATCCGAGCGTTTACAGCCCCGTGCTCACCGGCGTGATGACACCTGAAGGCATTGATGCCGACCAGGTGCGCAAGACCATTTACGAGCGCTTCGACATGTCCCTGGGCACCGGCCTGGGCAAGATGAAAGGCCGCATGTTCCGAATCGGTCACCTGGGCGACTGCAACGACCTGATGCTGATGGCCACCCTGACCGGCTGCGAAATGGGCCTGCAGATGGCTGGCGTAAAACTGCAGTCCAGCGGCGTTCTGGCCGCGATGGATTACCTGGGAGGGCAATCGGTGCCGCTGCGACGCGACTGACGCAACACCCCGCTGCGGCACCCCCGCGGCGTTTTTGACACATCTCACTATCCCGAATCATCGCGTTGTCAGCGAACACAATAAGAAACTGGAGATAGCACATGAAGTTTTTACGTCTGCGCCCCACCACGGTGGTGCTGTTCATGCTGTGCGCCATGTATTTCATTACGTACCTGGATCGCGTCAATGTCAGCACCGCCGCCGTCGGTTTCGGTAAAGAATTCAATCTGAGCAAAACCGAGATCGGCATCGTCTTCTCGGCCTTCGCGTACCCCTACCTGATCTTTCAAATCATCGGAGGCTGGGTCAGCGACCGCTTCGGCGCCAAGCGAACGCTGGTGGTGTGCGGGCTGATCTGGGCCAGCGCCACGGTGCTGACCGGTCTGGCGGGCGGCTTTGTCTCGCTGATCGTCGCGCGGATCCTTCTCGGCCTCGGTGAAGGCGCCACCTTCCCCGCAGCAACAGCGGCAATGTCCCGCTGGATCCCCAAGGAAAAACGCGGCTTCGCCCAGGGCATCACCCACGCCTTCGCCCGCCTCGGCAACGCATTGGCGCCGGCAGCGATGATCGCGGTGATGGCCACCTACGGCTGGCGAGAATCGTTTTATGTCTGCGCGGCCACCAGCTTTGTGTGGGTCATTCTGTGGATGTTTTTATTTACCGAGCACCCGAAAGATCACCCGCGCATCTCGAAACAGGAACTGGACACCCTGCCGCCGCCGAAAGTGAAATCCACCGTCGTGCTGCCGTGGGGTCGCCTGTTCAAGCGCATGGCGCCGGTCACGATCGTTTATTTCTGCTACGGCTGGACGCTTTGGCTGCTGCTCAGTTGGGTGCCGATGTACTTCATGAACATGGGCCTGGACTTGAAGGGCACAGCGATTTTCGCGTCGACGGTGTTCTTCGGCGGCGTGGTCGGCGACACCCTGGGCGGCATCGTCAGCGACCGTATTTATGCGCGCACCAAGGACTTGAACAAGGCCCGCAGCCTGATGGTTGCCGTGTGTCTGGGCCTGACGCTGCTGTCGCTGGTGCCGTTGATGTTCACCAAGGACATGCACATTTCCCTGGCCTGCCTGGCGATCGGGTTTTTCTTCTCCGAGATGACCATCGGCCCGATGTGGGCGATTCCGATGGACATCGCGCCGGACCATTGCGGCACTGCGAGCGGCATGATGAACACCGGATCGGCCATGGCCGCCATCGTCAGCCCGGTGGCCGCCGGTCTGTTGATCGACAAGTTTGGCAACTGGCAGCTGCCGTTTCTGGTCAGCATTATTCTGCTGGCGATTGGCGTCGTGCTGTCGTTCCGCATGAAGCCGCAGAACAAGTTCGACTACGGGACGCCGGCAGCGCCGCTGACACCGGGTGCGGAACCTGCTCCAGTGGTCAGTAAGTAACGCGCGACAACGTGAGCCGCCTTCGGGTGGCGCTTCCGTCCTGTAAGTTGCAATCGAGCCCACTCAATGGAGCACCCTTTTGGACACTGACACCCAACCTTCGCGCCTGGCGCAATTAATCGTCGATGCTCAGAACAAGCATGATTTGTTGGGCGAGCTGGATGTCGACCTGAACCCGACCGACCGCGACGCGGCCTACCTCACGCAGCAGAAAATCCTGCGCCTGCGTGGCGTTGAAGCAGGGGGCTGGAAGATTGGTTCCAAGTCCTTGGACGGGCCGATTCAGGGCTCGCCGCTGCCTCGCGACTGCCTGTTCCCGTCGACCGGCACGCTGGACCGAAGCGTTTATCCGCCGGTGGGTCTGGAGCTGGAAATCGCTTTTCGCTTCAATCGCGACTTCAGCCCTCGGGATGAGGCGTACAGCGACGAGGAAGTCATGGCGGGCATCGGCGAAATGGCGGCGTCCATCGAAGTGGTTTCCAGCCGGTTTGCGGCGTGGCCGAAGATCGAGCCGCTGACGCAATTGGCCGACTTGCTTAACCACGGCGCCTTGGTGGTGGGTGATTTCGTACCCTACGATGCGTCCTTTCCCTTCGTGGAACCGACGCTGACCTTCACGGTGAATGGCGAGAGCATCGTGCCGTCCAACGTCGCGAATCCGGCAGGCGACCCGCGCCGGCTGTTGCCGTGGCTGGTCAACCATCACACCCTCAACGGACTGCCGTTGTCCAAGGACTTCGTGATTACCACGGGTTCTTATACCGGCATGCACCTCGCCCAGGGCATGGCTGAGGTGATGGGGCAGATCAATGGGCTGCCACCGGTTTCACTGACACTGGCTTGAGGTCTTAACTCGCTGCCATAAAAAAACCCGCCGAGCTGGCGGGTTGTTTTTTGCTGTAAAGCTTTTAGTCAGGGCGGCGAACATACGACCGGTAGACAGGCTGCCAGAAGTCTTTTTCGATCGCTGCTGACAATTCTTCTTCCGATTGCGGCGGCGCCACACTGTCGCGCTGGGCCGCCATGCCGACGGCAAAGGCGATGCGTTTGCTGACGGCCTGAACATCCCGAAGCGGCGGCAACATCTGCCCTGCCGCTGCGCACTCAGCCAGCGCCTGGGCCGACGCCATAAGCATGCCGTCGGTGACGCGGGTCGCCTTGCTCGCGATGGCGCCGAGGCCGATGCCGGGGAAGATGTAGGAGTTATTGCACTGGGCGATGGGAAAGGTTTTGCCCAGCACCTCAATCGGCAGAAACGGACTGCCCGTGGCCACCAGCGCCTGCCCGTCGGTCCATTGCAGGATGTCCTTGGGGTGCGCTTCGATCTGCGAGGTCGGGTTGGACAGCGGCATGATGATCGGCTGCGGGCAATGGCTGTGCATGGTCTCGACGATCTGCTGGGTGAACAGTCCGGCCTTGCCCGACACGCCGATCAGCACGGTGGGTTTGGCGTTGCTGACCACCTCATGCAGCGACGGCCAGTGGGCGCTGAACGCCCAGTCGTTGAGGGAATCGCTGGAGTGGGCCAGGCGCTGTTGGAAATCATAGAGGCCCGGCTGGCGGTCGGTCAGCAGCCCTTTGCTGTTGAGCAGAAACACCTGGCTGCGCGCCTGGGCTTCGGACAAGCCTTCGAGCTGCATGGCGGCGATGATCTGCTCGGCGATCCCACAACCCGCTGACCCGGCGCCTACGAACGCGACGGTCTGATCGGACAAGCGCTGGCCCTTCATCTTGCAGGCGGCCAGCAAGGTGCCGACGGTGACAGCGGCCGTGCCCTGAATGTCATCGTTGAAGCAGCAGAGCTGATCGCGAAAGCGCGCCAGCAACGGCATGGCATTGGTCAGCGCGAAGTCTTCGAACTGCAGAATGGCTTCCGGCCAGCGGCGCTGGACGCCTTCGACGAATGCCTGCACGAACGCATCATATTCGGCGCCGCGCACACGCTCCTGGCTGCGGCCGAAATACAGCGGGTCCGCCAACAGCGCGGGATTGTTGGTGCCGACGTCGAGCACCACCGGCAGCGTGTAGGCCGGGCTGATGCCACCGCATGCCGTGTACAGCGACAACTTGCCGATGGGGATGCCCATGCCGCCAACGCCCTGATCGCCCAAGCCGAGGATGCGCTCGCAGTCGCTGACGACGATGACTTTGACGTTGTCTTTGGTGACGTTGTTGAGGATTTCGTCGATGCGGTCTTTGTCGGCGATGCTGATGAACAGGCCGCGATGGCTGCGGTAAATGCGGGAAAATTCCTGGCAGACCTTGCCGACGGTGGGGGTGTAGATGATCGGCAGCATCTCGTCGAGGTGGTCGTCGACGACGCGGTAGAAGAGTGTTTCGTTGGAGTCCTGGATCGAGCGCAGGAGGATGTGTTTATCCAGATCGGTCGCGCAGGCCTGGTACTGGTGATAGGCGCGGCTCGCCTGTTGTTCGATGGTTTCGACACGTTCCGGGAGCAGGCCTTGCAAGGCAAGGGCTTCGCGTTCGTCGAGGCTGAACGCCGTGCCTTTGTTCAGAAGTGGCGTGCCCAACAACGTGGGCCCGGCGAAAGGGACTTGCAAGGTGCGATCAGTGGCATGGGTCATGTCTGTCTCCTGTGCTTATTGTATTTTGAATTGAAATGTACACCTTTGGCCTGGAAAACCAATGCGCCGATGGAATCTGCGGTGCCAGGACGGACGCTTTCCCGGCTGAAGCCGGTCCCACTAAGGCATTGCGTACACCCAAGGAATTGGCTCATGCCGCATACCCTGTGGGACCGGCTTTAGCCGGGAAAGCGTCAGGCGTCACGCCGTATACCTTGTGGGACCGGCTTTAGCCGGGAAAGCGTCGCGTGACACAGTGCAAATCTCGCGTCTAAACGCCGCCCTCAAGTGTAGGAGCGCGCTTGCCCGCGAAAGCGTCGGCATGGACTGCCCGTCTGCGTCGGATGTACCGGCCTCTTCGCGGGCAAGCGCGCTCCTACAATGGCCAGCGGCAGATGATCAGGTCTCGTGGCGTACCCACTTGCCTCTTCCCGGCTGAAGCCGGTCCCACTAAACACTGCGTACACCCAAGGAATTGGCTCACGCCGCATACCCTGTGGGACCGGCTTTAGCCGGGAAGGCGTCGCGTGACACAGTGCAAATCTCGGGTTTAAACGCCGCCCTCAAGCGTAGGAGCGCGCTTGCCCGCGAAAGCGTCGGCATGGACTGCCCGTCTGCGTCGGATGTACCGGCCTCTTCGCGGGCAAGCGCGCTCCTACAATGGCCAGCGGCAGATGATCAGGTCCCGTGGCGTACCCACTGACCCCTTCCCGGCTGAAGCCGGTCCCACTAAACACCGCGGACACCCAGGGAATTGGCTCACGCCGCATACCCTGTGGGACCGGCTTTAGCCGGGAAAGCGTCGCGTGACACAGTGCAAATCTCGCGTTTAAACGCTGCCCTCAAGTGTAGGAGCGCGCTTGCCCGCGAAAGCGTCGGCATGGACTGCCCGTCTGCGTCGGATGTACCGGCCTCTTCGCGGGCAAGCGCGCTCCTACACTGGCCAGCGGCAGATGATCAGGTCCCGTGGCGTACACACTGGCGCCTTCCCGGCTGAAGCCGGTCCCACTAAAGACCGCGTACACCCAGGGAATTGGCTCACGCCGCATACCCTGTGGGACCGGCTTTAGCCGGGAAGGCGTCAGGCGTCTCGCTGCAAATCTTGCGTAGTACATATCGGCCCCTTCCCGGCTGAAGCCAGTCCTACAGATACACCGCGATCATCCCGTAGGACTGGCATGAGCGAGTCCCGCTGACACCCTCGCGCTCACGACTTTCAACCTGCTATCACCCTCAGGCAAAATGCCGGACCTATGTAGGAATCATCCCCAGGAGTGGTCGGAATGCGCTTGTTCAGTTTAAGAACCCTGCTGGTCTGTACCGCGTTGGCTTCATGCCTGGGCATGGTCGGCGCGCAGGCCGCGACCAAGGCCAAACCCGCGCCGAAACCTTCTGGGCAAAAAGTCGCGATGCTCGGCGGCAAGTTCGCTTTCACCCTGCCGAAGGACTACGTCAAAGGCCCGATGGAAGAGATCGACGCCAAGGCCAGGGCTGCCGGCGTCACCGGCTCGCTCTACATGAACAAGCCGGCCAAGCGCGTGGTGATCATCACCGAAGCGCCGCTGCCCAATGACCAGAAGGTCGGCGCCAACGACAAGCAAACCCTCGACGGCATCATCGCTGACACGCTGCAACAGCAGCAGTCGAGCTACAAGGACTTCAAGAAGCTGGGCGAGAAAAAGATCGTACGAAAAGGCCTAGGCATGCGTCAGCTGGATATCTCAGGCAGCGTGGACGGCGGCCGGGTATTGAGCACGACGATTACTGCTGCCTACGGTAAACGCACGGCGATGGTCAACGTGATCTCCCTGGCGAAAGACGCCAAGGCCCACGCCGAGGTGGTGAAGGGTGTGACCGGCGGGAAATAAGGATTGCTGCTTTTTCGGCGGCGATTGCAGCCGGAAAAGCAGCGATTTCAGATCTACCGTCGTCAGATGTCGGCGGGCAGCAACCGAGGCTGATTTACTCGGGCAACGTCAGCTTGGTCCCACCTGGATGCGCCTTGATGACACTGTAAGGCAAGACCGACCATTCCGGACTTTCACACGCGCGCATAACGCGGGGGAAGGACGGGCCGAAAACGATGCCTTTTTCAGTCAAATGCCAGGTCGGAAATTCCCAGACCGACGGGTCGGTGTAGTCGCAATCGTCTTCGGTAGCAGGCTTCTGCATGTCTGCCGGGTGCGCGGCCTTCAGTTGACCGACCAGCCAGGGGGCGAAGGCTTTACCGCGGTAGTCTGAATACGTGTCGAAACTCGTGCCACCTTCTTCATCACGTTCGTAGTGAAACGGCGCGCCCTTGCCGACCCACACCACATCTTCCAGCGTCAGCTCCTTCCCCGTGCTGGCATCCAGATTAAGCGGCGAGTCGCCGAAGTCCGGGTGTGCACCGCCGCAATCGTAATCGGTGAAGACGCTCAAACTCACGATGCCGGGCGTCAGCAAGTGCGGCGTGACCGTCTGCGCAAAATCACCGCCATTGCGGCTCGCGTTGAGCATGCACTGGTGGTAGCTGACAACTTCCTGCCACAAGCGCGAGCGCAGTTGCTGATTAATAGCGGCGGCCTGCTCCGGTGAGTAACCCGAAGTGATTTCAAACATCGAAACGCCTGACTCCGGCTCGACCCACCATTGCAGCCCATGGCCCATGAACGTAGCGTTTTTATCCGCCTTGAGCTTCAGGTGCGTGAGCCGCAGGTAGTCGTACGCCGACTGTTTATAAATGGCCTGCCACCCCGATTCAGCGGAAGCATCCGGCGCGGTGATGGGGTGTTCGGCCAGTTGCACCTTGTAGGACTTGCCCTTGCTGCTCCAGTCTCCGGTCCAGGTCGCGTCCGAATTCTTGTGAAGCACCAGCTTCGGCAACTTGGCTTCGTCGTCGTAGCTCAGGCCCTCGGTCAGCGTCAGATCACTTCCTTTCGAAGTACCGGAAAGCGGCAGGTCCTTGTGGTATTTCTCGTAGAAATAGCGGCCACTCACCTCTTCAGCGCTGGTGAGATCAAGCTCGACGACGATGGGCGATTTACCCAAAGTGCCTGTCAGAACATGGACCGCATTCTCGGCGTGCAGGGTGAATGGCGCGACCAGCGCGGCGAGGCAGGTGATACGCAAAACGGAGAGAGAAAAAGGCATCAGACGTCCCTTGTGATGATGCTAACGGGTGGGGCCAGTAATCTCCCGAATCGCGGAGCGTCTGGCAAGGGCCAGCCGTGTTTTCCTCAACGCGTGACAGCGCACTCAACGCCTGCCTTCAACCGCCATCCGCACCGCGAACCCGAACAACACCGTGCCCATCACCCAGCGCTGCAGCGCCGCCCACCCCGGTTTCTGCGTGAGAAACGCTGCGATGGAGCCCGCCGCCATGGCCACCATCGCATTCACGCTCAGGCTGACCAGAATCTGCGCGCTGCCCAATATCAGTGACTGAGTGAGCACGCGGGTGCCGTCGCCGACAGTAATGAATTGCGGCAACAGCGACAGGTAAAGCACCGCCACTTTGGGATTGAACAGGTTGGTCATCAGCCCCATCAGGAACAGCTGCCGGTTGTTGTCCTGCGGCAACTCCTTCACTTGAAACGGCGAACGACCGCCCGGTTTCACGGCCTGCCAGGCCAGGTACAGCAGATACACGGCACCGGCCATGCGCAGTGTGTCGTAGGCATAAGGGACTGCCATCACCAACCCCGTGATGCCGAACGCCGCGCACAGCATGTAGAAGATAAAGCCAACCGCCACGCCACCGAGGGAGATCAGACCCGCCTTGGGTCCTTGTGAGATGGATCGCGAAATGACGTAGATCATGTTCGGCCCTGGCGTCAGCACCATGCCGAGGGCAATGAGGGAAAAAGCGATGAGGTTTGAGAGTTCGGGCATCAGAGGCTCCTGCCGGTGTGACGGAATGCACATCCGGACAGCGCCGAATGGCCGTGATATTTCAGCCAACCTGCGTAGAACGGTCTATACACAGATGGCCGGAAAACACGCCATGACAGACGGCACCCGTCACTTATCCAAACGGAACCTGCGCCCACGCACTCTCCAATGGCGACCGGCGTGAATTATTTCTCCGATAGTGGCTAAATGCTCTTCCCTGTACCCCGTCGGCGGAGGACACTCGCAGCGTTGGTCGTGACCGATGTAGCCGTCGGGATGCTGCGTTATTACCCAGTAGAGCGCTATGAACACTTCGGTCCAAAAAGGTCTCTCCTTCGCCAAACGCATGCACTTGCCGCGCAGCATCGGCCTGGGCATCGGTTTCTTCGCGGTGGCTGCAGCGCTGTACCCTTCCCATCCGCCGGCCTGGGTGTGGATCGCCATGATCGCTCACGGTTACGGCTGGCCGCACATGGCTTACCTGCTCGCCAAGCGTTCACGTCAGCCTTATGCCGCCGAGCGCCGCAACTTGATCTACGACTCGCTGGGCGGCGGCTTCTGGGCGGGAGCGATGGGTATCAGCCCGCTACCCACCGTGACGGTGCTGTCGATGATGGCGATGAATAACATCGCGGCCGGTGGTTTACGTCTCTTCGTGTTGGGTTCGCTGGCGCAGATCGCCGGCGCACTGGTGGCGTACAGGATTTTCCTGCCGGCGCTATTCCCCCACGTCACTCAGCTGCAGCTGTTCGCCTGCCTGCCCATGCTGGTGATCTACCCGATGGCCATCGGTCTGGTCTGTTATCAGGTCGCGGTGCAACTCTCCAGAAGCAAGAAAGCACTGGAAAAACTCAGCGCCACCGACAGCCTCACCGGTCTTATGAACCACGGCGCGTGGAAGGATCGACTGGCGCTGGAGTTCGATAAGTGCCAGAAGCTCCACCGCCAACACAGCGTCGCGCTGATCGACATCGACCACTTCAAGACCATCAACGACACCTACGGCCACATCAGCGGCGATAACGTTCTCAAGCAACTGAGCAACGCGCTGTCCGCCAGCCTGCGGCAGACCGATCTGGCCGGGCGTTATGGCGGCGACGAATTCTGCGTCATCCTCCCCGACACCACCCTGGCCCAGGCCACCGAAATACTCGAACGCCTGCGCCGTACGGTTCATGACCACGCCCACTCGGCCCTTCCCGATCTCAAGCTGAGCCTGAGCATCGGCGTCGCGGCGTATGGCGCGCACCAGACCGACGCCGGCCTGTGGCTGCACGAAGCCGACATGGCCCTGTACGACGCAAAAAGCGCCGGGCGCAATCGGGTCACGCCGGCGCAGCCATCCAGCAAGGTGTTTGCGCGTGAAGGCGCGGCGTTGGAATGAGTCGGCATCGTTGTCGATCTCTCGAAGATTCGCTATTCGCTGCACGCCATGGCGTCGGTCGGTGCCTTAATCTGCTTGAGCAGCTCAAGAGGCGTCATTCGCGTCAGTAGGTTCTGCAGGCTGTCACCCAATATCAGCGCCCCATACAACCCTTCTTCCCGATCCAGATGCGTTTGCTGCACGTCGCGGTAGGCCTCGGGGTAGATGCTTTTCTCAATGGGCAACAGCCGGTCGTAATGTTCCAGCAAACCGTGGAACACGATGCGCCGCTCGGTGACGCCGCGGGTGGTGGCGATCAGTTTGATGAAGAAATCCGAGTCGCTCTGGCGCATGGCTTCGTACGCGGCGTATCGCTCCGCCAGGGTGTAAGCGCAGGACTCGTCGAACACCACGCAGCACAGGTCCTGACGCGAGCGTGAGCCGAAGGGGTTGTTGGTCGCGCGGCGGCGATTGCTCTGCGCCAGCGCAAAGGCGACCGCCCGTTCGGCCTGGTTCATGCGCTCTGGGCTGCCCAGACTGGAGAGATCGTCCAGTGCGGGTGCCTGACGTCCCAATCGCTCGACCTCCGCGCTGAAGGTGGCAAACACGCCGTGGGGCCCGAGCCATTGCTTGTGCAGCTCGCTCAACTGATCTCTGGACAACCGGCTTTGCTCATCGACCAATTGCTGAAACGCACTTGAGGCGTCCACATGAAAGTCTGCATCGATGCACGATTGCTTCAAGGGCTCAGACGTTGCGATTTGAAGGGTCATCGATTCCATCCTTATTATTGATCGTTATTGTGGGTGCATCATCGCGAACACTTCGTGGGGACACATCGAAGTGCCGAAAACAGGGTCATCACTCAAAAGACCACTTATTAAGACGCCAGCGTCATCGCGGCAACGTAGAGGTCGAAGACAGCTTTAAAAGTTTGGTTATTAAATCGAGTTAATTATGCACTTACCGCTCGACGGAACAATCCGTCAGATGTAGGGGTATTGCCAGTTTTTTCTTGCGTGGGGCCGAAACGTGCAGCGCCATGAGCTGCGCTCGATTTCTGACTTCGTTCTTCCTCAGCAACGACGACACGTGGTCGCGGGCCGTGTAATCACTGATCCCCAGCCGCTGGGCGATGGCTTTGTTGGTATGGCCCTGGAGCACTAGCTGAAGGACTTCCTGTTCTCTGGGGGTGGCTTTTTTCAATGGTCTGCGTTTGCGTTGTTCTTCTATCATTGGCCCTCAACAGTCTCCGCGACTTGCCGACCCTGGTCGTTAAATCAGCCATGGCCGCAACAGTGTTCTTATTGATTTGAAGTCTCTAACCATTAGAGAATTTGCACAGTCAAGCCCGGTTAATAACCGAACAACGATAAGTAAAGTTTCCTACAAATATTAGCGAAGCATCCCCACTGAGCCCGCAGACAATCTATACAGACACGGCCCCGTGCAAGTCCATGGGATATATAACAGCGGGTCAGTTGTATAGACGGGGACAATAAACGCTGCAAATGATAATTACAATCATCTGTTACAAATCAGCGGATCAATCGTTTCAAATGCTGCGGATTGCGAACCCGCAGCATTGAGTCTTTAAGAAGGGACGCCATTGCGACATCCCTCCCCCTTCAGTTTCCCGCCTGTACCACCCGCGGATCATCGACCTGCATGCCCTTGCGCAGGCCAAAGAACATGGCCGTCACCAGACCGACCGCGCCCATGATCACGCAATAGCCGACGCACACCCACGGACTCCACGGCATCAAGGCGATCAGCGCCAGTGGCGTAGTGCTTGCCCACAGGGCGTAGCTGATGTTGTAGGTCAACGAGATGCCGGAGACGCGAATGTTCGCCGGGAACAGTCCGACCATGACCGAAGGCACGACGCCGACAATGCCGCAGGCCAGGCCGGCCACCGCGTAAGCGAGGCTCAACGGCAACCAGTGATTGACCAGACTGGCGTAAAGCACTCCGACGCCGACCGGCAGCAGCAGACTGTAGAGCACCACCCCGCGCCAGGCGCCGATACGATCGACCAGCATGCCGGCCAGCACGCAGCCGATGTTGAGGAAGACGATACCGACGCTGCTCAAAGCGAACGTGTCGCTGGGGCTCATGCCGAAGCGCTGCTGCATCACCGTAGGCGTAATAACCACCAGCGTCACGACGGCGGAGGTCAGCACGCAAGTCAGTAACGCAGCCGGCAGCAGAGATTGCCGATGCTGGCGCAGGACAGCGCGCAGCGGCAGTTCAGTCATGCCCTCGCGCTGGGCATGCATCGCCATGAACACCGGCGTCTCGCTGAGCCAGCGTCGCAGCCACACGCCGATAACGCCGAACACGCCGCCCAGCAGAAACGGGATGCGCCAGGCGTAATCGAGGATTTCCGCGTGGCTGAACACTTTTGCCAGCCAGGTCGCCGTCAGCGCACCAATGAGGTAGCCGAAGGTCAGACCCGCTTGCAACACGCCCAATGCGTAACCGCGATGACCTTTCGGCGCGTGCTCGGCGACGAACACCCAGGCGCTGGGCACTTCACCGCCAACGGCGGCGCCCTGAAGGATGCGCAGCGCCAGCAGGATCAGCGGTGCCCAGTAGCCAATTTCAGCGTACGTCGGCATCACGCCGATCAGCAGACAGGGCAACGCCATCATCAGGATGCTGAGGCTGAACACTCGCTTGCGCCCCAGTTTGTCGGCGAAGTGCGCCATCAGAATGCCGCCCAGCGGACGCGCCAAGTAGCCGGTGACGAAGATGCCGAAACTCTGCAGCAAGCGCAGCCACTCGGGCATTTCCGGCGGGAAGAACAGCTGACTGAGCGTCAGGGCGAAAAATACGAAAATGATGAAATCGTAGATTTCCAGCGCCCCGCCCAGTGCCGCCAGGCCCAGGGTTTTGTAGTCTCCCCGGCTGATGGGTTGTGGGCGCGGTCGAAGAATGGCTGTCATGAAAGACCCCAAATCACAGGTTGAAACGCACGCGGGTGCGACAAAGGCGCGCAGGATAACAAAGCTGACGGCTTGCGGGCGGATCGCTGACGGCTGACGCGTTTCAGCGGCTGATTTAAAAATTCACCGTCGCCGAAACCCGCGCCGTACGCGGTGCGCCGAGGAACAGGTAATCGTCCCCCAGGTATTCGCCCGCGTCGCGCCAGTAGCGCTTGTCGAACAGGTTGTCGACGGTCAGGCGCAATACCGTGTCGTAGCCCTCGATTTTGGTGCTGTAGCGGCTGCCCGCGTTGAACACCGCGTAGTCATCGACTTTCACCGAGCCTTCGCGATTGGCGAACTTGCTGGCGCTGTATTGCACGCCGCCCAACAGCGCCAGCCCCTGAATCGGCAGGGCGTAATCGGCTGACAGGCTGCCACGGAATTTGGGCACGTTGATCGCCTGATGATCTTCGTAAGCCGCGGTGCCGCTGTCTTCAACCCGCGCGCGAATGGCGGCGACGCTGGCCGACATCTGCAACTGCGAGGTCACGTAGCCATTGGCGCTCAGCTCGACGCCAGTGTTTTTCTGCTGGCCCTGCTGGACGAAAGTCAGGGTGCCGTCTTCGTTGGGTTTCGAATACTGATACGCCTGTCGGGTTTGAAACACCGCTGCGGTGAAGCTCATGCGGCGCCAGTCGTACTTGACCCCGGCTTCCAGTTGGCGAGAGATCGTCGGCGCGAGGATTTCCCCGATATTGCTGTCGAACACCGACGCCGTGCCGCCCAGGGACAAGCCTTTGCTGTAGCTCGTGTACAGCGAAACGTTGTCGATCGGCTTGTAGATCAGCGCAGCCTGGGGCAGGAAGATCGACCGCTCGGTGTGACGGTTGTCGCTGCCGTCCTCGTTGTAGGCCTTTTCGTCGAGCTTCACTTCACGCCCCCCGATGACCGTTTGCCAGTGTTCGTTGAAACTGATGAGATCGGTGGCGAAGAGTCCGTACTGGCGGCTGTCCAGGCGCCGTTCAGTGTGGCCCACGGAAAGGTCCGACGGCGCGAAGCTGTCCGGCGTCTCGTGGATGTTGCCGGAGCCTACGTATTCGCTGAAATACGGCCGGGTGTCGACCGTGCGCCGGAACGCGCTGCTGCCGAAGGTCAACTCATGCTTGAGCCCGCCGGTGTCGAACAGGCCGGTCATCGACGCTTCGACTTCATCATTGCGTCGCGTGTCGTCCGGGCTGCGGAAATCGTAGATGTCGTAACCGCCGCTCGGCGTGAAGTGCCCGGTCAACGGCTCGGCAGGGCAGTCACGCTGGTAATAGCAGCCGTAGGCGAAGGCGCTGTAGTCGTCGATGACCACGCGGCTGCGTGAGGCGCTGAGGCTGGCTTTCCAGTCGTCGCTGAGGCGGTATTCGTAACGACCGGTCATGTTCAGCGAGTCGATGCCCACCGGGTTCGAGCCGCTTTGATAGCCCAGCAATTTGCGCGGCGAGGCGTCGTGGGGCAGCTCGATGCCGCCCAGCAACTGATAGCCCGGCACCGAGCGCTGTTCTTTGGTCTGGTATTCGACGTCGAGCTGCAGGGTGGACTGGTCGTTGATGTTCCAGTCGAAGGCCAGGGAGGCGAAATCCCGCTGACCATTGGCGTGCTCGACGTAGGAGCGAATGTCCTCGTGGGCAACGTTGGCGCGCAGGCCGAATTGCTTCTCGCTGCCGAACCAGCCGCCGACGTCCGTGGCGATGTAGCGCTCGCCGTGCTCGTTGGTCGAAACCGTCACCGAGCGCACGTCTTCCGGGCGTTTGGTGTTGTAATTGATCACGCCCGCAGGCTCGGACACGCCGCTCTGCAGGCCCGACAGCCCTTTGAGCAGCTCGACCTGTTCCTTGTTCTCCAGCGCCACGTTTTGCTCGCCGGTGATACTCCGCCCGTTGATGCGGTAGCTGTTGGCCGCGTTGAGCGAGAAACCGCGCACGACGAAATTCTCGTAATAGCCCACCGGCGCATAGCTGTCGCCCACCGACGCGTCGTTGCGCAGGACATCGCTGAGCAGTTTGGCCTGCTGGTCCTTCAGCCGCTCGGCGGTGAACACCGATATCGACGCCGGCGTATCCCGCAGTGGTGCTTCGTTGAACCCGCCCACCGAGGCGCCACTCGCCTGATAGATCGACTCCTGCTCCCCGGTCACCCTTAGCGCGTCCAGTGTCACCGGCTCGGCTTCCTGGGCTGCCAGCCATGGCGAAGCGAAAGCAATACTCAGCGGCAGCAGCCGACGGGTGAAACCGGCAGCGGGACGGGACGAGGTGATCATCGGCGGTTGAATTCCTGGAGAGGGGCAGTCGGGCAATGAGAAACACAGGCCAGTTCGGCGGCGCCTCTTTTACGTTCTGCGCGGCGTTTTTACAACCGGGATTGGTGTGGAATTCGGTGTGCAGGTGACTTTTGTATGACCGGCTTCAGCCGGGAAGGCTGCGCCATTGGCGAAACAAATGCGTCGGATGTACCGGCCGCTTCCCGGCTGAAGCCGGTCCTACGGTCCCTTTCTGGCCGACATAGCAATTTCGAAT
>NZ_FOHW01000019.1 GCF_900111735.1 Pseudomonas graminis | reverse complement strand
CTTTTAACCAATTGGTCGTAGGTTCGAATCCCACACGACCCACCATTTCGAAAATCTGGAAGGCCCATGAAAATGCGGATTTCCAGATTTTTTTTTGCCTGCTAATAAACCCCTTGTCTCGGGGGTGGCCTTCAGCTGGATGCACGCTGGTCTGGACATGGCGACGGACTGACAGCGCTGCTGTAGCACCCGCTGCTGCGCAGCATCCACAACAGTAGGCAACCGCATTACATCACCCCGTCAGATGATGAGCAGACGGTTTTCTACGTTCGTGACGCCAGGTACAGCCCAGGCAGCTTGCTCAACTTCCTTGCGTTCGAGCCATCGCTCAACGGTGCCTTCCAGTTTGACCTCATTGCCCTCCACGACGACGCGGATCTTGCTGGCGTTCAGGTCCGAGCTTCTCGCCAGCGCCTCCTCGATCAGCCGCTTGATGTCTTGAGCGTCGGCTTTGGGTCTTATGACCAGAAGGTTGTTAAGCCCCACGACGCCGTCCAGTTTCTGTATCGCCTTTTGCGCAGCCTCTTTCTGATGTTGCCACTCCACGTTGCCCTCAAGCGTCACCCAGCCTTGCTGCACCTTGATCTGTATCTGTTCGTCCGGGACCACGGTATTCCAGCGCAGCAGGTCCAGACACCGCGAGGCCGTCACTTCGTCTCCGAAACCCACGGCCGTGGTCGCCCGCACCTTCAGCTCTTCGGCGACAGCCCGCACACCCTTGACGCGCTTGACGGCCCGTTCTGCGGCGATTTTTTCAGCGTAGGTCCCGACATGACCATTCATGATCACGACCTCGTTCTCGATCGACACGCCAATGGCGGCGGCATCGATATGGGGCAAAAACTCAAGCTCGTCCAGGATAGTTCGGCGTAACGTCAAATCGTTCATGGTCAATCCTCTCGGCTGCAGGCATTGGCGCGCGGCTCGATTGCTCAAAGTCACGCTGTGATCATTGAGCGCTTGCCGGGAAATCAAACATTGAGCTTTGTCATGTAAGGATGTTTTAGGCGCCATCCGATAGTGTTTCGTTGAAGCATCGCTTGACCGGGCTTTGGGGCGCGATGATGTGGCGCCGAAGTATTTCTGCATCTCGATGAACAGAAACGAGGCCGTCCAGGTGATCAGCACCAACCCAGTCAGCGCTTCCAGCCCGGTCAAAAACTTGAGCGGACCACTGGGGGTGATGTCGCCAAAGCCGATGGTGGTGAAGGTCGTGAACGAGAAATACACGGAGTCCATCAAGCTGCCGTCGAAGTTGCCGCTCAGCCGCCCCAATGTTTCCGAGCGGTTCATCACGTAGTAGCCCACCGCAAATATCCAGACTTCAACGGCATGGGCGATCAGGGTGCCCAAGACGCCGAAGACCATTCGGAAGCGATGCCAGAGGTTAAGCCTGGGCATCAGAAGGTTGAGGCTCAGCAGGCATTCGTAATGAACGATGACCGCTGTGGTAATGATCAGGATGTTGATCAACGTGATAGTGATCATTCGGGGCTCTCCGCAGACGCCTCACTGTGCTGCCAAGCCCTGATGCGGCATTTGATAAATGTCACTGCACAGGCAGGTCAGGCGGCATCTTCTGATCTACATCAGATTCAAGGTGCGATGGGCGCACATACTCGATTCAAGGCGCAACGCCCTGACAGGCTGCTCGGCACTGATGGGTGGCGGCCGATCCTCAGCCCAAGAAGATGATGAGTGAGGTCTATGTGAAAGACTCTCCGTGCCTTGTATTAATCGCGTCGTCCAGGCAGGAGCGTACGCCCGCCTTTGAGCGCGCCATTGCGTTGGCCGGGGCCTGCGGCGCTCGATTACGTATCGTCGCTCTGGACCACGTGAGACTGTTGGAGGTGTTGGGACTTTTCAGCCCCGGCGCACTGGCGAAGCTTCGCGACGCGCACTTGCACGCTCACCGTCGCTGGCTCGACGAACAGGTGGAAACGGAGCGCAGCAAGGGTCTGGATATTTCTGTGCAGCTGCTATGGACGGAGCATGTGTTTGAGGAGATACAGGACTGTGTCAGGACTCTCCGGCCTGGCATGCTGATCAAGGACGTTCATCTTGAAGCCTCGCTGCAGCGGCTGTTTTCGACGCCTCTCGACTGGGCGTTGTTGCGCCATTGCCCTTGCCCGGTTCAGCTTGTGACGCCTTCCACGCATCCATTGCCGATCAAGATGATAGCTGCGGTCAGTCTCTATCGCTCCAGTCACGCCGACCTGCGGCTGAACGATAAAATACTCAGGGCAGCGACACATCTGGCCGCCCAATGTCACGCCGAACTGCACGTGCTTTATGTGTACGACTGGGCGGCGATTTATACCTCAGGGGCGACCATGCTCGGCGGGATGCCCGTCGAAGCGGGGTTTCAGGAGGCCCTCATTGAGGCGCACGAAGAGTCGTTTTCGTCGTTATGCGCTCAGCACGGGATTGCCGAGCGGCGTCGCCACTTCATGACCGGAACCCCACATCTCATGGTGGAAGCGTTCGCCCGGCAAAACAGTTTTGACCTTTTGGTGATGGGCACATCGCCGCGCCATGGTCTGGAAAGGGTCATGGGCGACACGGCGGAAGTGGTGCTGACGCACGCGCCTTGCAGCGTACTGGTGGTCAAGGCCGATTCGCTGTAGATGGCATGCCGATTCAGAGCGTTTTCGGTCCGCAGCCGCAGCCGTGTATCAAGGCCTGCAGGCGTTTGAGATCAAGGATCTCAACAGCGCGTCCGGAAATCCTGACAATGCTGTGGTCGCGCAGGTTGGCGATGGCACGACAGATCGTTTCAAGGCGCAGCGCAAGGTATGAACCGATGTCTTCCCGGGTCATGCGCAGCACGAAGGCGGTAGGGGAGTAACCTCGATTGGCCATGCGGTTGGAGAGGTTGAGCAGAAACGCGGCCATGCGTTCCTCTGCATTGAGATTGCCCATCAGCAGCAGCATCTCGTGGTCCCGCACGATCTCTCTGCTCAGGACGCGATTGAGGTTGTGCTGCAACGAAGGCAGTTCACGTGATAACCGTTCCAGTTGGTTGAAACGAATTGGGCACACTTCACTGTCTTCCAGCGCGATGGCGTCGCACACGTGACGATTATTGCTGATCGCGTCGCATCCCAGCATCTCTCCCGACATCTGAAACCCGGTCAGTTGATCGCGCCCGTCCTGGGAGGAGATGGTCGTCTTGAAAAAACCATAGCGCACTGCGTAAAGCGATCGCAGGGGATCACCGGCGTGATAGAGCGCCTCGCCTTTTTTGATCTTCAGAGGCTGGGGAATGATGGCGGACAAACGATCGGTATCAATGACACTCATGCCCATCGAAAGGCACAGCTCACGAACACCGCAATTGGCGCACTCAGCCTTGAGGAGCAGATCGGGGACAGCGGCCAGATGGGCGCTCATGGGAATCTCCTTATTCAACTCAGCATAGGCGCGCCGGGAGACCAGTGACAGCGGGCATTTCAAATGTGGATGAGCGGGACGGATGAGAGAGAGAGAAAGTCATCCGACTCGCGTGAGTTCAATGCGAACAGATGGAAGTAGCTGCCAGCGGGCTGGGCGTTTTCCGCCTTCTGCGATCTCTGCCCCATCCTTGATGTAGATCAAGCCGGCTTCTGACGGGCCGACGAGAATCGAAAGCTAACGCCCACAGCACCTCTTCGAAGCGCTGTGATTGCCGTTCCTGCCGATTGGAGGGTGCGCCATGTTTCAACCCGAGCGTCTGATGCTGATCGCCTCGCCATTGATGAAAAGAACGTCCGCCTTCGATCGCGCGGGAGCGCTGGCCCAGGCCAAGGACGCGGCACTGCATATCGTCGCCTTTGATTACGTCGATGGCCTTGCCACTGCCGGCCTGGTCAATGACAGGGCGCTGAAAGAAATGCGTGATGGCTATGTGGTGCGCCACCGTGAATGGCTCGAGGAGCAAGCCCACTCCATACGCAATCTGGGCGTACAGGTCACCACGGAGGTGGTGTGGGTGATGCAGTCCCTTGGCGAAATCATGGTGCATATCCGCGAGATGAATCCGTCGCTGGTGATCAAGGACGTGGAGCATGAATCGTGGGTGACACGCATGCTGTTTACCTCGCTGGATCTGCGGTTGCTGCACGATTGCCCGGTCCCCTTGCACCTGGTCTCGAAAGTGGAACATGCCCGACCGCTGAAGATCCTGGCGGCGGTGGACACCTTTGATCCCGATGATCAGCTCCCCGGCATCAATGAAACCATCATCACCCAGGCCGAGAAGCTTGCTGCCCAGTGTGATGCGCAGTTGCACCTGATCTACGCCTACGACCTGACCTCTGTTTTCGCCTCACAAAATGCCATGGGATTTAGCTCAAACCTGGCACAGACCCTTTACGAAGCAGAGGAGGATGCGTTCAACAAACTGGCCGAGCAGTTCGGGGTGCCCAATGAATGCAAGCACTTCGTGATGGGCTACCCGGCGAAGGTGATTGGCGCCTTTGCCGAGGCGCAAAACATTGATGTCATCGTGATGGGAACGGTTCATCGCAATCGCTTGAGCGCCTTGCTGGGCAGTACCACAGAGCAGGTGGCCCATCACATGCCCAGCAGTCTGCTGGTGGTTGATCCGCGCAATACCTGATGCGCAGCAGGGTCGACGTCGCAGGGCGCCTGACTGCGCTGCCTCCTCCTCTGGCGTCCGCTGCAGAAAATCACAACAGCCGCTTGCCCGTGGCATTCAGCCGAGCGCCAGGTTTCGGCGACATCCAAGGGAGTCACCATGTATCGATTCAATGCAGCACTTTCCACCGCAGAACGCGCAAGCGGACCGTCATCTGAGGTTGCTGCGCAGGCCGACCAGGTCGGGCCTCTTGGCGCAGAACTGCTGGCACGACTGCATCGATACTGGAGCGCGGCGAATTATCTCTGCGTCGGGCAGATTTACCTGCAGGCTAATGCTTTGCTGCGCGAGCCGTTACTGGCCGAGCACATCAAACCCAGATTGCTGGGGCATTGGGGCACTTCGGTCGGGCAGAACTTCATTTACGTGCACCTGAATCGTCTGATCAGCGAGCGCGGTGCGCAGGTCGTATTTATTTCCGGGCCGGGGCACGGCGGCCCGACCATGAATGCCTGCGCCTGGCTTGAGGGGACTTACAGCGAGGTGCACCCGGAGATTGGCCGCGATGAGGTCGGGATGCTGCGTTTTTTTCGCAGCTTTTCCACACCGGGCGGCATACCCAGCCACTGTGGACCGCACACGCCCAATTCAATGCATGAAGGCGGGGAGTTGGGTTATTCGTTGTTGCACGCCTTCGGCGCGGTGTTCGACAACCCGGATCTGCTGGTGGCCTGCGTCATCGGTGACGGCGAGGCAGAGACCTGCCCACTGGAAGGCAGCTGGAAAAGTATCCACTTTCTCAATCCGCTTCGCGACGGCGCAGTGCTGCCGATCCTGCACCTCAATGGCTACAAGATCTCCGGGCCGACGGTAGAGGCGCGATTCGCGGATGAAGACTTGATCAGCCTGTATCGAGGACGCGGTTACGAGCCGTTGATTGTGGCGGGCGATGACTTACCCGGCATGCACCAGCGATTTGCCGCAGCATTGAACACCTGTCACGACGGGATTCTACGCATACAGGATCAGGCCAGAAACGAAGCAGGCGAGGTCCGTGCCCGCTGGCCGATGATCATCCTGCGCAGCCCCAAAGGTTGGACGGGGCCTAAAGTGGTCGACGGTTTGCCGGTAGAGGGTACATTCCGGGCGCATCAGGTTCCCTTGGCGAACGTCAGAAGCAACGCTGAGCACCTTCGGCAGTTGGAAACCTGGATGCGCAGTTACGGGGTGGACTCGCTGTTCAGCAGGCGAGGCGAGTTGTTGCCGGATCTCCAGGCCTTGAACCCACCGCCCCACCTGCGCATGGGCGCGGTGCCGTATGTGAATGGCGGCCGAAGGCTGGTGGCGCTGGATCTCCCGAACTTCGCCGACTATGGGCTGGAGATTCCGGCTCCGGGGCAGGTCATTGCCGAAGCGCCCCGCAAGCTCGGCGAGTACCTGCGTGACGTCATGCGCTACAACCCCCATGACTTCCGTGTGTTCGGTCCCGACGAAACCAACTCTAACCGCCTTAATGCCGTATTCGAGGCGAGCAATCGCCTGGCCCCCGGACCTTGCCTGTCGATCGACGATCATCTGGCCCCTGACGGGCGAGTCATGGAAGTGCTCAGCGAGCACCTGTGTGAGGGCTGGCTGGAAGGCTATCTGTTAACCGGCAGGCATGGCATGTGGTCGACCTATGAGGCGTTCGCTCAGGTGGTCGATTCAATGGTCACTCAACACGCCAAGTGGCTGCAGCAAAGCAAGGAATTTGCGTGGCGTCGCCCGCTGGCGTCACTGAATATCCTGATCACCAGCCATGCCTGGCGTAATGACCACAACGGCTTCAGTCACCAGTCCACCGGCTTTGTCGATAACGTCCTGCAACGCCGCTCGGACGTGGTTCGCGTGTATTACCCGCCTGATTCCAACTGCCTGGTCAATGTCTTCGATCACTGCCTGCGCAGCCGCAACTACATCAACGTGGTGACCTGCGGCAAACAGCCGGATTTTCAATGGCTGGATTTCGTCGCCGCGCTCAAGCATTGCTCCCAGGGCGCCTCGATCTGGCCCTTCGCAAGCAACGACCACGCTCAGAAACCTGACGTGGTGTTGGCCTGCGCAGGTGATGTGCCGACCACAGAAGCGGTCGCGGCCAGCTGGCTGTTGCAGAAGCATGTCCCCGGGATTCGAGTCAGGCTGGTCAATGTCGTGGACCTGGGCATTCTCAGTGCCCCGCAAGATCGGCCTCATGGCATGGACACGCTCTCGTTCGAAGCGCTGTTCACTCACGACGTGCCGGTGATGTTCGCCTTTCACGGCTCGACGTGGGTGATCCATTCCATGGTCCACGGGCGTGCCAACGAAGCGCGCTTTCACGTACGCGGCTTCAGTGACCGAGGCACCACGACAACGCCGTTCGACATGGTCGTGCTCAACAACATGAGTCGTTATCAACTGGCGATCGATGCCCTGGGTCACGTGCCCCGCCTGCGCGAGCAAAGTCAGGAAGCCATCCGCTTTTTCGAGAGCCAGTTGCACCGGCATCACGTCTGGATTCGCGAGCACTTTGAAGACTTGCCGGAAATTCGCAACTGGCACTGGACAACCGACTTCACCGATCCAGAAGCGCCGCCGCCGCTGGCGCAGGGTCACGTCAGAGATCAGACCTTCACCGACGCCTGATAGCCGTTATCTACCCAGATGACACCCTGGTTTCAGTCCAATAAGGAGCATCCCCATGAAAGGTAAAATGCAGGCCGCCGTGGTTGAAGCCTTCGGCAAGCCTTTGGTACTGCGTCAAATGGACATCCCCGAGCCCGGTCCTGGGCAGATATTGATCAAGACCGAGGCTTGCGGCGTGTGTCATACCGATCTGCATGCCGCGCGGGGCGACTGGCCGGTCAAGCCTTCGCCACCCTTCATTCCGGGCCATGAAGGCATCGGCGTGGTGGTCGCCATCGGGGCAGGGGTGACCAGCGTGCAAGAGGGCGAGCGAGTCGGCGTGCCATGGCTCTACTCGGCGTGTGGACACTGCGAGTACTGCTTGAGCGCGTGGGAGACGGTTTGCGCCAGTGCGCAGTTTGGGGGCTATACCCAAAATGGCGGATTCGCCGAGTACATTCTGGCCAATCCGGATTACGTCGCTCACATCCCGCCGGGCCTGGACCCACGTGATGCCGCGCCGATCATTTGCGCCGGGCTCACATCCTACAAAGGCATCAAGGAAGCCTCTGTCAGGCCTGGCCAGTGGATTGCGATTTCTGGCGTAGGAGGTCTGGGGCATCTTGCGGTGCAGTACGCCAAGGCCATGGGGCTGCGGGTGTGTGCGGTTGATATCGATGACGGCAAACTGGCCCATGCCACCCGGCTTGGTGCCGACGCTGTGGTCAATGCCCTGAAGGGTGATGCCGTCGAGTCGGTAAAAGAGGCCACCGGTGGCGGCGCCCATGGTGTGTTGATCACCGCACCTTCACTCAGCGCTTTCACGCAAGGTGTCGGCATGACGCGCAAGCACGGTACCTGCGTGCTGGTGGGGCTGCCGCCGGGAGAATTTCCGATACCGCTGTTCGA
Organism: Pseudomonas graminis; assembly: GCF_900111735.1. GTDB lineage: Bacteria > Pseudomonadota > Gammaproteobacteria > Pseudomonadales > Pseudomonadaceae > Aquipseudomonas > Aquipseudomonas graminis. The sequence continues at coordinate 106,425 of NZ_FOHW01000019.1, read as the reverse complement.
TGTGGTCGCCAACTGCATCACCGTGCGCGGCTCCTTCGTCGGCAATCGCCAGGACATGGCTGAAGCACTGGCGTTTGCCGCCCAGGGCAAGGTGCGCGCGGATATCGAGTTACAGCCACTGTCGGCGATCAATCAGGTGTTCGAACGACTTGAGCACGGCGATGTGCCCTCGCGGGTCGTGATCGATTTCAGCCAGAGCTGAGGGCGTGAGCATGAATGCCCAAGCCCTGAAAGCAACCGCAAAGGTGCTGGTCATGGGAGGCAAGGGATTGCTGGCCATGGATGAAAGCACCGCGACCTGTAACCGACACTGATGCCACTTGATTCGTCATGGTCGTGACCACGCTCAAACGGATTTCAGGCCCACTACCGGAGCGCAAAATGAACGATCAGCCGTTGGCTTTGCTCCTGGTCCTTAACGCAGGATCCTCCAGCATCAAGTTCTCGCTGTACAACGCAGCCGAGCGTGTGGTGGGCCTGCAGTGCGTGGGTAATGGCACTTTTGAGGTACGTGAGGACACCGAGCGTTTGATCTTCTGTCATAGCGGCCACGACGCACAAAAACGCGAAGAATGGCCGCGTGACGACTCCTCACCTGACAGCGGAACACTGTTCAATCTGATGGACTGGATCGAGCGTCACATGGGCGGCGATATCTGCGCTGCCGCGCACCGGATCGTTCACGGCGGCAACCGCCGCGAAGTGGCCATGCGCATCGATTCATCGATGATGGACGAGATGAGGTCGCTTATCCCGGTTGCTCCCTTGCATCAGCCGATATGCCTGGCGCCGATCAGCTATCTGACTCGCGAACATCCGGATATCCCCCAGTTCGCCTGTTTCGATACGGCGTTTCACCAGAGCCTGGACCTTCTGGAAACCCGCTTCGGGCTGCCGTTGGCGCTGAGCGAACAAGGCCTTCGCCGCTACGGCTTTCACGGCTTGTCGTACGAGTACATCGCCAGCGTGCTCCCTGAGTACGATCAACGAGCAGCCACTGGACGGACGATCGTCGCTCACCTGGGTAACGGCGCAAGCCTCTGCGCCCTGCATGACCGGGTCAGCCGCGCTACGACGATGGGCTTCAGCACGCTGGACGGCGTGCTGATGGGGACGCGTCCCGGACGACTTGATCCCGGGCTTTTGCTTTACCTGCTGCGCGAGCGCGGCATGACCGCGCAAGCGTTGGAACACATGCTGTATCACCAGTGCGGATTGCTCGGTGTGTCCGGTGGAATCGCCAGTGACATGCGCACACTGACTGCCAGTCAGGCCCCGCAGGCCAAACACGCTATCCGGTTGTTCGTGCGCAGCGTGGTTCGAGAGATAGGCAGCCTGGCCGCTGTACTGGGCGGCGTGGATGCACTGGTCTTCACCGGCGGCATCGGCGAGCACTCGGTCGAGGTGCGCAACGCCATTATCGAGGGCTGCGCCTGGCTCGGGCTGGAGCACAGCGGGCAGGATCCTGCAGAGCGGGTCGCGCGGCTGTCTTCAATCGGCAGCGCTGTCTCGGCATGGGTCATTCCTACCGATGAAAACGCAGTTATCGCCCGGCATGCCTTGGAATTACTGCATGGCGGCACTTGAAATCATCGGTTGCTGAACCCGCGAAGGGACAGCGAAGGGGGGGGGCTGACGACCTCGCTTGACGCGCGGTTTATGAGCGTTCGCTCAAGTGAGGGAGAGCAGCGATTCCAGCTGACTACGCTCCCAAGTGCTAAGCAGCTCAAGCGGGTCAGTGCCGTAGCGCTGGCGGGCGTCAAAAATATAGGCCCGGCCTTCTGGGCTGAGACAGCGGTCGCAGTGGTCCAGCGCGCGGTGCTGTTTGTAAAACGTGATCAGCCAGCCGTCAGTCTCGACGGTCATCAGACCGCTGTCGATTTCGACTTGAGCGTTGCTGTCCACCCGACGCATCACCCGAATGCCGAGGGCGATGTCACGCAGGACCTGACAGGTTTCACGGGCAGTAAGAGGCTTTGCTGACAAATGGACTTCCTTTGATGGCTCAGCTTGAGGGGGGCTAATTGAAAATGTTACCCAAGGCATGGGCCAGTGGCATCGTTTTGCTAGCCCCGCGTCACTTTTTGGAAAGATTCATGACCACAATCCGCCAATCCAGATTAACGGCGCGCTACGGCGAACCCGAAGGGATTCAGCCATGCGGTCAACGTGCCTTGATTGTGCATGAAAGATCCAGAGCTCGGTGTCAGTGCGCCGCAGAGGAAGTTGTCTCGACCGTCGAAGCAATGAGGTCGCGCAGCCACATATGCGCGGGATCGCGGTGCAGTCGCTCCGGCCACAGCATCAACATTTCAAACCCGGGAATAACCAGAGGAGGATCCTGAACATGCAAAGCAGGCTCATCTTGCACCATCCTCTGTGGCACGACTGCCACCAGGTCACTGTGCGTCAGGGCTGAAATGAGTGAGTTGAAATTGGGCACCGACAACACGACCCGGCGTTGCAGGCCTTTGATCGCCAATGCTTGATCGGTAGTGCCAGTGAAGCCTGCGCCGTTGGGGGACATGATGGCGTGGTCAAGGGCGCAAAATGCTTTGAGGGTCAGCTTTGACTGGAAGGCGGAGTGCCCTTTCCGTCCGGCCAGGACGTAGCGTTCGTGGACTAACGAGCGTTGACGCAGCTTCGGCGGAGCTTCGTCGCGAGTGTGCAGAGCGAGATCGAGACGACCGCCTTCCAGGTCACTGGCAAGGTCGAGAGGGTGCTTGTTCAGAAGCGCCAACCGAGTGTTCGGCGCGATGCTCCTGATCCGTCGCAGCGACGGCCAGACAAGGGCGGTAGTGGCGTAGTCGCTGGCGGCTACTTTCCAGGTTTGATTTGAAGATCCGGGGTCAAATGCATCAGCAGGGCTCAATGCACTGTTCAACGCTGCCAGCGCTTCGCTCAACGGCTTGCGCAATTCGCGGGCGCGTTCCGTGGGCAGCATGCCTCGTGGGCCTGGCAACAGCAGAGGATCGGCCAGCATCTCCCTGAGCCTGCCCAGCTGCAGGCTGACAGTCGGCTGCGAGAGGTTGAGGACGCGTGCCGCGCGCGTGACATTCAGCTCAGCCAGCAAGACATCCAGCGTGAGAAGCAGATTGAGGTCCAGATGGCGCAAGATATAGTGCATGCAAATACCAGCTGTTTCAGGAATTCATTTCTAGCATAGCGCGATCGCCGCTACGGTGAGGCATCCATCCAATCCGGAGCCTCTTGTGAACATACTGCTGATCTACGCCCACCCTGAATCTCGCTCTCTCAATGGATCGCTGAGGGACTTTGCGATCGCCCATCTAAAGGCGGCTGGCCATGAACTTGAAGTATCGGATCTCTACAAAATGAAGTGGAAGGCGGCGCTCGACCCTGACGACGCCCCCGGTTACGACCCCAGTACGCCTTTCAACCCCGCCATTGAGTCACACCGAGTGTTTGCCGCCGGCGTCCAGCCACAGGACATCGAGACTGAGCAAGCCAAGTTGCAGTGGGCTGACGCAGTGGTGTTCCAGTTTCCATTGTGGTGGTTTTCGATGCCGGCGATCCTCAAGGGCTGGGTCGAGCGGGTGTATGCCTACGGTTTTGCCTATGGTGTGGGCGAGCACAGCGAACGCCATTGGGGGGATCGCTACGGCGAGGGCCGGATGGCGGGGAAGCGCGCGATGCTCACGGTCACTATGGGCGGATGGGAATCTCACTACAGTGAGCGCGGGGTCAACGGTGCCTTGAATGACGTGCTCTTCCCGATACAGCACGGGGTGCTGTTTTACCCCGGGTTTACAGTCCTGCCGCCTTTCCCGATCTATAAGACCAGCAAGGTGGACGCCGTCCGGTTCGACCAGCTATGCGCTGAGTATGCGACGCGTCTGGACAATCTCTTCACCGATCCGCCACTGCCGTTTCGTCGACAGAACGCCGGAGATTATGAGATCCCGGCGCTCACGCTCAAGCCCCACCTCGCGCCGGGGCGCCACGACTTTGGCATCCATTACACCGACGGCGATCAAAGCTGAAGCAATCGTACGGGCTTCGGTTCGAATCCCCGACCAACGCCACGTCCTGTCCTTCAAGTCAGATTTTCCACGGCCGATACAGAGGAAAGCTGCCGCGTATGCACCCATGCGCTCAGCGATCCTTTCTAGTGAGCCGACGATGAACCCACTCAAACTCTTCAACCGGTCCCGCGCCAACCGCCAGGAAGCGGTCAGCATTAACTGCACCGCTGGCGAACTGGACGGTGCCTTGGCAGGCGTGCGTTCGGCGCCTGTTCTGGTGACGGGCTTCGTCTCTCCCCATCTGGACATCGACCAGATCGCCGCCCGCATCAAGCAGCGCTTTCCCGACAGCGCGCTGAGCCTGTGCACCACGTCCGGCGAGCTGTGCAACAGTGCGACCGGGTTGTATTGTGCGACCGGTGATCGCTGGGACCGCATCGTCCTGCAGCTTTTCGAAAAAAGTGTGATTGCTTCAGCCGAAGTGGTGATGGTGCCGCTGGAGTGCGAAGACATCCGCAGCGGCGGCAAGCGCATGGAGATGCGCGAGCGTATCGAAAAGCTGGTCAACAACATCAAGCGCGCGCAGGTCAGCACGGCCATCGACCACCGCGACACCCTGGCGTATGTAGTGTTCGACGGCTTGTCGGCGTCCGAATCGTTTTTCATGGAAGCGCTTTACGAGTCCGGTCGCTTTCCCTGCCTCTTTGTCGGAGGCTCGGCCGGCGGCAAGTCGGATTTCAAGAAGACGCTGATCCACGACGGCAAGCGCAGCTATCAGAATCATGTGCAAATTGTCTTCATCAAGACGGCCGCTGATGTACGGTTCGGCGTGTTCAAAAGTCAGAACTTCCAACCGGCCGGGCTGACCTTTAGCGTCCTGACCGCGTCTGTCGAAGACCGCACCATCGACCAGGTGATCGACAGCAAGGGCAACATCATGAGCATGGTGCAGGCCCTGTGTAACGCCTTCGATTGCGATGCTCAAGCCCTGGAAAAGAACCTCGCGGATTACTCCTTCGCCATTCGCGTGGGCAGCGAGTTGTTCGTGCGATCGATCGCGCGCATCGACCATGCACAGCAAATCATTCAGCTGTTCTGCGACGTGGCCCCCGGCGAAGAACTGGTGATGGTCAAGCGCACCCCCTTGCGCGAAGCCACACAGGTGGATTACGAGCAATTCCTCCGTGGCAAGGGCGGTCAGCCCGTCGCGGCAATCCTCAACGACTGCATCTTGCGTCGGGCCAACAACGGCAAGGACCTGGGCAGCATGACCGGATTGTTCGGTAACGTGCCGGTGGTGGGGTTCTCGACCTTCGGCGAAATTCTCGGCCTGAACCTGAACCAGACGCTCACGGCGATCTTTTTCTTCCGGGTGGCGAAGGGCGCTTCGTTCACCGACGAGTACGTCGACCGTTTCATTGCCCACTACGGAGAGTTCAAGGCGTTCTTCCTGCGCCGCCAGCTGAAGAAGATGGTGGGTTTGAACCACGTCATCGTGAAGCAGATCGAGGCGTTCAAGCTCAACGATTTCAACAATGCGCTGGATACTCGGGGGCTGGATACCAAAGTTTTACCTGTGTTCGAGGGCCTTGCCGCACTGGGTCGGGTCCTTGCCCAGGCCGGGCAGCAGCAGGAAGAGATGTCCACGCAAATCAAGCACTACTCCGGCGAGCTGCACCTGTCGATGGACGATCTGGCCGGCACGATTGACCAGCAGAACACCGTCTCGACAACCGCTGGCAACACCGTTGTAGCGCTGGTCAGTCAGGCGGACGAAGCGGTGGTCGGCGCCCGAGCCCTCGCGGAATCGAGCCTGCGCATCCAGTCCATCGTGCAGGTGATTCAGCAGATCGCCGGCCAGACCAACCTGCTGGCGCTCAACGCTGCGATCGAGGCCGCGCGGGCAGGGGACCTGGGCCGAGGCTTCGCCGTGGTCGCCGACGAAGTGCGCAAGCTGGCGGAAATCACCCGCAAGAACGCAGCGGAGATTGGCGTCGACATCGACCTGCTCTCCAGCGAGATCCAGCGGGTGGCGCAGCAGATCGAGGACCAGTCAACCGGCGTCGGCGCACTGCGCGAAATGCTCGATTCTCTGGAACACTCGAACCAGGCCACCGAAGGCACGGCGCGGCGCACTAAAGCCATCGCCGATACCTTGACCGGCTTGACCCACGCCAGGCCTTGACCCACGATGCCGGTTTTCCGCGATCAACCAAAACGCGGACCACGAGCGAGTTATGGCTAAAAGACCTTCGATAGAGCAACGGCGTGAGTTCGGCAATTTCCTGTCCAGCCGGCGGGCGCGCCTTGATCCGAAGGACTTCGGTCTGCCGGAAGGGCCGCGGCGCACGCCCGGATTGCGCCGTGAAGAAGTGGCGGCGCTCGCCGGGGTCAGCGTCAGTTGGTACACCTGGCTTGAACAGGGCCGCGACATACAGCCCTCGCCGGACGCCCTGCAACGGATATCCAAGGTCCTTAAGCTCGATCGTGTGGAGTCGGCGCACCTGTATGCGCTTTCCGCACTGGAAGTGCCGGCTGCCGCGACCGGCGGCGGTGTAACCGACGGCCTGGAAATGCTGGTGCGCGCGATCAACCCCATTCCGGCGTATGTGCGCAACGCCCGACTCGACATTCTGGTGTGGAACGACGCCATCGCCGAGCTGTTCGTCGACTACGGTTCGTTGCAGCCCCACGAGCGCAACACGCTGCGTCTGCTGTTTCTGTACATCCCCTACCGAACCATCATCCTCGACTGGGAGCAGATGGCGCGGGGCATGATCAGTGCGTTTCGGGCATCGCGCGCGCTGGCCCAGGACAAGGCACCGTTCGACAGCCTGATCGAAGAGCTCTCGGCCCTGAGCCCGGAGTTCAAAGAGTGGTGGCAGGACACTGAAGTCAAAGGTTTCGAAGAGGGCCGCAAGCGTCTGCTGCATCCCATCAGCGGTCATATCGATTTCACCTACGTCGCGCTGACGCCTGAAGGGCGGCCGGACCTGTCGCTGGTGACTTACATTCCCCGCCACACTGCCTATGACTCACGGTCATAGGATAACAACACGCCTTCCGGGCTTTTTCGGGCTTGCCTAGAGTGGCGGTCATCGCAGCGCCTATTTGCTGCACCGACCGCTAACGAGGTAATCACGATGTCTGACCTGAGCCCGATTTCCACCGCAAACGTCGCCACATCACGCAACCCGGCCACCGGTGAGCTGATCGCCACTTACCCCTTCCAGACGCAAAGCGAAGTCGAGCAGTTGCTGGATGCGAACGCGGCGGCCTTTCGTCTGTGGCGCGCCACGCCGATGGGCGAGCGCGTGGCGGCCTATCGCCGTCTGGCGGACACCCTGCGTGAGCGGTCGGAATCCTTCGCTGCACTGATCACCGCTGAAATGGGCAAGACCCTGGCGGCGGCCCGTGGAGAAGTGGAGAAGTGCGCAGCCACCCTTGAATGGATTGCCGACAACGGTCCGGCGATTCTTGCCGATGAACCCGTCAATGTAGGCAGCGACGACGAAGTCCATGTGTCCTTCCTGCCGATCGGCACCGTGCTGGCGGTCATGCCCTGGAATTTCCCGCTGTGGCAGGTGATTCGTGCCTCCGGGCCGATCATGCTGTCGGGCAACGGCTTCATGCTCAAGCACGCGCCGAACGTCATGGGCTCGGCCTATGCGCTGCAAGAAGCCTATGAGGCAGCGGGCTTTCCCAAAGGTCTGTTCACCAATCTCATCGCTGACAACGACACCGTGGCCCGCACCATTGAAGACCCGCGCATCGCTGCCGTCACCCTGACGGGCAGCATGCGTGCGGGTTCTGCCGTGGCAGCCACCGCAGGCAAGGCGCTCAAGAAGAGCCTGCTGGAGCTGGGCGGCTCGGACGCCTTTATTGTGCTGGCCGATGCGAATATCGACCTTGCCGTGAAAGCTGCCGTCGAAGCGCGATTCCAGAACGCCGGCCAGGTCTGTCTCGCGGCCAAGCGCTTCATTCTTGAGGCGCCGATCGCCGAGCAGTTCACGCGTCAATTCGTTGCAGCGGTCGAGCAACTAAAAGTCGGTGACCCGTTGGACAGCGCAATCAACGTCGGCCCCATGGCCCGCGCTGATCTGCGCGATGAGCTGGATGGTCAGGTTCAACGCACACTTGCAGCCGGCGCGACGTTGCTGCTGGGCGGCAAGAAGATCGACGGCCCCGGCAATTTCTACGCACCCACCGTGCTGGCCGATGTGAAGCCAGGCATGGCCGCCTTCGACGAAGAAACGTTCGGCCCGGTGGCCGCGATCACCATTGCCGCCAACGCCGAAGACGCCATCCTGCTGGCGAACACCAGTGACTACGGATTGGGCGGCAGCCTGTGGACCCAGGACATCCCGCGCGCGCAACGCATCGCCCGGCGTCTGGAAACCGGTGGCGTGTTTATCAATGGATTCCCGGCCACCAACGCGCGGATTCCGGTGGGAGGCGTCAAAAAGAGTGGCTATGGTCGCGAACTGTCCCACTTCGGGCTGCGCGAATTCACCAACGCCCAGGCGGTGTGGGCAAAAAGCGTTGACTGAGATTCAGTGAGCAGTATCAGCATGGGAGAAGCTTTGTAATCGCCCACGCTGCAAAAAAAAGCCGTCGCACGTGCGACGGCTTTTTCATGCCTGCCATTTGGAATGGTCCTTATGGATTCAGCCGATCGGGTGCAGCTCGGCGGGTGCCAAACCCCAGCCCCCAGGGCTAAACCCTAACGCCGAAACGTCCAGCAGGTCGCCGGCGCAAAGCCTGAAGCCGTTGTTGAGGTTGACGCTGGACGGCCTCGTGCTGTCGTTCACAACGCTGTCGGTGAGGTATTCGGGGGCAAGGGTATGGCGGGCGCTGCTGCTGAGTATGTCGTCCGCAACTGCTCACCCGTCACAAGGAGCATCGTGAGCGTTGCTCAATGCCCGCCATTGGCGAGTTAGACCCGTCGACGCAATGTTTGTTTGGTTACTCGCATCTGCCCAGAAACGACAAAGCCCGACATAGAGTCGGGCCTGGGGTCGGGTTGAATCCGTTCATTACCAGTTCATGGTTGTGATCTCAGTGAAAAGGAGAAAGGCAGGGAGGGGTGCGAACACCCCTCGCGCCGGGCTGTGATCAGGCCGATTTGTTTTGCAGTGCCTTGATCAGCACGTCTGCCGCAGGGCCGGACGAAGCAGGGTTCTGGCCGGTAATCAGCAGACCATCGGTGAGGACATACGAGCCCCAGTCCGGACCTTGGGAGTAGACGCCGCCCAGTGATTTCAGCTCGTCTTCCACCAGGAAAGGCACCACGTTGGTCAGGCCGACCGCTTCTTCTTCGCTGTTGGTAAAGCCGGTGACCTTCTTGCCTTTAACCAGCGGGGTGCCGTCGGCGTTCTTGACGTGGCGCAGCACGCCAGGGGCGTGACAGACGACAGCGACGGGCTTGCCGGCGGCGATGAACGATTCGATGAGCTGGACAGAGTGTTTGTCTTCAGCCAGATCCCACAGAGGGCCATGGCCGCCTGGATAGAACACAGCGTCGAAATCTGCTTGAGACACGCTGTCCAAGCGGACGGTGTTGGCGAGCTGAGCAGTGGCCTTTTCGTCTTTTTCGAAACGACGGGTCAGGTCGGTCTGGGAGTCAGGCTCGTTGCTCTTTGGGTCCAGCGGAGGTTGACCGCCTTGTGGCGACGCCAGAACGATCTCGGCGTTGATGTCGCTGAACGCGTAGTAGGGCGCGGCCAGTTCTTCCAGCCAGAAGCCGGTAGGACGGCCGGTGTTGCCAAGGGTGTCGTGGGAAGTCAGAACCATAAGCACTTTCATCGGGCATATTCCTTGGGACGGGTTAAAGTAGATACACCTTAGACCTGAGTAGACCAGTCGTCTAGGGTTATTTTCAAATTATTTCAGGAGGCTGTTTGAACGTTACTTAACAGTGGTGAATATATAAAGCCGGTCAGGACAGACCGGCAGGCGCTATACAGAAGAGGGGCGAGGCCACAGAGAGCGGCGGGACATGGCAGTGCGCCGATCAGGCAAGCCGCAGAATCACACGTGTTGTTTCCATGGCCGTCTGAAACGGCGCGAGGCTTCTTTCGATCTTGACCATCACGCTGGCGCCGACCCACAACTGGTACAGGCTTTGTGCAACGGCATAGGGGTTCTCGCAGGCGGGCAGCGAGCCGTCGGCAACGGCAGCCTCGATCGCGCTGCCGAGCCGGTCGGTAATCCCGGCCGTGCCGCGCTTGAGAACAGCGCGCATCGCTTCCGAAAGATCAGCCACTTCCACGCCAAGCTTCACGGCGAGGCATTTACCCTGACATTCCTGAAACGACTGCGTGTCTTGCCAGACGCGCCAGTAATTCATCAGCCGCTCACCCATGGGCAGGCCGGGCTCGCCGAGGATACGATCGATGTCAGCGAGGTAGTCGTCGAAGTAATGCTCAAGCAACGCCTCGCCGAAGGCATCCTTGGAACCGAAGTAATGGTAGAAGGAGCCTTTCGGCACGCCCGCAGCAGCCAGAATTTCGTTCAGGCCGACGCCGGAATACCCCTTGGCGGCCATAATGCGCTGGCCGACGTCGAGGATGCCTTGACGGACATCAGATGAACCACGTGTATGGGGAGTATTCATAGCGTCGGAGAATACATCCTAGTAAGTCGGTCTACTAGGAGATTCTGATAGGCGAGGATGTCGTGTATCGGCGGGGCCCGCAGTGACATGACGGCTTTGCCACAGAGCCGCCGTGTCGCTGCGGATATACCGCGAGTCTGCCGCTATACCTGATCCACCGCCTCAGGCACGCCCTGATCCTCGCCCAGAAACCCGCCGCTCTGGTGATGCCACAGCCGCGCATACGTGCCGTTTTTGTTGAGCAGTTCAGCGTGGGTGCCTTGTTCGATGATGCGCCCGTCGTCCATCACGATGAGCCGGTCCATGGCCGCAATCGTCGACAGCCGGTGGGCGATTGCGATCACGGTTTTGCCTTTCATCATCTCATCGAGGCTTTCCTGAATCGCCACTTCGACTTCCGAATCCAGGGCGCTGGTCGCTTCGTCCAGCAGCAAAATCGGCGCGTTCTTCAGCATCACCCGGGCAATGGCAACCCGTTGGCGCTGGCCGCCCGACAGCTTGATACCGCGTTCACCGACCAGCGTGTCGTAGCCGCTATGGCCATGCTTGTCGCTGAGCTGACTGATGAAGCCATCCGCCTGGGCGTTAACCGCAGCGGTGTGGATTTCCTCATCGGTGGCATCGGGTCGACCATAGGCAATGTTGTCGCGAATGGACCTATGAAGCAGCGACGTATCCTGAGTCACCATGCCGATGGCGCTGCGCAGGCTGTCTTGCGTGACCTGCCTGATGTTCTGACCATCGATGCGAATTTCGCCGCTGTCCACGTCATAGAAGCGCAGCAGCAGGTTGATCAGCGTGGATTTGCCGGCGCCTGAACGGCCGACCAGTCCGATCTTCTCGCCCGGCCGGATGGCCAGGTCCAAACCCTCCAGCACCTGGCGCTCGCCGTTGTAGTTGAAGCTGACGTTGTCGAAGGTCACCGCACCTCCAGTGGTTTTCAGCGCGGTTGCATCCGGGGCGTCCTGCACTTTGGGGCCCTGAGTCAGCGTCGCCATGCCGTCCTGCACCGTGCCGATGTTCTCGAACAGCGAGGTCATCTGCCACATGATCCAGTGGGACATGCCATTGATGCGCAGCGCCATCGCGGTAATCGCTGCCACCGCGCCAGTGCCGACGTCACCCTGATGCCACAGCCACAGGGCATAACCGCCGGCGCCCAGAATCAACGCAACGACCAGTGCCTGATTGACGATTTCGAACTGGCTCACCAGCCGCATCTGGCGGAAGCCGGTCTGCTTGAAGTCCTCCATCGCCGCGCGCGCGAACTGTGCTTCACGCTTGGAGTGAGAGAACAGCTTCACCGTGGTGATGTTGGTGTAGGCGTCGGAGATCCGCCCGGTCATCGAGGACCGTGCGTTGGCCTGCTCCTGACCGACTTTGCCCAGGCGCGGCACGAAGTACAGCATCGCCAGCCCGAACAACACGATCCAGGCAAGGAACGGCAGCATCAGCTTCAAGGCGAAGCCGCCGGCCAGCGCGATGATCGCGATGAAGTAAACGCCGATGCCGGGCGCGATTTCGATCAGGGTGAACAGCACGTCCCGCACCGCCAGGGCGGTCTGCATGACCTTGGTGGTCACCCGACCGGAGAATTCGTCGGAAAAGAACGACAGGCTTTGCCGCAGCATCAGGCGGTGAAAGTCCCAGCGCAGTCGCAGCGGCAGGTTGATCGCCAGTATCTGGTGCTGGACCATCGTGCGCATGGCCACGAGACCGATACTGACCACCAGCACAATGCCGATGCCCCACAGCGCTCGGCTTTCTTCGCCTGCGGTGGCGCCTCCGTCCTTCCAGGTCGACAGCAGATCAACCACTTGCCCAAGGAACGAGAAAAGCCAGGCTTCGTAAATCGACACGCAGGCGCTGAGCACCGCAAGGGCGAGGATGTAGCCACGCGCACCCCGGGTGCAGGCCCAGAGAAACCGCGCCAGGCCCACGGGGGGCGGCGGTGCTTCGTCGGGAGGGAAGGGGTCGAGTCGTCGTTCAAACACGCTCAGCATGAGGGGCTCCAAAACTGTCCAGTGACGCAGATTCTGCCATTGAATGGCGGGCTTGAGGGTTTCGGTGCTTTTTTGGCTGACTCGTTCCAACCGTTGCGAACCTGTTTTGCGATGTCCTGCGCTTGAGGTGATGGCGATGAAGCTAACATTGATAGCGGGGACTGCCGGTAAGTGATCGCTCAACAGATCCCGTGCTAACTTCCCGGCCGTTTTCCATCATGCAGACTTTCTGTCCGTACGCGCATTCAGGTCCATCGACATGACACACATCTCCGAACGCCTCCTGGTCCAAGCGCACCTGGACGCCAAACAGCCCAAAATCCTGACCCCGGAGGAGGAAGCGGAATATCGCTGCCTGATCGCCGCCGAGCTTAAGGCCCAGGACGCTGTGCTGGTGGCGCACTACTACTGCGATCCGGTGATTCAGGCACTGGCGGAAGAAACCGGCGGTTGCGTCTCGGATTCTCTGGAGATGGCGCGTTTCGGCAAAAACCATCCGGCGAAAACCGTGCTGGTCGCCGGGGTGCGTTTCATGGGTGAAACCGCAAAAATCCTGACCCCCGAAAAGCGCATCCTGATGCCGACCCTTGAGGCGACCTGCTCGCTGGACCTCGGCTGCCCGGTCGACGAGTTTGCTGCGTTCTGCGATCAGCACCCCGAGCGCACCGTGGTGGTTTACGCCAACACATCCGCCGCCGTAAAAGCCCGTGCCGACTGGGTAGTGACGTCCAGTTGTGCGCTGGAGATCGTTGAAAGCCTCATGGACAACGGCGAGAAAATCATCTGGGCGCCCGACAAGCATCTGGGCCGTTACATTCAGCGTGAGACCGGGGCGGACATGCTGTTGTGGGACGGCGCCTGCATCGTGCACGAGGAATTCAAGTCCCGGCAGATGGAGGACATGAAGGCGCTGTACCCGGACGCAGCCATTCTGGTGCACCCGGAATCCCCGGAGTCGGTCATTGACCTGGCGGACGCGGTGGGCTCGACCAGCCAGTTGATCAAGGCGGCGCAAACACTGCCGAACACCACCTTCATCGTCGCCACCGACCGAGGCATCTTCTACAAGATGCAGCAGCTGTGCCCCGATAAGGTCTTCATCGAGGCGCCTACCGCTGGCAACGGCGCGGCATGCCGCAGTTGCGCCCATTGCCCGTGGATGGCGATGAACACCCTGGCGCGCACGCTTGACTGCCTGCGCGAAGGCACCAACGAGATCTTCGTTGACCCGGCGGTCATCCCTCACGCCGTCCGGCCGTTGCAGCGCATGCTCGACTTCACCCAGGCGGCACGCATGAAAGCTTCGGGGAATGCTTGAATAAAAGCGGTTAGCCGCAAGCTTCAAGCTTCAAGCGGAAAGCCGATTGGCTGCGTTCCAGCTTGCAGCTTATGGCTTGCCGCTTGCAGCTGACCTCAATTCATCATGTCCTTCACCGCCCGCTCCTGAGCGATGATTTCCTGCTGCCGCGCGTCGATGCGTGAGGCCAGCTGGAAGTTGTTGTTCGCGCGGCGCTTGGCGAATTCAAGCTGCTGGATCGCCTGTTTGAAATCGCCCATCAGCGCGAAATATTCCGCACGGGCCTGATGCAGGCCGATGGTGTTGCCCGACAGGCCGCGGGTGTCAGCCACCTGATTCCAGATGTCCGGATCGTCCGGACGACTCTTCAGCAGAATCTCCAGAGACTTCAATGCCTCGGGCGCCTTGGACTGCTTGAGCAAGACGTCGACTTTCGCCTGATTCAGCGGGTAGTTGTCCGGATAGAGACTCAACATTCGGTCCACCCGCTGTTGAGCATCGGGCAGGCGATTGTTGGAGATGTCCAGGTTCACGGCGGCGAGGTTGTAGGGGATGTTGTCCGGCGCCTTGTCGAGCAGGGGCTTCAGCGTCTCGCGACCCTCATTCAGCTGACCCGCCTTGGTCTGGGCGAGCGCCAGACCGTAGCGAGCAGCGTCGTTTTTCGGGTTCTCGGCCAGTTGCGCACGGAAACGCTTGGCGGCCATGCCGGGGGTTTCTTCGTAGATCAGCACGGTGCGCGCGCGCATCAGTTGATACGCAGGGCTGTCTTCCTTGCCGCCGGGCTTGGCCTGCTCGGCGCGGTTGCGGGTGTCGGCAATACGTGATTCGGTCACCGGGTGGCTCATCAGGAATTCCGGCGGCTTGGCGTCATAGCGATACTGGCGTGCCAGACGCTCGAACATGGTGGGCATGTTGCGCGGGTCGTAGCCTGCCTTTTCCAGGTTGAGGATGCCGATGCGGTCCGCTTCAGATTCATTCTGCCGGGAGAATCTTGCCTGCTCCTGAATTGCAGCGGCCTGGGTGCCGGCGATCGCAGCAATCCCCGCATCGCCTGCGCCCGCTGCGGCCATGACGATGCCGGCAAGCATGGCTGCCATCACCGGCACTTGCATACGCTGTTGCGCCTGTACGCCGCGGGCGAAGTGCCTTTGCGACAGGTGAGCCAGTTCGTGGGCGAGGACCGCAGCGTACTCGCCTTCGGTTTCGGCGTGGAGGAACAACCCGCCGTTGACCCCGATGATCCCGCCGGGCGCGGCAAAGGCGTTGATCTCCGGCGTGTTGATCAGAATGAATTCGAGACGGCGGTCCTGCACCTGGCTGGTTTCGGCGAGTCGGTAGACCGAGGACTCGACGTAGTCCTTGAGCAGCGGGTCGGACAGCTGCGCCACTTCAGAGCGCAACAGCCCTAGCCAGGCACGCCCCAGGTCATGTTCCTGCTGCGGAGAAACGATGGATGAACTCGCGTCGCCGAGGGAGGGCAGGTCGTCTTCTGCGAAGCTCGGCGCTGCCAGCAGGCATGCGAGGGTCAGCAGCGTGGGGCGCAAAAAATTCATGCACGAAACTCTGGGGCAGAAAGGCGTCACTGTAGCTGGCTCAATGGCTTGCTGACCAGAGTGGGGTATTCTGGAAAACCTGTAAGAATGTTCTTCCGCCCGTTGGCTTTAATGCGAGGGCGGATGTGTCTACCCGGAGAGAAACGATGTCTGACGCTGTAGGAAACCCCGCAGCCTGCGATGCAGAGCTTGACGCCAGTGGCCTCAACTGCCCGCTACCCTTGCTCAAGGCCAAGATGGAACTCAACCGTCTGGCCAGCGGCGCGGTCCTCAAAGTGACGGCCACGGATGCCGGATCGCAGCGCGACTTCCGTACATTCGCAAAGCTGGCCGGCCATGTGCTGCTGCACGAAGAAAACGCTGACGGCATTTATCGGTATTGGCTGCGTAAGGCCTGAGCATTTCTGACCCCTCGCAACCCCCCCCTTAGGATTCTTGATGTTCAAAGTGCTTCGCGACTGGATACAGCGCTACTTTTCCGACGAGGAAGCGGTGGTGCTGGCGGTGCTGTTGGTTCTCGGATTTACCGTTGTTCTCACCCTTGGCGGCATGCTTGCGCCAGTCTTGGCCGGGCTGGTGCTCGCCTTTCTCATGCACGGACTGGTCAGCCTGCTCGAACGCCTGCGCGTGCCGGAAGGTGGCGCAGTGGGGCTGGTGTTCGCTTTATTCATGGGGGCGCTGGCGCTGTTTCTGCTGGTGCTCGTGCCGTTGCTGTGGCACCAGCTCATCACCTTGTTCAACGAATTGCCCGGCATGCTCGCCAAGTGGCAGTCGCTGCTGTTGCTGCTGCCGGAGCGCTATCCGCATCTGGTGTCGGACGAGCAGGTCTTGCAGGCCATCGAAGTGGCTCGTGGCGAGGTCGGAAAATTCGGCCAATGGGCGCTGACGTTTTCCCTGTCCAGCTTGCCGCTGTTGGTAAACATGATGATCTACCTGGTGCTGGTGCCGATCCTGGTGTTCTTCTTCCTCAAGGATCGTCGGATGATCAGCCGCTGGGCGAGGGGTTATCTGCCACGCGAACGCACGCTGATTACCCATGTGGCCGAGGAAATGAACCGACAGATCGCCAACTACATTCGTGGCAAGGTCATCGAGATCTTCATCTGCGGCGGGGTGACGTACATCGCCTTCGTGACCATGGGCCTGAATTACTCGGCGTTGCTGGCGATGCTGGTGGGGATTTCGGTGGTGGTGCCGTACGTAGGCGCTGTGGTGGTGACCGTGCCGGTGGCATTCATCGCGCTGTTTCAGTGGGGCTGGAGCGATCAGTTCATTTATCTGATGGCGGTCTACGGCATCATCCAGACCCTGGATGGTAACGTGCTGGTGCCGCTGCTGTTCTCCCAGACGGTGAGCCTGCACCCGGTGGCAATCATCTGCGCCGTCCTGTTGTTCGGCGGGCTGTGGGGGTTCTGGGGGATTTTCTTTGCGATTCCGCTGGCGACCCTGTTCAAGGCTGTGCTCGATGCGTGGCCACGGAACGAACCGACGGTGGCGCCGTTGTTGTAGGTGTTGCCTTGCTTTTGTAGGAGTGAGCTTGCTCGCGATCGGCGTCGTCCTGGTCAATATACGATGACTAAACGAACCTGATCGCGAGCAAGCTCACTCCTACAGGATGGCGATCAAGCGTTATTCAGCGCCTGAGCGGCTTCAAGCACCGCCGCCACATGCCCTGGCACCTTCACGCCGCGCCATTCCTTGCGAAGCACACCGTCCTTGTCGATCAGGAAGGTGCTGCGGTCGACGCCCAGGTATTCCTTGCCGTACAGCTTTTTCAGCTTGATCACATCGAACAGCTGGCACAGCGATTCGTCTTTGTCCGAAATCAGCTCGAACGGGAATTCCTGCTTGGCCTTGAAGTTCTCGTGGGATTTCAGGCTGTCGCGCGACACACCGAACACCGCCGTGTTGGCGGCCTTGAAGTCGGCGTGATGATCGCGAAAGCCCTGGCCTTGGGTGGTGCAGCCCGGGGTGCTGTCCTTCGGGTAGAAATAAAGGACGACTTGCTGACCTTTCAACGCCGACAGGCTGACCGCCTGTTCGCTCGTGGCCTGTACCTGAAAGTCGGCAACGGGTTGGTCGAGTTCTACAGCCATTCGGGACTCCTTACATCGGTGCTTGAGGGCGCCATGGTTCGATCAGCGCATCGAGGTTGAGTGCGTCGGCGAAGTCCAGAAACTGGTCACGCAGCCAGCTGATCTGGGTGCCGGCCGGCAATGTCACGGTGAACGTCGCGTTGAGCATGGTGCCGCCGGTCTGCGGTGCCTGATAGGTGTCGCAGATCAGGTTTTCCAGCTCGACGTTGTGGTCGATGAAGAACTGGCACAGCTCGTTGATGATGTCCGGGCGATACGCCGAACTGACGTAGGCCACGTAGGGTAGGGCTTCCGGACGGTTTTCCAGCGAAGCACTGCGGACCACATTGACGGTGAAGGCGTGTTTCTTCGCCAGATTGGGCAGACCTGTTTCCAGACGCGCCAGGGCGTCCCAGCTGCCGGAGATCTGCAGGATCAGAGCGCTGCACTCACCGTGGCGAGTGAGGCGTGAGCTGACGACCGAGCAACGGCTTTCGTTACTGGCGCGGCACAGGACGTTGGTCAGCTCCATTGGGTTGGCGCCAAGGGCACTGATGACAAGGAATTGTTCGCGAACTGTGGGGATGGATGACATGCAGCATTCCTAAACGATGAGCGGTCGGTACGCAGCAGGCCTTTGCCGGCGGGCTCGACGAACGAAGGCATCGTGACGTCGCAGCGCCCCACAGCCGCCAATCGCTGCCATGAGCCTGTCATGGCGCGCGATAGCGACGCAGGGCGGGGGTAAGTGACGTCAAAATCGAGCAGTCGAACGAGCCGGGCAGATGACCCGTACCGATCAAAGACCGAAGGGTAGCGAAAACCGGCGCCGAGGGGAATGCTCGCCTTGTGCAAGGATCATGGCGCCAGTACCATTACCGCTCTCTTTTTCCGGCAGGAGCGGTTTGCATGATTGCGGGCAGTATGGTGGCACTGGTCACACCCATGGATGCACAAGGTCGTCTCGATTGGGACAGCCTGAGCAAACTGGTGGACTTTCACCTGCAAGAGGGCACCAACGCCATTGTTGCCGTTGGCACCACCGGTGAATCCGCGACGCTCGACGTCAACGAGCACATCGAAGTCATCCGCCGCGTGGTTCAGCAGGTCGCTGGCCGCATCCCGGTCATCGCCGGCACCGGCGCCAACTCCACCCGCGAGGCGGTCGAACTCACCACCAACGCCAAGAACGCCGGTGCCGATGCCTGCCTGCTGGTCACCCCGTACTACAACAAGCCGACCCAGGAAGGCTTGTACCAGCATTTCAAGCACATCGCCGAAGCCGTCGACATCCCGCAGATTCTGTATAACGTGCCGGGTCGTACTGCCTGCGACATGTCAGCCGAGACCGTTATCCGCCTGTCGAAAGTCAAAAACATCATCGCCATCAAGGAAGCCACCGGAGACCTGCAGCGCGCCAAGGCTATCCTTGCCGGCGTGAGCAGCGACTTTCTGGTCTATTCCGGCGACGACGCTACCGCCGTCGAGCTGATGTTGCTCGGTGGCAAAGGCAACATTTCGGTTACTGCCAACGTCGCGCCGCGCGCCATGGCCGACCTGTGCAAGGCCGCGATGGCCGGTGATGCCGATACTGCCCGCGAAATTCATGAAAAACTGATGCCGCTGAACAAGACTCTGTTCATCGAATCGAACCCTATTCCCGTGAAATGGGCCCTGCATGAGATGGGTTTGATGCCAGACGGTATTCGTCTGCCACTTACCTGGCTCAGCGAGTCCTGCCACGAGCCGCTGCGTCAGGCCCTGCGCCAGTCCGGTGTATTGGTCTAATGAGGAAGCATTACGCAATGAAGCGACTGGCCGGACTTTCCGCACTAGCCTTGATTATTTCCAGCACCAGCGGTTGCAGCTGGCTTTTTGGCCAGGACGGTTATTTCCGCGATCGCAGCAGCGATTACCTGGAAGCTAGCCAGAAGCCGCCGATGCAATTGCCCGAGGGCGTTCAGGAAGTCAAACGCCTGGACCCGTTGCTTCCAATCCCGCGCAACGTTGCCGACGACACCCAGAAGGGTGAATTCACCGTGCCGCGTCCGCAACCGCTGGCCACTGCTCAGGACTCCGGCGACTACACGCTGCAGAAGAGCGGCGACAACCGCTGGATCCTCGCCCAGCGCGCACCGGCCGAAGTCTGGCCAGTGGCGCACCAGTACTTCGAAGATAACGGCTTCCGCATTGCTGAAGATCGTCCGCAGACCGGTGAATTCAACACCACCTGGCAGCGCATGGACGAATTGTCGGCATCGGTGGCCAAGCGCATGGGTTCGAGTGGCGATGCTGCCAACACCGAAACCCGCCTCCGCGTTCGTATCGAGCCGGGCGTGCAGCGCAACACCAGTGAAATCTACGTGGTCAGCGTGCAGCGTCCGGCTGGCAGCAAAGATGACCCCGCATTCCCGTCGCGCAGCACCAACGTCGGCCTCGACTCCGTGCTGACTGACGACATGCTGGCGAGCCTGACCCGTACTGCCGAGAAGGGCGGTTCGGTGTCCTTGCTGGCGGCGCGTGATTTCGACACCCCAAGCCGTGTTTCCCTCAGCGAAGACGGCAGCGGCAACCCGGTGCTGAACCTGGGCGCGGACCTGGATCGCGCATGGTCGAGCGTCGGTCGTGCGCTTAACCAGGGCGACTGGCGCGTTGAAGACATCAACCGCAGCCTGGGCCTTTACTACATCAACCTGGCGGAAAAAGCCGACAAGCCTGAGAACAAGCCTGGCTTCCTCAGTCGCGTGTTCGGCAGTGAAGAGTCCAAGGAAGAGAAAGAAGCACGCGCCGAGCGTTATCAGGTTCGCCTGAGCAAGGTCGGCGAGAACGTTCAGGTGACGGTCGAGAAGAACATCAACACCGTGGCGCCGACGGAAGTCGCTCGTCGTGTGTTGAGCGTCATTCAGGACAACCTGGGTTAAGTGCGCTTCGCGGTTCTGGGCAGTGGCAGTCGCGGCAATGCCACACTGGTTGCGAGCAACGACACGTACGTGCTGGTCGATTGCGGTTTCTCTCTGCGGGAAACCGAACGTCGGCTCGACAGGCTGGGCGTCAGCGGTAAACAGCTCAGCGCCATTCTAGTGACCCACGAACATGCCGATCATGTGCATGGCGTGGGTTTGCTGTCTCGGCGCTACGATGTGCCGGTGTACCTCAGCAACGGCACGCTGCGCGGCATGCGCAAGCCGGTGGAAGCCGGTCTTCGACTGGTGGGCGGGCAGGGGCTGCGCATCGGCGATCTGGGGATCGACGTGGTGTCGGTGGCTCACGATGCGCTGGAGCCGACCCAGTTCGTGTTCAACGACGGGCGCCGGCGCTTCGGCCTGTTGACCGACCTCGGCTCGTATTGCCCGATGGTCCTGGACAGCTACCGCGGGCTCGATGCCCTCATGGTCGAGTCCAATCACTGCCGCGATCTGCTTGCCCGGGGTCAGTACCCGTACTTTCTCAAGCAGCGAGTGGGTGGTGATCACGGTCATTTGAACAATCATCAGGCTGCCGGCCTGGTGAACGAGTTGGGATGGCAGGATCTGCAGCACCTGGTGCTGGCCCATCTGAGCAGCAAGAACAACCTGCCGCATCTGGCCCGGCAATGTTTCGTCGACACCCTGGGGTGCGACGAGGACTGGCTACAATTGGCCGATCAGGATTCAGGGCTCGACTGGCGCGAAATCGCCTAGCGTCCCAAACGGGCGACTCGCCCCCATTATTCAGCCAGATTCAGCAAGCGGAGCCCATCATGGAAAAACGTGAAGAACTCTACCGCGGCAAAGCCAAGTCGGTTTACAAGACCGACGACGCTGACCGCTTGATCCTTGTGTTCCGCAACGACACCTCGGCGTTCGACGGCAAGCGCATCGAACAGCTCGACCGTAAAGGCATGGTGAACAACAAGTTCAACGCCTTCATCATGCAGAAGCTGGAAGCCGCAGGCATTCCGACCCAGTTCGACAAACTGCTGGCCGACAACGAAGTGCTGGTCAAGAAGCTCGACATGATCCCGGTCGAATGCGTCGTGCGTAACTACGCCGCCGGCAGCCTGGTCAAGCGCCTGGGCGTGGAAGAGGGCATGAAGCTCAACCCTTACACGTTCGAGCTGTTCCTGAAGGACGACGCCAAGGGCGACCCGTTCATCAACGACTCCCACGTCGTCGCGTTCGGTTGGGGCACCGCCGAGCAGCTGGTTCGCATGAAAGAACTGTCCCTGAAGGTCAATGAAGTTCTGACCAAGCTATTCGACGATGCCGGCCTGCTGCTGGTCGACTTCAAGCTCGAATTCGGCGTGTTCAGCGATGGCTCGATCGTCCTGGGCGACGAGTTCAGCCCGGACGGCTGCCGCCTGTGGGACAAAGAAACCCGCAAGAAAATGGACAAGGACCGCTTCCGTCAGGGCCTCGGCGATGTCATCGAAGCCTACGAAGAAGTCGCCCAGCGTCTCGGCGTACCGCTCTGATCCAGCGCTTCAGGCGGAAAACGCTGCAAGCATCTGAAAGAACGCGAAAAAATCCGTAAAAAGGGTTCGCGTTCTTCGAACGAACTGTTATGATGCGCGCCGTTGGAGAGATGCCGGAGTGGCCGAACGGGACGGATTCGAAATCCGTTGTACTGGCGACAGTACCTAGGGTTCAAATCCCTATCTCTCCGCCATTATTTGAAAAGCCCCAGAAGTTATGCTTCTGGGGCTTTTTTGTTTCTGTCGTTTGGAATACCGGAAATCGTGACGAGCACAACCGGCTTCCGCGGTTTTCGGCATCACTGGTAAGCTGAGGGTGCTTTGCATTTTTTCGCTTGGAGGCGGTGATGCGCGGATACACCCAGTTAATTGATTTTATGCAGGATTTGGGCGATGGCATTCTTGACCACCTCCCGGAGGAGCAAAGGGTAGCAATTCTGAGTGTCGAGGACATTGTCGAGCTTTGGATGCAGCGGAAGTCATATCTTCAAGCCCTTTCTTTAAAAAAAGACATAGTGACCTACGCAAAGCTTGATGAGGCAGGCGATTACTCTGTTGATCAGCTTCTCGATGACTTTGATCTGTGCTTCATCCCGGAAAGATTTGGTTGTGAGGATCACATTTTTCTCACCGGTATCCTTGATTTGATTAATTTGCATATCGAGAAAAAGCGTCAAGGTATGCTTGTTAAGTACTTTGGTTGGTTAGGTTATCAGCAAACATGAGGTAATCATGCGTCAGTATGTATCGTTGATTAATTTCATGCTGGCTTTAGGCACGGCTATCCAGGATTATTTACCTGAAGATGAGCGCGCCAACGTCCCTGACTTGAAATCCTTTCTGGATGAATGGGCTTCGAGAACTTCGCTTATCGAGCTTTACCGTCTGCGTGGCGATATCAGGTCATATTTGGTTAAGCACGCTGCCGGTGATTACACCATAGATGAGTTGTTTTTTTATTACGACATAGGCTTCGTGTATGAACGATTCGGCAGTGAAGATCCGGTTTTTCTGGCAGGTGTCGTCCAGATCCTCGACAGGGTCATAGATAGGAAAAAAGCAGCTCTGGCTAGGAAATACCTTGGATGGATCGGTTTCAAGTAGCTGATACCTAAGGTCCTCAGCCGAAGGCTCCACCCCCTGAATACAGTGTCACTTCTTCGCAACCCCTAGAGGTATCCATGCACGGGTTTATGGAACTCATCGACTTCATGAAGCATCTGGCTGACGGGGTGCTTGATTATCTGCCTGAGGATCAGAGGGTAGGACAGCTCACAGCAGATCAGGTGCTAGATGAATGGATGAAGGGAAAATCGTATTTTGCGGCGCGTTCCCTCAGGAATGATCTGAAAAGTTATATAAAACTCTACAAGTCCGGCGACTATTCCGTAGATGAAATATTGTCGTGGTACGACCTTTCATATATTCCAGAAAGGTTTGGCTGTGAAGAGTGGGAATTGTTCACGAGCATACTGTGTTCAATCGATTCTCATATTGAAAGAAAACGAAAACACTTCCTGGTCAAGTGCCTTGGCAGGCTAGGTTACCGCTAGGTCAAGTCAGCGTGGGGATGTGGCAACTACCGCGCAAACGTACCCGGCACTTTACTTTTCCCAACCCCCGCCTACTCTCGATCTCACGCCCACTCGCGGCACGAGATCGCTCCACGCCCCATCCCCCAATCGTTCCAGCCAGTCAGAGAAGCCATGACTACCATCCGAGAGCTCAACGATTTCATCAGCAACCCGGAACTCAATGATTCGATCGCACAGATCTGGACGTTGATCGGCAAGCACTTCGAGCAGGCGCAGAGCACGTTGCCGGCGGAGCGGACAATGCCGCGCAAGGAGTTGTCGTTTCACGATCATGTGCGGTTACTGGGTTACCTGGCGCTTCTGGTCGAAGGCATTCCCGGCGACGTGGTCGAGATTGGTGTCTGGAAGGGCAAGTCGCTGGTGCTGATGAATGAGGTCTGCAATCGCGAGCGCCGCATCATCGGGATTGATCCCTTTGAGCTGCCCAATCAGTTTGAAGAGTTTAGTTACTACCAGGAGAAGCTGTTCTCGAACGCTTTGGTAATGAGGGGCTATTCGGAGTTGTGTGCCGAGCGCTTCTACAACCTGTCGCCGAAGGTGGCGCTCTTGCACATCGATGGCGGCCACGCCGGGCGTAATGTGCTGCTGGACTTCCTGCTGTACTCGCCAAGCGTCGTCACGGGCGGGTTTATCGTGTTCGACGACTACGGCGACTTCCAGCATTCACCTGAAGTAGGCCCTGCTGTTGATTTGCTTCGCGCGACGGGCTATTTCAAGGGATTCAACGTGATCGGATGTGTTCACGGCTTTGAGACGAGCTATGTGATCCAGCGGATTGGATAGCGTCAACCGCCTTCTGCAAAAAACGCCGGCGGAGGGCTGGGCAGAACCATCAGACCCACTCTCCCCAGCGCACGTCCGTCAAACCATACCGCCGGCCATGGGCGATCAGCGCGGTCAGCTCTTCTCGGGTCTTGGACAGGTTGTGCAGTACGCCAATGCCTGCGTGCAGGCAGGCGTAGTACCAAGCGTCGACTTCGTCCAGCACTGAGTCGGGTTGGAGAAACACTCGCTGCTCGCCCAGAAAGCGGTAATGGATACGAAAGATGCGCTGGCCTGACATTAATATCTCCGATTTGATATCAATGTGACTGCACTGGCTTATCGCCAGTTCAATGTGTAAATCCTTTCAGCGCGGCGAATCTGTGACCACGACGCCGACTTCATCACGCGGAGAGGGCAGCCCGCCACCGTTAGTTTTATCTGTGACCGCAGACGGTTGCTTTGTTCGCGGTGACAGGCGATTTCCTGAACCGGATGGCGACTTCTGGCCCATCATTTCGCAATCCAAGGGCGACAAAATGTCGCAATCGTTTTCAGGCGAGTAAGATAGGCACCCTGTTTTTACCCCCTATTTCTTCCGGCGGATCCTGCGTTGAGCGTCGTGTACACCGACCTCCGGGGCTTCGTTTCGACGACGTATTGATAGAGCAAACAGAGAAAAGGCGATCACTGCAAATGACCAAGACCTCGCGACCTTTATATATTTCCTATGCCGGCCCTTCGTTGCTGGAGATGCCGTTGCTGAACAAAGGCAGTGCCTTCACACCGCAAGAACGCATTGATTTCAACCTGGTCGGCCTGCTGCCACAGAATGTCGAAACCATCGAAGAGCAGGTCACTCGCGTTTACAACCAGTACCAGCAATGCGCAAGCGATCTGGATAAACACATTTATCTGCGTTCGATCCAGGACAACAACGAAACCCTGTTCTTCCGCCTGCTGGATTCCCACCTCGACGAGATGCTGCCGATCATCTACACCCCGACCGTGGGTCAGGCGTGTCAGGAATTCTCGAAGATCTACCGCACCCACCGCGGGCTGTTCATCTCCTACCCCGAGCGCGATCGCATCGACGATATCCTGCGCAGCGCAACGAAAGATCGCATCAAAATCATCGTGGTGACGGACAGCGAGCGCATCCTCGGTCTGGGCGATCAGGGCATCGGCGGCATGGGCATTCCGATCGGCAAGCTGTCGCTGTACACCGCATGCGGCGGCATTAGCCCGGCGTACACCTTGCCGATCGTGCTCGACGTGGGCACCAACAACAAAGAACTGCTGGACGACCCGATGTACATGGGCTGGCGCCACGAGCGCGTCACCGGCAAGGAATACGAGGACTTCATCGCGCTGTTCATCGAGGCCGTTCAGCGCCGCTGGCCGGACGTGTTGCTGCAGTTCGAAGACTTTGCCCAGACCAACGCGATGCCGTTGCTGGAGAAGTACCGCGATGAGTTGTGCTGCTTCAACGACGACATTCAGGGCACCGCGTCGGTTGCCGTGGGCACCTTGCTGGCGGCTTGCAAGGCCAAGCACGAAACCCTTGGCCAGCAGCGGGTGGTGTTCCTCGGCGCGGGTTCGGCGGGTTGCGGGATCGCCGAGCACATCATTGCGGCCATGGTCATCGAAGGCCTGAGCGAAGCTGACGCACGCAAACGCGTGATGATGGTCGACCGCTTCGGGCTGCTGACTGACAGCATGGACAACCTGCTGGACTTCCAGAAGAACCTCGCGCAGAAGACTGCGGACGTGGCGGGCTGGTCGAGCGGTGAGGGTTCGCCCGAGTTGCTGGACGTGGTTGCCAATGGCAAGCCGACCGTGCTGATCGGTGTCTCTGGCCAGCGCGGCCTGTTCACCGAGCAGGTCATCCGCGAGATGCACAAGCACTGCGCCAAGCCTTTGGTCATGCCGTTGTCCAACCCGACCTCGAAGGTCGAAGTCACGCCGCAGGAAGTGCTGACCTGGACCAACGGTGATGCGCTGGTCGCCACTGGCAGTCCGTTTGCCCCGGTCACTGTGGGCGATCGCACGTTCCACATCGCCCAGTGCAACAACTCCTACATCTTCCCGGGCATCGGCCTGGGTGTTGTGGCGTCGAAAGCCACGCGCATCACCGACAAAATGCTGATGGCGGCTTCCAATGCGCTGGCGGAATGCTCGCCGATGGTGACGGGCAAGGGTGACGCAGTCCTGCCGCCGCTGAAGGAGATTCAACAGGTGAGCAAGAAGATTGCCCTGGCCGTGGCCAAGCAGGCTCAGGCTGAAGACGTGGCGCTGGAGACCACCGAAGAAATGCTCGTCGAAGCCATTGAGCGTAACTTCTGGATGCCGAACTACCGCAGCTACCGTCGCAGCGCGGTTTAGTCGGAACCGTCTCTGGCGTAAAAAACGCTTTAACCGGACCGCCCCATGGAAACATGCGGCGGTCTTTTGTTTTGTGGCGAAAAACTTCAGGATGGGGCCTGCATAAAAACAAAAAACATCAGCGAGGGACGCATGCAAACGGACGTCAGTCTTCATGACTACATCATCGTCGGCGCAGGCCCGGCGGGCTGCCTGCTGGCCAATCGGCTGTCGCAGAATCCTGCTCACCGGGTCCTGTTGCTCGAAGCCGGCGGCCAGGACAATTACGCCTGGATTCATGTGCCGGTGGGCTACCTCTACTGCATCGGCAATCCGCGCACCGACTGGTGCTTCAAAACCGAAGCGGAGCCCGGCCTCGGCGGACGCGCGCTCAACTACCCTCGCGGCAAAGTACTGGGCGGGTGCTCATCCATCAACGGCATGATCTACATGCGCGGCCAGGCCCGGGACTACGACGGGTGGGCGGAGCAGGGCAACACGGGCTGGGGCTGGAAGGACGTCCTGCCGATCTTCAAACGCTCGGAAAACCACTACGCCGGCGACTCAGAACTTCACAGCGGGAGAGGCGAATGGCGGGTCGAGCAGCAGCGTCTCTCATGGACCTTGCTGGATGCGTTCCGTGAGGCAGCGGCGCAAACCGGCATCCCGTCCATCCCCGACTTCAACGGCGGCGATAACGAAGGGTGCAGCTATTTTCAGGTGAATCAGCGGCGCGGTGTGCGCTGGAACGCGTCCAAGGCATTTCTCCGGCCAGCGTTGAAACGGACCAACCTGACGGTGATCACAGGCGCGGAAGTGTCGCGCGTGGTGTTCGAAAACAGTCGAGCCAGCGGAGTGCTTGCCCGCGTCAACGGGCAGGAACAGACGCTTCGCGCCCGGCGGGAAGTGATCCTCTGCTGCGGCGCCATCGGGTCGCCCATGGTTCTGCAACGCTCAGGCATCGGGCCGCGGCCTCTGCTGGAAAAGCTCGGCATGGGCGTTCTGCATGAGCTACCCGGCGTCGGCGCGAATTTGCAGGATCACCTGCAGCTCCGTCTGATCTACAAGGTCACTAATGGCCAGACGCTGAATCAGATGGCCGGCAGCCTGTGGGGCAAGATGAACATGGGCCTGCGCTACGCCTTCAATCGCAGCGGGCCCTTGGCGATGGCGCCGAGTCAGCTGGGTGCGTTTGCGCGCTCGGGGCCGGAGCAGGCAAGCGCCAATCTTGAGTACCACGTGCAGCCTTTGTCCCTCGAGCGCTTCGGCGAGCCGCTTCACGGGTTTCCCGCCTTCACGGCGTCCGTGTGCGACCTGCGCCCACAGAGCCGCGGCACGGTGGAGATTCGTTCGGCGCTGGCCGATGCTGCGCCGATCATCAAGCCGAATTATTTGAGTCACGAGACGGACCTCAAGGTGGCTGCGGATGCGATTCGCCTGACCCGTCGCATCGCCGCCGCGCCCGCCCTCGCTCCCTTCGAACCGGTTGAATACCTGCCCGGCGCGAGCCTGCAAACCGAAGAAGAATTGCGGGAGGCGGCCAGCGTCGTCGGCACGACGATCTTTCACCCGGTCGGCACCTGCAAGATGGGGCAGGGCCGCGACGACGTGGTCGACGAACGCCTGCGCGTGCACGGCATCACCGGCCTGCGCGTGGTGGACGCGTCGATCATGCCGAACATCACCTCCGGCAACACCTGCTCGCCGACCGTGATGATCGCCGAGAAGGCGGCGCAGATGATTATTGAGGATGCAGCGGCGCAGACCTGTTCGGCATAAAGCTTGACCCGCTACTGAAGACCTGGCTGATTTCCTGCGGCTTGCACCGCAGGAGCCTATTCAACAAGCAACAATCCCACCCCACCAATCGTTCTCATCCTTTTCACAAAAAATTGATGGCCCGATGCCTAAAGTTCGCGGCATCGGCGGGGCTCCTTCCGCGTTTAATTTCTCATTTCCAGCCAAGCAGACTTTTATGCTGAACGTCAAAGCAGTTCGTCCCGAGCTTGTGACATTGCTTGCCAGTGCCTTTTTATTGATCGGGTTTAACCTGACCCTCTGGCAGCATCTATTCGCCATTACCGACTCAGACGGTAAGGGCCTGTTGTTGCGCGGTGCTTTTGCGCTGATGGTGTTCTGTGTATTTAATATCTTCTTCACACTTTTAGCGTTCAAGCGCGTATTGAAACCGGTGCTGATCTGCCTCTTTTTCATCAGCGCTGGTGTGGCTTATTTCATGAGCCAATACGGCGTGATGATTGACGCGGGGATGTTCAGGAACTTTGCTGAAACCAATGTCACCGAAGTGCGCGATCTTCTTTCATTGAAGTTGCTCGGTTATTTGTTCTTTTTGGGTGTGGTACCGTCATTCATTCTTTTCAAAACACCGATTGCCTATCGTCGCTGGCCCCGTGAGTTGCTCAGCAAGGCGCTGGTGTCGGTTGTGTGCGCGGTCGCCATTGGCGGCGTGGCGTTGTCGAATTACCAGGGGCTGTCGTCACTGTTTCGCAATCATCACGAGTTGCGCCTGATGGTGGTGCCGAGCAACTACCTTGCGGCGTCCGTGGGCTACTTGAGCGAGCAGGTCAAGTCCGCGCAGCGGCCGTTCGTGAGTATCGGTCAAGACGCCAAACTTGCCAGCGACTGGCAGCAGCACAAGCGCAAATCACTGACCGTGCTGGTCGTGGGTGAAAGTGCGCGAGCCGAGAACTTCGGCGTTCTGGGTTACAACCGCGATACCACGCCCCAGCTGAGCAAGGAGCGCGGCCTGCTCACCTTTACGGATGTGCATTCCTGCGGCACAGAGACGGCGGTGTCGGTGCCGTGCATGTTTTCCAACATGGGGCGCAAGGATTACAACGCAACGACTGCACGCAATGAAGAAGGCATGCTCGATGTACTCAAACGCGCAGGGCTGGATGTGATCTGGCGCGACAACCAGTCGGGCTGCAAGGGCACCTGCGACCGGGTGACGTTGCAGGATGTCAGCAATCTCAAGGATCCGGGGCTGTGTGCCAACAACGAGTGCCGCGATGAAATCCTGTTGCAGGGGCTGCAGCACTTCATCGACACACTGGACAAAGACACCGTGCTGGTACTTCACCAGATGGGCAGTCATGGTCCCGAGTACTTCAAGCGTTATCCAAAAGAATTCGAGAAGTTCACCCCGGTGTGCGAAAGCAATGCACTGAATAATTGCTCCCGGGAAAGTATCGTCAACGGTTACGACAACACGTTGCTGTACACCGACCATGTACTGGCGTCGCTGATCGGTATCCTGCGCAACAATCAGGGCAAAGTGGACACGGCGATGGTTTATCTCTCCGATCACGGCGAGTCGCTGGGTGAATACAACCTGTTCCTGCATGGCACGCCTTATATGCTGGCGCCCGACCAACAGAAACATGTTCCGATGATTGCCTGGTTCTCCGAGAACTATCAGCAGTCATTCGCAGTGGATACCCATTGTTTGCAAAAAGAGCGGAACGCCCCTCTCAGTCAGGACAATCTTTTCCATTCGATGCTGGGCCTGCTGCAAGTGCGGACCAGTGTCTATAACCCGGCACTGGACATGTTCGCGGGCTGTCGGGGGATTTATACGGACGGGGTACTGGCCAATGAGTGAGCCCCTCGGCAAGAAAGTGCACGTCGACGAGTACGTGAGACGGCATGAACACACCCTCAGCCGACGTCTGAGTCTCTGGCGCGATGCGCAGTTGGCACGGATGGCGTTGCGGGATGCGGGCGAGCCAGGGCTGGTGCTGGACTTGCCGTCGGGCGCCGGGCGCTTCTGGCCGGTGTTGGCCGAACACGCCAATCGGGTAATCCTCGCGGCCGATCCTTCCACCGATATGCTCGCGTTTGCCGAGGCGCAGTCGTCAAGCGAGGTGCGCAAGCGCATCCGCACGTTCCAGAGTTCGGCGTTTTCCATCGGCTTGTCCGCCAATGCGGTGGACTGCATCTTCTGCATGCGGTTGTTCCATCACCTGGCCGACAGCGAAAAACGCGGCGCGATTCTCGAGGAGTTTCACCGGGTGACCCGGGACACGGCCATTGTCGGGCTGTGGGTGGACGGCAACGTGAAATCGTGGCGTCGCAAACGTCAGCAGGGTCGACTGGACGTTGAAGTGTCCGTGCCCCGCAATCGATTTGTGGTGTGCCGCAGCGACATTGAATCCGAGTTCGCGCGGGCGGGTTTCAGGATCGTCGATCACCATGATTTTCTTCCCGGCTACGCCATGTGGCGTGTGTACGTGCTGCGCAAGGCCGACCAGTGATCGGATGGACGGTCGTCGCCGCGGCGGCTATTTGCGCGCTTCAAAGATGAAGTTGTTCGAGACTTGCAGGACGGATGCCCGGTAATCGCTTGTAGCGATATATACTGCGCGCCATTCTTCGAGGGAGAGCCGTGTGGCCATCGATATTCACTGGATTCGCGACGACCATAGCCTCGCCGAACATTGCGCACAGTGGCAGACACTGCCCTACGTCGCGCTCGACACCGAATTCATGCGGGTCGACACCTTCTATCCCATCGCCGCGCTGTTGCAGATCGGCGATGGTTCACGCGCTTACCTGATCGACCCGTTGCTGATCAACGAGTGGAAACCTCTGGCCGCGCTGCTGGAAAACCCTGACGTCATCAAAGTCGTTCACGCCTGCAGCGAGGACCTTGAGGTGCTGTTGCGCTTGACCGGCAGCCTGCCGGCGCCGCTGTTCGACACGCAACTGGCTGCGGCCTATCTGAACCTCGGGTTCTCGATGGGTTATTCGCGTCTGGTCCAGGAAGTCCTGAACATCGATCTGCCGAAAGGCGAGACGCGTTCCGACTGGCTGCAGCGTCCGCTTTCGGAAACCCAGATCAGCTACGCCGCCGAAGACGCCGTGCACCTGGCCGAGGTGTACAACCTGCTGCGTCCGCGTTTGTCCGATGAAAAGTATGCGTGGGTGCTGGAAGATGGTGCCGAACTGGTCGCCAACCTGCGCCGCGAAACCGATCCCTATGACGCTTACCGCGACGCCAAGCTGGCGTGGAAGCTGTCCCGCGCGCAGCTCGCCGTGCTGCGTGAACTCTGCGCCTGGCGCGAGCAACAGGCGCGCCTGCGCAATCAGCCGCGCAACCGCGTTCTGCGCGAACATTCGCTGTGGCCGCTGGCGAAGTCCCAGCCGGACAATCTCGCCGCGCTGGCGAAAATCGATGATATGCACCCCAAGACCGTGCGTCAGGACGGCGAGTTTCTGCTCGACCTGATCAAGAAAGCCGGCAGCGTGTCGCCGGATCTGTGGCCGCCCGCCCTGCCGGAGCCGCTGCCGATCGAGGCCTCTAACGTGCTCAAGAGCCTGCGCGTCATTGGCCAGCAGCAAGCCGAACGCCTCGACATGGCGCCGGAATTGATGCTGCGCAAAAAGACCCTCGAAGCCCTGCTCAAGACCGGTTACCCAGACGGTCCCTATAAACTGCCCGATTCGCTGCGTGGCTGGCGCCGCGAATTGATGGGCCAGATGCTGCTCGACAGCCTGGCCAACGCCGGAGAACAGCCTTGAAACGTATTTGCTCCATCTACCGCAGCCCGCGCAGGAACGAAATGTACCTGTATGTCCTCAAGAGCGACGCCCTGGAGCGTGTGCCCGAGGAATTGCTGACCGCGTTCGGCAAGCCTCAGCACGCCTTCAATCTGGTGCTGTCGCCGGAACGCGCCCTGGCCCGTGAAGACATTCACGCAGTGCTCGCCAATCTGGAAAAGCAGGGTTACCACCTGCAGATGCCTCCGGCTGAAGACGATTACATCGAGCACTTGCCCGAAGAGCTGCTGCGCCGCAACGATCCGATGTGATCGATTTCTGACCCTGCAATCCACCGCAGGGGTACACCGGACCGTTGCATGCGTCAGACCTGACCGACTCAGCCGAGCACGGTCCGGAACGCTGCGCGGTCGCATGTCCCGTTTAGTCGAGTTTTGAATCCATGCGCGTTCTGATCGCCGAACACGATTACCCCGTTTACACCGAACTGCTCCGCCAGACTGCCCCCGAGATCGAAGTGTTGAGCAGCGGCAACTCCGCCGAGCTGTCGAAAATGGCCGCCGAGGCGCCGGTCTGGCTCGGTCAACCCGACCTGCTGGCGAATTTGCTCCGCCAGGGCCACAAACCGAAATGGCTGCAATCGACCTGGGCCGGCATCACCCCGCTGCTGGCTGACGGGTTGTACCGCGACTATCAACTGACCCGTGCCGTCGGCATATTCGGTCAGGTGATGGCCGAGTTCGTGCTGACCTACATGCTGGTACACGAGCGTGAAGTGTTGGCGCGGCTGGTCAGTCAGGTCGAGCGCAAGTGGGACAATCGCATGGGCCGTAGCCTGTCCGGGCGCAAAGCGCTGATTGTCGGTACCGGCGACATCGGCCGACACGTGGCGCAGTTCCTCGTGCCGTTTGGGGTCGAGGTCTACGGCATAGCGTCGAGCGCGCGGGCCGAAGCGCCCTTCGTTGAAGTGGCTGCACTGGAGGACCTGCCGCGTCTCGTGGCCGAGGTCGATTTCGTCATCAACCTGCTGCCCAACACGCCGCAGACCCACGACCTCTACAACGCCAAACTGTTTGCCTGCTTCAAGCCTTCGGCGTTGTTCATCAACGTCGGCCGGGGCACGGCGGTGGTCGATGCGGATCTGGTCGAAGCGCTGAAGGAAGGGCATCTGGCAGGGGCGGTCATTGACGTCTGCCGCCAAGAGCCGCTGCCTCAACGTCATCCGTTCTGGACGGCGTGGGGGCTGTTGCTCACCGGCCACAGCTCGGCCCCGACCTCGCCGCCGGCGATGACGCAGCTGTTCGTGGACAACCTCAAGGCGTATGCCGCTGGCGAGGCGTTGCGCGGAGAAGTGGATTTCGCGAAGGGCTATTGAGTTTCCTGGCTAAAGCCAGTCCTGCTG
This sequence comes from Pseudomonas graminis, assembly GCF_900111735.1. Taxonomy (GTDB): domain Bacteria; phylum Pseudomonadota; class Gammaproteobacteria; order Pseudomonadales; family Pseudomonadaceae; genus Aquipseudomonas; species Aquipseudomonas graminis. The sequence goes on along the minus strand of NZ_FOHW01000019.1, from coordinate 72,796 downwards.
ACATGATGCGTGCTTAGTGGGACCGGTTTCAGCCGGGAAGGCGTCACTCGTCACGCTGCACATTGTACGTGCCTTCAGACCGGTCGCTTCCGGCGAAAGCCGCTCACCCGGCCCGCGCGTTGTACCGACAGTCGCCAATGCTTGGCCCAATTGCCTTGTGCCTCTAGACTGGCGGCCTTTTCATTGCCGACAGTTGTTTGCGCGAGAACCATGGCCGCCATCGTAGAACCCTTCTGGATACGCAAAACCCTCGAGCAACTCGATGCAGTCGAGTGGGAGTCGTTGTGTGACGGCTGCGGTTTGTGCTGCCTGCAGAAGTTGGAGGACGAGGACGACGGCAGCGTTTACTACACGCGCATCGCCTGCAAGCTGCTGGACTTGAACACCTGTGCCTGCACTGACTACCCGAATCGCCGCGCCCAGGTCCCGGACTGCATTCAGCTGACGCCTGGAAAAGCCGACGAATTCAAGTGGCTGCCGCCCACCTGCGGCTATCGGCTGGTCAGCGAGGGCAAGGACTTGCCGCTCTGGCACCATCTGGTGTGTGGGGATCGGGAGCAGGTGCACAAGCAGCGTATTTCTCAGTCCGGCCGCATGCTCAGCGAAGGCAGCGTGCCCGAGGACGACTGGGAGGATTACCTGATTTTTCGTGCGGGCTAAAGCAAAAAGCTCGTGAGGCTGTTGGTTCAGCCGTCACGAGCTTGCGTGCGATGCAGCGTGGATCAGACGCCTTTTGGGCCTTTCAACGCGTCGACGCCGGTGTCGACAGCGTCTTCTACAGCGACTTCAGCCTTGGTTTTCAGCTTGCTCAGTTCAGCGCCAGCTTCTTCGATGCGCGAACGGGCAACGTCCATCTCTCTGCGGCTTTTGTCGATGAGCGCCTTGGCCGAGCAGTGGCCGGTAATGCCACGGGCCAGAACGGCACCGCCGATTGCCAGTTGCACCAGACCAAAGATCCCGCCGCGGCGCAGACCCTTGCCCATCATCAGTACACCACCTGCCAGCGAGCCAATGCGCTCCCAGCCCTGTACGTTCTGCTCCGGGTAGTCGTGCAAAGGTCGTTCGATGCGTTCAATGATCGGGGTGTCACTCATGATGCGTTCTCCATGAAGGGTAGGGTCCTTAAAGCTGACTGCCTCACGCGCAAACTGTTCAATGCGTTTTGTCAGCGCGCGGACGTCAGGTGCGGTCAGTTTCCCGTCCGAACTGCGGGCCAGAGCGGGTGTTGATGCCTTTGGCCATGCGGTCGTAAAGCACGACGTTCACCGTCGCCGCGAGGTTCATGCAGCCCGTCGTGGGGATGTACACCACGTCTTCGCACCAATCGCGGATCTCTTTATCCAGCGAACCGTCTTCGGGCCCGAAGATATAGATCGCCCGGTCAGGGTGGGTGTACTCCGGCAGCGCTCTTGCGCCTTCCACCAGCTCCACGGCTACCGGCACACAGCCCAGCGGGATGATCTTTCTCAGGTCATCGATACCGATCAGCGGAATGTCCTGGTGGATCTTCTTGGTGTCGGTGACGAAATCACGCGCACGTTCGTAGCGCTTTCCGGTGTAGAACACCGACGCCACGCCATAGCAGCCTGCTGCGCGCATCACCGAACCGACGTTTTCCGGGGATTTGGGGTTGAACAAGCCGATGCAGGCATAGCGTTTGTTGGCCACGGGGGAGGGTGCTCATCAGAGAAAGCGCGGGATTATAGGGGAAAGAGGCAGCTTTAAGCTTTAAGCGGCAAGCCACAAGCCACAAGCCACAAGCCACAAGCCACAAGCCACAAGCCACAAGCCTGGCAAGCGATGATCGCATAAGCGCCGCCGTGCCCTTGCTTGCAGCTTGCCGCTTAAAACTTGCAGCTCGTCTACTAGTCCTTCTTCATCAACCCCGCCAGCGCGGCGAACGGGTTGTGAGTGGCCTTGGCGGTTTTCGGACTGCTGGTGGAGCTTTCCGAGAAGTATTGCTGATCGGTGTAACGCGAGTGTTCGTTGTCGTGGCAGTACAGGCACAGCAATTCCCAGTTGGAGCCGTCCTGGGGGTTGTTGTCGTGGTTGTGGTCGCGGTGGTGAACGGTCAACTCGCTGAGGCGTTTGCCTGCAAACTCCCGGGCGCAGCGGCCGCAGACGTGCGGGTACATGCGCAGGGCTTTGTCGCGATAACCCATTTCGCGGTCACGCTGGTTGTCGGCGAGGATGCGGTCCAGTTTTGAAGTGTTGGTTGGCGTGTTGGCCGAACTCATGGCGTCACCTGTTTCGTGTTCTGTTGGCGATGGAGAGCAATGCAGGCAAGTCTAGCGCTTTGCCCGTCGATCAGCCCTTGAGTTTTTCAGCGATCCAGATGGTATGCCGTGTGCCCTTGTTGCCATGGGCGTAGACCTTGACCTCTTCGGCTTTGAAACCGGCCTTGCGCAGTTTGTCGCTGAAGGCCGCGTCAGCGCTGGCGGACCACACGGCCAGCACGCCTTTTGGGCGTAGCGCGCTGGCACAGGCGGCGAGACCGCCGGCCGAGTACAGCCAGCTGTTGGATTTTTGCGTCAGGCCCTCAGGGCCGTTGTCGACGTCCAGCATGATCGCGTCAAAGCCCTGGGGTTCGGCCTTGAGTACCTGAGCGACGTCCTGTATCACCACCTTTGCGCGCGGGTCCTGCAACGGATTGCCCGATTTCTCGCCCAGCGCGCCGCGATTCCACTCGACCACGCCGGGCACCAGCTCGGCGACTACTACTTCGCCGTTCTTGCCCAGGTGCTTGAGTGCCGACGCCAGGGTAAAGCCCATGCCCAGTCCGCCGATCAATACCCGCGGGCTGATACGTGAGGCCACCTTCTTGCAGGGGATTTCGGCCAGGGCGTCTTCGGAGCCGTGCATGCGCGTGTTCATCAACTGGCCGCCGTCGCCGCCCTGAATCTTGATGACAAAATCTTCGCCGTACTCGAACAGGCACAAGGCGCCGCCGTTATCGGGGATCGGAGTGGTGTCGAGCAGAACAAAACGTTTCATGGATAACTCGTCAAAGGGTTGGGCCGCAGGCAGCGCAATTTGTCAGAGCGCGATGCGTTGCGCAGGAGTAGCCTGAGCGGTAAGCGAAAGATTGGCAGGGGAGGCCAACGATGAAGTGCTCCATTCTACTGACGATTGTCATCACTGTGCTCGGCGTGTCGCAAGCGTCTGCCGAGAGCCTGCAGCCGGTTCTGAATACGCCCGAGCCCATCGCGGCTTCCGAGGGTTCGCCGGGCACTGCAACACCGACGCCTTACCCGCAAGTGGCCCCGCCGGGCGTTCCCCATGCAGGCGGGCAGGGCAACCCGCCGCTGCTGCCGAAGATTCCCCAGCCAGGTCCGCCAAAGGACGATGACCCCTTGCCGGGACTGCAGCCGTCGGCCAAGTCAAATCCCTGAATCACCCTCGGCGCTCTCAATCCTGCTGCGTCACCACCTGACCGTCCATCATGCGCAGCCGCTTTGACATGGCCACCGCGACCGCGCGGATGATCTTCGCCGCCACTTTCGGCGCCTCGTTGAGCATCTTGTCCAGCGAATCCTTGCCCAGGTTCAGCAGATAGCACGACGAAGCGGCGATGCACGTCGCCGAGCGGCGTTCGCCGTCCAGCACCGCCATTTCGCCAAACGCGCGGCCGCTGCGCAGAATGGCGGTCTCCACCGGCTGGCCGTCGCTGTTGAGCTTCTGCACCGACACCGTGCCCGAATGAATGATGCACATGAACGTGCCGGCGTCGCCTTCGTTGAAGATCGCGTCGCCCTTTTCAATGCTGCTGATGCTGAAGTACCCCGCAGCGGCGGCAAATTCCGCCGGCGTCAGGGCGATGAACAGACCGCAGTCCATCAGCATGTCGCGGATTTCTTTATTCAGTGACGAAGAGTTGAGCAATGTAGACATGGCGAGTTCTTGTTGAGTGTTCTGGGAGATTGCGTAAAGCACTGGCTGGCGTGAGAGCAGCCCCGGACTTTACAGCGTCCAGGGGCTTGCCACGTGACACACCGCCCGCGCAGTTTTCGTCAGGCCATTTTCAGCACGTTCAGAATAAATCCGTATTCGAGTGCTACGTCACGTAATCCCTGATAACGACCGCTCATGCCGCCGTGGCCTGCACCCAGTTCGGTCTTGAGCAACAGCAGGTTGTCGTCGGTTTTTCGATCACGCAGTTTTGCCACCCACTTGGCCGCTTCCCAATACTGCACGCGACTGTCGTTATAGCCCGCGATCACCAGCATCGCCGGATAATCCTGCGCCGTGACGTTTTCATAAGGCGCGTAGGCCTTGATCCGCGCGTGAACATCCGGCTCCTGCGGGTTGCCCCACTCGTCGTACTCGGTGACGGTCAGGGGCAGATCAGGGTCGAGCATGGTGTTCAGGACATCGACGAACGGCACTTCAGCGATGGCCGCCTTGAACAGCGCCGGACGCTGGTTCACTACCGCGCCGATCAACAAGCCGCCGGCACTGCCACCGCTGATGACCAGCTGTTCGGCAGTGGTGATGTTCTCCGCTATCAAGTGTTCGGCACAGGCGATGAAGTCACTGAAAGTGTTTTGCTTGTGCTCTTGCTTACCGTTGCGGTACCAGGCCTCGCCCAGCTCACCGCCGCCGCGCACATGGGCGATGGCGAAAGCAATACCTCGATCAAGCAGGCTCAGCCGCGCATGGGAAAACCACGGGTCGAGGCTTTCGCCGTACGCGCCATAGCCATACAGATACAGCGGAACGGTCTGACCGGCCAACTCGCGCTTGACCACCAGGCTGATCGGCACTTGCGTACCGTCGGCGGCGGTCGCCCACAATCGCTGGCTGACGTAGGCATCGGCGTCGAATACACCTAGCACCGGCGTTTCTTTGAGTACGATTTTTTCCCCGGTGGCCAGCGACAATTGCCACACCTGCGGCGGACGATTCAGCGATTGATAGCGCAGACGAATTTTGTCGCTCTCAAACTCAAGGGTGTCCTGCACATACAGGTTGTACGCCGCATCCGGCAGTTGCACGCGGTACGCCGGCAGCCCCTGGGGATGCACTTCGACGATCGGCAAACCGCCTTCGCGCAGGCTCAAGGTCAGGCCTTTGGCGTTGAGGCTGAAACCGTCGAGCATGACCGTCTCGCTGTGGGCAATCAGGTTCTGCCAGTCGCTCCGCTCCGGGATGCCATCGCTTTTTTCCGGAGCGTTGTACAGCGCGAAGTTGATGCCGTCCTGATTGCTGCGGATGACCCAGCTCCACTTGCCCTCAATCAGCCCGTGGTCCACTGAGTATTCGTGCCCCTCGCTGCGCGGCGCCATGCACACGAACGCCTGCTCGGGTGTACCGGCGTCCAGCACCCAGGCCTCGCTGGTGGTCTTGCTGTCCAGCCCGACGATCAACTGCCGCTCCGAGCTGCTGCGGTAGCAATGCAGGAAGAAGCGCCCGTCAGGCTCGCTGAACACCAGCTCGGCGGATACTTCGCCCAGCTTGTGGCGGTAAAGCTTGTGCGGACGATGGGTGTCGTCCAGTTCGCCGAAGAAAAGCGTCTGGCTGTCGTTGGCCCAGGTCATGCTGCCGTCGCAGTCTTCGAACGGCAGGCTGCTGACCGCGCCGCTGCTCAGTTCCTTGACGTACAGCTGATAAACCTCCTCGCCGCTGGTGTCGAGGCTGTAGGCCAGGCGCTGATGGTCGGGGCTGATGCTGAAGGCACCGAGGGAGAAGAAGCCACCGCCGGCCAGCTCGTTCGGGTCGAGCAGCAACTCTTCAGCGCTTTCGTCGAGGGTCTGGGAGTCATCGGCCGGACGCGGGCATCGGTAGTGACGGGCGTATTCGTCACCCTCGGTGGTGCGGGTGTAATAAAGATACGGGCCCCAGGGGGAGGGCAGTGACAGGTCGGTTTCGAGAATACGACCCTTGATCTCCTGAAACAGGGTTTCGCGCAACGGCTGCTGGTCGGCGAGCTGCTGTTCCTGCCAGGCGTTTTCGGCCTTGAGGTAATCGAGCACTTCATCGGTGTCGCGGTTTTGCAGCCAGGCGTACGGGTCGGCGCCGTCAGCCTGGCGGGCGACGGGGGCGTTGGAAATATGTGGGGCGGAAGGCATGCTGGGCTCTCTCACGTGGGCTCATCTGAAAGGGATCGGTCGCGCTGCCGGGTGCTGGACATACGGCAAACCGATAACTGAAGCCGGGGAAGCCGGGCTGGTGAAAAGTCGTTATCATAAGCGCCTCTTTACCTGCCTTACCACGGACGTCATGACCGACAACGACTATCTGATTGCCTGGGGCCTCTACGCGTTCGCCGCGTTGGGCTGTCTGTTGGTGTGGTTCAAGCTGACCGGCTGGATGTGGCGCTACCTGCGCGAACCCTTGCGCGTGATCGGCGCCGTGCTGTTGTTCTGCCCGACGATCGTCGATCCGGCCAAGGATCAATACGCCCCGGCGCTGGCGATCAGCGTGCTGGATCTGGCGCTGAAAGTCGGCAACAACGTCTGGCGCGCCGTGCTCGACCTCGCCACCTACGGCGCCATCGCCCTGGGCCTCTACCTGATTTACGCCTTGATCCGCTTGCCGTTCCTGCGCAAGAAAAAAGCCCGTCTGGCCCACGCCGAAGCTGCCGCTGCGCAGGCCGCCGCCGAACAGAAGGAACACGACGAGCCTTACGCAGACCAGGCCGCAGGGCGCTTCGCCAGCCAGTCGCCCGCGACAACGTCAGTGGCTGCCTCAACGCCGGCGCCGAGCGGCCGCCATCGCGTCGAACCCAAACTGTGATCGTGACCGGCATCTTCCCAGACGCGTGCTTGAACGCACCGAGACCTGCGCATGTGTGAACTTCTGGGCATGAGTGCCAACGTACCGACGGACATCGTGTTCAGCTTTACCGGGCTGATGCAGCGTGGTGGTCGTACCGGTCCGCACCGCGACGGTTGGGGCATCGGTTTCTATGAAGGCCGTGGCCTGCGCCTGTTTCAGGACCCCGCCGCAAGCAGCGAGTCGGAAGTCGCGCAGCTGGTCCAGCGTTATCCCATCAAGAGCGAAGTGGTCATCGGCCACATCCGTCAGGCCAACGTCGGCAAGGTCTGTCTGTCCAACACCCATCCTTTCGTGCGCGAACTGTGGGGGCGCAACTGGTGTTTCGCCCACAATGGTCAGCTCGCGGATTTTCATCCCGGCGCGACCTTCTATCGGCCGGTGGGCGACACGGATAGTGAAGCGGCGTTCTGCGATCTGCTCAACCGTGTCCGTGAAGGGTTCCCCGAGCCGGTCGAGATCGAGCAGCTGCTGCCGGCCCTGGTGCAAGCCTGCGACGAATACCGCAGCAAAGGCGTGTTCAATGCGCTGCTCAGTGATGGCGACTGGCTGTTTTGCTACTGTTCGACCAAGCTGGTGCACATCACCCGCCGCGCCCCGTTTGGGCCGGCACGCCTGAAAGACGTCGACGTCATCGTCGATTTCCAGGCGGAAACCACGCCCAACGATGTGGTGACGGTGATTGCCACCGAGCCGCTGACCGAAAACGAGACCTGGAATCGCTATGAGCCAGGTCACTGGAGTCTTTGGCGCCGCGGCGAATGCGTTGCCGAAGGCTCGGCCTGAAAGAGAGGGATCTATGCTGCGCAGCTATATACGACTGGTGTTGTTCACCGCAGGCCTGTTGATAGGCGTGCAGATTCCAGGCTTCATCAGCGATTACAGCAAGCGCGTCGAAGCGCACATGCTGGAAGCGCAACAAAGCCTGCGCGGCTATAACGAGACCGCCCAGCGGTTCTTCAATGGCGACGTGCAGGCGCTGATCCAGCATTACCGCAGCAGCGATGACCCGGTGTTCCGCACCGATGCCGACAACATCAGCAACCTGCTTAGCCGCAATCAGACCCTTGACCGGGAATGGCTGGCGCTTCAAGGCCCATGGTACTCCCGCGCCTGGCATGTGCTGACGGCTGCCGACACCGGCATCCGCAACGAAACCTGGAATGGCTACACCTGGCAGGTGCTGTTGTCGCCGGAAGTCATCGGTTGGGGCCTGCTGTGCGCGCTGCTGTTCTCGCTGGTTATCGAAAGTATTGTGGTGTTCATCGACTGGTTGTTTGTCGGCCGCCACCACGTGCGGCCGGTGGGGCGCGACTGGCGCTGAGACGGATTGCCCGGCTTGGCTTGCGTTGACGGTGATGCCGCCGACGCCTTCCCGGCTAAAGCCGGTCCTACAATGATGCGTACTTCGTAGGACCGGCTTTAGCCGGGAAGGCGATTTAGCAGAACACCCCGCGCACCCGTAGGACCGGCTTCAGCCGGTAAGGGGCCATCCCAGTCAGTAAAGATCCCTCGCACTGTTCACTTTTTCTTATCCTCCCCCCGCGCTTTAATTAGTTGGACGCTTCGGCCATCCGCGCCGAAGAATGCTCCCATCCGCACAGCCCCGTGTCCCGCGCTGCCAACCTGATTATCCCGCGCGTACACTCGAGCTTCTCCCCGTTTCGTTCGCACAGGAGTCACGCCTTTGAGCCGCCTGTTATTGAATTGTGATATCGGCGAAAGCTACGGCGCCTGGACCATGGGTCTGGACGCCGAGGTCATGCCCTACATCGATTGCGCCAACATCGCCTGCGGCTTCCACGCCGGCGATCCGAGTGTCATGCGCAAGACCGTCGCGCTGGCGCTGGCCAACAACGTCACCATCGGCGCGCACCCGGCTTATCAGGATCTGGTAGGTTTCGGTCGTCGCTCGATGGCCTGTTCACCGCAGGAAACTCAAGACCTGCTGCATTACCAGATCGGCGCGCTCGACGGTGTTTGCCGGGCTCAAGGCAGCCGCGTCAGCTACGTCAAACCCCACGGCGCGATGTACAACGACATGATGGCCAACCCGACGCAACTGCGCGCCGTCATCGAAGCCATCGCCCGTTACAACCCGGAACTGCCGCTGATGCTGCTGGCCATGCGCGACAACGCGGCAGCGCAGGCGATTGCCGATGAATTCGGCGTCACGCTGTGGTTCGAGGCCTTTGCCGATAGGGCCTACGACAATGTGGGGCGTCTGGTCTCGCGCAACCTTCCCGGCGCTGTGCACCACGATGCAGACGTCATCATCGCCCAGGCCATGACGTTGTCCCGAGGCGAAGCCTTGATCGCCAGTGATGGCAGCGAGCTGCGACTCCAGGCCCACACCTTGTGCGTGCACGGCGACAACGCCAGCTCCATTGATGCAGTTCAGCGTATTCGTCAGGCCTTGAACAGCGCTGACGCCGGACCGTCTGCCCTGTGAACCTGCGCATCGAAGTTGTCGCCATCGATTGCCTGATGGTCCGCCTGTTCGACGCCATCGACGAGACCAACATGCCGTGGATGCTCGCCGCGACGTTGCGTCTGCGGGAGGGTTTCGCTGCACATTTGATTGATCTGGTGCCGTCCTACACCACGCTGATGGTGCATTACGATCTGTTGGCGCTGAGTCCGACACAGGCTCGGGCAATCATTACCGAGGCGCTGACCGGCCTTGCACCCGATGCCGCCCAAAGCGGCCGGCAGCATGTGTTGCCGGTCTGGTACGACCTCAGCGTCGGGCCCGAGTTAAGCCTGTTATCGACGCGCAGCGGGTTATCGGTTGAGGAGGTGATTCGCCGCCACAGCCAGCGCGAGTATCAAGTCTTCGCGCTCGGGTTCGTGCCGGGGTTCGCGTTCATGGGGCTGGTGGAAGAGGTCCTCGCCGCGCCGCGGATCAAGACACCCCGCAAGCGCGTTGCTGCCGGGAGTGTCGGCATCGCAGAGCGGCAAACCGCGGCCTATCCACTGGAGTCACCCGGCGGCTGGAACATCCTCGGGCGCACCCCGGCCAAACTCTTTGATCGCGGAATCGACGGCTACAGTCTGATGCAGCCTGGCGATACGGTGCGGTTTGCCGCCATTGATCACGCCGAGTTTATTCGCCTGGGCGGCGACGACACGCCGCTGGAGGGCTTGGCATGAGCATGTTGACGGTTAAAGGCAGCACGCCGCTGTGCCTGTTGCAGGACGCGGGACGGTTTGGCGTGCGGCACCTTGGCGTCACCCAGGGCGGGGCACTGGACTGGGTGTCGATGTCGTGGGCCAATAAACTGCTGAACAACGCGCTGGACGCTGCCGTTATTGAAGTGACCCTGGGCGGCCTGACGCTGCTGGCCGAATCCGACTGCTGCCTGGCCCTGGCCGGTGCGGATCTGGGCGCCATGCTCGACGATCGACCGATGGCGCCGTGGCGCAGCTTCTTCGTGCGCAAAGGCCAGCAGCTACGTTTTACCCGGCCCATCAACGGTGCCCGCGCCTACCTCGCGGCGCCCGGCGGATTTGCGGCGGTCGATGTGCTCGGCAGCTGCGCCACCGTCACACGTGAAGGGCTGGGCGGGCTCGAAGGAAACGGCAAAGCGCTGGCTGAAGGCGATCAACTGACCTATTCAGGTGCGTCATTTGAGCTTCACGCGCTGCCCGGTCACCTCATCCCTGACTTTTCCGAACAGCGTCCGCTGGATGTCGTTCTCGGTGCACAGATCGGCCAGTTCAGCGGCTTGAGCCTGTTCGATGCGTTCAATAGCGACTGGACCCTCGACAGCCGCGCCGACCGCATGGGCATGCGCCTGCTGGGGCCGGAGCTGGTTTACCAAGGCAAACCGATGATCTCCGAAGGCATCCCGCTCGGTGCTATCCAGGTCCCGCCGGACGGCCAGCCGATCGTCCTGCTCAACGACCGTCAGACCATCGGCGGCTATCCAAGGCTCGGCGCGCTGACGCCGCTGTCACTGGCGCGGCTGGCGCAGAAACTTCCGGGGAGTGTGGTGCGGATGAAAGCGGTGGTGCAGGACGTGGCCCATCGGGAGCAGGTGGGGTTCCAGGATCTCGTCCGCCGTCCGCTGTAGGAGCGTGGCTTGTCCCGCGATCTGCCGGGAACCGGCAGCAATTCGGAAATGCGTTCCGCGTGATGGACGCCACAATCCGGTTTTACGACGACTGCGTCGGCGATCGCGGGACAAGCCACGCTCCTACGGTCTCAGCATTACTTCGCCAGATACCGCATCCCTTCCTCCAGCCCGCGCAGTGTCAGCGGGTACATCTGATCTTCGATCAAGTCGCGCACGATGTTGGTGGAGGTGGTGTAGGCCCAAGCGTCTTTGGGGTACGGATTGATCCAGATGATCTTCTTGAACTTGGCCATGAATCGCTGCATCCAGACGTAACCCGCTTCTTCGTTCCAGTGTTCGACGCTGCCGCCCGGTTGGGTGATTTCGTAGGGCGCCATGGAAGCGTCGCCGATAAAGATCACTTTGTAGTCGGCGCCGTATTTATGCAGCAGGTCCTGGGTAGGGGTGCGCTCGGAGGTGCGCCTCTGGTTGTTCTTCCACACCGATTCGTAAACGAAGTTATGAAAGTAGAAGTACTCCATGTGCTTGAACTCGGTCTTGCAGGCCGAGAACAGTTCTTCGCAGATCTTCACGTGGGCGTCCATCGAACCGCCGATGTCGAACAGCAGCAACAGCTTGATGGTGTTGCGGCGTTCGGGACGCATCTGGATGTTCAGCAGCCCGGCGTCGCGGGCGGTATGGTCGATGGTTCCGTCGATGTCCAGTTCGTCCGCCGCACCCTGGCGCGCGAACTTCCGCAGACGCCGCAGCGCCACTTTGATGTTGCGCGTGCCCAGCTCAACCCCATCATCGAGGTTCTTGTACTCGCGCTGATCCCAAACCTTTGCGGCCTTGCCCTGACGCTGGCCGGCGTCGCCCACCCGAATCCCCTCGGGGTTGTAACCGCCTGAGCCAAAGGGACTGGTGCCGCCGGTGCCGATCCATTTATTGCCGCCGGCGTGGCGCTCCTTTTGCTCTTCCAGACGCTTCTTGAATTCCTCGATCAGTTTGTCCAGGCCACCCAGCGACTGGATCTGCGCGCGCTCTTCAGCGGTCAGCGAGCGCTCGAATTCCTTGCGCAGCCAGTCCTCGGGGATCAGCGCCTGCAAGTGATCGTCGAGCTTTTCCAGGCCATTGAAGTAAGCGCCGAACGCCCGGTCGAACTTGTCGAAATGGCGCTCGTCCTTCACCAGAATCGTGCGCGACAAGTAATAGAACTCGTCCATGTCAGCGAACGTCACGCGCTGCTTCAGCGCACTGATGAGGTCGAGCAGTTCACGCAACGATACCGGCACTTTGGCCGCGCGCATTTCGTTGAACAGGTTGAGCAACATAATCGGCGTCCCGCCCTTGATCTAAATAAGCTTGACCAGAAAAGGCTCAGCGATTGCCGCGACGACTCATGAACGCGAGGCGTTCGAGCAGATGCACGTCCTGCTCGTTCTTGACCAGCGCACCGGCCAGCGGCGGGATGGCTTTGGTGGGGTCGCGCTCGCGCAGTACCGCTTCGCCGATGTTGTCGGCCATCAGCAGTTTGAGCCAGTCCACCAGTTCGGAGGTCGAGGGCTTTTTCTTCAGGCCCGGGACTTTGCGCACGTCGAAGAACACGTCCAGCGCTTCGCTGACCAGATCCTTCTTGATGTTCGGGTAATGCACGTCGACGATCTTCTGCAGGGTGCTGCGGTCAGGGAACGCGATGTAATGAAAGAAACAGCGGCGCAGAAAGGCGTCAGGCAGCTCTTTTTCGTTGTTGGACGTAATGATGATGATCGGGCGCTTTTTGGCCTTGATCGTCTCGTCGATCTCGTAAACGTAGAACTCCATCTTGTCGAGTTCTTGCAGCAGGTCGTTGGGGAATTCGATGTCCGCCTTGTCGATCTCGTCGATCAGCAGAATGACCCGCTCTTCGGATTCAAAGGCTTCCCAGAGCTTGCCTTTCTTCAGGTAATTGCGCACGTCGTGGACTTTGTCGACGCCCAGCTGCGAGTCGCGCAGGCGGCTGACCGCGTCGTACTCATAGAGGCCCTGGTGCGCCTTGGTGGTGGACTTGATGTGCCAGGTGATCAGCCGCGCGCCGAAGGACTCGGCCAGTTGCTCGGCGAGCATGGTCTTGCCGGTGCCGGGCTCGCCCTTGACCAGCAGCGGGCGCTCCAGGGTGATGGCGGCATTGACCGCAAGCTTCAGATCGTCGGTGGCGACGTAGGCATGGGTGCCTTCGAATTTCATCGGGAAAATCCTCGAACAGCGCGAACGGACCAGTGGCCTGAACCGCGAAAGATAGGGCGCAAAGAATGCAGCGACTATACCGCGCACCCCGCGCGACTGTGAACGCAGACGCTTTATTCAGTATCTGAATGGAGCGTCACGGTCTGACCGGGAAGAAAATTGTAACCACCATTGAGGTATCGCCAAAATAGCGATACCTTCCTGCGCATGTCGACTAAATACAGATTCAGGGACAAATACAGGATTCAACTGCGGGAAAAGGATCACCTGCCGCCTCACATGCACCTCACCGGTGGCGGGCTGGATGTGTTGATCTGTCTGCAGTTGGTTGAACCCATGCTCGGCCACGCCCCGGCCGGCGTACTCAGGGAGGCGCTCGAATGGGTAAGGGCCCACCAAACAGAATTGCTGGAGCAATGGAAACGATGGCATCCATGAAACGTCCACGCCTCAAGACCGTAGAGGCGCTGGCTCATCAACAATTGGCGCTGACATTCATCAACGACATGAAGTACGTCCTCGACCTGAGCAGCGACATTGGTGCATTTCCGGGGCTGCAACCGCTCAAGGATCCGGACATTTTCAAGCAGGCACAGATTGGCGACGACGGCTGGACCGTCGAGTGGGACGAGGCCGACATCCAGATTGGCGCCGATACCCTCTACCTGGACTCCAAGGCGCAGGCCGCCACTGATGAGAACACGCGGATATTCATCGGCTGGCGCGCGCGCACCGGGCTGCCGCTGGCCATGGCGGCCGAAGCGCTGGGCGTCAGCACGCGCAGCATCACTCGCTACACCAACGGCAGCGAGGCGGCACCGCGCACCTTGGCGCTAGCGTGTCTGGGATGGGATGCGTTGCAGAATCAGTCAGGCAGTGGCGTGTTGCTGGCCGAGAAGCGTGCGGCCTATGGCGTTGACAAAGGGGGCGGTGTCGACAAGGCAGCCGGAATCGACAAGGAGGCAGGCGAAGATGGCGAGTGAGCGGACTCGCGAGAGAAGCGTGTCAGCGATCAAGGTCATCGCTGACTAAACGCTTCGCGAGCAAGCTCACTCCTATAGGGATGTTCCAGTCAACCCGCTGCGTTTATTTCGCCTCGCTCTTGCCACTGTCATACCGCGTGTTGAACGCCTTCACGAAGGCATTGCGCAGGATCTGCAAAAACGCTTCGAACGCATTGATGTCCTGTTTGTGAACACTGCCGCTGAGTTCGACGCGGGTGGCGAACTGGTTCTTCCCCTGGTTCTTGAGCACTGTTTCGCTGCCGCCGACCACGGCTTCCCAGATCGAGCGGAAGAAGCCTTTGTTCTGGTTCTCGACGTCCTGCTGCCAGTCAAATACATCGACATTACGCAGCAGGGGCTTGATGTAGCCACTGAGCTGGCCATTGGTGGCCTGGGCTTCGATGACCACGTCGCCGTCCCCCGCGTTGAAATCGAATTTGCCGTACGCCGACGCGAAGTCGTTCAGGCGCTTGAGCTGGATACCGGTCGCGCGTAGCTTGAAGTCGAAATCCTCCAGGCTGAACGGGTCGAAGGTCGCAGTGCTTTCCAGCGGCGCATGGCCCAGCAGCATGGCCTTGCCCTCGAAGCGGGCATCGCGCTTGCCGGCTTTGTCTTCGACGTTGGTCAGGTTAAAGATGCTGGCGTTGATGCTGTCGGCGTCGATTTTCACCTTCGGCGTGGAGTTGAAGTTGTTAAAGGTGATCTTGCCGTCCTGAATGCGCATCTCGTTGAGGGTGATCGGCAGCAGCTTGTTCAACTGAGCGCGCCAGTCAGTGCCCGCACCGGTCTGGGACTGGCGCTTGTCCGGGCCACCGTCGACGAAGTTGAGTTCGGGGCTGACAAACGCGACCTCGGCGACCACGGCATGGTCGTACCAGAGGGAGTGCCAGCTGACAGCGAGGTCGATGACCGGCGCATCCAGCAGCGGCACCGGCACCTTGCCGTCGACCTTGACGATTTTCAGGCCGTTGATGCGGTAGGCCCCGCGCCACAGGGCGAGGTCCACATCGGTGACCTGACCGCGGTAGTCGCCCATGTCAGCGAGTTTTTCATTGAGATAATTGCGCA
This sequence comes from Pseudomonas graminis, assembly GCF_900111735.1. Taxonomy (GTDB): domain Bacteria; phylum Pseudomonadota; class Gammaproteobacteria; order Pseudomonadales; family Pseudomonadaceae; genus Aquipseudomonas; species Aquipseudomonas graminis. The sequence continues at coordinate 57,666 of NZ_FOHW01000019.1, read as the reverse complement.
CTACATAGGGCAGCGCGATATGGACGGCGATCAGCAACACCCCCAAGCCAACAATTGTCCATAACGGCCAGCTGTAACGACGTTTCATGTCTCCACCCTCTAGTAACGTAGTTTTGTTGACTGCTGGCGAGGTGATCGGTTCGCTTCGACTGGACGTTGCACCGGCTCAAGGCATAGGCTTTGAGCTTTTCCAAACCTGCACAAGGACCCGGTCATGAGCCGTATTTACGCAGATAACGCCCATTCCATCGGCAACACGCCACTGGTGCAGATCAACCGCATCGCGCCACGCGGGGTCACCATCCTGGCCAAGATCGAGGGGCGTAATCCGGGGTATTCCGTCAAGTGCCGGATCGGCGCGAACATGATCTGGGACGCCGAAAGCAGCGGCAAACTCAAGCCCGGCATGACCATCGTCGAACCCACCTCCGGCAATACCGGCATCGGCCTTGCGTTTGTCGCCGCAGCCCGTGGCTACAAGCTGACCCTGACCATGCCGGCCTCGATGAGTATAGAGCGGCGCAAGGTGCTCAAGGCCTTGGGCGCGGAACTGGTATTGACCGAGCCGGCGCAGGGCATGAAAGGCTCCATCGCGAAGGCCGAGGAGCTGCTCGCCAGTGATCCCGCCACGTACTTCATGCCGGCGCAGTTCGAAAACCCGGCCAACCCGGCCATTCACGAGAAGACCACCGGCCCGGAAATCTGGAACGACACTGACGGCGCCATCGACGTGCTGGTGGCGGGCGTCGGCACCGGCGGCACCATCACCGGCGTTTCGCGCTACATCAAGCACGCCATGGGCAAGCCGATTATCTCGGTGGCTGTCGAACCCATGGGCTCGCCGATCATCACCCAGGCGATGGCCGGTGAAGAGATCAAGCCTAACCCGCACAAGATTCAGGGCATCGGCGCAGGTTTTATCCCGAAAAACCTCGACCTGTCGATTGTTGATCGCGTCGAACTGGTCAGTGATGAAGAAGCCAAGGCCATGGCCCTGCGGCTGATGCAGGAGGAGGGGATTCTTTGCGGTATCTCCTGCGGCGCGGCCATGCACGCAGCGGTGCGTCTGGCCGAGAAGCCGGAAATGCAGGGCAAGACGATCGTGGTGGTACTGCCGGACTCGGGTGAGCGCTACTTGTCGAGCATGCTCTTCAGCGACCTGTTTACTGAACGCGAGCTGACCCAATAGTCGTGTCCGCATCCGCTTCGGCTTTTTACGCGGCGGACTAAAGCTTATGATGACCGCCATTCGAAACCCGCCGTGTGATTGTCCCAGCTCATCCGTCGGGTTTTGTGTTGCACTAGAATCCGCACGCCGCGTGCTGTTGATTCATGTAGGAGCGTGGCTTGTCCCGCGATCGGCGACGCAGTCGTCGTGATTTCTGCTAACACGGTGTGTCAATTGCAACGCATCGCTAGGGTTTGCTGCCGGTTTCCGGCAGATCGCGGGACAAGCCACGCTCCCACAATCGTTTTTATCGTGCCGCCAGATTTTTGCCTGTTCCAAGGAGAGTTTCATGACCCTTTCTTTTGCTGTCAAAGCGGCGATTCTGCTGCTGTTTGTCGGCAGCACGCTGTACGTGCATTTGCGCGGCAAGGCGCGTTTGCCGGTATTGCGCCAGTTCGTGAATCACTCCGCACTGTTCGCCCCGTATAACGCTTTGATGTACCTGTTCTCCAGCGTGCCGTCCAAGCCGTACCTGGACCGCAGCAAGTTTCCCGAGCTCGATGTGCTGCGCGACAACTGGGAAACCATCCGCGACGAAGCCATGCACCTGTTCGACGAAGGCTATATCCGTGCCGCTGCCAAGGACAACGACGCGGGTTTCGGTTCGTTCTTCAAAAAGGGCTGGAAGCGTTTTTACCTCAAGTGGTACGACAAACCGCTGCCATCCGCCGAGGCGTTGTGCCCCAAGACGGTGGAACTGGTCAGCCGCATTCCCAACGTCAAAGGCGCGATGTTCGCTCTGTTGCCCGGCGGCAGCCATTTGAACCCGCACCGCGACCCGTTCGCCGGTTCGCTGCGATATCACCTGGGCCTGTCGACGCCGAACTCCGACGATTGCCGGATCTTCGTCGACGGTCAGGTCTACGCCTGGCGCGACGGTGATGACGTTATGTTCGATGAAACCTACGTGCACTGGGTCAAGAACGAAACCGACGTCACCCGCGTGATCCTGTTCTGCGACATCGAGCGACCGTTGAGCAATCGCTTCATGATCGCCGTCAACCGCCGCGTCAGCGCATTTCTGGGCCGTGCCACCGCGCCGCAGAACACCGATGACGAACGCGTCGGCGGGATCAATCAGGCCTATGCGTTCAGCAAGCGCTTCAGCAACAGCTTCAGCGGCAAGGTCAAGCAGTTCAAACGCGCCAACCCCAAGGCCTATCGCATCCTGCGTCCGGTGCTGGCGGTGATCGTGCTGACGCTGCTGGGCTACTGGTTGTTCGGCTGAACAAACGGGTCTATCGAGCGCCGTTGCAGACTGTGCAGCGGCGCTTTTTTGTTTCTGGCGGACGGCCATTCATGGCTAATAGCACGCCCATTCAATCCCGCTAACCACCCTGCGCCGACCATTGAGTGCTCCTGGTTGTCGTCATCACGCCTTTTTGCCAGGAACATTTTGAAGAAGGCAGATCCATGGCAAGCCGAATATCCCTGTTGTCTCTCGCGTTACTCTCATGCTCCAGCAACCTGATGGCGGCCACTGCCGATGAGGAACATGGTTTTCTCGCCGATACCTCGCTGAATGTGCTGGCACGCAACTTCTTTCTGGATAACGACTACCGCACAGGGCACGCCGGGCAGAGTTACCGCCAGGAGTGGGCGCAGGGGTTTATCGCCAATCTGCAATCAGGGTTCACCCAAGGCACTGTCGGGTTCGGCGTCGATGCGCATGCGTTCTACGGCCTGAAACTCGACAGCGGAAAGGGGCGAGCCGGAACCGGTCTGTTGCCGCTGGGCGATGACGGGCGAGCTGCCGACGATTATTCCGATGCGGGCGGCGCGCTCAAACTGAGGATTTCGAAGACCACGCTGAAGTTTGGCGAAATGGAAGTGGAAACCCCCGTGCTGGATACCGGCGACAAGCGCCTGCAACCGGAGTACGCCACGGGCTTTTATCTTGACAGCGGCGACGTCGATGGACTGAAGCTGGTGGCCGGGCACTTTACCGCCTTCAAGAACCAAAACGCTTCGACAGCCAAGGGCGATTTCGATGGCTACGGTGCCAGCACCCGCGGTTCGTCGCTGAGTCTGATGGGTGTCGAGACCACTGGCGATTCTCCATTCGGCGGCTCGGTGTACGCCTCACAGCTCACTGACACCTGGCGGCAGTACTACACCAATCTGCATCACTTGAGCGTGCTGTCGGACAACAGTTCGTTTTTGCTGGACGGCAATCTCTACCGCACCCTGGATCAGGGCGACGCAAAGGCAGGCGCACTGAGTAACACCGCTTACAGCCTGCTGGCGAAATACAGCGTTGGCTCCCAGGGATTCTCCCTTGGTTGGCAGAAGATCGACGGCGACACGCCATTCGACTTTGTGGGGGGCGACTCGATCTATCTGGCCAACTCGATCAAATACGCCGACTTCAACGGCGCGCATGAGCAGTCGTGGCAGGCGCGCTACGACCTTTCGTTCGCCGCCGTTGGCATTCCCGGTCTCACGTTCATGACCCGCTATGTGCGCGGCAGCGGCATTGATGGCACCCATGCGCCACGGGGCGCGGTGTATCAGCCGTTAGATGACGTCACCGGACGTTATCAGCCGATTCAGGGCAAGGACGGACGTCACTGGGAGCGCGACATCGACCTGAAATACGTCGTTCAGTCGGGACCGGCCAAAAACCTGTCGTTCGACGTGTCCCATGTTTCGCACCGGGGTAACGACGCTGAGGGGGGCGACGATATCGACCGCTTGTATATCGTGGTGCAGTATCCGCTGAACCTGCTGGACTGAGTCGTCCGGTCAAATTGGCCGACGTGCAAAACGCTGTTGCGCGAGACCTCGTCGGCTGTTTATAGTCGGCCTCGTTGCTGTAACACCTGGCAACACTGAGTCACTCCTTCAGAAGATGAACACGATGCCCGCATCCCGCACCCGGTTCGCTTTCTCCGCCACGGCTCGCGCTGTTGCGGAACCGTGCGGCTGCATGCAAATCGCTTTCATCACGCGCTACCCGCCACCCCCACCTGTGAATAGCCCTGTCGTGTGCGCCGTTGCACCGCCAGGCGTCGTTGCGCTCGGCTGATCGACTGCCTCAACGCTGTCGACCGAAGCCTGCAAACGTTCGCAAAACATCCGTGAATCCGGTTCGTGCCGGGTCCGATTTTGTCTGAATCACAGGTGACTCATGTTCGCTCATAAAGCCTTGGCCTCGATGGCCACGACGACCCTTTTCGTCCTGCTCTGGAGCAGCGGCGCAATTGTTTCCAAGTGGGGCCTGACCCACGCTTCTCCTTTTGCGTTTTTGCTGTTCCGTTTTCTGCTGGCGCTGGGGGCGCTGGCGATTCTGATCCCGGCCTTGGGGTACAAGCTTCCCGCCACACGAGCCTCGATGGGCTTCGCCCTGATGACGGGCGCTGTGCTGCTGGGCGCTTATCAGATCTGCTACCTGCTGGCGCTGGACATGAAAGTCGCGCCTGGCGTGATGGCCACGATCATGGGCGTGCAACCGATTCTGACGGCCGTGCTGGTCGAGCGCAGCCGCTCGGGGTCACGCATGTTCGGCCTGAGTCTGGGGCTGGCGGGTCTGGTGCTGGTGGTCTGGCAAGGCATCGGCGACGGCGGATCGCTCGCCGGCATGGCTTTCGGCGTGCTTGGCATGTTGAGCATGACCGGCGGCTCGATCATGCAGAAGCGCATCACCGACAACCCCCTCGGCACGTTGCCGGTGCAATACCTTGCGGGGACGGTGGTCTGCGCGGTGTTCGTACCCTTTCAGCCCTTTCATTTCGAGCACAGCATCGGCTTTTACGTGCCGGTGCTGTACATGGGGCTGGTGGTGTCGGTGCTGGCGACGTTCCTGCTCTACCGGCTCATCGCCCAGGGCAATCTTGTCAACGTCACCAGCCTGTTCTACCTGGTGCCCGGCGTCACCGCGATGATGGACTACCTGATCTACGGCAACCGCCTGGCGCTGATGAGTATGCTGGGGATGGTACTGATCGTGGTGGGGTTGGTGTTTGTGTTCAGGAAGGTTGAGTAGAACCTGCCGAGCGTCCGGCGAACTCGTCGGACGCTGCGGATGAACCTGTAGGAGTGAGCTTGCTCGCGATCTGGCGCGAAGCGGCAGTAAACCGGTGCATGCGTTGTGTCAGGGGTAACCGAGGCGTCAGGTTTACGACTGCTACGCAGCCGATCGCGAGCAAGCTCACTCCTACAATGATCGTCTTCTGCCGCAGCATCCATGCGCCGATCGTGGTTTGGCGGAATGTGCCCACCGTGATGCAAGGATCGTGGTCTGAGGCGAATTTTTCGGACGCTGCGGATGAACCTGTAGGAGTGAGCTTGCTCGCGATCTGGCGCGCAGCGGCAGCACACCGGTGCATGCGGTGTGTCAGGCGTAACCAAGGCGTCAGGTTTACGACTGCTACGCAGCCGATCGCGGGACAAGCCACGCTCCTACATGAATCGTGGTTTGGCGCGGAATTTGGGCACGGTCAGGTACGGTTCGTGGTCTGGACGAATTCTTCGGACGCTGCAAAAACTGTAGGAGCGAGGCTTGTCCCGCGATCTGGCGCGCAGCGGCAGTAAACCGGTGCACGCGGTGTGTCAGGCATTGCCGGGGCGTCAGGATTTACGACTGCTGCGCAGCCGATCGCGAGCAAGCTCACTCCTACATGAATCGTGGTCTTGCGCGGAATCTGCGCAAGGGCAGGCACGATTTGTGGTCTGCGCTGATTTCATCGGGCACTGCAAAAACTGTAGGAGTGAGCCTGCTCGCGATCTGGCGCGAAGCGGCAGTAAACCGGTGCATGCGGTGTGTCAGGCGTAACCGAGGCGTCAGGTTTACGACTGCTGCGCAGCCGATCGCGAGCAAGCTCACTCCTACAATGATCGTCTTCTGCCGCAGCATCCATGCGCCGATCGTGGTTTGGCGGAATGTGCCCACCGTGATGCAAGGATCGTGGTCTGGGGCGAATTCTTCGGACGCTGCGGATGAACCTGTAGGAGTGAGCTTGCTCGCGATCTGGCGCGAAGCGGCAGTAAACCGGTGCATGCGGTGTGTCAGGCATTACTGAGCGTCTGGTTTACGACTGCTGCGCAGCCGATCGCGGGACAAGCCACGCTCCTACAGTGGATCGGCGTTCGCATTATGTTGGTGTCCACCAACCTGACGCTCAACCCAACCGCACATGCCGACTCAACAATGCCCGCAGCGCTGCGGGCTTCACCGGTTTGGCCAGGTATTCGAGGCCGGCGGCGTGTACCTGGGCGATCAGCTCCGGGCGGCCGTCGGCGCTGATGACCACGCCAGGGACCGGCTCGCCCAGCTGCGTACGCAGCCAGCCCATCAGTTCGGTGCCGATTTCACCGTGGTCCAGGTGGTAGTCCACCAACGCCAGATGCGGACGAATGCCATCGTTGAGCAGGGCCTGGCATTCCTCGCGATTGCGCGCGGTCCAGACCTGGCATCCCCAGCGGCTCAGCAGGCTGTTCATGCCCATCAGGATGCTGTCTTCGTTGTCGACGCACAGAATCTGCGTGCCGTTCAGCGCGGCGCGTACAGGTTCGGTCGGCGCAGCGACCGGCGTCGGCAAGGCGGGCGCCAGCGGCACCGTAACGGTGAACACGCTGCCTTGGCCTGGCCATGAACGCACTTCCAGGGAATGACCAAGCACGCGGCACAAGCCGTCGGCAATCGCCAGTCCCAGCCCCAGGCCTTTCTCGGCGCGGGTCTGATGGCTGTCCAGACGCTTGAACTCCTCGAAAATCACCTGCCGCTTGTCTTCCGGAATGCCCGGCCCCCGGTCCCAGACCTCCAGGCTCAGCTGCCCGTTGCGCCGCCGCACGCCCAGCAGAATCGGCCCCTTGGCGTAACGAAACGCATTGGTCAGGAAGTTCTGCAGCACCCGCCGCAGCAGCTTGGCATCGCTGGCCACGCGCAACGTGCTGCCGCGCACGCGGAAATCCAGACCCTGCTCCTGGGCCAGCGCCTTGAATTCGGCGCCGAGGGTTTCAAACAGATTATTCAAGGCGAACGGCGTGATGGTCGGCGTGAACTTGCCGTTCTCCAGACGCGAAATATCCAGCAGGTCGCTGATCAGGTCTTCGGCCGAACGCAGCGAGCTGTCCAGATGCTGGATCAGCTGTTTCGCCTCCGCGGGCACATTGTCGTCGTTGTGCAGCAGCGCCGCAGAGAACAAACGCGCAGCGTTCATCGGCTGCATCAGGTCATGGCTGACGGCGGCGAGAAAGCGCGTTTTCGACTGATTGGCGGCTTCCGCATGGGCCTTGGCTTCGCTCAGTGCCGTGTTCAGCTGCGACAGCTCCCGCGTGCGTTCAGCAACGCGCTGCTCAAGACTTTCGTTGGCGCCCTTGAGCGCATGCTCGGCCTCGCGGAATGCGGTGATGTCAGTGAAGCTCATGACGAAGCCGCCGCCGGGCATCGGGTTGCCGATCAGCTCGATCACCTGCCCGTTGGGAAACAACCGCTCGGACGTATGCGCGCGGCCCTGGCGCATCCAGTGCAGCCGCCGGGCGACGTGCACCTCGGCCTCGCCGGGTCCGAGCAAACCGCGCTCGGCGTTGTAGCGGATGATGTCGGCGATGGGCCGTCCCACGCTGATCAGCCCTTCCGGGTAATTGAACAGCTCCAGATAGCGCGCGTTCCAGGCCACCAGTCGCAGGGATTGATCCACCACGCTGATGCCCTGGGTAATATTTTCGATGGCGCCCTGCAGCAGGGCTCGGTTGAACTGCAACACTTCGGAGGCTTCGTCGGCGATGCGCACCACATCCTCGAGCTGCATGTCGCGGCCTTCAATCGCCGCTTTGACCACGGCCCGTGTCGACGACGTGCCCAGCACCCCCGCCAGCAAACGTTCGGTGTGGGCGATCCAGTCGCCGGTGGCGTTCTGGTTAGGGTTGAAGCCTTTGCCCTGGCGGTAGGCGAAGCGGATGAAGCTTTGTTGCGCCCGCTCTTCGCCCACGAAACGCGCCGAGAGTTTAAGCAAGTCCTCGATCTGCACCGCCAGCAGCGAGCGATTGTTGGGCCGCGCCTGCAATTCCTGACCGATGAAACGCCCCGCCTGCCAGTGTTCGGACACGCGTGTTCGCGACAGCAGCGAGACCCACACAAACAACGCGAGGTTGCCGAGCATCGACAGGACCACGCCTTGGGTCAGCGGGCTGATCGGCAGATTGAGCGGGTTGCTGTGCAGCCACGCCAGCAGCGGGAAAGTGCTTAGCGACCAGCCCATGCTGTGGGCAGTGATTGGCAGCACAAGCGTGTAAAACCAGATGAACACCCCGGCAGCGAGCCCGGCGAACACGCCGCGACGATTGGCCGGTTTCCAGTACAGCGCGCCGATCATCGCCGGCATCAGCTGGGTGATGGCGGCGAAGGCGATCTGGCCGATGGTCGCCAGGCTCGCGGTGGAGCCGAGCAACCGATAGCTGACGTAGGCGAGCAACAGGATGACGACGATGCTGACCCGGCGCACCGAGAGCATCCAGTGGCGGAAGACTTCAAACGGGCGCTCGGCGGTTTTGCGCCGCAGCAGCCACGGCAGCAGCATGTCGTTGGAGACCATGGTCGACAGCGCGACGCTGGCAACGATCACCATGCCGGTGGCGGCCGACGCGCCGCCGATGAATGCAAGCATCGCCAGCGCCGGGTGGGCGTGGGCCAACGGCACGCTGATCACGAACGAGTCCGGCAGCACCGAGGCGGGCAACAGCATCTGTCCGGCCAGCGCAATCGGCACCACGAATACGGCTGCCAGCAGCAGGTACGCCGGGAACACCCACTTGGCCAGGCGCAAATCCTCGGGCTCGATGTTCTCCACCACGGTGACGTGAAACTGCCGGGGCAGGCAGATGATCGCCATCATGGCGACGCCGGTCTGCACCACCATCGATGGCCAGTTGACCGTTTCTTTCCAGTACTCCTCCAGGCGCGGCGCGAGCATGGCCTGGTTGAACAGGTCATCCACGCCGTCGTACAGCCCGAAGGTCACGAACGCGCCGACGGCCATGAAAGCGAACAGCTTGACCAGCGACTCGAAGGCAATCGCCAGGACCATGCCGCGGTGGTGTTCGGTGGCGTCAAGGTTGCGTGTGCCGAAGACGATGGTGAACAGCGCCAGCACCAGCGACACGATCAGCGCGGTGTCCTGGGCGCGCGTGCCGGTGGCGTCGGCGCCGGCACCAATGAGAATGTTCACCCCCAGCACGATGCCCTTGAGCTGCAGCGCGATGTAGGGCAACACGCCGATCAGGCAGATCAGCGCGACGACGACGGCCAAAGTTTGCGACTTGCCGTAGCGGGCGGCGATGAAGTCGGCGATTGAGGTGATGTTTTCCTGTTTGCTGATCAGCACCATTTTCTGCAGCACCCAGGGCGCCAGCAGCAACAGCAAAATCGGGCCCAGGTAGATCGGCAGAAACGACCACAGTTGTTCGGCTGCCTGGCCGACCGAGCCGAAAAACGTCCAGCTGGTGCAGTAAACCGCCAGCGACAGGCTGTACACCCAGGCGCGAAGGCGCGGCGGCAGCGGGGTGCTGCGACGGTCACCGTAGAAGGCGATGGCGAACATGATGGCCATATAGGCCAGGGCGACGGCAGCGATCAGCCCGCTGGACAGCGACATAGGAACTCCAGAGACAAACGGCTAGCGGTTTCGGTGGCGATCCCTCGCCGGCCGGACAGTCTCGCACGCCGCGTCGGGTTCGTCTGTTACGACCAAGGTCTGAACGGCGCGGTGTCGCAGGAGCGCGGCGAATCCTGTGATCGGCATATATCGGGGAAATCTATGAGGCATAGCTAAATTACCCGCTTAGTCGATATCAGCTGCCGCCCTACTATGGGGACCACCTCACACGAGGACAGGAGCGAGCCATGACCCACGCCATCTTCATCCCGCAAAGACCCTTCAGCCAACTGAGCCATCCCCGGGAAGTCATCCGCCAATTCACCCCCAACTGGTTCGCCGCGACCATGGGCACCGGCATTCTTTCGGCTGTGCTGGTGCAGCTTCCGGTGACCATCCCCGGTGTGTTCCAACTGGCCGAAGCCTTGTGGATGCTGAACATCGTGCTGTTCCTGACCTTTAGCGCCCTATACATCGCCCGCTGGGTGATGTTTTTCGACGAGGCACGGCGGGTGTTCGGGCATTCCACGGTGTCGATGTTTTTCGGCACGATTCCCATGGGCCTGGCGACACTGATTAACGGACTGCTGACTTTCGGCCTGCCACGTTGGGGCGATGCCGTGCTGCCGTTCGCCGAGCTGTTGTGGTGGCTGGACGTGGGGATGTCTCTGGCCTGCGGCGTGGTCATCCCGTTTTTGATGTTCACTCGCCAGGAACACCGTATCGATCAGATGACCGCCGTCTGGCTTCTGCCGCTCGTGGCCTGTGAAGTAGCGGCGGTCAGCGGCGGGCTGTTGGCGCCTCACCTGTCCGATCCTCACGGACAGTTCAGCGTGCTCATCACCAGTTACGTGCTGTGGGCGATGTCGGTGCCGGTGGCGTTCAGCATCCTGACCATCCTGTTGCTGCGTATGGCCTTGCACAAACTGCCCCACGAAAGCATGGCTGCGTCGAGCTGGCTGGCCTTGGGGCCGATCAGCACCGGCGCGTTCGGCCTGATTGTGCTGGGCGCCGATTCGCCGCTGATCTTCAACGCCAACGGCTTGCCCGGCGTCGGCGAAATCGCGTCGGGCCTTGGCCTGATCGGCGGCGTGATTTTATGGGGTGTCGGCGTGTGGTGGTGCCTGATGGCGCTGCTGATCACCGCGCGTTATCTGCGCAACGGCATCCCGTTCAACCTGGGCTGGTGGGGTTTTACCTTTCCACTGGGCGTGTTCGCGCTGACTACCCTGAAGCTGGGTGCGGTGCTTCATCTCGGGTTCTTTGCGGTTCTCGGCACCTCGCTGGTCGCCGCGCTGAGTGTCCTGTGGCTGGTGATCATGAAGCGCACCGTGAGCGGGGCCTATAAAGGCGAGCTGTTCGTTTCGCCGTGCATCGCTGGCTTACGCTAGATACCGCTCCCACGCTCTAACGGACTATCCGTTGGAGCGCATGCTCGACTTTGCCGCCGGTGTCGTCTTCAATGTGGCCCGGAACCGCCGTTCGGCGTTCCCATAAGAAAGCCGACACCGGCGCCACTCAGGACCAGGGAAGATGAGTCAGTCGCAGTTCAGTTTGTTGGGTAAGCGGCGCTTTCTGCCGTTTTTCGTGACCCAGTCCCTCGGGGCGTTCAACGACAATATCTTCAAGCAGTCGCTGATCCTCGCCATTCTCTACAAGCTGAGCATCGACGGTGACCGGTCCATCTACGTCAACCTCTGCGCCTTGCTGTTCATCCTGCCGTTCTTTCTGTTCTCGGCGCTGGCCGGGCAGTTCGGCGAGAAATACCCCAAGGACAAGCTGATCCGCATGATCAAGGTCCTGGAGATCGTGATCATGGTCGTGGGGGCAACGGGCTTTCTCTTCAATCACCTGTCGCTGATGCTGGCCGCACTGTTCGCGATGGGTACTCACTCGGCGCTGTTCGGGCCGGTGAAGTACTCGATCCTGCCCCAGCACCTGCATGAGAACGAACTGGTGGGCGGCAACGGCCTGGTGGAAATGGGCACGTTTCTGGCGATCCTCGCCGGCACCATCGGCGCCGGCGTGATGATGTCGGCGACCCATTACGCGCCCATCGTGGCGGCAGCGATGGTCTCGGTGGCGTGCCTGGGTTATCTCGCCAGCCGGGGCATTCCGCCGGCAGCGGCCGCGTCGCCGGACATGCGCCTGAACTGGAACATCTTCAGCGAATCCTGGGCCACCCTGAAACTCGGCCTGGGCCAGACCAAAGCGGTGTCCCGCTCCATCGTCGGCAACTCGTGGTTCTGGTTCGTCGGAGCGATTTATCTGACGCAGATCCCGGCCTACGCCAAGGAGTTTCTGTACGGCGATGAAACCGTCGTCACCCTGATTCTGACCGTGTTCTCCATCGGCATTGCCGCCGGCTCCATGCTCTGCGAACGACTGTCCGGGCGCAAAGTGGAGATCGGTCTGGTGCCGTTCGGCTCCATGGGCCTGACCGTGTTCGGCTTGTTGCTCTGGTGGCATTCCGGTGGTTTCCCGCAGAACGTACAGGCTAACAACTGGCTGGCGATTCTGGATTACGGGCAGGCGTGGTGGGTATTGCTGGACATCCTCGGCATCGGCGTCTTCGGCGGGTTTTACATCGTGCCGCTGTACGCGCTGATCCAGTCGCGCACGCCGGAGAAAGAGCGCTCGCGGGTCATTGCGTCCAACAACATCCTCAACGCGCTGTTCATGGTGGTCTCGGCGATCGTTTCGATCATCTTGCTGAGCGTGGCGAAACTGTCGATTCCGCAGTTGTTCCTCGTCGTCTCGCTGATGAACATCGCGGTCAATGCCTACATCTTCAAAATCGTGCCCGAGTTCACCATGCGCTTCATGATCTGGCTGCTCAGCCATTCCATGTACCGCGTGGAGCATCGCGACCTCGACCAGATCCCGGATGAGGGCGCGGCATTGCTGGTCTGCAACCATGTGTCGTTCGTCGATGCGCTGTTGATTGCCGGCTCGGTGCGCCGGCCGATCCGCTTCGTCATGTACTACAAGATCTTCAACCTGCCGGTGCTGAATTTCGTGTTCCGCACCGCGGGCGCGATCCCGATTGCCGGGATCAAGGAGGACAAGGCGGTGTTCGACAAAGCGTTCGAACGCATCGCCCATTACCTCAATGAAGGCGAGCTGGTGTGCATCTTCCCGGAGGGCAAGCTGACCACCGACGGCGAGATCGACACCTTTAAAAGCGGCATGACCCGGATCTTGCAGGAAACCGACGTGCCGGTGATTCCGCTGGCGCTGCAGGGGTTGTGGGGCAGTTTCTTCAGCCGCGACCCGAACAAGGGCGTGTTTCGCAGGCTGTGGTCGCGAGTGACCCTTGTGGCCGGTCCGGCGTTGACGGGTGAGGAGTCGCAACCGGCGCTGGTGCGTGAGCGGGTGGCGGAGTTGCGGGGGACGGTGCGTTAGTCAGAGGGGCGGTGTGTTGATCAGGGATCCGATATTTCAGACTGCTGAATAGCCTGCGGGAGACTGCTGGTTGACCTGCGACAGATCACCTGCGAAAGACGGACCTGTGGGAGTGAGCTTGCTCACGAAGAGGTGGGTACATCCGCTAAATTTTCAGCGGCAGGAATACCGTCTTCGCGAGCAAGCTCACTCCTACAGAGAGCAAGCCAGCTTCGCGGCTGATCAACCCACCACTGGCTTCTCTTCCTCCACCACCACATCCGGCGTCATCTTGCGGAAGTACGTCGAAAGCAACGCGCCCGAAATGTTGTGCCAGACGCTGAACAGCGCGCTCGGCACCGCCGCCAGTGGCGAAAAGTGCGCGGCGGCCAGGGCGGCGCCGAGGCCGGAGTTCTGCATGCCGACTTCCAGAGACAGCGATTTGCGCTGGGCCAGCGGCAGCTTGAACAGCTTGCCGGTGAAGTAACCCAGCAGAAAACCGAAGCTGTTGTGCAGGATCACCACCGCCATGATCAGCAGGCCTGATTCGGCAATCTTCGCCTGACTCGCTGCCACCACCGCGCAGACGATCATCACGATACTCACCACCGACACCAGCGGCAGCACGTCGACGGCAAAACTTACCTTGGCGCCCAGCAGGCGTTGAGCGATGACGCCCAGCACGATCGGCAGCATCACCAGTTGCAGGATCGACCAGAACATTTCCATGAAAGACACCGGCAACCACGCCGAGGCCAGCAGCCAGATCAGCGCCGGGGTCAGCAGCGGGGCGAGGAGGGTGGTGACGGCGGCGATGGCCACCGATAGTGCCAGGTCACCCTTCGCCAGCCAGGTCATGACATTGGACGATGTGCCGCTCGGGCAGCAGCCGACCAGAATCACACCGACGGCGATTTCCGGGGGCAGGTGAAACAGCTGGCAAAGCAGCCAGGCCACGCCGGGCATGATCACGAAATGCGCGACCACCCCCAGAGCCACGCGCCAGGGATGACGCACGACCTCAGAAAAATCATCGAGCTTGAGGGTCAGGCCCATGCCGAACATCACCAGCCCCAGCAAAGGCACGATGTACGACTTGAGGCCGATGAACCAGGACGGGAACAGGAACGCCAGCACGGCAAACAGCAGCACCCAGTACGCGAAGGTATTACCGACAAAACGACTCAACGCAGCCAGGGCACGCATGGCCTGCTCCTTTTTATTGGTATGAAGTGGACGTGGAACCTGTAAGCGCCGGCTTGCTGGCGAACGCGGCGTATCAGCAACATTTAAGTGAGCTGACGTGATGCGTTCGCCAGCAAGCCGGCACCTGCAGAGAGAGGTGAAATCAGATCCCCTGAGGAATCTCTTCGCCGCCCAGCGCTTCCATCAATTGCGGCAGGAACTCGCCGAACGTCAGCATCATAAGGGTGAAGCTGGCGTCCTGCTGGCCCAGCGCATCGTCGCCGCCGTTCTGCTCGGCTTCATCCTGCAGCAGGTCTTCGAACTTCAGGCGTTTGATGCCGAGTTTGTCGTCCAGCACGAACGACAGCTTGTCCTGCCACGCCAGCGACAGTTGAGTGACGACTTTGCCGGTGCTCAGGTGCAGCTGGATTTCGTCGCTGGTCAGGTCTTGACGTTTGCATTTCACAATGCCGCCGTCTTCGTGGGTGTCGCGCAGTTCGCACTCGTCCAGCACGAAGAAGTGCTCGGCGGTCTGGCTGGTCTTGACCCATTCGGTCATGACGGCGGTTGGCGCGGTCTTTACGGTCACGGGACGGACGGGCAGCGAGCCGACCACTTCACGCAGGGTCGACAGCAGGTCTTCGGCGCGCTTCGGGCTGGAAGCGTTGACCAGAATCACGCCTTGCTTGGGAGCGATGGCGGCGAAGGTGGCCGAGCGGCGGATAAAGGCGCGAGGCAAGAACGCCTGGATGATTTCATCCTTGAGCTGATCGCGTTCCTTCTTGTAGACCTTGCGCATCTGCTCGGTCTCGATCTCTTCGACTTTCTCTTTCAATGCATCGTTGACCACGCTGCCGGGCAGGATGCGTTCTTCCTTGCGCGCCGAAATCAGCATGAAGTCACTGCTGACGTGCACCAGTGGCGCGTCTTCGCCCTTGCCGAACGGGGCGATGAAACCGTAAGTGGTCAACTCCTGGCTGGCACAGGCACGTGCAGGCTTGGTCGCCAATGCGGTTTCCAGCGCCTCGGCGTCAAATGGCAGGTCCTGGGTCAGGCGATACACAAGCAGGTTTTTGAACCACATGGGGTACATCTCTCCTTTATACAAAGGGGGGCATTATTCGCTGCTGCGACCCTGCGGCCAACCCTGATGTAAGCCTTTGGAAGGATTATAAAATTTATTTCAAAAAGTGCTTGCCAGCTTTTTGATCGCTCCGTAGAATGCGCGCCACACCGAAGCGAAGGGTGATTAGCTCAGCTGGGAGAGCGTCTGCCTTACAAGCAGAATGTCGGCGGTTCGATCCCGTCATCACCCACCATTCGTTTCAAGTGTTACGCGCAGCGGTAGTTCAGTCGGTTAGAATACCGGCCTGTCACGCCGGGGGTCGCGGGTTCGAGTCCCGTCCGCTGCGCCATATTGAGTTACGAAGCCCTTGAACTCTTCGTAACGACAAAGAGAGCGACCTTAGGGTCGCTTTTTTTGTGCCCGGGATTTGGGAATGGGCAGCGCAATCTGCTGTTGATCCTGGCCATAGGCCGTAGGAGCGTGGCTTGTCCCGCGATCGGCTGCGCAGCAGCCGTGGAATCTGACGGCTGTGTTTCACTTGGCACACCGCGTTTACCCGTCTTGCTGCCGCTTCGCGCCAGATCGCGGGACAAGCCACGCTCCTACTGTTCTCCACCCTGTAGTGGGCAGATGTTGGGTGCTCATGATTGTTCCACGCTCCGCGTGGTAACACCGTCCACGACGCTCCGCGTCCCATCGCCCAGACATGAGTCCGCGTCGCCTGCAGGACGCAGAGCGTCCGGGGCTGCGTTACCACGCGGAGCGTGGGAACGATCAGGTTCACCCCCAAGAATCTGGCATCGCCCACATCGACCTCTTCCCGGCTAAAGCCGGTCCCACTAAAAGCGGCGCGTGCATCCAGCAGAAGTGGCGTCGTCCCCGACTGTGGGACCGGCTTCAGCCGGGAAGCCTTTGATCTGCTTGAAAGCGCTTTTGATCTTCCTACACAAAAGGCTCAGTCACCGCCAATCGCGACTTGGGTGCAGGCTGAACGCAGGTTTCGCGCAGTGGGCCGAGCGGCATGGATGCCGCGAGAGCGCCGTCAGGACATGGATGTCCGTTCGGCGCGGGCCCACGGAGCGAGACCGGAGTGAGGGTACTCCGACGAAGGAGGAGCCCAACCAGGAGCACAAGCCCTTGGTTACTTGGGGCTTTATCAAGTAACTCGCCGAAGGCGAAACCCGAGGCCGTTAGGCCGACGCTCTTGATTCTGAACGCCTGAACGCCTGAACGCCTGAACGCCTTACCCCACATCAACCTCCACAACATCCCCCACCAGCCGAACCGGCCAAGTCCGCAGCCGCAGCGCCGCATCCTCCAGACACGTGCCATCCTCCAGCCGGTAATGCTGCTTATACAAAGGCGAAGCAATCACAAGGTCGCCACCCAAACTGCCAATCAATCCCCGGCCAATCACATTCACCCCAGTGACCGGATCGCGATTGTCCACCGCAAACAACTGCGGCGCGCCACCAACGGACGCCACATAAAACAGCGCCACCTGCGCATTGCCCACCAGCGCCACCACGCCGGAATTAAGGACCAGATCCTCACGGGCACAGACCGCGCGCCACACCTGAGTCTTCGGCATCTCCATCACTGCCGCATTCGCCTGGCTCATCGTGCAACCTCCACAGCGGCAATCAGATTCAACTCTTCCGCGCGAGCCGGACGACGCTGGCTGCGCTCCTTGACGAAATGAATGTCAGGGTCAGCGCCCTTGTCGTTGACGAAGGTGCGGAAGCGCTTGAGTTTCTCCGGGCTCTTCAGCGCGTTTGCCCACTCGCATTCATAACGGTCTACCACCAACTGCATCTGCGCCTCCAGTTCAGCGGCCAGCCCCAGGCTGTCATCGATCACCACGGCCTTCAGAAAATCCAGCCCGCCTTCAAGGGACTCGCGCCACACCGACGTCCGCTGCAACTTGTCAGCGGTGCGGATGTAAAACATCAGCACGCGGTCGATATAGCGAATCAGCGTCTCGTCGTCCAGATCGGTGGCGAACAGCTCGGCGTGGCGCGGGCGCATGCCGCCGTTGCCGCATACGTAGAGATTCCAGCCGTTCTCCGTGGCGATCACGCCGATGTCCTTGCTCTGGGCTTCAGCGCATTCACGGGTGCAACCGGACACCGCGAACTTCAGCTTGTGCGGCGAGCGCAGGCCTTTGTAGCGATCCTCGATGTTCAGCGCCATTTGCAAGCTGTCCTGAACGCCGTAACGGCACCAGGTGCTGCCGACGCAGGACTTCACCGTTCGCGTCGATTTACCGTAGGCATGACCGGTCTCGAAGCCGGCGGCAATCAGCTCGGCCCAGATGTCCGGTAGCTCGTGCAACTGCGCGCCAAACAGGTCGATGCGCTGGCCGCCGGTGATCTTGGTGTACAGGTCGTATTTCTTTGCGACCGCGCCGATGGCGATCAAACCGTCCGCAGTGATTTCCCCCGCAGGAATGCGCGGCACCACTGAATACGTGCCGTTCTTCTGCATGTTGGCCATGAAGGTGTCGTTGGTGTCCTGCAACGGCACCAGCGACGGGTCCATGATCGGCCGATTCCAGCACGAGGCGAGGATCGAGCCGACGGTAGGCTTGCAGATGTCGCAACCCAGATGGCCTTTGCCGTGGCGGGCCAGCATCTCGTCGAAGCTTTCAATGTTCTCCACGCGGGCGAAGGCGTACAGCTCTTGACGCGTGAAAGCGAAGTGCTCGCACAGGCTTTTATCAACGGTGACGCCGCGGGCGATCAGCTCGTGCTCGAACACGCTCTTCAGCAGCGCCGCGCAACCGCCACAACCGGTGGCGGCCTTGGTACAGGCCTTGAGCCCGGCCAGGTCCGTGCAACCGCCGTCGATGGCCGAGCAGATCGAGGCCTTGCTGACGTTGTGGCACGAGCAAATGGTTGCCGTGGCGGGCAGGGCATCGGCGCCAAGGGTTGGCGCGCCGTCGCTGTGGGGCAGGATCAGGCTCGATGGATCGGCGGGCAGCTTGATGCCGTTCTGTGCGTATTGCAGCAAGGTGTCGTAATAACTGTTGTCGCCCACCAGCACGGCGCCGAGCACTTTTTTGCCATCGGCGGACACCACCAAACGGCGATAACTGCCGGTGGCCTCGTCAATAAACCGGTAACTGCGCGCGCCCGTCAACGCGCCATGGGCATCACCGATGGAGCCGACGTCGACGCCGAGCAGTTTCAGTTTGGTCGACATATCCGCGCCGAAGAACGGCTCGGCGGCCAGGTCGCACAACTGCGCGGCGACATTGCGCGCCATTTGATAACCCGGCGCGACGAGGCCGAAGACGCTACCGTTCCAGGCGGCGCACTCACCGATGGCAAAAATGTCAGCGTCGCTGGTGCGGCAGTGCTCGTCGATGGCGATGCCGCCGCGCGGACCCAACGCCAGTTCACACTGACGGGCGAGGGCGTCCTGGGGGCGGATGCCGGCGGAGAAAACGATCAGGTCAGTTTCGAGGAACTCATCGCCGGCGAAATTCATCCGGTAGCGGTATTCCTCCCCCGCGCTGATGGATTGGGTCGCGCGAGACAGATGCACGCCAACGCCCAGCGCTTCGATGCGCGCCTTCAGGGCAGCGCCGCCGTGGTCATCGAGTTGCACTGGCATCAGGCGCGGCGCGAATTCCACCACGTGGGCTTCCAGGCCCAGGGACTTCAGCGCGTTGGCCGCTTCCAGTCCCAACAGCCCGCCGCCGACCACCACGCCGCGTTTCGCCTGGCGGGCGGCGGCGCGGATGGTGTCGAGGTCGTCCAAGGTGCGGTAGACCAGCCGCGAGTTGCCTTCAGCGCCTTCGATGGGCGGCACGAAAGGATACGAACCGGTCGCCAGCACCAGCTTGTCGTAACCAAAGCTGCCCTTGGCGGTGATCACTTCGCGCCGCGCCCGGTCGATTTCCAGCACCGGCACGCCCAGGTGCAGCGCAAGCCCGGTCTGCTCATATAAAGAAGCAGCGCTCATCGCCAGTGACTCGGCGTCGCGGCCGCCAAAGTATTCGGACAGGTGCACGCGGTCGTAGGCGCGTTGGCCTTCCTCGCCGAAGACATGAATGCGATAGCGCTCAAGGGCGCCGGCGGCGATCAACTGTTCGACACAGTGGTGACCCACCATGCCGTTGCCGATGACGATCAGGGTTTGGACGTCGTTGAGTGGGGCGACTGTGGTGGTCATATCGAGTCCCGGCCAAGGCCAATCAGGTTTTTCAAAAGCAAAAAAAAGGCGCCCGGAACCTCTCGGTTCCAGGCGCCTTTGCCTGTTCTTTTAGGGGTTGCCGCGCGACCACAGTGTCGACGCCAACCTGGTGAGCCCGATGCCGCGAACGGCTGGCGGTCCGCGTTGACCGGCCAGGGCTGCCAACCGCGTGTTCAGGCTGGACTTGATCAGGGACGTAGCAATGGCTGTGCCAGCCGGGTATGGGTGAGTAACTCACGCCCGCGTACGGCGCGTTCTGCTCTTGATTCTGCCCGCAGGGCGTAGGAGCGCGCTTGCCCGCGATCTGCCGGGAACCGGCAGCCAAACCGGACACCCTGGTTGTGTCAGACAGACCGCATTCGACGTGTTTGCTGCCGCTGCGCGCCAGATCGCGGGCAAGCGCGCTCCTACGCCCTTTGGGCAGAAGCGGGATTTGGGTCAGCCTGAGCCGGCACACAAACAGTGCGATTTCGCGCGGGCCGCCCCATCGTGAAGCTCAAACATTCCCCGCGCCGAAGTCGTTTGGCGAGCAGCGGTGGCGCACTCGGGATCGCTGCCGTCGGCAATGCGGCCAGCCAGGGCCAATCGGCAACTGAGCGAGTTTCTATAGGCGCGGTATTGCCCCGCGCTGGCCTGCCGTTTGCAAGATCGTCCCCACAGGCAATCAACGCCGATTGCCATATTCACGACAAAGGCGCCGTGTGCTCTCCGTTTTTCAACGGATGAGAACAGGGCGTCTTTTTTTGCTTTCAGGAAACGGAATATGGCGAGCAACAGCGTAAAAAGCGTGTGTCCTTATTGCGGCGTCGGTTGCGGCATCGTCCTGCAGGTCGCGGACAACCGGGTCATCAAGGTCGTCGGCGACAAGACGCACCCGAGCAATTTCGGCCGACTGTGCACCAAAGGCACCACCTGCGGCCAGGCGATTGCCGGGTCGGGACGGATGGAGTCCGCGTACATCCGCCATCAGCGCAGCCACGAGCCGGTGCGCGCTGACATGGACGCAGCGATCAGCGAAACCGCCCGGCGCCTGCGTGGGATTCTGGATCGCGACGGCCCCGGCGCGCTGGCGTTCTATGTCTCGGGGCAGATGTCCCTGGAGGCGCAATACCTCGCCAACAAGCTCGCCAAAGGTTTTGTGCGCACGGCCAATATCGAGTCCAACTCGCGGCTGTGCATGGCCAGCGCGGGCAGCGGCTACAAGCTCTCGCTAGGCGCCGACGGCCCGCCGGGGTCCTATGATGATTTCGACAAGGCCGATCTGTTTTTCGTGATTGGCGCCAACATGGCCGACTGTCACCCGATCCTGTTCCTGCGCATGATGGACCGGGTCAAGGCCGGGGCGAAGCTGATCGTCGTCGATCCCCGGCGCAGTGCCACCGCCGACAAGGCCGGGCTGTTCCTGCAAATCAAACCGGGCACCGACCTCGCGCTGCTCAATGGCCTGTTGCACTTGCTGGTGGAGAACGGCGACACCGATGCCGATTTCATCGCCTCGTTCACCCAGGGCTGGGACGTCATGCCCGAATTCCTCGCCGCGTACACGCCCGCTTACGTCGCGCAGATCACCGGCCTGGCCGAAGCCGACATCCGTCAGGCTGCGCGGATGATCGGCGCGGCGCAGGAGTGGATGAGTTGCTGGACCATGGGCCTGAACCAGAGCACCCACGGCACCTGGAACACTAATGCGTTATGCAATCTGCACCTGGCGACCGGGGCGATTTGCCGGCCCGGCAGCGGTCCGTTTTCCCTGACCGGCCAACCGAATGCCATGGGCGGCAGGGAAATGGGCTACATGGGCCCAGGACTTCCCGGACAGCGCTCGGTGTTGGTGGACGCCGATCGCCGCTTCATCGAAGACCTCTGGCACATCCCCCTGGGCAGCATCCCGCACCAGCCCGGTGGCGGCACCATCGACCTGTTTGAGCAGATGCGTGACGGCGTGATCAAGGCCTGCTGGATCATCTGCACCAACCCGGTGGCCAGCGTCGCCAACCGCACCACGGTGATCGACGCCCTGAAGACCGCCGAGCTGGTCATTACCCAAGACGCCTTCCTCGACACCGAAACCAACCGCTACGCCGACATCTTGTTGCCGGGCGCGCTCTGGGCCGAAGCGGAAGGGGTGATGATCAACTCCGAACGCAATCTGAACCTGACACAGAAAGCCATTGATGCGCCGGGCCAGGCGTTGCCGGACTGGCAAATCATCGCCAGGGTCGCCTGTGAAATGGGCTTCGCCGAGGCTTTCACCTATGCCTCGGCGGAGGAAGTATTCGAAGAAATCAAACAGGCCTGGAACCCCGCCACGGGCTACGACATTCGCGGCGCCAGCTATGGGCGGCTGCGGGGGCAGTCTTTGCAGTGGCCGTGCGCGCCTGATGACGAGCGCACACGCAACCCGATTCGTTACCTCAGCGAGAGCGGTGCGAGCCCAGTCAAGGAAGCCGTAACGCCACGGCGGCCGATTGTCTTTCCCACTGCAAACGGCAAGGCGGTATTTTTCCCACGTCCGCACATGCCGCCGGCTGAACAGCCCAACGATGCATTTCCCATGGTGCTCAACACCGGCCGCCTGCAACACCAGTGGCACACGCTGACCAAGACCGGGAAAGTGCCAACACTGAACGCGCTTAATGCTCGGCCGTTCGTCGAGCTGCACCCCGAGGATGCCCTTTCGCTGGGCATCCGCGAAGGCGATGGCGTGGAAATCCATTCTGCGCGGGGGCTGGCGGTGTTGCCTGCGGTGATCAGCAACCGCGTGCTGCCGGGCAACTGCTTCGCGCCTTTTCACTGGAACGACGTGTATGGCGAAAAGCTGGCGATCAACGCGGTGACCAACGACGCCGTCGACCCGATCTCCCGGCAGCCCGAATTCAAGTGCTGTGCGGTCGCCCTGCGCAAGGTCGAGCTGATCGGTCATCGGTTTCTCGACTTGCCCCAAGCAGAGACCGAGGCGCGGGCAGCACCCGAACAGGCGCCGCTGTTGACGCTGCTGTGGGCATCACAAACCGGCAATGCCGAGGCATTGGCCCGGCAGTTCGGTGACCAGTTGAAGATTGCCGGTGTGCCGGTTCAGGTGGCGGCGATGGACAGTTTTCCCTCGGAGCGTCTGGACCAACTGCAGAACGTGGCACTGATCAGCAGTACCTTCGGCGACGGCGAGTCCCCCGATAACGGGCAACGGTTCTGGCAGTCACTGGCTGCCCGGCAAGAACGTCTGGAATCTTTGCGCTACGCCGTTCTGGCGCTGGGTGATTCGAGTTATGACAGCTTCTGTCAGCACGGCAAAAACCTGGACCAGCGCCTGCAGCACCTGGGCGCCTCGTCATTGCTCCCCAGAATCGATTGCGACGGCGAATACCAGCTCCACGCAGACAACTGGTTCACAGGGTTGCAGCAGGCGCTGTCGCTGAATCTTCCTACTCCTTCAATCATCGACAACGGCCCGGTTTTTGGGAAACAGCCTTCACGAGCAGAGCCCTATTACGCGCGCTTGTCGATTAATCGGCGACTGAATGCGGACGGTGCCGCGAAAGACACCCGGCAACTGGCGCTGACCCTTGAAGGTTCAGGGATGACCTATGAAGCCGGCGATGCCTTGGGGGTCTGGCCGCGCAATTGCCCCGAGCTGGTCGATGAGTTGCTCAAGCTCACAGGCCTGAATGCCGAGCAACCGGTGCGCGGCGTCAAGGCTGGCGACGTGCCGCTGCGTCAGGCGTTGGCCGAGCAATTCGAAATCGCGCGACCTGGCGCAGACACCTTGGCGTTCATCGCCCAGCGTAACGGCAGCAACGATCTGAAAAACCTGCTGACCGAACCCTACAAAAGCGAGCTGAAGGACTGGCTGTGGGGCCGGCAGTTGGCCGACGTGTTGCGCGAGTTCCCCATTACCTGTTCTGCGGAGCAATGGCTAGATCATCTCAAACCGCTGCAACCGCGGCTTTATTCCATCGCGTCGAGCGCCAAGGCGCATCCCGATGAAGTCCATCTGACGGTTTCCGCCGTGCGCTACGGCCCGCGCAAAGGCGTGTCGTCGACCTTCCTGGCGGATCGTGCGGGCGAGTGCGAGGTGCCGATTTTCCTGCAGCCCACGCGGCATTTTCGCCCACCGCTCGATGGCGACGTGCCGATGATCATGATCGGCCCGGGCACCGGCGTGGCGCCGTTTCGGGCGTTTTTACAGGAGCGCCGCGCCCGGGGCGATCGGGGCCGTAACTGGCTGTTCTTCGGCGAGCAGCATCAGGCGACCGACTTTTACTACCGTGACGAGCTTCAAGGCATGCAGCAGGACGGCCTGCTGACCCGGCTGAGTCTGGCCTTTTCCCGGGATCAGGCGGACAAGATCTACGTTCAACAGCGCATACAGGAACAGGCCGCTGAGCTCTGGCGCTGGCTGGAGGAGGGCGCGCACCTTTACATTTGCGGCGATGCCTCGCGGATGGCGCGGGATGTCGATCAGGCATTGCGTCGTGTGATCAGCGAACAGGGCGGGGTCAGCCTGGAAAAGGCGGCCGAGCAGTTACGCTGTCTGAGCGAGCAGAAGCGTTATGTGCGTGACGTGTATTAGCGTCGTTCGCTCATCCCGTGGCAGGCCGCTGAACCCCAACTGAACGAATTTCTCGATCAAACAAGAAAACCTTTGGATACCTGAACTTATCTGCCTTTTCTCCCTCTCATGCCGGTAGCCATTGATCGCGGCAGCCTGATAAGCTCGCGGCTTTACTCGTTTGCCCTATTGGCGCATGAACAAGGAAACAGAATGAAACAGCATCGGTTGGCAGCGGCGATTGCCCTGGTCGGTCTGGTACTCGCGGGCTGTGACAAGCAAGCCAGCACCGTTGAGCTGAAAACCCCGGCCCAGAAAGCCTCTTACGGCATCGGCCTGAACATGGGCAAAAGCCTGGCTCAGGAAGGCATGGACGATCTGGATTCCAAAGCGGTAGCGCTGGGTATCGAAGACGCCGTTGGCAAGAAAGAGCAGAAGCTCAAAGACGAAGAGCTGGTTGCAGCATTCGGCGACCTGCAAAAGCGCGCTGAAGAGCGCATGGCCAAGATGAGCGAAGAGTCGGCAGCCGCTGGCAAGAAATTCCTCGAAGAAAACGGCAAGCGTAAGGAAGTCACCACCACTGCTTCCGGTCTGCAGTACGAAATCATCAAGAAAGCCGACGGTCCAGTACCGAAGCCGACTGATGTCGTGACTGTTCACTACGAAGGCAAGCTGACTGACGGCAAAGTGTTCGACAGCTCCGTTGAACGCGGCAGCCCGATTGATCTGCCGGTCAGCGGTGTGATTCCGGGTTGGGTTGAAGGCCTGCAGCTGATGCACGTCGGCGAGAAGGTCAAACTCTACATCCCTAGCGAATTGGCCTACGGCGCACAGAGCCCTAGCCCAATGATCCCGGCGAACTCGGTTCTGGTCTTTGACCTGGAACTGCTGGGCATCAAGGACCCTGCTGCTGCAGGCGCCAATGATGCTGCCGCCGGCGCTGATGAAGAAGAGGCTGCTCCGGCCGCCGAACCGGCCAAGCCGGCCGCCAAGAAGTAATCGTTCCTGCGTTCGGTTATCGCTTGAAAGAAATGCCCCGTCTCGACGGGGCATTTTCATTTCCGCCTCTTTTTGATCGAACCGGTCTGGACGGGCAGAGTCCCATGTCGGTCAGTCAACGTGCTTTAAGCCGGGATTTGTCGGAGGTTGCCGGGCGTCCATCAGGGTGTTCATTGGGTTGTGGCTAGCGTCACAGGCCCGATGAGTCAACGGTTTTCGCGGGTTTTTATGTGTGTAAAAAACGCGCGATCTAAGTCCGGACCCGGTAGAACGGGCGTTCCGGCCGCGAAAAGCGGGTCTGTTCACAAGGTTATCCACAATTTGTGTGGATAACCTTTGGGTGCGCATTCGGCATGCGGGTCAGTGGGCGATTGCGGCATACGCATTAAGCCAGTATGTCGATTTTTATCGGTAATCGTGGAGTGGATATGAAGGCACCCTGGAATCTCATTCGTTATCTGCCCATGGCCAAGCGCCTGATGGCGGCAGGTCGCCTGCCCGCATTGCTGTTTGCCGTCGCAGGTAAAACGGCCAGCGAGGGCGGTCGATTGGGCAAGATCAAGGACGATTTGAAACTGCTTCAGTCCTTGTGCCTGGCCTACTGGCGCGGGGAATATCGCGCCATCAGCGGTAAGGCTATTCTGTCGATCGTGGCGGGCCTGATGTATTTCCTTAGCCCTCTGGATGCGATTCCTGACTGGATTCCGGGTCTGGGGATGCTGGACGACATCGCGGTCCTGGCGTGGGTGATGAAACACCTTGAGGCCGAGCTCAGCGCTTTCCGTGCCTGGCGCGAATTGCAGAACCCGGAAAAGCTCGCGGTGGTTGAGCGTTTGCCGGCGACGCCTGTTTTGCTGGAGCACGAGAAGAAGATTTGAAGGCGGATTTGTGCAGCTCATTAACGATGCTGCCAGCGCTCCGCTGATTCCCCATACGCAAGTGGTAGCCAACGGCTGTTAAGATGCCGCCCATACTTAGAAAAAGACTGCTTAACAGCGTGTTTTAGTCCTACAGGGGGGTGATATGGATCTTCAGGTTATTTCGCGCGATGGAGAGCCGGAATATGCCGTGCTCCCATGGGCGCAGTATCAAGCGCTGTTGCGCGCGGCGGGTATTTCGCGTGGTCCGGAGTCCGGGGCCGCGATCCACACCGAGGCCGAGCATGAACCGTCATCGCCTGCTGCAGATTTTCCTTCTTTATCCCAGCTCGGTGCATTGCGCGAGGCCAAGGACCTTGAAGTGGCGCAACTGGCCCGCGCGGTTGGCATCAGCCCCTCTTATCTGGACCTTATAGAAAGCGGCGACCGTGAGCCGGACGCGGCCATTCGCCGGAGTCTGGCGTGGGAACTGGGTGTTGCGGGCTGGCGGGGTGAGGCATGAGCGTGCGCATCAGTCGCCAGCACTGGGACGGGTTGCTCGCCGAACTGGACCTGGCCCGTCACCAACGTCATCTGGTGACGTATCGCGCGTTGCTGGAGCGCTTGCAGTTACCCACCCCCGCCATGCAAACCCTCACCGCGGCCCTTGAACACCTGGCCGCCCTCGACGCACGCGCCGAACAGCCGCTGCGCAGCGCGTTGGTGATCAGCCAGGGCGCCAGCCGCCTGCCACGCACCGGGTTCTTTGAATGCGTCGAACGCCTCGGCCGTTTCTCCGGTCCGTCTGACGGGATCGCTGCGGCCTCTTGGCACGCCTCGGAAGTGGCCCGTGTTTTTGAGTTCGAGTATGCGCAGCCGGTGAAGCCGGAGTAAGTTGCAGATCGGGTGGCTTACAGGCCAGATCCGAATTCGGGCGCACACCCAAACCTTACCTACGCTCATGCGGACCGTGTTAAACGATGCCGCCAATTCCTCGCCCACCGCGGATCAGACTGTAGGAGCGCGCTTGCCCGCGATCTGGCGCGAAGCGGCAGCAGACCCGTGCACGCGGTGTGTCAGGGGTAACCGGGGCGTCAGGTTTCACGACTGCTGCGCAGCCGATCGCGGGCAAACGCGCTCCTACACCGGTCGGGGTATGACGCCAAATCCGTGCACGTCTTTGCGTGATATGTGATCTGCCGCCCATTCCTCGCCGGCCGGGGATCAAACTGTAGGAGTGAGCTTGCTCGCGATCTGGCGCGAAGCGGCAGCAGACCCGTGCACGCGATGTGTCAGCGGTAACCGGGGCGTCAGGTTTCACGACTGCTGCGCAGCCGATCGCGAGCAAGCTCACTCCTACACCGGATCTTCCCTGGCCGGGATTTCAGCGTCAGACGCAAAACCAAGGAGCCGGCTTGCTGGCGAAGGCGGTGGGTCAGTCGAAATGGATGGCACAGGCAGACCGCATTCGCGGGCAAGCGCGCTCCTACACTGGATTTCCGTGGACCGGGATTTCCGCGTCAGGCACAAAACCTGTGGAGTCGGCTTGCTGGCGAAACCAGTCGGTCACCCCAAAACCGCCTGATTCAACGTCGCCATGACCTCCGCTTCCAGCGTATTGATCACATGCAAACTCGCACCCATCACCTCTTTGGCATGGTGCTTGGCCTGGGAAG
Source organism: Pseudomonas graminis (assembly GCF_900111735.1). GTDB lineage: Bacteria > Pseudomonadota > Gammaproteobacteria > Pseudomonadales > Pseudomonadaceae > Aquipseudomonas > Aquipseudomonas graminis. The sequence continues at coordinate 29,928 of NZ_FOHW01000019.1, read as the reverse complement.
CGAGTTCGGCGAGCTGGCTGGCGTTGAGGGTCGTGCAGACTTCCGGGTGCAGGTGCACGACGCCGATGGACAGCGACAGCAACGGAAATTCCTGGCGCTGGCCCTGGCGGTTGAGGGCGACGAAGCAGCCGGCCTCCAGATGCTCGGCGCGGTAGAAGCGTCGGCACTGGTTCTGAAAATCCTCGAGCAGCATGTTCAAGCGTTTGCGCCAGTCTTCCGAGCCCAGCACCATCAGGAAATCGTCGCCGCCGATATGGCCGACAAAGTCACGACTCGGGTCGATGCGGTCGTTCAGGCACTGCGCCAGACACAGCAGCACCTCGTCGCCGCGCCCATAGCCGTAGATGTCGTTGAAGGGTTTGAAGCTGTCGATGTCCACATAGCAGATCATCGATTCACGTCCCTGCTGCAACAACCGGGTCAGGCATTGCTGAATCGGTACGTTACCCGGCAGCAGGGTCAGCGGGTTGGCGTATCGCGCCTGCTGGATCTTGACCTCGGTGATCAGCTTCAGCACATCGATGACCCGGCCCAACCCCAGGTAGACGCCGTTCTGCATGATGATGAAATCTTCTTCGATGCGTTGCCGCGCGCGACTGGTGATCAGCCGGCTGACCTGCTGAAGCGACTGGCTCAGCTCGACGGCCAGAAAGTCGTCGCTCATCAGACGACTAATGGGCTTGCGGGCATACAGTTCGGTGGCGAAGGGCTGCAGCAACACGTCCGACAGCGAGTGGCGGTGGACGATGCCGATCGGCTGACGCTGCTCATCCAGCACCGCCAGGGAGTTGAGATTGGCCTGTTTGCGAAACGACTCCAGCACGGCGGCGGTGGGCGTGGTCTGCACCACCGCCGGCAGCTCGTTGAGCAGGGGGCTGAGGTCGCTGGTTTCTTCGGTCAAGGTCGCGGCGGCCGGGTCGACTTTTGGCAGCAGCGCACGGGCGTCACGGGGCGGAAACTCCTGCGGACGGCAGAGCAAATAGCCCTGAACCAGCTCGACGCCCATGTCGATCAAGACGGCCAGCTCTTCCTGCAACTCGATGCCTTCAGCGATGACCAGCGCCCGCGACGCCTTGGCCATTTGCAGCATCGAGCCGACGAACTCGCGCTTGACCGCGTCCTGATGAATGCCGTCGATGAAATGCCGGTCGATCTTTACGTAATCCGGGCGCAACTCGGACCACAGCCGCAGGCTCGAATACCCTGCGCCCAGGTCATCGAGGGCGATGGAAAAGCCCATGTCCCGGTAGTGATAGAGCGCATTGTAGAGCAGGCCGAAGTCATCGGTCGGGGTCTGCTCGGTCAGCTCGATGACCACGCGGCTGGGCGGTATCCCGTAGCGCTGCAACAGCTGCAAGGTGCGCCCCGGCGGGTGCGAGGCTTCCAGCAGGGACTCGGGCGAGATATTGAGGAAAAGCTTGCCCTCCAGCTTCTGCTGGCTGAAGCGACGGCAGGCTGACTCGCGGCAGGCGAGTTCCAGTTCGCTCAGGCGCCCGGCCTGGCGGGCCACGGCGAACAAGCTGAGAGGGGAATGCAGCGCGCTGTTGGAAGGACCGCGAGTCAGGGCTTCATAGCCGAGAATGCGCCGATCCGATAGCGACACAATCGGTTGGAACAGGCTGTGCAAGTCGCCGTGAGTCAGGATCGAACTCAGAGCGCCCAGCTGTTCAGTCACGGTCATGGCAATCTCGGGGCAAGAAAAAGGGGCTGGACGCTTGTGGCGTCGAGCCCCGCTATTTCACGACAGCTTTATGACTGTTTGATGACGATTTGCCATCATTTCGTTACTCTTCATGCTGTTTTACTTTTTCGCCACCGAACCGCTCAAGCCCAGATAGTCGAGCAAGATACGCCCGGTTTCGGCCAGGTAGGCGTCATCTTCTGGCTTGGTCTTGTCATCGTCCGAAGGCAGTGCGTCTTCGTCTTCTTTCTTCAATTCTTTCAGCGGTTCTTCGCCTTTGGCTTTGCGACGCACGTTTTCCATCGCCAGCTGCTGGCTCTCGATGTCGGCATGTTGCTTGCGGCGCTCGGCTTCGTTGAGGCTGACGGTTTTTTCGCTCATCAGCTTCTTCGCCAGCGCGAGTTTCTCTTCGATGAAGACAAACTCGGCGTCCTTGGCTGAACGCACGTCGTGACGCGATTGCAACTGGGCGAGGAACGGTTTGAACGGATCCACCGCCGGCTTGATCGCCGGCTTGATGGTGTCGTAGGTCATCGCCTCAGGCAGCGCGCTTTCGCCGATTTCCTTGGTGTCGATGATCGACGGGTAACCAATGTCCGGCAGCACGCCCTGGTGCTGGGTGCTCTGGCCGGAAACCCGGTAGAACTTGGCCAGCGTCAGTTTCAGTTCGCCATGGTTCAGCGGCTGGATGGTCTGCACGGTGCCTTTGCCGAACGTCTGGCCGCCGATGATCAGCGCGCGGTGATAGTCCTGCATGGCGCCGGCGAAAATCTCCGAAGCCGAGGCCGAGAGGCGGTTGACCAGCAACGCCATCGGGCCTTTGTAGAACGCACCGCTGTTTTCGTCTTCCAGTACATCGACCTTGCCGTCGGCGTTACGCACCAGAACGGTCGGGCCTTTGTCGATGAACAGACTGGTCAGCTCGGTGGCTTCCTGCAGCGAACCACCGCCGTTGTTACGCAGGTCGATGACCACGCCGTCGACTTTCTCGGACTGCAATTCGGTCAGCAGTTTCTTGACGTCGCGGGTCGTGCTCTTGTACTCGGGATCGCCGGCGCGGTAGGCCTTGAAGTCCAGGTAGAAAGCAGGGATCTCGATGACGCCCAGCTTGTAATCCTTGCCGTCCTGATTCAGGTGCAGGATCGACTTCTTCGCCGCTTGCTCTTCGAGCTTCACGGCTTCGCGGGTGATCGACACGATCTTGGTGGTCTGGTCGCTCGGCGCATTGCTGGCCGGGACGATTTCCAGACGCACGACCGAGCCCTTCGGACCGCGAATCAGTTTGACCACTTCATCCAGACGCCAGCCGATCACGTCGACCATCTCTTTGTCGCCCTGGGCGACGCCGATGATCTTGTCGGCGGTCGCCACTTGCTTGGTCTTGGCGGCGGGGCCGGCCGGCACCAGGCGGACGATCTTGACGTTGTCGTTGTCGCTCTGCAGGACAGCGCCGATCCCTTCAAGGGAAAGGCTCATGTTGATGTCGAAGTTTTCCGCGCTGTCAGGTGACAGGTAGTTGGTGTGCGGATCGTAGGACATCGCGAAGGTGTTCAGGTACGCCTGGAACACGTCCTCGCTGCGGGTCTGGCCCAGACGCGCGAGTTGGTTTTTATAGCGCTTGGTCAGGGTTTCCTGAATCTTCGCCGGGTCTTTGCCGGCGATCTTCAAGCGTAGAACCTCGTCCTTGACGCGCTTGCGCCATAGGTCGTCGAGTTCGGCTTCGTTCTTGGCCCAAGGGGCGTCCTTGCGATCAACCAGCAAGGTTTCCTGGGTGTTCAGGTCGATCTTGTCGACGCCCTTGCTCAGCTGCGCCAAGGCGAAATCCAGACGCGACTTGATGCGGTCCAGATAACGCTTATAGATAGTAAAGCCTGGGGCCAGGTCGCCGCTCTTGAGGAAGTCGTCGAACTGGAAACGCCACTTGTCGAACTCGGCGATGTCGCTGGCGAGGAAGTAGCTGCGCGCAGGATCGAGGAGTTTGAGGTAGCTCTGATAGATGATTTCCGAACGCTTGTCGTCCAGCGGCGGCTTGCTGTAATGGTGGCGCTTGAGCAGCTCCACGACATTCAGACTGGCGATGACTTCATCGCGATCAGGTTGAAGATTATCCCAGCTATTGGCGGCGAACGAACTGGCCGACATTGGCAGGACAGTCAGGCCAATGAGTAATGCAAGGGTGGTGCTGGGTAAAAAATGCTTCATGCTGATTCGACGCGGGGACAATTGATAACGCATATTAGGCCGTCTTTGGAGGTCGCCGGTTCGGTCAGAACACGGTCGCATAATGCAAAAAGCCCGGTGGCCGTGAGGCACATCGGGCTCAGTCAAGACTCACTATGGAGGCACCGTGAAAGCATTGCAAGGCGTTGAAGGTCGTGTGGAATGGGTTGAAGCACCATCGCCGACTCTGGATGTAGGACAAGTCCGCATCAAGGTCGCAGCGGCCGGACTCAATCGTGCCGATTTGCTGCAACGCTCGGGGCATTACCCGCCACCGCCGGGGGTCACGGAAATCCTCGGGATGGAATGTTCCGGTGTGATTGCGGAAGTTGGCACGGGCTGCGCCTGGGAAGTCGGCGACCGCGTGTGCGCGCTGGTTGCGGGCGGGGCAATGGCTGAAGAAGTGGTGGTCGATGCACGGCATGTGCTACCGGTGCCCGAGGGGATTTCACTGCACGAAGCGGCGGGGATTCCCGAGGTGTACGCCACCGCCTGGCTGAATCTGTTTCAGTTGGCCGGCCTCAAGCCCGGCGAAAAAGTGTTGCTGCACGCTGGGGCAAGTGGCGTTGGTTCAGCCGCCATTCAGCTTTGCAAGGCCTTCGGCAACCCGGTATGGGTCACCGTGGGCTCGGCGGAGCGGCTGGCGTATTGCGAAGCGCTTGGTGCCCAGGGCGGCGTGCTGCGCAACGAGAACCTTGATGCGCTTAACGACTTCGCGCCGTTCAACGTCATTCTGGACCCGGTGGGCGCCAACTACGCCGCGCTGAATCTGAAGGTGCTAGGCATTGATGGTCGCCTGGTGCTGATCGGTTTGATGGGCGGAAGCAAGTCCGAGCTGGACTTTGCAAAGGTGCTGGGCAAGCGCATCCATATCCTCGGCTCGACCCTGCGCAGCCGCGACGACCAGTTCAAGGCTGACCTGCTCAGCGACCTGGGCCAACACGTCATGCCGCTGTTCACCGAAGGCCGCCTGAAGCCACAACTGGCGCGCAGCTTTCCGATCAGTGAAGCGGAAGCGGCCTACGCGGAGTTGGCGACCAATCAGGTGTCGGGCAAGGTCGTGCTGGTGATCAACGACAGTCTGGTCTGATCCTGCTTTTGACCTGTTTCTGTTCTGTATAGCCGTGCTTCGTCAACCGACCGGTGGAGGCCCGAACTGTCATTTCTGACAGTAGCCAGCGTGAGTAAATCGGTTCTCAATAAAGCCTTGTTGCGTTGCTCAGCCAGCGGGTGCCGGCTGACAGCGCTTCATCGGACGAGGTGAGGACAGGATGGCCAGGGATCGGAAAGCGCAGTCGATAACACGACGGACAGGAGATGGATCGAAGGCACTGCTGCCAATGCCTGAAGTGCCGGCAATCATTGATCCAAACGATCCCGAAGGCCTGGTTTCCACTGGAACCCAAGGCAATGATCTAGAGGTGCGGGTGCCGCTTTGGCCGTGTCCGGCCGGGGCGGGAGATACCGACCGGCTGGACCTGTTCTGGAGTGGTGAGATCACTGATAAACCTGTGGCCACTGCGGATTTTACTGGACCGGTCGATACCACAACATTTCCTTTTTCTCTGAGGATGGATAAGAAGTTTCTGCAGACGGACGGCCAGTACCAGCTCTGGTACACGGTCACTACCGAGGCGAATGATACTGCGCCTTCCGAGCGCCGCACCGTCACCCTCGACACCCGCCCGCCGAGCTATAACCAGCAATTGATGCCCTTGTTGTTACCAGATGATCTGGTGGACGGCGTGATCAACGAAGCGTACTTGGCAAGTCATGGCGATAAGGTACAGCTGTGCCTGCCCCGCCCCTTGTATCTGGACGCACAAGTCGGCGATGTCGTCGACCTTTACTGGTCGCAGAACAACCCGCCAACGGCTGCGGCCGTTAACAGTGTGACGGTGACAAAGGGGCAGGTCGGCCCCGACCCTCAAGATGTCTGCATCGATCTGCCTGGCACCGCCGTGCGCGGACCTGATCGGGATGGCATTTTCTACGCGACTTACAAAGTGCGGGACCGGGCCGGTAACGAGACCGACTCGTTCTCCCGCGAAACCCCTGCCACCGTCGCACTCAAGCCATTGCCCGGGGGCGATTTGCCCGAGCCGGAGTTCCCGGAGGCAGACATCTACGGCTACATCAATTGCGACGACACGCCCTGGAACGGGATCGTGGTTCGCATCGATTTCGTCCGTAATCTGTTCGAGTACCAGGACCAGATCACCCTGTACTGGCAGGGCTATCGCACGTTCAACGGCGTGGATCCGATTGCCGGTACCGAAGGCGTGTTTGCCCGGACGGTCAGCGCGCAGAACGTGACTGACGGTTATCTGGACGTCCTGGTCGAGCCCTTCATTCCCCATATCGAGCCCATCATTGAAGGATCGGCGTTGGCCTCTTACCGATTGACGAAAGTCAGCGGGCAGTCGGGCTCGTCCTACGAGGGGCTGGTGAAGATCAATCGCAAGTTGCCCAGTGGCGAGATTTGCGGGCCTGGCAATCAGGCTGGCTCGCTCACGGCGGGCGGATGCAGTGTCTGTCGCAAAATCACACGTTTGATCACCCGCGTGCTTCAAACACTCGGGCGCGGCGGTAGAGGGAAGTAACGCTGAAACCCAGGACGCGCCAGGCGGGATAGGCGCGAGTCAATTCAAGGAGAAAAGACATGAGCAACTTATCAAGCAAACAGACCCGTGTGCTGGCCAGTGCACTGGCGCGTGTCGTCAACCAGCTGTGCCAGGCCAGTAAGAAACGCCTGGCTACACGAGTGAACCTCGGGGCTCCGATTGCGCCGGTCTGGTGGGACGGCGATGCTGCCTTCGCAGGCCTGGTGCCTCGGGATGAGCAGGAAAAGGACATGCCGATCAATATCCCCAAGTGGCAAAACGGCGCAGGCCAGGGTGAATCCGACTACCTTCAATTCGAGTGGAAACTGTCAACCTCGGGGACGTGGCAGAGTGCCCAGGACTTGATCACGATTCCAGGTCCGTTGCAGGACGGTGACTTCCCCATGGAGCTGCAATTGAGCAAATCCAACTTTGCTGCTCAAGGCACCTTCGACTTGCGCTATACCGTTACGAACGACGCGGGCAATACCGCAGCATCGGACATTACCCAATTCATCATTGACAAGACTGCACCCAATTATGGTCAGGCGCCAGATGCGGTGACGTTTGTCGACTCTGCCGTCGTCAACGAAGGCATCACACAGGATTACCTCGATAAGAATGACGGTCTGGAGCTGGTCATCCCGGGCTATCAAGACGATCGGCCGGGCGATAGCGTGGAGGTTTATGTTCATGAGGTCGGCACAAGCCCGACCACGCCGGTGTTTACCAAGGTGATTGATTCGAGCCTGACGATCAAGGTACCGGCCGCTGCCTTCTCCGGTTTGCTGGATGGCCTCATCTATTTGTCCTATCGACTGGTCGACAAGGTGGGTAACAAAGGCGCTCCTGCTGATAACGCGACAGCCGGCCTCTTTCTCAATCCGCTTCCGACTCTTCCACTGGCCGCACCCCGCGTGCCCAGCATTGCGGATGACAGCGTTCTGCAACTTGTCGACATTGACTTGGTAAACACCGGCTTGGTTGTCATTGATCCGTACCCGAACGCGCTTGAAAACGACCTTGTCGTGCTCACCTGGGGCAACGCGGCACTTAAGTCGACCCACAGGGTCACGGACCCAGCGGCCCCGAGCCTGCTCAATGTTCAGTATGAAAGGATATTGAAGCCTGCCTATGGCGCGGCGACCGGAGTGCTGCCGACCGCGGTGAGCTACGTCGTCGAGCGTGGCGACAAAAAGTTCGCCTCGGACACCGCCACCATCAATGTGGATTTCTTCGTTCCTGGGCCCGTGAATCCGGACCGGCCGGATCCGGTAAACTCCGCCCTGCCAAGAGTAACGGTAAAGGGCGCGGTTTCTACAGTCGATAACGTGCTGACGTCTGCCGATGTCGACGGCGATGTTACGGTAGCGCTCAAGCTGTACGACCCTATCGGCACGAACGAGGAGATGGTCCTGTATTGGGGGGATCTCCCCAGAGAGGTCGCCAGGCTCAGCCCTGTAGTGGGGACGGCGGGTGAGGACTATGCATTCATTCTGACGTGGGACCAGATCAAGGATCTGCCCAGCGGCACGGCAGTGCCGGCGTTCTATACCGTTGGGCGAATCAACACCGGAGGTAGTACCCCCCCAGGCAACGTTGAGTCTTGCGTGCCGACACTGGTAGATGTCAGCGAAGCGCTGCCGATCAAGCTCGCCAACCCCGAGTTTCCCCTCGCGGTCCGGGCGCCGGACCAAACGCTCATTCTCAACTGCAGTACGCACGTCGGCCCTAATCAGTTGGTTCGTGTGTTTATCCCTGCAAATCCTAACCTGAAGGGTGGTGAAACGCTTGAATTCACTTGGCAGTGCTACACCGACAGAGCAGGGACACAACCGTCGGGCATCGCGTCGACATTCTCGAAGGACATCGAGGCGGAGCAGGTCGCTGACGGTTTTACATTCGATCAAGGGCCGTTTGATGAGTACGTCCTGCCAACCGGCCTGAACGGATCGATCAGAGTGACATATGTGTCTAATACCACGCCGCCGATGCAGGGGGAGACGCTGATCAGAGCATCGGGTCAGAACGCAGCGGGCACTTGTCCGCCTAATACCCTTCGTGCATTTGGGGCGGGTGGATGCGGCTGTTAAGTGAGTAAGCTCAACGTGGGATTGAATGTACAGATGCTTTAGTTGGGGTGATAAAAGACAAGGCCGCGCTAAACGGCCTTGTCGTTTATCAGGCTTACTGCCGCATTTTTACGATGAGCGGTAGTAAATGCGAATTGTAAGAAACTACGCTCAATACGTTAGGAAACTTCCTACACGAATGCCAATTTGAAGAATGTAGTCTTCGCGCCTTTGTCCTGCGGAGCTTCTTTGTACTCCGTGGGAATGGCGATATTCCCAAGGAGCTAGACATGGCTGCGTCGCGTTTCACGCCCTCCCGTTATTTCAACCCCTCAACCTTTATTTCCCTCGCGCTGTGCATAAGCACGGCCGCCCAAGGGCGCGCACTGTCGCCTGACGAATCTGCGGTGGTTAACCAGGGCGACACGCCCGAAGCCTGGACGTTGGCGCCCGGTTCCTCGCTGACGGTGAGCAGCGGCGCCCAAGCCCTGACGATTTTCGGCGGTGGCGCAGGCGCCGTGGTCAATTTCAATGAGGGCAGCTCAACCACAGGCATCAATCTCAGCGCGGCGGGCGCCGTGGCAAACGTCAACGGTGCCAGCGTTAATGCCGCCGGCAACTCGACCGCCTTGATGCTCGGTGACAGCCAGGCGGTCCTGACGAACGCTACCATTACCAGCGAGACCGGCCTCGGTCTCAGTGGCGCACAGTTTCAGGGCGGCACTGGCAGCGCGTTCCAGATTAATGGGGGCATCATCAGCGGTGGGGCGGGGGGCGCGACGCTTTCCTCCCGCAGTACGCTGGACGCGACAGGCGCCGTGATCACCGGCACCGGCGCAAACAGCTACGGGGTCCGCGGTTTCGGCTCGGACATTTCCCTGCGCGGCAGTACCGTCACCGGCGGCTTGAACGGCCTCGTCTATCGGGTGGATACGGCTAATGTGCGCCAGGGTACGGTCAATATCGAAGGCTCACATATAGAAGGCACCACGGGTGCCGCGATTCTGGTCAATGGCCAGGGCGGCGGTCTGGTCGCCAACCTGAATCTGCTCAATGGCACAACCCTCATGGGTGGCAACGGCAACGCGCTGGAAATTACCAACGCGGCGACGGCGAACGTGCTGCTGCAGAACAGCGAAGTGACCGGTAACTTCGCTATCTCCAACGGCAGCATTGCCAGCCTGACCTTCGATCAGGGCCGGTTGATCGGTAACGTTTCGGCGGATGCCACCAGCAGCGGCACCCTGGCGCTGAACAATAACTCGGCGCTCACGGGCGATGTCACCGGTATTGATACGGTTAATCTGAATGCGAGTTCCATTACCGGGAACGTGACCTCGGCCAGCAACGCCGGTGTGGTTTCGCTGGCTAACGGCTCAGTGTTGGAAGGAAATGTGACCAGTGACACGGTCAGTCTGAATGCCAGCCAGATGAAGGGCGACATCACCTCGATGGGCAGCGCCGGCGTCGTCACCTTGGCCGGCGGCTCGTTGCTGGAGGGTGACATCAGCAGCGACAACGTGAGCCTGAGCAACAGTCAGATGAACGGCGACATCAGGTCAATGAGCAGCGCCGGCGTTGTATCGCTGGTGGAGGGTTCGGCGCTGGAAGGCAATATCAGCAGCGACAACGTCAGCCTCAACGGCAGTTCAATGAAGGGTGATATCACCTCAGCCAGCAACGGGGGCGTCGTATCCCTTGTCGCAGGTTCGACGGTAGAAGGTCAGGTCATCGGCGACGACGTCAGTCTCGACGCCAGCTCGATTACCGGCGATGTTACTTCGGCCAGCGGAGCAGGTGCCGTCAAACTGGTTCGCCGCTCTGCTGTGAGAGGCAATGTGAACAGCAACAACGTCAGTCTCGACGCCAGCTCGATAACGGGCAATGTCACCTCGACCGGCAATGCAGGCGTGGTGTCCCTGGCGGCGGGCTCCGTGCTGGAAGGTAACGTCATCAGTAACAACGTCAGTCTCGATGCCAGCTCTATAGTCGGCAATGTCACGTCGACCGGCGGCGCAGGTGTGCTGAGATTGCTGGGCGGCTCAACGCTGAAAGGCGATGTGAGCAGCGGTAATGTCAGCCTGGATGCCAGCTCGATGTCCGGCGATATCACCTCCAGTGCCGGCGTTGTCTCGCTGGCCAACAACTCGGTGTTCACCGGCAACCTGGTCAATGTCGATAGCGCCACCCTCGCAGGGTCTTCCACTTGGGACATGGTGGGCACCAATACCCTCAACTCCCTTGCGGTGAATGACAGCACGGTGAGGTTTGGTGCGCCCAACGCGTTCTACCAGCTCAACGTCGGCACGCTGTCCGGCAACGGGACGTTCGTTATGGATGCCGACTACCTCACCAATGACCACGACCTACTCAACGTCACCGGTTCTGCAACGGGCAGCCATACCTTGCTGATCGCAGGTTCCGGCGTCGACCCGACGTCACCGCAGCCCTTGACTGTCGTGCAAACCGGGGGCGGTAACGCGACCTTTTCCCTGGCAGGCGATCGGGCCGTTGACGTGGGGACCTATTCCTATCAACTGGCGTCGACGAGCAACGACGCAGGTGGAACCGACTGGTTTCTGGATCCGAGTACAGCAACGATCAGTCCTGGCACGCGCTCGGTGCTGGCGCTGTTCAACACCGCGCCGACGGTCTGGTACGGCGAGCTGACTTCGCTGCGCAGCCGGATGGGCGAATTGCGATTCAATGGTGGGAAAGCCGGTGGATGGGTCCGCACCTACGGCAATAAATACAACGTCGATGAAGCGTCGGGTGTCGGTTATCAGCAGACACAGCAAGGTTTCTCGCTGGGCGCCGATGCACCGCTGCCGATCGGCGACGGGCAGTGGCTGGTGGGTGTGCTGGCCGGGCACAGTAAATCCGACCTTGATCTCAGCCGCGGTACTTCGGGCACGGTCAACAGCTATTACGCAGGGATTTACACGACCTGGATGGACCAGGCCAGCGGCTACTATTTTGACGGCGTGTTGAAGTTCAACCGCTTCCGCAACGACTCGAAGGTGAGCATCAGCGATGGCACCCGTGCCAAGGGCGATTACGACAACTCAGGCGCAGGCGGCTCGGTGGAGTTTGGTCGACACATCAAGCTGAACGACGGCTATTTCATCGAACCGTACAGCCAGTTGTCCGCCGTGGTGATTCAGGGCAAGGATTACGAGCTGAACAACGACATGCGTGCCGAAGGTGATCGCACCCGTTCATTGCTGGGAAAGGTCGGTGTCACGGCCGGGCGTAATTTCACGATGGACAGCGGCAGCGTGGTTCAGCCGTATGTGCGGGTGGCGGGGGTGCACGAGTTCGCGAAAAACAACGAAGTCCAGGTCAACAACAACGTGTTCAACAACGATTTGTCCGGCTCGCGAGGCGAGTTGGGGGCGGGTATTGCCGTGGCGTTTTCCGACAGCCTGCAGCTGCACGCTGATTTCGATTACTCCAACGGTGACAATATCGAGCAGCCATTCGGGGCGAATGTGGGTTTGCGGTATAGCTGGTGATCCTGAGTATCGGGAGAGCCCCTTCAGGCCCTCCCGATTCCCCTCATATGGCCAGAACGCCGCAGTAACTGCCAGGTAACGTGACGATTCCCGTACCTTCCACACCCGTGACCATGTTTTTGGTGTAGTTCTGCAGGAATCCCGCTCCATTGGTTGACCAGTACGGCATGTCCCCCATGGGAAACCTGTTTCCGTACTGGCTGTAGATATTACGAAGCTGGTCCATATTCATCAGATGTAACCCACGCTCCGCAGCCCGCTTGTTCGCATCTTTGTAATCACGTTTACCAATTCCGGTCACCATGGTCACATTCGAAACCGTCACGGTGTAACTGCCTCGACGGCCTTGCTGGTCTTGCACATTAATCGTTGCCGTACCGTTTGATACCGATTTGATGAACCCGGTGCTATCAACCATCACTTTTGAAGAGTCGCTCGACGTGTAACTGTAAGGCGCCGCCCCGCTGGAAGGGTTCCTACGATAAGTAGTTCCAGCTGGCCAGCTCAAGGGAGCATGGCCTGGATAACTTGACAGCCCCCAAAGTGCTCCATTCAGCGACACAGGCGACGTATCCAGCACAAAATCCGGTATCGGCGATACCACCCTGAAGTCGCGAGTCTCCGATGAAGGGTTGTCGGCATATTTCCCGACAGCCTTGATGCTGTGGGAACCGAGGGCCACTCCCACAGACAGGCTCCAGGCGCCGCCACCCCCCGCCGTTGTGGTGCCTTTGGACGCGTTCTTGTCGAAGACCTCAACCTGCGCGTTGGCCACTGCCGTGCCCGACGCCGTTACCGTGGTTTCCGTCGTGGTGCTTCCCTGACCGACCTCCCCTCGGGAGTCGCGCACACTGAGCGTGGGCGCCGTGGCAGCCTGGACGTTTAACGTCCACGGTGAGGACACCGGATTATTCGCGTACAACGCTCTGGTGGTCAGGCTATGGGCGCCGACCGACAGGCCACTCACTGACCGCAACCAGTCGCCGCTGGCGTTCACGCTGGCAGTGCCTTTGGACGAGGCGCCGTCGAACACCTCTACCGATTGACCGATTGAGGCCTTGCCCGAGGCGGTGACCGTATTGGCGTAGGTCGAGCCACCGTTGCTCACGGCGTTGCCCTGTGGATCCTCAACCCTGGTGATGGTGGGAGTGACCACTGCGGTCACGGTGAATTTTCGCACGGCGGATTCCGGATTGCTCCCGTAGTTGGCCCGGACTTTCATGTCATGCTGCGCCACGCTCAGGCCTGTAAGCGTCAGTGTCCATTGCCCGCCTGCGTCGGCCGTTACCTTTTGCCGAGACGCAGCGCCATCAAATATCTCCACCTCAAGACCTGCACTGGCGGTGCCGGTCAGAGCCACACCGGTATCCACAGTGAAACCATCAGGCGGAATCTCAGCGCCTTGCATGTCTCGAATGTGAGTGATGGTCGGCGTCACGGCTGCAGCGATGATCACCGTCCAGATATCAGACTCAGGCTGCGTGCCATACAGGGCTTTGGCCTTGAACGCGTGCGACGCCACGCTCAGTGCTGAAACGGTCAGAGACCATTCGCCCGATCCATTCGTGTTGGCAACGCCTTTTGATACGCCGTTGTCAAACAGTTCGACCTGCCGATCAGGGCTTGCCTTGCCCGATATCGTGAGGCTGGTGTCTACGGTCGTACCGCCATCGCTGACCGGTCCTCGAGAGTCCAGGACCTGGTTGATAACAGGCTTCACGTTGGCCAGCACTTCAAGGCGCCTTGGCGAAGAAACCAGGCCGCTGCCATCAAGCGCGTTGGCTGTAAGGCTGTAACTTTTCACTGTCAGCCCTTGCAGGCTCCCGCTCCAGGCGCCGCTGCCGTTGGATTTAACCGTCGTGAGCCGCGTGGTGCTGTCGAGAATTTCCAGCTCGGTTTCGAGGGTGGAGGTGCCGCTGATGCTTAAGTCGGTATCGAATGTGGTCCCTCCATCAGCCACTTCACCTTTGCCGTCCTTGATACTGACGATTTGCGGCTTGACCCAGTCATGGTGCAGCTTGAAGGCGTAGGCCACCCGTGGAAAAGGCACTGCGCCGCTTTCACTGGCGGTGCCGTCAAAGGCAACGTTGCAGATCACTGTCAGGCGAGTGTCCTGACCAAGCTTTTCCAGTTCAGTGCGCGGCAGGGTGACGGACAGGCCGTCAGAGGCTTGAGCGCTGGTGAGTACGGCGCCGTCCAGTAGCGTGATTGCGTACGGACCGCCGCTGCCGGTTTCTCCCTCAATCCGCAGCCAGACTCGCTGGCCCGAAGCGCTGAACGGCCATTTGGCGACCGTGGTGGTGGCGTTGCCAGTGAACGTCGCCAGGTTTAGCGTCAACGTCTGGCTGTCGGCCTGGGTAATGGCCGGGTGCGGCAGGTCCTTGTCAGGATTGCCGAAGGGCAGTATGGGCAATCGCAATAGATCGGACTGCTTCTCGGCGGTGTAGCGTTTGACGCGATAGGACACGCTGACTTCGCGGCCGATATTCGCCCCGATCACCGCTGCGGTTACCGAGAACTCGACCAGCCCGCTGGCGGCACCGGGCTTTGTCTCATCAGCCGGCGTGCCAGCGCCCGGGCTTCCCAGCCAGAGATGTGTGATGACGTCTTCATCCTCCTCCATGCTGTCGTAACGTACTTGTACGGTGGCGCCGTTAAGCGCGTCCATCGGGTCAAGTACGCCGTCTCTGGCCTCCACGACGGTGGGTGCCAGCAATTCGCCGATGAGCTTGCCGATCACCAGATTCAGCGTTGCCGAGTACTCAAACAGGCCGGTTGTGCCGCGCTTGAGTGTGTACATCGCCTTCACTTCGTTATTGATATTGGGCTCGATCAGTGCCCTGGCAATGGGGAAGTCCAGCGGTTTGCCCGCAGTGCCTGTCGTGATGGGAAACGAATCCGTGCCGCTGCCTTCATCGGAGATGCCTTTCCAATACCAGGTGATAGTGTCCCCAGCCCGGGTTCCTTCATATGCGATGCGAAGGGTGGCGCTTTCGGGGTACTGTTCCGGGTCCAGCACTCCGTCGGGAGCTTCCTCGACAGTGGGGGCCGGGAGCTGCGCAGAGTGCTGGCCGACCTTGACCAGCAGATGCTCGGAACGGCGTGTATCGGCGCTCAGCCAGCTGTCGTTGCTCACGGTATAGCTGACATCAAGGCTGCCATTATTGAGGATGCTGATGTGTTCGCCCATCACCGGGAAATATACCCGCTCGAGACCGCCGGCCTCATTGCCGGTAACGTTATGGGTGTCCTCATGCAGGTGGATCGAGCCGTTCGATTGGGTCCCCAGCCATTTCAACACGATGAAGTCGCCGATCTCCATCCCGTAATTCGGGATCTCGACATGGGCTCGCTCTTCATCAGGCGCCAGGGTGTCGCCAATCAGCTCGATAATGTTCGGCGCCGGCAGCGGTACATGGCCGACGATGCTGACGGTCGCTCGTTTCGAAGACAACCACGGCGCACCGTTGATTTTTTTCAACACGTAGGTAGCCCGCCCTTTACCGCCAAGGAGGGCGCGGATGTGCGCATTGGGCACGTCAACTTGATAGATCTGAGAGAGGTTGTCGATGGTGAACGAGTAGGTGAACGCCGGTTGCTCGTTGGCGGCATTGTCGTCGCGCCATGTCATTTCCACGACATCCTCCAGCGCGAAGTTCTCCACGGTTACTTTGATGTAAACAGGCACGCTGTCGCTTCCCAGATCCTCCAGATCGATAGTGGGCGTACCATTGCCGATGATCGGCGCTTCCAGCCGCCAGGCGCCGGCTTCTACCGAAACGATGGTCTGCATTGAACGAGGCGTAGCGAAGTTATAGACCTCGTCATACACCTCATAGTCAACGAGCAGGTTTTCGCTGTCACCGGCCGCCAGAATCGTCGCCTGGTCGACAGGAATTTCGATGGGGTCGTCACCTGCCGCTTCGCCTTCGCTGACCAGATGCGCGATGACGACGTCACCCCATGCCAGGCTAATAGTGTCCCGGGCCATGCGATCGGGGTAAGTCTCGATAACCAGCGGGAAGCCGCGTTGCGCCCACGCCGCATCCACGCCGTTTTCGACAATGTCAGCGGGTAGCACGGGGGCTTTGAGTTCAGAGTGTCCTGGCAATGCAGGATGACGGTCAAAACCGCCGGGCGGTTCGAGCTTGATCTTGACCCGCAGGGCACCCGAATCGTCTGATCGGCCAGTGTCGGCGTGGGTCAGGCGATAAAACACTTTTTCGACCCAGCCATCCTTGATGTATTCGCCCGAGACCGTCAGAACGATGCGCTCATTTATGTCCTCTGGCAGTACGTCATAGATCGCGACAAGATCGGTGTCCCAGTAGACATCCAGGTGGTCGTTCTCACGCATTCCCTGCCAAGGGTCGATCGCGATCAGGACAAAGTCCTGACAGCCAATATCGGCGTTGATGCCACCGTCTCCGCCTTCTACCGGCGTGATCATCCCGCCGATCAATAGCGGCCGCAGCGCAGCTGCCTTGTAGCTCCGGTCAAGGGGTGGAAAGAGTGTGCGTAGTCTGCGTCTCATGACGAGCTCCTTGCTGAAATGATCCCTGTGTAGCGTGTGGTTTTTTCAAGAACCGGTTGGAGGCTTTCAAACAGGCTGATCATCGCGACAGGCGGAGGACGGCACCTGCGCTGCCCGCCGCACTGTTCGTCCCCGGGGCCAGCCCGATTGCCGGCCGGCACGTTAATCGGACATCAATACCCATGCTGGCGCTGGTCAGCCTCACAGGCGTTCGATTGCTTCGCTGTCCCATCGACACCGCGAATCATCTGATCGATCAACTCTTCATTCTTCTGCGGCGGTACCGTTCAAGGTCACGCTGTCAGCGGCCGTGGATCCGCCGTTGGCGATGATGTTGCCTGCGGAGTCTTTGACGCTGATGATGGCCGGACTGGGTGAGATGGGACTGGCACCAAAGGTGCCGTACAAGGTCACGCTGGTATCGGAAGTGGAGCCCCCATTGGGTATCAACTCGCCCTTGGAGTCCGTAACCCGGGTGATGACGGGGCGGGCTGTGTCGGCCACGGTGAAGTTATAAACCGCTGACTGCGGACTGGAGGTGTAGTTGGCCACCGCTTCGATTCTGTGCGACGCCACTGCCAAGTCGTTGAGCGTCGTTTCCCATTCCCCGTCCGCGTTTATACCGACCTCAGCTACGTCGGTCTCCCCATCCAGGATCCGCAGCGTTTGATCTGCAGCGGCTGTACCCGTGAGGGTCACTGTCTTATCCGCGGTTGACCCGCCTTCCGGGATTTCGTTGCCTGCGGAATCTTTGACGCTGGTGAAGACGGGTGGGTCGAGAGCCACTGGCTCGCCCACGCTGAATTCAAGAACATCCGAGTAGCTTGTATCGCCATTCGCACGAACGACTTTGTACGAGGCGGCTACTTTGCCCCCTTCGTTGCCTTTAACCAGATCGTCCTTTATGGGAAAGACAACCTCTTTGTCATGGTTGAGACTGGTCACAGGGAGGTAATTGACATATTTGCCCGTGATGCTGCCATCCCATGTGATGTGGATCTCATCGCGGATAGCCATCCCTCTGTACGGCACCACTTTTAGCGTTGTGTCAGAGTGATCAGGGGGCAGGGCGTTATCTACAATGCCCTCCACAATAGGCGCCCTCAGTTCGGCGCGTTCCTCACCGACGTTCAGTGGCCCGGTATGGGCGGATTCACGTTCCAGCGTGACACCGTCCACGTCTTTGGCCAGAACGTAAAAAAGATCAACAGTCCCCCCTTCAATTTCCTTCAGATGCTTGCCTGGTACGGCGAAGATGATGGGCTCTTGGTCGGTCGTGTCGCCAGCAGAAACAAAGTGGGCGTCCAGTACCGGATCGTAGGGACCGTAGTCGGGGTAAGTACCAATCCAGCGAAGGACAACCATGTCCCCTTTCTGGAAGGCATCGTCCCATGGCACTTTGACGTGTGCGGTCGCAAGCTCAGGGTCAAGAGCACCCCCTTGCTCTTCCTCGACGATCGGCGCGGCAAGCCTTACCGGTTCGCCGATGATGCTGATGAATTCGCCTTTTGATCTCAGCCTTTCTTCGGTGCCCTGGTGCTCGACTTCATAGCTGAACACCGCCTGTGTCTTGGCAAGTAATCGAATGCGGTCATTGGGTACGGAGATTTCAAGGACTTGGGGCAGATTATCCACCACATCGGGCTCTGCGGCGGTCCAACTCAATTCAATTCCTTCTGTTGTAGTGCCGACCATCTTGGCCCAAATCTTGTCTCCGACCTCGAATTTTCCCCCACCCGGCACCCACAGCTGCAAAGTGGCGTCTTTGCCGTTTAGGGTCTCAAGATTCAGTTGTCTGTTGCGGGCCTCTTTGACGATGGGCGCGTCGAACCGGGCGTTTCCGGTGTCCACCGTGACGAGCGCTTCAGCGCTCCAGTCCGAGGAGGGGTTCTGGACGACGTCGTAGACCATAAACGCGACCGCAAGGCTGTTCGCCCCCGAGTCGCCAGCTTTCAGGATGGTGTCCTTGTCAACGGTGATTTCCAGCGAGCTTCCGACTTCCTCCTCCGTAACGTAATGATCAACAAAGATGCCGCCCCATGACAATTGATGTGGTCCCACAAGGCCATTTCGGGGTAGGGGTCGATTTTGACGATAACCCCTTCTTCCGCTTCGTCGGCGCCGACACCGTTGTGCATTATTTCTTCTGGCAGCGTAAGGACCAGCTCGGAGTGGCCTTGGTCGGTACCGTCTGCATCGGGACCACCCGGTGGCGTGAGTTTGACGTAAATGTTCATTTCGGCCGACGCCTCGGGTTGCTGACCGAAGCGCGTCACCTTGTAGGACACGGCCTGAGAGCCGGCAGCCAGACGCTCATCCGCGATGAACAGGCTGAGTCGTTCACCGACCTGGGCGTCTGATCTGATCGTGTCGGTAGCCACTGTCAGATCTTCCAGAAGAAGGTTTACGCTGTCGCCTTTATTCATATCTGACCAAGCCGGTACGTGCACCTTCAACCCCTGTTCGTGCGTGGTCACCGCAGCGCCTTCGTTGACGCCCCATACTTCAAGGTCAGGTAATGCCGGAGGGCTTGGAATCGGCCCATTGACTGCGTCGATCTCCGGCGGGATCAGTAATGCGCTGGCAGCCCGGGCGTTGTCGAGGAAGATGGGGTCTGCCGCCAGTTTGGCGACGGTCTGTGAAATATGGGCAGGGATGGGGAAGTATTGCGAGCGGGCTTTAATGGCCATGGTGTTGACTCCTGTCGGTTTATGCGCAGGAGTCATTTGGCGCTGCGGTGACCTCTCTGGCTACTGTCACAATTGACAGGTTTGGCGCCCGCTGGTCGGATGCGGGAAGACTGGCATCGGTTGACCTGCCGTAGGAGAGGGCTCAAGTCAGGGGCTCTGCGTCATCTCCACCGGTGAATCGGCCATCCAGCCTTTTCCGCCGCTTCCCGCAATACCGGATCCGGATTCACCGCATGGGGGAAGTCCACCTTCTGCAGCAGCGGCAAATCATTGCGCGAATCCGAATAGAAACTCGCCCCCTCAAGGTTCTCGCCTTCCTGATCCAGCCACGCCATCAGGCGGGTGATCTTGCCTTCGCGGTAGGTGAGCACGCCGCTGGTTTTACCTGTGTACACGCCATGGGCGAGTTCAAGATCAATGGCCAGCACTTCATCAACGCCGATGCGCTCGGCAATGGGCTTGACCAGGTGCACGCCCGATGCCGAGATGATCAGAATGCGGTCACCGGCGGCGCGGTGCTCGGCGATGGCCTTGGTGGCGTCGCTGAAAATGATCGGCTCGATGTAATCCTCGACCCACGGCCCCACCAGAAAATCCACTTCCTCCGGCGTGCGCCCGACCATCGGGTCCAGACTGAATGCCATGTAATCTTCCATGGCCAGTTCACCCTTGCCGTAGGCTTCCATCAGTTCGTGGTCTTTCTTCATGAACCACTCGGGATCGACCCAGCCCAGCCGCCCCATCTGCTCGCTCCACAGGCTTGAACAGTCACCGTGGATCAGGGTTTCGTCCAGATCGAAAATTGCTAAAGCCATTAAAACTGTCCTCTTAAATCATTCACACGCAGATCAACTGTAGGAGCGTGGCTTGTCCCGCGATCTGCCGGGAACCGGCAGCAACCCAGGCCAATGCGGTGTGTCATTCTGACCTTCGTCGCAGGTTTCACGACGGGTTCCCCGCCGATCGCGGGACAAGCCACGCTCCTACAGGGTTGGCGTTGAATTCATGCGACTTCACACAACGCCGACGCTTCGATGTGCAGGGTGACGCGCTGGCCGTTCGGGTGCAAGTCGCTGGCCGAGCGGTTAAGCACGTCGACCACCAGTTCCACGCCCCGAGCCTCGACGCGATAGCGGATCACGTTGCCCAGCAGGCTGTGGCTGCGCACTTCGCCTTCCAGCGAACCGGTCAGGCTCAATTGAATGGCTTCCGGGCGAATCGCCACGCGGCTGTTGATCGGACGTTGCATCAAGCGGCTGGCGGCGTCGGCTTCCAGCAGGTTGTAGTTGCCGATGAAGCCGGCGGCGAAGGCGTCGACCGGCGCGGTGTACAGGGTTTCGGCGTCGCCACTCTGCACGATCCGGCCCTGATTCATGAGGAAGATCCGGTCGGACATGGTCAGCGCTTCTTCCTGATCGTGGGTCACGAAAATCGTCGTCAGGCCCAGTTCCTGTTGGATGGCGCGGATCTGCTCGCGCAGGTGCTTGCGGATGCGCGCATCGAGGGCCGACAGCGGCTCATCGAGCAGCAGCAGGCGAGGACGGGTCACCAGTGAACGCGCCAATGCCACACGCTGACATTGCCCGCCCGAGAGCTGATGCGGGTAGCGCGAGGCAAACTCGTTCAGCTCCACCAGCTTGAGCACCTCGGCCACCCGCTGCTTCATTTCGTCGGTACTGACTTTCTGCATGCGCAGGCCGAACGCGACGTTCTGCTCCACGTTCATGTTGGGAAACAGCGCATAGCTCTGGAACACCATGCCGATGCCGCGCTTTTGCGGCGACACCGGCACCAGGTCTTTGCCATCAAGGAAGATCCTGCCGCTGGTTACCGACGTCAGCCCGGCGATGCAGCGCAGCAGGGTGGACTTGCCGCAGCCGGACGGGCCGAGCAGTGTGACGAATTCGCCCTTGTGGATTTCGCAATTGATGTCGCTGAAGACCGCTGTGCTGCCGTAGTTCTTCTGCAGGTTTTCGACACTGACGAAGCTCATATCAGTCTTTGTCCTTGTTCAGTCGGTTGGCCGCCCACGTCAGCAGCAGTACGAAAAAGAAGTAGGAAATCACCAGCGCGCTGTTGAAGTGACCGCTGCTGTTGCGCATGTTGTTGAGGTACACCTGCAGGGTCTCGTAGCGGGTGCCGACCAGCAGATTGGCGAACACGAATTCGCCGAACAGGAACGAGAACGACAGCAGCAGGGCGATCATCAGGCCCTTGCGCAGGTTCGGCAGCACCACCAGAAACGCGGCCTGAAAGGTGTTGGCGCCGAGCAACTGCGCTGCGTCCATCAGGTCGACCAGATTGATCGCCTGCAGGTTGTTGGTGATCGCCCGGTACATGAACGGCAGTGCCACAGTGAAGTAGCAGCCGATCAGAATCCACGGCGTGCCGACCATCGCCAGCGGCCCCGAGCCGTAAAGCTGCAACAGGCCCACCGACGACACCACCGGCGGCACCGCGAAGGGCAGCAGGATGAGGATGTTCATCAGCGCGTCGAGCTTGGGAAAGTGGTAATGCACGACAAACAGCAGCGGCAGAATCAGCACCACCGACAGCGCCAGGGCGCCGACGCATACCAGTAACGACTGACCGAACGCGCGCAGAAAACGCGGATCGCTCCACAGCGCGACGTACCATTTGTAGGTCAGGCCATCGGGCAGAATCGTCGCCGACCAACTGGTGGCGATCGAATACACAAAGGTGCCCAGCAACGGCGCCAGCAGAATCAGAAACAGCAGGTACACCACGACGCGGTGGTAAAGCCCCGGCGGGCGGCGTTCAGCGCGAGACATGGTAGCTCCTCTTCAACAGCCACTGATGCACGACGGTCACCAGCGTCATCATCCCCACCAGAATCATCGCCAGGGCACTGGCCATGTTCGGGTCCAGGGTGATGTCACCCGCCACCATCGCCGCAATGCGGATCGGCAGGACGTTGAAATTGCCGGTGGTCAGCGCATACACCGTAGCGTAGGCCCCCAGCGCGTTGGCCAGCAGGATCACGAAGGTGCCGAGCAGCGCGGGCGTCAGCACCGGAATGCCGATGTGTCGCCAGAAGTCCCAGCCGCTGGCGCCCAGCAGTGACGCCGACTCGCGCCAGTCTTCCCGCAGCGCGTCGAAGGCCGGGTAGAGCAGCAGCACGCCCAGGGGGATCTGGAAGTAGGTGTACAGAATGATCAGGCCGGTTTTCGAGTACAGGTTGAAGTCATCGATGATCCCGGCCTGTTTCAGAATCAGCGTCAGCGCGCCGTTGAAACCGAGCAGGATGATGAAGGCAAACGCCAGCGGCACCCCGGAAAAGTTACTGGTCATGTTGGCGAACGCACTGACGAAATCCCGCAGGCGCGACGGCACTTTACGCAGGGAATAACTGCCGAGGATCGCGATGACGATGCCGATCAGGCTCGACCAGAAACTGATCTCCAGGCTGTACTGCATGGCCTGACGGTAGAACCGCGAGTTGAACGCCTTGATGAAGTTGTCGATGCCCCAGCCGGCGTCCGATTGCAGGCTGTTGATCGCCACCCAGGCCAGCGGCGCGATCTGGAACGCGATGAAGAACACCGCAAAAGGCACGAGGCACAACAGCGCCAGCCATTTGCCGCGGCTTTGTGAGTTCACTTGAGCACCTCTTTGCACACAGGTTTGTCGTGGGGCACACCGAGCAGTTCGCAGACAGTGCCGCAGATCTCGGTTTGTTTCGGTCGCGCATCGGCGTCGAGGCTGAAGGCGTCACCGATCACGAACAGAGGGACTTCGTGTTCTTCCGGCAGCACGCCATTGTGGGAGCGGTCGTTGTTCATGCCGTGGTCGGCGGTCACCAGCACTTGGTAGCCCGCATCCAGCCAGCGCTGCAGGTACTCGGCCAGGATGATGTCGGCGGAGCGTGCGCTGTTGCGGTACTGCGGGGTGTCGAGGCCGTGCTTGTGGCCGGCGTCATCGATGTTCATCGGGTGGACGAAGAGGAAATTAGGCGCGTGGGCCGTTCGAAGATGCTCGGCGTCGTCGAACAGGTGGGAATCGGGGTAGTGATCGACGTAGTAGAAGTGGCCGTGCTGGATCGGCAAGTCGGCGTCGTCGGTGTGGCGGTCGCGTGCGGCAATGAACGGGCTGCGGTTGTACAGCTCGCTGACCCAGTGATACGCCGCGGCGGCGGTGGTCAGTCCGGCGTCGGTGGCGTAATGGAACACGCTGCGCTGGTTGGAAAGCCGGGAAACCTGGTTGTGCACGATGCCGCTGTCGATGGGCGCAACGCCGGTCAGAATGCATTCATACAGCGGGCGGGACAGCGACGGCAGTTCGCATTCGAGTTTGTACAACGCCGCGCGGCCTGCATTTCGGTAGGCCAGCAAATGCCCCATCGCATGGTGCGCCACGCTGTAACTCAGGCCGTCCAGCAGGATGAGGATGACGTTGTGTTTCATGGCCTCTCCGGAGGGTGGATCGCCAAACATTACTGTGGGAGTGAGCTTGCTCGCGATTGCGGTATGCCTGCGACAGACAGGTTGACTGACACACCGAAATCGCGAGCAAGCTCACTCCTGCAAGGCTGGGGGTGACTGTGAAAACGGCGCCCAATTTCTGAAGCGCCGTTCGCCTATTACTGCATCTCGACGATGACTTGCTCGTTCCACTGTTGTGGCAGGGCCTTCGAGGTTTTTTCCCACGCTGCAGCGTCTTTGATCGGTGTCACGTTCTTGTACTGCTCGTTAGGCAGCAGCTTGGCTTGCACCTCTGGCGGCAGCGTCAGGTGTTCGGCGCGGATCGGGCGCGCGTTGCCTTTTGCCAGGTTGATCTGGCCGGCGTCGCTGAAGATGTATTCACGGGCCAGCTTGGCGGCGTTCGGGTGCTTGGCGTATTTGTTGATGATCGTGGTGTAACCCGAGATCACCGAACCGTCGGACGGGATCAGCACGACGTAGTCGTCAGGATTGGTCATCTTGGCCTTGTAGCTCAGGCCGTTGAAGTCCCAGACCACGCCCACTTCCACTTCGCCTTTTTCCATCGACTGAATCGACGGATTGTTAATGCCCAGACGCTTCTGCTTGGCCAGTTCGGTGAACAGTTGCAGGCCCGGCGCGAGGTTGGTTTCATCGCCTTTCATGGAGATTGCAGCGGCCAGCACACCGTTGGCAGCCTGGGCTGCGGTGCTGACATCACCGATGGTGACCTTGTACTTACCATTCTTCAGGTCAGCCCATTTGGTCGGTACGTCCGAGCCATGCAGCAGCTTTTTGTTGACGATGAAAGCGATGGTGCCGGTGTAGGCCAGCGCCCAGTGACCGTCTTTATCCTTGGCCCAATCTGGCACTTGCGCCCAGGTGCTCGGCTTGTAGGGCTGGGTGACGCCCTTCGCGACAGCGATCGGGCCGAACGCTGCACCTACGTCGCCGATGTCGGCGCTGGCGTTGTCTTTTTCCGCATCGAACTTGGCCACTTCCTGGGCCGAGCTCATGTCGGTGTCCATGTGCACCAGACCGTACTTGGCGGTCAGGTCGGTCCAGGTGCCTTTCCAGTTCGCCCAGTCATCGGGCATGCCCACGCTGTTGATCGCGCCTTCGGCCTTGGCGGCGGCTTCGAGGGTTTTGAGATCGGTGTCGGCGGCCATGGCCGAAGTGCTCAGCGCGATGGCCGAACCCAGGAGTGATGCCAGCAAAAGGTGTTTCATTCGAAGCTCCTTTGTGCACTTCTCGACGGACTCATAGAAGTGGTCGTTGCGGATGGTTGGTCTAGGTCAGCAATACCTGAGCCAAGTTAGGCCAGTAACATGACGCTTTCGTGTCTGGACCGACTCTTGCTGAAGCAAGTCCGAGCCCCGGCGATCGCTGTGAAATGAGCGTAGACCATGCTCAAGCGCCTGATCTGAAAGGCCCTGATGATTTCCTGGGCGCCGATGTTGCCGCCGCGGCTTGCTGGAATGTCACGCAACGGTCATCTACGCTGCCTAGGCTCTGGAGCACCGAAACGGGCCAGGCAGCGAGCGACGCTGCCCTTAAATAGCGCTGGTCTAGTCCAGATAGGTAACGCAATGCGCGAAGAAATGCCCCGAGCGGTGACGACCATCTGCAATGCGCTGCAAGAGCAGATTGAACACGGTCTATTGCCGCCGGGCAGCAAGTTGCCGGCTGAGCGCAAGCTGAGCGAGGTCTTCGATACCACACGCATCACCTTGCGCGAGGCGCTGGTGCAATTGGAGGCTAGGGGCTTGATCTACCGTGAGGAGCGGCGCGGCTGGTTCATTTCACCTCCGCGACTGGCCTATGACCTGATGCGGCGCAGCCACTTTCACGCAATGGTTCAGGCCCAGGGCCGAGTGCCTGCGACCCAAGTGATTTCCGCGCGGCTGCAACCGGCCTCCGCCGTGATTTGCGGTTTGCTGCAATTGCCGGCGCTGTCGAGCGTGATCCAGATCTGCCGCGCCCGCCGCATTGATGAGCGACTGGTGCTGTACGTCGAGCATTACCTCAACCCTGAGTACTTCCCGCAGATCCTCGAGCTGGACCTGAACCAGTCGCTGACCGAGCTCTACGCCCGCCATTACGACATTCGCTACGGCCAGGTGCGTTTCGAGATGGTGCCCACGGCGTTACCCGTGGAAGCGGCGGGTGCGCTGAAAGTCTCCATCGGCAGCCCGGGCCTGCGCATTGCCCGGGTCAACCACGACCAGCGCGGACGGCTGATCGATTGTGACCTGGAATACTGGCGCCATGACGCAATTCACGTGAGCGCGGTGGTCGCGGATATCTAGGCCGACTTATACCGAAGCATCGTCCTTCTTCTCGCGCACTTTGTTCACACGCCCGCCAGTAGTGCTGACCTGCACGTTCAGACGCGGGGTCGCCAGGTCCATGCCGGACTCGTCCAGATACCTTTTGAGCGACAGATTGAACGCCCGGGACACTTCCCATTGCTTGATCGGCGCGGTCTTGAAGCGCGCGCGCAGAATGGCGTTACCCGAGTCGAAACTCTCCACCCCCTGAATCTCCAGCGGCGACCAGATGTTGCGCCGTTGCAGTGGGTCGGTGCGCATCTTCTGGCCGACGTCACGGACCATCTTCAGCGCGTCGTCGATGTTCATGTTCGCTGGAATTGCGATGCGGAAAATCGCGTAACCGAACTCCCGGGAGTAGTTCTGGATGCTCTTGATCTCGCTGAACGGAATGGTGTGTACGATGCCGTCGATGTCGCGCAGGCGCACGGTGCGGATGGTCAGGCCTTCCACGGTGCCCAGGTGGCCGCCGACGTCCACGTAATCGTCGATGGCCAGCGAGTCTTCGATGATGATGAACAGCCCGGTGATCAGGTCCGCCACCAGTGACTGCGCGCCAAAGCCGATGGCCAGACCGATCACACCCGCACCCGCCAGCAGCGGCGTCACGTTCATGCCCATGTTCGCCAGGGCGACGATCAGCGCGATGATGAAAATGGTCACGAACAGCACGTTGCGAATCAGCGGCATCATGGTCTGCGCGCGGGTATTGGCCAGGCCTTTGCGCGAGCGGGTGAGGGCGTGGTGAATCGCCGTGTCCGCGAGAATCCAGATCAGCCAGGCAAACATCAGCGTCGCCGCCAGCCCGATCAATCGGAGACTGATGTCGCGGCCGTCACCTTCGGCGAAACCAATCAACGACAGCCCCCAGACCCGCAGGCCGAGTTCTATGAACACCAGCCAGATGAGCAAGTGCGCGACGGTATAAAAGAAGTTTTTCAGGCGGTCCGAATACAGCGCATGACGCTTGTGAGCGTGGCTTGGCTTGAGTGAATGACGCCGCACCAGGCCGTTGATGACCATGCACATCACCAGCAGCACGGTACAGATCAGGGCCTGACGTAATGCGGTACTGGTGTCGCCCGCCGAAAAGAACGTGGCGAACAGGGAAACGCCCACCAGCACCAGCGCTGGCAGGTACCAGAACGTGCCGAGGACCTCGATGCTGTCGCTCAGGGCGCGGCGTTTGAGGCGACGCTCCAGGGCCTGGTTGCGGATCAGGTGCGCGATCGGGCGCCGGAAGCGAATGATGAACAGGCCGGTGGACAGCGCGGCCATGACATTGGCCAGGGTTGCGGCGGTGTGCGCCAGGTGTACGCCAAGGCTGGCGACCAGGCGCGGGTCGCTCAACGCCTCGCCGAACGCGGCAAAGCTGCCGATCCACCACAGCGGCCGAAACGCCTGATGCCGCAGGATGTACAGCGCCCGATGCCGGTGCGGCCCGTCCAGCAGTGAAAACGCAATGACACAGACCGCCGAGAACAGCGTGCCGACCACCAGCGCGTAAGCAAGCACCATCGCCAGATCCCGGCCGAGCGATGGCGGCAGCGAGTAACTCAGGTAGATCGTGATGACCAGCGCCACCAGCCACGGCCCCAGCTTGCGCAGCGCGAAGCGCAGCATGTCCGACAGGCGCGGGTGCTGCGGAAGTTCGGCGGAAAGGCCGAAACGCAAGCGCACCTTGTGGCTCAGCCAGATCAACGCCGCCGCCAGCAACCCCCAGATCGCCAGCACTACGGCAAAGCCCCAGATGATCGGCCACCACTGGTTGGCCGGCAGCATCAGCGCCATCAACTCGTCCTCCGCCAGCCCCGCCTCGTCCGCCCAGCGGCTGAGCGGGCTGTCGGTGCCGGTGAATTGTTTTTCCAGCTCGGCAAGCGAGCTGCCGATCAGGCCCAGCACGCCTTGCTCAACGGTCGGCTGCGCTTTCCTGGTGGCGTCCCGCAGTTTCTTCAAGTCATCGAGCAACTTGCTGCGCTGCTGATCGTTTTCCAGCGACGTGATCACCTCATCCAGGGACTGCCCCAGTGGCTCCTGAGCCTGAGGCTGCGTTTTGTCACCGCCACTGAGCAGGCTTGGCAGGCCCGCGGCGTGGGTCAATGCAAACGGGAACAGCGCCAGCAGGCAGAGGAAAAACAGGCTGGGGAGAACGGAAAGGCGGGTGGGAGCGATCACCTGGAAACAAACCTCGAATAGACAGACGCTTGGGGTGGCGCGGTGTGGGAGCCGTGCCGGGGCAAGCAGAGGCGGATGAGTTTACGAGGGGAGAGGGGGTGTGGCGAGGGGGAATTGTGAAGTCCGGGACAGCGCGAGGTGCAGGCCGTTTCCATGACCCGTGAAGGACATGGATCGGCCTGCTTTCAAGAGTTGTTTGAGATCAAGGCAACTCGGCACTCGCATAG
This sequence comes from Pseudomonas graminis, assembly GCF_900111735.1. Classification (GTDB taxonomy): domain Bacteria; phylum Pseudomonadota; class Gammaproteobacteria; order Pseudomonadales; family Pseudomonadaceae; genus Aquipseudomonas; species Aquipseudomonas graminis. The sequence continues at coordinate 1,442 of NZ_FOHW01000019.1, read as the reverse complement.
AACGCCGACAGCACCTTCACCAAATGCGCCAGATCCTGACTGCCCGCCAGTTCGCGGATCGAGTGCATGGCGAAGGTCGGCAGGCCGATATCGACGGTCCGCACGCCGAGGTGGCCCGCCGTGATCGGGCCGATGGTCGAGCCGCAGGCCATGTCGCTGCGCACGACGAAGCTTTGCACCGGCACTTCTTCGGCCATGCACAAATGACGGAAGAAGCCGGCCGTTTCGCTGTTGGTGGCGTAGCGCTGGTTGCTGTTGACCTTGATCACCGGGCCGGCATTGAGTTTCGGGCCGTGGTTGGCGTCGTGCTTTTCAGCGTAGTTGGGGTGTATGCCGTGGGAATTGTCAGCGGAGATCAGCAGGGATTTCTGAATGGTGCGGACGTAATCGTCACCTTCCGGCAGTAGACGTTGCAGCACTTGCTCCAGCATCGGCCCGTCTGCACCGCAGGCGGACGTGGAGCCGACTTCTTCGTGGTCGGTGCAGATCAGCAGGCAGGTTTCGTCGCCGTCGGCATTGAGCAACGCTTGCAACCCGGCGAAGCAGGACAGCAGGTTGTCGAGCCGGGCGCCAGCGATGAAGTCACCGTTGAGGCCGATGACGGCGGCGCTTTGGGTGTCGTAGAAGCTGAGTTCGTAATCGAGGACGACGTCGGCGTTCAGACCGTGTTCGCGGGCCAGTTGGTCAGTCAGCAGGGCACGGAAGTCGGGACGTTCGTCACCGGCGACCTGGGCCAGTATCGGCGGCAGTTCGGTCTGCGGGTTGATCGCCCAGCCTTCGTTGGCGGTGCGATTGAGGTGGATCGCGAGGTTGGGGATGATCGCGATCGGCAGCTTGAAGTCGATCAGCTGGCTTTCGACTTTGCCGTCCCGGCGAAAAGTGACGCGGCCGGCGAGGGAGAGGTCGCGGTCAAACCACGGGGCAAGCAGGGCGCCGCCGTAGACTTCGACGCCCAGTTGCCAGAAGCCCTGGCGCTGCAGTTCGGGTTGCGGTTTGACGCGCAGGCACGGGCTGTCGGTGTGCGCGCCGACGAGGCGAATGCCGCCGGTGAGGGGCGACAGGCGACCGAGTTTGAAGGCGACGATGGAGGAGTCGTTGCGGGTGACGTAGTAGCGGCCGCCCGCTTCGGTGTACCAGGGCTCGCGTTCGTCGAGGCGCTGGTAGCCGGCGCCTTCGAGGCGTTGGACGAGGCTTGCGGTGGCATGAAAGGGGGTGGGGGAGGCCTTCAGGAAATCGATAAGGCCCTGATTCAACTCTTCGCGCATAGGTTACTCCAGGCAGCAATGGGCGGGAGTTTACAGGCCAAACGGTGTTTTGATCGAGATCAACATCAAGATCAAGATCCTTAAGATCAAGAGCGTCTGCCTGGGGGCAGACTGTTTCGCCTTCGGCGAGTTACTTGGAAAAGCACCCCAAGTAACCAAGGGTGCTTGCTCCTGGTT
>NZ_FOHW01000017.1 GCF_900111735.1 Pseudomonas graminis | reverse complement strand
GATCCAGCGGGAGAACTGACCCGCACGCTCGACAAACTGCGTGGCGAGATTAAGTACGAGTATGAAGCCAACGGGCAGCTGCACAGTCGCGACACTGGGCGATTGGTGGATAGCGAGGAGTTTCGCTACGACGCTGCGGCTAACCGTCTGAATTTCAATACCAGCCAGTTCGACCACGTCAAAGACAACCGAATCAAGCAATGGCGCGATCAGGAATATACCTACGATGCTTGGGGCAACCTGATCGAAAAGCGCTCAGGGCTGAGCAAGCTGCAGACGTTTACGTATGACTGCGAAAACCGACTTGTGCGCTCGGAAACGATGGTCAACAGCCAGGTGCACAGCGTTGGCACGTATCGGTACGACAGCCTGGGGCGGCGCGTCGGGAAGACGTCCGAGATTGCAGGCCAAACCGAGCACAAGCAATTCCTCTGGCAAGGTTTGCGCCTGCTGCGTGAGGAAACGCCGGCGCAGAGTAGCCTCTACATTTACGAGCCGGGCAGCTATGCGCCACTTGCCCGGGTCGACCAAAACGAGGGTGAGCCAGAGCAAAAGCTCTACTACTTCCACACCGACCAGATCGGCACGCCGCTGGAGATGACGGATGTGGATGGCCAGATTGTCTGGCAGGCGACGTACAAGGCGTGGGGGGAGATCGAGTCGCTTGCGGTAAGTGAGATTGAACAGAATCTGCGGTTCCAAGGTCAGTACTTTGACGAGGAAACGGGACTGCACTACAACACGTTCAGGTATTACGATCCGGAGATTGGGCGGTTTATAACGCAAGATCCGATTGGGTTAGATGGGGGGACTAATTTCTATGGGTACTGTAATAACCCTGTTGCCTGGATTGACCCCCTAGGGCTGGATTGGAACTATTTTCTGTCAGATGCCAAAGGCGATGTTTTCTATCACGGCCGGGCATCCGACAACGCTTCGCTCAGTGATGTGATGCGCCGTCACGAAGGCAAGGTAGGAGCAGATGGTCCACGGTTGGCGAGTGGGGATAGTATTACGCAAGTTACTGCTAAAGGGACATCATATGACACTGTCCGAGGCATCGAAAGCTCAGGTATTCGGGAGCGTCAGGTGCTGGGGCGTGGCAGTGCTAATGTTAGAGGTAACAAAATTCAGGGTATATCCGAGGCCAAGCTCTCAACACGCGTTGGCGCGGAAAGAATGAGTGCAGCGAGCACCTACCTCGAGGCGAAAGGCGCTAGTAAGATCAGTGCGTTGCCCGGGATCGAAACCAGAAAATCTTCTAATATTGCTGGAAAGCCTGCTAATGTGAAAGGCGCTACTTGTTAAGGTGTTTTATGATTAATACGAAACTAAATAAGGCATTGAAGGATTTTTTGCGAAGTGGATCTGTTGATAACATGCAGGACTCATCTTCTATTGAGGTATTAAAAGAATATGAGATGATTTTCCCGGTCGTCGAAATGGAGCATGACGATCTGATTGAGAAGCTTCACATTGAAATGGCTAAGGCTGAGAAAAGTAAAGTGGTGCAAGAATTTCTTTCGGGCTTGGAGAACAATGAGCCTCAAAAAAGAGCTGCGCTTTCGGCTTATGCAATAATGCAAAAATTCCCAGATCATAAGTTTGAGTCGCACGCTGGTATTCAATGTGGTATTTGCAGCGGTTTCAAAAAAAGAAAAGTTGACTTCACGCTAGTTAATGCGATGCGTTATCTCGGGGGCTCAACTAATAATGGAGCTCCGGAGCAGCTATATTTCTTCTTGGCTGAGAGCAATAGGGAGCGTGAATTCTCTGTCCCTTCTGGGAAAAAAATGAAAGCTGTGCTGTCTGTACTGAGCTCGGCCAGCGCTGGTGATACACCAGTTATTTTGGAAAAAAAAATTAGAGGGATTAACGAGCTCAAGTTTTCCCAAGATGAGTCTAGAGGATTACTTGACTTGCTTGGTCATCTAGGAGTACTTGAGACGCCTGAACACAAAGGATTCCTAAACGAATATAAAAATATTGGCTTGGTTCCAAAGAAATCCAGGTCCACCGACTGGAGCTATCCCGTTGATTTCTGGCTGGGTAAGTATGGAATTAATGAGAATGCTGTGAATTTTTGGTTTGGTGATTATTTGAAAAATTGATTTTTTTGTATTTGGCTCTTAAGTGCTCTTTAAGACTCATTTAGAGAGGTGGCTGAAAACTTTATCCCAGTCATTCTATTCATGATTCAGGTGTTAATGCTGGTTAATATCGATAGCTGGATCTCCGTTCTCGAACAGCACCATCTGGAAAAACCGCTACGCGGTCGACAGCGTCATTGCTGATGAATGAAAAGGTCTGCGACCTGGAGAACAATTCTCAATAAGAGTTCAGTAAGGGGGCTATCTGTGGTTAAGGCTTTTATTATGCAAATATCGGACACTTATCCGGAAAGTTACTGGTTCAAGAGTAAGATCCTGACGGGACAAGATTCAATAGAACTAAAAACCGGCGCTGAGGTGACTGGTACCTGGGCCTTAGAGTTACGCTTAGACAAGCGCGTAAGTCTAGAAAGGGTTTTGGGATTTGACTTTCTCTTCAGCGATGGTCCTAATTTTATCAGTCCTAGGCTTTACGATATTTTAGTAAGCTCCAACATTTCTGGCTTGCAGTTCATCGATGCCGATATATATATCAAAGGTAAGGAGTATAAGGGTTATAAAGTCGTAAATACTACCAATGCGTTGGCAGCTTTCGATTCAAAAAATTCAAAGTGCGAGCCGTTGTTGAGTTATATCCCCGATGGTCCAAAAAAATACACGGATATTGTGCTTAAAAAAGACATTTCTCCAGCTGTTGACATATTTCGGGCGGAAGAGGATTTTACGGTAATGCTGGCAGTTGAGCGGGTGAAGCAGTTGTTCGACTCAAATCAAATAGTTGGTGTTCAATTTAAAGATCGCTTGGTAAAGAACAGTTTTTGAATAGTATGCTTTCACAACCAACAGCGCTCTGACGGGCCAAGGTAGCCACAGCTTGGGCGGGCATGTGACATGGGTTGATGGAATCGGCTACGGCGATAGGGCGGAGCAGCTGCAAAAAATATGGAGTTAAGGTGAATCAGGATGCACGGCAGGACAACGCCTACGACGAAGGCGATCGGATGCCTGCGGCTAATTGAGGAATCATCAATGAAAAGCTTTGTCGCGTCTACTATAAGAAGTTATGAAGAAGATGGAGTTATGACCGTTGGCTTGGGCGATCATCCCGAAAACCCTTCGAACTTCATCATCATTACGCGCTTGGATGATGAAGATAACGCTACCGTGGATGATGGTATCGGGCTTCTAACAGATGAATCTAAATATGAGAGATCTAATGCGATAGAAAAAATCTCCTACCACTCCGATAGGTTGGAATTAGTAGTTAGACCTGAGTTTGCGGAATTCTTCGGGGCGAGAACCCATGTGGCTAAGTTTTTTCAAGATAGGGATCACTCGCAAGATCAAAAATCTGCATTGAAGCACGCGCTGCAGGATATGTTTTGCGGAAGTCATGTCGAGTTATCGTTGTGAAGAATACGGAGTCATTTGAACCGTATTTCACGTGCATCGTCGCCGGCACGCTCACTGACATCAGTGCTACTGGCGGCGTGCGCGTCCAATTGGATTACTACATCCGCTGGGCCGCTTGACCGACGTCAAACGCGTGGTCGACACTTGGCCGTTGAAACCCTCGTCCAGTATCGGTACGACAACGACAGTCAGCTCGCCCATGCGTCGTTTCAGCTACGCCGACGGCGTGATGTCAGTCACAGCAACGCCCCGGGCCTGAGCTGCAACTACCGCCGGGAAACCCGTGACGGTCAGCCGCGCGTGATGGAGCACTGGACCAGTGACGGCGAGAACTTTCATTTCCGTTACGACTTCAAAAATCGGATTTCCTGGGCGGTTGACGTCTTGAGCCGCGGGCTGGAGGTGCACTACAACGAAGATCATCGCGTCTTCGCCGGCCGTGACTACGGTGGCGAACGTTACGCGATCGAGATCGAGATCGATGACAACGGGAACATGACCGGACTGACGCTGCCAGATGGCAACCGTCTGACGTTCAAGTACGACGAATACGCGCGTCTGGTTGAAGAGACTGATCCGCTTGGTCGGACCGTCAGCTACAGCTATCACCAGCTGACTACGCTGGTCTGGTGGTTCCAGAGTCGCTGCAAACTGTGGATAAATAAAATGCTCTCCGAAAAGATTGTTAACTTTTGCAAGACCCAAGGTTGGTGGTTCGATGATGCGAGCCCTGAATATGAAGTAGAACTCCAAAAACTAGGAGTGGACGTGTCGTCCGACTTTGCAGAATTTTACCTTCACGCGGAGGACGGTCCGACCTTTATCCAAAAGGGAAAAGAGATATACCAAGTGTGTTGGTTTTCTAAGAATTCTAATTATGATCTTGCTTTAAAGCGAGCACATGAAACCCTCAACCTTCCTAAGGAGTACCTTCCTTTGGACAGCTTTGAAGGTGAAGGGGGATTTTTCTATAACAAAGTCAGCGGCGAGGTGGTGGAGTTGTCACTGGGGCAAGATCTGACTGACTTTACGCAAGGAAAATTAAAGCCGCAGTGGTCAAGCTTTAATAAATTCCTAGAAATGTATTTTGGTCTGATTTGATTTTTTGGGTTGTGCAGTAATTCAGTGGTCAGGTGGATAATAGCCTTGACCACTTTTTTTCGAGCTTAGATAACAGCCGGGGTAAAAACATTAAATCCACTTGTTATTGCGGGTAACGAAATGCCTATAGTATATAAAAGAGGACTGACCGCGACTGACATAGCTCAAGTTGAATTGGCGCTAGGCAAGTCTCTTCCAATAGAGTACCGCATTTTTTTGCAAGAAATGAATGGCTTTTTTATAGCGGCTCCCGATTACGTAGAAATCCCTCTGAGCTCGATCGCAGAGGGACTCATTAGCTTTGATCGGCTATTTGGGTGGCTCCCTGAAGAAGAATGCAACGATGTGGTGGCGTTCAATCAAGAATTTATTGAGGAGCTTGCTTTCCTCAATAATGCCATTGCTATTGGCGAAGATGGCGGGGGTAACCCTTATGTGATTGTCTCAGAACCTAAAAGGACTGGTATCTACTACTGGGATCGAACTCACTCACATGAATACAATTCAATAAGAGATACAGATATTCCAGAGATAAACGATAGTGGAAGTCTCTACTTTATTTCGCCGAGCCTGGGGGAGCTCTACAAGTTAATTTCGAATCAGACGGGGGGAAATCCAGTCGCAATAGAAGATGCATAGATCTCCAGACAAGTCTCCGAAATAAAATTACCTGTCTTTTACAAAATCTCGTTCTTTGACCCGCAAAGTATTGGAATACGCCTGCGACGCTTGGGACAATCTTATTGGAAAGCGCTCAGAACGGAGCAAGCTCGCCCCCACAAGTTCATCATCGCCCCTTGAATCCAACCCACAAAAAAATCCCCATCGCTTATCCAGCAGACGGGGACCAAAGGGGAGGAATCCAACGCTTTCGCGAACAAGCTCGCCGGCACTTGATGCAGGGCCTGACACGCAATGGTCAGTGGGTCGCATCAACCTGTGGAAGACGAAGTTGCTCGCGAAAGCGTTTTCCGGTGATCAAACAGTTGCAGCTCTTATCAGGTTCTTACAAATCCATTCCCCGGCAACGATACGTTCGTTAACGGGGAATGGATTCACTTCGAATAGCTATTCATTGTTGAATCTTGTGATCCAGAGCGGCGTAGAAGTTGGCGCTTTGTTGCAGGTACTTCGGGGTGTAACTCTGGGTCGAGCTGACTTTTTTGTCGGTGGCTTCAACACTGGCACTGGCAGGCAATGCAACCGTGGCGGAGATGGCGGACGCGGCGATGATGGAGAAGATGTTGAAGTTCATGGTGGGTACCTCGCTGTGGTGTGTCGTTTCAAGTCTTGACCGTCGTGGCCGTGGAATGAAAGTTACGCCCGAGGATGTTCTGGAAAAAATCTTTTCTGGCACTAGCCCATATCACCTGAATTGATACAGGCCCAGAGCCCTTGAAAACCAAGGGTTGAGCCTGCGTCAAAGTGTCGCTTATGTGCTTGCTTGGGGATTACTTGGCCGTGAGGAAATGAAAGTCGGATGGCGAATCGAAGTCGACTTTCTGCACGGTGTCGCCCAGCAGGCCGGTTTTCGGGTCAAAGCGAACGGTCACGATCTGGTTGCTCTTCTGGTTAGCGATCAGCACAAAGTGGCCGCTCGGGTCGAAGGCGAATTCGCGCGGCTCCTTGCCTTCCACGGCGCGGCGCTGGATTTCCTTGAGCTGGCCGTTGGCAGCGTTAATGCTGAACACCAGCAACTCATTCACTTCGCCACGGTTGGCAACGTAGAGGAATTTGCCGTCCGGCGAGGTGTGCAGGCCACCGGCAGCGCGGTTTTGCTGACCTTCCTTGTTGGCGAGGTCCACCAGTTGGGTCTGCTTGAACACGCCGTCGTGGTAGTCAAACACCGCCACTTGCGCCGTCATTTCCATGGTCAGCCAAGCGTGCTTGCCGTCTTTGCTGAAGGTCAGGTGACGCGGACCGCTGCCCGCTGGCAGATCGACCGAAGGCACTTTCGCGGGTTGCAGCGGCTGGGGCTTCTTGGCGTCATAGTTGAAAACGAACATCTTGTCGGCGCCCAAGTCCATCGCGATCAGGTACTTGCCATCCGGCGTCGGTACCGCGGCGTGGACGTGGGATGAAGCCTGACGCTCCGGATTGACCTTGCTCGCTTCGTGGGTCGCGGTCTGCACCACCGGCGCGAGTTTGCCGTCCTTGCCGACCGGCACCACCGCCAGCAGGCCACCCGGATCAGGGTGCACGGCGTAGTTGGCGACGAACAGAAAACGCCCGTCCAGGCTCAGGCCGGAATGGGTCGGCTCGTCACTTTTGGTTTCAACCTGATTGAGGAACGACACGGCGTGGGTCTTGGGGTCGATGGCGTAGCTGCTGACCTTGCCGACGACGTCTTTCTGGCCCGGGCCGTTCTCGTTGACCGCGAACAAGTGGCGCTGGTCTTTGGAGAGCGTCAGCCAGGACGGGTTGTCGCTGTTGATCACCTGACGCGGTTTGGCGTCGAGCTGGCCGGTCTGGGTGTTGAAACCGAGTCGGTAAATGCCTTCGCTGGTGCCGGCGGTGTAGGAGCCGACCAGTACGTCGTAATCAGTCATGGGTTTGGCCTGAACGGAGAGCGCGGAAAGGCTGCTGGCGAGCGCTAACCACGGCAGAAGTCTGGGAGTCATTGGGCTGTTCTCTTGTTGGAGTTGTTGGCGCGCCGTGCACGCGGAAGGTCATGGGCTATGACAGCGTGGTGGAGAAAGTAGTTGCTGGCTGGGCGTCGTGAAATGGCGGGACGTGTCGCTCATACGCGGCACGTAACAAGTCGGTAGGAGCCAGATCGACCGCAGCATCTCTAAACGACACAAATCCCTTGTAGGAGCGCGCTTGCCCGCGAATGCGTTGTGTCAGCCACTGAATATCTCGCTGCCCCACCGCAATCGCGGGCAAGCGCGCTCCTACATTTGATCCCGATCCGGCCACAGATCCGCATTGAGTTCAAAAATGTCGCCTTGATTGATGGGCGCGGGCTTATTCCTGCTCGCCCTCTTCATCCTCGTCACTTGCCGAGATGCCATTGAGCACAAGGATGCGGTGGTCGGCATTGCCGTCGTTGATGACCCAGCTTTGCAAGGCGGCATCGAATTCGGCGGCGTCGATCTGCGCCAGCGAGAAGCGCCAGACCTTGCGCTCGCGGCCGTCCATGCTTTCGATCTGGAGCATTTCGTCGAGGGTGAATTCGAAGGCGTGCAGGCCGTCGATTTCCAGCATGCTGTGGGCGGTCAGCGCAGTCTGGAGTTCAGCGCGCAGGGAATCAGGTGTGGTGGTCATGGCAGTCGTTCGCATCAGTGAAAGCGCGAATGATAGGTGAAAAGACGCCGAAGCGCTGGCCTCGGCGTCTGGCGACCGCAGGTTCAGTCCTGAACCGCTTCCCTGGCGTAGTAACGCGCCGGGATGCCCCAGACGATCAGCGCGATGGCCAGCACGCTGACGGCGAACAACGCGAACAGCGCAGGCGTTGCCGTGCCGGTGAGGTCCTTGATGCGACCGACCATGAACGGCGCGATGATCCCGCCCAGTTGCCCCAGGGAGTTGATCAGCGCAATGCCCGCAGCCGCAGCGATGCCGGTGAGGAAGCGCGGCGGGATGGTCCAGAAGATCGGCATCCAGGCAATGATGCCGGTCATGATCATGGTCATGCCGATCATCAGCGGTACCAGTTGCCCGGGAAACAACGCACAGACCAGATAGCCCGCAGCCGTCAGCGTCGCGCAGCCTGCCATGTGCCAGCGGCGCTCGCCGTGGCGGTCGGAGCTGGCGCCGATCAGCAGGTTACCGATCACCGCGCCTACATACGGAATCACCGTCAGCAGGCCAATGTTCAGGGTGTCGGCCACACCGGCGGTTTTGATCAGCTGCGGCATCCAGAACAACAGGCCGGTCAGCGCCATGACCAGGCACAGGTAAATGCCTGACATCACGTAGGTGGTCGGGTGCTTCCAGATATCTTTCACGGTCTGTTTGACGACGGGCCTGGCCTCTTTCGCCATGCGCGCCAGCACCACTTGCTTCTCCTGATCGCTGAGCCAGGTAGCGTCTTCGATACGGTCCTTGACCAGCCAGAACACCACGCCGCCCAGCAGAATGGAAGGGATGCCTTCGATGAGGAACAGCCAGCGCCAGCCGGCCAGGCCCATGACGCCGTCGAAGTGACCGAGGATCAGGCCCGCAATCGGACCGCCGACAATCCCGCACAGGCAGATGGAGCTTTTGAAGTAGGAGTTCACCCGCGCCCGACGTGAGCCCGGATACCACTGGGTGAAGAAATACAGCACGCCGGGGACGAAGCCCGCTTCCATCACGCCGATCAGAAAGCGCAGCGTGTAGAACCAGAATTCGGTCTGCACGAACATCATGCACGCCGACGCGATGCCCCACGAGACCATGATCCGCGCGATCCAGATCCGCGCGCCGATCTTGTGCAGCAGCACGTTGCTCGGCACTTCGAACAGGAAGTAGCCGACGAAGAACAGGCTCGCGCCCAGACCGTAAACCGTTTCGCTGAAACCCAGGTCGCTGGCCATCTGCAATTTGGCGAAGCTGATGTTGACGCGGTCCAGGTAGGCAAACAGGAAACAGGCGATGAACAACGGCACGATTCGCCAGCTCACCTTGCGGTAGATGCTGTCCTCGAGCGCGTCGGCATCGACCCGTTCCAGCGGGATGGCAGTGGCGGTCATGGGTCGCACCTCGTTTTGTTTTTATGGGTGTCGTATCGAGCGCAGCCGCTAGCAGGCAAGCAACTGTAGGAGTGAGCTTGCTCGCGATAGCGTGATTCCAGTCACCCCTTTCAGTGACTGAACCGTCGCATCGCGCGCAAGCTCACTCCTACAGGGTTTCTGCAGCGCGGCGAGGCATCACAGCTGCTTGATAGCGCCAGGCTGGAAAACAGCCTCGGCCGGCTTGATGCCGTTGATCAACGGCGCACCGAACTCATGCTGGCTGATTTCGAACTTGTCGCCCGGCTGGGTCTTGATGCCGTCGGCAAACGACAGCGTCGCGGTGCCAAAGAAATGCACGTGGACATCGCCCGGCCGCAGGAACTGGGCGTATTTGAAGTGGTGGTACTCGAGGTTTTCCAGGCTGTGGCACATGTTGGCCTCGCCGCTCAGGAATTCCTTCTCCCACAGCACCTGGCCGTCACGGTGGATGCGGCTGGTGCCCGCCAGGTTTTGCGGCAGATCGCCAACCCGCAGCTCCGGGCCGAAGGAGCAGGCGCGCAGCTTGGAATGGGCGAGGTACAGGTAGTTCTTGCGCTCCATGACGTGATCCGAGAACTCGTTGCCGATGGCGAAACCCAGACGGTAAGGCTTGCCGTCGTGACCGATCACGTACAGCCCGCTCAGCTCAGGCTCTTCGCCGGCGTCTTCGGAGAATGGGGGCTGCGGGAACGACTCACCGGGACGAATCACAATGCTGCCGTCGCCCTTGTAGAACCACTCCGGCTGCACGCCTGGCTGACCGGCCGCCGGTTTGCCGCCCTCAACGCCCCATTTGAAGATGCGCATGGTGTCAGTCATGCCCGCTTCGTCATTGCCCTGCTGGTGCATTTTGTCCCGCGCCGAGGCGCTGCCCAGGTGGGTCAGCCCGGTGCCGCTGACCAGCAAGTGGGCCGGATCCGGGTGATCCAGCGGCGGCAGGATCATCAGATCGGCGCGCAGCTGCGAGTAATCGTGGCTGTCACCCAGGCCGAGGCTGTCGACCTGCTCGGCGAGGGAGATGTGCTTTTCGATGGCCGCCAGGGCCAGCTCACGGGTGCTGGTGGCGCCCTGGATTTCGCGCACCAGCGGACCGTCCACCAGACCGACGCGACGCTGGCCGTTGCCCAGCTCGAACTGTACTAAATGCATGGGATTCTCCTGTTTGGATGTGTGCATGGCCTGTAGGAGCGTGGCTTGTCCCGCGATCTGCCGGGGACCGGCAGCAAATCCGGAAAACCCGGTGTGCCTGACACACGGATCATTCCGATTCACGACGACTTCGTCGACGATCGCGGGACAAGCCACGCTCCTACATGCGGCCTGAGGTTAACGAGAGCCGCGCGCGCTGGCGGCGAATTTCGATTCGGGCAAGACGTGCTTGCGTTCCAGAACACGGTAGACCACGCCGGTCAGGATCAGGCCGAAGATCATCACGCCCGAAAGGAAGTACAGGCCGCTGGCCAGATTGCCGGTCAGTTCTTTCAACCAGCCGATAACGAAGGGGCCAATGTAGCCGCCCAGATTGCCCACCGAGTTGATCAGCGCAATGCCCGCCGCTGCACTGGCACCGGCGAAGAAACGACCGGGCAAGGTCCAGAACACTGCCGTGCAGGAAAACAGCGAGAACGCTACCAGCGACAGCGCCGCCAGTTGCAGCACCGGAACCGTCAGGTACGCGCTCAGAAACAAACCGATCGCGCCGATCACATACAGCACCGCCAAGTGGCCATAGCGGTCATTGAGCCGGTCGGAGCTGCGCGGCACGATCAACAGGCCGACGATGCCGAAGATGTAGGGCACGGCAGAAATGAAACCCGTGGTCAGGTCACTGCCGCCGAACTGTTTGATCAGCGTTGGCAGCCAGAGGCCTAGGCCATAAATGCTCAGCGTGACGGGGAGATAAAATAGCGCCAGCAACAGGACGCGTTTGTCCTTCAGCGCATGCAACGGATTACCGTGGCGGGTCTGACCGTATTCTTCCAGGTCTTTTTTCAGCTCGCCGGCGAGCCATTGCTTCTCGACCGGGTCCATCCATTTCACGTCTTTCGGGCCATCAGGCAACCAGCGCAACACCGGCAGGGTCAGCAGGATCGCCGGCGCACCGATGCACAGGAACAGCCATTGCCAGCCATGCAGCCCGGCCACCCCTTCCATGCCCAGCAGACCGCCGGAAATCGGGCCGGTGATCATCATTGCGATGGGTTGGGAAAGGATGAACAGGCCGAGGATCTTGCCGCGATGGCGGACCGGAAACCATTGGGTGATGTAGTACAGAACGCCCGGGAAGAACCCTGCTTCGGCAGCGCCGAGCAAGAAGCGCATGACATAGAAGCTGGTCGGGCCCTGGATGAAGGCCATGCCCATGGTGATCGCGCCCCAAGTGAGCATGATCCGCGCGAACCAGCGCCGCGCGCCGAAGCGTTCGAGCATCAGGTTGCTGGGGATTTCCAGCAGGAAGTAGCCGATGAAGAACAGGCCGGCACCCATGCCATAGGCCGCGTCACCGATGCCGACGTCCGCGCCCATGTGCAGCTTGGCGAAACCGACGGCGGAGCGATCCACATAGGCAATCAGGTAGAGCAGGATCAGGAAGGGAATGAGTTTCAGGGTGATGCGACGAATAAGCCTGAGTTCCTGGCTCATGGATGCGGTCCTCATTGTTTTTGTTATGGAAGCATGCGGGGATCGCCTCTGCCTTCGTGTGCGCATTGCTGCGGATGAAGCCGGCAGGGTCGTCCCTCGGTCGAGATCGACTATATAGTATTACTATTTAAGACTACAACTCTTCCACTCGTGACATTTTCGGCCTATTTTAGTCGTCACCTGCAGCCTTTAGTCTTACAAATAAAGCCTAACAATAAGAGTGCCGATTTATGTCTGATTCCGATAAGAAACCCGTGCTGCGCTCCGCCCAGTGGTTCGGTACCGCCGACAAGAACGGCTTCATGTACCGCAGCTGGATGAAGAACCAAGGCATCGCCGACCACCAGTTCCAGGGCAAGCCGATCATCGGCATCTGCAACACCTGGTCCGAACTCACCCCCTGCAACGCCCACTTCCGCACCATCGCCGAACACGTCAAACGCGGCGTCATCGAAGCCGGTGGTTTCCCGGTTGAATTCCCGGTCTTCTCCAACGGCGAATCGAACCTGCGCCCGACCGCCATGCTGACCCGCAACCTGGCGAGCATGGACGTCGAAGAAGCGATCCGCGGCAACCCCATCGACGGCGTCGTGCTGCTGACCGGTTGCGACAAGACCACCCCTGCCCTGTTGATGGGCGCTGCCAGCTGTGACATTCCGGCCATCGTCGTCACCGGCGGGCCGATGCTCAACGGCAAACACAAGGGCAAGGACATCGGCGCCGGCACCATCGTCTGGCAGATGCACGAATCCTATAAAGCCGGGCAGATCAGCCTCGACGAATTCCTTTCCGCCGAATCGGGCATGTCGCGCTCGGCCGGTACCTGCAACACCATGGGCACTGCCTCGACGATGGCGTGCATGGCCGAAGCGCTGGGCACCTCGCTGCCGCACAATGCTGCGATTCCTGCGGTGGATTCGCGCCGTTATGTACTGGCGCACATGTCCGGCATGCGCGCGGTACAGATGGTCAACGAAGACCTGCGCCTGTCGAAAATTCTGACCCGCGAAGCCTTTGAAAACGCCATTCGCGTCAACGCGGCCATCGGCGGTTCGACCAACGCGGTCATTCACCTTAAAGCCATCGCCGGTCGTATCGGCGTGGACCTGGAGCTGGACGACTGGACCCGTATTGGTCGCGGCACGCCAACGCTGGTGGACCTGCAGCCTTCCGGGCGTTTCCTGATGGAAGAGTTCTACTACGCCGGTGGCCTGCCTGCGGTGTTGCGTCGTCTGGGCGAGAACAATCTGATTCCCCACCCCGACGCCTTGACCGCCAACGGCAAGACCCTGTGGGAAAACGTGCAGAACTCGCCGATCTATGGCGACGACGAAGTGATCCGCGCCATCGACAATCCGCTGGTGGCCGATGGCGGCATCTGCGTGCTGCGCGGGAACCTTGCGCCGTTGGGCGCCGTGCTCAAGCCGTCCGCTGCCACGCCTGCGTTGATGAAGCACCGGGGTCGCGCGGTGGTGTTCGAGAACTTCGACATGTACAAGGCGCGCATCAACGATCCGGACCTGGACGTCGATGCCGACAGTATTCTGGTGATGAAGAACTGCGGGCCCAAGGGTTATCCGGGCATGGCCGAAGTCGGCAACATGGGTCTGCCCGCCAAGCTGCTGGCCCAGGGCGTGACCGACATGGTGCGGATTTCCGATGCGCGCATGAGCGGCACGGCTTATGGGACTGTGGTTTTGCACGTCGCACCCGAGGCCGCTGCCGGGGGTCCGCTGGCGGTGGTGCAGGAAGGTGACTTCATTGAACTGGATTGCGCGACCGGCCGTTTGCACCTGGACATTCCGGAAGCGGAACTGGCCGCGCGCCTGGCCGATTGGCAAGCGCCGCCACAGTTGCTGATCGGCGGATATCGTCAGCTTTACATCGACCACGTGATGCAGGCGGATCAAGGTTGCGACTTTGACTTCCTGGTCGGCATGCGCGGCTCGGAAGTGCCACGGCATTCCCATTGATAAAGAGCCATTGATTGAATGCGCCACGCCCTTGTAGGAGCGTGGCTTGTCCCGCGATCTGCCGGGCACCGGCAGCCACCCGGCGCTCGCGATTCCATTGATGCGCCGGGCGCATGATTTTGCTGCCGCTTCGCGCCAGATCGCGGGACAAGCCACGCTCCTACAGGTGGAGGCAGAGTCCACCCTTGCGCTCTATCGCCAATGCTATGATGCGCCGCATTCACCGCTCAGGATTGCCCCGCGCCCCATGGATTACCGTAAGCCCTCCGACCGTAAAAGCATGCACGCGCGCATTGTCCAGGACATCGGCATGCAGATTGTCTCGGGCCGTTTCAAGCCTGATGACAAACTCCCCGCCGAAGCCCTGCTCTGTGAAGAATATGCCGTCAGTCGTCCGGTGCTGCGTGAAGCCACGCGGGTGCTGGTCGCCAAAGGTCTGGTGTATTCACGGCCGCGGGTGGGCACGGTGGTCAAGCCGCGCCGCGAGTGGCACATTCTTGATCCGGACGTGCTGCACTGGCTGATGCAAAGCTCGCCGCAGAATGAGTTTTTCGCCCTGCTCACCAGCGTGCGCAGCATCATCGAACCGGCCGCCGCCGCACTCGCCGCGCAACACGCGACACCCGAAGACCTTGCGTCCATCGGCGAAGCCTACGAGCGCATGGCCGCGGCGCCGACCGTTGAAGACGTGCTGCAACCGGACCTCGACTTCCACAGCCGCATCGCCGACGCCACCCACAACGACCTGCTCGCGCACTTGTGCAACATGCTCTCGCTGGCACTGCGCGAGGCGTTGAAGCATTCCAACAAACGCCCGAACCTGCACGAACTGGCATTGCCCCGCCATCGTGCCATCCTTACCGCCATCGAAAACCGCGATGCGCTGGGTGCCCATCACGCCACGCTGGTGCAACTGGATGATGCACGCAACGCGCTGAATGTGGTGTTGGGGCAAGGCGTGAAGTTGTAAGTCCACAAAACGACGCGTGCACTTCGTAGGACCGGCTTTAGCCGGGAAGCCTTTGATCTGCTCTCGACCGCAGCAAAGCGCACGCAATCTCAGGGCAGATAAATGCTGAACAACCCGCCGCCCAGCTCACCGCCGTTGGCGATTTCGATGTGGCCGGGGACGCCTTTGCGCTGATGCTGTCTGGCGATATTCGCCGCGAAGTACAAGCCCAATCCCGTGCTGCCGCTGTTCTGGTTGATGCCCAGCACGTAGTCGGTCTGCTCCTCGATCATGTGCGCAGGGAACCCCGGGCCGTCATCGTTGATGCTGATCACCAGTTGCTCACCGACCTGCCCCGCGGTAATCAGCACTTCGCTGCGCGCAAAGCGAATGGCGTTGATGACCACGTTGGACACCACCGACCCCACCAGCTCGCGATCGAAGAAGCCCGGCAGACCGAAGTCGTTCACCGCATAGCGCGCGGTGATGCCACGACTGACGAGCACTTCCTGATGGAACGCCAGTTGCGCCTCGATGAAGTCATCCAGCTCGTGATAATCGGGGCGCAACGGCAGTTGGTTCACCCCCAGCTTGTACAGCCCCAGCAACTGCACGAGCATGCCGTTGAGATGAGCGAACTCGTAATCGATAACGCCCTGATCCGGCGTACCACGACAGGCCTCGGGAAGCTGCTTGACCCACTGGCCATGGGCCTGGATCAACGACCCCAGCGAGTTCTTCATGTCATGGACGGTGGAAGCAATCACCATCGAGAAGTCGAGCCCGAGATCCTGATCTTTCATTCGCCGAAAGCCCTGAGTCGCAGTTTCTGGAAACGTTCGAAGCGAGCGTCGGTCTCCGGCATCTTGCCCACCATCTTGAGACTGTTCTGACATTCCGCCAGGCTCGCCGCGTCGAGGTTTTGAACGCCCATGTGCAGCAGCGACTGCGCCATGTTCAGGGCGATACTGATGTTCTTCGGTTGCAGGGCCAGGCCCTGGCGGAACAGGTCCTGCGCCTCGCCGAGCTTGCCGGCGCGGTAGCAGCGAATGCCCTGAATGTTGAAATCGATGG
The DNA here is from genome assembly GCF_900111735.1 of Pseudomonas graminis. GTDB lineage: Bacteria > Pseudomonadota > Gammaproteobacteria > Pseudomonadales > Pseudomonadaceae > Aquipseudomonas > Aquipseudomonas graminis. Next base: position 108,786 of record NZ_FOHW01000017.1, on the reverse strand, counting down.
CCGCCTTGCCGGCGCCCAGAATCTCCGGATCGTCGGTCTGTTTGGCGATGTTCTGCATCACCAGTGGATCGTCGCCGTAAATTTCGGCACAGCTTTTCAGAATGCCCGCGCCAGCGTCTTCCTGGCCGAGCAGCTTGAGCTGCGAAGCCACTGCCAGTGCTGCATCGGCGCTGAGAAACTGCTCCATGCCTTCAAGCCGCTCCATCGCCTGCTCGGTCAGCTTGGCGGCCATTTCAGGGTCGGAGGACGCGACGCTGGTGGCTTTCATCAGACGCGCGCGCACTTGCAGGCCGGCGTCGTTGCCGTTTTCCTTGGCCACCTCGGTCAGGGTCTGATTGATCTCCACGCGGGCGCGCGCATCCAGGCCGCGCTCGCCGCCACGGCTGATCAGGGCCTGCGCAAAACCCAGATTGGTTTCCGGGTCTTTGAAGCGGGAAAACTGGCCTTGGGAAACGGCCTGACGATACGCCTTTGAAGCGCCGTCGAAGTCCTCATTTTCCAGCGCCAGCTTGCCCAGCAGACGCTGACGGCGCACGGCGTACGGCGATAACCGCACCGCCTCTTCCAGCATCTTCTGCGCGCGCTTGTTATCGCCGCTGGCCACCAATACATCGGCCAGCCCGTCATACAGCACCGGCATGGCATTGAAGGCGCGAATCGCTTCTTCGTACACGGTCTGCGCTTCGGCATTGCGCCCGCGCTTGAACAGCAGCTTGCCCAACGCCACATACGCCCAGGGTTGCGGGCGGTCGGCGAGGATCGACTTGAGAAAGGTTTCCAGCGGCTCGTGCTGGTTGAGGTCACGCAGTGCGTCGGCTTTATAGCGCAGGCACAGCGGCGCAAAGCGAGGATCCTGTTTGGTCAGTGCGACGCAGGCGTTCAGCACCTCCGTCGGATTGCCACGGTCCAGCGCTTGCAGGATCGGCTTGAGCAACGTCTTGCGCTGGACGATCTTTTCCAGACGCTGAGCCAGGCTCGCGCGGTTGAACGGCTTGGTCAGGTAGGCATCCGGCTCCCACTCCAGCGCACTCATCACCATCGCCTGGCTGTTTTCGGCGGTGACCATGACGAACACACTTTCATGACTGATCAGCCGATCGGTCATCAGGTCTTCGAGCACCTGTTGGCCGTTCTTCTTGCCGTCGCCCAGATTGAAGTCGTGGAGAACGAAGTCGTAGCGCTTCTGCGCGCACATCTTCAGCGCCTCCTCGCCGGTGTCGGCAGTGTCCACTACCTTGACGCCCAACTCGCGCAGCATCGATCGGACCGAACTGCGGAAGTCGGAAAAATCGTCGACGATCAGAAAGTTTTTTTGGTTCCACGCCAGCATCGAGATTCCTGTCACCGGATAAAAATTCGGCCCTGAGGCACTTGCAAGAGCAGCGGTCTCTTTCCCAACGTCCGGGCAGAGACGGCCAATAGAGTTGCGGCATGACACCGCTTGTCCCAGTTATCGGCGGCTGCTGAGCAAAGCTTAGGCACGCCGCGCGGGAAAACTGACGCGCCCGCGCCGTGGCGACGGAGCACCGACGCCGAAGCGAGCCCAAGAGAATGGGTAAAGTCCTTGGGCGCTCCGCCGATATCCAGTCATGCAACGCGTAGTCAACAGCCACACCCATCCCCTCTGAGTGCACCCCATGTCCTAGATGACCGATCTGAAATTGAAGACCAAGCTTCTCTCGGCATTCTGCCTGTGTGCGCTGATCACTGTGGTGGTAGGTGTACTGGGGCAGAGCGGTATCTCCCGACTCTACGAGCTGTTTGATAACACGGTGAACGATAATCTGGTATCGATCGCCAAAGTCGATTCGGTCAAGGCTAACGTCATCGCCACCAACCGCGACTTTTTCAAGGCCATCGGACTGAGCGCGCTAAAGGCCAACCCGGACGATGTCAACGCAGCGATCCAGTCCCTGAAGGAAAACCAGGCCCAGGCCGAGACGGACTTCAAGACCTACCGCGCCACCCCGCTCGATCCAGATGAAAAAGCCGCAGGCGATGACTTCGAACGCGACTGGGCCGCTTACATAAGCGCCGCCCTCAACGCGCTGTCCGTAGCGCAGAGCGGCGACCTCGAACAAGCCAGCAAACTGGCGGCGACCAGCGTGACGCCCAGCTACCGCAAGACCATGGGCGAACTGAAAATCATGATCGAATTTAACCTGCGCCAGGCCAAAGAGCAGGCACAGGCCGGGGTTGAAACCGACACCCAGGTGACGTGGATTCTGATCATCGGTTCGTTGATCGCGGTGGTGTGCGCCATTACGTTAGGGCTGATCGTCACACGCATGATTACCCGCCCGATCTACCAATCGGTGGCCGGCGCGACCCGCGTGGCGGCGGGTGACCTGAGTCAGCCTATCCCCGTCGGTGGCCAGGACGAAACCGGGCAGTTGCTCAAGGCGCTGTCCAACATGCAGGGCAACCTCAAGGGCACTGTTCAGCAAATCGCCACCGCTTCGGACCAACTGGCGTCCGCCGCTGAAGAACTGACCATGGTCACTGATGACAGCACCCGTGGGCTGATGCGTCAGAACGATGAAATCCAGCAGGCCGCGACCGCCGTCAACCAGATGACCGCCGCCGTGGAAGAAGTGGCGCGCAACGCCGCCAGCGCGTCGCAGGTGTCTGCGCAGACGTCCGAAGATGCCATCAAAGGCCAGCAACAGGTAAAACAGGCTGTCACCGCAATGAACACCATGACCGTGGAAATCACCGAGTCGACCCACCGCGTCGAAGCGCTGGCCGGGCAGATTCGCGATATCACCCAAGTGCTCGACGTGATCCGCGGGATTGCCGAGCAGACCAACCTGCTGGCACTCAACGCGGCCATCGAAGCGGCCCGCGCCGGCGAACAGGGCCGGGGTTTTGCGGTGGTGGCGGACGAAGTTCGTGCCCTCGCCCACCGCACCCAAACCTCCACCGGCGAAATCGAGTCGATGATCACCAAGGTGCGCAATGGTGCCGACGAAGCCGTGAAGGCCATGGGCAAGAGTCAGACGATCGCCGTGCATACCCAGTCATTGGCCACGGAAGCCGGCCACGCACTGGAGCGCATCAGCGAAGGCGTCAGCCAGATGAACGAACGTAACCTGGTGATCGCCAGCGCGGCCGAAGAACAGGCGCAAGTGGCCCGCGAGGTGGACCGCAATCTGGTGAATATCCAGGACCTGTCGACGCAGACCGCAGCCGGCGCCAATCAGACCAGTGCGTCGAGTCAGGCCCTGTCGCGACTTGCCGTGTCTTTCCACTCCATGGTGGGTAAATTCACGCTGTAACCGGCCTGGCGTTTCGGCGCCCCGCCAGCTAATCGCCACCCTGAGACAAAATGGCGTATTGACTAATTTGGCACCCGATTTGTCGAAAATGACATTTCGGGTACAATCCCCGCCCGCCGCAGGGGATGGACCTGATGACCAGGTCCTGCGGTGGATGATGTTTACTCAAGCTGCTGATTCCAATGATCGAATAAAAAGCACAGCACCGAGGGACATAGAACACGAGGTCGACCTGTTGACTGGCCTCTTGACCCTTCCTCCTCGTTTTCCGAGAGCGAAGCCTGTCTGACGTTCGCGCCGCACACTGGCGCCCGGCACTGCAGGACGTTGCGCGACGAATCCTGCAGGCGGATAACTTTCTATCTATTGGATGATTCGATGTTCAAGAAAACGAGCACCGCTCTACTGGGCCTCGCGATTTCGGCCACCTTCCTGCAAGCCCACGCCGCAGAAAGCAAGAAAGTCGATGTACTGCTGATCGGCGGCGGCATCATGAGTTCGACCCTGGGCGTCTGGCTCAATGAACTCGAGCCGAGCTGGTCGATGGAAATGGTCGAGCGTCTTGATGCGGTCGCCGAAGAAAGCTCCAACGGCTGGAACAACGCCGGCACCGGTCACTCCGGCCTCGCCGAGCTGAACTACACGCCTGAAGACAAAGACGGCAAGGTCAACATCTCTAAAGCCATCGAGATCAACGAAGCCTTTCAGGTTACCCGTCAGTTCCTGTCCTGGCAGGTTCGCCAGAGCGTCCTGAAGAACCCGCCTTCGTTCATCAACACCACACCGCACATGAGCTTTGTGTGGGGCGATGACAACATCAAATTCCTGAAAAAGCGTTACGACGCGCTGCAGGCCAGCCCGCTGTTCCGCCCGATGCAGTACTCCGAAGACCCGGCGCAGATCGCCAAGTGGGTCCCGCTGATGATGGAAGGCCGCGATCCTTCGCAGAAGCTGGCGACCACCTGGACGCCTATCGGCACCGACGTCAACTGGGGTGAAGTCACCCGTCAGTACGTGTCGTACCTGCAGACCCGCCCGAACTTCGACTTGAAGTTGTCCAGCGAAGTCAACGACATCACCCGTAACGACGACGGCTCGTGGCACGTTGAATACAAGAACCTGAAAGACGGCACCACCACCGGTACCGACGCCAAGTTCCTGTTCATCGGTGCAGGCGGCGGCGCATTGAAGCTGTTGCAGAAATCCGGCATTCCCGAAGCTCAGGACTACGCAGGCTTCCCGGTCGGCGGCTCGTTCCTGGTGACCGAGAACCCGACCGTTGCCATGCAGCACATGGCCAAGGCCTACGGCATCGCCTCCACCGGCGCGCCGCCCATGTCGGTTCCGCACCTGGACACCCGCGTGCTGGACGGCAAGCGCGTCATTCTGTTTGGCCCGTTCGCGACCTTCTCCACCAAGTTCCTGAAAGAAGGTTCGTACTTCGACCTGTTCAGCAGCATGACCACGCACAACTTCTGGCCAATGACCAAAGTGGGCATCGAGCAGTACCCGCTGGTCGAGTACCTCGCCGGTCAGTTGATGCTGTCTGACGACGACCGCTTCAAGGCGCTGCAGGAATACTTCCCGCACGCCAAGAAAGAAGACTGGCGCCTGTGGCAGGCCGGTCAGCGCGTGCAGATCATCAAGCGTGACGCGGATAAAGGCGGCGTGCTGAAACTGGGCACCGAAGTCGTTTCGTCGCAGGACGGCACCATCGCTGCCCTGCTGGGCGCATCGCCAGGCGCATCGACCGCTGCACCGATCATGCTCAACGTCCTGGAAAAACTGTTCAAGACTCAGGTCGCGACGCCAGAGTGGCAAGCGAAGATCCATCAGATCGTGCCGAGCTATGGCACCAAGCTGAATGAATCGCCAGCTGCTGTGCAGCAAGAGTGGAACTACACCGCCGAAGTGCTGCAACTGGGCAAGCCGCCTGTGCTCGATCAGAGCGTCGGCACCAGCACTGCCGCGCCGGGCAAGCCTGCTGAAAGCAAGCCAGCCAGCGACATGGCGCTGTAATAACGCCTGACCGGTCGCATCGATTTCGATGCTGCTGCTCACGAAAGCCACGAGACTTCGCGTCTCGTGGCTTTTTTATTGCCTGGGGACCGACCCAAGGGACGCATGAATGGCCGGAAGAGATCCGGCAGCCGCTGATGACGTGAAAATGAACGGCAAGCGCTTGGGTTGGGTCCACCCTATAGATCCAGTCAGGGAGAACGGTATGGACACTACAAACACCCAAGTGCTGAGGGATGTCGTCGTCATCGCAGGTTCACAAGGCGCGACCGAGGCCCTGCGCAAGCTGCTCGCCAGGCTCCCGGCGGATTTTCCGGCTGCCGTGCTCATCGTGATTCACACAAACCCGTCAGGCCCGGACTACCTGGCTTCGGTGCTCGGTCGCTACTCGACGCTGCCTGTAGGCTACGGTAAAGAAGGCGAGCCGGTACTGCCGAGCCGTGTGTATCTGGCTCCTGCAGACCGGCACCTGGAGATCGTCTCGCCCGGGATCATTCATCTCGACGATGGCCCCAAGGTGAAACTCGCACGTCCTGCCGCCGATCGTCTGTTCACCACTGCTGCCGAAGTGTTTCGCGAGCGGGTGATTAGCCTGGTGCTGTCAGGGGGCGATTCCGATGGTGCGGATGGGGCAGTAGAAGTCAGGAACGCTGGCGGGTTGAGTTTCGTCCAGCGCCCCGACGAAGCGCCGGTGCCCAGCATGCCGATTGAGACGATGCGAAAAACCATATTGAGCCCTCAGCTGAGTGCGGAAGAAATGGCGGACGCCCTGATCAAAGCGGTCGGCAGCGTCCACAGCTGATATCTAACAGGAGGCCAGAGAGCATGCCAGGAGGCGAACAGCATCCACCGCCGTCAGGCGCCTTTGATCTACTGGACCTGGGACCGGGGCGCAACACGGCCGTGTTTCGGCTCACCCTTGCGTTCATGATTCTGGTGTTGCTGACGTTCATCTCGGTCGAGGGGTGGCGCGCCTGGCGCGATTACAACCACGCCTACGACTTCGCCCGGGACTCGGTCACCAACCTGGCGCGTGCCACCGCGCAGCACGCCGAGGACGCCATCCGGCAGGTCGACATCCTCACGTACACCCTCGGTGAGCGGGTCGAGGGCGATGGTTTGGCGACTATCAACGCGCCGCGCATCCATGCATTGATGGTGCAGCAATCGAGACTCATGCCTCAGCTCCACGGGCTGTTCATCTACGGCGCCGATGGGCGATGGATCGTCACGGACAAGGATGTGCCCCCGGACACCCCGAACAATGCGGACCGGGACTACTTCATTTATCACCGCGACCATAAAGACCCGCGTGTGCGCATCAGCAACGTGGTCAAAAGCCGCTCCACCGGCGAGCTCATCATCCCGGTCTCACGACGGCTGAATAATCCTGACGGCTCGTTCGCGGGCGTGATTCTGGGGACCATCAAGCTCAGCTACTTCATGGATTATTACGGCGACTTCAAGATTGATGATCGCGGCGCACTGGTGCTGACCATGCGTGACGGAACCATTCTGGTCAGGCGCCCGTTCATGGATTCCGTTGTGGGGCAAAGCCTTGCCGACAGCGAGATATTCAAACGCTACCTGCTGACCGCCAACCAAGGGATCGCGGAGATCAAAGCCGTCGTCGACGGCACGTACCGGCTGTACGCCTTTCGGGCGTTGTCGAGTTATCCGCTGGTGGTCCAGGCAGGGCTGTCGAGAGAATCCTTTGTCGGGCCGTGGCGTCGCGATCTGCTCAAGTCCGGACTTGTGCTGCTGGTGCTGGTCGCCGGCTTTATTGGATTTGCCTTCATCGTGCTCACCCAGTTGCGCGGTCGCATGGCCATGGAGAGCGAAATTCGCCTTGCCCATCAGGCCGTCAGAGACATGGCCCTGACGGACAGCCTGACGCAACTGGGCAACCGGCGCCGCCTCGACATGGCGCTTAACAGCGAGATCGGCCGGGCAAAACGACAGCGCTACCCGCTCGCCTTGATCATGCTCGACATCGATTACTTCAAGCGCTTCAACGACCGCTACGGCCATGCGGCGGGTGACGACTGTCTGCAGAAGGTCGCCCAGGCCATCAGCGGGGTGTTGAAACGGCCGGCGGACCTCGCCGTTCGCTACGGTGGCGAGGAGTTCACGGTGCTCCTTCCGGATACCGATATCCAGGGTGCCGGCCGTCTCGCCGCGGACATCTTGCAGGCCATCCGAGGGCTCGCCCTGGAACACGCCGATCATCCGGAACAGATCGTCACCGCAAGCGCAGGTGTCACGGCCAGATTCCCCGCGCTGGAAGACACCACCCCTGCCGGCATGATCAAGGCGGCGGATGCCTATCTTTACTACGCAAAAAATAATGGCCGCAACCGGTGGTACGCGGATCAGCACACACAGGCGAGCGCGCAGGCACAAACGACAGATTGATTGGGCTGGCTGGCCAAACGGCCGGGACGTGTGACTGGAGAAGGCGTGTTGCGGGAGAGGCACAGTGTTCTGGCGGGAGTGCAGGTGAATCAGATATGTCCCCTGCAGGAATCGAACCTGCATCTAGCCCTTAGGAGGGGCTCGTTCTATCCGTTGAACTAAGAGGACACCAAAACGGACGGCGTGCATCTTAACGACAAGCCGCTGGCTTGTCATGTCGTCATTACCATCGGAAGCTGTAAGACGCTGCGCGCCGGTCACATCAGAGGGCTATCGTGCAGAATGCAACGATGGCCAAGGGCCTCATTGCAAAACGCAATCCTACAATCCGTAAAAATATAAATATCCCATTGATTTTAATAGCTTTTTTTTGGTTTAAGGGTTGGCATGCAGACTGCACCTCTCTTCTTCGCGAATCACCCCCTCTGAACGCCGTCCCCAGCGAAGGTACCCGAGATGAACATGACACTGTCCCTGCTCAACGCTGCCGCGCTCGTCGCATTGGTCGCCTTCCACTTCCAGAACGATGGCAGCACGTCAGAGGCCGTGAAATCAGAGACCATCGCAGTTCAGGCTCAGCCCCATCATCTTATGCAGCAGGCACCGCGGTTCGCCGCCATGCCAAATCAGGGCACAGAAGCCATTCTGGCCCATGACAACGAAGAAATCGTGCCGGTTAATCGCTCGGAGCGCTGGGTTTTCTGATCAGCAATGGCTGATCGGTTACTGCAACGGCTTCACGCACTCACCGTCCGAGAGCACCCCTTTAGAGAACAGTCATGTCCAAAGCAGCAATTTCATTCCTGATTCTGGCCCTGATGGCCCTTGCCGCAGATCAACTGCTGGTTCCTTCAATGGAGACCATGAGTACGCTGGCGAAAGCGGCCGCCGGGATTTTCGCCAGCCTGTTCGTCGCGGCGCTGTTCGTAGGACGTCGCATCAAGTTCGATCCAGTCTTGCGCCAAGCCAAGCCCTGACCCATTGCCAGGCCTTGATGGCCCTTGATGGCCCTTGATGGCCACGTACAAGCAAATCGACACGTCTCTGTCGGCTTTGGCTTACGCTACGGCGCCCATGGCGCTGCAGACCCTTCGTCTCTTTCTTGAATGCCTCCTCGTATTAACGCCACTCTCCCACTACGCTGAAGACAGAAAGCCATCACGCGCTTGCCCAGCACTGACAGGGCGTTCGACTTTCCACTTTGCAAACCAGAACGCATTTCGGATAATTGGTGCTGGCTAAAAGCCTTTATCTAGTTCAATATTTGTCACACATTTGACGCCAAGGATTCGACGCATTGGTGCAGGATGGCGATCCTTTATGGGGGCTAGTTGAACATTTCGTCTAAAAGACAGTCAGAGCATGACATCTGCGGCCTAATGCAAGAACCGCCTCTTTCTTTGAACTAATTCGGTTAAATATATGAGCCCTATGAAACAGGCCAATTATTCCAGTCGCACAGCTGACAAGTTCGTAGTTCGCCTACCTGAAGGCATGCGCGAGCGTATTGCGGACGTTGCCAAACAGCACCACCGCAGCATGAACTCGGAAATTATTGCGCGTATTGAGCAAAGTCTGATTCAAGAAGGCGCACTGGGTGATGAACCAAGTCTGCGTCTGGACAGCCCGGAGCTTTCGCTTCACGAACGTGAGCTGCTGCAACGCTTCCGTCAGTTGGCCCACCGCCAACAGAACGCTCTGGTTTCCCTGATTGCACATGACACTAGCCTGGCAAACGACGACGAATAAGTCGTTCAAACCAGAGACTTGAAAGCCAGCGCTCTGCTGGCTTTTTTGTGCCTGAGATTCAATGATTCCATTGTTTCGCACACGGCAACTGTTTCGCGCGCATTAAAAAACCGCCCTGAAGGCGGTTTTTGTGTGAAGCGTACGGTCAGAGCAAAAACACCGTCGCCAAGCCGAGAAAGATAAAGAACCCACCGCTGTCGGTCATGGCCGTGATCATCACACTGGCGCCCATCGCAGGATCGCGACCAAGCCTGGAAAGCGTCATGGGGATCAGCACGCCCATCAACGCTGCCAACAGAAGATTCAATGTCATGGCGACGGTCATCACCACCCCAAGGGACCAGCTGTGATACAGCAGATAAGCGACGATGCCGATGACCCCGCCCCACACCAGACCGTTGATGAGCGCGACTGCCAGCTCCTTGCGCATCAAGCGTGAGGTATTGCCGGTGTTGACCTGATCGAGAGCCATGGCCCGGACGATCATGGTGATGGTCTGGTTGCCCGAGTTGCCCCCAATCCCTGCCACGATTGGCATCAGCGCTGCCAGCGCAACCAGCTTCTCGATGGAGCCTTCGAACAGGCCGATTACCCGCGAGGCGAGAAAGGCTGTAATCAGGTTGACGGCCAGCCAGGACCAGCGGTTGCGCAGTGAGCGCCAGACGGAGGCGAAGATGTCTTCTTCTTCGCGCAGACCCGCCATGTTGAGCACTTCGGTCTCGCTCTCCTCACGGATAAGGTCGACCATTTCATCGATGGTCAAACGGCCGATCAGCTTGCCGTTCTTGTCGACCACCGGGGAAGAAATCAAGTCGTAACGTTCGAACGCCTGGGCGGCTTCATAGGCATCACCGTCAGGGTGGAAGCTCACGGGGTCACTGGCCATGACCTCCGACACCTGCTTCTCCGGGTCATTGACCAGCAGACGCTTGATGGGCAGCACGCCCTTTAGGACGCCATCGGAATCGACCACGAACAACTTGTCGGTATGACCGGGCAGCTCTTTGAGACGACGCAGATAACGCAGAACGACTTCCAGGCTGACATCCTCACGGATGGTCACCATCTCGAAGTCCATCAGGGCGCCGACCTGCTCCTCGTCGTAGGACAAGGCGGAACGCACGCGCTCGCGCTGCTGGCTGTCCAGCGCCTCCATCAGCTCATGGACAACATCGCGCGGCAGCTCTGGCGCAAGGTCGGCGAGCTCGTCGGCGTCCATTTCCTTGGCGGCGGCAAGCAGCTCATGATCGTCCATGTCGGCGATCAGGGTTTCCCGAACGGAGTCAGACACTTCGAGAAGGATGTCGCCATCACGCTCGGCCTTCACCAGCTGCCAGACCGTCAGACGGTCTTCGAGGGGAAGTGCTTCGAGGATGTAGGCAACGTCGGCAGAGTGCAGGTCGTCGAGCTTACGCTGCAGCTCGACGAGGTTCTGCCGGTGGACGAGGCTCTCGACACGATCCTGGTGCTGGCCTTCCTGACGGTGTGTCAGGTCTTCGACGATGCGCTGACGTTGCAGCAAGTCGATGACTTGGGCGAGACGATCCTGAAGGCTTTCCTGCGTCTTTTTTACTTCGATTTGGGTCATAGGCGAACTCCACTCCCAGCAGTGGAACCCGCCAGAAGATCAATCAGTCGATTCTTGATTGGTGAAACTTGGTGTTAAGTTGCTACTGGGTAAGTCCATGGAGGTAGTCCACAAGCCCCGGCGGGGCTGACGGGCGCAATCATACACCGCTTGCCGTGGCGGGAGGCTAAAAATTCATCGTGAAACAATCGCTTGCAACGCAACGCTAACCGTTGCCCGAATCACTGATATCGCCCGTCACATCCGGTGAACAAAACCCGCTCGCCGCGAGAAATTCTCATCGCTACCCTTTCCGCACTCGGGTCAGGGAGGACATTGCGATGCCGCTTAACACTCAAAAGCTCTTCATCAGCCTGCTGCTTTTTTCTTCACTCGACGCAGGCGCCACTACCGTCAATCGTTGCCAGGATCAAAGCGGCAGCGTGACCTTCACCACACTGAGCTGCCCCAGCGGGCAAGCGACAACGCCACAGGATATCAATCCGGCATCGGGCATGACCTTCACGGCCCCTTCTCCGGCTTCAAAAGCGCACGCGATGAGAGCCCCTAAAAGCCGGGAAGTGGTGGTCGTGGGCCAGCGCGATGACGGCTGCGGCAATGTCCTGAGTGCGGAGCAGCGCCGCAAGGCGATCATCAATCAGCAGACGCCAACGGGGATGAGCAAACGTGATGTAGAAAGCTTGCTGGGTCGGCCCGACAAGATCATCAGCCGTAACGCTGAAGTGCGTTATGTGTATGAGGAGAAGAAAGGACGCAGCCGACAGGTGTCATTCGATGAACACGGCTGTGTAAAAGGCAAACGCTAGAAAGCAAAAAGCCCGCATTTGCATTTTTTCTTTTCGTTTTATGGTGCACTCGACAGGATTCGAACCTGTGACCGCTCGGTTCGTAGCCGAGTACTCTATCCAGCTGAGCTACGAGTGCATTTGTTGCCGCGCATTATAGGCCGTCAAATCTCTTGGTCAAGCACTTTTTCGAGTAAATTCAGCAACTTACCGATCAAGCCAGATTACAACGTACTAAGCAAATAATGGCGGAGAACGGGGGATTCGAACCCCCGACACCCTTTTGAGGTGTACTCCCTTAGCAGGGGAGCGCCTTCGGCCACTCGGCCAGCTCTCCGCAACACGGGGCGTATAATAACCACCCTTTTCCCCGTTTGCAAACCAAAAATTCAATAAAAATTAATGGCTTGGTTCTTCGTCCTTCTCTTTCTTTATACGCAGGTAAATCTCTTCGCGGTGAACGGCCACTTCCTTGGGCGCGTTAACCCCAATGCGTACTTGATTGCCTTTTACGCCGAGCACGGTCACGGTGATTTCACCATCACCAATGATCAGACTTTCCGCGCACCGGCGAGTCAGAATCAGCATACCTATCTCCTTACGGCTTACATTCAAGGGACTACAGTCTGCGTAGACAAACGGCATGGCCCGAGCCGCAAGCGACCCCAGGTCCATGCCTCAGTATCGACCAGCGCCGGAAAAAGAACAGGTTCTCGCGCACATCCCGTAGCAGAAGACCCGGCCGAAACCGCGCCTCTGCCCAAGATTTATTCGCCCTGACGCGGTGCGTCGAGTTCAAAAGCAGTGTGCAGCGCGCGCACGGCCAGCTCCAGGTACTTCTCTTCGATCACCACCGAGACCTTGATTTCGGACGTCGAGATCATCTGGATGTTGATGCTTTCCTTGGCCAGCGCTTCAAACATGCGACTGGCGACACCGGCGTGTGACCGCATGCCAACACCGACGATGGAAACCTTGGCGATTTTGGTGTCGCCAATGACTTCACGGGCGCCGATTTCATTGGCGGTGTTCTGCAGAACCTGCAGCGCTGCCTGGTAATCGTTGCGGTGCACGGTGAAGGTGAAATCGGTGGTGTTATCGTGCGAAACGTTCTGCACGATCATGTCGACTTCGATGTTCGCGCCGCTGATGGGACCGAGAATCTTGAACGCAACGCCCGGGGTGTCTGGCACGCCACGGATGGTCAGCTTGGCTTCGTCGCGGTTGAAGGCGATGCCCGAAATGATCGGCTGTTCCATGGATTCCTCTTCATCAATGGTAATGAGGGTGCCTGGACCCTCTTTGAAGCTGTGCAGTACGCGCAGCGGGACGTTGTACTTGCCGGCGAATTCGACCGCGCGGATCTGCAGGACCTTGGAGCCGAGGCTCGCCATCTCCAGCATTTCCTCGAAGGTGATCTTGTCCAGACGCTGGGCCTGCGAAACAACACGCGGGTCAGTGGTGTAGACGCCGTCGACGTCGGTGTAGATCTGGCACTCATCGGCTTTCAACGCCGCAGCGAGCGCCACGCCGGTGGTGTCGGAACCGCCACGGCCCAGGGTCGTGATGTTGCCGTCTTCGTCGACGCCCTGGAAACCGGCGACCACCACCACACGACCGGCCTTCAGGTCAGAGCGAATTTTCTGATCGTCGATCTGCAGAATACGCGCCTTGTTATGGGCGCTGTCGGTCAGGATGCGGACCTGATTACCGGTGTACGAAACAGCCGGCACGCCTCGCTTGATCAGCGCCATTGCCAGCAGAGCGATGGTGACCTGCTCGCCGGTGGAAACAATGACGTCAAGCTCGCGTGGCACCGGCTGATCACTAATCTGCCGGGCCAGTTCGATCAGGCGATTGGTTTCGCCGCTCATGGCCGATAGCACGACCACCAGATCATCGCCCGCATCACGGAATTTCTTGACCTTGTCGGCTACCTGTTCGATGCGCTCTACCGAGCCCACCGAGGTGCCGCCAAACTTTTGTACGATTAAAGCCATCTCAAAGCCGCCTCAGCCCATGAAGGGCGCCCGTTATCATTCAAACCGCGAAGCGCCGGAACCCGAATAACGGGCTCCGGGTGGGTCGACTTAAATACCTTGTTCGGCGAACGGAACAGCCAGTGCCAGCGCTGCTTCGAGTCCGGCAGCATCAACACCGCCGCCTTGCGCCATGTCAGGACGACCGCCGCCTTTACCGCCTACTGCGGCAGCCGCTTGCTTCATCAAATCACCGGCTTTGAGTTGGCCAGTCAGGTCTTTGGTGACGCCTGCCACCAGGACGACCTTGTCTTCATGCACCCCGCCGAGCAGGATCACTGCGCGGCCGAGCTTGTTCTTCAATTGATCAACCAGGGCCAGCAGCGCCTTGCCATCCTGACCGTCGAGACGGGCAGCGAGGACCTTGACGCCTTTGACGTCCACTGCCGAGCCCGACAGATCGTCGCCCGCAGCACTGGCCGCCTTGGCCTGCAGTTGTTCCAGCTGCTTTTCCAGCAGACGGTTGCGTTCCAGCACCGCCGACAGCTTGTCCAGAACGTTGTCGCGATTACCTTTGACCAGGTTCGCGGCTTCCTTCAGTTGCTCTTCCGCCGCGTTCAAGTAGTCCAGCGCCACGGCGCCGGTCACCGCTTCGATACGGCGCACGCCTGCGGCCACACCGCTTTCGCTGATGATCTTGAACAGCGCGATGTCGCCGGTACGGTTGGCGTGAATGCCACCGCACAGCTCCACCGAGAAACCGCCGCCCATGCTCAGCACGCGAACGCTGTCGCCGTACTTCTCGCCGAATAACGCCATGGCGCCCTTCTGCTTGGCGGTCTCGATGTCGGTTTCTTCAGTCTCGACCGCGGTGTTCTTGCGCACTTCGGCGTTGACGATGTCTTCAAGCGCCTTGATCTGCTCGGGCTTGATGGCTTCGAAGTGGCTGAAATCGAAACGCAGGCGCTGACTGTCCACCAGCGAGCCTTTCTGCTGAACGTGATCGCCCAGCACCTGGCGCAGCGCAGCGTGGAGCAAGTGCGTGGCGGAGTGGTTCAGAGAGGTCGCCTGGCGAACTTCGGCAGCGACGTCGGTGCTGACGGTGGTGCCGACTTTCAGGCTGCCCGACACTTGAACACCGTGGTGCAGGAACGCGCCGCCGGTCTTGGTGGTGTCGCTCACGTCGAAGCGCACTTCGCCGTTGGCGGTCAGGTAACCGCTGTCGCCGATCTGGCCGCCGGACTCTGCGTAGAACGGGGTCTGGTCGAGGATGACCACGCCGTCCTCGCCTTCGCTCAGTTGCTCGACTGCGATGCCGTCTTTGTACAGCGCGACGACCTTGGCCTCGCCTGCGGTGGCTTTATAGCCAGTGAACTGCGTGGCCACATCAACCTTGACCAGGCTGTTGTAGTCCATGCCGAAGGAGCTGGCGGAACGCGCGCGTTCACGCTGGGCGTCCATCTCACGCTCGAAACCGGCCTCGTCGAGGGTCAGGTTGCGTTCGCGGGCGATGTCGCCGGTCAGGTCCATCGGGAAACCGTAGGTGTCGTACAGCTTGAACACCACGTCGCCAGGGACGATGGTGCCCTTGAGCTCGGCGAGATCCTGCTCGAGGATCTTCAAGCCCTGCTCCAGTGTCTTGGCGAACTGCTCTTCTTCAGCCTTGAGTACGCGCTCAATGTGGGCCTGCTGGTTTTTCAGCTCGGGGAAGGCTTCGCCCATTTCGGCGACGAGTGCAGCCACGATCTGATAGAAGAAGCTGCCCTTGGCGCCCAGCTTGTTGCCGTGACGGCAGGCGCGACGAATGATACGACGCAGCACGTAGCCGCGGCCTTCGTTGGACGGCAGCACGCCGTCGGCAATCAGGAAGCCGCACGAACGGATGTGGTCGGCGACGACTTTCAGGGACGCCTGATTGTCGTTGCTGCAGCCGATGGCTTTTGCAGCGGCGGCCAGCAGGCTCTGGAACAGGTCGATTTCGTAGTTGGAATTGACGTGTTGCAGCACCGCGCTGACGCGCTCAAGGCCCATGCCGGTGTCGACCGATGGCGCTGGCAGCGGGTGCAGAACGCCGTCGGCCGTGCGGTTGAACTGCATGAAGACGTTGTTCCAGATCTCGATGTAACGGTCGCCGTCTTCTTCCGGTGAACCCGGCGGGCCACCCCAGATGTCGGCGCCGTGGTCGTAGAATATCTCGGTGCACGGGCCACACGGGCCGGTATCGCCCATGGTCCAGAAGTTGTCGGAGGCGTATGGCGCGCCCTTGTTGTCACCGATGCGCACCATGCGCTCGGCCGGCACGCCGATCTCTTTGGTCCAGATGTCGTAGGCTTCGTCGTCCGAGGCGTAAACCGTGACCCAGAGTTTTTCCTTGGGCAGGTTCAGCACGCCGGTGAGGAAGGTCCACGCGTAGGTGATCGCGTCGCGCTTGAAATAGTCACCGAAGCTGAAGTTGCCCAGCATTTCGAAAAAGGTGTGGTGACGCGCGGTGTAGCCGACGTTTTCCAGGTCGTTGTGCTTGCCACCGGCACGCACGCACTTCTGGCTGCTGACGGCGCGGGTGTAGGCCCGTTTTTCCTGGCCCAGGAAGCAGTCCTTGAACTGGTTCATGCCTGCGTTGGTGAACAGCAGGGTCGGGTCGTTGCCCGGGATCAGGGAGCTGGAGGCGACTCGGGTGTGGCCTTGCTCTTCGAAGAAGCGAAGGAAGGCTTCACGGATTTCTGCGCTTTTCATAGGTTCTTCCACGGAAACTGCGGCCTGGCACATGCATAGCGTCATTCGACGCAGCGACGGCAAAGGGCCGCATTATATAGGCGTTGTACGCTCGGTACAGCGTGTTATTCGATAGAAACCGGCAATCGGGCTGATCACCCGATCAGTGAGCGCCAAACTCGGCAAATGCCGCAACCACCTTGTCCAGATGGGCAGCAGTCACATCAAGATGAGTGACCATACGCAACCGCGGCGCGGCACTCAGCACGATACCGCGCTCGGCGCACAGGGCGTTAAGTGCCTGCGCGCGATCGCCGATCCGTACGTAGACCATGTTGGTCTGCACCGGCTCTACGTCAAAGCCAAGGTCTGCAAGCGCTTTGCCCAGAGCGGTGGCATTGGCGTGATCCTCAGCCAGACGCTCGACCTGATGCTCCAGCGCGTACAGACCCGCTGCAGCCAGGAGACCGGCCTGACGCATGCCGCCGCCGACCATCTTGCGCAGGCGCCGCGCCTTGGCGATGAACTCGCTCGAACCGCAGAGCACCGAGCCGACCGGCGCGCCGAGCCCTTTGGACAGGCACACCGACACCGAATCGAAGTGTCGGGTGATCTCCCGCGCGTCCACACCCAGCTTGACGGCGGCGTTGTACAGACGAGCGCCGTCGAGGTGCAGGCTCAGGCCTTTTTCGCGAGTGAATGTCCGGGCCGCCGCGAGGTACTCCATTGGCAGGACTTTGCCCTGCATGGTGTTTTCCAGGGCCAGCAACCGGGTGCGGGCGAAATGAAAGTCGTCGGCCTTGATGGCGGCGGCGACCTGTTCCAGGTCCAGCGATCCGTCCGCCTGATTGTCCAGGGGCTGAGGCTGTATCGAGCCGAGCACCGCCGCACCGCCGCCTTCGTATTTGTAGGTATGCGCCTGCTGGCCGACGATGTATTCGTCGCCGCGCTCGCAGTGGGCCATCAGGCCGATCAGGTTGCTCATGGTGCCGGTCGGCACAAACAGTGCAGCGGCATAACCGAGACGTTCAGCCAGCCACGATTCCAGCCGATTGACCGTCGGGTCTTCGCCATACACGTCATCGCCAAGGGGGGCGCTGGCCATGGCGTCGCGCATGCCGGCCGAGGGTTGGGTCACGGTGTCACTGCGCAGATCGATTACCGCCACGATGAAGCTCCCGCTGATTAGGGTCGAGCTTCAGTTCTGAGGCCCGGGGCTTCGATAATCAAGGCTTGGGACAGGAATGCCAAGACGCCTTATAAGAAAAGCTGATGAAAACCATCAAAAAGGCTCCAAGCGAATCCCGGAAATCTATGTTACAAACTGCACGCCGACGGAAAACGCCGTTGGCAACGTTCTCAGGGCGGGGTGCAATTCCCCACCGGCGGTAATGGCGCGCAATGCGTCGAGCCCGCGAGCGCTTGCAGCGAGCTTACCCTCGACGCAAGGTCAGCAGACCCGGTGTGATCCCGGGGCCGACGGTCATAGTCCGGATGAAGAGAGAACGGGACTGGCACAGCAGGATCGTTTCGAGACGGGTCCAGGCGCTTGGCGTCCGGCACGGTTTCGCACGTACCCTGGCATCCCATTCGATCCAAAACGCCCTGTTTTTTTCATTAAACAGGAGTCAGAACATATGCAACCTACCGCCATTCACGCTCACGAGCGCATCGCCTTCATTCAAGCCTGCTGGCACAAGGAAATCGTCGATCAGGCGCGCAAAGGCTTTGTCGCCGAGATGGCCCAACACGGTTACGCCGAGACCGACATCGATTTCTTTGAAGTCGGCGGCGCATTCGAAATCCCGCTTCACGCCAAGTTGCTGGCCAAGTCAGGTCGCTATGGCGGCGTCGTGGCGGCCGGTTTGGTGGTCGACGGCGGCATCTATCGCCATGAGTTCGTCGCGCAGTCGGTGATCAGCGCGCTGATGCAGGTTCAGCTGGAAACCGAAGTGCCGGTGTTCTCGGTCGTGCTGACCCCGCACCACTTCCACGCCGGTGAAGAGCACCAGAAGTTCTTCTTCGATCACTTCGTGCACAAGGGCCAGGAAGCGGCCAAGACCTGCGCGGACACGCTGACAAAACTGCGTGCAGTGCGTCGGGTGGGTGAGGTGCAGAAAGCGGCGGGTTGATTTGCACCCGAAGATCAAGATCAACTGCTTCCCGGCTGAAGCCGGTCCTACAGACCTACCGCGTTCCCACTGTAGGACTGGCGTTAGCCGGGAAGAGGCCGGTTTGATCGCCACGCATTGCATTGAATGCTGGCGCTGCCCTTAGTGGGACCGGCTTCAACCGGGAAGAGGCCAGCATGACCGCCATCAGGCCAATGTCTCGTCCGTCGCCGGCACAATCAGAATCCCCGCCCGTAGCCCGTTTTTGACGTTCGGGTTGGGGAAGATGATCCGCGCGCCCTCCTCTTCTATTACCCAGCGTGAATCGGCCAGGTCTTCGGCCAGCACGTAGCCTTTTTCCAGTTCCGTGAAGTTCTCGATGTCCGCCGGCAAGTTCAGGTGGAAGGCGTCGCTGTGCTTGATGATTTCCCGGGCCACACTGAACAACTGCAACCCGTCCAGATCCGCAGGCTCGTCGGCTTCGGTCCCCGCAATCAAGTGTTCGAGGCAGGCTTGAAGCTTGTCGAGATTGACCTGCTGGTTCTGCCCGAACGGGCGCGCCTTGCCCAATTCCAGGGTGAAGGCTTCCGCGTCGAGCTTGTCGTAGGTGTAGGCGCTGAACACGATCGAGGACTTGTTCTGCAGCAGCACCGCTTCCATGCCGGCAGTACGCAGCCGGGCGAGTTCGCGGCGGGAATGGGCGCGACCTTCCTTCCACGGGTACAGCGCGAACTGCTCGATCTTCGAGCCGCGAATCGCCGTGTGCAGGTCGTAGTGCAGGCGGTAGCGGCCCGGAATGTTGAAGAAGCTGGCGGCCAGACGCTCGAGTTCGCAGGCGCGCAAGGCTTCGCTGCCGCCGCTGTGCTCGTGACGGCCATTGAACAGCCGGTTGACATCCTGCTCGACATAACGCCCGCCGCTACGCATCGCTTCGGGGTTGCCGAACAGAAACAGAATACGTGCGCGAGGCTTGAGGTCGCCCCGGGCGATGGCATGAATCAGCGCATCGAGCAGCTCGATCGGCGCGGTTTCGTTGCCGTGGATGCCGGCGGACAACAGCAGGTCAGTGCCATTGTCGCGCGCTTCGGGAGGCCGGACTTCCAGCGCGCCTTCAGCGAGCCAGCGCATGCGAACGCCGTCGACAGTCAGCTGAGTCTTTTCCGCGGGTTCGCGACCCGCGAGGGTCAGTTCAAGCAGTTTGCCGAGGGCGAGCATGGGGAGCTTCCTGCGCAGGCTTAGTCGTGGGTGCAGTCTGGGCCGTGCACGTGGCCTTCTTCGTCGTCGCCGCTCATGTCAGCCGGTTCCATTTCCAGTTGCAGGCTGACCAGGTTGGTCGCCAATGGACGCAGCAGCAGGTTGGCGTATTCGGCATCGCCTTCTTCGACGTCAACGCCGATCAGCAACTGGCCACGGCCGTCCTGTTGAATCCAGACCTCTTTGCCCTGCCAGATAACGGCAAGTCGGGTGCAGGACGTTTCCAGCTGAGTGCCGTCGGTGTCTTCAAGGATCAAACGCAGGGCGTCGGTCATGGCAAAACTCTCTCTGTAAAAGCAAAAACATCGTCGCCTGACGCCGCTCGGGCGCAGGCGTAACGGATGGGGTGCATCAGTTGATCTGGAAAGGATAGACCGCGCCCAGTTTCAGGTGCTGCGTCAGCTCGTCCAGCGCCGTACGGCATTCAATCAGCAGTTGTGGATCGGCCAGATCGCTGTCGCTCATACGATCGCGATAGTGCTTGTCGACCCACTGCGTCAGCGTGTCGTACAGCGGCGCGGTCATGATAACGCCTGGATTGACCGCCGCCAGTTCGGTTTCATTCAGCGCCACGCGCAGACGCAGGCACGCCGGGCCGCCGCCGTTCTGCATGCTCTGCTTGAGGTCGAACACCTTGACCTCGCGGATCGGGCTGTCGTCCGCCAGCAGGCGCTGCAGGTAATGCCACACGCGCTCGTTGCTGCGGCACTCTTCCGGCACGATCAGCAGCATCGAACCGTCGGCGCGGGACAACAGCTGGCTGTTGAACAGGTACGAACGCACCGCGTCTTCCACGGCCACTTCACTGCGCGGCACGCAGATGGCCTGGAAGCGACCGCCGCGTTGACCGAGCTTGTTGTGCAGTTCGGCGAGCATGGGCTCGGTATTGAGGAAGGCGTCCTCGTGATAGAACAGCACCTCGCCATTGCCCACCGAGATCACGTCGTTGTGGAACACGCCCTGATCAATCACCACCGGGTTCTGCTGGGCGAAGACCACGCCCTCGGCGCTCAGGCCATGCAGACGCGCAACGGCCTGGGAGGCTTCGAGGGTCTGGCGGGCCGGGTATTTCTGCGGCGCGGGAAAACGGCGGTCGAACGCAGCGCGGCCGAAGACGAAAAACTCGACACCGGGCTCCCCGTAGCTGCGGCAGAAACGCGTGTGGTTGGCCGCGCCCTCGTCGCCGAACTGGGCGACGGCAGGCAACGCCGCGTGGTGGGCGAAATGCTGCTGATCGGCGAACATCGCGCCGAGGACGCGGCTGGTGGTCGGGTGCTCGATGCTGCGGTGGTACTTGCAGTTGAGGTTGGCGGCGGTGAAATGCACGCGGCCGTCGGCGGTGTCGGCGCTCGGGCTGACCGTGGCGGCGTTGGCCACCCACATGCTCGACGCCGAGCAACTGGCGGCCAGCAGCGGCATCGACTCTTTGGCGGCGCGTTCAATGACCTGTGCGTCGCTGCCGCTGAAGCCCAGTTTGCGCAGACCTGCTACGTCGGGGCGTTCCTGGGGGGCCAGCACGCCCTGGGTGAAACCCATCTCCATCAGCGCTTTCATTTTGGCCAGCCCCTGCAAAGCGGCCTCGCGCGGATTGGAGGATTGCTGGCAGTTGTTCTGGGACGCGACGTTGCCGTAGGACAGCCCACCGTAGTTGTGGGTCGGGCCCACTAGACCGTCAAAGTTGACTTCACAGGATTTCATCGGTGAGGCTCCGTGGATCTGTTTTTATGTGCACAGTCTTCGTAGTGCGCTGAACGAACTGTAGGAGCGCGCTTGCCCGCGATTGCGTCGTGTCAGTCGACGAATCTGGCGCAGACCCAACTCGTTCGCGGGCAAGCGCGCTCCTACAGGGCTCAGTTCAGGGTGATGCCGGGCGTCAGGCTGGCTGGCAGTGCCAAGGTTTCGGTCTCCAGCGAGGCCACCGGGTACGCGCAATAGTCCGCGGCGTAATAGGCGCTGGCACGATGGTTACCCGAGGCGCCGACACCGCCGAACGGTGCGGTACTCGCCGCGCCGGTCAATTGCTTGTTCCAGTTGACGATGCCCGCGCGGCTCTGCAGCCAGAACTGCTGATAGCGCGCCTGGGAATCCGACAACAACCCTGCTGCCAGCCCGTACTGAGTGGCATTGGCCTCTTCGATCGCCGCGTCGAAATCAGCGTAGCGAATGACCTGCAGCAGCGGGCCAAACAATTCTTCATCCTCACGATCCGCCACGTCACTGACGTCGATGATGCCAGGCGTCAGCAGCGCCGATTGCGCGGCAGGCTGAGTCATTTCGAGCAGGGCAACTGCGCCGTTGGCCAGCATCACTTCCTGTGCATCGATCAGTGCTTGCGCAGCGGCAAGAGAAATCACCGAGCCCATGAACGGCGCGGGCTGTTGATCGAACGCGCCGACCTGAATGATTGAAGTCACTTCAACCAGCCGTGCGAGGAAGGCATCGCCCCACGCCCCTTCCGGCACCAGCAGGCGGCGGGCGCAGGTGCAGCGCTGGCCGGCAGAAATAAAGGCTGACTGAATCACGGTGTAGACCGCGGCATCGACGTCCGCGACCTGATCGACCACCAGCGGGTTATTGCCGCCCATTTCCAGGGCAAGAATCTTGTCCGGGCGGCCGGCGAACTGTTGATGCAGGGAATTGCCGGTGCGGCTGGAACCGGTGAAGAACAACCCATCGATGCCTGAATGGCCGGCCAGCGCGATGCCGGTGTCACGCGCGCCTTGCAGCAGATTGAGCACGCCCGCCGGCAGACCGGCTTCAATCCAGCATTGCACGGTCAGTTCGGCGACTTTGGGCGTCAATTCGCTAGGCTTGAACACCACGGTGTTGCCCGCCAGCAGCGCCGGTACGATGTGGCCGTTAGGCAAGTGACCCGGGAAATTGTAAGGGCCGAACACCGCCACGACGCCATGGGGTTTGTGTCGCAACACAGCGGTGGCGTCGCCCAGGGGGCCGCTCTTCTCGCCGGTCCGCTCGCGGTAGCTCTGAATCGAGATCGCGACCTTGTTGGCCATGCTGGTCACTTCAGTCGCCGATTCCCACAGCGGCTTGCCGGTCTCCTCACCGATGCAACGGGCGATCTCATCGGCGCGGCGCTTCAGCGCAGCGGCGAACGCTTCGAGCACGGCAATGCGCTCGTCCAGACTGCGCGTCGCCCAGGCGGGAAACGCCTGACGGGCCGATTTGACCGCCGCGTCGACCTGTTCAGCCGTTGCGCTTTTGCCGGACCAGATCACCTGCTGGCTCACCGGGTTCAGGGACTCGAATGCGTCGCCCTGCCCGTCCTGCCAGGCACCGGCAATGTACAAAGTGTTCATCAAATACTCTCCCGGGCAGGCGACAGTTGCACAGCGCGAACTTGATCACCGGCGCTGAGGCGCAAGCGCTTGGCCGTCTGCGGGTCGACCACCAATGTGCCGGCGGCAAGACGCGCAGGCGCAGCGGTCACGCGGCAGTCTTCGCGCTTGCGGTTGTGAATAAGGAATGGCGTCGCATCGTCGCCCGGCGTCCCGACCGCCAGCACCAGCGCCTGGCTGTCGCGGACCGCGCGGATCTTGCTGGTTTCGCACTCGATGGCCGGGCCGGCGTCGAAAATGTCGACGTAACCCTGGTAACTGAAGCCTTCGGCCTTGAGCATCGCCAGCGCCGGTTCGGTGCTGACGTGTACGCGGCCGATGACTTCGCGCGCGGCCTCCGAAAGGAAGCAGCTGTACAGCGGAAACTTCGGCATCAGCTCGGCAATAAAAGCGCGGTTACCAACACCGGTGAGGTAGTCGGCCTGACTGAATTCCATTTTGAAGAAGTGTCGGCCCAGGCTTTCCCAGAACGGCGAATGACCCTGCTCGTCGGAGATGCCGCGCATTTCAGCGATGGTTTTGGTGCCGAACAGTTCCGGAAACTCGGCAATGAACAGCATCCGCGCTTTGGACAGCAAGCGGCCATTGAGGCCATTGCGGTAGTCGGCGTGGAGGAACAGCGAACACAGCTCGGAGTTGCCGGTGAGGTCGTTGGCCAGAAACAGTGTCGGGATCTCGCGGTAGATGTTCAGCTCTTGGGAAGCGCTGACCGTCAGGCCGACCCGGTAGTTGTACCAGGGCTCGCGCAAACCCACTGCGCCGGCTACCGCAGAAATGCCCACGACTTTCTCGTCGTCATCCTCGAGCACGAACAGGTAATCAGCATCGCCCCGCCCGGCATCGCCACGGAAGGTCTTCTCGGCCCAGCCGACCCGGTGCGCCAGACGCTCTTCATTGGCCGGCAATGTGGTCAGACCTGCGCCGGTGCTGCGCGCCAGCTCGATCAGCGCCGGAAGGTCACTGCTGCGTACGGGACGAACGATCATGCTTTCTCCTCAAGCCGGTGATTCTACAATCCCCGGTGAACTCGCTAACCTGCTTTACGGCGTCGGCCTGCCACTGCAGCACCGGTCGCCGTCGACTCATCTCGCCAAACGTGACCGGGCTGTCAGACCGCGACGATGCGCACGCTGGCGCCTTCGCCGACGCCCAGCGCTTCGGCCGCGGTCAGGCTCAGGGCCACCGGCTTGCCGGGCACCCAGTCCAGCTCCAGCATCACGGCGCGGTAATCCTGCAACTGGCCATTGGAAACCAGATAAGGCCGCCCGCCCTTGACCGCATCACCGGTGCTGACCGTGTCGACCTTGACCGGCACGACGCGGCTCTGGGCGATGGAGCGAATGCCCGAGACCCGCGCGTGCAGGGTCGGCCCGCCGTCGAAGATGTCGATGTAATGATCGGTCTCGAAGCCTTCGCGCATCAGAATGTCAAAGGTGATCTGCGCACGCGGATGGACCTGACCCATGGCTTCCTGCGCCTCATCTGGCAGCAACGGCACGTAGATCGGGTAATGGGGCATCAGTTCGGCGAGGAAGGTCCGGCTTTTCAGACCGCACAGGCGTTCGGCTTCGGCATAGTTGATGTCGAAGAAGTTGCGCCCAATGGCGTCCCAGAACGGCGAGTCGCCGTGGTCGTCGCTGTAGCCGACGATCTCGGTGACCACTGAATCGGCGAAGCGCTCGGGATGGCTGGCGACGAACAGCAAACGGCCGCGGGAGTTGAGTTCCGACCACAGCGTGCCGACCAGTTCAGGCAGCACGTAGAAGCTGGTCAACAGGCTGTTGCCGGTGAGGTCGTGGCACTGGGAGAGCACGTGGATCTTGTTGTGGATCTTCAGCTCGCGGGAGGCGTGGACGAAGGTTTCGTTGCGAAAGCTGTAGAACGGCTCGGAATAGCCCGCGGAGGCGACGATCCCGGAACAGCCCACCAGACGACCTGCTTCCGTGTCTTCGAGGACAAAGAAGTAGGTCTCTTCACCGTTGAAACTGACTTCCGCCGAGAACGACGCTTCGGACGCGGCAATCTTGTCACCCAGACGTCCAGCATCATCCGGCAGGGACGTGACACCAATCGGGCTGTCTGCCGCGAGTCGTTGAACCTCGCTCAGATCCGCCATTTGCGCGGGGCGCATCACCAGCATGGTGTCACTCCTTGAGAAAAAAATCGGGCCGGTTTAACGGCAATAAAAAAGGTCTGTCTGGCTACAACTCGTAGGAGTGAGCTTGCTCGCGATAGCGGTGGTCCAGCGAAACATCTGCATCTGACACAACGCTATCGCGAGCAAGCTCACTCCTACAGGGAAGGCGTACGCCAATCAGCCAAAGGGTGTGTCCCGGTAGACCGAAGGACTTACGCCCCGGTCAGCTTGGCCACCGCTCGTTCGAAACGGTTCAGGCCTTCCTCGATGTCGGCGTCTTCCACCACCAGACTCGGCGCGAAACGCACCACATCGGGACCGGCCTGAAGCACCATCACGCCTTCCTGCTCGGCGGCGTTGAAGAAGTCTTTGGCCTTGCCTTTCCAGGCCTCGGTCAACACACAACCGATCAGCAGACCCATGCCGCGCACCTGGCTGAACACGCCGTACTGGTGACCGATCTTCTCCAGACGGGCCTTGAACAGTTCATGTTTGGCCTTCACGCCGGCCAGCACTTCCGGCGTGTTGACCACGTCAATGACCGCCTCGCCCACTGCGCACGCCAGCGGGTTGCCGCCGTAGGTGGTGCCGTGAACGCCAACGGCCAGGTGCTTGGCGAGTTTTTCGGTGGTCAGCATGGCCGCCATCGGGAAGCCGCCGCCGATGCTTTTCGCGCTGGAGAGGATGTCCGGCGTCACGCCGTAATGCATGTACGCGAACAGATGACCGCTGCGGCCCATGCCGCTCTGCACTTCGTCGAAGACCAGCAGCGCTTTGTGGTCGTCGCACAATTTGCGCGCGCCTTGCAGGTATTCCAGTTCAGCAGGCAGTACACCGCCCTCGCCCTGGATCGGCTCCAGTACCACCGCGCAGGTCTTGTCCGAGACGGCGGCTTTCAGCGCGTCCAGGTCGTTGAAAGGGACGTGGGTAATGCCGGTGATTTTCGGGCCGAAGCCATCGGAGTACTTCGGCTGACCGCCGACGCTCACGGTGAACAGGGTGCGACCGTGGAAGCTGTTCAGGGCCGCGACGATTTCGTACTTGTCCGGGCCGTAAAGATCGTGGGCTACACGGCGGGCCAGTTTGAACGCGGCTTCGTTGGCTTCGGCGCCGGAGTTACAGAAGAACACGCGGTCGGCGAACGTGGCATCGACCAGCTTCTTGGCGAGGCGCAACGCTGGTTCGTTGGTGAAGACGTTGGAGACATGCCACAGCTTGTTGGCCTGTTCGGTCAGCGCGCCGACCAGCGCAGGGTGCGCGTGGCCCAGCACGTTGACCGCGATGCCGCCGGAGAAATCAACCAGTTCGCGACCCGACTGGTCCCACACGCGAGAACCCTGACCGCGCACGGGGATAAACGCCGCCGGGGCATAGTTGGGAACCATCACCTGGTCGAAATCGGCACGTTGCACCGGTACTTGCTCAACGGACATCGGAGTCTCCTGAAGAGGGAACGCCTGCCTGGGACAGGCGAGCGATGAAAGGATTGTAAGGACTGATTCGGGCCGGACCTTGCCGCCAAGCGACAACTTCTTATAGCGCCAAACCGGCTTTTTACGGGGTTTTCGGCAATGCGACAAATTGCGTCACAAAGGCGCAGTTTAAACACTGCAGACCTGCAGGAGCGCGCTTGCCCGCGAAAGATTGATCAGGCGATAAAGATGCAGTGGGTGAACCAACGCCTTCGTGGGCAAGCGTGCCTCTACAGATGAAGGTCGCAAAGCGGATTCACCCGCGCTCGGCCGGTACCGATGACAATTCGAACGGGCTGCTGCTGCGACGCTGGTTGCGGTCTTCGCGAGGGGTGGCGCCGAAGAAGTTGCGGTAGGCGCTGGAGAAATGCGGCCCCGACGAGAACCCGCAGGACAGGCCGATCTGAATGATCGACTTGCTGGTCTGCATCAACATCTGCCGGGCCTTGTTCAGGCGCAGTTCGAGGTAGTACTGGCTCGGCACACGATTGAGGTACTGCTTGAAGATGCGCTCCAGCTGACGGCGCGACACGCACACGTGCTGGGCGATTTCGTCGGTGGTCAGCGGTTCTTCGATGTTGGCTTCCATCAACAGCACCGCCTGGGTCAGCTTGGGGTGGCTGGAACCCAGACGGTTCTGCAGCGGAATCCGCTGGCGCTCGCCGCCTTCACGGATGCGCTCCACCACCAGTTCTTCCGACACCGCGCCGGCCAGTTCGGCGCCGTGATCACGGGCCAGCACGGCCAGCAACAGATCCAGCACCGACATCCCGCCGCAAGCGGTCAGGCGATCGCGATCCCAATCGAACAGATGACTGGTGGCGATGACCTTGGGAAAGCGCTCGGCAAAATCGTCCTGCCAGCGCCAGTGCACCGCGGCACGGTAACCGTCGAGCAAGCCCAATTGCGCCAGCGGATAGACGCCCGCCGACAACCCACCGATCACGCAACCGGCGCGGACCAGTTGCTTGAGCGCGCCACCGAGGGCCGAGGACATGGGCGCCGGCGGCTCGTCGGCCAGCAGAAACAGCTTCTGAAACCCTTCCAGACGACCGACCCACGGCTCGCCCGGCAACTGCCAACCGGCGCCGTCAACGGGGGGTTCGGCCTGCAGAAACGACAGTTCGTAAACCACTTCGGGGTGAACGCGCTGAGCAACACGCAGGGCTTCCTCCGCCAGCGCCAGGGTCAAGGCTTTGGTGCCGGGCCAGATGAGAAATCCGATTCGATGGGCAGTCATGGCGTGCAATCCGAAACGTGTCGCTAAAAGGGGTCGCACGCCTGGCATGCGATGGGATTCTGTAACCGTCAGTCAATGGCTGCGGTCTGGATGACGCGCAGCATGAACCGTTCTGAAGCAAAACGCACCGCTCTCACGTGGCGGGCTGGCTACTTCAAACTGCCGGACAGGAACTGCTGCAAACGCTCGGATTTCGGATTGACCAGCACTTCACGGGGGTTGCCGGACTCCTCGACCAGGCCCTTGTGCAGGAAGATCAGCTGGTTCGACACTTCACGGGCGAAGCCCATTTCGTGGGTGACCACCACCATGGTCCGGCCTTCCTGGGCCAGCGCCTGCATGACTTTCAGCACGTCGCCGACCAGCTCGGGGTCCAGGGCGGACGTCGGTTCGTCGAACAGCATGACCTCCGGCTCCACCGCCAGCGCCCGGGCAATCGCCACGCGCTGCTGTTCGCCGCCGGACATATGCCCTGGATAAGCATCCTTGCGGTGATAGACGCCGACCTTGTTCAGATAATGTTCGGCCTTTTCCAGCGCTTCTTTCTTCGGCACACCCAGGACGTGCACGGGCGCTTCGATGATGTTTTCCATCGCGGTCATGTGCGACCACAGGTTGAAGTGCTGAAACACCATCGACAGGCGCGAACGCATGCGTTGCAACTGTTTCGGGTCAGCCGCCTTCAAGCCGCCGTTCTTGTTGGAGACCAGCTTGAGTTCTTCGTTGTTGAGCAGGATGCGGCCGGATTTCGGCTGCTCAAGCAAGTTGATGCAGCGCAGGAAGGTACTTTTACCCGAGCCGCTTGAGCCGATGATGCTAATGACATCGCCGGCCCTTGCGGTCAGCGAAACGCCTTTGAGCACTTCGTGACTGCCGTAGCACTTGTGCAGGTCCTGGACTTCCAGTTTGTTCATGATGTCGGTTCTCACAAGTAATCAGTCACTGAGCAGGCGGCCGCTGCGCAACGGTGTGCGGCCGGCCACTTTGGCCATCCAGAAACCCGGCTGGGCGTAACGCAGTTTTTCGATGGCGAACAGCACGCCGGCCGTACCGGCACACACGATGGTGGCGCGATCA
This sequence comes from Pseudomonas graminis, assembly GCF_900111735.1. Classification (GTDB taxonomy): domain Bacteria; phylum Pseudomonadota; class Gammaproteobacteria; order Pseudomonadales; family Pseudomonadaceae; genus Aquipseudomonas; species Aquipseudomonas graminis. The sequence goes on along the minus strand of NZ_FOHW01000017.1, from coordinate 79,614 downwards.
GTCAACGGGTCGATGACTTCGAACAGCGGTTCGCCGGGCTCGACCCACGCTCCCGCCGGACGTAAAAACGTCAGCACGCCGGGATGGGGTGCATAAATCATTTCGGTGCCTTCGAACGGCATGCCTTCGCAGGCTTCATGGCCGGGTTGCGGCCACTCGCCACCGATCAGGCCCTGCTCGGCCAGAAACGCCAGAATGCCTTCAGCGTAAGCCTCGGCTTCAGCCTTGCCGGTGTTGGTCTGGCCGCCCAGTTCCAGGGTGGTCGCCAGGCACGCCAGCGGAATCTGCGCGTCCGGAAACTGCTTGGACAAACGCAACCACGGCAGTGAACAGGCTTCGTCGAACGAACTGCCGCCGGAGTCTTCGGCCAGCAGCGCAACGGTTACGCCGAGATGCGCCGACAACGAACGCCATTGCGGCCAGTGCTGGGGCAAGGCGTACATGTGCAGCGAAGCGTCGGTGTCGCAATGCAGGTCCAGCACCACGTCGGCGTTGCAGGCATGACTGAGCAAAACGCGCTGCAGCCCGGACAGCTCGCTGCCGGCAGGTGGCAATTGCTCGAGCACGTCGGCCATGGCCTGACGTATCAGTTTGACGTTGGCATGGGGGTCGTCGCCGAGCTTGCCCGCCAGCGCCAGGGCGACTGGCTCGCTCAGTTCGGTGAAATCGCGATTGAAATTCTTGCCGCTGCCGTACTCGAAACGGCCCTGGTGGTTGCCCTGCAGCAACTGGCCCAGACCGATCGGGTTGGCGACCGGCACCAGCTCGATGACGCCCTTGAGCTGGCCCTGTTCTTCCAGCTGGGTCAGACGTTTCTTCAATTCCCATGCGGTGCGCATGCCCGGCAACTCATCGGCGTGCAGGCTGGCCTGAATGTAGGCCTTGCGCTCGCCGTGGCCGAAACGGAACACGCTCAAAGTGCGCTGAGTGCCGAGGTTGCCCCACGGCAGAGGGTGATCGATGCGCTGCATATCAGTGCTTCCTCGGGGCGAGGTAACTGAGCCAGCGGCGCTCGGCCAGCTTGAACAGTTTCACCAGAATGAACGTCAGGCACAGGTAGAAAACGCCTGCGGTGATGTAGGCCTCGAACGGCAGGTAGAACTGCGCGTTGACCGCGCGCGCTGCACCGGTGATGTCCATCAACGTGACAATGGACGCCAGACTGGTGGTCTGCAGCATCATGATCACTTCGTTGCTGTACTGCGGCAGCGCACGGCGCAGGGCCGAAGGCAACAGGATCCGGCGGTACATCTTGGCTTTGGACATGCCCATCGCCCGCGCCGCTTCGATCTCGCCCGGCGGCGTGGATTTCAGGCTGCCGGCGATGATTTCAGCGGTGTAGGCGCTGGTGTTGATGGCGAAGGCCAGGCAAGCGCAGAAGGTCGCACTCGACAGCCACGGCCACAGAATGCTTTCACGCACTGCTTCGAATTGCGCCAGCCCGTAGTAGATCAGGAACAACTGCACCAGCATCGGCGTGCCGCGAATGACGTAGGTGTAGCTCCACGCCAGCAGATTGACCCAGGCGATCTTCGACACGCGCATCAGGCCCAGCGGCAGTGCGGCGAGCAATCCGAAAAACAGCGACACCGCAAGCAGTTTGAGGGTGATCAGCAGGCCACCGAAATACAGCGGCAGGCTTTCCCAGACGACGTTGTAATCGAAAATCATAGGTCTGCCACCCTTACGCCGGCCGAGTAACGTTTTTCGATGTAGCGCAGTACCAGCAGCGAGACGCTGGTGATCACCAGGTACATGGCCGCGACTGCGAGAAAGAAAGTGAAGGGTTCGCGGGTGGCATCGGCCGCCTGCTTGGCCTTGAACATCATGTCCTGCAGACCGACCACGGAAATCAGCGCGGTGGCCTTGGTCAGTACCAGCCAGTTATTGGTGAACCCGGGGATCGCCAGACGAATCATCTGCGGCACCAGAATGCGGAAGAACACCCGGCCACTGCTCATGCCGTAGGCCATGCCCGCTTCGGCCTGCCCTTTCGGGATTGCCATGAACGCGCCACGGAAAGTCTCCGACAGGTACGCGCCAAAGATGAAGCCCAGCGTGCCGATGCCGGCCACCAGCGGGTTCAGGTCGATGTAGTCGTCGTAACCGAGCAGCGGCGCAATGCGGTTGAGCAGGTCCTGGCCACCGTAGAAAATCAGCAGAATCAGCACCAGATCGGGAATGCCACGGATCACGGTGGAATACAGATCGCCCAGCCATGCCAGCCAGCGCACCGGCGACAGCCGCAATGCCACGCCGATCAGGCCGAGCACGATCGCCAGCGCCATGGAGCACAGAGCGAGCTGCAAGGTCAGCCATGCACCTTCGAGGATGACGGCTCCGTAACCTTTCAACATGTTGTTTGGCCCTCAAGCGCGGGATAGAAAAATGGCGCAATCAGTCGGTACGGTGACCGGCTGCTTGCGCCATTGACGGCTTCAAACCACGTTACTTGCCGTAGATGTCGAAGTCGAAGTACTTGTCTTGAATGGCTTTGTATTTGCCGTTGGCACGGATGGCCGCGATGGCAGCGTTGAGCTTGTCCAGGTCAGCCTTGTCGCCTTTGCGCACGGCAATGCCGACGCCGTCGCCGAAGTAGTTGACGTCGGTGAAGGCCGGGCCGACGAACGCGTAGCCTTTGCCGGATTCGGTGTTCAGGAAGCCGTCCTGCAGCAGGGTAGCGTCAGCCACGGTGCCATCGAGACGACCGGCGCCGATGTCCAGGTAGACTTCGTTCTGCGAACTGTACGGCTTGATTTCAGCACCCAGCGGGGCCAGGACTTCGCGGGCGAAACGCTCGTGGATCGAGCCACGCTGCACGCCGATGTTCTTGCCCTTGAGTTCGGTCAGGGCGTCGCTGACGACGGTGCCCTGCTTCATGACCAGACGGGCCGGGGTGTTGTAGTACTTGTTGGTGAAGTCGACGGACTTCTTGCGGTCTTCGGTGATGGACATCGAGGACAGGATGGCGTCGATCTTGCGCACTTTCAGCGCAGGGATCAGGCCGTCGAATTCCTGTTCGACCCACACGCACTTGACCTTCATCTCTTCGCACAGGGCGTTGCCGATGTCGTAGTCGAAGCCGACGATGCTGCCGTCCGGTGCCTTGGAGGCAAACGGAGGGTATGCCGCTTCGATGCCGATCTTCATGGGCTTTTCATCGGCGAATACGGGCTGTGCCAATACGGTCAGTGCCAGCGCACCCAGCAGCATGAGCTTTTTCATTTCTTGGAACTCCATCGGTATAACGCGACAAATGGCAGTGAGCGAGACGCTCAATGAACAGGAGGAATCAGAAATTGCGACGCGAGGTGCCGGCGGGTCTCTGAACCCGACAAGCCTTCGGCGAGTGGTCGGCATTTTAGCGGCAGGCTGAAAGTCGATATTTCTTCAATGCGACAACTAGTTACAGAAGCGCATGAAATCGTGATCAGGCCAATTGACATCCAAAAAGCTTTATGCAAGTGCCAGAGTTGGCAAACCTATCAACGAAGCAAATAACGCGCCCATTATTGGCAAAGCCTTATGATCCGGCAAGTCCAGCGTGGGAGCAGGTTGGTTCGGGGCGATGAAATGCTTTGTTTTCGTGTGGAAAGGCCCCACGGCGGGGCGCCAGGTTACGAGAGCGGATGTGCGGTAACAAATCGATATTTCCCGATTCCTGAGTCCAGGAAATGTGAAGATCAAGAGCGTCCGCCTAGGGGCGGACTGTTTCGCCTTCGGCGAGTTACTTGGAAAAGCACCCCAAGTAACCAAGGGTGCCTGCTCCTGGCTTGGCCCTCCTTCGTCGGGTTCCTTCACTCCGGTCTCGCTCCGTGGGCCCGCCGCCATCCGCCATCCATGGCGGGGGGCGGCTCTCGCGGCATCCATGCCGCTCGGCCCACTGCGCGAGACCTGCGTTCAGCCTGCACCAAAGTCGCGATTGGCGGTGTTTGGAATGTTTGCGTAGGAAGATCAAAAGCGCTTTTTTGCAGATCAAAGGCTTCCCGGCTGAAGCCGGTCCCACTAAAGGCACCGAGTACACCCTGTGGGACCGGCTTTAGCCGGGAAGCTTTTGCTTTTGATCGTTCCCCCGCTCCGCGCGGGAATGCATCCCGTGACGCTCCGCGTCACCTCGCCGTGTCTGAATTCGCTTCGTCTGCGGGACGCGGAGCGTCCGGGGCTGCGTTACCACGCGGAGCGTGGGAACGATCAGAAAGAGCAGATCAAAGGCTTCCCGGCTGAAGCCGGTCCCACTAACAGCAGCGCGTGCACTCAGTGGAAGTGGCGGCGACCTCGACTGTGGGACCGGCTTTAGCCGGGAAGCTTTTGCTTTTGCCGTAGATCTGCTTTTGATCTTCGTACGCATTGAGTCCAGACACCACCAAACGCGACTTTGGTGCAGGCTGAACGCAGGTCTCGCGGAGTGGGACGAGCCGCAGGGATGCGGCGAGAGCGCCGTCAGGACATGGATGTCCGTTGGGCGCGGGCCCACGGAGCGGGACCGGAGTGAGGGTATTCCGACGAAGGAGGAACCAAACCAGGAGCAAGCACCCTTGGTTACTAGGGGTGCTTTTCCAAGTAACTCGCCGAAGGCGAAACGTCTGCCCTTAGGCAGACGCTCTTGATCTTAGCGACTGTCGCCCCTGAAACACGACCATCAGGCCGCTGTCATGCTCTTGTGGGTCTCCACCAGATGCGCAACCACACTCGGGTCAGCCAGCGTCGAGATATCGCCCAGCGCGTCGTACTCCCCCGTGGCGATCTTGCGCAAGATGCGTCGCATGATCTTCCCGGAACGAGTCTTCGGCAGACCCGGCGCCCACTGAATCACATCCGGCGAAGCGATCGGACCGATCTCCTTGCGCACCCAGTTGCGTAACTCGATGCGCAACGCCTCGTCCGGCACCTCACCGCCATTGAGCGTGACGTAAACATAGATGCCCTGCCCTTTCAGATCGTGAGGCACACCCACAACAGCCGCTTCGGCGACTTTCGGATGCGCCACCATCGCGCTCTCGATCTCAGCGGTGCCCATGCGGTGGCCGGACACGTTGAGCACGTCATCGACGCGACCGGTGATCCAGTAGTAACCGTCTTCGTCGCGACGGGCGCCGTCACCGGTGAAATACATGCCGCGGAAGGTCTTGAAGTAAGTGTCGACGAAACGATCGTGGTCGCCGTACAGGCTGCGGGACTGACCCGGCCACGAGTCGAGAATCACCAGATTGCCTTCTGCCGCGCCTTCAATGAGGTTGCCCAGGTTATCCACAAGGGCCGGGATCACGCCGAAGAACGGACGCGTCGCCGAGCCTGGCTTCAGCGCAATCGCACCTGGCAGCGGGCTGATCAGAATGCCGCCGGTTTCGGTCTGCCACCATGTGTCCACAATCGGGCAATTCTTGTTGCCAACGGTGTTGTAGTACCAGTTCCAGGCTTCCGGGTTGATCGGCTCGCCGACAGAACCCAACAGGCGCAGGCTCGAACCGTCAGCGCCTTCAACGGCTTTGGTGCCCTCGGCCATCATGGCGCGAATGGCGGTTGGTGCGGTGTAGAGGATGTTGACCTTATGCTTGTCGACGATTTTCGACACGCGGGTGATGTCCGGGTAGTTCGGCACGCCTTCAAACAGCAGCGTGGTGGCGCCATTGGCCAGCGGGCCGTAGACGATATAGCTGTGGCCGGTGACCCAGCCGACGTCGGCGGTGCACCAGTACACTTCACCCGGGCGGTAATCGAATACGCGTTCGTGGGTCAGGGCGGCGTACAGCAGATAACCCGCCGTAGTGTGCAACACGCCCTTGGGCTTGCCGGTAGAGCCGGAGGTGTAAAGGATGAACAGCGATTCTTCGGCGCCCATTTCTTTCGGCGCGCAGGTGCTCGATGCCACGTCCAGCAGCGAGTGGTACCAGATGTCGCGGTGACGGTTCCACTCGATTTCGCCGCCGGTACGCCTGGCGACGATGACCTTCTGTACGCTCGCCGTTTCCGGGTTGGTCAGCGCACGGTCGACGTTGGCCTTCATCGGTGTTTTCTTGCCGCCACGCAGCCCTTCGTCCGCAGTGATCACCACTTTCGATTTGCAGTCGATGATGCGACCGGCCAGTGCTTCAGGCGAGAAACCGCCGAACACCACCGAGTGAATTGCACCGATGCGCGCGCAGGCCAGCATGGCCACCACGGCTTCGGGGATCATCGGCATATAGATAGTCACGACGTCGCCGCGATGGACATCCTGGCCGCGCAGCGCGTTGGCGAACTTGCAGACTTCTTCGTGCAGTTCACGGTAGGTGATGTTGCGGCTCTCGGAAGGATCGTCGCCTTCCCAGATGATCGCGATCGAATCGCCACGCTCGGCCAGATGGCGGTCGAGGCAGTTGTAGGAAACGTTCAAGGTGCCGTCGGCGAACCACTTGATGTCGACGCGGTGATCGTCGAAGGAGGTCTGTTTGACGGTGGTGAATGGCTTGATCCAGTCAAGGCGCTGAGCTTGTTCGCGCCAGAAGCCATCGGGATTGACCACCGACTGCTGGTACATCGCCTTGTAGGTCGCCTCGTCAGTCAGCGTATTGGCTGCCACTTCAGGGCGGACGGGGTACAGGGAAGCCGCACTCATCTTTCTTACCTCGGTGGAAATGTTGTTGTTTTATGACCCTGTTGTATCCGCCGATGGCTGCAAAGGCCATTCGACGATGGTCTTACCGCCCCCGAGCATAGCGCTGAAAGCAGGTGAAGTGCCCGGCTTCAGGCAAATCTTCATGTCCCGGCTACGACTAAAGAATCCACAGAGCGTGCCACCCACTCCACGCAGGGTGATTGTTGCCGTTTTGCTCAACAGACTTTATCAAAATGGTTTCTATATGAATTCAGAACAGGGGCATAGAATCCGTTCCGCCAACACGGCACATGATTGATAAATAACAGCTCCCCACACTGGACTGTCGATCAACTAAACCCACCCGCTCATTATCCGCTTCGCCCAGAGCCCCATAAGGGTCCTGTGAACCCTGCCGACCGCAGTTTCTGCGCCGCAGTGTCAATGAAGCAACTTAGAGGAACTCAGTAATGAAAGCTGCACTGGTTGTAATGGCTCTTTGTGGTTTCAGCGCCATGGCAATGGCAGAAGAATCCGGCGCTAAAGTGGCCGCCCAGCAACAGCGTGTCGAGGAATACACCTACTCCACCAAGCTGGATATCGCGAAAGTCATTTCGGTGGATGACGTGCCGAACGTCTGCCAGGTCGTCCCGCAGCACATGACCTACGAAGACTCCCAGGGCAAACGCCATGTGCTTGAGTATCAGGTCATGGGCAACGGTTGCAGCAACGGGTGATCGAGGTCTCACTGTTCATCGCCTCGCGAACCCTTTCCGCGAGGCGGTGAACGTTATCGTGCCTGCGCATTTTAAATGTTGCTTTCAATAACTATGTAATACCCGGCACCTCTTGAAATAACGAACGTCTCCTTACACCGGTTGCCAGTTATCACTGGGAACAGAACGTTCGACAGTTAATCAGGAAGTGCAATACATGAGTTCCCACCCTCATCACGAAACATCCACATTGATTCACCCGAGACTGCAACGTCTCAAGGCTGAAGATATAGTCCGGGTCAACGAGATTACCGGCCCCCAATCCATCGCGGTATCTTTGGGTGATGTATTCAAAGAATACCTGGCGGCTGATGCCGTCGTTGAGAAGACGCTTCGCGACAGGGATTTCCTCACTCTGATTCATCGCGTGCTCGGCTCCGCCGACGTGGAACGCTATATCAGCGGCATGCTGTACGAAGGCGATGTAAACACTGCCATTGACCCGCACACCCGAGTGGCGTTTTTCCAGACAGTGTGTCGCCTGGCCATTGAGCACGAGCGACCGGGCACACTGGATGCCGCGCTGACCGAGATTCACCAAAGCGCTTGCGCCTACAAAACGTTTTCCCTGGCCGATCGATTGTGGAGGTCGTTGCCGACACTTCGCCGTGTCGGCGCTTTGTGGGCAGCGGCATTCCTGCTGTATGACGACCTGGGCCATGGCGTCCCGGCGCCCGAGACAGTGCCTTTACCCCCACCCCTCGACCTGCACGGTTATCAAGACCTGAACGCAGTGGTCAGTCACCTCTTGGTTGATCAACCTGGGGACTCCCTTTGCATCAAGCTCCTGAAACTGCTGCCCATGGACCTGCTCACCATCAGCAGCGGTCAATTTCGCCCTGCCAGCCTCCGGGAAATCGCGGCGGGCGCCGATATGATCCCGGGCAGAGACGACAGAATGGCGTTTTTCCCGGGTGCCACCCTGACCCACCCTGTGGATATTGCGCTCGACGCACTGTTGAACTGCGCGCCGTTTGCCGCCTTGCAGAACCGTCTGGTAGAAGCGCTGGAATGGTACAACCCTGAAGACAAGCACCTGGCGTCGCATTCGATGGCGCGGCAACTGGCGATCCAGGCGTTGATCGACTGCATTTACCCGATCCATCAAAGGCGCATCGGTTACCTGCTTGATTTCCACCTGTTCGCCGAGGACAAAGCCGACTGTTCGCTGTATGACATTCGCATCAATCTGGTCAACAGTCTGCGCAACACCCTGGGATGCCGGAACGCCGACGCGCAGATCATCATGCAATTGCTGGCGACGCGCTTTGCCCCGGAACTGCTGCTGACCGATGCACCCGATGACTTTCGCTACCAACCCGACCTGCGCTGGGCCAATCTTCGCCACGCCATGACACTGGACCGTGCCGCCCCGGGATCACGGACGTTCGCGCAGTGGGAGGCGCTGCCCGCACAGTTCGCGGCTGAGGCCAGGACTGAGGAAGCAAGGCTTCACGTTGCAACGACCCGACTTGACGCCATGATCGTGTGGAATCTGTACGAGAACCACATCGTCGAACAACCCCGTTACTCTGCCGACGACATCGCGCGCATGACCCGATACTTCGAGTCCGCCTGTGAGCGACAGGCACTCAACAATCCTCCCGATCGCCTCAATGATGCGCGACGATTGCTGATAGAAGCGGGCATCGAGCCCGATGCCATGATCAGGGGCTATGCCAACATCACCGAGCTGGAGGCTTACCTGGACAATGGTGCGGCGCATCGGCCTTCACGTCCTCCGGCGAAACCGCTTCCCGACGCCACGCTGCAGTTCCATCAGGCGTTTGATCGCTATTTGATTGAGGCACGACAGACGTACACGCACTTGATGACGCTGTTTCTGGACGAATTGCCGACGCTTCATCGCAACCGTCTGCTAAGCGCCGATATCGTCTGTTACGCGGTGGTATGGCGACATTACGTTGGCCCGATGGTGGGCGGAGTGCCCTCGGTCGGCAGCAGCCCTGCGGATGATTGGGAGGATTGCCGAGGCGGGCACGGCGGCCTGGTGCATGTCGTCCATGAAGGGCAGCACTGGGTGTACGAGCTGTTCCCAGAGCACTTCGGGTTTGAATGCACTGTCGTCGATCCCGGCAGGGTGATGCCGCTTGAAGATCCAAACCTGGCCGCCGAAGCATTGAACCTGTTGATGGCTCCCGACCATGAGCGCTACAACGGCGCCCCCCTGCCCTATGAAAAGTCCATCCTGTCGAAAGCGGTGCCGCTGATCCGTCGTCCCGGCACCGATAACCAGACCCACCTGGTGCAGGGCTTCGTCGACCAGATTTTCCTGCACCATAGCCAGGAATTGCGCGAAGCCTGCAAAGGCACGACCCGGCAGGAAACCTGGAAACGGCAACGCGAGTCGACCTCCGATGCGATGTATGCCTGGAAGCTGATCAAATCGGTGATCCCCATCGTCGGGTGCTTTGACGTCACTACCGGTGGCGACGCCGCCTCCTGCGTTGCCGACGTAGCCGGAGAGATCGGCACGGTCATGACCATCGCCGGACGCACACTCAAACCGCTGATCAAGCTGGGAAACAAACAGCGTGCCTGGTCGCCTCGTCCGCCTTCGCCGACCAGTCCCCGTCAGCAAAACGCGAAGTGGTTTCCCGGACAGACCGTGGAACGCGCGCGTTTCGAGCGCAGAGTGCATGCCGCCGGTGTCACCCTGGTCACTGGCAAGTTCTCCCAACGCAATGGCATGTTCCAGCGCCTGTCCAACAGTGAAGCAACGCCTGATCCGGCCCTGATGTGGGCGAAAGTGGATAACGTCGACCAGGTCCTGGTACGAAACATCTCTGTCGATCAAACCCCGGACTACCGCTGGTGCAATCCCCGCGATCAAAAACCCTATGGCCCTCGACTCAGCCGCCATCCGGCTGCATGGACGGATGAATCACCGGTGTTTACCACCACCCAGAAGCACTTGCTGCCGGGCCAGTTTCCAGGCGCCGTGCACCTGAACGAAGTAGACGGGCATGGTTATGATCTGTCGGTGGCCGGAGGCCGAAACATCCATGTGGCGCGCCGGGGTCAATCAATGACTGATCTGATCATCGACGACGTCAGCTACCGCTTCGACGCTGACGGGCCATCCGGCATGCTGCGAAAAGTGGAACTGGAGGCACCCGCTGCAAGGCTCGGCCGACTGGATGAAGCGTCCTCTCACTGCGTAATCCGTCGCAGCCCGATGCAAGGGAGCTGTTCCGGCGCTGTGGTTCTGATCTCGACCACGCGCCCGGCAATGGACACGGCGCTTGAGCCACTCACGTTCGGTGAGCAGGCGAGCCATGCGTTCATGACCCGTCGGTTCAGACCTGTATTGCGGTTTACGCCGAGACGCGGACAAGCCACCCCGCAAAGGACTCACCTGCTGGTGGACGATGGCAAGGTCAGCACCTGGGTCAACGAAACGCTACCGGAACGAAGCGCACCGAATGTACCGATGACGGGGCACAACACACTTTCACCCCTGACCTCGGACGCCGCCGTTCACTTGGGTATCACCCTGCCGCTGCACTACCGGCCAACAGTACAGGGCAGATTGATGAGGGACCGGATCCTCGGGCTGCCTGATGACCTTGATGACAACTGGCGCGTACGTATTAACCACGAGCTGCCGGTGGTGCAGCTCGATTCGATCTGCAAAACGGTCAACGACCAGCGTGAACTGCGTGCAATCCGGCTGACCCTCGAAGACGGTCAGTACCTGGCCGTTGAAGCCGACACTGGCCAGTTCTACAAAGCCAGGGAGCTGCCGGAGGCCGCGCAATTGACGTTTGCACGCATGACATCGGACGCGGATATCGAGGCGTACCTGACCTCCAGCGAGAGTTACCGCCTGGGCTCGGGGCGACGCACCCTCGGTCAGGACATGGATAACATCGCCCGCATGCTGTTTGAACTGGAGAGCCCCGGGGTCGACATGCAACGCGTCTATCGCCCCTACCGTCCCATCATGGAAAACCATGCCCGCAACATCCTCACGCGGGAAACGGCGCTGGAAAACTTCGTCACGCTGACCAAAAGCAGCATCGCCAACTTCAAACCCCTCGGCGAAGCTGACCCACTGACGCGTCTGCATGTTTCAGGCGTGCTCAATTCATTGTTGCCCGCGTCGGCGTCCAAACATGCCTGGACCCCGGTATCCGCTGCCGACGTTGGCTTGGAGACGACGGGCGAAAATATCCGCAGACACCTGAACACGACTAATCTGGCATTTCTGCTGGCTGAAACGGCGGACAGTAGGCGCCACGTGTATTACGCGCTGGCGGGAGGCAAGCGGGGCAGGAAACTGACGCTGCGTGTTCCCGAAACCGGTGAAGGCAGCTCCATGACGTTCATCGATGCGCGGGAACGCATGAGCAGCCAGCCGCCGAATCCGTCATTCACCAGCTTGCCGGTCCTGCGCACCGCACAAAAACTCAAGATTCGCGAGCATGATCGCTACCTCGACGCCGAACGCCTGATCGCCACGGCGTTCACGCAAGACATGCCGGCGGGAGCAGCCGTGACCAGGATGCATTTCTTCACGCTGATGGACACCTGCAATTCCTGCGGAGGATTCGTCCTGCCACGCCTGAAACTGGACTATCCGCAGGCAGACTTTTCCGTCAGCTACATCCTGCCCTACACCCCGCCAAGCTGATGGCCGAGCGTCAGCAGCGGGGTTGGTCGACAAACGTGAGCGGGCGCGCCGGGGACTCATGAGTCGCCGCTTCTGACGGATGAATACGCGCCTACGGTAGCTCGGGTTTCAGACCAAGACCGTAGTGACGTAGTTTGTTGGCGATTGTGGTGTGGGAAACGCCCAGACGTTTGCCCAGCAAGCGGCTGCTCGGGTGCTCCTCATGGAGCCGCTCGAGCAGCGCTTTTTCGAAGCGTCCGACGATGTCTTCCAGACTCCCGTCCAGCGAAAAACCACCCAAAGGCTGACGCCCGCCGTATTCGGGGAAGCGGATGTGCTGAGCCTTGATCCGCCCGCCCTCGCACAACGAAACCGCCTGAAACAAGACGTTCTCCAACTGCCGGACATTGCCAGGCCAATGGTACTGGCGCAGCCGGTCCAGCACCTCGGGACCGACTTTAGGAAGCGCACAGCCGATTTGCCGGCTGGCCTGATCCAGGAAGTGCTCGACCAGCGGCGCGAGGCCGTCCAGGCAGTCGCGCAGGGGTGGAATGTGCAGCGATAGCACGTTAAGCCGGTGGTAGAGGTCCTGGCGGAATTCACCCCGGGCGCAGAGTTCGGACAAGTCCACTTGCGTCGCGCAGATGATGCGCACGTCCAGATAAACCTCTTCGTCGCTGCCTACCCGGCGAAAGCAGCCTTCTTGCAAATAGCGCAGCAGTTTCGCCTGCAACCGCGTACTCATTTCCTCGACGCCATCGAGAAACAGCGTGCCACCCGAGGTCAGTTCCAGCAGCCCCAACTTGCCTTCGGCGCGCGCACCCTCGAACGCGCCGGGGCCGTAGCCGAACAGCTCGGTCTCGGCCATGGATTCGGAAAACCCTGCGCAGTTGAGCGCCATCATCGGCGACTGGCCGCGCGGGCTGGCGAGGTGACAGGCCCGGGCCAGCAATTCCTTGCCAGTGCCGGTTTCGCCTTCGATCAGCAACGGCGCATCCAGTGGGGCCATGCGCCGGGCCTCCCGAACCACCGCCGCCATGACCTTCGAGCTCTGAAAAATACTGTCGAAACCGCGCAGCTCTTGCTTGCGCACGTTATAGATGTGCTCGCCGACCCGGTCGGCGCGGTGCAGTGTCAGCACGGCACCGGCCATGGCTTCGCTGTCTTCGTGCTCGGATTGCAGGGGTGCGATGTCCGCGAGAAAAATGTCGCCCTTCACCTTCACGCGCATGCCGTTGATGCGCGAGCGGTTGGCCCGCACCAGTTGCGGCAGGTCGAAGTCCTCGGCGTAACGGGACAGCGGGATGCCAGGCACCTCATCGACCCGCACGCCCAGCAACTGCGCCGCAGCGCGGTTCGCCGCCACGATGGAGCCGCCCATGTCGATGGACAGCACCGGGAATTCAAGGGCGCCAAGCAAGGCATTGAGCTCCATATGCCGACGTTCGCTGGGCATCAATCCCACACGCTTGACGCCGAACACCCCGGCGATGGTTTCGAATTTCGGCACCAGCGCCTGGAATTGCAGGTTGATCAGGTTTGGGCAGCGCAGGTAGATGGCGTCGCCATGCTCACCGCCCACTTCGCCACCGGAGACGTTGACGCCGTAGGCCACCAGCAGTTCGAGGATGTCGCGCAGGATGCCGACGCGGTTCTGACAATGGACTTTGATACGCATGGTTGGCTCGTGGACGTGGCATCGATTTCGGGGTGGCCCGAGTTTATCGTCAAGAATACGTTACAGCGCAAGGGCCTTTTGAAGCCATGCGTAGGATGTATTGAGGTTAAGCGCCTTAACCGTCACGATTTCTTTACGAATTGCGATACGCTGCTGCCCGGACTTCACGCTGGCACTGCCTACTGGAGACGCTAAATACGCTATCAATAGCTCCATCGGATTTATCCCCATATCGCTTCGCTCCCTATAAGAACAATCCATCAGGAGAGGCCCATGAGTACGCAGTATGTCGCCCGCGAGCCGGACCACACGGGATTCATTGATTACACCGACGCCGAGCACAGCATCTGGAACACCCTCATCACCCGCCAGCTCAAAGTGGTCGAAGGCCGTGCGTGCCAGGAGTATCTGGATGGCATCGAGCAGCTCGCGCTGCCCCACGACCGTATTCCGCAGCTCGGTGAGATCAACCGCGTGCTGGGCGCAACCACCGGTTGGCAAGTCGAGCGCGTGCCGGCGCTGATCCCCTTTCAAACCTTCTTCGAGCTCTTGGCGAGCAAGCGATTTCCGGTCGCCACGTTTATTCGCAGTGAAGAAGAACTCGACTACCTGCAAGAGCCCGACATCTTTCACGAGGTTTTCGGACACTGCCCGTTACTGACCAACCCCTGGTTTGCAGAATTTACCCACACCTACGGCAAGCTTGGTCTGGCAGCCAGCAAAGAACAGCGCGTGTACCTTGCACGGCTGTACTGGATGACCATCGAATTCGGCCTGGTCGACACGCCCCAAGGGCGCAAGATCTACGGCGGCGGCATCCTCTCTTCGCCGAAGGAAACCGTTTACAGTGTGTCTTCAACCCCTGAACATCTGCCCTTCGACCCGGTTGAGGCCATGCGCACGCCCTATCGCATCGACATTCTGCAGCCGCTGTATTTCGTGCTGCCGGACCTCAAGCGTTTGTTCGACCTTGCCCATGAAGACATCATGGGCATGGCGCGCACGGCGGGTGAACTGGGGCTGCACGCGCCCAAGTTCCCGTTGAAAACAAAAGCCGCGTAAAACAAAAGCCGCCTGAAACAAAAGCGGCCCGAACCCGATCAAGGAATCTCCAATGACCGCTCTCAACCAATCCCAGTGCGAAGCCTGCCGCGCCGACGCCCCGCAAGTCAGCGACGCCGAGCTGCCGGACTTGCTCAAGCAGATCCCGGACTGGAACATCGAGGTGCGTGACGGCGTCATGCAGCTGGAAAAAGTCTTTCTGTTCAAGAATTTCAAATTTGCGCTGGCGTTTACCAACGCGGTCGGCGAAATTGCCGAGGCCGAAGGTCACCACCCGGGTCTGCTGACCGAATGGGGCAAAGTGACCGTGACCTGGTGGAGCCATTCCATCAAGGGGCTGCACCGCAACGATTTCATCATGGCCTCCCGCACAGACGAGGTGGCCAAAAGCGCCGAGGGCCGTAAGTAAAATGCATTTCTCACAGATTCAGCGCGTACCGGACGATCCCATCCTGGGCCTGATTCAGGCCTACGCCAAAGACCCGAATCCGAACAAGTTCGACCTGGGCGTGGGCGTCTATAAAGATGCGCAGGGCCTGACCACCATTCCCCGCGCGGTGAAAATCGCCGAGCAGCGGCTGGTCGACTCGCAGCCCACCAAGAGTTACATCGGTGGCCATGGCGAACCGCGTTTCGGCACGCTGATCTGTGAACTGGTCATGGGCGCCGATTCCCCGCTGATCGCCAGCAAACGCGTCGGCGCCACCCAGACACCCGGCGGTACCGGCGCGCTGCGATTAAGCGCCGACTTCATCGCCAATTGCCTGCCGGGCAAGGGCATCTGGCTGAGCGATCCGACATGGCCAATTCACGAAACCATCTACGCCGCCGCGGGCTTGAAAGTCAGTCACTATCCCTACGTGGGCAGCGACAACAAGCTCAACGTGCCTGCGATGCTGGAGACGTTGAAGACCATTCCCGAGGGCGATGTTGTCCTGCTGCATGCGTGCTGCCACAACCCGACCGGGTTTGACCTGTCCCGTGATGACTGGCACGCAGTGCTGGAAATCGTGAAGCAACGCAACCTGCTGCCGCTGATTGACTTCGCGTATCAGGGTTTTGGCGACGGTCTCGATCAGGACGCCTGGGCAGTTCGCCTGTTTGCCAGCCAACTGCCTGAGCTGCTCATCACCAGTTCCTGCTCGAAAAACTTCGGGCTGTACCGCGAGCGCACCGGCGCCTTGCTGGTTTGTGCTGACACCACCGAGAAGCTGATGGATGTGCGCAGTCAGCTTTCCGCGACCGCTCGTAATCTGTGGTCGAACCCGCCGGACCATGGTGCCGCCGTGGTCGCCGAGATCCTGGGCGATCCTGAACTGAAAGCCCTGTGGGCTGAAGAAGTGGAAGAGATGCGCAGCCGCATTGCGCAACTTCGGGTCGGGCTGGTCGAGGCACTGACACCGCTGGGTCTGGGTGAACGTTTCGCCCACATCGGCGTGCAGCGCGGCATGTTTTCCTACACCGGCATGAACGACGATCAAGTAGCGCGTCTGCGTAACGAGCACAGCGTCTACATGGTGGCGGCGGGTCGAGCCAACGTCGCGGGAATCGACGCCATGCGACTGGATGAACTGGCAGCGGCGTTTGCGGCGGTTTGCAAGGACTGAGTCGCTCACCGGCCCGACGCTTTTCAAGGGCCGCGCGCATGTTGTAGGCACCCATCCCCACTACATGACCAGCGGCCCGCATTTAAAAGTCTGATTGTCATTTGTACTGCTGTATCCTCCCTGAGCGTTCTAGGACGCGCTGTTCAATTCAGCCGCAACACACTTGTGAGGAGCGACGATATGCATGAAATCCCGAACTTCCCCTTCCCAAGCCAGAATCAGCAAAGTGCAGCAGCCCGCCAGGAACTCGGTCAGCCGATCGAAATGAAAGCCAGCGGTAAACGCAACGACAGCAGCAAAGCCCAAAGCCCGCGCTGAAGGCCTGTTTAGCCACTGATTTTTCAGCCGCTAAATTTTCAGCCCCTACGGAAGAGCGTCTTCAAGGTGTATTTCCATAAGGGCTGAATCATTTGCGACAGGCTTCACCTCTGCTTGCCCCCTACATCAGCTCCGCCCATCCGCTACTCCCATGAAGTGCCGTGCCTCGATATCATGTGCCCTCGGCCGGACTCGAGCGTCTACGCTTCAACCCGATTGCCCCCTCGCTATTCTTTTCCGTCGTAACCGTGGATCTATGCCCATGCCAGACGCTTCGAGCGCTGCCCCTCAACGTCCTATGGCTGTCACGCTGCAGGTTGTTTCCATCGTCCTTTTCACTTTCATCGGCTACCTGAACATCGGTATCCCGCTGGCCGTATTGCCTGGTTATGTGCACACCGACCTTGGCTTCGGCGCGGTGGCGGCCGGGCTGGTGATCAGCGTGCAATACCTCGCGACACTCCTCAGCCGTCCCTTCGCCGGGCGCTTCATCGACACCCGAGGCCCGAAGAAAGCGGTGATCGTCGGCCTGTTCGGCTGCGGGTTGAGCGGCGTGTTCATGCTCTTTGCCGACTGGCTCGACGCCTGGCCGATGGTCAGCCTGATCAGCTTGTTCGTGGGTCGGCTGGTGCTCGGCAGCGCGGAAAGCCTGGTTGGCTCGGGCTCGATCGGCTGGGGCATCGGCCGCGTCGGCGCTGCCAATACGGCCAAAGTGATTTCATGGAACGGCATCGCCAGCTATGGCGCCTTGGCCATCGGCGCGCCGGTGGGGGTGTTGCTGGTCAATGCGTTGGGCCTGTGGAGCATGGGCGTCAGCGTCATGCTGCTGGCGGCGCTGGGGATTTCCCTGGCCTGGAAGAAAACACCGGCGCCGCTGGTGCACGGCGAGCGCTTGCCCTTCCTCCACGTGCTCGGTCGTGTGCTGCCCCACGGCACCGGACTGGCGCTGGGTTCGATCGGCTTCGGCACCATCGCGACGTTCATCACGCTGTATTACGCCAGCCACACCTGGCCGAATGCAGTGCTGTGCCTGAGCCTGTTCGGCGCCTGTTTCATCGGCGCACGCCTGCTGTTCGGCAACCTGATCAATCGCATCGGCGGCTTCCGCGTGGCGATTGCCTGCCTGTCAGTGGAGACGCTGGGGCTGCTGCTGCTGTGGCTGGCGCCCAACCCGAATCTGGCATTGGCCGGGGCGGCGCTGACTGGATTCGGCTTCTCGCTCGTGTTCCCGGCGCTCGGCGTTGAGGCGGTGAATCTGGTGCCCCCGGCCAGCCGCGGTGCGGCCGTGGGGGCTTATTCTCTGTTCATCGACCTGTCCCTGGGGATTACCGGGCCGGTGGCCGGCGCCGTGGCGGCAGGCTTTGGCTTTGCGTCAATCTTCCTGTTTGCCGCGCTGGCTTCACTGAGCGGCCTGGGGCTGAGCGTGTATCTGTACAAGCATGCGAAGGCGATGCGAGAAAAACCGGCTGCGCTGTGAAGCTGCCTTGACTGCGGTAGAGCCCCCGTCGCGCAGTTATTAATACAATCCCTGTGGGAGTATCGCTGCCACAGCTCATCTATCTGCAGATGCAAGTGCGGTGCTGTGATGTTTGATGAGAGCCGGCTTGCTGGCGACTTGATTGGGGCAGCGAAATTGCGTTGCCTGATCTGACGCGTTCGCCAGCAAGCCGGCTCCTACAGTGGGTCGGCGTCAAACCCCGAGTCCAGGGTGGATGCAAATCCGGAGCCGGCTTGCTGGCGAACGCGGTGGGTCTGCAACGGTAGTGTGGTTTGAGCCGCCGCATTCGCGGGCAAGCGCGCTCCTACAGTGGGTCGGCGTCTGATTCCATGTTTGGGGTGCATGCAAATCGGAGCCGGCTTGCTGGCGAACGGGGTGGGTCTGCAACGGCAGTGTGGTTTGAGCCGACGCATTCGCGGGCAAGCGCGCTCCTACAGTGGGTCGGCGTCTGATTCCATGTTTGGGGTGCATGCAAATCGGAGCCGGCTTGCTGGCGAACGGGGTGGGTCTGCAACGGCAGTGTGGTTTGAGCCGACGCATTCGCGGGCAAGCGCGCTCCTACAGTGGGTCGGCGTCTAATTCCATTTCTGGGATGAATGCAAATCCGTAGGAGCCGGCTTGCTGGCGAACGCGGTGGGTCTGCAACGGTAGTGTTGTTTGAGCCGCCGCATTCGCGGGCAAGCGCGCTCCTACAGTGGGTCGGCGTCAAACCCCGAGTCCAGGGTGGATGCAAATCCGTAGGAGCCGGCTTGCTGGCGAACGCGGTGGTTCTGCAACGGCTAATGCCAGCTTGCCCCCACACGATGGTCAAAAATCGACCTTGCCCCGCCCTGCCTTGATCGACCCGCGCTTGGTTTTTGATTCCAGCCGGCGGGTCTTCGAGCCGAGGGTCGGCTTGGTCGGTCGGCGCTTCTTCTCGACCTTACCCGCGCTGATGATCAGCTCGCTCAGGCGTTCCAGCGCATCCGCACGGTTCTGTTCCTGCGTCCGGTATTGCTGCGCCTTGATGACCAGCACGCCGTCGCTGGTGATCCGGCTGTCACGTAGCGCCAGCAGGCGTTCCTTGTAGAACGGGGGCAGCGAAGAGGCGTTGATGTCGAAGCGCAGGTGCATGGCGCTGGACACCTTGTTGACGTTCTGACCACCCGCCCCCTGGGCACGGATGGCGGTGAGCTCGACGTCGCTGTCCGGCAGGTGGATGTTGTTGGAGATGATCAGCATGGCAATCTGTGTCCTGGTTCGAAGCCGCCGCGACGTCACCGGCGGCTCTCGCCTTATTTGATGATCGACGTCCGCTGGGCCATAGACTCGCTATTGGCCCGGCGCTTGTTCTTGATCACATAAAACGCCCACATCGCCGCCAGCCAGACCGGGATCGCGTACACCGAAATCCGGATGCCCGGAATCATCAGCATGATCGCCAGAATCAGCACCACAAACGCCAGGCAGACGTAGTTGCCGTACGGGTACCACAGCGCCTTGAACAGCGGCTCCTGGCCGACGCGGTTCAGGTGTTCACGGAACTTGAGGTGCGAATAGCTGATCATCGCCCAGTTGATCACCAGGGTGGCGACCACCAGCGACATCAGCAGCTCAAGGGCGTTTTGCGGCATCAGGTAGTTGAGCAGCACGGCAATCAGCGTCACCGCCGCCGACACCAGAATCGCCCGCACCGGAACGCCCCGACTGTCGACCCGCGCCAGTGACTGCGGCGCATCGCCCTGCTCGGCCATGCCAAACAGCATGCGCGCGTTGCAATAAGTGCCGCTGTTGTAGACCGACAAGGCCGCCGTCAGCACGACGAAGTTGAGGATGTGAGCCGCCGTCGTGCTGCCCAGCATCGAGAACACATGCACGAACGGGCTGCCGCTGTAGGCATCGCCGGACGCGTTGAGGTCAATCAGCAAGGCATCCCACGGCGTCAGCGACAGCAGCACCACCAGCGAGCCGATGTAGAAAATCAGAATCCGGTAGATGACCTGGTTGATCGCCTTGGGAATGATGGTCCGCGGCTGATCGGCCTCGGCTGCGGTGAAACCGAGCATCTCAAGGCCGCCGAACGAGAACATGATGAACGCCAGCGCCATGACCAGCCCGCTGACACCATGGGGGAAAAACCCGCCCCGATCCCACAGGTTGCTCACCGACGCTTGCGGGCCACCCTCGCCGCTGACCAGCAGATAACTGCCCAGGGCAATCATCCCCAGAATCGCCACGACCTTGATGATCGCGAACCAGAACTCAGCCTCGCCGAAGACTTTCACGTTGGCCAGGTTGATGACGTTGATCATCACGAAGAACACCGCTGCCGACGCCCAGGCCGGGACTTCAGGCCACCAGTACTGAATGTATTTGCCCACGGCGGTCAGTTCGGACATGCCCACCAGAATGTACAGGACCCAGCAGTTCCAGCCCGACAGAAAGCCGGCAAAGCCGCCCCAGTAGTTGTGGGCGAAATGGCTGAACGATCCGGCCACCGGCTCTTCGACGATCATTTCGCCCAGCTGGCGCATGATCATGAAGGCGATGAAGCCGCAGACGGCGTAGCCAAGGATCATCGACGGGCCAGCGGACTTCAGCACCCCTGCCGAGCCCAGGAACAGCCCCGTGCCGATCGCGCCACCGAGGGCGATCAACTGGATGTGACGGTTCTTCAGACCACGCTTCAAGTCACCCGAATGGGACATGTTTTCACTCATTGGCAAACCACCTTGGCGCGCTTGTCTGTGACGGAATCGAACCCGACGCGCTCATGACGCGGCGGAGGGAAACGGAGTGGGTAACCCCGAGGGCTTGGCGTCCATACGCCGGCGGATCACAGAAAAAAACGGGCGCGCATTGTACACCGCTCACATGTCGTTTGGCGGCGAAATAATTCCCGGCTGAAGCCGGTCCCACAGGATGTGCATGACGCTTCTGTAGGACCGGCTTCAGCCGGGAAGCTGTCGCCACCTCCAGACCCGACACAATTCTGTCGCAAAAATAATTCTCCGAAATCGAAAGCTCCCTAACGTTGTTTTCGCTGCAAGTTTCAATAATTCCGGCGAAATGCCAGCATTTGTCGGTCGATTTTTACTTTGCAACAGTCTGACTATTGCACTAGTTTTTTAAGTGCTTGCTGGCCACGAAGGTCAGTGTGCTTCCATGACGAGGACCCACGGCTCAGGCCTTTCGTCCTCGCTGCATTCGGCAAGTACGTCATTCTCAGGAGATTCACCTATGCAAACAGTTGAACTGGCTCTGGAAGAAGAACTGCAATTGGACGATTGGTTTGAAGCACCGACTCATGATGCCGCTGTGGAAATGATGCAGGCTGACGCCGTTGTGCCGTTTGGCACCGCGATGTGGCCGTTCTAAAACAGCTGAAGGGCGAGCGTGGCTAACGCGTTCGCCCTCTTGTTTTAAGCATTCGCAGTGGAGCGCACTATGGATAACAGCAGCGCCATCGAACATTTCCTGTATTACCTGCAACGCCACCCCGCCGTTACCGGCATGACCACTCCCCAAGTACTACTGGCCCCTACACCGGAATACCGCAGCATCGTCGACGGCATTATCGAAAGCTCGACGGCGCGGGATTTCTTCCGGTTCAGCACTCTGCCGCTGGACACGTCCCCTATAAACGAACTGACAGAAGCCATCACCGATTCCGATCTCTTCGTTCTGTTCTACGATTCCTCAACGCTGCCCAATCCTCGCGCGGAAGGACCGCCGTTCATTCGCCAGTTGCAGGAGGTGATGTCGGCGCAGTGGAAGAAGTCTTTGCTGTTCAAGGATTACGGCGACTATTTCTACGACACGTTCAGCGTTGAGCCCGAGCGTATCGCGCAGCTTAATGCTGCACTCATCGACACCATGAACCAGGGCGAAACCCTCAGCTTCAGCGACGCCCACGGCTCCTACTTCGAGGCCCCACTGCGCGAACTGAAGAAGTGGACCAACATCAACGGCGTCGGCAACTACGACCTGGCACCCGGTGAGATCGCCACCCACAGCGAATCCATCAACGGCCATGTAAGGTTCATCGGCACGTTTCTCAGTACCATTCCTTTCGCACGCAAGTACGGAATCATCGAGTCGCCACTGGAATTGTGGATCGAGAACTCCGTTGTGACGCGCATTGCCACTGACATACCGGGGCTGGAGCACGACTTCAACAAATACCTGGACGCGAATCCCTCGAACCGGCGCATCGAAGAACTGGGGATCGGCACCAACGAAGGTGTCAGTCAGCTGTACGCGCGCAACGCAGGTTTCGAAGAGCGCCATTGCGGACTGCATCTGGGCTTGGGCGGCGGTGCCAAGGGCAGCCATCACATGGACCTGATTTTCAACGGCGGATCACTGGCCGTGGACAAGCGCGTGGTGTTTGACGGTAACGCCTACGTCGTCTGACCCGTAAGCGCGCAAAAAAAAAAAGCCAGTCTCTCGACTGGCGTTTTTCGTAGTGCAGACCGCTTTCACCGCTTCACAACGTTACTCTGGCTTGCGACGACCAAAGCCTGGACGCTGACCGGAGCCGCTTGGCGGACCGCGACGTTTGCCGGACGGGGTCTTGTCGTCCACCAGACCGATGCCGGGACGCGAAGGCTTCGGCTTGGCCGGACGCTTGTTCATGTCGCTTGGGCGTTCCGCGACCGGCGTGCCGCGACCGTTTTCGCTACGGGCGCTGTCGCCACGTGGATTGCCGCCACGGGCAGTGTCGCCACGGCCACCAATGGCCGGGCGCGGGGTGCGCGCCGGACGGCCGCTTTCCGCAGGCTTGCGCGCCGGGCGCTCGCCGTCAGCCAGACGCGGCTCGCGGGCTGGACGATCCGGGGACACCGCATCCTTGGCTGGACGAACCTGACGCACACGCTCGCCCTTGCCCAGCGGACGGGAGGACTGGCGCTGCAGGCGCTCCAGCTTGTCCTTGGTCTTGGCATTCATCTGCGGCATCGCGACCGGCGTAAGGCCGACCTCGGCGCTGAGGATGTCGACTTCCTGCTGACTCATTTCGCGCCAGCGACCCATCGGCAGGTCGGAATTGAGGAACACCGGACCGAAACGCACGCGCTTCAGGCGGCTGACCACCAGGCCCTGGGATTCCCACAACCGGCGAACTTCACGGTTGCGGCCTTCCATGACCACGCAGTGGTACCAGTGGTTGAAACCTTCGCCACCCGGCGCCTGCTGAATGTCGGTGAAACGCGCCGGGCCGTCTTCCAGCACCACGCCAGCCTTCAGCCGCGCCAGCATGTCGTCGTCGACTTCGCCACGGACGCGCACGGCGTACTCGCGGTCCATTTCGAACGAGGGGTGCATCAGGCGGTTGGCCAGTTCACCGTCGGTGGTGAACATCAGCAAGCCAGTGGTGTTGATGTCCAGACGACCGATGTTGATCCAGCGGCCTTCTTTCGGGCGCGGCAGGCGATCAAATACGGTCGGACGGCCTTCAGGGTCGTCACGGGTGCAGATTTCACCGTCTGGCTTGTTGTACATGACGACGCGGCGAACGGTTTCGGCGGCTTCTTCGCGGCGGATCACGCGACCGTCGACCGTAATGGCGTCATGCAGATCGACGCGCTGACCGAGAGTGGCCTGAACGCCGTTGACCTTGATGCGGCCTTCGCCGATCCAGGCTTCAACGTCGCGACGGGAACCGACGCCAATGCGCGCCAGAACCTTCTGCAGTTTTTCGCCTGCTGGGCCGATCTCTTTGTCTTGCTTGTCTTGTTCACTCATCTGGGCACCTCCCGGTGTGTCGAATCAGGGCATGCGCGAGTGGGCATGGCCTGTGGCCCGGCTCTCTGGACGAAAGCGGCTCCGGATCAGAACAATTCTGAGGCGGAACGGGCAGAAAACTGAAATCCCTGGCGCGTGTGGATCGCCAAAAGGTCGCGAATCATACGCGTCTGACGCGCGTTGCGCATCAGAGACTAGATGAAAAAATCAGGCTGACTTCTTTTTCCGCCGACTGGCGCCCTTCAGCTTGATCAACCGCAAGGCCGACTCGGCGAGCACCGATCGCTTTTCGTCCTTCTCCATCTTCTTCCAGGATTTGATCTCGCGCTTGCTGCGACCACAGCCCAGGCAAATATCATCGTCGAACTTGCAGAGGCTGATGCAGGGATTCTTGGTGCTCATGGGTTCGCCTGAATGAGGAATTGGGCGCTGCGCATCGTCCTGCCACAGCGTTCGTCACCGCGGATCTTCATCGTCCTGCGGCGGTTCTTCCAATTCAGACTCTTTATCGGCCTCATCGAGCAATAAATCGTCGAAGTCTGTTTTCAGGCCCTGCTCCATCGTATCCAGCTCGGCCAGCAGGCTCCGGAAGCTGGTCTCATCCCGGGGCGCCTCAGGCTCTGCGTCGGGATCAACTTCCAGGCTGGCGTCGGCCAACGCCTGCAAGTGCGCGGGCACCGGCGCGTCGTCGAATTCCAGCACCGGCTCGGTTTCCATCTCGCGCAGGTCGGCCAGTGGCGGCAGTTCGTCGAGGTTCTTCAGGTTGAAGTGGTCAAGAAAGGCTTTGGTGGTGGCGAACATCGCGGGCTTGCCGGGCACGTCGCGGTAGCCAACGATCCTGATCCATTCACGTTCCATCAGGGTCTTGACGATGTTGCTGTTGACCGCCACGCCGCGCACGTCTTCGATTTCGCCCCGGGTAATCGGCTGGCGATAGGCGATCAGCGCCATGGTTTCCAGAAGAGCCCGTGAATAACGCTGGGGCCGTTCTTCCCACAGGCGCCCGACCCAGGGCGCGAACTTCTCGCGGATCTGCAAGCGATAGCCGGTGGCGACTTCTTTCAGTTCGAAGGCGCGGTTGTCGCAGGACTTGCCCAGCAACGTCAGCGCCTTTTTGAACACCGGCGGTTCGGGCCGTTCGCCCTCTTCGAACAGCTCGTAGAGACGCTCCAGGGACTGTGGTTTTCCGGAGGCGAGGAGAAACGCTTCGAGCAACGGCGCCAGATCGCGGGGTTCATTCAGG
This sequence comes from Pseudomonas graminis, assembly GCF_900111735.1. Taxonomy (GTDB): domain Bacteria; phylum Pseudomonadota; class Gammaproteobacteria; order Pseudomonadales; family Pseudomonadaceae; genus Aquipseudomonas; species Aquipseudomonas graminis. The sequence goes on along the minus strand of NZ_FOHW01000017.1, from coordinate 54,498 downwards.
TTCATTGATCAGTTCTTGCTCTTTATTCGGCTCGCGCCCGCACATGAATAACGGCGAAGGCTTCGTTTTGCACGAGCTCCACCAGTTGCTCCTTGACCAGTTCCAGCACGGCCATGAACGTCACCACCACGCCCAGCCTTCCCTCTTCTGCCGTGAACAGCTCGGCGAAAGGCACGAAACCAGCGCCTTTCAAGCGCTCCAGCACATCACTCATGCGCTCGCGGGTGGACAGCGCTTCGCGGCTGACCTGATGGCTTTCAAACATGTCGCCACGGCGCAGCACATCCGCCATCGACATGAGCAGCTCTTCGAGGGCGACGTCCGGCAACAACTTGCGCACCCGGGCTTCGGGCGCCTCAAGCCTTGGAACGACGACATCACGGCCCACACGAGACAGTTGATCGATGTTTTCGGCCGCCGCCTTGAACCGCTCGTACTGCTGCAAGCGACGGATCAGTTCGGCGCGGGGATCACCCTCTTCTTCCTCGGCCATTTCCGAGCGGGGCAGCAGCATGCGCGATTTGATCTCGGCGAGCATGGCCGCCATCACCAGATACTCGGCGGCGAGCTCCAGGCGCACGGTTTTCATCAGCTCGACATAGCCCATGTACTGGCGGGTGATTTCCGCCACGGGGATGTCGAGGATGTTGATGTTCTGTTTGCGAATCAGGTAAAGCAGCAGGTCCAGCGGGCCTTCGAAGGCTTCGAGGAACACTTCCAGCGCATCCGGCGGGATGTACAGGTCGACCGGCATCTGCGTGACGGCCTGACCGTAGACCATGGCAAACGGCAGCTCTTGCTGGGCGTTGGCCTGCGGGTCGATATGAGCGTCGGTCTGAGCCTCCAGGGTTTGCGCCTCGGTCACTCGACTTCGACCCCGAACGGCGTCGGATCGCCGCAACCCACACGCACCACCTGGGGCTCGCCATCGGTCAGGTTGACAACGGTCGAGGCCGAAATGCCGCCCTCGCCTGCGTCGATGATCAGGTCCACCTGATGCTCAAGGATCCCGCGCATTTCGTAGGGATCACTCATCGGAATGGTCTCGCCCGGCATGATCAGGCTGACGCTCATCAGCGGCTCGCCCAGTTCCTGCAAAAGCGCCTGCGCAATGGGATGACCCGGCACGCGCAAACCGATGGTGCGCCGCTTGGGGTGCAGGACAAGACGCGGCACGTCACGGGTGGCGCCGAGGATGAAGGTGTACGGCCCCGGCGTGTGGGCCTTGAGCACGCGAAACGCCGCCGTGTCGACCTTGGCGAACAACCCCAGCTGGGACAGGTCGCTGCACATGAGCGTGAAGTTGTGCTTGTCGTCGAGTTGACGCAGGCGACGGATGCGCTCGACGGCCGTCTTGTCGCCCATCTGGCAACCCAATGCGTAGGACGAATCGGTGGGATAAACCACCAGACCGCCCGCCCGGATGATTTCCACGGCCTGCTTGATCAGGCGCGCTTGCGGGTTTTCCGGGTGGACCTGGAAAAATTGACTCACGGTAATTTCCTGTTCAGACGGCAGTAGGCTGGTCATGTTTGAACCGACACCAAAGGGGCGGCAGGTCTTCGGGCAATGGGCGATAAACGCCGATTTCAGACCATGCGCCTGGGGCATGAAAATCACTGCCGGCACTGACCAGCAGACCGAACTCACGGGCCAGAATCGCCAGACTGCCGACTTGATCGGCAGGCTGCAGGCCGTTGACCACTTCTATTGCATGACCGCCGGCCTGGATGAAGTCGGCGACCAGCTTGCGACGCTTGCTGCGGGTGAAATCGTAATGCGACGGGTGCGCGAGGCTGACCCACGCCCCGGCGGCGCGCAGGGTCGCCACCGTTTGTTCAAGGGTCGGCCAGTGTTGCTTGACGTCGCCCAGCTTGCCAGCGCCGAGCCATTTGCGGAACGCCTCGGCGCGGTCCTTGACGAAACCCTGGTTGACCAGAAAGTCGGCAAAGTGCGGTCGGGCCGGCGCATTTCCGCTGTCGCCCAGTGCCTGCTGCACCGCACGCGCACCTTCGAGCGCACCGGGCATACCTTTCATCGCCAACTTGCGGCTTATTTCTTCGGCCCGCAACCAGCGGCCGGTGTGCAATTGCTCGATCGCCTCACGCAATTGCGGGGCGTCCACATCGAACCCATAGCCCAGCACATGGATGGTGGCACCGCCCCAGGTGCAGGACAATTCGATGCCATCAATCAGCTGCATACCCAGCGCAACCGCCGCAGCACGGGCCTCGGCGAGGCCTTCGAGGGTGTCGTGATCGGTCAGCGCGAGGACTTTCACGCCGTGCTCGTGGGCACGTGCGACAAGTACCGCGGGCGCAAGGGCGCCATCGGAAGCGGTGCTGTGGCAGTGCAGATCGACGTTCATAGGGGCGCTTTCGCAGTCATTGATGTTTGTTATTATGCCGTCACATCCAGCTTCTGGCTCTTACTGTGAAACAATTCATCGACTTCATCCCGCTCATCCTGTTCTTCATCGTTTACAAAATCAGCCCGCAAGCCGTCGATGTCCTTGGCCACAGCTTCATGGTAGGCGGGATTTACAGCGCCACCGCGATGCTGATCGCCAGTTCCCTCGTGGTTTACGGCGTCCTTTATGTCCGTCAGGGCAAACTGGAAAAAAGTCAGTGGCTGACGCTGATTGCCTGTCTGGTCTTCGGTAGCCTGACCCTGGCGTTCCACAGCGAAACCTTCCTGAAGTGGAAAGCTCCGGTCGTGAACTGGGTCTTCGCGCTGATCTTCGCCGGCAGTCACTTCATCGGCGACCGTCTGTTGATTCAACGCATCATGGGTCACGCGCTGACCCTGCCGCAGGCGGTCTGGACCAAGCTGAACATTGCCTGGATCGTGTTCTTCCTGTTCTGCGGCGCAGCCAATCTCTATGTGGCGTTTACCTATCAAGAATTCTGGGTCGACTTCAAAGTGTTCGGCAGCCTGGGCATGACCCTGCTGTTCCTGGTCGGCCAGGGCATCTTCCTGGCTCGCCACATCCATGATGTCGACCCGTCTACCCAGCCTTCAAACAAAAAAAGAGAGGACTGACATGCTCTATGCAATCGTGGCAACCGACGTCGCCAACTCGCTGGAAAAACGCTTGGCCGCGCGCCCTGCGCACCTTGAGCGCCTGAACGCAATGAAAGCCGAAGGCCGCATCGTCCTCGCCGGCCCGATGCCTGCGGTAGACAGCATCGACCCGGGCGCCGCAGGGTTTACCGGCAGCCTGATCGTCGCCGAATTCGAGTCAATCAAGGACGCCCAAGCCTGGGCTGAGGCGGATCCCTATGTGGCAGCGGGCGTCTACGCTGACGTGGTCGTCAAACCGTTCAAACAAGTCCTGCCCTGATACATCAGTCGAGCGCCCGGCTCCGTACACCGAGCCGGACCGCCTTCAACCCGCTTTCCAAAGCTCACCCTTCGCACTGCCCTGCCGATAAGTTGCTAGAACCAAAGGCTTTGACTGCGGCTCAAAGAGGCACGGGCGGTCATGCCTTTGCGGGTGTGATCGAACAACAATGGTTTGTCGCAGGGGGCGCTCAGCAAGGGTGGCCCTCCAGTGCGGTATCTTTGCCAGCGGCTGGCGTAGACGTCGTCGGCAATGGCTAAATTGAGTGAGTCATGAGCGAGCTGTTACTTATTGATGATGACCAGGAGCTGTGTGAGCTCCTGAGCAGTTGGTTGAGTCAGGAAGGGTTTGCCGTGCGCGCCTGCCACGATGGCCAGAGTGCGCGCAAGGCGCTCGCCGAATCCGCACCCGCTGCGGTGGTGCTGGACGTGATGCTGCCCGACGGCAGCGGTCTGGAACTGCTCAAACAATTGCGCACCGATCACCCCGACCTTCCCGTGCTGATGCTGTCCGCTCGTGGCGAACCGCTGGACCGTATCCTGGGTCTGGAGCTGGGCGCTGACGATTACCTGGCCAAGCCATGCGATCCCCGTGAACTGACAGCGCGTCTGCGTGCGGTGCTGCGGCGCAGCCATCCGACGGCGGTGTCGTCGCAGATCGAGCTGGGCGACCTGTGCTTCAGTCCCGCACGGGGTGTGGTCACGATTGACGAGCAGGAATTCACCCTGACCGTTTCCGAAGCGCGCCTGCTTGAAGCCTTGCTCGGCCAGCCCGGCGAACCGCTGGAGAAGCAGGAGCTGGCGCAACTGGCCCTTGGCCGCAAGCTGACCCTGTACGACCGAAGCCTTGATATGCACGTCAGCAACCTGCGCAAAAAGATCGGCCCCCACGCCGACGGCCGCCCGCGCATCGTTGCCCTGCGCAGCCGTGGGTATTATTACAGCCTCTGACGACGGAGTTGGGAGCGGCAAGTTTCAAGCTGCAAGCTGCAAGCTGCAAGCAACAGCGACAGCACAAGCAACAGCATCGGCAGCGACGCCGGACTGCTTTTGGCTTGAAGCTTGTGGCTTGCCGCTTACAGCTGGGCGCGCACTCGGTAGCAGGCACACTACGTCAACACGCCAGCGCGCCCCCTTTACCCAAGCTTTACCGACCCCTGACCTCGCTTGACCTTGATCTCCCTAAACTGGCCTCAACCGGCACAGAGCCGAAATCGAGACAAGGAGATTCACCATGCGCAAGACTTTGATGGCTTTGATGTTCGCCGCAGCCCTGCCTACCGTTGCAATGGCCATGCCTCCAGAAGGCGGCCCGATGGGTGGCCCTGGCGGCCCAGGCGGCCCAGGCGTCGATGGCCCGGGCATGCATCATCGCCACGGCCCGATGGAGAGACTCAACCTGACCCCGGAACAGCGTCTGCAAGTTGACCAGATGATGGGCGAACAGTGGCGCGGCCGCTCCGAGATCACCCACAAGTACCTGGCCAAGCTGTCGCCCGCCGATCAGAAGGCGATGATGGATGAACAGGAAGCTGCCCGGGCCAAAACCCAGTCCGGCATCCGCGCCCTGCTGACGCCTGAGCAACAGAAGACGTTCGACCAGATCCAGAAGGATGAAGCCCAGCGTCGTGCGGATCGCGCCGAGTTCGAAGCCTGGAAAGCGCAGAAAGCGCAAAAAACCCAGTAACCGGCTGCTGGCGCGGCATTACACTTCCCCCAACCCGACACGCTCCCCGGCGTGTCGGGTTTTCTATTTGACGAACCGGGTCGAGGGCAGCACGTGCGTTCATTGTTCTGGAGAATCCTGGCCAGCTTCTGGCTGGCGATCGCGTTAGTGGCGGGTCTGTCGATTCTGATGGGGCATGTGCTCAATCAGGACGCCTGGATTCTCAGCCGTCATCCCGGCCTGCACAATTTGCCGCAGAAGTGGGTGGAGCTGTACGAAGGCAAAGGCGAGAAATCTGCCCAGGACTATCTGCAAGACCTCAAGCGCAAATACCACATTGACGTTCAGGTGCTGAACGACAGCGGCGAAGCAGTGATTCCCGGCACCTTCCCGCCCCGCGCGGCGGCCTTTGAAGAGCGGCAGAATGACGACACGCGCCCACTGCCCTGGCGGCGCCTGACCACCGAATACACCAGTGATAAAACCGGGGAAACCTACCTGCTGATTTACCGGATTCCCCATCCGGAGCTGGACGCCTGGCACCGGGACAGTCTGGTCTGGCCGCTGAGTGCGCTGGGTATCGCGCTGGTGGTCCTGACGTTGTTCAGCCTGATGGTGACGCTGTCGATCACCCGCCCGTTGAGCCGTTTGCGGGGTGCGGTGCATGACCTCGGCCAGACCACTTACCAGCAGAACAGCCTGGCGCAGCTGGCCAACCGCCGCGATGAATTCGGCGTGCTGGCGAACGACTTCAACCGCATGGGTGCCCGCCTGCAAAGCCAGATCAGCAGCCAGCGCCAGCTGCTTCGCGACGTTTCCCATGAACTGCGCTCACCCCTGGCCCGACTGCGGATTGCCCTGGCCCTGGCCGAACGCGCCGAGCCGGTGGAGCGCGACAAGCTGTGGCCGCGCCTGACCCGTGAGTGCGACCGGCTGGAAGAGTTGATCAGTGAGATTCTGGCGCTGGCACGACTGGACGCCGACATGGGCAGCGCCTCGGCGGTGGATTTGCCAGGGCTGTTGCACCATTTGCAGGCCGAAACCGAGATGGGCAGCGGCGAGCAGACGGTTTCGGTGTCGGTGCAGCCAGGCGTGCAGTTGCAGGGCTGGCCGAACGTGCTGGAACGGGCGCTGGATAATCTGCTGCGCAACGCGCTGCGTTTCAATCCGGCGGGTCAGCCGATCGAGTTGAGCGCAAGCGTCGATGGCGGTGAATTGCGGCTCAGCGTGCGGGACCACGGCCCCGGCGCCAACCCGGAGCATCTGGCGCAGCTGGGCGAGCCGTTCTATCGCGCGCCCAACCAGACCGCGCCCGGTTATGGGTTAGGGCTGGCGATCGCCAAACGCGCCGCCGAAAAGCACGGCGGAACGCTGGTGCTGGGCAATCACCCCGAGGGTGGATTCGTAGCCAGCATCGTGGTGCCCCGCGAGCTGACAGCTTTGCACGGCTGATTCAATGCTACCGGCTTAAGCGATTCTCAGTGGGACTGGCTTCAGCCGGGAAGAGGCCGGTGTAATCGCCCTCCATTTTGCAGTGTGACGCAGTACGCCTTCCCGGCTAAAGCCGGTCCCACTAACTAACCCTCCCACGCACTGACGAACCCGGCAACATCCGGCTTCGCGGCTTCCCGTGGCGGGTTCAGCGGGGTGCCGAGGTAGAGGAAGCCGACAACTTCTTCTTCGGCTGTCAGACCCAGCCCTTCGGCGACGTGTCGGGAGTAGGACAAGTCTCCCGAGCGCCAGACCGCGCCGATGCCCATTGCGTAGGCGGCCAGCAGGATGCCGTGGGCAGCGCATCCTGCGGTGATCACTTGTTCCTTTTTCGGCACTTTGTAGTGGTCAGTCAACTTGGCTATCACCACGACCACCAACGGCGCGCGAAGGGGTCCGTTACGGGCCTTGTCCAGCGCCTTGGCCTCAACATCGCCGCCTTGGTCGACCAATGCCTGGGCCAACAGTTCGCCCATGCGGTTACGTGCATCGCCTTCGACGGTCAGAAAGCGATAAGGCCGCAAGACGCCGTGGTCAGGTGCGCGCAGGGCTGCACCGAAGAGGATCTCGCGTTGCTCGGCGTCCGGCGCGGGTTCGATCAAGCGGGGGACGGACACGCGATTAAGCAATACGTCGAGCGCTTCCATTAAGTCGTCTCCAGGAAAAATGACGGACCATTGTAGTGCCCTCGGTGCGGTCTTGAACTTCAATAACGATTAACCCGGGCAATTACTTACAACACTCTCGGAAATGCCTCGGTTTACACACACGGGCTCGCGAGTAGAATGGCGGCCCTCTCACTTCCTGATCAGAGCGATTGCATGGCGTTGCCGACCCTCCGCATCATCGGTTTCATTATCGGCATCTTCCTGATTACCCTGGCCATCGCCATGGTCGTGCCGATGATCACCCTGATGATCTTCCACCGCACCGCCGACATGCCGTCGTTTCTGTGGTCGAGCCTGATCACCTTTGTGTTCGGGCTTGCGCTGGTGGGCCAGGGCCGACCTGAACACGTGCACCTGCGCCCGCGGGACATGTACCTGCTGACGGTCAGCAGTTGGGTCATCGTCTGCATCTTCGCGGCGCTGCCGTTTCTGCTCACGCAACACATCAGCTACACCGACTCCTTCTTCGAAAGCATGTCCGGCATCACCGCCACCGGCTCCACCGTTCTCAGCGGCCTGGACACCATGTCCCCGGGCATCCTGATCTGGCGCTCGTTGCTGCACTGGCTTGGCGGCATCGGTTTTATCGGCATGGCGGTGGCGATTCTCCCGCTGTTGCGCATCGGCGGCATGCGCCTGTTCCAGACCGAGTCGTCGGACCGCTCTGAAAAAGTCATGCCGCGTTCGCACATGGTCGCCAAGTTCATTGTGCTCGTTTACCTCGGCATCACCGTGCTGGGCACGCTGGCGTTCTGGTGGGCCGGCATGAGCCTGTTCGACGCCATCAACCACGCGATGTCGGCGATCTCGACAGGCGGTTTCTCCACCTCGGATCAGTCCCTGGCGAAATGGCCGCAACCTGCCGTGCACTGGGTGGCGATCGTGGTGATGATCCTCGGCGCCCTGCCTTTCACCCTGTATGTCGCGACGCTGCGGGGCAATCGCGGCGCGCTGCTCAGGGATCAGCAGGTGCAGGGTTTTCTCGTCCTGCTGCTGGTGATGTGGCTGGTGATGACTGCCTGGTATTGGGCGACGACCGATCTGCCGTGGTATGACGCGTTGCGTCATGTCGCGCTGAACGTGACCTCGGTGGTGACGACCACCGGCTTTGCGCTGGGGGATTACAGCCTGTGGGGCAACTTCGCGCTGATGCTGTTCTTCTATCTGGGGTTCATCGGCGGATGTTCGGGGTCAACGGCTGGCGGCGTGAAGATCTTCCGCTTTCAGGTCGCCTACATCCTGCTGCGCGCCAACCTGCACCAGTTGATTCACCCTCGCGCAGTGATCAAGCAGAAGTACAACGGGCACCGGCTGGACGACGAAATCGTGCGCTCGATTCTGACCTTCTCGTTTTTCTTCACCTTCACCATTTGCCTGATTGCGCTGATGCTGTCGCTGCTGGGGCTGGACTGGATGACAGCGCTCACGGGCGCCGCCAGCACGGTGTCAGGCGTGGGGCCGGGGCTGGGTGAAACCATTGGCCCGGCGGGTAACTTCTCGACGCTGCCGGATGCCGCCAAGTGGATTCTGTCACTGGGCATGCTGCTCGGCCGACTGGAAATCATCACGGTGCTGGTGCTGTGCATCCCGGCGTTCTGGCGGCACTAGAACACTGCGGGCGGGGCAATGTGGTTGGCCGGGCCGTGAGAAATTTCGCGGCGCGCAGCGGGGGCTCGGCTAAGCTCAGCCGAGACCCTGTTCAGAGCACAGCCTTATGGAAACAGTGAAGCGTTTCGAGCGATTTGCAGATTTCTATCCGTACTACCTGCATGAACATCGGGACAGCACGTGCCGCCGTTTGCATTTCATCGGCACGAGTCTGGTCATCCTGATTCTGGCATTCGCCTTGCTCAGCGCTAGCTGGATGCTGTTGTGGATATTGCCGCTGGCGGGTTACACCTTCGCCTGGATCGGCCACTTCTTTTTCGAGAAGAACCGTCCGGCCACGTTCAAGCATCCGTTCTACAGCCTGCTCGGCGATTTCGTCATGTACAAGGACATGCTCAGGGGCAAAGTGCCGTTTTGACCGGCACCCGTTGGCGTCGCTTATGACGACTTGCTGGCTCGCCATCTGAGCAACAAGCTGCCGGCTCAGACCGTCTCGCCCACTGGCTGCGCTGCTTCAGGGCTTTTGGCTTTGATGTGGGCGTCGGCCAACCGGAACAGCTCGATCGTGCCATCCCAGTGTTCGATCAAGGCCGTGCAGGACTCCACCCAGTCGCCGCAGTTGAGGTACTCCACACCGCCCACCTGACGGATTTCGGCGTGATGAATGTGTCCGCACACCACCCCGTCCAGCCCGCGCTTCACACACTCATGGGCGATGGCTTCCTCAAAGTCGCTGATGAAACTGACAGCGGTCTTGACCTTGTGCTTCAGGTACGCCGACAGCGACCAATAGCCGTAGCCGTATTTGGCGCGCCAGTGGTTGAGCCAGCGATTGAGGGTCAGGGTGAATTCGTAGGCCGAATCGCCAAGAAAGGCCAGCCAGCGGTGGTAGCGCGTGATGACGTCGAACTGGTCACCGTGGATCACCAGGAGACGACGACCGTCGGCGGTCAGATGCACGGCTTCATCGACCAGCTGGATGTTGCCCAGAATGAGTTTTGAATAGCGGCGCAGGAATTCGTCGTGGTTGCCGGTGACGTAGATGACTTCGGTACCGCGCTTGCTCATGGTCAGCAGGCGGCGGATGACGTTGGTGTGGGCTTGCGGCCAGTACATGCCACCGCGCATCTTCCAGCCATCGATGATGTCGCCGACCAGGTACACCTTATCGGCATGGTATTGCTTGAGAAATCCGGAGAGGTGTTCGGCCTGGCAGTCGCGGGTTCCCAAGTGCACATCGGAGATCCACAAGGTCCGGACACGTTGTTTACGACTGGGTTTCACGTTCTCGGCAATGCTCATGGACCACCTCCACTTGGGTTTCCCCAAGCGTGGACGTGGTCGGTGATATGAACATGACGGCCGTGTTTAGCTTTGATGACACGACATATCGGCTAACACTTTGCGGAATCCTCAGCCGATGCGCGTTCAGGTGTCCAGGCCGACGTGACGATCGTTGTGCCCCAGGTCCCGGGCCGGATCGATCTGGTCGCGGACCCGCTGCTTGAGAATCTTGGCCTCGGGAAAACCGCCGTCGGCCTTGCGCTCCCAGATCTGCACATCATCGCAGGTGATGCGGAACACGCCGCCGGAGCCCGGAATCAGCGACACCTTGCCGAGATCCTCGGTGAAGGTGCTCAACAACTCCTGAGCCAGCCACGCGGCGCGCAACAGCCATTGGCATTGTGTGCAGTAAGTGATGGTGATTTCAGGCTTGGCGGACATCGGTCAGCCCAACCCTGCCAGCAGATCGCGGGCCGTCTGTTGCGGGCCGTCGTCGGAGCCGTCGATCACTTCCTGCAACAGCCGCCGGGCCTCGTCAACGTTGCCTTCATCGATCAGCACCTGCGCTTCATTGATCTTGCTTAGCGGCTCTTCGTCCAGACTCAGCAAATCGAATCCGCCCTCCTCGATCATGAAACTGTCGAGAAAAGCGTCGTCCAGCAAATCGTTGTTGCTCTGCACGACGGCTGCCGGACCCGGCTCGAACTGCACGTCCATTTCCGGCGGCGTTTCCTCTTCGGCGAAATCGCTGAGGAACTGCTCTTCCGGCATCTCGAAAACCTCAGGCAGTTGCGTGAGGTCGGACGAGAAGGAGGTGTCCAGTTCAGGTTCAACTTCAGGTGCGGGCGCAGGCTTGCGGGGAGCAGGCGTGCTGTCGAACGGATCGACCAGATCCCAGTCGGCGTCCATGGAGAGGTCGTCGAGGTTGAGCTGGAAATCGTCGGCAGGGTCAACCGGGTTCAGCGATGCGGCCGCATTTTCGTCCAACTGAGCGGAGCCTGTCAGGCTGAGGTCTGGCGAGTCGTCTAATGTGTGACTGGCCGAGACTGTTTGGCTGGCCAGCACCGCAGCAGCGCCCAGGGCCGCGGCCGGGGCTGCGGCCGAGGTCATGGCAGGCGACGCCACTGGCGCGGCAGGCGCAACGGGCTCCGGCTTCAGTTTCGGGTAACGATCACGGATGTCCTGCAGCTTCTGCGCGTCGATACCCTGGCTCAGCAGGACTCTTTCTTCCTCGTCGTACGCTTGCGCGTCACCCTGCTCGCCGAGCAGTTCAAGGATGCGCAGGCGAACATCGGTGCGCTCGGGCTGTTTGTCCAAAGCATCGCGCAGAATGGCCAGCGCTTCAGCAAAGCGGCCGTAGGCGATGTAAATGCTCGCACCATCCAGCGCGTCGGTAGCGGCACCGGCCAGGCGTTGGCCGGCAGGCGCTGACGAGGCCGGACGCGCAGCGGTAACGGCCGGCACTTCGAAGACTGGCGTGACCGTAGCAGCAGACCTGACCACCGGCTCCACCGGCACTGGCTCAAGGGCCTGCTGATTTTTGATCCGGTTGCGACGCACCGACCAGGCCAGCGCGAGGAGCAGCAGTATCACCAACAGCGCTGCCAGGACCGACGTCCAGGGGAAGTCATCCTCGGCGGCAACCGGAACCGGCGTCGGCGCTTGTACAGGAGTGGCTACTGGAGCGGGTGCAGCTGGTGTGACAGCTGGCGTCGTCGCCACCGTCGAGGCCGCGGGAGCAACTGGCGCAGACGCAGGCTTGGCCGACTGCGCCTTGAGTTCGGCAAGTTGGGTCTGCAGTTCGATGATCTGCTTGTCCTTGTCGGCCTCTTCGACGGTGGAGGTCTGAACCTGCTGCTTGAGGTCGTCCAGCGTCTTGTTCAACTGCTGGTTTTCCAGCGCCGCCGCCGACAACTGATCGCTGGCCTTCTGGTTCGCTGTGGTAGACGTCGGGGTGGAGGCCGCAGCCGAGTTGCTGCTGCCTGCAACAGCAGACGCACTGGCGGTCTTCGGTTCAACGGCATTGTCCGGCAGCAACAGGCTCTGCCCGACCTTCAACTGGCTGCGCTCACCATTGGGAAACGCCTGCGGATTGAGCGCCACCACGCCTTTTATCAACTCGGCAGAAGAGCTCTTGCTGCCTGGCGCCTGTACCTGACGGGCAATACCCGCCAGGGTGTCGCCGGACACAACCGTGTAATGCTTGCCCTGTCGAGCCTGGGGCGGCGCGACCGGCAGACGCGAGTCATCATTCTTCGCGCTGGCGGCCGGCGATTGAGTGCGGCTGCGCGTCGCAGCAAGCCCTGTCGGCGATGTCGGCGGATCAAGCAGTACGGTGTATTCATGCAGCTGGTCGCCGTTCGGCCGCACCAGCCTGACGAGGAAATTCAGATACGGCTCAGTGACCGCCTTGTGCGATTCGATGTGAATCACACTGCGGTTGCCACGAATCACCGGAGTAAAACGCAGATCGTTGAGAAAAAAGACGCGCTCTACGCCAGCCTTGGCGAAGGCCTCGGGCGGTGCGAGCCCGACGACGATTTCTTCGGGACTCATTCCACCCGCTTCAATCAATTCGACATCGGCGTTGAACGGTTGCCCGAGGGCAGAATGAAGGCTGATTTCGCCCAGACCCAGCGCAGCCGCTACGGAGCTGTGCAGCAACGCGGCCGAGGCCAGCCCGATGGCGAGCAAACCCGAACGAAGACCTGACTGAACACGAAGGGGCGCACCCCCTCCGCGACGACTACCGGCCTGAAAACTCTTCAGCATGCGAACCCTTTTGAAGACGAGGCAGGCGTCCCTGCACATTCGGTACGCCCGGACACGTCATCCGGGCAGTATCAGTATGGGTGCAAATAGAACAGGATGTTTCGCCCGCATCAATGTATTTGTCGCAGGCGTTCGCGTGGTTTTCAGGATTTTTCAAGATTGGCGAGGATTTTCGAATGAACGCGCATGCACAGGTGCAGTTCTTCCTCATTGATACCGGCAAAAAGCTCATGGCGCAGGGCGGTGGCGATGGTTTCGATTTTCTCGATCAACGGACGCGCGGTGTCGCAGAGGACGATCTTTTTCGCCCGACGATCTTCAAGCACCGCCTGCCGAAGCACCAACCCCTGATTTTCCAGACTGTCCAGCAGCCGGGCCAGGGTCGGGCCTTCAACCCCCACGCTCTGGGCCAGCTCACGCTGGGTCGGCGGCGTTTTGAAACGGGCCAGATGCAGTAAAACCAGCCAGCGCGCCTGGGACAATCCCAGATCAGCAAGCCGGCGATCCAGTTCCGCACGCCAACCCCGGGACATATGGGCCAACTGCATGCCAAAGCGGTGTTCTTCGGTTAACGGCATAGGTAACTCGATGGTTAAAGGCAATTCCTAATTAATAGGCAGCTAACCATGGAGCCCGGCATGAGGCAAGCGCCTGGGCGTGGTGATTCGTCGCAGAGGCTGAGGCGTGCCGGGATGCGGCGGGTATGCCTTGGAATTGCCTGCAACTGTGCAGCCGGGCGTGATGGCCGCGGCTTAAACCTCAAACTCCGACTGCAACGCCGCGCGCACGCAATACAGCACGCCTTCGGGAACGCGCCCGGTGAACAGTTCGGCGATGGCGGCGACAGGGGGCAGCTCGCCCTCACCGTCGAGAAATGCATCCTGAATCTCGGTCATCAGATCCTCGGGCAGGTCCAGGGCCTGATCCAGAGAAAGCTGCTGTTTGCCAATCGCTTCGGCAAGCATCGTGTAAACGTTTTTCTCCGAGCATTGCAGCTGCCCGGCGATTTGCATCGGGGTCATGCCGGCGCGGGCAAGGCTGATGAGTTCGTGCCGTACATCGGTGACCATTCGTGGCGCCGGCCCAGCGCCGCCAAGCACTTCCAGGAACGCCTCGCCATAACGCTCCAGCTTGCGAGCGCCGACACCGCTGACCCGGCCCATTTCGGCCATGGTGCCGGGCTGGCTGCGGAGCATTTCCAGCAGGGTCGAATCGGGAAAGATGACGTAAGGCGGCACGCCATGTTCTTCCGCCAGCTTGCGCCGCAATGTGCGCAGCGCCTCCCACTGTTCACGCTCTTCGCCGCGCACCAGTTGGCTCGCCGGGCTGCCGGAAGCTTTCGCGGTGGTCTGCGGTTTCAGGTCACGGCGCAGCTGCAAGGTGACTTCGCCACGCAACAGCGGCCGGCAGGTGTCACTCAGGCGCAAGCCGCCGTAGCCTTCCAGGTCAATGTCAGCCAGACCGCGCGCCACCAGCTGTCGAAACAATGAACGCCATTCACCTTCGCTGCGGCTCTTGCCGACACCGAACACCGCCAGCTTCTGATGACCGAAGCTCTGAACCTTATCGTTTTCCTTGCCCAGCAAAACATCGACCAGATGGCCCACGCCGTAGCGCTGGCCGGTCCGATAGATCGCTGAAAGCGCCTGTCTCGCGGGTTCGGTTGCGTCCCAGGTCTGCACGCCGTCGACGCAGTTGTCACAATGCCCACACGGGTTGGGCATGATTTCATCGAAGTAGGCGAGCAGCGACTGACGCCGGCAGCGGGTTTCTTCACACAGCGCCAGCATGGCGTCGAGCTTGTGCTGCTCGACGCGCTTGTGACGCTCGTCGCCTTCGGAGTTCTGCAGCATCTGCTTGAGCATCAACACGTCTTGCAGGCCGTAGGCCATCCACGCATCGGCAGGCAGACCGTCGCGCCCTGCCCGGCCCGTTTCCTGGTAATAGGCTTCCAGGGATTTGGGCAGATCCATGTGCGCAACGAAGCGCACGTTGGGTTTGTCGATGCCCATGCCGAACGCGATCGTGGCGACCATGATCAGGCCTTCCTCATTAAGGAAGCGCCGTTGGTTGCCAGAGCGGGTTTCGATGGGCAAGCCGGCGTGATACGGCAGCGCCGGGTAGCCGTTGTCGCTGAGGAACGCTGCGGTCTCTTCGACCTTTTTGCGCGACAGGCAATAAACGATGCCGGCGTCACTGCGCCGCTCGGACAGGAACGCCAGCAACTGCTTGCGCGGCTGTTCCTTGGGCACGATGCGGTAAAAAATATTGGGCCGGTCGAAGCTCGACAAAAAGCGCTCGGCGTTCTGCAGGTGCAGACGCTCGACGATCTCTTCGCGGGTGCGCTTGTCGGCCGTCGCGGTCAGGGCGATGCGCGGTACGTCCGGAAACAGCTCGGCGAGTTGCCCCAGTTGCAGGTATTCAGGACGGAAATCATGACCCCATTGCGACACGCAGTGGGCTTCATCGATGGCGAACAGGGCGATCTTGAGGTTCTGCAAAAATGACAGCATGCGCGGCTGAACCAGACGCTCCGGCGCCAGGTACAGCATCTTGATTTCGCCCAGACGAATGCGGTTGGCGAGGTCGCGCTGCTGCTCGGCGCTGAGCGTGGAGTTCAGCGCGGCGGCTGAAACACCGAGTTCTTCCAGCGTTGCTACCTGATCGTCCATCAACGCGATGAGCGGCGAGACCACGACCGCGAGGCCGTCGCGCAAGAGGCCCGGCACCTGGAAACACAGGGATTTGCCACCGCCGGTGGGCATCAGCACCAATGCATCACCGCCACTGGCCACGCGCTCGATAATGGCACCCTGGCGACCACGGAAGCTGTCGTAGCCGAAGATGTCTTTAAGTACGCGTTGTGCCTGGTCGAGCATAAATACCCCGGATGGTGCCGCAACAGCGGTCGAGAATCGCTGTGGAAATCGCAAAGCGCGGCAGTATACCGGAGCGCTCCGACAGATTGGACGGCGGCGACACCGGCGGTCGAAATTAACCCGAATACCGATTCCAGTGGCCTCGCCGCTGGCGCCGGGCGCCCTCAGGGCCTAGAATTCAGCATCGTTTATTCCCAAGGTAGTCTGTCAATGTCCTTCGCTGAGCAATTACACCGCCTGCAAGCCTTCCTCGATGCCGATGAGCTGCATGACGAAGCGCTGGACTATGTAGCCGCCCACGGCTATCTCACCGCGCTGTCCATTTGCGCTGAAACCGTACCGGATCGCGAGTGGATCGACGCACTGTTCGCCGAGCCGCCGCACTACACCGACGCGGCGCAGCTCGAGGAAATCGAGGGCACCCTGATCCAGCTGAAGGCGCACATTGCTCGCCAGCTGGCATCGGACGAAGAATTTGAATTGCCGTGCGATCTGGACCTGGGCGATGACCCGGATGACTCCGAGCTGCGCGGCTGGTGCATCGGTTTCATGGAAGGCGTGTTCCTGCGTGAGTCGGCCTGGTTCGAGAACGACGAAGAGGAAGTCAGCGAGATGCTGCTGCCGATCATGGTCGGTTCCGGTCTGTTCGATGAGCAACCAGAGTTTGCCGACATCGCTGCCGACGCCAACCTGATGGACGACATGATCGTACAGATCCCTGAAGCACTGACCGCACTGTATCTGCTGCTGCAAGCCCCGGATGAAAAGCCGGCAATCCTCAAGCCGCGCCATCACTAAGACCGGCTCTAAAGCCCCGCCTTTACCGGGTGAAACACGTACGAGCCGTACTCCGGCTCGTACGGCCCCTGCCCCCGCTACTTGTGTTTCTTGTCACTCTTCTTGAATGCCGCCTCGATCGCTTCGTTGATCGTGCGCAGTACCTTTACCCGCGCCCAGCGTTTGTCGTTGGCCTCGACCAGCGTCCACGGGGCGATTTCAGTGCTGGTGCGATCCACCATGTCACTCACTGCCTCACGGTAACGCGGCCACTTGCTGCGGTTGCGCCAGTCATCCTCCGTGATTTTGTGGCGTTTGAACGGCACCTTCTCCCGCGCTTGAAAACGCTCCAGCTGGGTTTTGTCGTCGATCGCCAGCCAGAACTTCACCACCACGGTCCCGAAGTCCGTGAGCTGCTCTTCGAAGTCGTTGATCTCGCTGTAAGCCCTCAACCAGTCGGCCTCGGAGCAAAAGCCTTCAACCCGCTCGACCAGCACACGCCCATACCACGAACGATCAAATACAGTGAATTTTCCCCGCGCGGGAATCTGCCGCCAGAACCGCCACAAATATGGCTGAGCCAGTTCGTCCTGACTGGGCGCGGCGATTGGCACGATGTGGTACTGCCTTGGATCGAGGGCTCCGGCGACACGTTTGATCGCGCCGCCCTTGCCCGCAGCATCGTTGCCTTCGAACACCGCCACCAGTGCGTGACGGCGCATGCGCTTGTCGCGCATGAGCCCGGAAAGCCGCGCCTGTTCGGTGATCAGTTGCTCGTCGTAGTCGTCCTTCTCCAGCGCCAGTGTCATGTCGAGGTTATCGAGCAGGCTTAGCTCATTGCTGTTATTGGGCAAAGGCCCGAGTCCGACAAGATGGGTCGCCCCTTCAGGGGTCTTCAGGGCGTTTTGCAAACCTTCGAGCAGCAGCCGGCCGACGGTCAGGCTGCGGTAGTTCGGGTCGACGCCTTCAATGACGTGCCAGGGCGCATAGTCACGACTGGTGCGGCGCAGCACGCGCTCACCGAAGCGCACGAACTTGTCGTAGGTCTTCGATTGCTGCCAGTCCAGCGGGCTGATCCGCCAGCTGTGCAGCGGATCATCCTTCAGAGTTTTGAGACGTAGCTTCATCTGCCGCTTGGACAGATGAAACCAGAATTTGAAGATCACTGCGCCTTCGTCAACCAGCATCTTTTCCAGTCGCTCGGCACCATTGATGGCCTGGTCCAGCACCGGGTCCTTGAACCGCTTGTGCACCCGGCCCTGAATCATCTGGCTGTACCAGTTCCCGAAAAACACGCCGATGCGGCCCTTCGGCGGCAACTGGCGCCAGTAACGCCAGACCGGGGGATGGGCCAGCTCTTCGTCGGTTTGCTGGTCGAAGGTGCGCACTTCGATGTAGCGCGGGTCCATCCAGTCGTTGAGCAGTTTGACGGTCTCGCCCTTGCCGGCACCTTCGATGCCATTGATCAATACGATGATCTGGCGCTTGCCTTGCTCATGCAGTTCGTACTGGGCCTCCAGTAGCGCTTCGCGCAAGGCCGGGACTTCTGCGTCGTAGGTTTCGTCGTCGATGGTGTGGCCGATTTCAGCGGATTCGAACATTCAAGGCTCCCTTCAGGATCGCTCAAGACTGGCAGGCGACAGTGCCGATGCAGGTATGACCCCTAACTGTTGCGATGGATCAATGCGGGTGGGACATTCGGTCGCGGGCAGAGACAAGATGGCTGCCATGGGCAGCCACCTCGTGTCGCAGGTTACCAGCCCGCGCGGTATAGATCCGTGAGTTGGCGGAGCATCAGTGCTTCGGCGGCCTCGCGCTCGGCAATGAGCGCCAGCCCCTGTCGGTGATAGTCGTCCGGATCGACCGGCGGGTGTTCCTCCAGCGCGAGCATGCGCTCGCGCACTGAAGCACTCGCCAGCTCCAGACCTTCACGGTGCTCCGAGCGCAGCCGCGCATTCCACTGCCGATTCTCGACGGCGAACTGCAAGAACGCCGGCCCGCGTTCGGCTTCCAGTACGTGACGCCGGGCATCCAGTAACGCGCCACGATCCACTGCCGCCAGCCGCTCCCAGGCCATGCGGTAAGGCTGCCCTGGAAGCCCGAGATCGTTCGCCAAGCCTATTCGGTAAGCGAGCCGTACCTCGGCGTGGTCCACCGGCCGGCCGAGGCTCTCGCGCCTTGCAATCTCGGCGTCGGCGATCGCCTGCACCTCGTTGAGCCGAAAGAGCTGGCGAATGACGCCCAGCAATGCCTCCGTGCGCTCGGACTCAGCAAGCCCAAGCAGCGCACCATGACCGTACACCGTCACCTGGATGTCACTGAAGATCAGCCGCGCACCGTCCTGACAGGTTTGATTGGCACCGAACAGGCGGTCATTGGCCATGACCTCAAGCTGGCTTCGCAACGTGGCATCCTGCGCGGCTGTTTCCAGCACGGTCAGAACGTCGCCTGCGAGCTCGGCATGGAACTGGCGGAAGTCCGGGGTCTCCTGCAAACGCTGCAGTAACACCAACAAATGAGGCGCGTCGGCCGCCTGCTCCACCCGCTCCCATGCCGCCAGCAGACGGGCGTTCAACACATCTTCACCTGGCTGTAACCAAATCTGCGCCGACGCCTCGGGAACATTGCGGCTTGACCCGGCGCGGTGGCCGTGGTGCTCGCCGTCGTCGTCCGATGAGTCGGAGTCAGTTTCCATCCGGGCGCCTTCCACGTGAATCTCGCGGATGTTCTCGGGAAAGTCGTAATCCAGCTGATAGCGATGGCCGTAGCCGGTATCGTTGCGCCAGTAAGCTTCCAGTGCCTCGTGGGTGAAAGGGTTGTTGTAGGCGTAAATCACCGTATGCCGGTTGTGATCCGTCGGGTTCTCGATGACCTCGGCGGCGATTTCAGTGATGTGGTTATCGCTGATATCCAGCTCGTTGAGGCCCAGCGACTGGGTCCATTCCGGCCAATGAGTAAGGCCCGTGTTGTTGATCCACAAGGTCGACAGGCGAAGACGGCTGGTGTCGGTGAGTTCACCCAGATAAGTGCCGGCCAGGCTCAACGAGGTGAGTGCCTGAATATCCATCAGCCTGTCCATCACTGGCTGGGCGATCGGCCATGGCATGTTTTCCAGAGACAGGTGTTCCAGATACTGAAGCTGCGGCAGAACGCCGGGCAGCTCGGTGAAACTGCCCTGCACGTTCAGGCGCGTCACATTGGGGAAATTCGCCAGGAAAGCATCGGCAGCAGCGCTGTCCAGCACGACGTTGTTCAGCTCGATCTGGGTGATGGTCGCGTAGAAATCCGGCAATGGCGGCAGCTCCGGAATGGCGACGCGCTCCAGCGTCAGCCAGCGAGAACCTCGGGGTGCCGTATCGTGGCTGTAGCGCCACGCCCGGCCCAATGCGTTGGCCACGCGACGCCGCGCCATGCGTTCCCCGTCATTGAGCAGCACGCTCATGTCGTCCGCCTCGGCCCAGGCGATCAGGCTGACATGCAGTTGATCGTAAGTAGCAATACGGACACGGGTTGCGGCCAGCAATTGTTCCAGTGGGCGAGCCCGTCGCGCCATGCTGCGCACCTGCTCCGCCAACTCCACGCTCTCCGGATAAAGATGGGTCATCGCCTGGAGCAGTTGCTGTTCGGTCGTGCGACCGCCAGCCGGCAGCATGGCACCGCGCCCGCTGAGGGGGTAGCCGATACGCCCGTCGGGCAAGCGCTGCGGCGGATTGAACCGTGTTGGAAATGTCCACTCCCCCAGTTGCTCAGCGGCCCATTTCGGTTGCGAGCGGACCCAGTCGAAGACATTGCGCTTCAACGCGCGTACCTGGGTGTCAGCATCGTTCAGCCCCATCACTCGACGGCTGTCCTCGGGCAGCACCTGCAGAAGCGCAGCAAACAGGCTGCGTGGTTTTGCCGGTGAGTCGCCGTCACTTCCCTGAAACCCTTTGTCGCTTCGGACCAGAACGCGTCGTCGCTCGGCGTTTTCAGCGCCAACACTGTCAAGCAACGGCCCCGCCGCACTGCCGTCGCGAATCTCGATACGCAGGTCGGCGGGCCATCCCGGAAAGGTTGCGAGGCTGCGCAATGTCAGGCGTTGCAGATCGCGGTTGACCGTGCTCGGCGTCAGGAAGAAGCCTTCCAGCGCGCGGCTCATCCGGTTCTGACGCAAGTGAATGCGAGCCTTGCCGGCCACCTCTAGCGGGATGCGTTGAGTGTCCGACATGGCGAGCTTTTGCTCGGCGCTCATTTCTGCAACCAGCGACTGTCCTGCAGACAATGTGAGGGAAGGAAAATCGCGCCTGAGCAGGAGAATCAGCGGATCATTCGACTGTTCGCTGGCGCGGTATGCCGCCTCGAATGACTCACTCGACTCTGCCGCCTGCAGACTCAACCGGAACCGCTTGGCAGTGTCGAGCAATTCCGCTGGTGCGGGGAGGCGCTCGATGTGCAGGGCTGCCAGGCGTTCCTCGTCCACGCCGCTGACCGCCATGATGCGGCTGACCGCCTTGTCATCGATGTCCGCGAACGCCGGATGCAGGCGGCGCAAAGCCACGCTGACGTCGGTCAGGCGCAGACGGCCGGCAGCGTCACGGGCGGGCACGCTACGCGTGATGAAGGACGGCGGCTGCGATGCTGCTTCTGCTGCCATTGCGCCGGCCGCCGCACCGGCGGCACCCAACACCCCCATCAATGCCAGGTTTTGCGCCACATTGCCCAAATGGTCCAACGCTTCATCCATGTCGCCATGGTGCCACGCGTCAATGCCTTCGAAGGTCTCGTCCAGCAATTGCGCACCTGCGACCAGCAGCATGGTTTCGCCCAGGCCGGGAACGAACAGCGCCGCTATATTCAGCCCGTCCATGCCGTAGTCCAGCCATTCAGCGAGACGTTGATCGCGGGTTTTGCGGTCCTCGTCGTCAGTAGGGACGGCCAGTACGCGAGCGTCGTCCTTCACTTGCAGCATGTGATGAAGATAGAAAACATCACCCAGCGCGCCGCCCACCTCAATGGCTTCCAGATCGAGAAAAGCATTCTGATCCACCTCGGAAACGCTGATCAGCTGTCGGTGAAAACCTTTGCCACGGGCCACACTGTGCAGAACATGGGGCGCCAGTCGCTCGTGCAGACGCCTGAAGAAGGCCGACTTGCTGCGCTCGGGAATGAACCGGTCGAAGTACCGCTGATAAGCCTCAGAACGCAGTTTGGTCCTCAGCGTCTGTGTGAAATGTTCCAGCGACGGATAGGACTGAACCGCATTATCCGGCTCTCCGGGCAGGTACACCGTGCAGCGACTTTGCTCTGCGACCTTGAACAGCAACGCCCCCCGCAATTTGCAGCCCAGCAGTTGCAAGGTACAGACCTGAGACGCCGGGCCGATGAAGTCGAGCCGCAACAGCGCCTGGTATTGCGCCTCGTCGATCGCACCCTTGAGGCGCGCGATATGACAATCGACTCGCAGGGCCAGACGCGCGCGTTCGATGATGCGCGCCTTGATGTCTTTGCTGTCCAGGCTGCCTGCCAAACCGGGCCGCGCCACGGGGTGCAGCACATGCCGCAGGTGTTGCTGGTACTGGCCGCCCAGGTCCAGCCGACGGCACAGCTCGATGAATCGACCGGGACGTACGTTCAAAGGATGCACGCTTCCTGCCGCCGTCAATGCCTCTGGCGTGCCACGCACGATGGCTGAGGTGCTTTCGCGATCTGTCTCACCGACTTCGGCGGCCTCAAAATTCTGCAACGCGGCCGCCAGCAGCGAACGGGTGCTGAAGCCCTGCGGTGCGGCCCGCCCCGTCAGCCCGTCGCGCTGGAGCCGGGCGTGGAAGAAATGGTCACGGTCAACATCCAGACCCGGCCCGAATTCTGCGTCCAGGGCCTGGGTCAGCAGAGGGCGGGCAAATGCCGGCAGGTCCTGAATATGCTGGATGACCTGATTGAGGTCTTCCCGAGCGGCCTGCGCACGGGTCATGTCCTGGCGCAGGGCGTTGCGCATCGCCGGCGTGGCCTGGACAAACCACTGTGGCAGCGTGTTCTGAATGAATGAAGCAGTGAGAGCCTGACTGGCGGTGTTCATCTTACGTCCTTGTGTTTTGCGTGTGATCAAAGGCGCATAGATAAACAGGAACCAGCCGGCAAAGTGGCATACATATGTAGTGCACGGCCCACCGGACGCTGGAGTAACATCGCCACCTTGCCTGCTCCGAGCCGAACATGACCACCACTGCCCCCACCCCGATCGTCGATGCCCAGATCGCCCATGCCCAGATTGACTGGGACGAACACGGCAATCCGCATTCACGGGTGTTCTCCGACGTTTATTTCTCGACGGAATCGGGTCTGGACGAAACCCGCCATGTGTTTCTGATCCAGAACGAGCTGCCCGAGCGCTTTGCTGCTTTACCGGCGGGCGGTCGAATGGTGATCGGCGAAACCGGTTTTGGTACCGGGCTGAATTTTCTGTGTGCCTGGCAGCTGTTCAACGCCAACGCAGTGGCAGACGCCCGCCTGCATTTCGTCAGCGTCGAGAAATACCCGCTGAGCCGTGCTGATCTTCAGCGCGCATTAGGTTTGTGGCCCGAGCTCAAGGCGCTGGCGGATCAGTTGCTGGGCCGATATGTGGCGGTGCATCAGGGCTTTCAGCGACTGGTGTTCGATGGCGGCCGCGTCACGCTGACCTTGCTGATCGGCGACGCGCTGGACATGCTGCCGCAACTCGACGGGCAGATCGACGCGTGGTTCCTGGACGGCTTCGCGCCTGCGAAAAACCCGGAAATGTGGACGCCCGAGCTGTTTGCCGAACTGGCGCGGCTGGCGGCACCGGGTTCGACCATCGCCACGTTCACCAGCACCGGCTGGGTGCGCCGGTCCCTCAACGCAGCCGGTTTCAAAATGAAGCGCGTGCCGGGGATCGGTCACAAGTGGGAAGTGCTTAAAGGCCGCTTCATCGGCTGGCCTGCAGACGTGCCAACGCCTCCGCCCATCAAGCCCTGGTTTGCCCGGCCCCGATCAACCCTCCCTTCACCTGGCTACCCTCGCACAGCGTTGGTGATTGGCGCCGGACTGGCCGGGTGCGCCACGGCGGAGAGTCTGGCGGCGCGCGGCTGGCAGGTCAGTCTGCTGGAGCGCCATGGGGATCTGGCGCAAGAAGCGTCGGGCAACCCACAAGGCGTGCTTTACCTGAAGCTGTCGGCCCACGGCACCGCGCTGTCGCAGCTGATCTTGAGCGGATTCGGCCACACCCGCCGATTGCTGGAACGCCTGCAGCGGGGCCTCGACTGGGACGATTGCGGGGTCCTGCAGCTGGCTTTCGATGAGAAAGAGCAGGCGCGCCAGGCGCAACTGGCCGCGGCGTTCCCCGACGATCTGCTGCATGTGCTGAATCGGGCCGGCGCCGAGTCGCGGGCGGGTGTCGTGCTGGACAGCGGCGGCTTGTTTTACCCGCAAGGCGGCTGGGTGCATCCGCCAGCGCTGTGTCGCGATCAGGCAAGCGCCAACAACATTCAACTGCTGACCCACAACGATGTGATTGGGCTGCGGCGCGACGGGGCGCTGTGGCAGGCATGGGATGGCGAGCGTCTGCTGGCCTGCGCTCCAGTCGTCGTACTGGCGGGCGCAGCCGAGATCAAACGCTTTCCGCCCAGCGCGGACCTGCCACTCAAACGTATTCGAGGGCAGATCACCCGACTGGCTGCGACTCCCGAAAGCCAGACGTTGACAACGGTCGTCTGCGCCGAGGGTTACGTGGCGCCCGCACGCAGCGGCGAACACACCCTGGGCGCGAGTTTCGCCTTCAACAGCGATGACCTGACGCCGAGCACGGCTGAGCATCTGGACAATCTCGAACTGCTGCGGGAAATATCCGAAGACCTGACCGAGCGGCTGAACGCCAACGGTTTGCCCGCCGAGGACCTGCAAGGTCGCGCCGCATTTCGCTGCACCAGCCCGGATTACCTGCCCATCGTCGGGCCACTGGCGGACCGGGCGACGTTTCTTCAAGCGTACGCCGTGCTGCGCAAGGACGCCCGCCAGACGCCGGACACCGATTGCCCCTGGCTCGACGGCCTGTACGTCAACAGCGGTCATGGCTCTCGCGGCCTGATCACGGCGCCGCTGTCCGGGGAACTGATCGCCGCCTGGCTGGATGACGAACCGCTGCCTCTGCCGCGAAGCGTGGCCGAAGCCTGTCACCCCAACCGGTTCGCGCTGCGCGGGCTGATTCGCGGAAAGTAGGAAAGCCGGTGGCCTCCGATGTCCAGGCGCGGGTCGCCGCCATCCGACGCAACTTCTTCTCCCTTCGGAAGATCAACTGTCTCGCCAGCTACATCGGCTCCGGCCAAACCGTTATTCTCCAGCCCATCCCTCCATTCAGGTGCGTGTCGATGCTGCAAGTCCAGGGTGTGTTCAAGAGCTATGCCACGGCCCAGGGCCCATTGGCCGTTTTACGTGGCGCAGACCTGCAACTGGATCAGGGCGGCAGTCTGGCGTTGATGGGTGAGTCGGGCAGTGGCAAGAGCACGCTTTTGCATCTTGTGGCCGGCCTGGACTCTGTGGACAAAGGCAGCATCGAGGTCGCCGGGCAGCGTCTCGACCAGATGAACGAAGCGCAACTGGCTAACTGGCGGCGTACGGAAATCGGTCTGGTGTTTCAGCAGTTCAACCTCATCGGCAGCCTGAAGGTCGAAGACAACCTGGCGTTCCAGGCGCGCCTGGCCGGGCGCTATCAGCCTGAATGGCAGGCCGAACTCACTGAACGGCTAGGCCTGGGCGCGCTGCTCAAGCGCTACCCCGAGCAACTTTCGGGCGGCCAGCAACAGCGCGTAGCGATTGGCCGCGCCCTCGCGTCGCGCCCCGCGCTGCTGCTCGCTGACGAACCTACGGGTAACCTCGATGAAGCCACCAGTGACGAAGTGCTGCAACTGCTGCTGGACCTTCTGGCCGACAGCACCACCAGTCTGTTGATGGTCACCCACAGCCCGCGAGTGGCGGCGCGACTGCAGCGTCAGGCCGTGTTGCATCTGGGTCGCCTGGTCAGCGAAGGCGGACGTTGAGATGTCGGTCTTTTACTGGACGTTGAAAGCGCTGCTGAGCCACTGGCGACGACATCCCGTGCAGTTTTTCAGCGTGCTGACCGGCCTGTGGCTGGCAACCAGCCTGCTGACCGGCGTGCAGGCGCTGAACAGCCAGGCCCGTGAAAGCTACGCCAAAGCCAGCCAGATGATCGGCGGCGAGCCGCAGAAGGTCCTCGTCTCACCCAACGGAGCGAACTTTTCCCAAGAGCTGTTCGTGACGCTGCGCCGCGCCGGATGGCCGGTCTCCCCCGCACTGCGAGGGCGGATCAACCTCAAGGAAGCGCCGGAGCAGCGTCTGACCGTGCTCGGCATCGAGCCGGTCTCGCTACCAGTGAACACCGCACTGGCCGGACAATCCCTGGACACCGCGCAGATCGTCGACTTCTTCACCCCGCCCGGAGCGACCTGGATTTCGCCGCAGACCCTCGCCGCCCTCGGTCTGCATGAAGGCCAGCAGCCGGTCACCGACGCCGGCAAGGTACTGCCGCCGTTGCGGGCGAAAACCGACATGGCGCCGGGCGTACTGCTCATGGACATCGGTTTCGCCCAGCAACTGCTCAACCAGCCGAATCAGATCTCGCGGCTGGTGCTGCCCAGGGATTTTGCCGACAACGCCCCCGCCCTGCCGCCCGAGCTGAACGGAGAACTGGTGCTGCGCAAGAGTGGCGAAGACAACGACCTGGGCAGGCTGACTGAAAGCTTCCACCTGAACCTGGACGCGTTGGGCTTTCTATCGTTCGTGGTCGGGCTGTTCATCGTGCACGCCGCCATTGGTCTTGCGCTGGAACAGCGTCGCGGGCTGCTGCGTAACCTGCGCGCCTGCGGTGTCAGCGCGCGCGGGTTGATGGTGAGTCTGGTGGTCGAACTGGGCGTGCTGGCATTGCTCGGCGGCATCGCTGGCGTCATCAGTGGTTACTGGCTGGCGAGCGCGCTGTTGCCCGATGTCGCAGCGAGTCTGCGCGGGCTTTACGGCGCTGAAGTCGCCGGGCACCTGAACCTGAGCGTCTGGTGGTGGCTGAGCGGTTTGGCTGTCAGCCTGCTCGGCGCGTTTCTCGCCGGGGCCAGCAGCCTGCTGCGTGCGGCGCGTCTGCCCTTGCTGGCGCTGGCGAACGCGCAGGCGTGGCATGAAACCCACGCCAGGTGGCTGCGACGGCAGGGCTGGGTCGCCGGGATTTCAGCCCTGATTGCGGTATCAGCCGGGCTATTCGGCGACAGCCTGGCGCTGGGTTTCGTGTTGATGGCGACTCTGTTGTTGAGCGCGGCGTTGGGGTTGCCGGTACTGCTTAATCTGCTGCTCAACGCACTGTTGGGCCGGAGCCGTTCGGTGCTGGGTCAGTGGTTTCTCGCGGACTGCCGCCAGCAATTGCCGGCCCTGAGCCTGGCGCTGATGGCCTTACTACTGGCAATGGCGGCGAACATCGGCGCGGGCAGCATGACGTCGGGGTTCCGCCAGACGTTTACCCACTGGCTGGAGCAACGCCTCAGCGCCGAGCTGTACATCAATCCGCAGAACCCTGCGCAAGCCGCGCCGTTGCAGCAGTGGTTGAGTCAGCAACCGCTGACGTCGGCGGTGCTGCCCAACTGGCAGGTTTCGCTGCAGCTGCATGGCTGGCCAGCCGAGCTGTATGGCGTGATCGATCATCCGCACTACCGCCAGCACTGGCCGCTGCTGGAATCCGCGAGCGGGGATGCCTGGAAGCAACTGGCGCAGGAAGACACGCTGATGCTGAGCGAACAGTTGGCCCGCCGCCTGGACGTCAGCGTTGGCGATGAAGTCAAACTGCCCGCGCCGGACGGGCCGTGGCCGCTGCGCGTTGTCGGTATCTATGCCGATTACGGCAATCCCAAGGGCCATGTTCTGGTGAATGCCGACCACTTGCTCAAGCACTGGCCTCAACTGACGCCCAACCGCTTTAACCTGCGCATCGATCCCAAGGCCATCCCGCAACTGCTGCGTGTGCTGCACAACAAATTCACCATCGACGACAACCGCATCGTCGACCAGATCCAGCTAAAGGCTTGGTCGCAACAGGTGTTCGAACGCACCTTCGCCGCCACGGCGGCGTTGAACAGCCTGACGTTGATGGTCGCCGGCGTGGCGCTGTTCATCAGTCTGCTGACCCAAAGCCAGAGCCGCCTCGCGCAACTGGCGCCGTTGTGGGCGCTGGGCGTGACCCGGCGCCAATTGATGCTGCTCAATCTGGCGCAAACCTGGCTGCTGGCAGTGCTGACGCTGGTGCTGGCGATTCCGCTGGGGCTACTGCTGGCCTGGTGTCTGGACGCCGTGATCAACGTGCAAGCGTTCGGTTGGCGCCTGCCGCTGCAAGTGTTCCCCATGCAGCTGTTGCGCCTGACGCTGCTGGCGATGCTTGCCACACTGCTGGCCTCGGCCTGGCCGCTTTACCGCTTGTACCGCACCCGCCCCGCTGATTTGCTGAGGACTTTCGCCAATGAAGGTTAAAGCCCTGCCCCTGGTCATTGTTCGCCTGCGGATTGTGGTCTTGCTGATGCTCGGCCTGATACTGAGTGGCTGCGACGACAAGCCCGAGGAAGAAAAGGGCTTCGCAGGCCTTGCCGACGATGCGTCGAGTTACGCGCAGGTAACGCCGGACAAGCGCTTCGTGTTTCCCGACGATCATGGCCCCCACGACGATTTCCGCATCGAATGGTGGTACGTCACCGCCAATCTCAAGGATGCCGACGGCCAGTCATTCGGCGTGCAATGGACGCTGTTTCGGAACGCCCTGCCCCGCGCGAAAGGCTTGCAAGGCGACGGGTCTGGCTGGAGCAACCGCAATCTGTGGATGGGCCATGCCGCCGTGACATCCGAGGACGATCACTTCGCAGCGGAACGCTATGCCCGCGGTGGCGTGCAGCAGGCCGGTGTGACACTGGCCCCTTTCGCGGCGTGGATCGATGACTGGTCCTTTGCCAGCCAGTCCGGCCACGATGATCCGCTGGCGGACATGCAGTTGCAGGCCAGCGGCCCGCAATTCAACTATCGCCTGCACCTGAAGGCCACCAAGCCTTTGGTGCTGCAAGGCAAACAGGGCTTCAGCCAGAAGTCCGAGCAGGGTCAGGCGTCGTATTACTACAGCCAGCCGTTTTTTCAGGCGGACGGCAGCATCGAGATCGATGGCAAAACCTATCAAGTGTCAGGGCCCGCATGGCTGGACCGGGAGTGGAGCAGCCAGCCGCTCACGGATAACCAGACAGGCTGGGACTGGTTCTCGCTGCATCTGGGGGATGGCGCCGAGGTCATGCTTTATCGCATGCGGCAAAAAGACGGTGAACCCTACCTGACCGGAACATGGATCAACGCCGACGGCAGCACCGAACAACTGACAGCGAAGGACATAGAACTGGCCCCGGAAGACACGACTGACGTTGAAGGCCGTGACATGCCCACACGCTGGTCGGTAAAAATCCCGTCCAAAGCCGTGGACATCGCCGTCGAAGCGCTTAACCCACAGGCATGGATGAACTTGCAGATTCCCTATTGGGAGGGGCCCGTCACCCTGAGCGGTAGCCACGAGGGTGTGGGATATCTGGAGATGACAGGTTATTGAGGCGCGGGAGGGCCAGGATCGGCTCGATGGCCACCCAACCACATCACCCATGCCCGGCTCACCGCCACCAGCAGCCGCTGCGACGGACCAAATCATTCCTCTAAAGTTTCCTGACTGCTGCCGATAATTAAGCAATCGGATAGTGAATCAAACACCCCAACCCCCGTCAGGCCAGGACGCCTGCTTCAATAGCGTCTGGAGCCTCGATGTCTACATTAAGCTTGAAAGATATGCAGCTGGATCTCGAAGATTCCGCCGCCTACTTTGACTCTCTGTCGCAATTCCTCGAGGGTCATGCCATTTACTTGAAGGCTCAAAAAGTTGTGTGCCGGCAGGAGGACCTCATGCTTCTCGAGAGTCATGCCGGCAACCTTGCAAACTCTGTGAGTTACATCAAAAGCGCTGCTTTACGGATCGCCAGACGCGCCCGCTAGCTCGGGCGAGACAAGCACCTCCCGCAGGTGTATGTCTGGTGCAGCATCGCCGAAGTCACATTGCTCATGTTATCCCCTCCCCTCGGCGCGGCCCGCAAAGTGCCGCGTCTGTTCACCTCTTCCTGAACCCCTTGCCGCCTGCCTCCGAGGCCAAGTCTTGAGCACGCGACGGGCGCGTCCAAAAAAGGCTCGCGAGGTTTTTATTGAACGATCCAGCCCTGACGGTACTCGATAAAGCTAGGCCGCTGACGGCAGCGCGCCCTGATTACCTGGTCGCGCCGGAAGGAAGCGGGCTCGTGTCAGGGCTGTATATCCGCGCCGGGACAGGGCCCAAACGTTACTGGCTGAGTGCATTGCGCAGGCTTGGGATTAGACAGCGCAGGACGCACGACACGCGCCATATGTACGCAACCACGTGCCTGATGTCCGGTATGAACCCGGCATTCATCGCCGCGCAATCCCAGTAACGCCAAACACGCCGAAAACATAAAGGGTTTAGGACAGATGTGCGGATTAGCTGGCGAACTACGCTTTGACAATCAACCTGCGGATCTCGCCGCAGTAGAACGTATCACCCACCATCTCGCGGCTCGCGGCCCGGATGCGTGGGGGTTTCACAGCCAGGGGCCGGTTGCCCTCGGCCATCGCCGATTGAAAATCATGGACCTGTCGGACGGCTCGGCGCAGCCGATGATCGACAGCCATCTGGGCTTGTCCCTGGCCTTCAACGGCGCCATCTATAACTTCCCGGAACTGCGTGCCGAGCTCGAAAGCCTTGGCTACCAGTTCCATTCAGGCGGTGACACCGAAGTCCTGCTCAAGGGCTATCACGCCTGGGGCGCCGACATGCTGCCCAAGCTCAACGGCATGTTCGCGTTCGCCATTTGGGAGCGCGATAACAGAAGCCTGTTCATCGCCCGCGACCGTCTTGGTGTAAAGCCGCTGTACCTGTCGCGCACCGACAAGCGCCTGCGTTTTGCCTCTGCCCTGCCCGCTCTGCTGAAAGGCGGCGACATCAGCCCGATGCTCGACCCGGTCGCGCTCAATCACTACCTGAACTTCCATGCCGTGGTGCCTGCGCCGCGCACCCTGCTGGCAGGTGTTGAAAAACTGCCACCGGCCTCGTGGATGCGCGTGAGTGCCGAGGGCAAGGTTGAGCAGCAAGTCTGGTGGACGCTGCCCTATGGCCCGCGCGCCGACGAAGCGAATCTGACCCTCGAAGACTGGCGCGACCGTGTGCTCGACAGCACCCGCGAAGCCGTTGCCATCCGTCAACGCGCTGCGGTGGACGTTGGCGTGCTGCTGTCGGGCGGCGTCGACTCGAGCATGCTGGTGGGGCTGTTGCGTGAAGTGGGCGTGAAGGATCTGTCGACCTTCTCCATCGGCTTTCAGGACGCGGGCGGCGAACGCGGCGATGAATTCCAGTACTCGGATCTGATCGCCAAACACTACGGCACCAACCATCACCAGTTGCGCATCAAGGAAAGCGAGATCATCGAGCAACTGCCCGCCGCGTTCCGCGCGATGAGCGAGCCGATGGTCAGCCACGACTGCATCGCGTTTTATCTGCTGTCCCGCGAAGTCGCCAAGCATTGCAAAGTGGTTCAGAGCGGTCAGGGTGCAGACGAATTGTTCGCCGGCTACCACTGGTACCCGCAAGTGGACGGTGCCAGCGACCCATACGCTGCCTATCGTGATGCGTTCTTCGACCGTAGCTACGCTGAATACGCTGAGACCGTTGCGCCGAAGTGGCTGACCGCGAACGACGCCGCCGGTGACTTCGTGCGCGAGCACTTCGCGATGCCGGGCGCTGATGCGGCCGTGGACAAAGCCTTGCGACTGGACAGCACCGTCATGCTGGTGGACGACCCGGTCAAACGCGTCGACAACATGACCATGGCCTGGGGCCTGGAAGCACGCACGCCGTTTCTGGACTATCGACTGGTCGAGCTGTCGGCACGGGTGCCTGGCCGCTTCAAATTGCCGGACGGTGGCAAGCAGGTGCTAAAAGAAGCCGCGCGTCTGGTGATCCCTTCCGAAGTCATCGACCGCAAGAAAGGCTACTTCCCGGTGCCGGGCCTGAAGCATCTGGAAGGCAACACGCTGAACTGGGTTCGCGATCTGCTGCTCGATCCGAGCCAGGACCGTGGCCTGTTCAACCCGGTCATGCTCGACAAACTGCTGACCGATCCGCAGGGTCAATTGACGCCATTGCGCGGCTCCAAGCTGTGGCAGCTCGCAGCGCTGAACCTGTGGCTCAGCGAACAAGGACTCTGACCGATGAAAGCCAACGCTTCGATTCATAACCAGCGTTTGCTGCGCGGCCAGGCGCCGTCGTACGAGCGCTTGCAGGCTCGCCTTGCCGGAGACGGCGGCACGCCTGAGACAGAACCGCTGGCTCTGCATTGTGGCTGGGGACGGCTGCTGATCGGCCATACCTACCCTGACCCGGTGTCTCTCGCCCAGGATTTGATCAACGAAAAACAGGGCGAGCGCGACATCGCCTTGTATGTTGCCGCCCCGCAACAGGTGCTGGCGCAATCACCGCAACAGTTGTTCCTCGATCCGTCGGATACCTTGCGCCTGTGGTTCAGCGATTACCGCCCGGCCCAGCGCGTGTTCCGCGGTTTCAGGATTCGCCGGGCGCAAAGCGAGGGCGACTGGACGTCGATCAACAATCTGTACATTGCCCGTGGCATGTTGCCCATCGACCCCCATCTGCTGACCCCGCGTCATCAGGGTGGCCCGGTTTACTGGATCGCCGAAGACGAAACCACCAACGCCGTGATCGGCAGCGTGATGGGCCTGAACCACCAGAAGGCCTTCAACGATCCCGAAAACGGCAGCAGCCTGTGGTGCCTGGCGGTTGATCCGCAATGCACGCGGCCTGGCGTCGGCGAGGTGCTGGTGCGGCACCTGGTGGAACACTTCCAGAGCCGGGGTCTGGCGTATCTGGATCTGTCGGTGCTGCATGACAACGATCAAGCAAAAAGCCTGTACGCCAAGCTGGGTTTCCGCAACCTGCCGACCTTCGCCATCAAGCGTAAAAACGGCATTAACGAAAAGCTGTTTCTCGGCCCCGGCCCGCAGGCGGACTTCAATCCGTATGCCCGGATCATCGTCGAAGAAGC
Source organism: Pseudomonas graminis (assembly GCF_900111735.1). GTDB lineage: Bacteria > Pseudomonadota > Gammaproteobacteria > Pseudomonadales > Pseudomonadaceae > Aquipseudomonas > Aquipseudomonas graminis. The sequence continues at coordinate 21,827 of NZ_FOHW01000017.1, read as the reverse complement.
CCATCGTCGCGGCATCGAGGTGCAAGTAGATGACGCCGAAGCGGGACTCTTCACGCTGATCCATGGCAGTCGCCGCGTGCGTTGCCGTGAGTCGTTAAGCGACCTGACCACCGCCGTCAGCATGACGCTGTGCCAGGACAAGCGCATGACCCAGAAGGCGCTGAAAGCGGCAGATCTGGCAGTGCCGGTGCAGCAGTTGGCCGGCAACGGCGACGATAACCTGGCGTTTCTTGAAGAACATCAGCGCGTGGTGGTCAAGCCGGTCGATGGCGAGCAAGGTCAGGGCGTGGCCGTAGACCTGCGCACCATTGAAGACGTCCAGGCGGCGGTCGAACGTGCTCGCCAGTTCGACAGCCGCGTGCTGCTCGAGAGCTTCCACGAAGGCCTCGACCTGCGCATTGTCGTGATCGGTTTTGAAGTGGTGGCTGCCGCGATTCGGCGTCCGGCCGAGATCATCGGCGATGGCCGTCACACCGTGGCTCAGTTGATCGAGGCGCAGAGCCGCCGTCGGTCCGCAGCCACGGGTGGCGAGAGCAAGATCCCGGTGGACGATGAAACCCACCGCACCGTTGAGGACGCGGGTTTCAGTTTCGACAGCGTGTTACCGGCCGATCAGCGTCTGGCCGTGCGTCGGACTGCGAACCTGCACACCGGCGGCTGCCTGGAAGACGTCACCACGATTCTTCACCCGGTGCTGAAGGACGCCGCCGTGCGAGCCGCGCGCGCCCTCGACATCCCGGTGGTCGGTCTGGACCTGATGGTCCCCGCCGCTGATCAGCCGGAGTACGTGTTCATCGAAGCGAACGAGCGCTGCGGCCTGGCCAATCACGAGCCACAACCGACCGCCGAGCGTTTCGTCGACTTGTTGTTTCCCCACAGCCAGCCTGCCCATGGCTAAGGCGCAATCCCTGTAGCCGTGAGCTTGGCCGCGACCGGTCTGGCCGAACGATGCATTCGTTGCCACCGGATCGAACCCGCGAGCGAGCCCGTTAACAGTCCACTTTGCGTCACACATCGAGGTTCCTATGACGACTGCAAACATCCATGAACCGGATCTGAATTACCTGCAAAAAGTCCTGCTGGAGATGCTCGCGATCCCGAGCCCCACCGGTTTCACCGACACCATCGTGCGCTATGTCGCCGAGCGCCTGGAAGAACTGGGCATTCCATTCGAACTGACCCGGCGCGGCACCATCCGCGCTACCTTGAAAGGCAAACAGAACAGCCCCGACCGCGCCGTTTCCGCGCACCTGGACACCATCGGTGCCAGCGTTCGTGAAGTCAAAGACAACGGTCGACTGGGCCTTGCACCGGTCGGTTGCTGGTCCAGCCGCTTTGCCGAAGGCAGCCGCGTCAGCGTGTTCACCGACAATGGCGTGATTCGCGGCAGCGTGCTGCCGTTGATGGCGTCCGGGCACGCGTTCAATACGGCCGTCGACACCATGCCCATCAGTTGGGACCACGTCGAAGTGCGCCTGGACGCCTACAGCGCGACCCGCGCGGATTGTGAGTCGGTGGGCATCAACATCGGCGACTTCGTGGCGTTTGACCCGTTGCCCGAGTTCACCGACAGCGGGCACATCAGCGCTCGCCATCTGGACGACAAGGCCGGCGTCGCCGCCCTGCTCGCGGCGCTCAAAGCCATCGTCGACAGCGGCGTCGAACCCCTGATCGATTGCCACCCGCTGTTCACCATTACCGAAGAAACCGGCAGCGGCGCTGCGGGCAGCCTGCCGTGGGACGTCAGCGAGTTCGTCGGGATCGACATCGCCCCCGTTGCGCCCGGTCAGCACTCCAGCGAACACGCGGTCAGCGTGGCGATGCAGGATTCCGGCGGCCCGTACGACTATCACCTGTCGCGGCACTTGCTGCGTTTGGGCGAGCAAAACGATCTGTCCGTGCGCCGAGACCTGTTCCGCTATTACTACAGCGACGCGCATTCGGCGATCACGGCCGGGTACGACACCCGCACTGCCCTGCTGGCCTTCGGCTGCGACGCGACACACGGCTATGAACGCACGCACATCGACAGCCTGAGCACGCTAAGCCGTCTGCTTGCCGCCTACATCATGAGTCCGCCGGTGTTTGCCAGCGACGCACATCCGTCCAACGCGTCGCTGGAAAATTTCAGCCATCAGCTGGAGCACGATGCGCAGATGGAAAGCGACACACGGGTGCCGCCGGTGGATACGCTGGTGGGACAGCGGTAGCCTGCCCGCACGGGGCGCGATAGCATCGCCGCCCCGTGTACTTTTTGTGATTGCCGAGAAACCTATGCTGATCCCCTACGACCAACTCGAAGCCGACACCCTGACGCGCCTGATCGAGGACTTCGTGACCCGCGATGGCACTGACAACGGCGACGATACCCCCCTCGAAACCCGCGTGCTGCGGGTGCGCCATGCGCTGAGCAAAGGTCAGGCGGTGATTTTCTTCGACATGGACAGCCAGCAATGTCAGCTGATGCTCAAGCATGAAGTACCAAAGGAATATTTCGAGGAATAGGCCACCTTGCACCTGCCGCAGCACCGCGATAGCCACCGAATTGAGTTCATCTGCCCGGCGACCGGTTGGCCAGGTTCTGCAACCGTGACGCGATTCGTCGGATAACTTCTGCCCGATGAATCCTGATGCTGCGCGGCGCATTGATTCCCAGGCGAACCTGATTACCGCTGATGCCCAACACCTTCACGGTGATCTCATCGCCGATGTTGAAGGTCTCTCCGATTTCCCGCGTCAATACCAGCATACGTCCTACTCCTTGGCTGTAACCGAAGAAGCAGGTTGACCCTCAGACCCAGGCGCTTCAATGCGCAAGGGCAAAATCAGTAACGCCCTTCAATCCTTCAAGAACATGGCTGACAGACGCTTCCTACGCGCCAGGGCATCTCCGGCCTGCACATCAGAGAAAGGTCCGGCAGAGGTCAGTTCATTACTCTGACACGAAAGATCAAGCGCGAAAGATCAGGCGGCTGACCAGCGCGGGCCAAGCAGAATAATGGTCGCGCCGATCACGCACAGGCCGACGCCGATCCAGTCCGACGTCAAAGGACGAACACGTTCGATAACGCCTAGCCAGGCAATGGACGCAATGATGTAAATGCCGCCATAAGCCGCGTAGGCCCGCCCGGCATACGTGGCTTCTACCCGGGTCAGCAGGACGGCGAACAATGTCAGGCTGATCAGCGCCGGAATGACCCACAGCGCGCTCTTGCCTTGGCGCAGCCACATCCAGAAGGCATAACATCCGGCAATCTCGAACAGCGCGGCAAGGAAAAACCACAGGTAATTGAGCACGATGAGCCTCGTCCAGGTCAGCCGGAAAGTGCCGGCACCCTATCAGAAAAGCTCCTTCACAGAGATTTGATTCAGCTGCCGGGCTTCGCCTTGGCGCGCATTTTCTCCGCCATGGTGGCCATCTCGTCGTACAGCAGCTGAGGATTTTTCTGCTTGAGCTGCCAGGCCATTCGCCCTTGCTCATGGGGCAGGATCATGAACTCGCCGCTGGCAACCTGCTGGTAGATGTAATCGGCGATATCCGTCGCGCTGATGGGCGAGCTCTCCAGCAACTTGCCGACCTGGGCTTTCATCGCCGGCGTGGGGCCGCGAAAGGAATCCAGCAAGTTGGTCTGGAAGAACGACGGACACACCACATGCACGCCGATTTCCTGCTGGCGCAGCTCGATTAACAGACTCTCCGACAGCGCGACCACGCCCGCCTTGGCGACGTTGTAATTGCTCATCGCCGGGCCCTGCATCAAGGCAGCCATGGACGCGATGTTGATGATCTTGCCTTTGCTCTGTTCCAACAGCGGCAAAAACGCCTTGCAGCCCTTGACGACCCCCATCAGGTTGATTGCGATCTGCCAGTCCCAATCCTCCAGGGACAATTCGCCGAAGAACCCACCTGAAGCGACCCCGGCGTTGTTGACGATCACATCGATGCCGCCGAATTTCTGCTCGCAGGCTTGGGCAAATGCGGTGAGCTGGCTGTAGTCCCGAACGTCACAGCGCTGTACGAAACCGTCCCCACCCGCTTCGCGCACCAAGCGCAGGGTTTCCTGAAGGCCGCTGTCACTGACATCCGACAGCGCCAGCTGCCACCCTTCGCGCGCCCAACGCAGCGCGATCTCGCGTCCCAGCCCGGACCCTGCGCCGGTGATCATGATGCGATTGTGCATAGCAGACGCCTTGTCGGTTATGAAGAAGTAGCCAGAGTGTAAACAGGAGGATTGTCCGACAAACCCTTCATCAGGGCGCTGAATATGAGAGGCAAACCGATGCTTTGAATGGATCACCACTCTTTTGGATGTATTTAGGCAGCTAATTGGTTAAGCGGCAGAGCGTTATATCGAACTGGGTGACCCGTTAGTTACGGCTTGGTTCCACACTAAGCGGCGTTAGTTTTTGCGCATTTTTGATCAGAATTTTAAGCAATCACGTTTTTTCGCTAAACGCGCAAGGCTATGGTTTCTTTGTTTTTTTTGGGGATGTTAATTTTTATTTCTGCCGCTCAGAACCTTTTGATTAGTCCGGCAGTCGGATCCATCAAGCAGCACAATGATTAGCCGTAGTGGCAACCTCTTGAACTGCATAGCCATCTTCCAAGAACACTAGAAGGAACTCGTCATGGGCATCGGCACAATTCTGATCATCATCCTTATCCTGCTGTTGGTTGGCGGACTTCCGGTTTTCCCGCACTCCCGAAGCTGGGGCTACGGTCCGTCGGGCATCATCGGTACGATTCTGGTGATCCTGCTGATATTGGTGTTGCTGGGAAGGATTTAACTGCCAGGCTGGCATTAAAAAAGAACCGCGCTCAGGCGCGGTTTTTTTTGTGTTTTTTTTGGAGCGGATCTGCCTGCGGGCAGATTGTTTCGCCTTCGGCGACTTACTTTTGAAAAGCACCAAAAGTAAGCAAAAGTGCCTGCTCTCGGCTTGGCCCGACTTCGTCGGGTTCCTTCACCGGTCTCGCTCCGTGGGCACGCGACCTGCGTTCAGCCTGCACCCATGTCGCGACTGGCGGTGTTTGAGCGTTCTGTGCAGGAAGATCAAAAGCAGATCAAAAGCTTCCCGGCTGAAGCCGGTCCCAGAGGGTGTACGGTGTGCTTTTTTAGTGGGACCGGCTTTAGCCGGGAAGAGGCTGGTTTGAACGTTATGAATTCAGAAACTTACGCTCACCCGTTAGCTGCTACCACTGGATTTTTAGGGGTGTAAGGAGAGTGAGGGTTTACAGCAATCGAACAGGACGTTCTGGGGAAGCTAGGGCGTTACGCCCTAGCAGATAGCAGGCATTACTTTTTCTTTTTTGCAGGCTTGTCGGCTTTTTCTGCCTTGTCTGATTTCTTGGCCTTTTCTGGCTTGCTATCAGCTTTCTTTGCCGCTTTCTTTGGCTCAGCTGCTTTCTTTGGTTCAGCCGCTTTCTTGGCGTCTTTCTTGGTGTCTTTCTTTTCAGAAGACTTCGAAAGAGTCGAGGCCGCCGCTGATTTCTTTTCCGGTGAGGACTTTTTGTCCTTCAAATCCTTGCTGGCTTTCGAAGCTTCACCTTTGGTTTTCTTGTCGTCTTTAGCCACGTTAACCACCTCTCGAAGAGTGCCGGTATTAGCACAAGGCCTGTGGGAATCTCCACACGCTGATCATTAGGCGAATCGGCGTAAAAGCGGTTCAATCTTTTTTAAGCACTGAACGCAAAAATGACATCTGCGTCAGATTCATCCGGGCATGAAATGCCGTTTCGCCAGCAAGCCAGCTCCTGCCGGAAAACCGCAGACGATAAAACCCACACTGAAATACCCAGCGCCTGGACTGGCCCCTTCCCGGCTAAAGCCGGTCCCACTAAAAAGCACACCGCGTACACCCTCTGGCACCAGCGGCGCACCCTGTAGACCGGCTTCAGCCGGAAGCCTCTGCCTCTGCCTCTGCCGTTGCCGTTGCCGTTGCCGTTGCCGTTGCTTTTGATCTTCATACACAAAAAGCCCAGTCACCGCCAAACGCGACTTGGGTGCAGGCTGAACGCAGGTCTCGCGCAGTGGGCCGAGCCGCATGGATGCGGCGAGAGCGCCGTCAGGACATGGATGTCCGTTCGGCGCGGGCCCACGGAGCGGGACCGGAGTGAAGGAACCCGACGAAGTCGGGCCCAACCGAGAGCAGGCACTTTTGGTTACTTTTAGTGCTTTTTAAAAGTAACTCGCCGAAGGCGAAACAGTCGAGCCGTTAGGCCGACGCTCTTGATCTGAAACGCCTTTAAAACAAAAACGCCCCGATGATCGGGGCGTTTTCACAACAGCACTACCTCAGATCAATGCGACACCGCACCACTGGCCCCCAGGCCCGTCTGCGAACGCACAAACTGCGGGAAGAACAACGCACGCTCACCTTCCGCCGCCTTCGACTTATCCGTGATCGAGAAAAACCAGATCCCGACAAACGCAATCGCAATCGAAAACAACGCAGGATACTCGTACGGGAAAATCGCCTTCTCGTGATGCAGAATCTGCACCCAAATGGTCGGCCCGAGCACCATCAACACCACCGCACTGATCAGGCCCATCCAGCCGCCAATCATCGCGCCACGAGTGGTCAGGTTCTTCCAGTACATCGAAAGCAACAAGACCGGGAAGTTACAGCTCGCCGCAATCGAGAACGCCAGGCCCACCATGAACGCGATGTTCTGACTTTCGAACGCAATACCCAACAGGATCGCCACGACCGCCAGCGCAACCGTGGTGTACTTCGACACACGGATCTCGTCTTTCTCGTTGGCCTTGCCCGCCTTTATCACACTGGCATACAAGTCGTGGGACACCGCCGAAGCACCGGCCAGGGTCAGACCCGCCACCACAGCAAGGATGGTCGCGAACGCCACCGCCGAGATAAAGCCCAGGAACAGACTGCCACCGACCGCATCGGCCAAGTGAACCGCTGCCATGTTGTTGCCGCCGAGCAGCGCGCCCGCCGCGTCCTTGAACGTCGGATTGGTGCTGACCAGCAGGATCGCGCCAAAACCGATGATGAAGGTCAGGATGTAGAAGTAGCCGATGAAACCGGTCGCGTAGAGCACCGACTTACGGGCTTCCTTCGCATCACTCACGGTGAAGAAGCGCATGAGAATGTGTGGCAGGCCCGCGGTGCCGAACATCAGCGCCAAACCCAGCGAGAACGCCGAGATCGGATCTTTCACCAGACCGCCCGGGCTCATGATCGCTTCACCTTTCGGGTGAACCTTCACCGCTTCCGAGAACAGCACGTTGAAGTCGAAGTTGACGTGCTTCATCACCATCAACGCCATGAACGACGCACCGGAGAGCAGCATCACCGCCTTGATGATCTGTACCCACGTGGTCGCCAGCATGCCGCCGAACAGCACATAAAGGCACATCAGGATACCGACGAGCACCACCGCCACCGCATAGTCCAGACCGAACAGCAGCTGGATCAGCTTGCCGGCGCCAACCATCTGAGCGATCAAGTAGAACGCCACGACCACCAGCGAACCGCAGGCGGACAAGGTGCGGATTTCCTTCTGCTTGAGGCGATAGGACGCCACGTCAGCGAAGGTGTACTTGCCCAGGTTGCGCAGGCGTTCGGCGATCAGGAACAGGATGATCGGCCAGCCGACAAGGAAGCCGATGGAGTAGATCAGACCGTCGTAGCCGGAGGTGTACACCAGCGCGGAAATCCCCAGAAAGGACGCCGCCGACATGTAGTCACCGGCGATGGCCAGGCCGTTCTGGAACCCGGTGATCTTGCCGCCTGCCGAGTAATAGTCTGACGCTGTCTTGTTCTTTTTCGACGCCCAATACGTGATGTAGAGAGTGAAACCAACGAAGACCACAAACATGATGATCGCCGACACGTTCAACGGTTGCTTCTGCACCGCACCAGTCAGCGCTTCGGCTGCCCATAGTGTTGGTGCGAAAGCAGCAAGGCCGAAGGCCGCAAGCAGGCGCCGGATCATTGCTGTGCCTCCTTCAGGATCGCGTTGTTCAGGTCATCGAATTCACCGTTTGCGCGGCGAACGTAGATGGCGGTCAGAACAAACGCGGACACAATCAGCCCGACGCCGATCGGCATACCCCATGTAATGGTTGATGTGGCGCTGATTTTGGCGCCGAGAATCTGAGGCCCATACGCAATCAAAAGGATGAATGCGGCATAGAGCCCAAGCATGATTGCCGAGAGAATCCAGGCGAATCGTTCCCTTTTCGAGACCAGCTCCTTGAAACGCGGGCTGTTCTGAATCGAGAGGTAAATGCTGTCGTTCATTGTTTTTGTCCTCGCAGCACAGATGGATGTCACGGTTTGCACTTTAGTCCGCTCTGCGTTGCACTCCAGACGACCTTAGTATTAGAACGACATTAGTTGATGTTCGAAGGATTGCCTCTTTTACGCGCCGTTGATTGCACAGTGGGGTGAAGGCAATAAAAAACCGCCTGGCGATGGCTCGCCAGGCGGTTCGGTAAGACGTTAAATCTTTGTGACCGATTACTTACCGGTCCACTCCTTGACGCGATCCGGGTGCTTGGCAACCCAGTCCTTGGCCGCCGCTTCAGGCTTGGCGCCGTCCTGGATGGCAAGCATGACTTCGCCGATTTCATCCTTGCCGGACCACTGGAATTTCTTCAGGAATTCCGCAACGTCCGGGGCCTTCTTCGCCAGGTCCAGGCTGCCGATGTTGTCGACGGTTTCAGCAGCACCGTAAACGCCCTTCGGGTCTTCGAGGAACTTCAGCTTCCACTTCGCGAACATCCAGTGCGGCACCCAGCCGGTGACGGCGATGGATTCTTTCTTGTTCTCGGCGCGGGTCAGCTCGGCGATCATGCCGGCGCCGGAACTGGCCTGTAGCTTGTAACCGTCCAGGCCATAATCCTTGATCGCCTGATCGGTCTTGATCATCACGCCTGAGCCGGCGTCGATGCCAACGATTTTCTTCTTGAAAGAGTCGTCGGTCTTGAGGTCCGCCACCGAGTTGGCTTTCACGTACTCAGGCACGATCAGGCCGATTTTTGCGTCCTTGAAGTTGGGGCCGTAGTCGGTGACCTTGTCCTTGTTCTTGGTCCAGTACTCGCCGTGGGTCACGGGCAGCCAGGCAGACAGGATCATGTCCAGTTTGCCGGTCGCGACGCCCTGCCACATGATCCCGGCCGCCACGGCCTGCAGTTTCACCGGGTAACCCAGTTTTTGCTTGATCACCTCGGCGGCGACGTTGGTGGTGGCAACACTGTCGGACCAGCCATCGACGTAACCGATGCTCAGCTCGGGTTTGGCGTCGGCGTGGGCCAGCGTGGAACTGATGGCCAGTGCCAGCGCGGCACCGACACCCAGGATTTTTCGCATCGTCATTTTCACTTCCCCGGTAGTCCAGAACCCGACAGCGGTCGGGCGTCGTTAACGTTCTTATAACGTCGCTCTCGCGCCCTGGTTCGGGGCGAGCACGCGTTTCACGCTTTCACCACGTGCCTGCGCAGACGCAATCGCTGCGTGGACGATTGATCATCAACCCCCATACACCTTGTGCCTTTCCTCCCAGCGACACCCAGCCACCCGGTAAACGACATCACCGGGCCATCAACGACAGACAGGTCGTAAAGAGCCTGGCGACTCGTCCGGAAATTGCATGATTTGCAAAAGCGCTGAGAGGATGGGTTGTGTAGGAGCGTGGCTTGTCCCGCGATCTGGCGCGCAGCGGCAGCAATGCAATGAATGCGGTGTGTCAGCGAGAATGGCGTGGCGAGGTTTAACGACTGCTCCGCAGCCGATCGCGGGACGAGCCACGCTCCTACAGATGTAACCGCATCATCTTGCTAATATGCCGCCCTTCGCCCCACATCGGCCCCATCATGTCCGCACCGTCCCGCTCGCCTGTCGTCCTTTACCTGTTCTCCTGTGTGATTGCCCTGCTTGGCCTGTGCGGCTACTGGTACTGGCTGGGCAAGCCGGTGATTCTGCCGGACGCCGCCACGCCGACCCACAAACTGCAATGCGCGTCCTACACGCCGTTCGATAAGGACCAATCGCCTTTCGATCAGCCGTTCACCCTGCGCCCCGCACGGATGGACGCTGATCTGGCGTTGCTGGCGACGCGCTTCAACTGCATCCGCACCTACTCGATGACCGGCATGGAGGCGCTTCCCGACATCGCTCGCAAGTACGGTCTCAAGCTGATGCTCGGCGCCTGGGTCAATGGCAATCCGGTGGACACGGCCAAGGAAATCAAGGCGCTGGTGACGGCCGCGAATACCCACCCGGATGTGGTGACGGCGGTGATCGTCGGTAACGAAAGCCTGTTGCGCAAGGAAGTCACCGGCGCTCAATTGGCCAAACTGATTGCTCAGGTGAAAGCGCAGGTCAAGCAGCCGGTTACCTACGCGGACGTCTGGGAATACTGGCTGCAATACCCGGAAGTCGCCCCTGCCGTGGATTTTCTGACGATCCACCTGCTGCCGTACTGGGAAGACGACCCCACCGGCATCGACGAAGCCTTGGCCCACGTCGCGCAGATCCGCGAAACGTTCGGCAAAAAGTTCGCGCCCAAGGACATTCTCATCGGCGAGACTGGCTGGCCCAGCGAAGGCCGCCAGCGTGAAACGGCGCTGCCCAGCCGGGTCAACGAGGCCAAATTCATTCGCAGTTTCGTCGCCATGGCCGAGCAGCACGGCTGGCACTACAACCTGATCGAGGCCTTCGACCAGCCGTGGAAGCGCCAGTCCGAAGGCGCAGTGGGCGGTTACTGGGGGCTGTTCGATGCCGATCGCCAGGACAAAGGCGTGCTGGCCGGGCCGGTGTCGAACCTGCCGTTGTGGCCATTCTGGCTGGCGGTGAGTGGCGCAATCGCCCTGCTGGCGCTGGCGTGGGCGGGTCGTGTCAATCGCCCACGCAACGCGCTGATGCTGCCATTGCTGGCGGCGTTCGCGGGTTGCTGCATCGGTACCTGGGGTGAACTGGCCCGGGTGACCAGCCGCTTTGCCGGCGAATACGTGTGGGCAGTGGCACTGGTGGCGCTGAATCTGCTGGTACTCGCCCACGCAGCGCTGGCGTTGTCGGCGCGTTCAGGCTGGCGCGAACGCGTGTTCGCCTGGCTGGACGCCCGGGCCGGATGGTGGTTGTACGCCAGCGGGTTCGCGGCGGCAGTGATGATGCTGGCGATGGTGTTTGATCCGCGCTACCGCAGCTTCGCAACAGCGACCCTGTGGCTGCCGGCATTGGTCTTTCTGGTCCGCCCGGTGGCAGCACCGCGCCGTGAGATCGGCCTGTTGATGTTCATCGTCGGCGCCGGCATCGTGCCGCAGCTGTTTCGCGAAGGACTGAGCAATCCCCAGGCGTGGGCGTGGGCGGCGGTGAGTCTGCTGATGGCGCTGGCACTGTGGCGCAGCGTGCGCATCGGCGCTCCGGTCAAGGCGCCGAAGAGCGCCGCCAACGCTGTGTAACCGTGTGTGCGGCGGGACGGATACATTGTGTTACCGCCGAGGGACTAAAAAGCGCCAAGGCGGGTAACACGGAAACAAAATTCCGTTACACATCCGGGGTGCCGAATAATCGGATTTCACAATCCCTTGATTTAAAAGGGATTTCAAAAGTTGGCACGCACCCTGCTATATCTCCTGCATAACAAGAACAAAATGTGAAAAACCAATAAAAATAAGATGAATCGGCTCTGACATAACAAGAACAACGGCACAGAGACGCAGCCAACAGATTTTTTTGGAGTAGAAACGCTTTACCGAGGCCCCGGCCTCGCAGCCCGACCGAGAATAATAAAACTACCCTCAGGTAGCGGCCAGAACGGGTTGGATCACCTCTCGCAGAAGAGGAATCAAAGCAGGTCAGCGCTCAAAAAAATACGTTTGCTCTTGTATCCCGTATGGGGATCACCGAAGACGCTGTAGAGGGACCGGTTGCCAATAACAACAACAGACCGCCCTACAACAATAAGAAAGAGCACGTGCAACGATTTAAAGGGGAGCCTCGCTCCCCTTTATGCTGTCTGGCATTCGGCTTTTGAGGCCAGGCCCGTTGTGAGGTCAGGCCCGCTGACTACGCACCAGCCGCAACCCGGCAATCACCACCGCGAACACCGCCAGACTGGCGGTATACAGCACCAGCGCAAGTATCCCCAGCAGCAAGCCAACGACCGCGAGCGCCCGGCCGACCTGACGTGGCACACAGAACGCGACCAGCGACGCGATCAGCGCGCCCCATCCGAACACACCGAAGTGGATCAACAGGCCCAGGTTCGAGCGCAGCTGGCACTGCCATTTAGACGCCTCGTCAGCGCAGGTTCCTACCCATTGCACGTCTTCCATCAGGCCGTAACGCAGTCCGTAACTGACGGCCAGCCACAGCACCAGCATAAAAAAAAGCATCACCAACGGCAGACGACGGGACACGACACACTCCAGAAAATAACCAACGGCGCGCAGCATAGCCGCAGCCAGCCGGGCAAAACCATACGGGCAATAAAAAGCACGAGCAGACAGGGCAGAAGTGCCATAACCTGTATCGTCGCAGAGGGTCATGCAAGAGTCACTTGCCGTCACGGCACTTTGGCATTACACCCGTGTCATAGCCTGCGTATTTCAACAGCACATCATTCCCAAGGGATTCAGTCATGCTTCGTTTTCTGCGCCTCGCCGCCTTATCAGGCGGCCTGTTTTTGAGTGCGTCCGTGATGGCGGTCGATATCGATCCGTCCAGCTATGGCTTCCCCCTGACCAATCCGTTCGAAGCGACCATCGCCACGACCCCAGCGGATTTGCGTGCCAAGGTGCCTGAAGACGCCGACATCGATCAGGACGATTACAGCCTCACCATGCGCCCGGAGCGTGAGTTCACACTGCCGGACAACTTCTGGGCCGTGAAGAAACTGCGTTATCGCCTCGCCAAACAAGACCACCCTGCGCCGCTGATCTTCCTGATCGCCGGCACCGGCGCGCCTTATAACAGCACCCTGAACGAATACCTGAAGAAGCTTTACTACGGCGCGGGTTACAACGTCGTACAGCTCTCGTCGCCCACAAGCTACGACTTCATGAGCGCCGCCTCGCGTTTCGCCACCCCTGGCGTCACCAAGGAAGACGCCGAAGACTTGTACCGCGTCATGCAGGCCGTTCGCGCCCAGCAGTCAAAACTGCAGGTCACCGAGTATTACCTCACCGGTTACAGCCTCGGCGCACTGGATGCAGCGTTCGTCAGCAAACTTGACGAAACCCGCCGCAGCTTCAACTTCAAGAAAGTGCTGCTGATCAACCCGCCGGTGAACCTGTACACGTCGATCACCAACCTCGACAAAATGGTTCAGACCGACGTTAAAGGCATCACCAACAGCACCACCTTCTATGAACTGGTGCTGCAGAAGCTGACCCGCTACTTCCGCGAAAAAGGCTACATCGATCTGAACGATGCCCTGCTGTATGACTTCCAGCAGTCCAAGCAGCACCTGTCCAACGAACAGATGGCGATGCTGATTGGTACCTCGTTCCGCTTCTCCGCCGCCGACATCGCATTTACATCTGACCTGATCAACCGCCGCGGCCTGATTACTCCGCCAAAGACACCGATCAGCGAAGGCACCAGCCTGACGCCGTTCCTCAAGCGCGCGCTGCAATGCGATTTCGACTGCTACGTGACCGAGCAGGTCATCCCGATGTGGCGTGCCCGCACCGACGGTGGCAGCCTGCTGCAACTGATTGATCAGGTCAGCCTGTACGCGCTGAAGGATTACCTGGCGAGCAGCAAGAAGATCGCGGTGATGCACAACGCCGACGACGTGATCCTCGGCCCGGGCGACCTCGGCTTCCTGCGCAAGACTTTTGGCGATCGCCTGACCGTTTACCCTTACGGCGGTCACTGCGGCAACATGAACTATCGCGTCAACAGCGACGCCATGCTGGAGTTTTTCCGTGGCTAAACGTCTATTGCTTATCGCCGCCCTCCTCTGCGCTGGCGCCGTCCACGCGGCCGACGCGCCGATCGTTTCCCAGGCAGCCCCGGTCAAGCGGATCGATAACCCGGATGGGTTCACCGAGCCTTTGAAGTCCCTGAAATTCAACCCGGGTCTCGACGCTCAGGAGTTCGAGCGCTCGTCGCTCAACGCGCTGAATGTCTATGATCCGCTGGAGTCCTGGAACCGTCGGGTCTACCACTTCAACTATCGCTTCGATGAGTGGGTGTTCCTGCCGGTGGTCAACGGCTACAAATACGTGACACCGAGCTTCGTGCGTACCGGCGTCAGCAACTTTTTCAGCAACCTTGGCGATGTGCCGAACCTGCTGAACAGTCTGCTGCAGTTCAAGGGCAAGCGTTCGATGGAAACCACCGGCCGCCTGATCGTCAACACCACCCTGGGCATTGCCGGGCTGTGGGACCCGGCGACCATGATGGGCCTGAAGAAACAGAGCGAAGACTTCGGTCAGACCCTGGGTTTCTACGGCGTACCGGCAGGCCCGTACCTGGTGTTGCCGATCCTCGGCCCGTCTAACCTGCGTGACACTGGCGGACTGGTCTTCGACTTCACGGCTGAATCGCAGATCAACTTCCTCAACGTCGCCCAGGTCAGCGAAGACCATCCTGAGCTGTACCTGCTGCGCGCCATCGACCGTCGCTACACCACCAGCTTCCGCTATGGTCAGATGGACTCGCCGTTCGAGTACGAGAAAGTGCGTTACGTGTACACCGAAGCCCGCAAGCTGCAGGTTTCCGAGTAACGTGACCTGAACGCTGCCGGCACTGCTGGCAGCAAAACCTGTAGGACTGGCTTCAGCCGGGAAGAGGCCCGTCGGCACGCCATCAAATTCGTGGTGTTAATGCCGGCATCTTCCCGGCTAAAGCCAGTCCTACAAGTGCGCGGTCCGGCCGGTGGCGATATGTCGGATCTTCGGGCCTCTTCGCGAGCAAGGTGGAGCGCCTCCCCGGTCACTCCTACATGGACAGCGTTTGCCGCGCGACCCCTCTCCTTTCGATGGTGGGGGGTCTCCTGGAGTCTTGGGAATAAAGCCCGCAACCCATCGCCAAAACCGATCATTCCCCCGCAAAAACGTCACCCATCCATCGCCTCAACAGGCCTACCATAGGCGCCATTCCCCCTCTGCCGGAGTGAGCCCCATGACTCAATTTCGTAAAGTGCTGTCGATCCAGGCCGGCCAACCGACGTCCGACGGTGCTGGCGTCAAGCTGACCCGTGTGTTCGGCGGGCCAGGCATTGAATCCTTCGACCCCTTCCTGATGCTCGACGAATTCGGCTCCGAAAACCCCGACGAGTACATCGCCGGCTTTCCGCCACACCCCCATCGCGGGTTCGAGACCGTCACCTACATGCTAGAAGGCCGCATGCGCCACGAAGACCACATGGGCAACGTCGGCCTGCTGCAAAGCGGCGGCGTGCAATGGATGACCGCTGCGCGCGGGGTCATTCACAGCGAGATGCCCGAGCAGGAAGAAGGCGCCATGCGCGGCTTCCAGCTGTGGCTCAACCTGCCGGCCAAATCGAAGATGGGCGATGCCGGTTACGACGACATTCAGCCCGAGCGCATTCCGCGCATCACCACCCATAAGGGCGTCGACGTGGTGGTGATCGCAGGTCAGTTCGACGACGGCCAGACGTCCCAGGCAGGCGCCGTGCAGCGTCCGGACACCGAGCCGCAGTATTTCGACTTTCACATGCCCGCCGGCGCCGACGTCACCCCGCGCGTCGCCGAGGGCCATCGCGTGCTGCTGTACGTGTATGAAGGTGAAGTCGAGATCGCAGGACAGCCACAGAAACTCGGTACGAGCCGTCTCGCGCGGTTGTCGGAAAGTGGTGAGATCCAGCTGAGCAGCCAAACGGGCGCCCGCGTGCTGCTGATCGCTGGCAAGCCGCTGGGCGAACCGATCGTGCAATACGGCCCGTTCGTGATGAACAGCCGTGAAGAAATCGAACAGGCCCTGCGGGATTTTCGGGATGACAAACTGACCGCGTGAACGCCTCTTACAGTGTAGGAGCGCGCTTACCCGCGAACGCGATCTGCCTGCAATAGATATGGTGAATGACACACCGCCATCGCGGGCAAGCGCGCTCCTACAATGAGCTGCGGCCGCATTGAATCACTCGGGGCAGAGATTCACTCCAGCCGCAAGAACCGCTTCAACTCGTCCTTCTGGGCCATCGCGTCGCGGCGGCCCAGCTCAATGAGCTCGCTGCAATAACCCGACTCGAACAGCAGATAGCTCAGCACCCCGGCGCCGCTGGTCTTGGTTGCACCCGGGCCGCGCAGAAACGTGCGCAGCGCCGGGGGCAGTTCGCGGCGATGGCGGGCGGCGATTTCGTCGATGGGCTGGCTGGGGGAAATCACCAGCACTTCAACCGGCGCCAGGGACTGAATGGGCGTCGACTCGGACGCCAGAGGCGAGGGAACACTCGGTGACGGCAACATACGGCTGACCAGATTCAGCCGCTCCAGCAACTCAATGTCACTCTCAAGGCTGTCAATGAACGTGCTGTTGAGCATGTGCCCGCCGATCTGCGCAAGGCTCGGCTGCGTGCCACGGACCGCGCGCTGTACAGCGGGATTCGCGCCGGGGCCACGGGGGTTGCCGCTGACGCCCACCACCAGTACGCGGTTAGCGCCCAAGTGCAACGCCGGACTGATCGGCGCCGACTGCCGCACCGCGCCGTCGCCAAAATATTCCTGCCCCAGCTTCACCGGCGCGAACAGCAAGGGAATCGCCGAACTGGCCAGCAGATGGTCGATGGTCAAACGTGTCGGCAGGCCGATCCGGCGATGCCGCAGCCAGGATTCGATGGTGCCCCTGCCCTGATAAAACGTGACAGCCTGCCCCGATTCATAACCAAAGGCAGTGATCGCCACGGCGCGCAGATGCTTTGCTTCAATGGCTTCCTGGATGCCGTCGAGGTTGAGCCGCGCAGTCAGCAGATCCTTGAGCGGCGAGCTGTTGAGCAGCGCCACCGGCACCTGTTGCCGACCGATGCCCAACAGGCTGCGACCGAAGAACCGTGCGGCCTGCCGTACGACGCCGGGCCAGTCACTGCGCAGCACTTGATGGCTGCGAAAGCCCTGCCAGAAGTCAGTGAGTTCGTGGATCGCGGTACGAAACTGCGCGGCGCCGCTGGCCAGCTTCACCGCGTTGATCGCCCCGGCGGAGGTGCCGACGATGACCGGAAAAGGGTTTTTGGCGCCGACGGGCAGCAGGTCGGCGATGCCGGCGAGCACGCCCACCTGATACGCCGCGCGGGCGCCGCCGCCGGACAGAATCAGCCCGGTGATGGGCTCGATGCCGGGAGACATCGCTGAGGCATCGTGCACCGTTTGTTGTTCTGTGGCGCTTGTCGTCATTGGCTCTCAGCTCTTGGTTTCAGCCACGCTTCTTGTACAACTTCGGCTCACCCGGCGGCCGACTCTTGAAGCGACGGTGCGCCCACAGGTACTGCTCGGGGCATGCGGTGACGGCGCGCTCAACCCATTGGTTGATGCGAATGCAGTCCGCCTCGTCGCTCTCCCCCGGAAAATCGCTCAGCGGCGGATGGATCACCAGCTTGTAGCCACTGCCATCAGCCAGACGCTCCTGAGTAAACGGCACGACCAGCGCGTGGCCGAGTTTGGCGAACTTGCTGGTGGCCGGCACGGTGGCCGCCTGAATACCGAACAGCGGCACGAAGATGCTCTGCTTGGCGCCGTAGTCCTGATCAGGCGCATACCAGATCGCCCGGCCCTTGCGCAGCTGCTTGATCATGCCGCGCACGTCTTCGCGCTCAACGGCAATGGAATCCATGTTGTGCCGCTCGCGGCCACGCCGCTGCACGTAGTCGAACAGCGCGTTCTTGTGCTCGCGGTACATGCCATCGATGGTGTGCTGCTGACCCAGCAGGGCCGCGCCGATTTCAAGCGTCGTGAAGTGCAGCGCCATGAGGATCACGCCATGGCCGTCCAGCTGTGCCTGTTTTAAATGATGAAGGCCTTCGATGTGCGCCAGGCGCGCGAGACGGGGCTTGCTCCACCACCAGCTCATCGCCATTTCAAAAAAGGCGATGCCGGTGGAGGCGAAGTTTTCCTTGAGCAGGCGTTTGCGCTCGGCTCGGGAATACTGGGGGAAACACAGTTCGAGGTTACGGGCAGCAATGATCCGCCGATCGGTCGCCTGGTAATACATGACCCAACCCAGCGCACGGCCGATCACCAGCAACACGCGAAACGGCAACTGCACGATCAGCCAGAGCACGCCCAGCCCCAGCCACAGCAGCCAGAAGCGGGGATGAAGAAAGTGAGCTCGAAAACGCGGGCGATCCATTAAAGCTTCCGTCAGGACAAAGGCGGGCATTCTACATCGGTTCGCGCGGATCGTGCCCCCGTCGGTTGCGCCTCCCTTGCGGCTGGCGGGCGTTATCGTTATAAGTCTCGGCACTTTTAGCGACAAGCCGCTGTATGCCGACATGAGCCAAATCGAATTGCAAGACAAGGATCCCGTGTTTCAGCTGAAGGGCAGCATGCTGGCCATCACTGTGCTGGAACTGGCCCGCAACAACCTCGAAGCGCTGGATCGTCAACTGGCGGCCAAAGTCGCCCAGGCGCCTAACTTCTTCAGCAATACACCGCTGGTGCTGGCCCTCGACAAACTGCCGCCGGATGAAGGCGCGATCGATCTGCCGGCAATGATGCGCATTTGCCGCCAGCACGGGCTGCGCACCCTGGCCATTCGTGCCAACCGAATTGAAGACATCGCCGCCGCCATTTCCATCGATCTGCCAGTGCTGCCGCCTTCAGGCGCGCGCGAACGCCCCCTCGATCCGACGGAAGGCGAAGTCAAAAAGAAGCCGGAAATCATTGAAAAGCCGCCCGAGCCGCTGATCAAACCGACCAAGATCATCACGGCGCCTGTGCGCGGTGGTCAGCAGATCTACGCCCAGGGCTCTGATCTGGTGGTGATTTCCTCGGTCAGTCCCGGCGCCGAACTGCTCGCCGACGGCAACATTCACGTGTACGGCCCGATGCGCGGCCGCGCGCTGGCGGGGATCAAGGGCGATACCAAGGCACGGATTTTCTGCCAGCAAATGGTCGCCGAACTGATCTCCATCGCCGGCCAGTACAAGGTGTCCGAAGACCTGCGCCGGGATCCCCTCTGGGGCGCTGGTGTGCAGATCAGTCTGTCCGGGGACGTGTTGAACATCACCCGTCTTTAACGGATACTGCGCCATTTTTAAGCCACTCTGATTCGTCGCGAAAACGACGCGAAGGCACCGGGACGTTCGGGATATTTTTTTGTTCTCCCGAACAGGAATTCCTTCACGGGTTCCGATCACCGCCCTCGCCCGCTTTAGTTGCGCCGTCACGAGGGGCTCTTCAGGGACTCAACGTCCTTTTCCTCTAGGGGTGATACACCTTGGCCAAGATTCTCGTGGTTACATCCGGCAAGGGTGGTGTGGGCAAGACCACCACCAGCGCCGCCATCGGTACCGGTCTCGCACTGCGCGGCCACAAAACGGTCATCGTCGACTTCGACGTCGGCCTGCGTAACCTTGACCTGATCATGGGTTGCGAGCGTCGCGTCGTTTATGACTTCGTCAACGTAGTGAACGGCGAAGCCAACCTGCAGCAAGCGCTGATCAAGGACAAGAAGATCGAAGGTCTTTACGTCCTCGCGGCCAGCCAGACCCGTGACAAAGACGCGCTGACCAAGGAAGGCGTTGAGAAAGTCCTGATGGAACTCAAGGAAACCTTCGAGTACGTCGTCTGCGACTCCCCGGCCGGTATCGAAACGGGCGCTCACCTGGCGATGTATTTCGCCGACGAAGCCATCGTCGTGACCAACCCGGAAGTGTCCTCGGTACGTGACTCGGACCGCATGCTGGGCCTGCTGGCCAGCAAGTCCCGCCGCGCCGAGCGTGGTGAAGATCCGATCAAGGAGCACTTGCTCCTGACCCGTTACAATCCTGAGCGCGTGAGCAAGGGCGAGATGCTGGGCGTTGAAGACGTCAAGGAAATCCTCGCCGTGACCCTGCTGGGCGTGATTCCGGAATCCCAGGCCGTACTCAAGGCGTCCAACCAGGGCGTTCCGGTCATCCTCGATGACCAGAGCGATGCCGGCCAGGCGTACAGCGATGCCGTTGACCGTCTGTTGGGCAAGGACCGTGAGCACCGCTTCCTGGACGTACAGAAAAAAGGATTTTTCGAACGCCTGTTCGGGGGTAACTGATGAGCATTTTTGACTTCTTTCGTGCCAACAAAAAGCCCAGCACCGCGTCGGTAGCGAAAGAGCGTCTACAGATCATCGTGGCGCATGAACGCGGCCAACGCAGCACCCCGGATTACCTGCCCGCCTTGCAGAAGGAGTTGGTCGAGGTGATCCGCAAGTACGTCAATATCGGTAACGATGACGTGCATGTCGCCCTTGAAAACGACGGCAGCTGCTCGATTCTGGAACTGAATATCACCCTGCCTGATCGTTGATCGAGAAGGCAGTCGCCACGGCGGCCCGGTTGCCTGACTCCCTTTGCGGAATCAGGCAACCGCGCCGCCGTTGGCGTTCCTGAAGACCTGTTTTTTGCGCCACGATGGCTGTCTTGATCGTGCTGCGCCTGTTTGAGTGATGAGGCGTTCAATGCCGCTGTCCAACGTTCATATCCTCCATCAGGACGACGCTGTCCTGGTGGTGAACAAACCCACCCTGCTGCTCTCAGTCCCTGGTCGCGCTGACGATAACAAGGACTGTCTGATTACCCGCTTGCAGGAAAACGGCTACCCCGAAGCGCGCATCGTCCATCGGCTGGACTGGGAGACGTCGGGGATCATTTTGCTGGCCCGTGACGCGGACACCCACCGTGAGTTGTCCCGGCAGTTTCATGACCGCGAGACGGAGAAGGCCTATAAGGCGCTGGCGTGGGGCCAGCCAGACCTGGACAGCGGCAGTATCGATTTGCCGTTGCGCTACGATCCGCCGACCAAGCCGCGTCACGTGGTGGATCATGAGTTCGGCAAGCATGCGTTGACGTTCTGGAAGGTGCTGGAGCGGTATGACACCCATTGTCGGGTTGAGCTGACGCCGATCACAGGGCGGTCGCATCAGTTGCGGGTGCATATGTTGTCGATTGGGCATCCGTTGCTGGGCGACGGTTTGTATGCGCACCCGGAAGCGCTGGCAGCGTACCCGCGGTTGTGTCTGCACGCGAGCATGTTGGCGTTTACCCATCCTGGGACAGGTGAGCGGTTGCGGTTCAAGTGTCCGGCGCCGTTTTGATTTTGTTAGTCAGAACAGGGTGAAGATCAAGAACATCTGCCTAACGGCAGATCATTTCGCCTTCGGCGACTTACTTTTGAAAAGCACCAAAAGTAAGCAAAAGTGCCTGCTCCTGGTTGGGCCCGACTTCGTCGGGTTCCCTCACTCCGACGATGCTCCGTGGGCCCGCGCCGAACGGACATCCATGTCCTGACGGCGCTCTCGCCGCATCCATGCGGCTCGACCCACTCCACATCGTCTGCGTTCGGCCTGCACCAAAGTCGCGTTTTGCGGTGTCTGGACTTTTTGCGTATGAAGATCAAAAGCACAGCAACAGCAACAGCATTCGCGAGCAAGCTCGCTCCCACAGGGAGGGAGTCAGGCTGCAGAACTGCCAGCGCCCAGACTGGCCCCTTCCCGGCTGAAGCCGGTCCCACTAAAAAGCACACTGCGTCCCCCGCGTAGGACCGGCTTCAGCCGGGAAGCTTTTGATCTTGATCTCCGTACACAAAAAGCCCAGTCACCGCCAATCGCGACTTGGGTGCAGGCTGAACGCAGGTCTCGCGCAGTGGGCCGAGCCGCATGGATGCGGCGAGAGCGCCGTCAGGACATGGATGTCCGTTCGG
>NZ_FOHW01000042.1 GCF_900111735.1 Pseudomonas graminis | reverse complement strand
AGATCTTTCGTCTCAACCGAGGCGCGCATTCTACAGCGTCTCTTGTCTCTGTCAAGCGGTTATTTTAAGAAGTTTTCAAAGTTTCCTTATCAACTTCAACCACTTGCGCTTCGTTCGACTTAACGTCTCACGTCAGCGGGAGGCGAATTCTACAGCGTTACAACCTGCTGTCAACTGCCTTTTTCACCGCTGTCGATTCAAGCATCTGAACCGAAGCATTCCTCGCTGCTTACTTCGTCCAACTCTTTGATTACCAAGGAGTTTTCCGTTTCGTCTGCGCCGGAAGTGGGGCGAATTATAGACAGATCCAGAGGGGCGTCAAGCACTTATTTATACTTTGGTGGCAACGTTGCTGCTCTTGACCCGACGACGCTGGATACGCCCAGCAATTACGGGAATCCTGAGAACTAGAAGCAGCACGCCGATCGTTGCATATAGGGCCCACTCCTTCAGATCTGCCCGCACAATCCACAGCATGTGAAGCAAACCCAGCCCCAGAATCAGGTAACTGAGCCGATGAAGTTTCTTCCAGCGGACTCCCAAACGACGCTGGCTGTAGCGATTGGACGTGACCGCCAGCGACAGCAGCCCCAGAAAACCCAGCGCACCGACAATAATGTACGGCCGCTTGACCAGCTCCACGCCCAACTGAGCCCAGTCGAAGCCCAGGATAAAGAAGCCGTAACCCAGCATGTGCAGCGACACATAGGTGAAACACCACAACCCCAACTGGCGGCGAACCGCAATCCAGCCGGGCCAGCCGGTTGTGCGCTGTAACGGAGTCATGGCCAATGTGATCAAAAGCAACACCAGCGTTCCCAACCCGAGGCGATCTACCAGCACCTTCCCCGGATCAGGCCCCAAAGCAAAAATCCACGCTTGGTAGAGCCAATACGCCGGTACTACAGCTGCAGCGATGAACACCGACACTCGCCAGTAGATGAAGCGCATCAATAGTTTTTCCGTAAATCCAGGCCTGTATAGAGGGAAGCAACCTGCTCCCCATACCCGTTGAACATCTCGGTCTGGCGAATGTTCGGGCTGAACAGCCCACTGGGTAGACGCCGCTCGTGGGCCTGGGTCCAGCGTGGGTGGTCAACCGTCGGGTTCACATTGGCATAAAAACCGTACTCGCTTGCCGCAATGCTTTGCCACGTGGTCTTCGGCTGCTCGCTGGTCAGACTGATGCGCACGATGGACTTCACGCTTTTAAAGCCGTATTTCCAAGGCACCACCAGACGCAGCGGCGCGCCGTTCTGATTGGGCAGCTCCCGTCCATACATGCCCACCGCCAGAATCGCCAGCGGGTTCATCGCCTCGTCCAGGCGCAGCCCTTCTACATAAGGCCAGTCGATCAATGCAAAGCCGGAGCGCTGACCCGGCATGGTCTTCGGGTCCTGCAGCGTTTCGAAGCGGATGTATTTCGCATTCGCCGTCGGTTCAACCTGCTTGAGCAACTCGGAGATCGGGAAACCCAGCCATGGAATCACCATCGACCACGCCTCTACGCAGCGCAGGCGATAAATACGCTCTTCCAGCTGATAGGGCTTCATGAAGTCTTCGAGAGCGTAGCGGCCAGGCTTGGCCACCTCTCCATCGATGACAACGCTCCACGGCTCGGTCTTCAAGGAACCGGCGTTTTGCGCAGGATCACCCTTGTCGGTGCCGAACTCGTAGAAGTTGTTGTAGTGGGTCGCGTCCTTGAACGGCGTGATCGTCTCGTCCTTGACGGTGACGGCTTGCCACTTCGTCGCAGGCAATTTGCCTTTGAACCAGTCAGGTGCAGCGCCGGCTTCGACGTCAGCGTAGCGGGAGGCTTCTTCAGCTTGTGCCCAACGCGGCATTGCACTGACGGCAAGTCCTGCAAGTGAGCTGCCGAGCAGTGCACGACGGGATAGATAAATAGATTCGGGCGTGACATCCGACTCTTTGCAATCGGATGTGGAGGGGATCTTGATCAACATGATGACTCCGCAGTTATAGAGAACTGAAGCATCTATAGCTGCGGAGTATGCGGGAAATGCAGCCTGACTAACTACCTCTGGCGACGCAGACGCAGCAGGTATTGGATCGGACCCGATGCTGCATAGCCGAGGAAGATCAGCAGCAGAATGCGCGGCGGATCACTGAACACCACGGCGAACACCAAAACAACGGCCAGAATCGCAACAAACGGCACGCGCCCCTTGAGATCCAGCTCCTTGAAGCTGTTGTACTTGATGTTGCTCACCATCAGCATCCCGGCAGCAGCAACCAATAGCGCGACCAGAAACGACAGTTTCGAACCCTGAATGCCGTAATCGCTGAATGCCCAGACCGTGCCCGCCACAACGCCTGCAGCGGCAGGGCTTGCCAGGCCGATGAAGTACCGCTTGTCCGCCTTGCCCACCTGAGTGTTGAAGCGGGCCAGGCGCAACGCCGCTCCCGCGACATAGATAAAGGCGACCATCCAGCCGACCTTGCCCATGTCACCCAACGCCCAGCCAAACGCCAACAGCGCCGGCGCCACGCCAAAAGCGACCATGTCGGACAGCGAGTCGTACTCTGCGCCGAATGCGCTTTGTGTGTTGGTCATCCGCGCGACGCGGCCGTCCAGACCATCCAGCACCATGGCAACGAAGATGGCGATGGCGGAAAACGCGAAGTATTTGCTCGCGCTTACCTGATCACCCGCACTCAACGCGCTCTGCGCACTCATGGCGCTGATGATTGCGTAGAAGCCGGCGAACAGGTTCGCGGTAGTGAACAGATTGGGCAACAGGTAGATACCGCGATGACGGACCTTGCGCCCCTCGTCGTCGTGACCCTCTTCAATGTGTTCATCAATCGGTAGCAGGCTTTCGGCGTCAGAAGCCTTGTTCGGCTCTTCGGGACGTTCGCTCATGGACAATACCTTGCAGCTGAAGAATTTCGACAAATGCTTGTGGCCTCTGGGCCGACAAACGATGCAGCTTTATACCAGATGAGCCCCCATAACGAAAAAACGCGACCCGAGGGCCGCGTTTTTTCATGCAAGGACTGATCTGCGATCTTAGTTCTTGGCTTGGTCGACGATCTTGTTCTTCGCGATCCAAGGCATCATCGAGCGCAGTTGCTCACCGATAACTTCCAGGCCGTGCGCTTTGTTGTTACGACGCTTGGCAGTCATCGAAGGGTAGCCGCTGGCGCCCTCGGCGATGAACATCTTCGCGTATTCGCCGTCCTGAATGCGCTTCAGAGCGTTGCGCATGGCCTGACGGGATTCGGCGTTGATGACTTCCGGGCCGGTCACGTACTCGCCGTATTCGGCGTTGTTGGAGATCGAATAGTTCATGTTGGCGATACCGCCTTCGTACATGAGGTCAACGATCAGCTTCAGTTCGTGCAGGCACTCGAAGTAGGCCATTTCCGGCGCGTAACCGGCTTCAACCAGGGTTTCGAAACCGGCTTTGACCAGCTCAACGGTACCGCCACACAGAACGGCTTGTTCGCCGAACAGGTCGGTTTCGGTCTCGTCCTTGAACGTGGTTTCGATGATGCCGGTACGGCCGCCACCAACACCCGACGCGTACGACAGAGCGACGTTCTTGGCGTTGCCCGAAGCGTCCTGGAAAACGGCGATCAGGTCAGGGATGCCACCGCCTTTGACGAATTCGGTACGCACGGTGTGGCCCGGTGCTTTCGGCGCGATCATGATGACGTCGAGGTCGGCACGAGGAACAACCTGGTTGTAGTGAATCGCGAAACCGTGGGAGAAGGCCAGCGTTGCGCCCTTCTTGATGTTCGGCTCGATTTCGTTTTTGTACAGCTGGGACTGGAATTCGTCCGGGGTCAGGATCATGACCAGGTCTGCAGCGGCGACAGCGGAAGCCACGTCGGTCACTTTCAGGCCGTGAGCTTCAGCTTTGGCGACAGTGGCGGAACCCTTGCGCAGGCCAACGGTGACATCAACGCCGGAGTCTTTCAGGTTGCACGCTTGAGCGTGGCCCTGGGAACCGTAACCGATGATGGCAACTTTTTTGCCCTGGATGATGGAAAGGTCGCAGTCTTTGTCGTAATAAACTTTCATGAAATTCCCCTGATAACTTGGCCGCAAGGCCATTTGCAAAATTGGATTAGATGCTCAGCACTTTGTCGCCCCGGGCAATGCCCGTGACGCCGCTTCGTACGGTTTCCAGAATGGCCGTCGTGCCAATCGCCTGGATGAAGCTGTCCAGCTTGTCGCTTGTCCCGGTCAACTGCACGGTATAGACGCTGCTGGAGACATCGACGATCTGGCCGCGAAAAATGTCGGTGGTGCGCTTGATCTCGGCACGCTGAGCGCCGGTGGCTTTCACCTTGATCAGCATCAGTTCACGCTCGATATGGGCGCTCTCCGACAAATCGACCAGCTTGACCACCTCGATCAGCTTGTTGAGGTTCTTGGTGATTTGCTCGATCACTTCATCATGGCCAACGGTGGTCAGCGTCAGACGCGACAGGGTCGGGTCCTCGGTTGGCGCCACCGTCAGGCTTTCGATGTTGTAGTTGCGCTGCGAAAACAGACCGACCACACGAGACAGCGCGCCCGGTTCGTTTTCCAGCAGTAGCGAAATGATGTGGCGCATGGTTATGTCCGCTCCGTCTTGCTCAGCCACATGTCGCGCATGGACCCGTCTCTGATCTGCATCGGATAGACGTGCTCACTGACGTCAACCTGGATGTCGAGGAACACCAGACGATCTTTCATGGCGAACGCCTCTTCCATCTTCGGCTTCAGGTCCTTCAGATCGGTGATGCGCATGCCAACGTGCCCGTAAGCCTCGACCAGCTTCACGAAGTCAGGCAGCGACTCCATGTAGGAATGCGAGTGACGGCCGCTGTAGCTCATGTCCTGCCACTGACGGACCATGCCGAGCACGCCGTTGTTGAGCAGGATGATCTTCACCGGCAGGTTGTACTGCAGACAGGTCGACAGTTCCTGAATGTTCATCTGAATGCTGCCTTCGCCGGTGACGCAGGCGACATGGTCATTCGGGAAACTCAGCGCAACGCCCATCGCGGCAGGCAGACCGAACCCCATCGTGCCGAGACCGCCGGAGTTGATCCAGCGGTTGGGCTTGTTGAAGCGGTAGTACTGAGCCGCGAACATCTGGTGCTGGCCCACATCGGATGTGACGTAGGCATCGCCGTTTGTGACCTCACACAGCGTCTCGATCACGGTCTGCGGCTTGATGACGCTTCCGTCACCACGGTTGTACGGGAACAGGTCACCGCCGGCGCGCCACTCTTCGATCTGCTTCCACCACGTCGCGACCGAATCCTTGTTAGGGGTTTCGGCAAGCTCTTTGAGGGTCGCAACCATTTCGGTCAACACGCTCTCGACCGGCCCGACGATTGGCACGTCGGCCTTGATGGTCTTGGAGATGGATGCCGGATCGATGTCGACATGAATGATTTTGGCGTTCGGGCAGAACTTCGCCGGGCCGTTGATCACGCGGTCATCGAAACGCGCGCCGACCGCAAGAATCACGTCGGCGTGGTGCATAGCCAGGTTGGCGGTGTAGCTGCCATGCATCCCCAGCATGCCGACGAACTGGCGATCAGTGCCCGGGTAGGCACCCAGGCCCATCAGCGTGTTGGTAACCGGAGCGTTCAACTGCTGCGCCAGTTCGGTCAATTGCGCCGAACCGTTGCCCATGATCACACCGCCACCGGCGTAGATGACCGGGCGCTTGGCCGCGACCAGCATTTCCACAGCCTTGCGGATCTGACCGGAATGGCCACGAACCGCCGGGCTGTAGGAACGCAGTTTGGCTTTCTTGGGGAAAACGTATTCGAACTTTTCAGCCGGGTTGGTCATGTCTTTCGGGATATCGACGACAACAGGACCAGGACGACCGGATTGAGCGAGGTAGAACGCTTTCTTCAGGACTTCCGGGATTTCCGACGGGTGCTTGATCATAAAGCTGTGCTTCACGATCGGCCGGGAGATACCGATCATGTCGGTTTCCTGAAACGCGTCGGTACCGACCATGTTGCTCGGGACCTGGCCGGACAGCACCACCATCGGAATCGAATCCATGTAGGCGGTCGCGATACCGGTGATGGCATTGGTTGCGCCGGGACCCGAAGTCACCAGCACAACGCCTGCCTTGCCGGTAGCGCGGGCGTAACCGTCAGCCATGTGAGTTGCGGCCTGCTCGTGACGAACGAGGATGTGGCTCACAGCCGGTTCTTTGAACAGCGCGTCGTATATATGCAGGAGGGCACCGCCAGGGTACCCGTAGATGTGCTCTACGCCTTCGTCACGCAAAAAGCGGACGACCATTTCAGCGCCAGATAAAAGCTCCACGTTGTTCACCTCTAAAACGCCAGAATACCGTCCACACAAGCGAGGAGACGGGTCTTAATAGGTTTACTGCAAAGCAGAGCATGAGCGACGGTGGTCGCCGACTACGTCAGCACTGACTGAGCAAGTATTGGGATCGCCCCTTAAGTGTTTCGGGGTCTTCCCACCCAGCGCGAGGTAACGCGTTGCGGGTGTTACGGGTCGGCGCGGGTGTGCGCCTCATGATCTACCGAGACGGTCTGCTTCTGGCAGTCCCTCTACAGCGAACTTTGGATTGTTCGGATTCGCCCCTCTCAAGTCAAGTCATCGATGAGCTTTCTTCGTCCGCCGCCCGCTAAAAGGCACCGAATGAGGTCGTGGCGTCACGCTTGTGATAGGTTTCCGGCCATTGCCACAGAACTAAGGAACCGGGAATGCGCTGGATGATGCTTGCAGCGACGCTGACACTTGCCATCGCCCCGGCGGTCAGCCAGGCGGCGCAGATATACAAATGGGTCGACGCAAAGGGCGTCACGCATTTCGATGCCCAGCCGCCTGCCGGGCAGACAGCACAGGAAATCGATACAGGGAAACCCGTCGCTGCCCCACCTGCCCCGCCGCCGCAGAATCAGGACGGCGCGCGCGAGCAGGAAGCAGTCGATGCCAAAGTCAGGAAGCAGGTCGCGGCTCAAGAAGCCAAGCGCAAAGAGGCGTGCGACGAACAGCGTACCAACCTGGCCCAGCTGCAGAACAACCCGCGGGTGCGACAAGAGGTGAATGGCGAGTTCAGGCGGTTTACGGAAGAAGAACGGCAAGCGCGCATCGCCGAGGTCAAGAAATACCTCGACGACCAATGCAACTGAGGGTCAGACGGACTCAGTGATTAACCGGTCAAAGTCTTTCAGCAGCACCAGCAGGTAGCGCGCTTCGCGGATACGGCTGGCGTAAACCATTTCCGCCATTTCCAGGATGCCGGATGCCGTGGGCAATGGCAGATCCTGTTCAAGGATGATCTTCATGCGCGGCAGGAAGATCCATTGCAGCCACTGATCAAAATCCAGCGTGTCGACGCAGAAGGGCTCACGACTGGACAGCGACTCATCGCTGGGCGGCACCTCCTTCCACCACCCCAGCACTCGCAATTCGCGCTCGATCAACAGCAATTGGTCAGCGATTTTCGGGAAGCGTTTATCCATTGGCTTTCTGCCGCGCCAGTGCTGCGCCGGCTGCGTCACCCTGCTTCTCACGCGTTTGGGCAATCAACCCCCAAAGACTGGCTTGAAGGCTGGCGCGACCATTGGCGTAGGTGAGAGCGCGACGGGCTAATTGTTCGGCCTGAGGCGCATCGCCCTGGGCCAGACGCACTTGCGCCAGACGGTAAAGAACCTGCGGCTCACGGGGAGCCACGCGCTGCGCACGTTCAAGGCTCGATGATGCGCCGTTGAGGTCGCCACCGGATTGCTGTTGCTGAGCAGTGGTCAGCAACGCCAGCACCGGCCCATCCAGTTGCTCATCTTCCGACAACCCGCCGCTGGACGCAGACGGAATGCCAGTCGGCGCCGACGCCGGCATGTTGTAGGTATTGCTGGTCGCCGGCGGCGGTGTGTAAGTGTTGTTCGCCGGTGCCTGATTAACCGGCGCCGTATTGATCGGCGCAGTGCTGATCGGCGCCGTGGTGGGTGGCACGAACGTCGAAATAGGTGCACCACTGGCGTTGGCGCCGCCGGGGACCATGACCGTGACCCCGGAATCTTCCTGAATCGTCTGCGACTGCGCAGGTGCCTGCACCGGCGCACGGTAGGTGTTGTTGCGAGTAGACGAAACGCGCTCGCCGTTTGAAACGCGTGACCCTGAATCCACCACCGGAATTGCACTGCGCGTCTGGGACGCGCAACCGTTGAGCAAAGCCAGAGCCGTTACAGCCGGAATCCACCACTTGTTCACGTCACATCCTCTTTGCTTAATTCAACCAGGCTTAGTTCAACCAGCCCTTGACCCAGTCCATTACCGAATCGGCGGGCGCTGCTGCCCCGCCGCAGGTCGGGCCGGGTTGCGGCTCACTGCCGCGAATATACGGCATCTGTACGGCGTTCGGGCAGCTGGCGTCGGTGCCTTCGCCGGTACTGGCATTGACCCAGGCCTGCACGACGTTATCGGGCATCGCCATGTCCAGCGGCAGCGGATCGGCCTTCTTCATGAAGCTGGTCCAGATCTGCAGTGCGCCAGTGGCCCCGGTAAACGGCGTCTTGCCGTTGTCGTCGCGGCCCATCCAGACGATCGCCAGCAAGTCCTGACTGAAGCCGGCAAACCAGCTGTCGCGCGAGTCGTTGGTGGTACCCGACTTGCCCGCCAGATTCAGCGTGCTCGGCAGCACGTTGTACACCGATTTGCCGGTACCTTCGCGCATCACCCGCTGCATGGCGTTCTGCAGCAGATAGATCGATCCAGGGTCGAAACGTTGCTGAATCTGGAACGGGTAGCGCTTGAGCGGCTCCCCTTCAGCGGTGAGTACGCTGCGAATCCCGCGCAACGGTGTGTTGAATCCGCCGCTGGCGATGGTCTGGTACATCGTCGCCACTTCGATTGGCGTCAGCGCGCCCGCCCCCAGGAGCATCGACGGGAAAGCCGGCCACTCGCGGGTGACGCCCAGTTTGGTCAGGGTTTTGAAGACGTTCGGTATGCCCAGGTCCAGGCCCAGCTTCGCGCTGGACAGGTTGTAGGAATGCGCCAGGCCCTGATACAGGAAAATGTTGCCGTGGGCTTTGTGATCGTAGTTCTGGGGCTTCCAGATCTGGCCGTCGGCGCCTTTCACCTGAAAAGGCTCGTCGGGAATCCAGCTGGTCAGCGAGTACTGCTGTGGACGCTCGAGAGCGGTCAGGTAGATGGCCGGCTTGACCAACGACCCGATCGGCCGAACAGCATCCAGCGCCCGGTTGAAACCCGCGAAGCCTGCCTGGCGGCTGCCGATCAGCGCCTGGACTTCGCCGGTCTCGGGATTGGTCACGACCATGGCCGTTTCCATCTCGTCCGCGCCTTTGCGGCCAGAGATTTTGGCGAAGCTTTCGCGCACGGCGGCTTCGGACTTCATCTGCAGAATCGGGTCGAAGCTGGTGAAGATCCGCAGGCCCTCTTCGGTCAAGTCTTCGTCGCGGTAGTCCTGACGGAGTTGGCGCTTGACCAGATCAAGGAAGTCCGGGAACGAGCTATCAGCCAGCGAACCGACTTTGCTCACGCCCAGCGGCATCTTCTTCGCCGCAGCAACCACTTCAGGCGTCGCGACACCCTGTTGCTCCAGCAGATCGAGAACCAGATTGCGCCTTTCCAGCGCACGCTCCGGGTTGCGGCGCGGGTTGTAATAGGAAGGCCCCTTGACCAGACCGACCAGCAAGGCGACCTGGTGCAGCTTCAGTTCCGACAACGGCTGGCTGAAGAAATACTGACTCGCCAGACCAAACCCGTGCACCGCACGCTGACCGTCCTGCCCAACGAACACTTCGTTGAGGTAGGCCTCAAGAATCTCCTGCTTGCTGTAATGGATCTCCAGCAGAACAGCCATCATCGCTTCGGTCAGCTTGCGGGTGATGCTGCGCTCATTGGTCAGGTAGAAGTTCTTGACCAGTTGCTGCGTCAGCGTCGATCCGCCCTGGCGCATCTGTCCAGCGGATGCGTTGATCCAGAAAGCTCGCAGGATCCCCTTTGGCGACACCCCAAAGTGATGATAGAAATCCCGATCTTCGACAGTCACCAGGGTGTCGAGCAAGTAAGGCGGCGCCTGATCGAGCTTGATCAGAATCCGGTCTTCCAGATTCTTCGGGTACAAGCCGCCGATCATCAGAGGCTCAAGCCGCGCGACAGCAAGCTTGGCGCCATTGGCGGCGGTCAGTTCCGCGACGTAATCGCCGGAGAAGCGCACATGGATCTGCTGCGCCGGGTCAGCACCTTCATAGAACTGAAAGCCGCGGGTATTGAGATCGACATTGTTGCCGTTGACGGCTGCAGCGCCCGGGCCGTTGGCCACGCCTTCGCGGCGATAGCCCAGCGCATCGAGTTCCAGCAGGAAGTCGTCGCGTGAAAGCTTCTGGCCGACGAACAGCTCCAGTGGCCGTGCATAGACCTTGGCCGGAATGGTCCAGCGCTTGCCGGAGAATTTTTCCTGGACGATGGAATCCAGGTAAACGGCAAAGCAGCCGAGGATCACCAGCCCGACAAGACTGAGTTTCAGGGCCCAGCCCAACAGGCTGCGCAGGCGGCTGTTGGTGGGTTTGGGGGATTTTTTCGAGGTGCGGGATCGGGTCATGGCGGCGGATTATACGCACTTTCAAAGCCCCCGACAGACCACCCTTTAAGCGGTTTGCAGCAATGCCTTCAGCGGCCATAATGGCCGTCTTTCGCTTCTTCTCTATCGACTTATCACCTTTCAAGGATCGTCCGTGAGCCAGACACTGATAGCCGCGCTGCAAAACCCCTCCCTGTTTCCTCACCCGGTCGAACAGTTTCAGGTCATCGAGACGCATATTTCCTGGGTGCTGCTCACCGGCCCCTACGTCTACAAGATGAAGAAGCCGGTCAATTTCGGTTTTCTGGACTTCACCAGCCTGCCGGCGCGTCAGCATTTCTGCGAGCAGGAGCTGATGCTGAACCAACGCCTGACGGACGATCTGTACCTTGAAGTGCTGCCCATCACCGGCAGCATTGAGGCCCCGCAGTTGAATGGCGAAGGCGAAGCGATCGAGTACGTGCTGAAAATGCGCCAGTTCCCGCAGGAAGGATTGCTCAGCACCTTGCAAGCCAAAGGCGAACTGACCACTGCGCACATCGACGACATGGCGCGGCAGATCGCCGAGTTTCATCTCAAGTCGCCTAAAGTCCCGATGGAAAATCCTCTCGGCAGCGCCGACAGCGTAATGGCGCCGGTCACACAGAATTTTGAACAGATTCTGCCCTTCCTCAGCGAAAAATCTGACCTCATCCAGCTGGAAGCGCTGGAGGCGTGGGCCAACACCAGTTTCGAGCGTCTCAAGCCGCTGATGAACCAGCGCAAGCTCGACGGTTTTGTTCGCGAATGCCATGGCGACATCCACTTGGGCAACGCAACGCTGATCGATGGCAAGGTCGTGATTTTCGACTGCATCGAATTCAACGAGCCCTTCCGTATGACAGACGTCTATGCGGACATCGGATTCCTGGCCATGGACCTTGAGGATCGCGGCCTGAAAAGCCTTTCCCGTCGGTTCGTCAGTCAGTACCTGGAGCTGACAGGCGACTACGCAGGCCTGCAACTGCTCAATTTCTACAAAGCCTACCGCGCACTGGTCCGTGCCAAAGTGGCGCTGTTCAGCCTGAATGCCGACGCCGACCAGGTGCAGCGCGCCGCGACACTGCGCCAGTATCGCAACTACGCCAATCTGGCCGAAAGTTACAGCGCGATTCCTTCCAACTTTCTGGCCATCACCCACGGTGTTTCCGCGGTCGGCAAAAGTCAGGTTGCAATGCGCCTGGTCGAAGCGCTGGGTGCCATCCGTCTGCGTTCAGACGTCGAGCGCAAACGAGTGTTCGCCGACCATGAAGATCTGTATTCCGCCGACGTGAGCGCTGCGACTTATGGGCGCCTGAATGAGTTGGCGGGTGTCGTGCTCCGCGCAGGCTTGCCGGTGGTCATCGATGCAACCTATTTGAAGCACGCACAGCGTCAGGCGACTGCGCAGATTGCCGAGGCGATGGGCGTTCCTTTCCTGATCGTTGACTGCGCCGCGCCAAAGGCGGTTATCGAGGGTTGGCTGGCGCAACGTCGGGCACAGAATCAGGATCCTTCCGACGCCACCATGGAAGTCATAGAAGCGCAGCTGGCTAGTCGCGAAGCGCTGACGGCGGATGAAATATTGCGCAGCCGGCACGTCGAGACCAATGTCAGCGGCGATCTGGACACCCTGGTGGCCGACATTCGTCAGCATCTGCCGGGGCTCTGATATCCCGTCTCCACCAGTGGTCGAGTCGTGAAGGATATCGCTTCACGGCTCAACCTTGGTGGCATTATAGTGGCGTCAGAATTCCAACAAGGAGACGTCAAATGAACCAGCCCAAACAGCTCGACTCGCCCCTGTTCGCACTGTTGCGAAAAGACGACGTGACCGCCTTCAATCTCGAACGGCCCAAGCAGGACCCGGTTGATCTGTCAGGGGGCGATTTTCGCGGCCTGGATCTTCGTGAGATTGACGCTGACCGGATCGACTTCACTGACGCTTACTTCAGGTCGGCCGACTTGCGCGGCGTTGACTTCAGGACGAGCCAGCTTGAAGGTGCGAGCATCGCCCACGCGCAGATATCCGGTGCGTACTTCCCGCCTGAGCTGAGTGCTGACGAGATCCTCATGTCGGTCAATTTCGGCACGCGCCTGCGTTATCGAACCCGCTAACGTCATACCCCGCCGCCAAGCTTCGCTCCGACTTCCCGCCCCGCATGCTCAGCCATGCCGGGCCTGTATTCGCCTCCCCCTTTTAATCTGATCCTACCGTTCGGCGGCGCGTGCTGCGTCCGAAGGCTGTCTCTCTGCAGGTTAATTCAACGTCGTCTACGCTAAAGGGCATGGCTCGCCTTTTCAGTTTGTGTCGAGCCTACGGAGAAGTTATTACACGGAATGACAGGATGGGTTTGCACGCATGGACGACGAATTGATGGGCATGAAGAATCTTGGAAGGACCTCGGTTCAATGGCTTCACGCTGCGGGGATTCACACGATCGCTGATCTGCGTCGCCTAGGCGCAATCCAGGCCTATCGGGCCGTTCAGATCAGGGGATTTCGAGCCTCCAAAGCGCTGCTGTATTCATTGGAAGGTGCGTTGGCAAATTGCCGCTGGAGCGAACTGCCACAAGAGAACAAAGATTCCCTGAACAACAGGTTAAAGAACGCCGGCCCCGAGCCAGTCGGAGAGCGTTGAGCACGGGAGCAAAATAATGCGCAGAACACTGTTGACATACAAATGAGAATCACTATTATTATCAAATCCGGTCGCGAGACTGGTCGATAACCTGAAAGACTCCTTGGTTCGGATTTTCAGATTATCTCCTCATCAGGCTAATCACGGTTTTTGACCCGGCTCTTTGCCGGGTCTTTTTTTGCCTGCGATTCACGCGTCTACGCCCAAGCGCCCCAAAAGATCATCCAGCAGGCTGGTGGCCCCGAGCCTCAATCTCCCCTGCTCAAGCCAGCGTGGGCCGAATCGTGCCTTGACCAGATCCATGTGAACCCGCGCTTCCTCAAGCGTGCGCACATTTCCCGAAACGTTGATTCCCACATGCGCGCCTGACTCGGCGATGGCCGCAATCAGAATCCGGCTGGCCTGGGGCGTTGCGTTGAGGATCTGTTTACCCGTGCTGGTTTTCAGAAAGTTGGCGCCCTCCTGAATCGCCACACAGCTTGCGCCGTGAATGACCTGCGGATCGCGCAGCACGCCGGTTTCAAGCGTGACGGTCAATGCTGCCCGACCGCACCTGGCTTTGCAGGCATTGATGATGTCCGCGCCAATCTGCCTGTCCCCGCCAAGCAAAGCATGGAAGGGATAGACCAGATCGATTTCGTCGGCACCCGCGAGGATTGCCGCCTGGGTTTCCGACTCAGCGGAGCTGACAGAAGGGGAACCGCTCGGAAAGTTAACCGCGGCCACGACCTTGATCTCCCGCGCGTGAAGGCTGTCGAGCGTGCGCCGCGCCAGTCCCGCGAATCTGGGCGCTACACAGACGGCGGCAACGTACCCCACAGGAGTCAGGGCTCGATGACACAACGCAATAATCTTTTCCGCCGTGTCGTCGGCATTCAACGAAGCCAGCTCCATCAGGCCAATCGCCAGTTGCGCCATTGCCGCATCGACCTCAGTCACGTCAATCGCTTCGTTTACATCGTTCATTACACACCCCCAATGCCTTTGCTTGAGGCGACGATAATCTAGAACGGCTGTGGCTGAACCGTCACAAAGACGCAAAAGAGCAGGCCTACGTGATTACAAGAATTGTCCGAAGGACATTGCCCGCACAGGCAACGAAAATGGGGCTGCTAGATCGATCAAATCAGCGGATGCGGGTCGAGACGAGCCCCCTTCAGCGAGCGATCACCAGCGGATGCCCACGCTCGGGATGGGCCTGAACCAGAACATCCAGACCGAACACCGACTTCAGCCCCTCAGGCGTCAGCACTTGCTCTGGTGTGCCGGATAAATGCGCGCGACCTTGATCCAGCAACAACAAGTGATCGCAATAACGGGCGGCCAGGTTCAAGTCATGCAGGATGACCATCACCGCGCCACCACGTGCGGCGAACGCGCGAACGGCCAAGAGCGTGGTGTGCTGATGCAGCGGGTCGAGCGCCGACGTGGGTTCGTCCAGCAATAGAATCTGGCCCTCCTCGCCCGGCCACACCTGAGCCAGCACCCGCGCCAGATGAACCCGCTGACGCTCGCCGCCCGACAGCGTCAGATAGCTGCGACCCAGCAGGTGAAGGCCATCGGCCGCCACAAGGGCGTGCTGGATGATCTCTCCGTCACATTGCTGACCGCTGCCATGGGGCAAGCGCCCCATCGCAACCACTTCCTCGACCTTGAACGCGAAACCCAATGTCGAACTCTGCGGCAGTACAGCCAGCCGGCGCGCCCGCTCGGGGCCGCGCCATTGATTCAGGGGAATGTCGTCCAGCAACACCTGGCCGCGGGTCGGGGCAAGCTCGCCGCACAGGGCAGCCATCAGCGTACTTTTGCCAGCACCGTTGGGGCCCAGCACGCCGAGCATCTGACCGGGCGTCAATGCCACGTCGATGTTGGCGACTACCTGCTTGCCACCACGCATGATGCAGAGGTCATTGGCGATCAACATCAGCTACGCCCTCGAACCAACAGGAAAAGAAAAAACGGTGCGCCAATGAACACGGTGACAATTCCGATCGGCAGCTCCGCCGGCGCCATCACCAGTCGGGCGAAGATGTCTGCGAAAAGCAGCAGTGTTGCGCCTGCCAGCGCTGAGGCCGGAAGCACGACGCGGTGGTCTGGCCCGGTCAGCAGTCGCACCAGGTGCGGCACGATCAGGCCGATAAAACCGATCAGCCCCGCCGCTGCAACAGCGGCCCCCACACCGAGGGCGATGCACAGAATCAGCTCACGCTTGAGGCGTTGGACGTCGATGCCCAGGTGGTGCGCTTCCGATTCCCCAAGCAGCAGCGCGTTGAGTGCCTTGGCTCGGCGCGGCAGCCAGAGGATCACCGCCACGCAAACCAGCAAAAGAGGCCAGAGACGGTCGTAGCTGGCACCGTTGAGTGTGCCCAGATTCCAGAACGTCAGCGTCCTCAGGCTGG
Organism: Pseudomonas graminis; assembly: GCF_900111735.1. Classification (GTDB taxonomy): domain Bacteria; phylum Pseudomonadota; class Gammaproteobacteria; order Pseudomonadales; family Pseudomonadaceae; genus Aquipseudomonas; species Aquipseudomonas graminis. Next base: position 26,609 of record NZ_FOHW01000042.1, on the reverse strand, counting down.
CGTCATCGGCGAGATACGTGAACAGCCCTATGACCGAGCCGGCCAGCGCGGTCATCGCCACACCCGCCAGCAGCATGGTGCTGACGCTGGTTCTGCCATCGCGGCGTCCCAGCCGATACACGATCGCGGTCACCCCAAGCCCACCGGCAAACGCACAGATTGACAGCAGATACGGCTGGAACGGCTCCGGCAAACCGCCGAAGGATGCTCCGGCGACGATGGCCACCGCCGCGCCCAATGCCGCGCCACTGGAAACCCCGACCAGGCCGGGATCGGCAAGGGGGTTGCGAAACAAACCCTGCATCGCCACGCCGGACAAGGCCAGCACTGCGCCCACCGCCAGCCCGAGCAACGTACGGGGCAGGCGAATCTGGCCCACGATCAGTTCCGCCTGCTGCAGGTTGTCCTCCGCCACGGGCACGCCCACCAGATGGAGCACCGCGCGCAAGGTATCCATCATCGGCAGACTGACAGGACCGAGCGCGAGGGACAGCCATATCGCCAGCAAACAGGCCATGCCCAGCGCGATCAGTTGAGAGGTGAAGCGCATAAATAGGTGCGTCCCCTATAAAGGAAGGCCCAGCCGATCACCTCAGGGCGCGACTGGCTGGATTTCGTTCATCGACTGGCGGGTTTGACTGCTGGCAGAATGCGCAGCCTGCCTCGCTCAGGAATTCGATAATTATTTGCAATTGAGCGTCAAACGCCAAGGAGACCATGCTGAAATACCTGTGCGACAGCGCTGCGCTGATGGAAGGCAAAAGCCTTGGCTTCGAGGTTGATGAAATCAGGATTCTGGCCGTCCGGCGAGCGGGTCAGGTGTATGTGTACGCCAATCGGTGCCCGCATCGAGGGGTGGCGCTGGAATGGCAGGCCGATGAGTTTCTCGATGCCAGCGCCAGTCTGATCCAGTGTGCCACTCACGGTGCTCTGTTCCTCATCGAGAGCGGCGAGTGCGTGGCTGGCCCCTGCGAGGGCAAGTCCCTGCGGGCTATCGACTGCGGCGAGGACGCTCAGGGCATCTGGATCAACCCGGTTGCACCGGACTGAGCGGGCGCGTTTCCGTGAGGTGAATTTCAAGACGCCGATCAATGCGCACTTCGTCAGGGGTGAGCTGCACCCCATACGCGAGCACTTCAACCCCTGCCGCAGCCGCCTCTAGCAGGGCAGCGGCATACGCCGCGTCGATTTCGGCGGCGGGCCGCACGGCATCGATGCCTGTGAGGTTCACGCAATACAGCAACACCGCGCGCACGCCTTCCCGGGCCAGGGCAGCCAGTTCGCGCAGGTGTTTCGCGCCGCGCTGAGTGACCGCGTCGGGAAACGCAGCGACCCGGCTGTCATCAAAGCCCAGGGTCACGCTTTTGACTTCCAGATACAGCGGCCCATCGGGGTAATCCAGCCGGAAGTCGACGCGGCTGTTTTCCTGACCGTAGGCGACTTCGCGCTTGAGCGCCGTAAACCCTGCCAACTCCGTGATCACGCCACCCAGAAGCGCCTCTTCCACCAGCCTGTTGGCGCGCGCAGTGTTGACGCAGGCGAGCCGGCCTTGTGGTGTTTCAGTAATTTCCCAAGTGCCCGGCAGCTTGCGCTTGGGGTCATTGGATCTGCTGAACCAGACGCGGCCACCCGGCATCATGCAATTGAACATGGAGCCCGTATTGGGGCAGTGAATCGTCAGCAGCTCGCCGCTGGCGGTCTCGATGTCGGCGAGAAAGCGCTTGTAGCGTTGAATCAGCCGGCCTTGTTCAAGGGGAGGAGAGAAACGCATCAGCCTTGCCAGCTCCGCAGACCGCGGCCTATTCGCTCGACCGCCTCCTGAAGCCGAGGCAGGCTTTGGGTGTAAGCGAAGCGCACATGATGGCCGGCGCGATACCGACCGAAATCCAGCCCGGGTGTGAACGCGACATGCTCGGTTTCCAGGAAGTGATGGCAGAACGCGAACGCGTCGCCGCCGAACGCGCTGATGTCTGCGTATAGATAGAAGGCGCCCTCTGGCTCGACGGCGATGTTGAAACCCAGTTCGCGCAGCGCCGGAAGCAGGAAGTCGCGACGGCGTGCAAACTCGGCACGACGTTGTTCGAGGATCTCCAGGGTCTGCGGCTCGAAACAGGCAAGTGCCGCGCTTTGCGCCATGCTCGGCGCGCTGATGTAGAGATTCTGCGCCAGCTTTTCCAGATCACCGACCGCCGCCTCAGGGGCAACCAGCCAACCGAGTCGCCAACCGGTCATGCCGAAATACTTGGAAAAACTATTCAGCACGAAGGCGTCGTTGTCGACTTCCAGCACGCTGCTCGCGTCAACGCCGTAGGTCAGACCGTGATAGATCTCGTCAACCACGAGGTGGCCATCCCGAGCCTTCAAGGACGCCGAAAGCGCGGCCAGCTCATCGCGGTGCAGCAAGGTCCCGGTGGGATTGGCCGGAGAAGCCACCAGCGCACCGACGCTGTCCTCGTTCCAGTATTGGGCGACCAGATCGGCCGTCATCTGATAACGCACGTCCGGCCCCACGGGCACCAACTGCGCGGCGCCCTCCACCAGACGCAGAAAATGCCGGTTGCACGGGTATCCCGGATCGGCCAGCAGCCAGTGTTTGCCGGGGTCGACCAGCAGACTCGCCGCCAGCAGCAACGCGCCCGAACCGCCCGGCGTGATCAGAATTCTGCCCGGATCGACGTTCACGCCGTAACGCTGAGCGTAAAAGCCCGAGATCGCCTCGCGCAGTTCCGGCAGACCACGGGCCGCCGTGTAACGAGTCTTGCCAGCGGCCAGCGCCGCCTGACCGGCCTTGATGATCGGCTCGGCCGTGGTGAAATCCGGCTCGCCGATTTCCAAGTGGATGACGTCATGCCCCGCCGCCTGCAGTTCATTCGCCCGCGCCAGCAGCGCCATGACATGAAAGGGTTCTATGGCGCGGCTGCGCGCACTGTAGGGCTGGGGCATGGGCCTTCCTTTGGTGAGGGGTGGCGAGACAAGTCGCCGATTCTACTCATTCGCCCGAGCGGGCTACAGCGTTCATCCGCCTGGACAGCAGTGACTTGCAGCCGACAGTCCGGAAAACCGGGGACTTGCGCCGCAGGCGCTAAACTCGGCGCACCGCAAAATAGATAAAACCGGGCGCTCAGGCTGTGGTCATAGTCCATGTGCGTGCTGCGGGCCATCCTCGACAACCGGGAGTAGCGCGCTCCGATTCGATCTGGTAAGTTCGCCCGCTTGCAGCCGCAGGGCCGGCAGGTGTCGGCGATGGATCTTAACCTGTGTAATGGCTTAGAAGAGTGAGAGGCGGTCCGTTCATGCCCACCGAAGAAAAGCAAAAGAGCACCCCGGCAATCAGTGGTTTCGAACCCTACGTCGCGACGAAGGGTGAGGAATACATGGGCGACCCCATGCGCAAGCACTTCACCAAGATCCTGTCCAAGTGGAAACAGGAACTGATGGTAGAAGTTGACCGCACGGTTGTTCACATGAAGGACGAGGCGGCTAACTTCCCTGACCCTGCCGACCGTGCAAGCCAGGAAGAGGAGTTCGCGCTGGAACTGCGCGCCCGTGATCGTGAGCGCAAGTTGATCAAGAAGATCGACAAGACGCTGCAGCTGATTCAGGACAAGGAATACGGCTGGTGCGAATCGTGCGGCGTCGAGATCGGTATCAAACGCCTTGAGGCCCGCCCAACGGCCGACATGTGCGTTGACTGCAAAAGCCTCGCTGAAATCAAGGAAAAACAGGTCGGTAAGTGATCCTGTTGATCCAGTAAAAAGGACGCCTCGGCGTCCTTTTTTGTTTCTTGCCGAGATCGACTGAACACGCGCTGGCGTGGGCCGGAAAGTCACCTACCGGTGCGTTGCGCTTTCCCACACGGGACAACGCGTCGTCCGGTATTTCGTACGTTTTATTTCCAGTACCATCAGCGCCCATGAAAAACCCTTCTTATATAGGGCGCTTTGCGCCAACCCCCAGCGGTTATCTGCACTTCGGCTCTCTGGTCGCAGCCCTGGCTTCGTACCTCGACGCGCGCTCGGTCGGCGGAAAATGGTTGATGCGCATGGAGGATCTCGACCCTCCCCGGGAGGTTCCGGGTGCCCAAGGGGGAATACTCCAGACGCTGGAAGCCTACGGATTCGAGTGGGACGGCGAACTGGTGAGGCAAAGCGACCGGCATGAGGCTTACCAGGCGATCATCCATCGGTGGTTCAGCCACGGGCTCGCTTACGCGTGCACCTGTTCGCGCAAGCAACTGGAAGGCTACAACGGCATTTACCCGGGTTTTTGCCGGAATGCGGGGCACTCACCCGAGGACGCGGCCATCCGGATTCGGGTACCTGAGCTGGAATACCGCTTCGAAGACCGCGTGCAGGGCGAGTTTCGTCAACATCTGGGGCGCGACGCGGGCGATTTCATCATTCGTCGGCGGGACGGCTTTTACGCCTACCAACTGGCGGTTGTACTCGACGACGGCTGGCAAGGCGTGACTGACATCGTCCGCGGAGCTGATCTGCTCGACTCCACGCCGCGCCAGCTGTACCTGCAAGAACTGCTGGGCCTGCCGCAACCGCGCTACCTTCATGTGCCGCTGATCACCCAACCCGACGGCCATAAACTGGGTAAATCCTACCGCTCGCCGCCACTGCCGCCCGATCAGGCCACGCCGTTGCTGCTCCGGGGTTTACGTGCCCTGGGGCAAACGACGCCGGGTGAACTGGACGACGCTACGCCCCGGGAGGTGCTGGACTGGGCCATTGCGCACTGGGATGCCGATTCGATACCCCGCCTGGCCGCTATCGAGGAAGCTCGAATAGACTGAGCCGGCGCGGCCGATTCATAGGGAGGCAGGACAAAGCTGGCGCAAACGTCGCTTGCAGCCCCATCGCCATCCGTTACCATGCCGCTCCGCCATCTTCTGATCAGTCAACTGGGAGGCCAAATGTACATTTATCGATTGGTCCTGCTGCTGGTGGTGGGCATCTATCTGTTTTCCCCGGCCATCATGGACTGGTGGATAGACGCCACGGGTGCCTGGTACAGGCCGTACATGCTGTGGCTGATCCTGATCGTCGTGACCTTCATTCTGCAGAGCCAACGAGATGCCGATGAGCTTTAGCCTGACCCAGATGATTCTGGTCAGCGCCGCCTACCTGACGGTGCTGTTCGGCGTTGCCTGGATCAGCGAACGTGGCCTGATCCCGCGCTGGATCATCCGTCACCCCCTGACCTACACGCTGTCACTTGGCGTCTACGCCAGTGCGTGGGCGTTTTACGGCACGGTGGGGCTGGCTTACGAATACGGCTACGGTTTTCTGTCGAGTTATCTGGGGGTGTCCGGCGCTTTTCTGCTCGCCCCCGTCCTGCTCTACCCCATTCTCAAGATCACCCGTACCTACCAGATGTCGTCACTGGCCGACCTGTTTGCGTTCCGCTTTCGCAGCACCTGGGCGGGCGCACTGACCACCATCTTCATGCTGATTGGCGTGTTGCCGTTGCTGGCACTGCAGATCCAGGCCGTGGCCGACTCCATCGGCATCCTCACCCGCGAACCCGTGCGCAACTACGTGGCCTTTGCGTTCTGCGCACTGATCACGCTGTTCACCATTTTCTTCGGCTCGCGCCACATCGCCACACGGGAGAAGCACGAAGGTCTGGTATTCGCCATCGCCTTCGAGTCGGTCATCAAGCTGGTCGCCATCGGCGGCATCGGTCTCTACGCGCTGTACGGCGTGTTCGATGGGCCGCAGAGCCTTGAGCAGTGGCTGCTGCAAAACCAGAGCGCACTGGCGGCGTTGCACACGCCATTGCAGGAAGGCCCGTGGCGGACGCTGCTGCTGGTGTTCTTCGCTTCGGCGATCGTGATGCCGCACATGTATCACATGACTTTCACCGAAAACCTCAATCCGCGCTCGCTGGTCAGCGCAAGTTGGGGTCTGCCACTGTTTCTGTTACTGATGAGTCTGGCGGTCCCACTGGTGCTGTGGGCCGGATTGAAACTGGGCGCCACTACCAGCCCTGAATATTTCACCTTGGGCATCGGCATCGCTGCCCACAGCAAGACCTTGGCATTGCTCGGCTACATCGGCGGGCTTTCCGCTGCGAGCGGGCTGATCATCGTCACCACGCTGGCGCTGTCCGGCATGGCGTTGAACCACCTGGTGCTGCCGCTTTACCAGCCGCCTGCCGAAGGCAATATCTATCGCTGGCTGAAGTGGACCCGGCGCGGCCTGATTGTCGCAATCATCATGGCCGGCTTTGGTTTCTATCTGTTGCTCGGCGCCAAGCAGAACCTGGCGAATCTGGGCATCGTCGCGTTCGTTGCGACATTGCAGTTCCTGCCCGGTGTGCTGTCGGTGCTGTACTGGCCGGCCGCCAACCGCCGCGGTTTCATGGCCGGGCTGATTGCGGGCATCGCAGTCTGGACCATCAGCATGCTGCTGCCGCTGATCGGCGACTTTCAGGGGTTCTATATCCCGCTGCTGAACATGATTTACGTGCTGGATGACACCAGCTGGCACATGGCGGCGATCGCTTCCTTGGCGGCCAACGTGCTGGTGTTCACCCTGATTTCACTGTTCAGCAATCCCAGCCCCGAAGAAGCGAGCGCAGCCGAGGCCTGCGCGGTGGACAACGTTCGCCGGCCACAGCGTCGCGAACTGCACGCAGCCTCCCCCCAGGAGTTTGCCACCCAACTGGCCAAACCACTGGGCGCGAAAGCCGCGCAGAAGGAAGTCGAACAGGCGCTGCGGGATCTTTATCTGCCGTTCGACGAGCGCCGGCCTTATGCACTGCGGCGTTTGCGCGACCGCATCGAAGCCAACCTTTCCGGGCTGATGGGGCCAAGCGTAGCGCAGGACATGGTCGAAACCTTCCTGCCTTACAAATCCGGCAGCGAGAACTACGTCACCGAAGACATCCACTTCATCGAAAGCCGCCTCGAGGATTACCACTCCCGCCTCACCGGCCTGGCTGCCGAACTCGACGCCCTGCGCCGTTATCACCGCCAGACCCTGCAAGAACTGCCGATGGGTGTGTGCTCGCTCGCCAAGGATCAGGAGATCCTGATGTGGAACAAGGCCATGGAAGAGCTGACCGGCATCGGCGCTCAGCGCGTCGTCGGATCACGGCTCGAGACCATCGTCGATCCCTGGAAGCAGCTCCTGCTGGGTTTCATCAATGTCCCTGACGAGCACTTGCACAAGCAGCGCCTGGGCCTGGACGGGCAGACTCGCTGGCTCAACCTGCACAAGGCCGCCATCGATGAGCCGCTCGCGCCGGGCAACAGCGGGCTGGTGATTCTGGTTGAAGACCTGACCGACACCCAGATGCTCGAAGACAAACTGGTGCACTCCGAACGGCTTGCCAGCATTGGCCGACTGGCCGCCGGTGTTGCCCACGAAATTGGCAACCCGATCACCGGCATTGCCTGCCTGGCGCAGAACCTGCGCGAAGAGCGCGAAGAAGACAGCGAGCTGACGGAAATCAGCAGCCAGATCATCGAGCAGACCAAGCGCGTTTCCCGCATCGTGCAGTCACTGATGAGCTTCGCCCACGCCGGCGGGCATCAACACGCCGACGAACCCGTGTGCCTGGCAGAGGTGGCGCAGGACGCCATTGGTCTGCTGGCGCTGAACCGGCGCAATTTCGAAGTGCAGTTCTATAACCTGTGCAACCCGAACCACTGGGTGGACGGCGATCCACAGCGGCTCGCACAGGTGTTGATCAATCTGCTGTCAAACGCCCGGGACGCATCGCCCGCGGGCAGTGCGGTGCGCGTGAAAAGCGAGGCCTCCGAACACACGGTCGATCTGATCGTCGAAGACGAAGGCAGCGGTATTCCGAAAGCCATCATGGACCGCTTGTTCGAACCTTTCTTCACCACCAAGGATCCGGGCGAAGGAACAGGACTGGGGCTCGCGCTGGTCTATTCCATCGTTGAAGAGCATTATGGACAAATCACCATCGACAGCCCGGCTGACCCCGAGCACCAACGCGGAACCCGGATTCGGGTGACCTTACCGCGACATGTCGAAGCGACGTCCGCCGTGAACTGAGACCGTCGAGAGAACCGAATCAATGCCTCACATTTTGATCGTGGAAGACGAAACCATCATCCGCTCCGCCCTGCGTCGACTGTTGGAACGTAATCAGTACCAGGTCAGCGAAGCCGGATCCGTGCAGGAAGCTCAGGAACGTTTCAGCATCCCGTCGTTTGACCTGATCGTCAGCGATTTGCGTCTGCCCGGCGCGCCCGGCACAGAGCTGATCAAGCTCGGCCAGGGCAAGCCCGTGCTGATCATGACCAGTTACGCCAGCCTGCGCTCGGCCGTGGACTCGATGAAAATGGGCGCGGTGGATTACATCGCCAAACCCTTCGACCACGACGAGATGCTTCAGGCCGTCTCGCGCATCCTGCGTGATCGCCAGACACTGCAAAGCATGCAGGCCGAACGCGCCGCCACCAGCAAGACTTCGACCGGTGACAAAGCCGGTCCGGACAACAGCAACGGCGAGATCGGCATTATCGGCTCGTGCCCGCCGATGCAGGACATGTACAACAAGATTCGCAAAGTCGCGCCGACTGACTCCAACGTGCTGATTCAAGGCGAGTCCGGTACGGGTAAGGAGCTGGTAGCCCGTGCGCTGCACAACCTGTCGCGTCGCGCCAAGGCCCCGATGATTTCGGTCAACTGCGCAGCGATTCCGGAATCCCTTATCGAGTCCGAGCTGTTCGGTCACGAAAAAGGCGCGTTCACCGGCGCCAGCGCCGGGCGTGCCGGTCTGGTCGAAGCGGCGGATGGCGGTACCCTCTTCCTCGACGAGATCGGCGAGCTACCGTTGGAAGCTCAGGCGAGACTTCTGCGCGTCTTGCAGGAAGGCGAAATTCGCCGCGTCGGCTCGGTGCAGTCGCAGAAAGTCGACGTGCGCCTGATTGCAGCGACTCACCGCGACCTCAAGAGCCTGGCCAAAGTCGGCCAGTTCCGCGAAGACTTGTACTACCGCCTCCACGTGATCGCGCTGAAACTGCCCGCATTGCGTGAGCGCGGCGCGGACGTCAATGAAATCGCCAATGCGTTCCTGGCGCGGCAAAGCCTCAAGGCCGGTCGCAATGACCTGCGTTTTGCACCGGATGCCGAGCAAGCGATTCGGCACTATTCGTGGCCGGGTAATGTCCGGGAACTGGAGAATGCGGTCGAGCGCGCGGTAATCCTGTGCGAGAGCCCGGACATTTCTGCAGAGCTGTTGGGCATCGATATCGAACTCAGCGATCTCGACGTCAACGAATTCATCGGCCTTGCGCCCCAGGCGTCAGGCTCGTCGAGCTCCACGGCTGGAGAGCCTACCGAGGACTTGTCGCTGGAGGACTATTTCCAGCACTTCGTCCTGGAGCATCAGGACCACATGACTGAAACCGAGCTGGCTCGCAAGCTGGGGGTCAGCCGCAAGTGCCTGTGGGAGCGTCGCCAACGCCTGGGCATTCCGCGACGCAAGACCGGAGTGGCCAGCGAAACGTAAGCGCTTCCCTGCGCAGGCTCTGGCACGCGGGTTACGGGGAATGTGAAAAAACTGTTACCTCATAAAAGCTGACGTAACAAAACCGGGGCGTACGGTAACGAACCCCCGGTTTTTTTTCGCCCGCGCAAAATAGCGTCAATTTGCCACACCCTTGAATTCAGAGGCGTGTAGCGCGTTTTTCGAAAGTTGGCACAGGTACTGCTATATGTATCCGTACAAGAACAACAAAAATCAGTCACCCGCAAAACCAACATAATAAAAACAAGACGAAACGACTCACGCATAACAAGAACAACACGGCGGAGGCGCAGCTAACTGATTCTTTTGGAGAGGCGTTGCATTTGGGACTTGTCCCGCAACCAGGCCGAGAACAACAAAAACTACCCTTAGGTAGAGCCTGAACTGGTTGGATCGATAGATCACTGCCGCACAGCGACCAAAGCAATCCGTTTGCTCTTGACTCCCGATTGGGAGGTTTCACAGGCGAAAGCCGTGAATTGGGCGGTCAACAACAATAAAAAGCCCATCAGACAATAAAAATAAGAGCACGCACTTTGGGGGAGCTTCGGCTCCCCCAGTAGCATCTGCAGTAAACCCCTTCCCCGCTCGACACCCCGCACCCGCTGTGCAGCCAGCCCCGCACGCACCTATCGCGCTGCCTCCTACACCATCCCTCGACTAAATGCTAGAATCCCCGCCCATCGTGCGGTCACTCTTCGAAATTGGCCGAATATTCCTTCAAACAGTGCCTCCCATGCTGAAGAAGCTGTTCCAGTCATTCCGTTCCCCACTGCGCAAGCCGCAGCAACATGTGCGCACAACGCCTGAAGTGCTCAGCAGCAGCCAGCACTCGTTGCAACGCAATCAATTCAGCCGCTACGCGGTCAACATCGTCGAGCGCCTGCAGACTGCCGGCTACCAAGCCTATCTGGTTGGCGGCTGTGTCCGCGACATGATGCTCGGCATCACGCCCAAGGATTTCGACGTCGCCACCAGTGCCACGCCCGAGCAGATCCGCGCCGAGTTTCGCAACGCCCGTATCATCGGCCGCCGCTTCAAGCTGGTTCACATCCATTTCGGCCGTGAAATCATCGAAGTCGCGACCTTCCGCGCCAATCACCCGATCGACGACGAAGATGAAGACAGCAACCAGTCTTCGCGCAACGAGAGCGGGCGCATTCTGCGTGATAACGTCTACGGCACCCTCGAAGACGACGCCCAGCGTCGGGACTTCACGATCAACGCCCTTTATTACGACCCGGTCACCGAACGCGTCCTCGATTACGCCAATGGCGTGCACGACATTCGCAATCGCCTGATTCGTCTGATCGGTGATCCGCAGCAGCGTTACAAGGAAGACCCGGTGCGCATGCTGCGGGCCGTGCGTTTCGCCGCCAAGCTGGATTTCGGCATCGAGAAGCACAGCGCCACACCGATTCGCCCGCTGGCGCCCATGCTGCGCGACATCCCTTCGGCGCGTCTGTTTGAAGAAGTGCTGAAGCTGTTCCTCTCGGGCTACGCCGAGGCGACGTTCGAGATGCTCGTCGATCTCGAACTGTTCGAGCCACTGTTCCCGGCCAGCTCCAAAGCGCTGGAACACAACCCGACTTACACGCACACCCTGATCAGCGACGCGCTGGCCAACACCGATCTGCGCATCAAGCAGAACAAACCGGTGACGCCGGCATTCCTGTTTGCAGCGCTGCTGTGGCCTGCCCTGCCCGCCCGCGTGCTGCGTCTGCAAGAGCGCGGCATGCCGCCGATACCGGCCATGCAGGAAGCGGCCCACGAGCTGATCACCGAACAGTGCCAGCGGATCGCGATTCCGAAACGTTTCACCATGCCGATCCGCGAGATCTGGGACATGCAGGAACGTCTGCCACGCCGCTCGGGCAAACGCGCCGACCTGCTGCTGGAAAACCCGCGCTTCCGTGCCGGCTACGACTTCCTGTTGCTGCGTGAGTCGGCTGGCGAAGAAACCGACGGCCTTGGTGAATGGTGGACGGACTACCAGGACGCCAATGATTCCGGACGCCGCGACATGATTCGTGACCTGGGCAGCAAGCCCGACGCGACCGGCCAGGGCCCGCGCAAACGTCGTCGCAGCAGCAGCGGCAAGCGCAAACGCGCCGGCGTCGACGGGGCGGAATAACACCCGATGATCGAGCGCGTTTACGTCGGCCTGGGTAGCAACCTGGCCGACCCCGCCGAACAGTTACGCGAAGCGATCAAGGCCATGGGCCTGTTACCGCAAAGCAGCCTGTCCGGCGTTTCCTCTTTTTATGTCAGCGACTCGCTGTTGCCGGGTCAGCCGCGTTACACCAATGCGGTCGCGGCGATCGACACCTCACTCCCCCCGCTCGCGCTGCTCGACGCCTTGCAAGGCATCGAAAACGATCAGGGCCGCAAGCGCCTCGAACGCTGGGGACCGCGCACGCTGGACCTCGACATCTTGCTGTTTGGCGATCGCGTCATTGATGAGCCGCGACTGAAGGTGCCGCATTACCAGATGCAGGTGCGCGCGTTTGTGCTGTATCCACTGGCCGAGCTGGCGCCGGGGCTCACCCTTGCTGATGGCCGCGCGCTGAATGATTTGCTTGCCCAGTGCCCGTTCGAAGGCCTGGAGCGATTGCCGAGCTGACGCCGTTCTGCGGGCACGTTGAAACCTGCAACACCCGGAATTGACTTCCCGCCCCCTCCTCACGAAGATAAGCGTCCCAAAGCCGGACGACCGGCCGAAAGGCGCGGATCAGGCCGTTGCAAACATCGCGAAACGACGATGTGCCTGCCTCCCAAGATGAATCACGCGTTGCTCGCCGCAGTATTCACAGCGCCTGAATGAGGACTTTTCATGCCCGATATCACCGTTACGTCCCTGCTGGCTCTGAAGCAGAAAGGTGAAAAAATCACCATGCTGACCTGCTACGACGCGACTTTTGCCCACACCGCCAGCCAGGCCGGCGTGGAAGTGCTGCTGGTCGGCGACTCGCTGGGCATGGTCCTTCAGGGCCACGACAGCACGCTGCCCGTCACCACCGCTGAAATGGCGTACCACGTGGCCGGCGTCAAACGCGGCAACCAGGGCGCGCTGATTCTGGTGGATCTGCCGTTCATGTCCTACGCCACTCCCGAGCAGACCTTCGCCAACAGCGCCACGCTGATGCAAGCGGGCGCACACATGGTCAAGATCGAGGGCGCGGCGTGGCTCGCCGACTCGATCCGGCTGCTCGCCGAGCGCGGCGTTCCCGTGTGCGCCCACATGGGCCTGACGCCTCAGGCGGTCAACGTGCTGGGCGGCTATAAAGTGCAGGGGCGTCAGGAGTCACAGGCGCGGCAGATGCGGGCCGACGCGATTACCCTGGAACAGGCCGGCGCTGCGATGATCCTGCTGGAGTGTGTGCCGAGCGAACTGGCCCAGGAAATCACCCATGCCGTAAAAATTCCGGTGATCGGGATTGGCGCCGGCAGCGCCACAGATGGTCAGGTGCTGGTGCTTCACGACATGCTCGGCCTGTCGATCATCGGACGTGTGCCCAAGTTCGTGAAGAATTTCATGGCCGGTCAGCCGGACATCCAGTCGGCGATCGCCGCTTATGTCAGCGCGGTCAAGGACGTCAGCTTCCCCGCCCCAGAACACGGATTCTCGGCATGAACACAGTCAAAACCGTTCGCGAGTTGCGCGCCGCCGTCGCCCGCGCACGCAGCGAAGGCAAACGCATCGCCCTGGTGCCCACCATGGGCAACTTGCACAGCGGCCATATCGCCCTGATCACCAAAGCCGTTCAACGGGCTGATTTCGTGATCGCCAGCATCTTCGTCAACCCGCTTCAGTTTGGCCCCAACGAAGACCTGGCATCGTACCCCCGCACACTGGCCGCCGATCAGGAGCAATTGCTTCAGGCCGGGTGCCACTTGTTGTTCACGCCAACGGTGGAGGAAATGTACCCCCATGGCATGACCGATCAGACCATCGTGCGCGTGCCGGTGGTGTCTGAAGGTCTGTGTGGCGGCAGCCGTCCTGGTCACTTCGACGGCGTCTCGACGGTGGTCAGCAAGCTGTTCAACATGGTGCAGCCGGACATCGCGATTTTCGGTCAGAAGGATTTCCAGCAACTGGCCGTCGTCAACGCGCTGGTGCGTGACCTGAACATGCCCATTCAGATCATCGGCGAACCCACCGTGCGTGCCGCCGACGGCCTGGCGCTGTCGTCGCGCAATGGCTACCTGACTGACGAACAGCGCGCTGCAGCGCCTGCGTTGTACCGCGTGATCAAACAGATCGGCACCTCCTTGCAGAATGGCCAGCAGGATCACCAGCAGTTGGTCAGCGATGGCATCAAAGCCCTCGAAGCAGCAGGCTTTCGTCCTGATTACCTGGAGATTCGCAATGCAGTCAGCCTGCGCCCTGCGACCCCGGATGATCATGATCTGGTTGTGCTGGGCGCGGCGTTCATGGGCAAGACGCGCCTGATCGACAACCTGCATCTGGTCAAGGAATAACCAGTACACCCTGCTGAAGGATGCGCCCGGTCATGTGTAAAGCAAAAGTCACGTGATCGGACGACCATCTGCGCCTATGCTCAGTTCGCAAAACCGGTTGTGCAGCGCAGGCCTTGGCCTTCGCAGGACGCTGGCGATGAACTTAGCCAGACCCGCAATGCCATACCGATACAGTTCGTGTCAGACCAGCAACTCTACTCTGTGAGAAAAAGTACCGAGCAAGGTTAAAGCAAGGCGCAGACATCGGCGTTGCCGGGGACTAGTCTCTGATGCACCCACGAATTCATGTCCCAATCCTGCTTTTCAGTGTCCAAAAGGCAGTTCAAGTACAAGGAAACCCGCAGCGATGGCGTACTACCGCACTCCTCATGACGTCACTACCCTGCCCGCCTGGCAGGCGCTCAAAGATCACCGCGAAGCGATGCAGAATTTCAGCATGCGCGACGCGTTTAACGCAGACCCGAAGCGTTTCGACGAATTCACGCTCAGCAGTGCCGGTCTGTTTCTCGACTATTCGAAGAACCTGATCACTGCCGAGACGCGCCAGTTGCTGGTCAATCTGGCCAACGAAGTCGGCCTGAAAGAAGCCATCAAGGCGCAGTACGACGGCGAACTGGTCAATGCTTCGGAAGGTCGACCTGCGCTGCACACCGCGCTGCGTCGTCCGGTGGGCGACAAGCTGCTGGTCAACGGCGTCAACGTGATGCCGGAAGTGCACAAGGTGCTGAACCAGATCACTGATCTGGTCGGGCGCATCCACGACGGTCTCTGGCGTGGCTACACCGAAAAGCCGATCACTGACGTGGTCAATATCGGCATCGGCGGCTCGTTCCTGGGCCCGGAGCTGGTGTCCGAAGCGCTGTTGTCCTACGCACAGAAAGGCGTTCGCTGCCATTACCTGGCAAACATCGACGGCACCGAGCTGCACGAGCTGACTCAGAAGCTGCGCGCCGAGACCACGCTGTTCATCGTTTCGTCCAAGACCTTCACTACCCTCGAAACCCTGAAGAACGCCACCGCTGCCCGCGCCTGGTACCTCGCTCAGGGCGGGTCCGAAGCAGAGCTCTATCGCCACTTCATCGCGGTGTCGAGCAACAACGCCGCGGCGGTTGCGTTCGGCATTCGTGAAGAGAACATCTTCCCGATGTGGGACTGGGTCGGCGGCCGTTACTCGCTGTGGTCGGCCATCGGTCTGCCGATTGCGCTTGCCATTGGCATGTCCAACTTCAAGGAGCTGTTGTCCGGCGCCTACACCATGGACCAGCACTTCCAGAACGCCGAGTTCGAAGAGAACATGCCGGTCCTGCTGGGCTTGCTGGGTATCTGGTATGGCAATTTCTGGGACGCGCAAAGTCACGCGATCCTGCCGTACGACCATTACCTGCGCAACATCACCAAGCACCTGCAACAGCTGGACATGGAATCCAACGGCAAGAGCGTTCGCCAGGACGGCGTGCCGGTCAAAACCGACACGGGCCCGGTCATCTGGGGTGGCGTCGGCGCGAACGGTCAGCATGCTTACCACCAGCTGCTGCACCAGGGCACACAAATGATCCCGGCCGATTTCATCGTGCCGATCGTCAGCTTCAACCCGGTGTCCGACCATCACCAGTGGCTGTACGCCAACTGCCTGTCCCAGAGCCAGGCATTGATGCAGGGTAAAACCCGCCCCGAAGCCGAAGCCGAACTGCGCGCCAAGGGCGTACCGGAAGAAGAAGTGCAGCGTGTCGCGCCGCACAAGGTCATTCCGGGCAACCGTCCGAGCAACACCATTGTCGTCGAGCGCATCAGCCCTCGCCGCCTGGGCGCACTGGTTGCCATGTACGAGCACAAAGTGTTCGTGCAAAGCGTGGTCTGGGGCACTAACGCCTTCGACCAGTGGGGTGTTGAACTGGGCAAGGAGCTGGGCAAAGGCGTTTACAGCCGCCTTGTCGGCACCGACGAAACGGTCGCTGAAGACGCTTCGACCCAGGGCCTGATCAACTACTTCCGCGGTCGTCACCGCGGCTGATCTGCCGTCCTGTAACACCCTCGAAACCCGCTGTCTCGCAAGAGGCAGCGGGTTTCTTGCGTCTGGGTGCCTCAGTCTTCTATGTCGGGCAGCACCGTCGGGTCGAGTTGCACGGTGTGCTGCGCCGGGTTGCGCACGCAGATGAACTTATCGTCACGCGGCCCTTCCGTGGGGCCGACGCGGCGAAGGTGCATCAAGGACCCGCACCACGGGCATTGCGCGGTGAGACGATTTACCCTCAGACGCCCTGCCTGGCTGATTTCAAGATAGTGCCGGGAGCCGAAGAAATGCTCGAATTTGCGTCGACGAAGCACGGCTGACATTACGACGGCCATGACCGCGACGATGAATAAAAACATGAAGAACGTTGACCACGAACTCTGCTCGCCAAAGGGCGGCCGGTACAGGGTGAAGTAGAGCCCGATCATGGTGCCCACCCCGGTGATGTAACCGAAGACGGAAACGTTCTTGCTGTCGACGCTGAGCCCGCCTAACGCCGGATGGCGCTCAATGCGCAATTGCTCGGGTGTAAATGTCGGGCGCTCGTTGTGACTGATGTTTACGTTGGCGCCACGAAAGTCGCCGACGCCGACGTTCAGGCTGTTGTCGCCACTTTGAGTGCCATGGTTATCGTTGGACAAAAGGGGGCTCCTGAAGCATCACCGCTGGAATGGCCGGCGATTGTCACTGCGTTCACACGTGCCGGACATCAGCCCGATCCGGAACCTGAGTGGGAATCAGAGACACTTTCTGTCATACATCTCTGAAGGAAAAAGCCCGGGCTCCATTTGAGCAGTCACCACATCACCAGGCGAAAAAGGGCTTAAATTATCATCGTCATTCATGCAACCATGCTCTCCCTTGATCCGGCTGCCCTTGCTGTTTTATTCACCTTTTCAAGCCCGGGCCGGCGCCGCGTCGCACACCACTGAGGATTCGCATCATGCAAGACGTCGTAATCGTTGCCGCTACCCGCACCGCGGTAGGCAGTTTCCAGGGTTCGCTGGCGAATATTCCTGCGGTGGATCTCGGCGCCGCCGTCATCCGCCAACTGCTGGCGCAGACCGGTCTGGACGGTGCGCAGGTGGATGAGGTGATCATGGGCCAGGTGTTGACGGCGGGTGCCGGGCAGAATCCTGCACGTCAGGCTGCGATCAAGGCGGGCTTGCCGTTCACAGTGCCGGCCATGACGCTGAACAAGGTTTGCGGCTCGGGCCTCAAGGCGCTGCATCTGGGGACGCAGGCAATTCGCTGTGGCGACGCGGAAGTGATCATCGCCGGCGGCCAGGAAAACATGAGCCTGTCCAACTATGTGATGCCGGGCGCGCGAACCGGTCTGCGCATGGGCCACGCGACGATGGTCGACACGATGATCAGCGACGGCCTCTGGGATGCGTTCAACGATTACCACATGGGCATCACGGCCGAGAACCTGGCCGATAAATACGACATCAGCCGTGAAGCGCAGGATGCGTTTGCCGCTTCGTCGCAACAGAAAGCCGCCGCTGCCATCGAGGCCGGGCGCTTCGTGGATGAAATTACCCCGATCCTGATTCCTCAGCGCAAAGGCGATCCGCTGTCCTTCGCCACCGACGAGCAGCCACGCGCGGGCACTACCGCTGAATCCCTGGGCAAGCTCAAGCCAGCCTTCAAAAAGGACGGCTCGGTCACGGCAGGCAATGCGTCGTCGCTGAACGACGGTGCGGCAGCGGTCATTCTGATGAGTGCCCGCAAAGCAGAAGAACTGGGTTTGCCGGTGCTGGCGCGGATTGCCGCTTACGCGAATGCTGGCGTTGACCCGGCGATCATGGGCATCGGCCCGGTGAGCGCAACCCGCCGCTGCCTGGACAAGGCGGGTTGGTCCCTGGATGAGCTGGATCTGATCGAAGCCAACGAAGCCTTCGCCGCGCAGTCATTGTCGGTTGGCAAAGAGTTGGGCTGGGACATGAACAAGGTCAACGTCAACGGCGGCGCTATCGCCATCGGCCACCCGATCGGCGCGTCGGGCTGCCGCGTGCTGGTGACCCTGCTGCACGAAATGATCAAGCGCGACGCGAAGAAAGGCCTGGCGACGCTGTGCATTGGTGGCGGACAAGGCGTGGCGCTGGCGTTGGCCCGCTAAAAGCAAAGGCTCTTGTAGGAGCGCGCTTGCCCGCGAAGAGGCCGGCGTGAACACCCTCAATTTCGAGGTGTTACGCCTGACGCCTTCCCGGCTAAAGCCGGTCCCACTAAAAGCACGCGGTCAGTCAGTGGGACCGGCTTCAGCCGGGAAGAGGCCGGTTCGAACACCCTGAATTTTGCGGTGTGGCGCCTGGCGCCTTCCCGGCTAAAGCCGTTCCCACTAAAGCACGCGGTCAGTCAGTGGGACCTGCGTCACATGCCGATCACTGCCAGCCAAACTTGCGCACATAGAACCCTTTCACCGCCTGGGTCAGCGCTACGTACGCGATCAGGATCACCGGCAGGATGGCGAAGTACAGCGGTGGCAGCGCCTGCAATTTGAAGTAGTGCGCCAGCGGGCCCATTGGCAGGAAGATCCCCACGGCCATGATCACCCCCGTCATCACCATCAACGGCATCGCCGCACGGCTTTGCAGGAACGGGATTTTCGGTGTGCGGATCATGTGCACGATCAGTGTCTGCGTCAGCAGGCCCACGACAAACCAGCCCGACTGGAACAGGGTCTGATGCTCAGGGGTGTTGGCGCCGAACACGTACCACATGACCGCGAACGTGGTGATGTCGAAGATCGAGCTGATCGGCCCGAAAAACAGCATGAAGCGTCCTACATCCGCAGGCTGCCAGCGCTGGGGTTTTTTCAGCAGTTGCTCATCGACGTTATCGAACGGGATGGCGATCTGGGAAATGTCGTACAGCAGGTTCTGCACCAGCAGGTGCATCGGCAGCATCGGCAGAAACGGGATGAACGCACTGGCCACCAGCACCGAGAACACGTTGCCGAAGTTCGAACTGGCCGTCATCTTGATGTACTTGAGCATGTTGGCGAAGGTCCGGCGCCCTTCCAGCACGCCCTCCTCCAGCACCATCAGGCTCTTCTCCAGCAGAATGATGTCGGCGGCTTCCTTGGCAATGTCCACTGCGGTGTCCACGGAAATACCGATGTCGGCCGTGCGCAGCGCGGGCGCGTCGTTGATGCCGTCGCCCATGAAACCCACCACGTGGCCGTTGGCCTTGAGCAGCCGCACGATGCGCTCCTTGTGGGAAGGCGTCAGTTTGGCGAACACGTTGGTGATCTCGACCGCGGCCGCCAGTTCGGCGTCACTCATGCGTTCGATGTCACCGCCCAGCAGCAGGCCCTGACGCTCCAGCCCGACTTCGCGGCAGATCTTCGCGGTAACGCGCTCGTTGTCGCCAGTCAGCACTTTCACCGCCACGCCATGCTCGGCCAGCGCTTTGAGGGCCGGCGCCGTGCTTTCCTTCGGTGGATCGAGAAACGCCACATAACCGATCAGGGTCAGGTCGCTTTCGTCAGCCAGGCCGTAGGTGTCGCGGCCTGCCTCCATAGGACGCGCGGCCACGGCCACCACGCGCAGACCTTCTTCGTTGAACGCAGCGGTGACGCTCAGAATGCGCTCGAGCAGTTCAGGCGTCAGCGCTTCTTCGGCATCGCCGTGGCGCACGCGGTTGCACACGCCCAGCACTTCTTCCAGCGCGCCTTTGCAGATCAGCAGATGCGGCTCGCGCTGCTGCTGCACCACCACCGACATGCGCCGGCGATTGAAGTCGAACGGCACCTCATCGACCTTGCTGAACGCGGTGCCGACTTGCAGATCACGGTGAATCTCGACGTGCTCCAGTACCGCAACGTCCAGCAGGTTTTTCAGGCCGGTCTGGTAGTAGCTGTTGAGGTAGGCCATTTCCAGAACGTCGTCGGACTCGTCGCCCCAGATGTCGACATGGCGTGCGAGAAAAATCTTGTCCTGGGTCAGCGTGCCGGTCTTGTCGGTGCACAGCACGTCCATGGCGCCGAAGTTCTGGATGGCGTCGAGACGTTTGACGATGACTTTCTTGCGCGACAGAAACACCGCGCCCTTGGCCAGCGTCGACGTAACAATCATCGGCAGCATTTCCGGGGTCAGGCCGACAGCGATGGACAGCGCGAACAGCAGCGCTTCCATCCAGTCGCCCTTGGTGAAGCCGTTGATGAACAGCACCAGCGGCGCCATCACGAACATGAAGCGGATCAGCAGCCAGCTGACTTTATTGACTCCGGCCTGAAACGAGGTCGGCGCGCGGTCAGTGGCGCTGACCCGCTGCGCCAGTGCGCCGAAATAGGTGTGGTTGCCGGTGGCCAGAATGACGCCCGTCGCAGCGCCGGACACCACGTTGGTGCCCATGAACAGAATGTTTTCCAGGTCCAGCGGGTTGCCCGTATCAACGTCCTGACGCCGGGCGAATTTCTCCACCGGCATGGATTCGCCAGTCATCGCGGCCTGGCTGACGAACAGGTCCTTGGCGCTGAGCACGCGGCAGTCCGCAGGGATCATGTCGCCAGCAGACAGCACGATGAGGTCGCCCGGCACCAGTTGCTTGATCGGTAGCTCGATCCGTTTTTGCCGGGCGTTATCGTCAGCGTCGAGGGTGCTGTCGGCGCGACGCATGACCGTCGCGGTGTTGCTGACCATTGCCTTGAGGGCGTCGGCGGCCTGATTGGAGCGTGCCTCCTGCCAGAAGCGCAGCAGTGTGGAGAGCACGACCATGGAGAAAATCACCGTGGCGGCTTTCATGTCTTCGGTCAGCCACGAGATGAACGCCAGCAGGGTCAGCAGCAGGTTGAACGGGTTTTTGTAGCAGTGCCACAGGTGCACCCACCATGGCAGCGGCTGTTCGTGCTCGACTTCGTTGAGGCCATGTTGCTCGCGCAGGCTTTGCGCTTCGGTGTCAGTGAGGCCGTCGGCATGGCTGCCCAGGCGTGCGAGCAATTCAGGCACATCGCTGCTGGCGCCGCGGGTCAGGGTTTGCGCAAGAGTGGGCGGCACTTCGCGGCTGACGGTGGCCTCGGCCACGCTGTCGAGCGTCGCCAGCCGACGGAAGTGCCGGCCGAGTTTGCGGGTGCGGACGAAGTCTGCGAGGAATTCTTTCAGGAGGGTGTACTTCATGGTTATGTCCCCTGGACTGAAGGCTGCTGGAGCTGAAAGCACAGGAACCTTGAGCGGGTACGGCCGACCTCAGGCGCCGCGCTCGTTCATGAGCAGGCACCGCAGGCTGGCCCGCGCAGCAAATGCCACGCGCGTCCGATGCGCAGACGAACGACAGACACGTCGGTCATCACGCAGGATTGGGCGTCAGGGAAAGGACAGGGAAGCGGGCTCTGATCAGAGTCCGCGGGCACTGCCGCTTCTCACGTTGTCGGCGAGATAGCGGCAGTGAAAAGACTGCGCGTTATCGTGCCGAGGATTGGCCGGTCGTTATCACCGGCTGACGTCTGTCACTCGAACAAGTACCCACTGTGGGTCTCCGCATTGGTTGAAAACGGGCGAAGCATACGCCCGGGTTTTATGAGAGTAAATCGCCAGCACGAAGGGTGTGCGGGTTTTGCTGAAGTCTTCAGGAACGGTTCAGGAACCGGGCGATGACACCCCTTGTAGGAGCGCGCTTGCCCGCAATGGCGTCAGATCTGACACCCCAACGTCGGCTGACTCACCTCAGTTTCTGTAGGAGCGCGCTTGCCCGCGATGGCGTTAGTTCTGACACCCCAAGGTCGGCTGATTCACCTCAGTTTCTGTAGGGGCGCGCTTGCCCGCGATGGCGTCAGATCTGAAACCTCCAGGTTGATTGACTCACCTCAGTTTCTGTAGGAGGGAGCTTGCTCGCGATGGCGATAGGTCTGCGAAGAGGATGTGGTCTGACACGCCGCTATCGCGAGCAAGCTCACTCCTGCAATGGTTTGCGGCGAGGGCAGTGCGAAAGTCCGTAGAAGCTTGCTGGCGAACAGGCGGCAACACCGGCATTGGCCTTGCTGATAAACTCCCACGCCCTCATTCCTGCCCCAAGGCCGAGCATGTCTTCGTTGAATCAGGCGCTCAGCGTCGCCCTCGATAATCGTCAGTCCCTGCTGGCGGAACTGCACGCCCAAGGCACCGACTTTTATCGCCTGTTCCACGGCAGCCAGGAGGGCGCGAGCGGGCTGACCGTCGACCGTTACGGCCCGCAATTGCTGGTGCAGAGCTTTCACAACAGCCTGGATCTCGATTCCCTGCTGGCGCTGCACGCCGCCGTCAATGCGCGGCTGGGCCTGGAACTGATGCTGGTTTACAACGACCGCTCCCAAGGCAACTCGCGGGTCGACCGGACAGACCCGATCTACAAAGCCGACGACGCTGCGCTGGCCGATCTGGTGGGTCATGAGTGGGGCCTCAATTACCGGGTGCGCGGTCGTCATGCCGGGCAGGATCCGCTGCTGTTTCTCGACCTGCGCAACACACGCGGCTGGGTCAAGCAACATGCCACCGGCAAGAGCGTGCTCAACCTGTTCGCCTACACCTGCGGCGTCGGCCTGAGCGCGGCGGCGGGTGGCGCGCGCGAGGTGTGCAACCTGGATTTCGCCGAGGGCAATCTGGCCGTCGGTCGCGAGAACGGCCTGCTCAATCCGCAGCTGCCGACCATGGAGTTCGTCCAGTCGGATTACTTCCCGGCCATTCGCCAACTGGCCGGGCTGCCCATCGCTTCCCGTCGTGGCCACAAGCTGCCAAGTTACGTGCGCCTTGAGCAACGCCAATATGATCTGGTGCTGCTGGACCCGCCGGCCTGGGCCAAGAGCGCGTTCGGCACAGTCGATCTGCTGCGCGATTATCAAAGCCTGCTGAAACCCGCGCTGCTGACCACCGCCGAAGACGGTGTGCTGATCTGCTGCAACAATCTGGCGAAGGTCAGCCTGGACGACTGGCGCGAGCAAGTGTTGCGTTGCGCCAGCAAGATCGGCCGGCCGGTGCGCGACTGCCAGGTGCTGACCCCGGGCGCCGACTTTCCGTCACAGGATCAACAGCCCCCGCTCAAGACATTGATCTTGCAGCTGTGATGCGTGATCTGGCCTAAGGAAATTTCCCACAAGGATTGAAGCGACTGGATTCGGAACCAGATTGGCGTGCCATACTCCAAGGACCTCCCATCGAGAGAGTCGGCGACTTACATGCCCAAAGGATTGAAACGCGCCATCGGCGCCCTGCTGGCCGTCTTCGCCATTTACAGCGTGCTGGGGTTTCTGATCCTGCCGGGCGTTGCATTGCGAATCATCAATCAGCAACTGGCAAATTACGCCACTGTGCCGGCCAGGCTTGATCGTCTGGAACTCAATCCCTACAGTCTGGAAGTCACCCTCTGGGGCCTGAATATCGGGGCGCCGGGCAAGGAGGAAGTCGGTTTCGCACGGCTTTACGCCAACCTGCAAATCGACAGCCTGTGGACAAAAGCCCTGCACCTCAAGGCGGTCGAACTCGATAAACCCAAGACCGAGCTGCTGTTCGCCAAAGACGGCACGCTCAACCTGGCCGGCCTGTTCAAGCTGCCCGCCGGCGAACCTGCAAAACCCGACGAGCCCCCAAGCAAACCGTTTCCGCTGCGCATCGGCGAGATCAAGCTGGCCGACGGCTACGTGCATTTCCAGGACATGCGCCCCAGCGAGCCCATCGAGTTTCTCTACGACGCGCTGAATTTCGAGCTGAAAAACCTCAGCACGCTGCCGGAAGACAACGCCGACATGACCCTGGTTGCCGCCGGACCTAACGGCGGTCAGATCGACTGGGTCGGGCGCATCAGCCTTGTGCCCATCTCGTCCGAAGGCACGCTTAAAATCACCGACGGCAAGATGGAAGTCTGGTGGCCCTACGTGCGCGACGCGCTGCCCCTGGTGCTCAAAGACGGCGTGCTGAATTTCGATACCCATTACAAACTCAGTCTGGCCAAGGAAACCGAGCTGTTGCTGGACAAAACGTCCCTGAGTGTCGCGCCCTTCGCCATCGACGCCCCGGACGGCAGACCGCTGGCTCGCCTGAAAAAACTCAGCGTGAGCGACACGTCGATCGATCTGGCCAAGCAGTTGGTGAGCGTCGGCAAGATTCGCAGTGAAGGCTTGGAAACCTGGGCGACAAGGGAGTCGGACGGTGAGCTGGACTGGCAGAAGTTGTTCGCCAGTCAGCCTTCTAAATCCCAGGCGAAAAAGGTTGAGGCTGAAAAACAGCAGCCCGCCACTGCTACCAGTACGGAAACCACCGCCAGCGCAAAACCGGCGGCGCCGAGCAAACCTTGGCAAGTGTTGCTGCGCGATATGCAGCTGCGCGATTACCGGATTCACCTTGCCGACAAAGTGCCCAAGGAGCCTGTGGCGATTGATGTCGGCCCGCTGAACCTGGACCTGACCGGCTTCGACAGCCTCAACAAGTCGCCCTTCAAGCTCAAGCTCGACACCGGTGTGGGCAAGCAAGGCAAGCTGACCGCCGAGGGCGAAGTGAATCTGGCGCCGGTTCGCGCCAACCTCAATGTCACCACCCGCGATATCGACTTGCGTGTCGCGCAGTCCTACGTCACGCCGTTCATTCGTCTGGAAGTGCGCAGCGGCATGCTCAACAGCGATCTGGCGGTGGACCTGAAAAGCACCGAGCCGTTGGCGCTGGGCATTACCGGCAAGGCGCAGGTGGATCAGCTGCACACCCTCGACACGCTCAAGTCGCGGGACTTCGTGAAGTGGCAGCGACTGAATGTCGAGGGCCTGAATTTCCAGCTGGGCGATAGCCTGACCATCGCTGCGATCAATGTCGATCAGCCGTATGCGCGGTTCATGATTGCCGACGATCGCTCGACCAATATCGACGATCTGCTGATTCCGCAGCCTGCCGGCCTGGCGCCTGCCGGGCCGAAAGCCAAGGCCGCCGCCAGCAGCGAAAAGCCGATGGGCATTCGCATTGGCGAGGTCAACATCACCAACGGCTCGGCCAACTTCGCCGACTTCAGCCTGACGCCGAACTTCGCCACGGCCGTTCAGCAGCTCAACGGCAAGATCGGCACGCTGGATAACCGCCAGGACAAACCTGCGACGGTGAATATCAACGGCAAGGTTGACCGTTACGCGCCGGTGACCATCAAGGGTGCGCTGAACCCGTTCAACCCGATGGCGAGTCTGGACATCGCGACCAGCTTCAAGCGCGTGGAACTGACCACGTTGACGCCCTACTCCGGCAAGTTCGCCGGTTATCGCATTCGCAAGGGTCGTTTAAATCTGGATCTGCATTACCTGATCACCAAAGGCCAGCTGAAGGCTGAGAACAAGGTGGTGGTCGAGCAGCTGCAATTGGGTGAAAAGGTCGACAGCCCGGACGCGGTGAACCTTCCGCTGAAACTGGCGATTGCCCTGCTCAAGGACACCGACGGCAAGATTTCCATCGAGCTGCCGGTAACGGGTGACCTCAACAATCCGCAGTTCAGCGTCATGCCGATCGTCTGGCAGACCCTGCGCAATCTGGTGGTGAAGGCTGCAGCGGCGCCGTTCAAATTCATCGGCGGATTGATCAGCGGCGGTGGCGGATCCGAGGATTTGGGTACGGTGGCCTTCGCGCCAGGGGCTGATGAATTGAGCCCTGAGGCGATGGCTTCGCTGGACAAGCTGGCGGCGGGACTGAAGGCACGTCCAGCGTTGCGTCTTGAGATTGAAGGCACCAGCGCTGAAGCCAGTGACGGCCCATTGCTTGCCCAGCAACGACTGGAGCGCGAATACCAGAGCACGTATTACAAGATTCTTCAGCGTCGCGGCGACAAGGTGCCTGCGCAGCCGAGTGATCTGACGGTGCCTGTGGATGAAAAGGCGCCGATGCTTGACGGCATTTATCGCACCCGCCTGAAACAGCAACCGCCGGCCGAGTGGGTGAACCTGGGCAAGGAAGAGCGTCAGAACAAGCTGCGCGAGGCGGTGCTCAACTCCTGGAGTTCGAGCGCACTGCTGCTCCGTCAGCTCGGTCAGGCCCGGGCCGGAAGCATCAAGGATTATCTGGTCGACAAGGGCCAACTGGCGGATGAGCGGGTGTATTTCATCGACACCACCCTTGGCAAGCCGGAGAAAGACGGCCGCGTCATCAGCCCCCTGCACCTCGACAGCGAGTAATGATTTTGAAGAATGCGATAACGAGGATGGCGTTGATTCTCGGTATGACCGCCCTGGTGGGCGTGGCCCAGGCGGATACATTGCGCTGCGGCAGCCAGCTGATCAGCGTCGGCGACCGGATGTTTGAAGTGCAGCAGAAATGCGGCCAGCCGGTCAGCCAGGACATCATCGGCTACAAGGAAACCGTCAATCACTACCGCCAGGTGGATCAGGTGCAGGTCCAGGAATGGATCTACGGCCCGAGCAACGGCATGTACCAGTATTTGCGGTTTGAAGGCGGGCGCTTGGTGAGGATTGATAGCAAACGCGGGAGGTAATGGCTGCGGAAGATTTATTGTAGGACCGGCTTCAGCCGGGAAGAGGCCAGTGTGAACACCGTACATTTGCGGAGTGACACCCGACGCCTTCCCGGCTGAAGCCGGTCCCACTATTAGTGCGCGGTGCTTCAGTAGGATGTGTTTAGACCCCCGCGGACTCAAGCCTGCCGCA
>NZ_FOHW01000045.1 GCF_900111735.1 Pseudomonas graminis | reverse complement strand
ACGGCCATGGGGCTAGATGATCTGCCGCTTTTTTTCGCCTTGGGTTTCTTTGGTGAGATCGGCCCTGGAGTAGCGTGATAATTCCAGGCCGCGGGTGGCGCTGACAGGGTTCTGCCAGAGGCAGAACTGTTTCGCCTCCGGCGAGTTACTTGGAAAAGCACCCCAAGTAACCAAGGGTGCTTGCTCCTGGCTAGGCCCCTCGTTCCTCGGGGTTCCCTCACTCCGACGACGCTCCGTGGGCCCGCGCCGAACGGACATCCATGTCCTAGCGGCGCTCTCGCGGCATCCATGCCGCTCGGCCCACTCCGCGTCGTCTGCGTTCGGCCTGCACCCAAGTCGCGATACGCGTCGTCTGGGCTTTATGTGCTTGAAGATCAAGATCAAAAGCAAAGCAGGCAGATCAGAGGCTTCCCGGCTAAAGCCGGTCCCACGAAAAGCACCGCGTTCACCTCTTGGGACCGGCTTCAGCCGGGAAGCTGTTGATCTTGATTGCTTTGATCGTTCCCTCGCTCTGCGTGGGAATGCATCCCGTGACGCTCCGCGTCACCTCCCCGGCCTGAATATGCGTCGTCCGAGGGACGCAGAGCGTCGGGGGCGGCGTTACCACGCGGAGCGTGGGAACGATCAAAGCCGGTACCAAGGAAATCACCGCGGGCACCTACTAGTGGGACCGGCTTCAGCCGGGAAGCTTTTGACTTTTGATCGTTCCCTCGCTCTGCGTGGGAATGCATACCGTGACGCTCCGCGTCACCTCCCCGGCCTGAATATGCGTCGTCCGAGGGACGCAGAGCGTCGGGGGCGGCGTTACCACGCGGAGCGTGGGAACGATCAAAGCCGGTACCAAGGAAATCACCGCGGGCACCTACTAGTGGGACCGGCTTCAGCCGGGAAGCTTTTGACTTTTGATCGTTCCCTCGCTCTGCGTGGGAATGCATACCGTGACGCTCCGCGTCACCTCCCCGGCCTGAATATGCGTCGTCCGAGGGACGCAGAGCGTCGGGGGCGGCGTTACCACGCGGAGCGTGGGAACGATCAAAGCCGGTACCAAGGAAATCACCGCGGGCACCTACTAGTGGGACCGGCTTCAGCCGGGAAGCCTTTGATCTGCATTTGATCTTGATCTTCATACACATAACGTTCAGCCGACACCAATCGCGACTTGGGTGCAGGCTGAACGCAGGTGTCGTGGAGTGGGCCGAGCCGCATGGATGCGGCGAGAGCGCCGTCAGGACAGGGATGTCCGTTCGGCGCGGGCCCACGGAGCGAGACCGGAGTGAAGGAACCCTGACAAAGGAAGGGCCCAACCAGGAGCACAAGCCCTTGGTTACTTGGGGCTTTTTCAAGTAACTCGCCGAAGGCGAAACAGTCTGCCCTTAGGCAGACGCTCTTGATTTTGCCCCACCCCAGCGAATACAAAAAAGCCCCAACTCTCGCGAATCGGGGCTTTCTGTTAACAGCTAAAGGCGAGAATCAATATTTCTCGATCTTCGCCGCCGCTTCCAACTGCTTACGGTAGGCCGCGAAATCCTGCTGCCCCTCACGGGATGACAGGAAACGACGGTACTGACTCTTCTCCTCATCCGACGCTGGCGCCGCCTGATTAACGCCATTCAGACGCACAATCACAAAGCTGCCATCCGCCGCCGTCAGGCTGCCGTAAACCGGCTTGTCCTTGCCTTCCGGCTTCGGCATACGGAACACAGCCTGCAGCACCTGAGGATCAACACCCTCCTGGCTGCGTGAGGCCGCTTCCACGACCTTCCAGCTCTGACCTTCCTGCTTGGTCGCCGCATACGGCACCTTACCGTCACGCAGGCCTCCCAACAGCGCCTCACCTTTCGCCTTCACCGCATCGCTGGCATGTTCTTTCGCCAGCTGCGAACGAATCGGCGACGACACCGCTTCCAACGGCAACTGCTCAGGCTGACGGTGCTCTTTGACATGCACCACCACCACGGTTTCAGGATCCAGCTCCAGCGCAGAACTGTTGGAACCCTCTTCCATCACTTCCGGGCTGAAAGCCGCCTGAATCACCGCACGGTTGGCTGCAACGCCTTCGCCACCCTCGCGACCGAACGGCGCAGTCGTCTGCACTTTCAGACCCAGGTCCTGAGCCGGCTGGGACAGATCCGACGCTTCAAACGCCGCGTCTTCCAGCTTCTTGCTCGCATCGACGAACTTCTGCTCGACCTGCTGAGATTTCAGCTCGTGGGTCAGCTTCTCCTTCAAGCTGGCGAACGTCGGCACCGATGGCGCTTCAACGCCCAGCAGCTTGATCAAGTGCCAGCCGAACTGACTGCGAACAGGCGCGGAGACCTGATCCTTGTTCAACGCGTACAGCGCGTCTTCAAAGGCCGGGTCATAGACCCCCTTGCCGGCGTAGCCCAGGTCACCGCCCTTGGTCGACGAGCCCGGATCCTGAGAGAACTCCTTCGCCAGCGCAGCGAAATCTTCGCCTTTGGCCACACGCTGCTGAATTTCTTCAATCTTGGCTTTCGCCTGCGCGTCCGTGGTCTTGTCGTTGACTTCGATCAGGATGTGCGCCGCGCGGCGCTGCTCGGCCAGGTTGGCGATCTCTTTCTGATACGCCGCCTGCAGGTCTTCATCCTTCACCGACACCTTGTCGAAGAAGGAGGACTTCTTCAGCTCGATGTAGTTGAGTACCACTTGCTCAGGACTCAGAAACTCTTTCGCGTGCTGATCGTAGTGCGCCTTGATTTCGTCGTCGGTGACTTTCACGCTCGACGGATCGGCCGGCAGGGTCAGCGTAGCGAAATCGCGGGTCTGTTTTTCCAGGCGGGCAAACGCGTCGACCTGCGCGTCAGTGACGAACGCACTGCCGCCGATGCCGGCACGAATCTGACCGATCAGCATTTCCTGGCCCAGGATCTGGCGGAATTGCAGACGGGAGTAACCGAGCTGGCGAATGACCTGATCGAAGCGATCAGCACTGAATTTACCGTCGACCTGAAATTCAGGGGTCAACAGCATTTGCTGATCCAGCGCGGCTTCGGAGAAACCGAACTTCGAATCGGCGGCGCCCTGCAACAGCAGCTTGCGGTCGATCAAGCCTTTGAGGGCCGAGTCACGCAGCATCTTTTCGTTGAGCATCGCAGGATCGAAATCCTTGCCCAACTGTTGCATCAGCTGGCGGCGTTGCATTTCAACCGCTTGACCCAGTTCAGCCTGGGTGACTTCCTCGCCATTGACCTTCGCAGCATCCTGCGAGTGGCTGGTGGCCCGGAAAATGGCATCGAACCCGGTCAGGGCCATCAGAGCGATGATGACCCCGATGATGGTTTTGGCAATCCAGCCCTGTGAATTGTCCCTGATATTCTGCAGCATGTATCCCCCAGAGGGTTGTACTCGACTCACCAGGCTGCTGCACACGGTAACGCGGAGCGTGGGTTGAATCCGGATAGAAGAAAGGCGCATCCGAGGATGCGCCTTCTCGTAACTTGCAAAGCGGACGGGGTTCGATGTGCGTTCCCCGAGTGACAGTCCAGCGCTTGACCAACCGCACGTGCCGCTTCACGCCCCGAACAGAGATAACGCTGTTCCGGGCGGGCAAAGTAAAAAGAAACTTAGTTGACGGCTTCTTTCAGAGCTTTACCGGCTTTGAAGCCTGGTTTCTTGGCCGCTGGAATTTCCAGGGTTTTACCGGTCTGAGGGTTACGGCCGGTACGGGCAGGACGATCAGTGACGGAGAAAGTGCCGAAGCCTACCAGTACAACAGAGTCGCCAGCCTTGAGAGCGCCAGTGACGGATTCGATTACAGCATCCAGCGCACGGCCGGCAGCAGCTTTCGGGATGTCAGCGGATGCGGCGATGGCATCAATCAGTTCCGACTTGTTCACTCTAAGTCCCCTTATATATTTGAGTATTTCTAAGTTTTTTTTGGTGAAACCAAACGAACACGAGCGGCCTGAACAGGCTTGAAGAGCCGCTTTATAGCAAGGGCTCCAAAAACCTGTCAAGGAAGGCCTCCCGGCCTAATGCGTGCTGATCCTCTCCTTGGCGTCAGACTCGCGCTTTTCATCCTTGGCAACCATCTCGGGAGCCACATCCGGCAAGGGCTCCGGCGCGTATTGCAGCGCAATTTGGAGGACCTCGTCAATCCATTTAACCGGTTTGATCTGCAGGTCTGCCTTGATGTTGTCCGGGATCTCCTTCAAATCGCGAACGTTCTCTTCGGGGATGATCACTGTCTTTATGCCACCACGGTGAGCGGCCAGCAATTTCTCCTTGAGACCGCCGATGGCCAGCACCTGTCCACGGAGGGTGATTTCACCTGTCATGGCCACGTCGGCGCGGACCGGAATCCCCGTCAGTGCCGACACTAGCGCCGTGCACATGCCTACGCCTGCGCTCGGGCCGTCTTTCGGCGTCGCGCCTTCCGGCATATGGATGTGCGTGTCGCGCTTCTCGTGGAAGTCCAGAGGGATGCCCAGGCTCTTCGCACGGCTGCGCACCACCGTCAGCGCGGCAGTGATCGACTCGACCATCACATCGCCCAGCGAACCGGTCTTGATCAATTGACCCTTGCCCGGAACAACCGCCGCCTCGATGGTCAGCAGCTCTCCGCCTACCTGAGTCCAGGCCAGACCGGTCACCTGACCGACCTGATCCTGCTGTTCGGCCAGGCCATAACGGAATTTGCGCACGCCCAGGAAGTTCTCGAGCATGTCCGCCGTAACGGTCACGGAAAAACGCTTCTCGTGGGCGTGTTCCTTGACCGCCTTGCGGCAGACCTTGGCGATCTGACGCTCAAGGCTACGCACGCCCGCTTCACGGGTGTAGTAACGGATGATGTCGCGGATGGCCTCGACTTCGAACTCGATCTCGCCTTTCTTCAAGCCGTTGGCAGCGATCTGCTTGGGCGAGAGGTACTTGGTCGCGATGTTGATCTTCTCGTCTTCGGTGTAGCCAGGCAGACGGATGACTTCCATACGGTCGAGCAGCGCCGGCGGAATGTTCATCGAGTTGGCGGTGCACAGGAACATCACGTCGGACAGGTCGTAGTCGACTTCCAGGTAATGGTCGTTGAAGTTGTGGTTCTGCTCGGGGTCGAGCACTTCCAGCAACGCCGACGCCGGGTCACCGCGCATGTCGCTGCCCATCTTGTCGATTTCATCGAGCAAGAACAGCGGGTTGCGCACGCCGACCTTGGTCATCTTCTGGATCAGGCGACCTGGCATCGAACCGATGTAGGTACGACGGTGGCCACGAATTTCAGCTTCATCACGCACGCCGCCCAGGGCCATACGGACGAACTTGCGGTTGGTGGCGTGGGCGATCGACTCCGCCAGCGAGGTTTTACCCACACCAGGAGGACCGACCAGGCACAGCACCGGGCCGCGAATCTTCTTCACGCGCTTTTGCACGGCGAGGTATTCGAGGATGCGCTCTTTGACTTCGTCCAGACCGTAGTGGTCTGCATCAAGGATGTCCTCGGCGCGGGCGAGGTCCAGACGGACCTTGCTCTGTGCCTTCCACGGCACCTGGACCAGCCAGTCGATGTAAGAGCGAACAACGGTGGCCTCGGCAGACATCGGCGACATCTGCTTGAGCTTGTTCAGCTCGGCGGTGGCTTTGGTCATCGCGTCTTTGGGCAGGCCGGCAGCATCGATGCGCTTTTTCAGCTCTTCGATTTCGTTGTGGCCTTCTTCGCTGTCGCCGAGCTCCTTCTGAATGGCCTTCATCTGCTCATTCAGGTAGTACTCGCGCTGACTGCGCTCCATCTGCTTTTTCACGCGACCGCGGATGCGCTTCTCGACCTGCAGCAAGTCAATTTCGGCATCCAGCAACGCCAGCACGTGTTCGACACGGGCAGACAGGTCAATGATCTCGAGGATTTCCTGCTTCTGCTCGATCTTCAGCGCCATGTGGGCGGCCATGGTGTCAACCAGACGACCCGGCTCATCGATGCTGTTAAGCGAGGACAGCACTTCCGCCGGGACTTTTTTCCCCAGCTGTACGTACTGCTCGAACTGCGCCAGCAGGCTACGGACGAAGACTTCCGATTCACGATCCGGGGCATCGACTTCATCGATCAGCGCCACTTCGGCGCGGCAATGGCCGTCGACCTCGATGAAACGCTCGACAGAGCCGCGCTGCTCGCCTTCGACCAGAACCTTCACGGTGCCGTCAGGCAGCTTCAGCAGCTGCAGCACGGTGGCGACGGTACCCACGTTGTACAAGGCGTCTTCACCGGGATCGTCGTCGGCCGGATTTCGTTGCGCCAGCAGCAAGATCTGCTTGTCGCCGGTCATCGCCGCTTCAAGGGCCTCGATCGACTTCTCGCGCCCCACGAACAGCGGGATAACCATATGCGGATAAACCACAACATCGCGCAGTGGCAAGAGAGGCAGTTCAATAGTCGTCTTCATGATTTCGCCTCTACGGCGGCCTTCAGGCCAAGGACAGATATAAATAAGCTGAAAATCAAGATGGGGGTTGAACCTTAAAAAAACAAGCGTCGCTTTGAGTTAAACCGAAAGCACGCTGAAACGCAGACCGGCTTTGAAAGAAACGCGAAAAGGGCCCGAGGGCCCTTTTCGTTTCCAGTCGCCCGGTGCGTTGCCAGCAGGCTACGCGTCGGGTGCCGCCTTGGCAGGTGGCTCGCTATTTTCGTAAATCAACAGCGGCTTGGAGGTGCCCTCGATGACGCTCTCGTCGATCACCACCTTGCTCACGTCGGATTGCGACGGGATCTCGTACATGGTGTCGAGCAGAACGCCCTCGAGGATGGAGCGCAGACCGCGAGCACCGGTCTTGCGCTCGAGCGCACGACGGGCAACCGATTTCAACGCATCCGGACGGAACTCGAGGTCCACGCCTTCCATCTCGAACAGCTTGCCGTATTGCTTGGTCAGCGCGTTCTTTGGCTCGGTCAGAATCTGCATCAGCGCAGCTTCATCCAGCTCGTCCAGCGTCGCCAGTACAGGCAGACGGCCCACGAACTCCGGGATCAGACCGAACTTGACCAGATCGTCAGGCTCGACTTCACGCAGGGACTCGCCGACCTTCTTGCCCTCTTCCTTGCTGCGTACTTCGGCGTTGAAGCCGATGCCGCCTTTGGTGGAGCGATTCTGGATGACCTTTTCCAGGCCAGAGAACGCACCGCCACAGATGAAGAGGATATTGCGCGTGTCCACTTGCAGGAATTCCTGCTGCGGGTGCTTGCGACCACCTTGAGGCGGGACGGAAGCCACGGTGCCTTCAATCAGCTTCAGCAACGCTTGCTGCACGCCTTCGCCCGACACATCACGGGTGATGGAAGGGTTGTCGGACTTGCGCGAAATCTTGTCGATTTCGTCGATGTAGACAATGCCCATCTGGGCCTTCTCGACATCGTAATCGCACTTCTGCAACAGCTTCTGAATGATGTTCTCGACGTCCTCACCCACGTAACCGGCTTCGGTCAGGGTGGTGGCATCGGCGATGGTGAACGGAACATTGAGCAACCGAGCCAGCGTTTCCGCCAGCAGCGTCTTGCCGGAGCCCGTCGGGCCGATCAGCAGGATGTTGCTTTTGCCCAATTCAACGTCGTCGTTTTTCTTGTCACGCTGGTTCAGTCGCTTGTAGTGGTTGTACACCGCTACTGCGAGAACCTTTTTGGCACGTTCCTGACCAATGACGTACTGGTCAAGGATGCCGCTGATTTCTTTAGGCGATGGCAGTTTATGCGCGCTGCTCTCGGCCTGTGCTTCCTGCACCTCCTCGCGGATGATGTCGTTGCACAGGTCGACGCACTCGTCACAAACAAATACCGAGGGGCCGGCAATCAACTTGCGCACTTCATGCTGGCTTTTGCCACAGAAGGAGCAATAAAGCAGTTTGCCGTTGTCCTCGCCGTTGCGGGTGTCAGTCATTCGATCGATCCAATCCGGTAGGCTTGCAACACAAGATGAGGGCAATTGCTCGATTTTTCAAGTCCGCAGGCGGCACGGAAGTAGCAACCGCCCGCGATCATTGCCCTTCACGCAGTCATTTGGTCATCTGACGCCGATCAATGACCGAGTCCACCAGACCGTATTCAGCAGCGCGTTCGGCGCTCATGAAGTTGTCGCGGTTGGTGTCGCGCTCGATCGTTTCCAGCGTCTGGCCGGTGTGGTGCGCCAGCAGCTCGTTCAGACGTTGACGGATGAACAGGATTTCTTTCGCGTGGATGTCAATGTCCGACGCCTGCCCCTGAAAACCGCCCAACGGCTGGTGAATCATGACGCGAGAGTTCGGCAGTGCGAAACGCTTGCCCTTGGCACCACCGGCCAACAGGAAAGCGCCCATGCTGCAGGCCTGGCCCATGACGGTCGTGGAAACGTCCGGCTTGATGAACTGCATGGTGTCGTAGATCGCCATGCCCGCAGTCACCGAACCGCCTGGGGAGTTGATGTAAAGATGGATGTCCTTGTCCGGGTTTTCCGCTTCAAGGAACAGCAGCTGCGCCGAGATGAGGTTGGCCATGTAGTCTTCAACCGGACCGACCAGGAAGATGACGCGTTCCTTGAGCAGGCGGGAGTAGATGTCATAGGCACGCTCGCCACGGGCGGACTGCTCGATAACCATCGGGACCAGGCCGCCAGCGGCCTGGATGTCAGAGTTCTGCTGAATATAAGAATTGCGGGACATGTCTCGCATTCACTCCCAAATAGTCATGTCTTGAATACGCATAAGCCAGCGCGAAGGCTGGCTTATGGTGTTTTCGAACGAGAGAAGGAAATCAGTCGGCTTGCGGAGCTTCAACCGGCTTGACTGCCTCTTCGTACGAGACCGCTTTATCGGTCACGCTCGCTTTCTGCAAAACAGTATCCACAACTTGTTCTTCCAGCACAACCGAACGAACTTCGTTCATTTGCTGTTCGTTCTTGTAGTACCAGGCCACAACCTGCTCTGGCTCCTGGTAAGCGGAAGCCATTTCCTGAATCAGCTCGCGAACGCGGGTGTCTTCAGGCTTGAGGTCGAATTGCTTGACGACTTCAGCCACGATCAGACCCAGCTCGACGCGGCGCTTTGCCTGCTCTTCGAACAGCTCTGCCGGCAGTTGGTCAGGCTTGATGTTGCCGCCGAACTGCTGAACAGCCTGAACGCGCAGACGGTTCACTTCGTTTTCCAGCAGCGCTTTAGGCACTTCGATCGGGTTGGCGGCCAGCAGACCGTCCATTACCTGATTCTTGACCTTGGACTTGATGGCCTGACGCAGCTCGCGCTCCATGTTCTTGCGAACTTCGGTGCGGAAGCCTTCGATGTTGGTTTCCTTGATGCCGAACTGCTTGAAGAACGTTTCGTTCAGCTCAGGCAGCGTCGGTGCCGACACGGTGTTGACAGTGACGGTGAACTCGGCGGTTTTGCCAGCCAGTTCCAGATTCTGATAATCCTCCGGGAAGGTCAGGTTCAGAACGCGCTCTTCGCCGGCTTTGGCGCCAACCAGACCGTCTTCGAAACCCGGGATCATGCGACCCGAACCCAGCACCAGCTGAGTACCGGTGGCCGAACCGCCAGCGAACGCTTCACCGTCGATCTTGCCGACGAAGTCGATGTTCAGCTGGTCTTCGTTTTGTGCAGCACGGTCGGCTACTTCAAAGCTGACGTTCTGCTTGCGCAGGATTTCCAGCATGTTGTCCAGATCGGAATCAGCGACGTCAGCCGACAGACGCTCGACGGAAATGGACTCGAAACCGGCCACGGTGAACTCAGGGAATACTTCGAAAGTAGCGATGTACTCGAGGTCCTTGCCCTTTTCGAAGGTTTTAGGCTCGACGGAAGGTGCACCAGCCGGGTTCAGCTTTTGCTCGACCACTGCTTCGTAGAAGGTCGCCTGGATCAGGTCGCCCAGTGCTTCTTGACGAGCACCGTCTTCGTAACGCTGGCGGATCACGCTCATAGGCACTTTGCCTGGGCGGAAGCCCGGGATCTTGGCTTTACGTGCGGTCTGCTGCAGACGCATGTTGACTTCAGTCTCGATGCGCTCAGCGGGCACGCCAATGGTCATGCGGCGCTCGAGAGCGGAAGTGTTTTCAACAGAAACTTGCATTGATATTCCTCGTTGCACAGACGTTAGCCGGCCGTTTCCGACCCCAGAATCAAGGGCAAGCATTCTAGTGGGTCAAACTCAAGAAGTCACCCTGCTGAATGAGGGTAAATAAAGTGGCATGCAGCCCGGGAGTCACAGACGACTGTTTCAGCCTGCGGGAGGTGTCTGGAACGCACCTGATACGCCCCTATATAAAGGAAGCAAAAGGACGACCGAAACATGATCCAGTCCCCTGGAAGCACACCAAACGAGCCCTGTGTCGTGGACTCGCCAAGCTCGCACCGCATTAAATGCAGTACGCTGAAACAAAAAAAGCCGCACAAGGCGGCTTTCTTTCAACCCTCAACACCCAAGGTGTTGCGAGACTTGTAACTGGTGCGGACGGAGAGACTCGAACTCTCACACCTTGCGGCGCTGGAACCTAAATCATCCTCACCAGAGGAAAGCCTTTAACTATCAACAGCTTACGCCGCCCGCAAACGGTTACGCTGTCTCAAGAAGTCGCGCAGTGTACACGCTGTTCAGCGCTGTGACTCACGTTTTGTTCACGTGCGCGATTCCCCCTCCTACGGCGTCCTGCCGATCTTTACAAAACTCTGATCAGCTTTCCTTTATAGAAACACTGGGTCCCTGCTTCAAGCTCATGCTCTGGGCGGCGGAAAAGTCCCAAGTGGTACCCCTCCTCCAGCTCGACCAATCCCCACTCGCGCGCCGCATCCGTGATTTCCAGCATGTCCGAAAGCTCGTCTGCAGCGACCTGGTGCCGGTGGTGAGCGAGCATTGCTAATTCCCTGAGCTTCGCCCGCTGGCCATCAGGATCGGTAACGAGGTCTTGCCTAACCTCGAGCAGCCGCTTCCATTCAGCCAGCGGGTCGTCGACGTATTTCTGGTGCGAGATCATGATTGGCTGCTGATAACTGGATATACGTCCAGTAAACCCAAGCCGCGCCGACGGCGTCAATTGCCGCCGACCGGAGGCGAGATTCTCAGACCTTGCGAATGCCGAACTGCGCCACCTTCACCCTGCAGTCCTGAGCAATACCGGCAGCCAGGTAAAGCCCCATGCGCGAGGTGATGACTGTCTCCGTGATGTCGCCTGTATATCGCTGCGTCTCCAGCGCGCCCTTCCAGTTGGCCGGCAGAGTGAACGGCTCCTGATATTTGTCCATCGACCGGTAATAGATGGTGGTGGCGGCGCCAGACACCGGCTTCGTGATAATCAGTTCCGCTTCCCAGCCAAGGATTCCACGGCTGTTGCCGACGATCTCCGGCGCCGAAACCATCTCGATGACATCCCCGGCCAGCACATTCGAAAGCGTGACGTTCGCCGCTGGCTGAAGATAGATGTAGCCGCCGGCCGCCGCCATCGCGCCAGCCAGTTCGATGCACTGAGCCTCGCCGAAGGCTGACTGCTCCTTGTACCAGCGCGAAGTGATCCCGCTCAGGCCTGAGCCGGACGCCTTGTAGTTGTCCGCCAGTACCGAGCCGGCGACCGGGTTCACCGATGCGTTGATCACGCCGGTTGAACCCGTCATCAGTGGGTTGGCGTTCAGACAGCCGAACGGGCGAATCGCCGAATACAGGTCGGCAGCATCGGTGGGCAGCGGCACGCCGAAGAATTCGAAGTTGGCATTGATGACCGGCACAACGCGGGACTGGATGAAGTCAGCGCCAATCAGGTTCGGGTGCAAGTCATCGACGGTCATGGCCTGGGTGAAGCCATCCCAGATATTCACGACCGGCACGAACTGTTTGACGAACCCCAGCACCCAGTCCTTGTACGCGATCGCGTCCGCCAAAGCCTGACCGGTCAGCGCCTTTGTGCCGAACCGCGGCGTACCGGTGCCGACGATCAGGTATTTGCCTGGCGTGTTCTGGAACGCCGTGATTGCCTTCATCACGTTGGCCTTGCTGTCAGCGAGCGTCATGCCCGGCGTTGTGCTGTCGTTCGTGCGCGACAGCAGCATCCACAAATCGGCCGTCGCGGATGTCAGGCATGAAGGCAACCGTGGCATGAACTGCCCAGAGTGATCGCCGACCTTCCCCTGATTGTCCAGGTAGCTCGGGAACAGGCCCGTTTTTGCGGCAATCGCGCCGGCGTAGCCATACGCTTCGGTACCGAACGCTTTCGGATCAATCGTGTGGCAGTTCGCGCTGAAGCTGTCGCCCAGCAGGCCCAAGCCACGACGGATGCGGCGCCGGGTCGGCAGCGCCTCGGCGAGCAGGGTCATGCGAACACCTCGAAGGCAGCGCCGTTTGCTGGCACAAAGCGCACCGTCGCGCGCGGGATGTTGAGTGGGTAGGCTCCATCACTCCAGAGCGTGTCGGACGTCAGCCAGCTGTCGGCCGTTTTGATTTGAATTGCGACCGAGCCGCCGTTCGCCTTCACTGCCAGCGTCACTCGCATTGCGCGATCGTAGGACTCTTCTTTTGTCGTCGTCTGCACAGATCGCTCCTCAGGGTACGTCGCGGAAGAAAACATGGTGACCGAGCTTCAGCGTCCGCTTCGCCTTGGCAGCCCAGTCCGGCGCCTTCGGCATGGTGGTCGCGTAGTAGTGCGTTGCCCCGCCGGTGGAATCTGCCACCTTGCCGTCGATCACCTGGTCGGCAGCAATCCGGCACTGCGCCAGCTCGCGGAACGGAATCGCCCGCGCGCCGCTGAGAAACTGATAATTCGGGTCGTTGCGGTTCCAGCAGCTGAACTGGTACGGCTTGCGGCATACGTCGGTGTAGCCCTCCCCCCACCAATCCGGCTTGCCGTCGTTGTGCAGATCCATTTCGACGCGGTTACGTATCGACCAAGCGACGGCCACCATCCCGGCCAGCCCCTCGCCGCGCGACTCACCCCACAGCGTGCGCGCCAGCACATCGCGATCTTTTTCGGTAACAGTCATCACTTTTCTCCAGGCAAAAAAAATCCCGCTCGATGGCGGGTTTGGCGTAACGGTGAGGGTTTCTTAGTTCGGAGGCACCGGCCACTCGACGGCAGTGGGGTAGCCAGGCTGCTGCTGGATTTTAGAGAGCGCCGAGCGATACCTTTTCCAGGCGATCAGAAGTGCCTCGCCAGCATCGTCGGCGTCACTGGTATCGTGATCATCCTGAAGCGGCTGAATGGAATCGTCGGCGATCTTCTTGCGCCTGCCTTGCTCGGCGGTAACCTCGCCCATAAGAGCGATAATCCTCTGTGTTTCCTTCATCTCTTTAGTGATGAGTTTGGACCAGTCAATGTTAGTCATAGGGTTGATCTCCCCACATCAAGAGCATTATCAGTTTCGGTCAACCCTTGCGGAAGGATTACCACGCCGTCACGTATATCAGTAAGAGGTTTAGGGAAAGCCTGCTCATGACTATAAATTTCTGGGATCGGCAAAAGCATTGTAAATTCTAGTTCGCCATTATATTTTTTTACATCAATCAAGAAGAAACTCGATTTTATTGCTGATGACGGCAATGAGTCTCCGTCCTTCATCACCGAGAAGTCAAATACCTCACCATTTATGATTAGCGTTTCACCTCGTCTTTCCAGTTCCAGCTGAGCATTAGACACGCATGGAGACAGATTTATGATCATTTCCACCTTCCCACCGCGGTTAGATTGATGATGGCTGCCACAGCGGCATTGTTTGTTGAAAGTGCTCGCCATGATCCCCAAGCAGTAACTGTAGGGGCCTGATAGTTACTCACAAAACATGAGTCTACAGACCCACCACCTACCTTGACTGCGGTAGCTGTAACTTTTGGAGTAATAAGGAATGCAGCCGGATAAGACAGGTTGCCTGCCG
The DNA here is from genome assembly GCF_900111735.1 of Pseudomonas graminis. Lineage (GTDB taxonomy): Bacteria > Pseudomonadota > Gammaproteobacteria > Pseudomonadales > Pseudomonadaceae > Aquipseudomonas > Aquipseudomonas graminis. The sequence continues at coordinate 27,443 of NZ_FOHW01000045.1, read as the reverse complement.
CATTTGAGCCAAACAATGCCCCGACTGCATACGTTCCCATTGAGTCAGTCTGCACCGCGAGCGTGCATATCTGCGTGCCGTCTGAGAACCTTGTCCATTCGCCGGTAGCGGTGTTACCGCGAGCGACAATGTCTGAACCACCAATCCTGACCGTCCCAGGGACGTTTAATATCCCGTCATAAGAGTAGGTCATTGTCGGGCCGCCAGAAGTGTTATCCGTCACTACTGATCGCCAACTAAATCCGCCGCTACCGCCACCACGATTGCAGGTGAAAGCCACATGACCATTAAATCCAGACCCGTCGTTAGGATCGTTCCAGCCCGTATACGCGCCTTGACCAGCGCTATAAACGGCAGGCCCACTAAGCCTTAGGCTGACGAACGTTGGAGAATAAGCGCCCCCCGCCTTAGGAATTCCACCTAGCGCATCGAGCGCTTCCGGAGCAGTAGCTTTTCCGGTACCGCCTTTATTAATGGGAAGGACATCGTAATTACCGGTTGTTCTCAGCGCCGCAAGTTTCTCGCCGAATTGGTTCACCAGGGCCCGCAAGGCATCGGCTGAGTCTTTGACGTACCCCTGCATGGGCGCCAGCGCATATGTACCGGCGTTGGCTGCGGCTCCGAGGTAGTTCGGCGATATCGCCATCGCGGTGTCGCTGGCGATATTGGTGACCTCGTACCAGCGCCCATCTGGCCCGAGGAACGCGTCCCCTACCCGGCTATTGGTAATAAAGGAGGTTCCGGTGCCGGTGACGGCGTTTGAATTTTGGGCGACGGAAACCGTCCCGGCTTTGTACCAGGGCATGGAGCATCTCCAATTAGAAGGGGTTCGCGGTCAGGAGACCAACCGCGCGCATAGAAAGGGACGGTTGCCGGGATCTGCAGTCCAGGCTGTTGTAGCGACGCTGTACATGATGATTCGGTTATTCGCGTAGTCGACTCCAAGAGAGCAGGAGCCGCCGGCGGCCTGGTTGTAGCAGTACATTGTGAAAGGATTCAGCGAAACGTACTCGCCAGGCCCGAGTGATTTGGCAATGGTCCAGAGCCAGCGCCTGCCAATCGCGAGGTCCTCGAAGCCCGCATAGGTCCAATTCCCGGCTGCGAATGTGACAACCACGGCAGGAGCGCCGCTGTCGTAGACGAGGGTGCCGGCAGAATTCCAAATGCGCATACCAAAAGAGGCTGTACTCATTGAGGCCCAGGCTGCGGCAAAATAGAGTCCGCTCAAGCTGCCGTTGACGTTCGAAGCCTTCATCGAGAACCCGGTCCAGTTACCCGGGCCTCCGGTGAACAAGACAGAAAAGGGGACCTGGATAGCGCCGCCATCAGGCCTGACAAAAACAAGGGGCGGGTCGACACTGGTGACGGCGCGCGGGAACGTTACGTTCGCTGTTCCGTTTCCGGCGTAACTCCCTTTCGTAAGCACGCACAGCCTCGGCGTTTCAGCGTCGATCTGAACATAGCCGCTGTCGTTGATGCACAAGACGCCGTAACTCATGCTCCCCACCTTATTGCGTAGGCCTTGACGACGACCTTGGTTTGGTTGGTGTTGTTGAGGTTGGCAGCAGGGTTAGCAGACCTGACCGTTACCTGGTTCATCGCTACAGAAACATAAGGGTAGGCCCGTGTATTACCTGTAGGGTCGCCCTCGCTTGATTGGATGTCCTGCGCCCTTGTCGGGATCATCATGAACACGCAGTTCGCTGGATTGAAGCCCGGTATGTTTAGGGTGTAGATCGTGGCGGTGTTGCCGCTGGCCATGCTGAAATCGACAACACCCTGCCAGATCACCTGATAAGTGAAGGTCGGCGTATCCATGACCAGATTGCCGTTTTCGTCCCAGACTCTCGCGCCGTAACTCATGCGTCCAGATTCCCCCACTGATAGCGCTTGACGCCGTTCTGATCGAACACCTTGCCGCCAGAGCCGTTGATAACCTGACGTCCTCCCCCGCCAAGCGGAGTATTGATCTCGAAGGTTCCGTCTTTATTGAGGATCCATCCAGACTGCCCGGCAATGTAATTGGTCGAACTGATATAGCTGCCGATTTTTGCGTTGGTAATCGTGCCGTCCTGGATGAAGGTTTGGCCCAGGAACAGCTGGCCGCCCTGAGACACAAATGGGGTCGAAATCGCCCCACCTGCCAACGTGTTTACCAAGGCGAACCGATCGGCCGACATCAGGATTTGGCTTTGAAGTCCGGCACCGGTGTTCTCGATGCCAACGCCGATACCTGCCATCACATACTGGCCGTTGGAGTTGACTTGGAGCTTCACCGTGTAGGAGGCCGAAACCTTGCCGTCCAAGGTTGTTACGGCCTGGCTCGTTTGCTGAACAGCTGCTGTGTTGCTGCCCACCGCTGTCGAGAGCTGCGAAATGGCTGTCGCAGTCGAGGACTGGTTGTTGCTCACCACCTGGCGCAGATCCGTCACCTGGGCAACGTTATCGCCTACCGTGGCGGTTAGCTGCGTCACCGTCCTGGCTGTGGCCTCGTTCTCGGTCGCGCGCACTTGCGACTCCGTGACGATACTGGCGGTGCTGCTCCAGCCCTTCAAGGCGTCAGCAAGCTCGCCCTCGCCATTGTCGTCGCGCACCGATGCCCTGAGCGCCTGCACACTGCTGGCCTGAGCCGTAACAGCACCGTCCAGATCGGCGATATCTGCGGTGTTTGAGTTCACCTGCTGCGCCAGCCCATTCGCCGATTGCACCACCTGTCCAACGTCCAACCAGTAAGCGATGTTCGGCGGCGGGGTATTGATCGGGACGTTCTGAGTCGCCTGATAAATCCTTCCGCCGCCGACAACCATTTGCCCGATGAGATAGGTCTGATCCCCCTTGTAAGCAGACAGGCCGTCGAGCGCATCGATCTGGTCCTGCAGGTCGTCAATCTTCTCGATCTTGGCCAGCAGGTCCTGGCCCAGCTCTGTCTCGCCGATTTGTCCCGCGATCATGTAGAGGATCGGACCAGCCTCGGAACTGCTCTGCCCCATCACGCCAATGCCAGTCGGGTACCACGGGCCGATATTCCCGGAACGGTCGACCAGTCGTGCCCAGAAGAAGAACGTCACGCCAGCCAGAAGGCCCTGCATGTTGTACTCGGACTGCGGATAAGCCAGGTCGCTGAGCTTTGTGGCCGCAGCCCGGTCCGTGGTCGGGCCGTACCAGATCTCGGTGCGCTGGGTATCTGTCGCACCTGGTGGGAAAGTCCACTTGAGGTGGATGCCGAAGATCAGCGCCGAGGCTGTCAGCGAGGTCACCGCCGGCGGCAGGCCCTCCTTGCCATTGAGCTGGGTCAGGATCGAGCTGCGCCATACCGAGGAGATGTCATAGGCGCTGACTGCCCGGACGCGCGCCAGGTAAGCCCCGGAATAAATACCGACGATATCGACGCTGGTTGCGCCGGTGCGCTGCACCTTGATCCAGTTGCCATTGTCCTTGCGCCACTCGACGTCATAGCCCACCGCGCCGTTCACCGCGGGCCAGGCGATCGTCATGGTGGTGACAGCGAGGCCCTGCGCGATCGCAGTGGTCGAAGTCAGCGTAACGCTCGCCGGCGCCGGAACTATAGTGATCGGAATCACGCTGATTGGGCGCTCCTCCAACCGCGCACCGGTGTCGATATAGGCGAACTTGCCGGGCTCGAACTGCAGCGCTGCTATTTCGTAGTCGCCTTCTGTCGTGCGCTTTCTGCTCAGCACTCGATAAAGCGGAATCGCCAGGTCATCGGCATCAATCGCCCATTGCAGCTGAACCGTTGGAGTCTCGCTGTATGCGGTTGTAACCGTGACGGCGCGTCCGGTAACTGACTGCACTGTGCGGCCTTCCGCCTTGCCGCTTGGCAGGTTGATGATCAGCCTATCGCCGGCCTTCGCTTGCGTGTCGCGGTCCAGCGTCACGACCCGACCAGCAGCAGCTGATATGCGGCCGCCGATCTCGCGCCCGGCGAGCAGCGAATCCGCGATTGGGATGATGTAGCCAGGCAGCGGGATCTCGCCTTCCATGCCTGTTTTGAATGTGACGGTCCGATCCTGGTTGTTGCTCATCACCACCCACTTACCGCGGCGCTGAGCTTCGGACGCCCGGGTGCAGCCAATGGCGCTGATCTCGACCGGCTTGTCGCCAAACCTGCGCTGCAGGACGGGATCGGAAAAGGCGGTGACGTCGGTGTCGTAGTTGTTCGCCGGGTTGTCGTAACTGACGATTGCCCGGGTGTAGCGGGTCTGCGATGAGGCACTTCCGTAGGCGAACTTGCCATCAATCACGTTGGCCCGGGTGAACACGTAGTCGAAGTCCTGCGTGCGAGGCATGTCGGCCTGCATCACGATCTGGCCTTCGGCCCAGTAAGTCATCCCCCGGTAGATCGCAGAGATGTCGCGCAGCAACGTCCACGCCTCGGCCTTGCCCTGCAGATTCATGTCGCAAAGGAAGCGGGGCTCTTGACCGCCCACACCGTCCGGCACGAGTTGGTCGCAGTACTGCGCGATGCGGTAGAGCTCCCACTTGTCGACCATGAACGGCTTGATGCGCTTGCCCAAACCGAAACGGTCGACAGTGCAAATGCCGAATGTCACCCAGGCTGGGTTGTTGGTCCATGCCGATTTGAACGTGCCGTCCCACGTGCCCGTGTAACTGCGCGCGACAGGGTCATAGTTGCTCGGCACCTGCCACTTGCGGCCGTTGCAGTCGACCGTGACGGCTGGAATGTTCGTGAACTGCTCCGCGTCGAATTCGATATAAAGCAGCGCGGTGTTCGGGTATCGCAGCTTTGCATCGATCACGCCGGTATAGCCGGCGATCAGCATGGTGTCCGCGATTTTGTTGGTGTTCTGCTGGTTCGGCGTTAAACGCCGGACCCTGATCTGCCAACCAGTGGTGGCGGCAGGCAAGTCGATACGGCGCGAGCGCTCGTAGCGCGTGGTGGTCTTGCCGTCAACGGCTTCGAGTAGCACCTGCTGATAGGCGCCACCGTCCGTAGAAACATCGACGGCGTACTCGATCCGATATCCGCCTACGTTACCGCTGTCATCCTGTCGCTGAAGTGCAGGCCACGCGAAGCGCAGACGCACCGCCGACAGCTGAGGATTGGTGAGCGATCGAACCCATGCAGTGTCGCTGCGCAGTTCCACGTTGACGGTCGTCTCGTTCTCGACCGAGGGAATACCCTGGATGTAGGACTGATCTACAGCGCCGCTGCGCCACTCCCATTTCACGTTCGGGAAGTTGACGTTACCGCTCGCGTCGTTGATCGGCGTGTTGTCCAGGTAGATGTTGGCTGCGGTGGGCACCCCGTCGAACTCACCTTCGCCCACAGCGATCAGCAGCTTTGCCAAGTTGGTCGAGCGCAGGCTGTCCACGGCCTCGGTTGGTGCTTTTGGACTGCTACTTCCGCCCTTCGCGCCATGGATGTCGATTTGCTCAGCTGCGCCCATGCTTTTCTCCAGGCATAAAAAAACCGCCAATTGGCGGTCAGGTCTTCCAGTTCATGATCAGGTTTTGTCTTCGGCGTAGATTGAGGCCGAGATGATCGCCCCTCCCCAGCGCCGCCGTCCGATGCAGATCGGAACCGGGTTGCCGCTGGCGGTCGTATTTTTGGCAGAGCCGAAAGCGTACGAGGGCATATTTTCCGGCGCCGCGCTTTGGCTGAGTCCCGAGGCCTGCGGGCTCAGCATTTGGATGACACCGCCGGCGAGTAAAGCAATTCCCGTCGGAGCCAACGCCGGAAACCAGATACTGGCGACCAGTATTACCGCGCCAAGCACCGTTTGTAGAACTCCAGCACGTTTACTGCCGTGCAGCACTGGTGCGATTTTAAGCTCTCGAGTACCACCCATCTCGAGCCCATCGACGCCTACGTTGCGCCCGTTACGGAAGACAGCGAACCTCATTCCAAGCCGGGCGAGCCGTCTGACTTCCTCTTTGAACCCAGGTATGGTGCAGTTCAGCGCCTTAAGAGCCTCCCACGACCTCCCGCTATCCAGCTGCCTTCTATGAACCTTCCCGAACTTTTTCCGAAGTGGGCCGGTGAGAATGATTGTCGTGACGGGATCGAAGTGAGCCGCTGTTGCAGTCATGTTTGCTCCGGGCATTAAAAAACCGCCCTGAGGCGGCTTCGTATGTTGGTTATAGGCAGGACCGGACCGCAGACTCCACAGCGCTCCTGCCTGGCATGATTGACCACGCCATGCGTTGATGCAGTACGACCGAACTTCCTTTCGTGGTCTTTACGATATCTAGCATCTCATCAGCCATGTTATTGCTGGCTATGAGAAGCCGATACCCGTTTTCGGTTTCAGACATAGAGGCGTCGGTCCGGGCGTCTTGCCATTTTGGGAAAACGCAAAGGGCGTAGCGCTTGGGGTCTTTGGCGGTAGTGGCGGAAAAGCTAGGATCGTTCCGCGCCAAGTCACCCGGGCCGACGCAACCAGCCAAAAGGGCGACTGCCAGCGCCCCTATCAAAATTCGCATGATGATCCCTCACATTAAAAGCCCGAGGGTATCACCGGGCGTCCCGATGGCGAAGTATCAGCCGAGTTCGCTCGTGCCAGGGGCCGCCGAAAATGACGATCTCGGATGGCCGACCGTAGATGTGATGGAGCAGGAACGGACCGGCGCCGTACACGGCGGTAGGCTCGCCAGGCAAGTTCGGGTCTGAGCCGAGGTAGATCCCGGCGTGGTTCGGATGCTTAGTCCGACCAACATCCATAACGATCATATCGCCGCGCTGTGGAGTGCCGACCCGCTCAAATCCGGCAGCTTCGTATGCTTGCTCATAAAGGCTAGGGCCATCGGCATGCTCCCACCAACCGTCCTCACGCTTGAAGGTGTCGAACTCCAGCCCCCACTCGCGCTTGTACCAGTCAGCGCAGACCTGCCAACAATCCCAGGCTCCGTGCACAAACGGCCGGGCCAGCAGCGGTGTATTCCCCGTGGGAACGACAGTTCGCAAATCGCCTTCAGGCCAGCTGAGAATATGCCAGGGCAATTCCGTCGCTTCGCACATTGCCAGATCACGCGGAGACGGCCTGCTCGTGGCGTCCGGATGCGAGTGGACTATGCCAATCACCTGGCCCATGTCTTCGGCGGCGGCGAAATCCTCCGGCGCGATCCGGAACTCTTCGCAGGGATCGTATGCGTTGTTCGTGCACGGGATGTACTGCTGCTTGCGCCCGATGCTGATCAGCAGCCCGCAACACTCCCGTGGGTACTCGGCGGCGGCGTGCGCCTGAACCGCCTTCAGAATGTGTTTAAGCATGATCAGCTCCTGGCGATCAGCGAAACCGCAGGGAAGCCGCCGAAGGGCGACTCGTTTCCCTTGCCCCATCGGACTTCACAGCCTGTGGTGTAGAGGCCGTTGCATTCGTCGAGCTCAGGGTCAGCCGTTGCATTGCCATCCTTGTCAAAATACGGGCCGGTGTAGCCGCAATTCGGCCCGCGATATCCACCGGTTAGGCACCAGTGGCACAACGTCGTCATCTGGCGGCCAATCGACTCCCCGCCCACATCTCCCGGGCTGGCCAACTCCCACGAAACCGTTTCGCCGTCTTCGTTCGTTTTCTGGTCGACATACCAGACCTCAATCGATTCCTGAGTGGGATCCGTCTCCGGGTTGCCCCCGGGAAAATTCTCCGAGTCGATGTAGCGCGCCAGCGTGTGCCGCATCGTCAGCTTGAACTGAAGCAGGTCGTCAAAGGCGAGGCACAGCGCAGTGATCCGGCCATTGACGTTGCCCACGGAAAGCGTCGGGCGAACCGCAGTGCCGTCCCCGTTCGCCTGGATGCCGTCGATCTGCATAGGCCACGCGCCGTACTCCTCCCCTTGCCACCAGATCGCCTTTGCCGGCAGTTGATCGGCATCGGCGCCAGCAGCGATCAACTCGGCGGCCGTGTACGGGATGGAGTGACCGTGAAACCGCAACACATCCGCGCCGTAATCGCTGCCGTCCAGTTCGAAAAGCAGCACTTCACTGCCAGGCTCGAGAACCTGGATATCTTTGATGAGTGGCATGTGTGTCCTAAGGAAGGAATGACTGCGTGAACGTGGTCGACAAGGTGAAGAAACCGGCGCCGTTGGGAGAAACCGCAGGGGCCGATGCGCGGAAGAAACTTTTCTCCCCAAGCGGCGGGGTCCAGAAAAATGACTTGAAGCCGCCGTGCCTATCCAGAAAAGCTTTTATCTCGAGCGCATCAGGCTCGCGCACGACAAAGGTAAGAGCCCATGCGTCGACCTTGTTGTTTGGGCCGTCCCCCACTACCTGCTCATAGCCATTGCCGAACTTGCTGGATCGATTTCGGTATTCCGGGGTGCTCGAAGCGCCCAGCCTCGAGCACCAATCGAAGGTTTCAACGGCCATTTATTGCTCTCCAGATGGTGCCGCCCGTTCTGAGCTCCTCGGCAATTGCCTGCTGGGCTCCGCGCTTCGCTGTCTCTGCGTACGCCTTGGTGACAGCCTGCATGTCCTGTCCGGATGCGTCATTGCTTGCGTCTGGCACTGTGAAGTTCTGCTGAATAACCACTGGAGAGCCCATATTTGCCGGACCAGTGCCGGCAGACGGTCCAGAAGCCAGCCCTACGTAACCACCATCGGCATAGCCGGGCTTCCCGGACTTGTTTAGACGCTCCAGGTACTGGCGCATCCCCGGCTGCTGAACCACTTCTTTGCGGATTACGACCTCGCCGCCGTGAACGACGCCCATCGGCTCGTATTTCCCGCCGTCGCCGGTGTAGCCGCCATCCCAGTGATTGGCGGAAAGCCAGCTTTGGTAAGCAGCACCCGAATAATCAGAAGCAGCGGCCCCGGTGCCTCCAGTCGACCCGCCGAAGTAGGCGCCAGCAGCGGTCGTGGCCAGGCCCAGCAGCGCGCTGCCTCCCGATGTGATGGCCTGGCGTGCGGCGATTCGAGCAAGGTCAGCCAGCACCGATTTGGTGAAATCGGCAATGGAGGCCTTGCCGGTCATGGCGAAATTAACGACGGTGTCTTCAAGCCCGCTGAACACGCCGGTGAACAGGCTTTTGGTCTGTCCAGCGACGTCCTTGGCGCTTTGCAGATAGTCCTGATATGCCGACGAGGCGCCTACGGTCCAGTCGCTCTGTGCCTTGTCCACATCGACGTAATATTGCCGCTGCATCGCCAGGCGCTGATCCAGCGCGCTTTTTAGCGATGCTGTTTCCTTGTCATAGAGCTCGGTGCTGAACTGGTCCTTTTTGCTTTTGTTGTAATCGGAGGTCAGCTTGTCCAGCTGTGCCTGATACGACTGCTGGATGTTTTGCTGTTCCTGCAGTCTTTGCTTCTGCACATCGCCCAGCCCGGCGCCAGCGAGATTGTTGTCCAGACCCTGTTTCGCACTTGCGAGCTGGCTCTGAAGGTTCTCGTCGAAAGCAGCGAGCTTGCGCCGTGTCTCTAGAGCCTTTTCCGACAGCGTGTTTTGGGTTTCAAGCGCGGCGTTTCGCTTGAGCTGCGCGGTGATCAGATCCTTGCTCGCCAGCAGCGACTGCTGGTCCGCGGTAAGCGTCTTCTTGCCTTTGATATCGGCGAGCTGCTGCTCCCACTCGACGAGCTTTTTCGCGTTCGCGCCAAGTTGCTGGCTTGCGGCAGACTGGTCACCGATCAGCGAGTTTTGCTGCTGCAACACCGCGTATTGTTGCCGCGCCGAGTCCAGCGCCTTGGTGCCGGCGTCTTCCTGATATGCCTTCGGCTTTTTTGGATCGGCATCTTTGTACGAGGGGTTATCGCGGATCGCCTTGTAGGCCGCCGTTTCGTCCTCTGCCGAAATCTTGTATCCCGCAGCGCGAGCTTTAGTGATGCGGCGCTGCTCATCCTCGAGCGCCTTGTTCATCTTCTGAGTTTTGGTGAAGTTCGCTTCCCGCGCCTTCTGGTATTCCTCGAATGCCTTGCGGCCCTCGGTCTGGGCGGCAGCATTATCCCCTTCAGCCTTCGTGGACGAGGTCAGCGCATCTCTTTGCTTGATCAACAGATCGAGGCGTGATTTCAGAAACCGCGTGGAGTCGCTGCCTTCGCCAAGCGAGTCGGGGAACATCTTCGCCAGGACACCGTTTTTGCGATCGTCGAGCAGCTTCTGCGTGTTTTTGATCTGAGCGTCGAGAGAGCTTTCACGGCCCACGCCGACAATCTCGTCCCACGCCTTTTTCGCGGTACCTGCGAGAGAGGCCCAGGCGGCTTCCAGCGTGCCGAGGTTCTCCTTGATTTTGGCGGATCGCTGTTCCAAAGCACGGGCATAGGCATCTTCAGCGACAGCCGCGGCGCCCTGTTTGTCGCCATTTTCCTGCAACGCTCGAACTTGCTCGTAAACCGAGGCGGTGAGGAAGTGGTACTTATCGTCGAGCTCCCCGAGGGTTTTCACGGGGTCCTTCGCGATTTTTTCAAACTCGGCGATTGTTTGCTCGGTCGCAGCGCCGGTAGCTTTCTCCCAGTTGATCGCCGCCGATGCGATCTTCTCGAAGCTTGCGCTTGTGATATCGCCAGCGCCGGCGAGTTGCGCCAGCACCTCCGCCGCCTTGCCAGTGGTGGAAACCGTCGATCCAACGCGCTCAGCCATTCCTGCCAACTGATTCGCACTTGTTCCAGCGGCATTGCCAGTGCTGGCCAACGCGACCCTGTAGGCCTCTGCCTCCTTTGATCCTTGGTAGTACGCAACCCCCAGCACTGCCGCAGCGGCCGCGGCAAGAGTGAATGGGTTGACCAGGCCGAGGACGTAACCGCCAAGTGCTTTAGCAGCCGGGCCGACGCCTCCGAAAGAGTCCTTCAACTGTCCACCCTGCTGCAGCAATATGCTGAGGGGGTTCTGTCCAGCCTCAAGGGAGGTGACGATGTCAGTGACCTGTGCGGGAACAGTGCGAAGCGCTGCCGCATATGCCTTCGCCGACTGCCCACCGATGGCCATTTCGTTGTTGCTTTTACTCAGCGCCGATCGTTGCTCATTGAGCTTGGAGAGGTAGTCTTTGAAGTCCGGCTCATCAAGACGCCCAGCTGCTCGGTGCTTGCGCAACTGGTCTTCCATCTTGTCCAAGCGGCCATATGCGGCGACAACGGGCTCGATCTGGCCTACAAGTTTGTCGAGCTGGCCGGCCTGATAAGCGGCTTCCTTGGTCGCCGACTTCAGCGCGCGCTGCGCACGGTCCATCCCCTTTTCAAAGCCGCCGGTGTTCGCCACCAGGTCGACCGTCAACTGGCCGAGCGAATCAACAGCCATAAATCACCCCTTCACGCGTTGCAAGAGCGCCAACAGATCCTGCGGCGTGGCAGCTTTCGGGGCGTCTTTAAAACCGCGATCCGGCATGAAATCCGAAAACTTGGCTTTACCGCCCATGACGTTGTTGAACACAGTGGCCAGCAACGCAAAACCTTCATCGAGGCGAAGGCCCAGATTCAGTGAACCGGTTTGAAGCCGGTACCGCATCCAGTCCATCGCCTCAACGTAGGTCATTCTTTGCTTCGCTTCCGCGATCGTGGTGCCGAGGACGATGGCAAGCTCGTGCCAGAGCTCTTCCTCGGGTTGGATTTTTTTTCGAGCGTGCCCTCCGGCACCTTGTTGACATCACCGATCGCGGCGAGCAACACAATCGCCAGCTCCGCGCAAAGAGGGCCGTGACCTGTTTCTGGTCCGCCGACCACGTCCTCGACGGTGAACACCGGCACGCCGTCTTTGTCGGTGATGCAGGAAGCAATGCGCTGAGCGGCCAGGTCGCCGCCGCGATCCTGCGCATCCCAGCGCTGGGTCAGCGAAATGAACGACTCCTGAAGCACGTACACGGTGGCCTTCTGCGGTTTTCCGTTGGAGTGCCAGCTGACTTCCTTCTTCTGCGGTGCCGCGATGAAAGCGCCGGCCGCCTTGAGCGAAGCGATATTCAGATCCATGAACGTTCCTTATGGCGCGGTCTTGGCGACCAGAACGGGCTCGCCCGAGACCTGGATGCCAACGGTAGATTTGACGACGTCGCCCAGGCCGAACGTGAACGGGAAACTGTTCATGTAGCCTTCGAAGGTGAGCCAGGTGCGGGTGTTTGGCAGGTCGAAATCGATCTCGGTTTCCACCAACGCCCGAGCCGTCGCACCGGTACCAGATCCACCTGTGAGCGCCACGGTAGGTGCGCTGGTGTAGCCGGCGCCTTCGTTGGTGATGGTGAAGCCAGTAACTTTGCCGTTCGCGATCTGGGCCGTCGCCGTCGCGCCAGTGCCACCGCCGCCAGTGATAGCCACCGTAGGAGCAGTGGTGTAGCCGGTGCCCGCCGAGTTCAGCACCAGCGCTGCCAGACCACCTGGCGTGCCGATAAGAGGCTGGATGCCTTCTTCGGTGTCGAAGTTGTAGCCGTCCGACCAGCCAACAACCCACTTGAGCTTCGTGCCAGCGGTCTTCAACTGGTGAAGGCGCAGGTGAACCGGGTTTTTCGGGTCGATGTTCAAGCCGAACGACGCGGAACCTGGCTCAGCAAGACCGGCCTCGTATTCACGAGCTTTCGATTTGGTACACGTCACGTCAACTTGCGCGAGCGAAGTGTCGATGCCATCAAGCGTGGTGAAGCAGCCCACATCGAGGATGGTGTTATCAGCCGGGTCGATGGCGAAAAGCTCCGTGCCCTGGACATTAATGGTCAATTTGTTACTCCCGATTTCCTGCGAAATCACTTATTGGCGGGCATAAAAAAACCCGCCGGAGCGGGTCGTTCTTTCAGGTTTTCCGGCTATGTACTCACCAGCCAGGCAACATCGAAACCTTTGCGGTAGTTCTTGGTGACGCTGTCCACGGTGTCGACGCCGAACCCGGTGACGTAGGCCCGCCGGCCGATGGCTTTGCGCATGGCAGACACCACCGCGTCTGCCGATACTGCCGTCGCGGCGTAGACATCGATCTGCAGTCCGTACCGGTCTATTTCGGGCTGCCCGTTGATGTAGTTAAGGGGAGATCCGCTCACCACCTGCCAAACCGCATACGGCTTGGCGACGTCCTGCGGAGCTTCACCGTGCGGGTAAAGCCGGAGCGGGCTTTCGCCGAGCAGCGCGGTCACAGAAGGATCGGCTTTGCACACCTGGGTAATGGGCGCCAGCATCAGTTCACCCCAAGCTTGAGCAGTTGGTACTTGGCTGAGCTGAGAAACTCCTTGAACAGGGCCTCCCGGTTGTTGGCCAGCGCCGGACGCAGGAACGGCCGCGCGCGGTTTTTCTCGGTGCCGAGCTCGACCCACCACCAATAAAACGTGTTGCCGCCGCCCTGCCCTTTTTTGCGCTTACGGACACCGACCGACATCACCACCGCGCCAACCTCAATGCCGATCGCCTTGCGCTCAACGAGCGCGAGGTTTTTCGGGATGAAGTTGGATGTCTCGGGGTCATCTATCCGCGCTGCGCGGTCCTTGGCATCCGCGAGAACGATCTCCATCGCATCCTTGGCCGCCGGCGTGACGACCTTGCGGCGCATCTCCTCGGTCAGCCCGCGAAATTTGGCGGACAGCTCCTCCGTGCCCTTGAGCTTGTACTCGACCCAATCACCCATCGTTCGTGCCCTCGCTGGCTGGGAAGGTCAGGTACTCCTTGCCGGAAACGGGATCTCGCAGAATTCCGTGCAGGTTGTAAATCCTGCCGTCATGGCGAGCACGCATGGTGGCGTCGAAGCCTTCCCGGTACCGGACCACGATCCTGCAGGTGACCTCGGATTGAGTCGACTGCGCGGAAATGAACTCGCGCACGCTTAAATCCTTGACCGCGGCCCAGACGGTGGCGAATTCAACCCAGCTCACCAGCTCTTCGTTCGAAACGGGGTCATTGGTGACGACCTTCTTTTCGAAGGTCACCCGGTGTCGCAGCTCGCCAGCTTTCATCAGAATTGCTTCCTGTACCAAAGCAGACGGCCTACAGCCAAAGGCACTTCGGTGAGCCCGGACGCGACCGCCTCACGGTTGGTAAACCAATGCCCCACAAGCAGCAAGACCGCCTGCTGCACGTCCTTGGTCAAACCCATCTCCGACGGCAAAACCGGCGTTTCGACCAGGACGCGATCGCAATGCTGCTCCACGTGGGCCAGCGCGGCGTCGAGATACCCCTGGATCAAGTCGTCTTCGGCGTCGTGGTCGACCCTCAGGTGCTTTTTCACCAGAGATAGCTCGATCATCACTTCGTCTCGGCCAGAGCCTTTTGTTCCGCTTCCAGGCGTTCGGCCTCCAAGCGCTCCGACTCCAGACGTTCGGCTTCCAAGCGGTTGGCTTCTTCTTCAGCGGCAGCCTTCTCGGCAGCGGCCTTTTTCTCCGCCGGCGTGGCAGGCTTGGTTTCCTTGGGTTTCAGGATTTTTGACTTGCCATCACCGCCCACTTCAACCACGAGCTTTTTGCCGATCAGCGTGTGCGCGTACTCGTCATCAGCGTCTTCAAACACCTGGCCGCGCTTCACTTTGGCGGATTCGACACCCTCACCAAGCAACGCCGCGTTGCCGACGAAGCCCCACAGAGCTTTAATTTTCATGCTGCCTCCAGAAACGAAAAGGCCGGCGTTATGCCGGCCCTATGGGAAAACGCCAGTTACGCGGCGGCCTTGAAGGTGCCCTTCACCAGCGCTTCCTTGCGGCGCACGCCCAGACCGAGACGCTCTTCCACCAGCAGCGCGATCTCGTTGCGGATGAACTGATCGTTGATCAGGCCCATCTTGAACTGGAAGCTCATGCGGTCGAACAGAGTGGAGGAGCGCGCAAAGTTCGCGACCAGGAACTCGCCGCCGTCGTCAGCGTCGCCTTCGTCCATGCTGTCCGAAGTAATCACCGGACGGCCCCACAGGATCGGAGTGACCAGACCTTGCAGGTTGGCGAAGAGGTAGCGGTTTTCGCCGTCCTTCTGCAGCTCGATGTTCATCCAGTCCAATTCGGTCATAACGACGCCATCGGCGGACATCTTCGACTGCTTGCGCACCTGGTAGATCGCACGACGGACCAGATCGATCGCCGTGTCGCCAGTCTTGCTCAGCGCCGTGTTGTAGTTGGTCGCCTGGGTCATCAAACCATTCAGGTTTTCGCCAGTGCCATCACCTTTCAGGATTTGCGCTTCTTCCTCGAGCTTGAGGTCGTAACGCAGCAACTGCTGCAGATACGCGAACATCTGAGGCACGTCAGAGAGCACCTCGTCCGTGGCAGGCATCCACACCGCGATCTTTTTCACCCGGTCGGTTTCGGTGGTGAACGTGACGTTGCTGGTCGGCTTCAGGCCACCCTCGGCGACCGGCGCGGCACCACGGGTGTGCACGTTCTCGCGGAAGTAGGTGTAGCTCTGGCCGGAGACCGGGATCGTGGTCAGCAAATCGCGGATGCGCAGTTCCTGACGGATACCAGGCTGGATCACCGGATCGTAGATCGGCGCAACGAGCCCCACGCTGGTGAGCTTCATTTCCTTCATGCCGGCCAGGTCGGATTTCTTCACCTCGATTTCAGCCTGGCTTACCGACTTCTGCTTCAGCGACTTGTAGTTTTCGTCACCGCCGATCAGATCGATGAACGACTTGCCCTCGCCCGGGCCGCCGCGCAGCTTGACGCCCTTCTGCTCCAGGTCCTGCACCTGGTCGATGACTTTTTGAAGGTCATCCTTCTGCTTCTGGATGTCTTTTTTCAGCTCGGTGGCAACGGTGTTGCCCTTCTCGACTTCCGCGATCGCGGCGTCGTATTTGGTCTGCAGGCCCTGGAAGCCAGTCTTGAGTTGCAGCTCCAGGGAGTCCTTCAGTTCTTTCACTTCGCTCATGGCGATACTCCAAAATGATGAGTAAACAAGGTGGAAAGGTCTTTCAGCTCTTCCACGATCGCCGTGGCCTCGCTGCCGCCATCACGGCGCAGCGCGGGGTAGCCGAGCGAAGCGACTGCCGCCGCTTCTTTCTGGGAAAGCCCCATGCGTTCGCGCAGGGCGTTCTCGAAAATTCGAATATCGGATTTGACGGTGAGGACCTGGGCCTCGGGGTTCATACCAAACGGCACAAACGAGGCCTCCCACAATTCGGCCTCCTTGATCACCCGAACGCGGCGGCCGGCACGCTCTTCAAAGTCCGCTTTGATGGTGTTGAAGCCGATCGACATGCTGTCGAGGATCTCGGACTTCATGAGCTCGTAGGCATCGCGCGCGTAGCTGACTGCCAAGTTCACTTTGCCCTTCAGCAGCAACCCGTGATCGTCCTGGATGTAGTCGGCCAGGCCAACCAAGCGTGTCAGGTCGTGGTAAAGAGCCAATTTCAGCTTGCCACCGCGGGTCGTTTTCACTTTGGTGAACGCCCCTGGCAGGATCACGTCGTCGCCGAGGTCAACGTTGTTGAAAACAGCGGCATAGCCTTCGAAATTACCGGCGTCGTCGACCGCCTTGAGCTCAAACGGGACTTCAAGCTTCGACATTTTTTGTCATCTCCCACCGGGTGACCTGGTTGTATTCATCGCCTTCGAGCGGCATCTCGTTCTCTTTTTCGCGAACTTCGTTGATCGACATCCACCCAGAGCCGCCCGATCCGCCGAGGGCCGCCTGGTAATAGGAGGCGCGACCAGCGCTGTCAGCGCGCAGCAGGCCTTCAACCTTGAATTCAACGAATCGGGATTTTTTTCGATAGACCTTGTCGTTCAGCTCATCCTCGACGACATCGATATAGGGCTTAAGCCCGAAGGTGATGTAGCCGGTGAGCTGCTGCTCAAGGTTGGAGCCCATGATCGAGGTCTTGCCGGCCCGGTTGGCCAGCCAGAGCGGCACGCCGTAGATGCCGGCGAGTGCCTCTTCCTGGAACTGTTGTGACTCGATGAACTGGGCGTCACGCTGGCTCAGCCCGGCGGGCACGATCTTAGGATTGCCCTGCAGGATGGCCATCTTGCCGATGTCGTCGGCGTCCCCCTTACGCACGTCCGGGAACTTGGCCATGATCTGGGCTTCCTGCTGTTTGTTCAGGAAGTTTTCATAGATCACATAACCGCCAGTGAATCCGCCTTTGCGCATGAAGCGCGACGACCACTGCTGGCCGGCCTTCGCCAGTCCCATCGTTTCTGCCTGGTACTCGATCGGGGAAAGCCCGACGATGCCGTCCAGGCTGAACAGCTTGAAATGCAGCATGTTCTCCGGTGAAACCGGGAATCTGTCGCTGTTCTTCGGCGTCACCCAGTACACCAGCTCGTCATCGGTATCGATCGACACCATGTCGAAGCTCAACGGCACGAATCCAATCGCCTCGCCGTTTCGATTGCGATCAATCAACGCAAACGCATTGCCCCGGAGCGCCATGTTCACGACGACGAACTTCAGGAAGTTCAACATCGTCATGTACGGGTTTGGCTTTTTCAGCAGCTTCAAAGCGCTGTCACTACCAGTCACCTGCTTGCGCCCACCCTCCCCGTCGTCGAAAAGCTTCAGAGGTAAACCACTGAGCGATTCAGAGAGGATCTTCACGCAGGACCAGACCATGCTGATCGACAGCGCAGTCTTGGTGGTCACCTTCACGCCGGATTTTGTCGTCTTGCCGCCGACCTCCATGTCGAGCTCGACATAGTTGCCTGTCACTGGATCGGTGTAACCGAAGAAGTTCCAGGTGCTCGGGTTGTACCAACGAAATGCCATGGTCAGCCTACTAGTCCGAAAAATCCGTTATTGAGGTAGTCGTCCATGCCGCCCTTCGCTTCTGGGTTCATGGAAAGCAGCGAAACGGCGTTGAACGTGGCCATGAGTGGATCGATTTTCGCGGTCCCTGAAGCCTGCTTGGTGATCAGGAAGGCGTTCGCCGAGGGCACTCCCTTGGCATTGCCGCAGCTCCAGGCCATGAGCGGCTGCCCGCAGTGCAGCAGCGCGCCCTCCGCAAGCTTGCGCTCAGTGGTTTTGATGGCGCCTGTGAGCTTCCAGCCCTGTGAAATACCGATGATCTGGCTCTCTTCGATGCCGACATCGGCCAGTGCGTCGAGGACTGCGCCGATCCCGGCCGGGTCAAGACCGACCTTGTCCAGCAGGCCGGCCTGATTGATTCGGGCGACGATGGATGCAAGGTGCTCGACGTCATCACCGATCTTTTCAACCAGCGTGAGGTCGCCGACCGCGGCCAGATCCTTCAGCCGCGGTGCTTCCGACTTTCGCCGCTCCAGTACCGATGGGTGTGCATATGCGTGGGCCCAGTGCAGCCAGGTACGCGAGTCGCGAACCCGGCCCATCACGGCCAAGCCGAGCAAGTCGTCGAGTCCGCCGCCGTCGACACCGACCTCGACGACCTCGCACTGCTCGAGCAACGAATCCAGCGTAAGACCCGCCAGCGCCTGCGGCTCCCAGAAGTCAGCACCGACCCAACTGTCGGACATCAGCGCCAGGCCGATCTCGATGTTCAGGAACTTGGCGAGGAAGCCCCGAATCTCGGCCTCGCCATCCATTTCGGCCTGCATAAACAGCCGTTCAAGGGTCGGCCTGTCCACCGAGTACCCCATATTGGGGTTCACCAGGTGGAAGTTTTCAGGGCGGCGGGCCTCTCCGCTCTTGATCATGTCCTGAGGGAATTCGTAGATGACGGCCAAAAAGCGTGGATCGTTGATCCGCCCATCTCGTACGCCCCGGGCATAACTCAGCTTCGACTTGAAAATGCCCGCCGGCGGTTCGTTCGATTGAGTCGTCAGCCAGATAATGAAACCTTCTGGCCGGGACAGCAGGCCGCCAGTGGCTTCGCGGATCATGTCCGGTGCTTTGACGTTCTTGCCGAACAGCCAGGCTTCATCGATCAACACGCCGACCGCTTTCTTACCGCCAACCACGTCGCTATCGGCCGCTACCACCTTCAGCGTGGCGCCCGTCTCGCGATGCGTGATTAGCTTGAGGTGGGGTTGGACGTGAAGCAGCGCGCTCAGCTCCTCGTCATGCTTGACCATCGACGCGCACGGCTTGAAAGAGTTGTCGGCAATCTCCTTGGTCGGTGCCAGGATGATGAACTCAGCCTCGAGGCGCCAATTCCGGATCAGCGCGGTCAGCATGATTGCGGCCGCGATCGTCGACTTCGAATTCTTCTTCGGGATGCAGAGGAAATACTCGCTGATCAGCCTGACGCCGGTCGCGCTGTCGTAACTGCCAAAGATGGCGCTGGCGAAGTCGAGCACCCATGTCGCGCACGCCGTTTCAATCGTTGGCGCGCCAGGTGCGTCGACGATCTTCAACGACCGGAAAACTTCGAGGCCCTCCTCCGCCTCCGATGGGAACAACGGCGCCGGAATGATGGATTTTTGCGCAGAGAGGCGCCGCCACCAGTCCGGGCAGGCAGTTGTCCATTGCATGGGCTACCTCGGCACGACGGAGAGTGGCGGTTTCCCTGCCGAATACCGGCCCTTGCCAGCTTCTTTTGCTGCATCGGCCTTCTGTTCTTTCTTCCCGGCTTCGCCTTTTTTGCCGTGTACATACGGCACGGCGGTCTGGGCGGCGTTGCGGCGGTCGAAAACTTTCGCCTTCGGCTCGTTCATCAGAGCCAGCAACCAAACCAGAGGGTCTTCGGTGTCCGGCAGGCAGTCGAGATACTCGCCGCCCCCCTCTTCGGCTTCAGGGTGCTGGTCGTCCGTCTCGGCACGCTGTTTACGTTTGCGCTCAGGGTTAACACTCAGCTCCTGTCGCTTCGCCAGAATTGCCGCCGTTATTTTGGGGTCATTTGCCCACCTCGAACCGGCAGCAGATGCCGTCGAGGGCTTGCATCCTGCGGCTTCCGCCGCTTCTTTGTTTGACGCGCCTCGGGCTTTCGCGTCAACAAACTGTTGTTGCTTGTCTGTTAACACCATTAACAAAAAACCTCGGGGTCGGAATAAAAAGTGTGAATGCGATCGGGCGCGGTCTGGAAGGGATTGACCCCCTATATTTAGACCCCCCCCCCTCATAGGGCTAGGCTATCGCACCATTTTGGTGCGTATTCGAATGGGAATCGGTCGCATTGACGACGAACGGTCAGGCGTATCGGGCTGCGTCTGCCTCTTCCGCTTTCTTGACCGAGTCATGGCAGGTCTTGCACAGGGTCTGCCAGTTGGATCGAGCCCAGAACAGCGTCATGTCGCCTCGGTGCGGGACGATGTGGTCAACGACCGTGCCTGAGGTCACGCGGCCTTCGCGATCACAGTAGGCGCAGAGCGGGTGAGCGTTGAGCCATCCCTCTCGAGCCTTCTGCCACTTGTATCCGTAGCCACGCTGGTGTGCTGTGGTCTTGGTCGCGCGCCACGAGTCGGTGTTGACGCTGACGAGACGATCAGACTGAGTCTTGACCCTGCTTCCCAGCGTCTTCAGCCTTGCCATCGCGTTTAGTCCCTTCGTTGGTGGGGTTGCTGCTCGTCATCTGGCGGAATCGATCAGCTGCTATGGCGATCCACTTCTTGGCTCTCGCTCGGCGCGCAGCGCATCCGTCACAACTCATGTCTTCACTCAACTGTGCAGGTCGGCCACTTGCTGCGCGCGAATGACAATGCACCCGCGTGGTCGTGATCTTCCTGCATGATCATGGGGAATGGTGGGTAGCCCGGCACTGTGACGTACCAGGACTTCTTCACTTGCTTTGGCTGCGCACGATCTGCGCATCGACCTGGTCAGCGCACGTGTCGAGCAGCTTGATGGCTTGGTCCTTCAGCTCCCACACGTCGCCGTTGTCACGCAGATCGGTATCGTCTGCATTGACCCGCTCACATGGGATCAGCTCAGGGGCTTCCAGCCTTATGGCTGTTGTCTTTGTTACCACTTGCGGCTTTGCCGCGCAGGCCGTCAGGCAAAGGCTGAGCAGCCCAATCACGAACAGGTTTGCTGTTGCGCTTGAGATCATCGAAATCCTTCTTGGCCTTTTTGGCCTTGTCTTCGCTGGCTTTGATGCGCTTGGTGAGGTCCGCCGTGTAGTCAGCATTTCGCTTCGCTTCCGCGCGCAGCGTGGTGATCGTGGCCTGGCTTTCGAGGTTGGCGGCCAAAGCGTCTGTCTTGGCTTTGGTCTCGACGGACATCTCGCCCCGGAGCGCGACAACCCGGTACTGCTGCAGCCCGATCAGAAGGACGGCCACTAGCACGATGATGAATCCTGATGCGAAAGCTTTCATGCTGAGTCCGCCTTGCGACCGAGGAACCTGATTATCAGCTCGCGAATGGCCGTCACTCCGATGAACCCAATGGCGCCGCCGGCGGCGACGGACAGGCTCGACGGCCAGGCCATCCACTCAATGACGCTGCTGGCTGAAAGGCTCAAGGCGCCGCAGATCAGAGCCTCAAGCACGACCCGCCATTTGTTGGCCTCTTTGCCTTCGTAGAGCACGCGCAATAGGGAAACAGTTGCGGCCATAACCGCTCCTTGCCACAGCGGGTCACTGAGTTTCAGTCGAAGCCATTCCCAGGCCTGGGCCCAGAGGTCGGGATCTTTATCTAGCATGACGGCTTCCGACTGCCTCCCTGCCGGGAGAGGAAAGAATCGGCTGCAGCGGCACTCCCAGCTCGGAGCGATGGGTGTGGCTGAGCCGAAAACGAAAAAACCCGGCGCGAGGGCCGGGTTTTTGATGTCTGAGTGTCGTTGCGTATCACCGCACGCAAGATCGACATGATGGGGTTAATTTACGGCCAAACGGCCATCATGGTCAAGCGGCGTCTACGAAGATTTGTTCCGCGTCGAAGATATGCGTTGCATGGATCACGGCCGCCTCCTCAAGTTGCTCAAGCCGCTTGTGTACCCCTGCTCTCCAATTTCGGCGGGTGCGCTCTGGCGAAGCACCCACGTCCCAGGTGTTCATGTCGTAGAACTCGGCAGGCAGGACAATCATGTCAGTGGAGCGCTTGTCCGACTGGATGCCCTTTAGCTTAGGGATTGCCCAGGCCGTCAGCGCCTTATAGATGAACAGCTGCGGCGCTGGCGATGAAATGCGGCTCACCAGACGCCCGATCGCGGCGACCTTGTTGGCCTTGTGCGTTGAGTACTTCGCGACCAGTACGTCCCACTGCGCAGGCTCCAACTGACGGTGCAGAAGCGCATACAGGCAGCAGTCGTAATCGAACTTGTCACGCGGCGACAGGGTGCTGCCATTGCCACCTTGTCGCAGATCGGCATCAATCAGCTTCTGCCAGGACTGCTTCGTGCTGTTGTCGATGTTGTCAGCGGCCAGCACGCGCACCAGGGTACCCATCACATCTTTGTACATACCCATCGCTCACCCCTCCGCTTTTGCGTTAATTACTCGGCGGCCTGCTCGTGCCAGCACCATGTTCTGGCATGTATGAATCGCCCTGCAAAACTCATCGCGCTCCATTGGATGCTCGATTGGAAGCTTCAGGTACTCGTTCCAGACGCCTCCCAGAAGACCAGCGATGAAAGCTTCGCGGTCAGTCAATTCGATCGGCATGATCAATCCCCTGTGAAGTTCGTGCCGCCGGCGCCGCGGCGGTTGTTCTCGCTGTAATAGGCCATGAGGCCTTTGGGCTCTGCTGCCTTGCAGTTGCAACGATTGCCGAACTGCTCGTAAGCGCGGATCAGGTTGAAGCTCAATTGAGTGACCAGATCCTGAAGCTCTAGCGGCTGGCCGTTATCCTCTCGAACCCAGCCCGAGGCGTTGCAATCCAGGCAGTCCAGATGATGGAAAAGCCCCTTGATAACAGCCTTTCCTTTGCAGGATGGGCATACCGCGAGCGGGATCAATTCCTTGCGGAATGCAGGGCCATGGCTCTTTTTCATGCTTTTGAAACCTCGCCTATGGTTGATTCTTGAATAGGGTTGCAGGCCATATGCGGCGCGGCCTGTAGCGATTTGTCGGAGTCCTCAAATCTAAAGCCGGTCAATCCGAGAATGACGTTTAGCCCCTTGCCGTCTAGATGGCGGTGCCACTTCTCCAACGCGTCACGCTTGCGAGCCATCACGTCGGACTGGATGTAAACCTTCACGTTGTGGCCCATGGCATGGTTGATCAGCAGCTCACCGATCAGGTGGTCGATCCCGATATCAGCCCAGCCTGTGCGGGCCAGCTTGCGGAGGTCGTGACTGGTCCACTCGCCCTTCCCCAGGCGCGTGAACACGGCACTGGCCTGGCTCTCGCTCAGCGGCTTGCCTCGGCGTCCGGGGAACAGGAATGGCCCGGTGTAGCCTCGGTTCTGCTGCACCTGGCGATACAGCATCAGCAGGTGCCGGACAGCGTCGGTCAGTGGCAGGTAATGCTCCACCCGAGTCTTCGTGTCAGCCGCCGGAATAAACCAGACCTGTTCGGCAAGGCTTATGTGGTCCCAGCGCGCCTGGCGGGTTTCACCAATACGGGTGCCATGGCAAAGCATCATCAGCGCCAGGATCGCGTCGTTAGGGATGGGAAACAGCTCACGCAGCAGCAGCTGCAGAAGCTCCTCAATGTGGACACCGCGGAGCCGTGACGGCTTGACGGTGACCTTCGCCTTCGAGAAGTCGCTGAACTTGATCCCGGTCAGCGGATTGCTCGCGATCAGCCCCAACTTGTGAGCCTGACGGAATGCCAGCGCCAGCAGCTGGAAGACCAGCCGCACGTAGTCGATGGACAGCGTTTCTTGCATCGGCCACATCAGCTCACGGTCGAGGAAGGCCTTGTCGATGTCGGTCAGTGCTGCAGAGCCGAGGCGCGGCAGGAGGTGACACTTGATTGCGGAGGCGGCAGTGTCTTTGCGCTTGTCGGAGAGGCTGCGGTCCCGAGACATGCGCTCGGCGTACCACTCCAGCAGCTCGCCTACGATCAGCCACTTCGAGAGGTTCGTGCTAGCGCCGGCGTCCAGGCGCAGACGAATGTCAGGCAGCGCGGCGACGACCTGCTTAACGGACAGGTCCGGGTAGCTGCCGATCCGATTCCACTTACCACGCACCACCAGGAACCACGACGCCCGGGCGCGGGTTTTGGCAAAACGCAGATACAGGCCTCGATGCTCGTAATCCCGAAGATCACGGACCGGGCCGGACGCCTGCCGTTTGATTTCGGCGTCGGTGATCTTCACGGCGGCGGTCGTCATGCAGATACCGCCTTGGCCTTCTGGCCTGCGGGTGCGAAGTCGTCGCGCAAAGGCATCAGGTGTCGCGGCTCGTGGATGCCAAAGCCAAGCTGCACGACCTCGTCTTCGATGACCGCGACCAGATCGTCACCGACCAGCGTCCAGCAAGGGACATCATCGTGCCGGTACACCACACCGTTCGGCGCAACGTAACAATCCCCGCTCTGCACGAATTCACGGAGTTGGCACTGCTTGCCGATGTTCTGGGTCAGCGAGTTGGCACCGACGATGATTGCCAGATCGCCAGCCTTAAATTGATAGTTCATGCGGCCACCACCGTAGGAGCGAGTCGAAGGTAAGCGCGGATCTGCTCCATCGCATCGAAGTGGCCCCGGCACACGATCGCCAGATAGCCCTGATCATTGAGACGGCGGATCCACGCGTGCTGGCTGGCCGACACTGCTGCATCGTTCGGCGCCGTCGCCTTGAACTCGAGGTAAAGGCCGAAGTAACCGCCGCGCGCCATCGGCAGAACCAGATCGGGCACGCCCGCTTTGACACCCTGCCCCTTCAGCTTGATGGCGACCAGCTTGTGCCGGTGCCCACCGTTGGGAACGTGGTAGATCAAGGCGGCCACGGCCGGTAGGCACAGTTCGAGCTCCTTGATCAGCGAGGCCTGCTCCTGGCCTTCGCGATCAACCGGCTTGGCGCGGCTGGCCTTAGGCTTTAACAGCCTCATTTGACTGCGCCTTTCGAGCTGCTCGATTGGGAGAAAGCGAACCCACCGCGACCGTCGTGCAGCACCTTGGCGGTGTTCAGCAGGGCTTTGAGCTGGGACCATGTCATCGAAACAACTCCTGCATATTGGCCGGCTTCACAGCCGTTTCAACTTTGTGGCTTGTGCCAACAGCGACAATCAATGTGAGCGCTGCTATGCATATCCAGATGCGTGATGCGTTCATACAGTGGCCTCCGCGAGGTCTACGACTTCAAAAGTGCTGGGCCACATCAGGCGGCCAAACGACTCGGCAACGCCTCTGCGATCGAATAGCGCGACAGCAGGATCCGGCGGAGTGGACAGATCAATCTTCGAAGAACACGCATAGACCGCGTAACGGAACGCTGCGGGGTCTGGTGTGGCAAGTCTGGATTTAGTCATCAGAAACTCTCCTTGCCGCGCTGAGATTCCCATTCGAACGGAACCGCAATCGCTCCGCCCTCACGCAAGCGGTCAAAGCAGCGCTCTCCCATGGCGGCTGGCAGCATTGCGGCGTCGAGATTGGAAATGACGACCGTCGGCCGCATCTGCTCGTAACGCCCGTTGATGATCGAAAACAGCGTGGTCAGTTCGAAGTCGCTGGGATTTTCTTTGCTCACGCCGATCTCATCGAGAACCAGCAGCGACGGGCCGATAAGGCTCGAGAGAATCTGAGATTCTGTGCGCTCGCTGGTTTTCGAGTACGTCGCACGGATCTCTTGGAGAACCGTGCCGATGGTCCGGTAAACGGCGGTCGCGTCGGTCTTCCTCATGACTTCGGTGGCAATGGCCGCGCCAAGGTGAGTCTTGCCCGTGCCGGGCTTGCCCAGCAGCAGCAGGCAGCGACCTGTTGGTGCGATCTCGAGGAATTTGTCTGCGTATTTTCCGCATATCCTGAGAGCCTCTTTCTGTCCCGGCGACGTCGCGGTGTACCCGGCGAGCGTCTTGCCGGCGAACCGCTTAGGGATCAGGGCCGATCCAAGCTTGTGTGCCAGCTCTTGCCGGGCTTGCACCTTGATTCGCTCCTGCTCTTCGGCCTTGGCAAGGCGCTGGCATTCGGGGCAGGCGGTCTTGAACTCGCGCCCAAAAATCACGTTGACCGTTTGCGGAAATTGCCCGTGCTCATCGCAAACACCTGTCACCTGGCGCGGCGCGGCCGCTGCGCTGGGCATTGCGATTACGTTTTCAGATGCCATAGGTGCCATCCTCCCGCTGCTTGAGTCCGGCGGTGTAGTCGCGCTCAGCGAAACCGTTGTGACGCGATGCCTGGGCCGGCTTGTGGAGGTGGCGAACATTGCTCGCCTTCGCCCGGTCCGACTTCACCCAGGAAACCAGCATCGAAACCCACTTGGTTTGGGGCTGAAGGCCTCCAATGGATTCATGGTGTGCCGTGAATGACGCCATGGCTTCGCGGGTGAAAAGCTCTGGCGATACGCCGAAGTGGACGCAGTAGGTCTTGAGGAGATTGTCGTCAGGTACCCAGTCCAGGGTCATCTCCACTGGCGTCTTTGGGTCGACAGGATCGGTCGAAGCATCCGGTTCGCTATCGGCGCCGTTGTCAGCTGGCAGCGGCGGCTCGCTCGAATCCGAAACTTGCTCGCCGCCAGAGAGAGAGTGGTGTTGATCTTGATTCGGTGAATCAGTGAATCTGGAATCAGGAATCAGCAATCCACAATCAGGAATCAGGGCGTTATCAGACGGTAGGTTCACAGACTCTAACGGTGCTTTAACGTTAAAACCCTGTTCAGACATAAGAACCTTTCGTTGTGAGCCTGCGACGACAACGTTCTTTTTCCTTTCGTTAACAGTGAGATACCCGTTAGCGTCCGGCAAAGTGCTGTCTTTTTCACTGCCATGCGGGCTCTGATGTTTCTGAAAGTTGACGATCTCGATGACGGCCTGACCGGCCACCTGGTAGCGAGAAATGAAGCCAGAAGCGGCCAGACGATTCAGACCAGCATCGACGTCGTAGTCGTCACAGGGCAGGAGCTCAATCTTGATCCGCTTCACCCGATCCTCGAGGCGGCCCTCGCGATCTGCAAGGCACCACAACCCGATGAACATCAGTCGGTCAAAGGCAGGAAGTTCAACCAGCAGCTCATTGATGAACAGGCCTGGCTTTATGTTGCGCGCCCGAGCCATTACGCCTGCTCCTGGAGGTTTTCAGACAGAGCGGCAGTCTCATTAGACGACATCACCTGACGCGTCATTGAGTGCGCCAGATGCAAACCTGACGCATCAGGCCGGGTATTGATCTGGGGGTTATGGGTGTGCATAATCGGACCTCACAAGTGTTGTTGAAGAAGCCGGTCTAGCCACCGGCTTTTTTATTGCCTGCGATTTAAGCCGCCTTGATCGACACCTTGAGAACGTGCAGTGCCTTCTCAGCCTCGGCGATCTCGCGCATGATTCGCGCACGCTCTACCTGGTCGACGCGACCGTCAGCCATTGCGCGGTGCGTCTCGACGGTCACTTCGGAGATTTCCAGGGTTACGTTCCCCAAAGCCTGGTGAACATCGATCGCGGCGGGCTGCTCCTTGGCGACCAAGTCAAAGCCGAACCCGGCAGCGAGCGCCATCAAGGGGCGCATGTCCTGGGTGTGGAGCAGAACGCCGAAGAGATGCTCGATGGTGAGGTGGTGAGCTGCGTTGTCCGGATTGGAGCGCTGCAACAGGCTCACGTGAGCAAGACACATCTTCCCGGCCAGCTCCTCGGCGCCGCTTTCCTTCACCGTCGTGTGGCAGGCCCGCAAGAAATCTTCCATTCGTAAACCCTCAAA
>NZ_FOHW01000096.1 GCF_900111735.1 Pseudomonas graminis | reverse complement strand
CAAACCCTGCGTTACCGCTGGGACAAGTTAGGCCGCCTCGTTTCGCTGGAAAACGAAAACGAACGCCGCGCCCACTTTCACTACGACCCGGTTGGGCGCCTGCTGGAAGAGCGCGGCTTCGACAATCGCTCGACTCACTATCAGTACGATCCGGAAACCGGGCGTCTTGCCGAAACCCTCAACGGCCAACGCAGCATTGCGCTGACATTCGACCCGATGGGCCGCCTGACCGAACGCCGCGCCACCCTCGGCGAAAAGTCCCAGAGCGAAACCTTTGCCTACGACGGCAATGGCCATCTGGTCATGGCGACCAACGCCGTCAGCCGCTTGCAGTGGTTCCACGACTTGGCTGGCAACTTGCTGCGCGAGCATCAGCATTATTTAAACCTGGATAAACCGCTGGTTGCCGTCTGGCAGCATGAGTACGACGCGCTCAACAACCGCGTCGCGACCATTCGCCCGGACGGCCACTGCGTCAGTTGGCTGACCTATGGCAGTGGTCATCTGCTCGGCCTGAAGCTCGACGAGCATGAACTGCTCAGCTACGAGCGCGACGACCTCCACCGCGAGATCAGCCGGCACCAAGGCAATAACCTGCTGCAAACCCAGCAATGGGACCCGGCGGGACGCCTCCAAGAACAACTACTGGGCCGAGCAGACGATAAAACCACGCTCATCAAACGCGCCTACACCTACGATGCCGCCGGCCAGCTCACCGACATCAACGACAGCCGTCGCGGCCCGCTCTCCTATCGCTACGACCCGGTAAGCCGCCTGCTAAGCGCCACCAGTCGCCTCGGCACCGAAACCTTCGCCTTCGACCCTGCAAGCAACCTGCTCAACGAAACCGCCGCGCCGGTCCGCCGCCCACTAGACCCCAAACCGACTCAAAACAAACTCGTGGACAACCTCCTGCGCGACTACGCAGGCGGCCACTACGAATACGACGAACGCGGCAACCTGACCGAGCGCTGGACCAATGGCCTGCGCAGCGAACTGCACTGGGATCTCTTCGATCGTCT
>NZ_FOHW01000027.1:20223-78161 GCF_900111735.1 Pseudomonas graminis | reverse complement strand
GATCGCGGCAGCCAATATGCGAGCGCAATCTACAGATCGTTGCTGGCCAGACACGGCATGCAGCAAAGCATGAGCCGTAAAGGTAACTGCTGGGATAATGCGGTGATGGAACGCTTCTTCCTGAGCCTGAAAATGGAGCGGGTATGGCGGCGCAATTACGCTAACCATGGCGAAGCGATACGCGACATCACTCAATACATCGTTGGGTATTACAACAACGAGCGGCTGCACTCGAAACTGGGGTACCTGCCACCGACCGTTTACGAACGGACGATGGCGTCGAAACCACCTATCGAGGTGTCCGGAATTAGTTGACCACTACACCGGCCCCTTCCCGGCTGAAGCCGGTCCTACTAGATGCCGTTAGCCAGGCGTTTTCGCGATAATTTCAAAGCGAGCCTATTGCTCCACCTTCAACCCGACCTTCAACAACTTCCCGTTGTCCTCGTCCGTCAGCACATACACATACCCGTCCGGCCCTTGCCGCACGTCGCGGATGCGGGACTTGAGCTCGCCGAGCAAACGTTCTTCATGCACCACCTTGTCGTCTTTGAGCTCCAGACGAATCAGCTCCTCGGACGCCAGCGCGCCGATGAAGACATTGTGGTCCCATGCTTTGAACGTGCTTGAGTCGTAGAACGCCATGCCGCTGACGCCCGGGGATTTTTCCCACACATGGAAAGGGTTTTTCACGCCCTCGACTACCTTGCCCTTGGACTCGGAAATCGGCTCACCACTGTAGTCGATGCCGAAGGTCGAGATAGGCCAGCCGTAATTGCCGGCGCGTTCGATGATGTTGATTTCGTCGCCTCCACGCGGGCCGTGCTCGTTGGTCCACAGCGTGCCGGTCCAGGGATTGAGCGCGGCGCCCTGTTGATTGCGGTGACCGTAGCTCCAGATTTCCGGGCGCACGTTTTGCTGGCCGACAAAGGGGTTGTCTTTGGGAACGGTGCCGTCGGGGTAAAGGCGCACGACCTTGCCCTGCAGTTTGTCGAGGTCCTGGGCCGTGGCTCGGTCGTTGTTTTCACCGAGCGCGATGAACATGTAACCGTCGCGATCAAAGACGATGCGCGATCCTAAGTGGTTGCCCACCGACAGTTTCGGCTGCTGCTGGAAGATGCGCGTGAAGCCTTCCAGCTTGGTCATGTCTTCCGAAAGCCTTGCGCGCCCCGCCGCCGTGCCGCCGGTTTTTCCGTCGCTCGCGGCCTCGGAGTAGGTGAGGTAAACCATGCGGTCCTTGGTGAAATCCGGCGACAGCTCGACGTCCAGCAAACCGCCCTGCCCTTGCACCCAGACCTTCGGCACGCCGGAGATCGGCGCCGACAGCTTGCCGTCAGGCGTCACCCGGCGCAGGTTGCCGGTGCGCTCGGTGACCAACATCCCCTGGGAGTCCGGCAGAAACGCCACGGCCCATGGATGCTGCAACCCGCCGACGACTTCATCGACTGTCAGCGTGCCGGTCTCGCTTTGGTAAGTCGCGGCAGTTGCTTGCACGGAGAAGCCCAGTAATGCGGAGGCGCATAAGGTCGCCAGCAACGTTTTGCGGAGGGCGAGCGTGTGAAAAGGGGTGGCGCGCAACATAGGCAATTCCTTCTGAAATGGAAGAGAGGCTGGCAGTCGTTTCAATTGCTGCGGCGTTCGGCATCGCCGCCAGGCCGAGCGGGTTGTTGTCGGGTTGGATAACCGTTGCCGATGCCACCGTTTTCGAGGGTGGGCGGACGGGTCTGAGTCGGGCCCAGGTTAGGGCCACCGATACGCGGCGCGATGGACTCGGTGCCCTGACGGCTGTTGGGATTGGCGCGGCGCACGGCGCCGTTGTCGGGAACGTTGATCGAGCGGCTCGGATAACCGGCGGCCGCCAGAAGCGGCGGCGAGTGCGCGGTGTGATCATCGGCCTGCGCCAGCCCGGCCGACAGGAGCCCGCCGAGCAAGAGGACGGCGAGGCGTCGCGGAAAACTGTTCATCATTTACCTTCTGTGGGATGGGTAACGATTCCGGTCTTTGATGGCGATCAAGCGCGTAGGTTCGCGCGGTCACGGTGGATGAGCAACGTGTAGGACCTTTCGCTTTGTAACAAGAGTAGTCGGCAGGCCTGTCAAACAGACGCCCTGGACAGGCGACGCAATGGTGTGGGTTCACACTATCCCCTGCAGGAGCGCGCTTGCCCGCGAAGGCGTTGGGTCAGATTGCATCTTCGTCACAGACACACTGCATTCGCGGGCAAGCGCGCTCCTACAGTGGCCCGCAACAGTGCGCGGTCAACGGGCCGTGATTTAATGCGCGCTGATTCCCTGATCCGGACTGACCATGGCTCGCTTCTACGACGCTCGCGGCAATATCTACGCAGTGATTACCCCCGATGCCCTGCGCACCCTCGGCGTTCCCCTGCCCCAGTTACCGACGCAAGCCGCCACTCGCCGCCAAGCCTGGACGGCTCACGCCATTGCGGCGATCTGTGACTGGCCCGCTGGCCAGCGTCCATCCGGCAGCAAATCTCATCGCTCGGACGGTCTTCTGGTGGGCCCCTTTCAGGACACCGCGCCGTTCGACCTGTTGATCGTCAACACCGACGGCACCCTCGCTGAGCGCAGCGGCAACGGCCTGACCATCTTCGCCCAGTCACTGACCGACTCAGCCCTTATCACCGGCAGCGCGCCGTTCGCCCTGCGCGTTCATCACGATAATGCTGATTCGCTCAGCCCTGTCGCAACGCAGGCGGTCGCGGCGACAGTCGAGGACGTGAACGGCTTTTGGCTGGACATCGGCGCGCCTGGTTTCGGTCCGCAGGCAGTAGCCGCGACAGGAGCCGGAGTCGGCAGTGCGATGCTCAATGATCGGGAAGTTAACCGGATCGAACCCATAGCAGCCTTGCACCCGGGATGGCAGACCAGCGTGTTCGTCAGGGTGGGCAATCCGCACTGCGTCACGCTGGTGACGGATGTCGATGATCTGCCCAGCTTCGAAGACCTTCACGAGCCCGAGTTGAACGCTGCCCTGACCCGTATCGCCTTCGTCGCCGGCGAATCAGGAAGCGGCGACCCCTGCCCTGGCGGGGTCAATCTGCAATGGGCTGCACGCTTGGGACCGAACCGCATCGCGGCACGCGTGTTCGAACGCGGCGAAGGCCCGACGGCGTCCTCCGGCACCAGCGCCAGCGCGGTGGCGTCGGCGGCCTGGTTCTGCGGCTGGGTTCAAGCGGGTTTGGTGGAAGTGGTGATGCCCGGCGGCACTGCGCCGTTGCGCCTGACCGAACGCGACGGGCGGTTGCAGCAGGTGCAGTTGTTCGGGACGGCGCGAATCAAGGCCTGACACTGACTACTCGCCAATATCCTCATTCCACAGCTCAGGCTTGTCCGCGATGAACTGCTTCATCAGACCCACGCAGGTCTCGTCGTGCAGCACATTCACTTCCACGCCTCGGGACTTGAGCAATTCTTCTTCACCCATGAACGTCTCATGCTCACCGACGATGATTTTGCGGATGCCGTACAGCAGGATCGCGCCGCTGCACATCGCGCAGGGCGACAGGGTCGTGTAGAGCGTGGCTTCGCGGTAAACGCGGGCGGGCTGTCGGCCAGCGTTTTCGAAGGCGTCCATTTCGCCGTGCTTGATGGCGCTGCTTTCCTGGACGCGACGATTGTGGCCGCGGCCGATGATCTTGCCGTCGTGGACGATGACCGAACCGATCGGAATACCGCCTTCGTCCAGGCCCTTCTGCGCTTCATCAATGGCCGCTTGCATGAACGGGTCCATGGTCTCTCCTTTCCTTCGTGACGGGGGGTGATCAAAAAAACGCTTCAGATAAAACGTGCGCTCAAGGCTTGGCTTTTTTCAGTGCATTGTCCAGCGCGGTGGACACGTAAACCTTTAGCAGCTCGCTGGAACGGTCCTTCATGTCAGCGCCGACATCGCGCTGCTTGTTGCGGAATTTGTTGGCGACATCTGGCGCCGGGTCAGCGGCGTCCAGTGCCTTCAGCTCTTCAGGGCTGAAGGATGCGGCGTAGGCGGCGGCGAGGTTGCGGTCCCATTCCTGCTGATACTGCGGCTGCAGGCTTTGCAGTTCGTCCTGCACGATTTCCTGCGCCTTGGTGCGGCCGACGGTCTCGACGATCGTGGCGAAGGTCACCGTGTGGGAGGCGACTTGGTAACCCAGCCAGCCCAGGCTTTCACCCAGATGCCGCTCCTGAACGAAGGTCAGCGCGGGATCTGCGGCCACCGGCGCGGGCGCGGTTTCGCCGGCCAGTGCCACGCTCTGCAGGGCCATCACCCCCACCAGGGTCAGCCCGAGTGACGCCTTCATCATCGTCATTGCTGTCGATCTGCAATATCCCATGTCCTCTCCCGGCGACTTTTTTATCGGTGATCAACGCTTTGATTGTCTGCTGGACGCTAACAGTTGAGGGGCGACATATCCATCCCGGCTGCGCAGGGAAACTTGTAGGACTGGCTTTAGCCGGGAAGGCGTCGGATGTCACGCCACACAATCAAGAGTGCCTGCGCTGGTCTCTTCCCGGCTAAAGCCGGTCCTACGGAGTCTTGAAAAAGCCGGTCCCACTGGGATCGCGTACTTTGTGGGACCGGCTTTAGCCGGGAAGGTCTCAAGCCAATTCCTCTGAACCACCCAGCGCCCATTGCTGCGCGGTCATGCGGTAGATCCTTACGCCCTGGCGATGGTACTGACTGTGAACGAACCCGCCGAACCCGAGCTTTTGAATCACCTTCACCGACGCGACATTGGCCGGTTGAACGATGGCGATCAGCGACGGCACCTGCAGCTCTTCAAAACCATAAGCCAGAGCGCTGCGCGCCGCTTCGGTGCCCAGGCCTTTCCCCCAGAACCCGGTTGCGAGTCGATAGCCAAGTTCGATCTCGTCCTTGTCATCCACACGCTCGGCATTGAGACCGCAGAAACCGGCCAGGGTTGAGGTAGATTTCTCCACCACCGCCCACGGACCGAAGCCGCGTTCACGGTAGGAAATCCGGCACCAGTCGATGAACTCGCCCGTCGCCTTTTCCGACAACACGCCCGCCACCGAATGGCGCATCACCTCGGCATCGCCAAGGATTTGCGCCAGCGCCGGGGTGTCGTCGGGAGTGAGTTCGCGCAGGATCAGGCGTTCGGTGTGCAGGAGGGTCAATAACGTGTTCATGATCGCGGGCTCGCGAGAGGATCGTTACACGCCTTGAGCTTGGCGCACGGCAGGCATCGTCGCCAGTCAGGGTTGTCGGTCGCGGTAGTGGTTGCGTGGGGGGGTAATTTACACCCGATCACTGTAGGCGTGAGCTTGCTCGCGAAGACGTCAGTACAGCCACTGGAGATTCAGCGAATGTTCCGTCCTCTTCGCGAGCAAGCTCATTCTTACGGGAAAGGATTGCCTGCGGGACAAGCGGGAGCCCGCTTGTCCCACAGCTTGAAGAGAGAGCGCTTACAGCCCCGCCTTCACCTTGCTGGCGACCTCAGCCGGTACCCAGGCGGTCCAGACTTCCGGGTGATCTTTCAGGAAGCTTTTCGCCACGACGCTCGGTTCCTGACGCTTCTCGCTCATCTCGCCAAGGGTTTTGTTCAGCTCGTCGATGGGCAGGTCCACTTTCTCGAAAAAGCTCACCAGATCCGGGTACTGCTGCCGGAACGGTTCAGACACGCCAATCGCCAGGTGGGCAGCGAGGGAGCTGGAGCCGATCGGGTTGGGGTTGCTGGCGTCGGCGAGGGTTTTCCAGGCTGCTTCGTTGAACGGCGGCTCTTCCAGCTTGATGAGTTTGAAGCGACCCAGCAGCGGCGTCGGTGACCAGTAGTAGAACAACACCGGCTTGCCGCGGCGGATCGACGATGCGACTTCAGCATCCAGCGCCGCGCCCGACCCGGTGCGGAAGTTCACGTAGCTGTCGTTGAGCTTGTAGGCCTTGAGCTTCTGAGTGTTGACGATCTCTGACGTCCAGCCGGTCGGGCTGTTGAGGAAGCGGCCCTTGTCCGGGGATTCCGGGTCCTTGAACACGTCTTTGTATTTGGGCAGGTCCGACACCGATTTCAGGTCAGGCGCCAGCGGTTTGATGCCCCGCTCCGGGTCGCCCTTGATGACGAATTCCGGCACCCACCAGCCTTCGGTTGCGCCTTTGACGATGTTGCCAAGGCCGTGAACCTTGCCTTCGGCCTCCGCCTTGACCCACGCCGGGCTGCGTCCGGCCCACTCTTCACCGATCACCTGAATATCGTTCTTCGCCAGCGCCGCTTCCAGACTCACCGTGCTGCCGGGCAACTTGTCGGTGGGATAGCCGTAGCCTTTTTCCACGATGGTGCGCAGGATTTCGGTGATCAGGCTGCCGCTCTCCCAGGTGATGTCGCCGAAATGAATCGGCGCGGTTTTCTCTGCGCCGTACGCCGAGCCCGTCAGGGCAGCCAGTGCCAGCAGCGAGCCGCCCAGCAGTTTTTTGATTGGTGTCATGGATGTCTCTCGTCGCTCGGGGATGGGGGAGCTCAATCGGGTTGGCACAGTTGGCCGGGCACAGCACACGCTCTATTCCAGACAAGCGCGACGGCAACAGGTTTCAGCCTTATCCATGTAGTCGCTCACTGAGCGCTGCGAAATGCCCAACTGCGCGGCAATCTCAGGATAGGTCAGCCCGCCGCGACGGGAGAGCACAAAGGTTGATTTGATCTTCGCAGGCAGGCGATCAAGGCGGCGATCCAGAAGGTCAAGCATCTGCAGCGTGGCGGCGTGGCTTTCTGCCGAGGCAAATGGGGTCGCTGCCTCTTGGGACAGGCCTTGCAGATAGTCGCGCTCCTGATCGCGCCGCCGCCAGCGCTCATATACCAGGCGTTGGGCGATGGTGGTCAGCAGCGCGCGCGGGTCACGAATCGGCACAACGTTGGGCGAAGCCAGCAGTTGCAGGAAGGTTTCGGAGGCGACGTCTTCAGCGCTCTGCTCGGAGTCGAGCAGCCGGCGCAAGCGAACGCACAGCCACCCGTAGTGCTGAACGAACAGCTCGCTGAGGTAGTGGCGATGCATAACGTCGGCGCCAGCCATAAGACATCCCCTGCCCTGAAATTTCTGTGTTCGGGACTTTCCGAGAGGCCATGCTAACAAGGGCGGTTATGCAGTAAAAATACTTAAAAGTGATTCTTATAGATCACTACGGAATAACTAAAGCAATTGCAACCCCAGGGATGCAGCCTGCAGTTGGTAGTCGAGCAGCACTTGGTAATCGGCCTCGCTCGCCGGCAGCACCTCGCTGATCGCCAACACGTGGGCGACATCGGGGAGTTCGCTGAGCACTTGATTCATCGCCGCGCGGATGGCATCAGCATCGGCGCCAAGGCGGGTGATGTAGGGAAGGCACGGCCCCTCCGCCGTTCGAGCAATCACCTTCACGCCAGCCACTTCCTCGCTGGCATCGCGGGCCAGGTAGTCGAAGGTGACGCTGTCAATGGCGGCCAGATCGCCATCGCCCGCTTTGATCGCGGCGAGACTGTTGCGATGTCCGCCGGTGAGCGTGACGTCAGCGAAGAACTTCCCATTCTGTTGAAGCGGCGCCAGGGCGTGGCGGAACAGGTTCATGCCGGAATTGGAATCCCGTGAATTCAGCAAGCCACGACTGCCCCTGAACTCGACGAGGGACTGACGCGGATCGTCCTCGAGGGCCACCAACAGGCTGCAATGGTTGCCACCGTCGCTATGGGGCAGCTGATAAACCGGACGACCGACCACCTGCACCTTGCCCTGCAATTCCGTCATCAGCGGATAACCGCAGGTTTGCGTCAGCAGCAAGTGCGGCGACAGCCACAGCGTTTTCAATTCCGGGTCTTGAGCATCGAGACGCTGCACGCCGAGGATTTCCAGCACGCGGCTCAGCCACTGCTCTTGCGCCTGCTGAACGCGCAGCGGCGCGACGTACATCAACAGTTCGGCGAAGCCTTGGGGCATGTTCGGTATTCCTCATCAGACCTGGGGTCTTCAGACATAGGGATGTTGCGGGCTGTCGATAGGATTGAAGCTGTGGCGACGAAAGAGTTCCGCGTAACCGGCCACCAGAAATCCGCCACTGCGAGCCAGCCACTCCTCGCGCCGCGCCCGATACACGACGGGCATGTGATACCACGACAGGCCGGGCAAGTCGTGGTGGACGAGGTGCAGATTCAGATTCAGGAACAGCCAGGCCCACGGCCACGAGGCCTCATTGATGACGGTGCGCTCCTGAGGTTGCTCACCGGGACGGTGCTCGTAATAAGAGCGAACCATCGACACCGCCAGCGCCGGTACGCTGCAAAAAATCACGTAATGCAGGGCCGAGATCGCGGCGTAATGCTCGATGAATAAAAACATCAGCACCAGCAATCCACCATGGGTCGACCACATCGCCCAGGCCTGACGCTCGCCACGCAGCAATCGACGGGTTTCGCCGACGATCAGGCTACTCAGCGCCAACGGCACGCCAAACACCAGACGGCCCGGCGGCGTCTTGTCGAGCCAGCGCAACAAACGCATCAGCCTGCCGGTCTGTTCCCATTGCAGCTGACTCAGATAGCGGCTTTCCGGGTCGCGACCGGGGACGGTCAGGTCTTCATCACAGTGATGCTGCATATGGGTATCGCGATACAGCGTGTACGGGTACCAGACCGCAAAAGGCGCGTAACCGAGCACCTTGTTCAGTCGCAACGAACGCGTGGGATGGCCGTGCAGCACCTCGTGTTGCACCGACATCCACAGCACCAGCAGCGGAATCATCAGCAGCGTCGTAGGCCAAATCCCCAGATGCGGGCTGGCAAGCAATAACGTCGGCCAGCCTGCGTACACACCGATCAGCAGCAACCAGGTCGGCCATTCCGTGCGGCCTGTAAAGCTTGCACGCAGGCGCTTGATCTCTTCGCGCTGCGCGTCATCCAGATAGTGGGGCATTGCCGGTTCCTGCATTCGGGCTGATAACCGGTTGTGCAACGGCGCAGGAAAAACTTGTAGATCGATTGGTTATGACGGTAGAACGATGCGCTGAATCCACCCTTTCTCCGACGCCTGCCGCAGATGCCCGACATTCAGTTTTTGCCCCTTCCCGACGTGCAGCGCCCATTGCTGGAGAAGTTCTACCGCGCCCATCAATCGCCCATGCGCGCCAAGGGTGAGGCGCAGGTGTGGGTGGCGCGCCAGCCGGACATTATTGGCGCCCTGTGCCTGACGCCGGTGGCTGGCGGGCACTGGTTGACCGGGCTGTTTGTTGCGCCGAGCGAGCGTGGACGAGGTATTGCGGCGGGGTTGGTCAAGGCAGCGCTGACGTCGGTTGAAGGAAACGTCTGGTTATTCTGTGAGCCTGAGTTGCGCGGGTTTTATCAGCGGCTTGGCTTCCTTGAGGTTCAGCATTTGCCACAGGAACTGGCCGCACGGCTGGCGCGTTATCGGCAGACCAAGCGGTTGATATCGCTTGTGCGCAGTACTGATTGACCCGCCACCCCGGTCACTCCCACATGGTACTCATCTGCCCAAAAAACTCCGTTGACCGGAGCCGCCGTCACTCGTCCGAGTTCGGGTCCATCCCCGGGAACAGCACTTCGATGAATCCGAAGCGGCTGAAGTCGGTAATGCGTGACGGGTACAACCGGCCGATCAGGTGATCGCATTCATGCTGGACGACCCGCGCATGGAAACCCCGGGCTTCCCGCTGAATGAGCTTGCCATCGGGGTCGAAACCTTCGTAACGGATGTGCTCGTAGCGATCGACCACACCGCGCAGGCCTGGCACAGACAGACAGCCTTCCCAGCCCTCTTCCAGGGTTTGCTCCAGCGGCGTGATCAAAGGATTGAGCAGGATGGTCTGGGGGACCGCTTCGGCATCCGGATAACGATCACTGCTCTCGAAACCGAAGATCACCAGCTGCAGGTCAATCCCGATCTGCGGCGCAGCCAGGCCGACACCGCCGACGCTTTCCATGGTCTCGAACATGTCCTCAATGAGTGTCTTCAGCTCACGGGAACCGAACATCGATTCAGGGACAGGTGGTGCGATGCGCAGCAAGCGCTCGTCGCCCATTTTCAGTATTTCGCGAATCATTGCGGGCCCTCTGCATCGGACAGAGGCGCCACCAGCGGGCGCCTTTGCCATGAGCGTTATCAGAACTTGTCGGTCTTCAGCACCGGCGGCGTTGGGGTGTAGTCGTGGTCATGGCTGTGATCGCGGCCGAGACCCGAAACGTGCTGCTTGAGGTGCACCGTATTAAAATCGGCCGTGCCATCGCGCTCGCCCTCTTCCTTCTCGCCCTTCTCTTTACCTTCGGCAGACATGTGCTCGATCACGGCGTTCATCTCGGCACCCAGCAACAACACCGCTGCCGAGATATAGAAATACAGCAGCAACACGATGATCGCCCCGATGCTGCCGTACATCGCGTTGTAGTCGGCGAAGGTTTTGACGTAGTAGGCAAAGCCCAGCGACGCGACGATCCACACCACCACCGCGAGCACTGAGCCCGGGGTGATGAAGCGGAAGCTCTGTTTAACGTCGGGCATGACGTAATACATGATCGCCACCGCGACCATCAGCAGGATGATGATCAGTGGCCAGCGGAGAATCGTCCACAGCGTGACAATGAAGTCTTCCATGCCGATCTGCGAGGCAAGCCAGTTCATGACCACCGGGCCGGTGACCATCAGCGCGGCTACCGTGAGCAGCATGCCGGCGATGCCGATGGTGTAGAACAC
Organism: Pseudomonas graminis; assembly: GCF_900111735.1. Lineage (GTDB taxonomy): Bacteria > Pseudomonadota > Gammaproteobacteria > Pseudomonadales > Pseudomonadaceae > Aquipseudomonas > Aquipseudomonas graminis. The sequence continues at coordinate 67,479 of NZ_FOHW01000027.1, read as the reverse complement.
CGACAGCGGGATGCGCTTCCAGGCCGGGCGCGCTTCGACCACGTCATACGCAGCGTTCATGGCGCTCATCATCAGTCGCACGCCAGCCGAGGCTGTCCACAGCGCGATCACGATACCGATCGACAGCAATCCGCCCTTGGACTGTTGCAGCTGGTCGATGACCGGATTGACCTGGTCGAGTGCTTGCGGCGGCAGGACCAGTTCAGACTGCAATCGCAGCCAGCTAAAAAAGTCCGGCAGGTGCAGGAAGCCGATCAGGGCGATAAGGAAGAGCAGGAACGGGAACAGCGAAAACAGCATCTGGTAGGCCAGCGCGGAGGCGTACGTCGACATCTCGTCATCGACAAACTCTTTGACCGTTCTGACCAACACTGTCTTGATGCTGAGCTGGCGCAAGTCCGGGAATATCATGGCGTCTCCTTTCGCGACACAGATGTAGCCGAAGCACGGTTATTGATTCAAGGGTATCTACAAGCGGTATGCATACGAGCGGGCAATCGCGTTGAAATTCCGTCAGTTGCCCGAACGGGCTGGCTTTTTACAGGGTGCCCGGGGTGTTGGCTACCGTTGATGTGTTTCAGGCGGTCGGGGACGCAAACAATAACGGCCATCAGAGGATGGCCGTTATGGTGTCGCAAATCGGGTCGCCTGGAGCTCGCTAGCTCTAGGCGCAAGGGTTTTAGACCTTGTCGACGCCTTTTTTCACAGCGTCTTTCGCTTCGCCAACGGACTGTTGGACTTCGCCTTTGATTTCTTGCGCTTTGCCTTCGGCACGCAGTTTGTCGTTGTCGGTCACTTTGCCGACGCCCTGCTTGACGTTGCCTACTGCTTCGTTAGCCATGCCTTTGACTTTATCGCCGGTGCTGCTCATAGGGTTCACTCCAGGGTGAGAATAGGATGTCATTAACTCGACACTAGAACTGACCGGAGCGGGGAATCAGAGGTTCAATTAATTCGCGAAGCCGCGTCGATTAGTGCTCTGCCTAAAGGCAGAGATGTTTCGCCTTCGGCGAGTTACTTGGAAAAGCACCCCAAGTAACCAAAGGTGCTTGCTCTCGGTTTGGCCCTTCCTTCGTCAGGGTTCCTTCACTCCGGTCTCGCTCCGTGGGCCCGCGCCGAACGGACATCCATGTCCTGACGGCGCTCTCGCCGCATCCATGCGGCTCGGCCCACTCCGCGAGACCTGCGTTCAGCCTGCACCAAAGTCGCGATTTGTGGTGTCTGGACTTCTTGCGTACGAAGATCAAAAGCAGATCAAAAGCGGATCAAGAGCTTCCCGGCTGAAGCCGGTCCTACGGGCGCGTCGCCTGGGCCACCGAAGGCACGCGTTGCTTTTAGTGGGACCGGCTTTAGCCGGGAAGAGGCCCGTTCAGACGCTGACATTTGATCGTCCCCACGCTCTGCGTGGGAATGCAGCCCGGGACGCTCCGCGTCCCTGTCGAAGGCCGCGAATGGCCGCGGCCAATTTTGCCTTTATGTTTGCCCGAGAACCCCGGAGAATGCGCGACCGAACCGGCGGCGCTCAGGGCGTCGGGCCAGGTTGACGAGACCGTGATCCAGGAATGTTATGAAACTCGATAAGCAGCAGGCCATTGCGCGCCGTAATGAACAGCTCGGCGGCGCCGTGCTCGGCACCAATAACACGCACTTCGCCGTGCTCGACCCCAAGCGCAGTATCTGGTGGTTTGATTTGCCCATGAGCCGTCTGGCGGTGGGTCAGTACGAGTGGCTGCATCTGCTTCTGCACACGCCGAGCACCGATGAGTTGATTCACCTGAAGGTGACGACCAAGTTCCTGCGTGATCAGAAAGATGCGGTGGTGGTTCGCAACGAAGGCAAGCGCAAGTCCACCGTGAGCCTGGAGCTCTCGGCCGACAAGGATTCGTATTTGAAGGACATGCGCCCGAATGGCGCGAACCTGAGCTTCGCCAGCTTCGTGCAGAAGTGATCCGGCAAGGCTAAGCAAAACGCTGCAGCGCCGAATGCCCGGCGCTGCAGTCGAATGTCACGTCAGACCAGTTCGATACGGTCGGCGTGAATGACGATCTGGCCCTGTTTGTAGAGCGCGCCGATCGCTTTCTTGAAGTTACCCTTGCTGACGCCGAACAGGTTGCTGATGACCTGAGGATCGCTCTTGTCGCTGACAGGCAATACGCCGTTGTTGTCACGCAACTTGCCGAGGATCTGCGCGTTGAGGCTGCTGGCAAGCTGTTCGCCGACTGGCTGCAGACTCAGGCTGATGTTGCCGTCGCTGCGCACTTCCTTGATGAAGCCTTTGTCCTGTTTGCCGGACCGCAGGAACTTGAACACTTCGTTCTTGTGAATCAGGCCCCAGTGCTTGTTGTTGATGATCGCCTTGAAACCCATCGCGGTTTCTTCAGCCACCAGCAAGTCCACTTCCTGCCCGACTGTATAGTTGGCAGGCACCTTGTCCAGATAACGATCAAGACGCGTTGTCGCCGTGATGCGGCGCGTGTGCTTGTCGAGGTAGACATGCACCACACAGTAGTCCCCGGCCTTCAGCGGCTGCTTTTCTTCCGAGTATGGCAGCAGCAGATCCTTGGGCAGTCCCCAATCCAGAAAGATGCCAATGCTGTTGACTTCAACCACTTTGAGGCTGGCGAATTCACCGACCTGAACCTTGGGTTTCTCGGTGGTGGCGATTAACTTGTCATCGCTGTCCAGATAAATGAAGACGTTGAGCCAGTCTTCATCTTCGCTGGGAATATCTTTGGGGATATATCGATTGGGCAGCAGAATTTCGCCATCTTGCGCCCCGTCCAGATATAAACCGAAGTTGGTGTGTTTAACCACTTGCAAACTGTTGTAGCGCCCGACTAAAGCCATGTCCAGATACCCTCGTTACGTGGGCGGCATTCTACCCGAATTCGGGCGGGCATTCCGGCGGGCATTTCGTACCGACATCCGGCGCCGACTTCGGCACGCTGGAAATCAATCCGTTGGTGAGCGACACAGCAGAGCCGGTGCACGGCTCGAGCCATTCGTCAGGTCGACGAGCCTGACCGCAGCCTTCAACGCTGGTCTTATTCAACAGAACGCCGGATTGAACATCGCAATTAAAACAGTCATTTAGCCGCTCTTTTCAGGAAACGTTTACGCAGCCCTTCACGACCGCTGGCCCTCCCCTCATCGGATAATACCCAAGCAATTTGCGGCCAATTCCGATAGGATGGCCGGCCGTATTAAATTTACATAGGTCGATAGCAGCCATGCGTGTAAAAGCATCCAACTCGAAAGCCAAGCCAGCTCCTGCCGTTGAGACCAGCGATTCGATCAACGCGCAAATTGCAGCTTTCCTGAAATCCGGTGGCGAGATCCAGCAGATCGCCAAAGGTGTCAGCGGCCAGACCTTCGGCCCATCCAAACAGATCTCCCTCGGCAAAAAGTAAATTTTCTCCCGCCTCCGCGGTCGACATCCAGGCGCTTTGATCACAAGGCGCCAGGTCTATCGCTCCCCCGCTTCACAAAGCTCTGCTTTACTCTCGTCACATGACTGCTCATTCATCGCGCTGCGTATGGGTCATGGGATAGAGCGGACGATGCCCTGAACTTCTGAAGTCTCTGCGGAAACCGACATGAACAAACGGATGATCATCGGCGCCCTGCTAAGCCTCGGGCTGACCGGCTGTGCGAGCCACGGTTGTGACAACTCGGTGGCAGGCAGCCCCTGCCGCGCCGACTATCTGCTTTACCAGAACGACATGCTTCAGGCCAAGCTGCTGATCAACGAACGCCGCGCCGAAAACGACGAACTCGCCAGCGCTTTGCTTGAGAGGGCAGCAAGGGAAGACACGACCGGCGAGGCGGAGTTTTACCAGGCGATACTGCTCTTGCGTCAGAACGCCAGCCCTAAACAGATCGATGCCAGGCTCAATGATTCAGCCGATCGCAACTACCCGCTGGCCATCGCCCTGCAGGCTCAACGGGCCGGTATGGTCGATCAGGACAAGGCCCGCGAGTACCGTGCCAGGTACGAAAAACTCGATGTCGCCACCAGCGGCTACCCCTCGTTCCCCCAGGCCTTGATCGTCGTCAATCAGCTGATTTCCGTGGCGAACTGATCGCAACGTTCAGCGCATCTGCATCGAATCGACCAATGGTCGCGAGATAACGCCAATCGGCGGTATCCTTGCGGCGCTCTAGATCGCGGTTCTTGTCGGGCCATTCGGCTCCCGGATAGATACCTTCGACCCACTCCTCCGAAACCTGAAAGGAGTGAAGCATGCCTTATGCTCGCTGTTTCAACCGTTGGACCGGTGCGGTGTTTACCTGCGCCGCCCTCATGCATCACGCCGCCAGCGCTCAGGTCATCGAGCGGGAGCTGGGCGACTTCAGCCTCAAGCTTGGCACCACGCCCAGCCGCACCATGGCCCAGGGCCTGGTGACGCCGAGCGGTGCGGATTCGAAGTTCCACGGCGGGCTCGACCTCACCCACGACAGCGGTTTCTACTTCGGGCAATGGTCGCCCAGCGCAGGGCTGACCCCCGACACTGCGCTGGAGGTGGACTCCTACATGGGGTTCAAAAAGCCCTTCGACAAAACACTCGGCTATGAGCTTGGCGTCATTCGCTACAGCTACCCGAACACCGACCAGCTCGACAGCCACGAGCTCTACGCCGGTTTCCGGATTTTCGACAGCCGCATCGGCACTGCCTTCAGCACTGACGCCGGTCGCCAGGACAGCACCCTGTTCCTCGACCTGGGCAGCATGATTCCGCTGGGCCTGGACCTGCGCATGCAGTACGGCAACCACCAGCTCGATTCGCCTTCAATCATCGACGGCGGCGGCGTGGTCAATGCCTACAGCGACTGGTCGTTCAATGTGTCGCGGCCCGTGCTGGGCATGGACATGAACTTGATGTACAGCGGTTCGAGCCTCACCGGCGCCGATTGCAGCGCTTACAGCGGGCACAATCCTCAGTGCGAAGGCACCGTGACGCTGAAGGTCGTGCGCTCGTTTTTCTGATGGGTTGAACCGCCGTGACCTGACTTGCTCTATAACGGGGAGACGAACCGGCAAGGAGCAGTCATGGGCATTGTGTTGAAGACCTTTATTTCGCTGTGGCTGAGCCTGACACTGTTGGCGGGGTGCAGTCAGATTGGTCTGACGTATCGGCATCTGGACTTCATCATTCCCTGGTCGCTCAACGACTACCTGGACATGAACGCGTCGCAGAAAGACTGGCTCGACGAGCGTTTGAAAGAGCACTTGAGCTGGCACTGCACCACCCAGATCCCCGGTTACCTAGACTGGCTGGACCGTCTGCAAGGGATGGTCGAAAACAACCAGGTCAATCAGGAGCAGCTCAAGGCGCGCACCGCCGAAGCGCGGCAAGCCATCGCCACCCTCTCCAAAGAAATCACGCCTTCGGCGGTCGAGCTGCTGCGTCAGCTGGACGATCAGCAAGTGGGCGAGATGCAGACAGCGTTCGCCAAGGACCTGCGCAAGCATGAGGACGAGTTCGTCGACCAGCCGCTGGACAAGCAGATCAGTGAACGCGCTCAGCGCATGGAGAAACGTCTGACGCCGTGGATGGGCAAACTGAATGCCGCGCAGCAGGGGCGGGTGATGCAATGGTCGACGTCGCTGGGTGAGCAAAACCGCCTGTGGATCGATAACCGCGCCCACTGGCAGTCGCTATTGCTGGCGGCGGTGAAACAGCGTAACGCCGCCGATTTCGATCAAAAAATCGCCAGCCTTCTGCAAGACCGTCAGACCTTCTGGACCCCTGAATACCGCGCGACCTACGACCATACCGAGCAGGCAGCGATTTCGTTGATTGCGGATCTGATGGCGCAGAGCACGGCTGATCAGCGGCAGAAGTTGCTGGCGAAGATCGCCGATGTGCGCAAGGACTTCACGGATTTGAGTTGCTACAAGAGCATGAAAAAAGCGTCCTGATCAGGACGCTCCTTGGGTCAGGCGATTTGCGCCTTGGAGGCCACCTCGTCAAAGGTCTCCGGGTCCAGCGCATCGCCCTGTTCATCCAGCACCTGACGCGGATGGTCATTGCCCGGAATGCTGCTGTCGATCATCGCCAGCAAGCTCGCGCCTCGAGGCGTAAGGGTAGCGCCTTCGCCATGCCCGCCTGCACCGCTGGTGTGGGCAGCAATGAACCCGCGTTCGAGCAACAACGTTCTCAATTCTGCGGCGTGGGTTTCTGATGCATCGGCGATTGCGACGCTGTTTTGCACGTGGTGCAACAGACGCTCGATCAGGTCCCAGTCGTATCGTTTAGACATGTTTCAACCTCCAGTGGGCCAACAGGGCAATACCCGTGACATCCGGTCAACGGGCTTGATGCTCAGTGGTTGTGACCCAGTGGAGGGCCAGCCGTTCAGCGGGCTGGCCGGGAGGCAGGAGGGGCTTATTCAGCGACCGGCGGACGCGTGACGCGCTTTTTCAGCGGCGCCATCCCGTCCTGGCTGACCAAAGGCTCGGCCTTCGGACGGTTTACCGACTTGCGTTTGGTCGGCCCCTTGGCGACAGCTTTCTTTTTGTCGCCCTTCTTGTCACCTTTGCCATCGGTTTTTTTCTTCTTCACGCCGACAGCCTTGCCCGACGCCTTGACCTTCTTAGGTCCGGTGTAGGTGCCTTTGACTTCCTTGATCGTGCGGCGCTCGAACTTCTGCTTCAGGTAGCGCTCGATGCTGGACATCAGGTTCCAGTCACCGTGAGTGATCAGCGAGATCGCCAGACCTTCGCCACCGGCACGGCCAGTGCGGCCAATGCGGTGAACGTAATCGTCGCCGGTGCGCGGCATGTCGAAGTTGATGACCATGTCCAGGCCGTCGACGTCCAGGCCACGGGCCGCGACATCGGTCGCCACCAGGATCTTGACGCCGCCCTGCTTCAGACGGTCGATCGCCAGCTTGCGATCCTTCTGGTCTTTATCGCCGTGCAGCACGAACGCCTTGTACTCGAGCGCCACGAGGCGGCCATAAATACGGTCGGCCATGGCGCGGGTGTTGGTGAAGATGATCGCTTTCTGGTAGGTCTCGTTGGCCAGCAGCCAGTTGAGGACCTGCTCTTTGTGCACGTTGTGGTCGGCGGTGATGATCTGCTGACGAGTGCCGGGAGCCAGTTCGCTGACGCTGTTGACCTGCAAATGCTGCGGGTCTTTCAGGACTTTGCCGATCATCTCGCGCAGGCCCGAACCACCGGTGGTGGCCGAGAACAGCATGGTCTGCTGACGATTGGCACATTCGCCAGCCAGACGCTCGACGTCTTCGGCAAAGCCCATGTCGAGCATGCGGTCGGCTTCGTCGAGGACCAGCAGTTCAACCTGCTTGAGGTCGAGGTTGCCGGCGTTGAGTTGCTCCAGCAGGCGACCCGGCGTACCGATGAGGATGTCCGGCACCTTGCGCAGCATGGCGGCCTGGACCTTAAAATCTTCGCCGCCGGTGATCAGGCCGGCCTTGATGAAGGTGAACTGGGAGAAACGCTCCACTTCCTTGAGCGTCTGCTGGGCCAGCTCGCGGGTCGGCAGCAGGATCACGGCGCGGATGTCGACGCGAACCTTGGCCGGGCCCATCAGGCGATTGAGCATCGGTAATACGAACGCGGCAGTCTTGCCGCTGCCGGTCTGCGCCGTCACCCGTAGATCGTGTCCTTCCAGCGCCAGCGGAATGGCCGCTGTTTGCACAGGCGTTGGCTCGACGAAATTGAGTTCGGCCACGGCTTTTAGCAGGCGTTCGTGCAGGGCGAATTGGGAGAACACGGGTGTTACCTCGGCGTAATACAAAAAAACAGTCGCATAGGGTACCGGTTTAAGCCGGATTCGCCGAGTCTCTTTAGCTCAAAGGGCCTATTTTGTTACCGGATTTGCCCTACCCTGCCCTCGCTTCCCTATCAATGCTCTAATCGCGCCCCCCATTTCTGATCAGGAGATCCAGCGCCCATGGACACCCATTCGCTTTGGCTACGCGCCCAGGAAATCTGGACGCTGCTGGAAAACCAGCCAATGCTGCGCACGATCACCGGATTGCTGTTACTGCTCGTCGCGGCTTTCGCCCTCGGGCGGCTGGCGCGATGGATGATCCTTTACGCCATGAAAGCCCTGAGCCGGCAGCCGTCGTTGTTCTGGCTCAACGATTTTCTGCACAACAAAGTCTTTCACCGACTGGCCCAGGTCACGCCCTCGGTGGTGATTCAATTCGGGCTGAATCTGGTCCCGAACCTCAGCACTGCCGCCAATCACGTGCTCGGCAACATCGCGCTGGCGTTCACCATCCTCTTCCTCATGCTCACCGTCGGCGCGCTGCTCAACGCCCTGCTGGACATCTACGCGCGCACCGAACACGCCCGCACCCGCTCGATCAAGGGCTACGTGCAGCTGACGAAAATGATCCTTTACGTGTTCGCCGGGATCATCATCGTTGCCACGTTGATCGACCGATCGCCGTTGCTGCTGCTTTCCGGCCTCGGCGCGATGTCAGCGGTGATTCTGCTCGTCTACAAAGACACCCTGCTCTCCTTCGTTGCCAGCGTGCAGCTGACCAGCAACGACATGCTGCGGGTCGGCGACTGGATCGAGATGCCACAGGTCGGTGCCGACGGCGACGTGGTGGATATCACGCTTCACACCGTGAAGGTGCAGAATTTCGACAAGACTATCGTCTCGATCCCAACCTGGCGCTTGATGTCCGAGTCGTTCAAGAACTGGCGCGGGATGCAGCAGTCCGGCGGGCGCAGGATCAAGCGCAGCCTGTTCATCGATGCCAGCGGCGTGCGCTTCGTCTCCGATGAAGAAGAACAGAAGCTGACCCAGGTTCGCCTGTTGACCGACTACATGGGCCGCAAAAAAGCCGAGCTCAAAGCGTGGAATGAAGCCCAGGGCAACGTCGCAGAAATGTCGGCCAATCGCCGCCGTATCACCAACATCGGCACGTTCCGCGCCTACGCGCTGGCGTACTTGAAAAGCCACGTCGATATCCACCCGGACATGACCTGCATGGTCCGCCAGATGGAGGCCACGGCCCAGGGCGTTCCGCTGGAAATCTACTGCTTCACCCGCACCACCAGTTGGGGTGACTACGAGCGCATTCAGGGGGATATTTTTGATTACCTGCTGGCCGTGCTGCCGGAGTTCGGGCTGGGGGTTTATCAACAGCCAAGCGGGGCGGATTTACGGATTGGGTTGGAGAAGATGTCGTCGAATCAAAGTCTGCAGCAACCGGGCAGCGCTTAACGCCCAAGCACAGCTAAGGCGCATTGTTTTCAGTGCTGACCCCGAATCGAACGGAGAACTCTTTCTTTCCGTTTGGCGTCAACGCCAGTGCCCTACTGTCAAGGTCTTGAATAACCCATTTGCGGCTGGTCGCTATGTGCAGGAAGGCGGCACCCAGTGCTCCGGCGAGATGCGGGCGGCGCATGCTCCAATCCAGGCATGAGCAGGCGAAGCGACGTCGCTGCGCCCTGACTGTCTCCACATCGAGCCCCAGGTCGGCCATCGCTTTTTCGCCGCTGACAGTGAGTTGATAATTACCGTCGTCAGGGGCTGACATGGTCAGCCAGCCTGACTCGAGGAAACAATCGTGCAGTTTTACAGCCAATGAACCCGCCATGTGGTCATAACAGGTTCGTGCGATTTGCAGTCGACCCGGGGTATTCGGGACGAACCGGGTTTCCGGCTTCTGACTGATCACCATGAGGGCCTCAATCGCTCTGGCCACGTCTGCGTCCGCCAGACTGTAATACCGATGCCTGCCCTGCGTGTGCAGCTTCACCAGCCCGTCCTCTTTGAGCCTTGCCAAATGCGCGCTTGCGGTAGAGGCACTTACGTCGCCGATGACAGCCATTTCTGTGCTTGTACGTGCATGCCCATCCATCAACGAACAGAGCATCTTCGTCCTTGCTGGTTCGGCGATTGCGCCGGCGACCCTTGAAATGGCGGTGTCATTGCCTGGGGAGTCCATATTTCGTTCCTGAACGAATCGTTAACGTGCGCAGTGCCGGATATTAGCCGTTCTTTGTGAACAGGACTTTCAGAAATGACGCCGTTTGAAGCAGCCAGCCATGCCGACCCTTATATTTATTACGCAGGTTTAAGGCAACGAAAGGGGCTGTTGTTCGATGCAGATCTACGCCTGTGGATCGCCAGTGATGCCAGTGCCGTAGAGGCCATTCTGAAACATTCGGACTGTCGAGTCCGTCCTCTTGATGAGCCGGTTCCTCTCGCAATTGCACAGGGCGCCGCGGGTCGTATTTTCGGTCGTCTCATGCGCATGAACGAGGGAGCTGAACACCAGTGTCCAAGAATGGCCATTGCGCCCGCTTTGGCTTCTGTGCATGACGAAAACATCGCAGAAATTGTGTCGCAGGTGTTCGAGTCCCTCAATACCCCGGTCGACGCCCTCAATGAATTGATGTGGACGTTGCCCGTATCCGTCATGGCAACCTTGATGGGCGTTCCTTTCACTCAGTTACGTGAAGTTGTTACCCTGACCCAGAATTTTGTGGGCTGCCTTTCCCCCTTAAGCGACAAGACCAAGCTGGATGAGGCCGATGCCGGAGCGACTCGGTTGAGTCAACTGTTCGCAGAGTTGCTGCTTTGCGAGGATGAAAGAAGTCGCTTCATGAGCCACGTGTTGAGGGAATGTGACGTGACGGGCTGGAGAGACAGAGACGCATTGATCGCTAATCTGATCGGCCTGTTGTCACAGACCTGCGAGGCCACCGCAGGCTTGATCGGCAACACCCTCATAGCAATTCATCGTAACCCCGACCTGTTTGAACCCCCTCAACAACCGGCGCGTATTGCAGAGTGGGTAGCCGAGGCGGCGCGCCACGACTGCCCCATACAAAACACACGGCGGTTCGTTGCCGAACAGTGTGTTATCGAAGGCAGCGTCCTGAAGGCCGGGGATACGGTTCTTTTGTTACTGGCTTCGGCGAACAGGGATCCTTGCGCAAACCCGGATCCTGACAACTTTTTGCTCACACGGTCACACCGTCGAATATTCAGCTTTGGCTCAGGCAGACATGAATGCCCAGGCCAGCAACTCGCTTTGTGTATTGCCTCTGAAGCGGTTTCAGAGCTATTGCGTAGACAGCCCACCACCGCTGTCCGCGCTCATCAATGGCGCTACTTGCCCTCGCTCAATGCTCGGATTCCTTATTTCCATTGCAGCCGGGAGACTCAACAATGATCGCCGTTATTTTTGAAGCGTGGCCACATGAGGAGCAATACCAGCGGTATCTTGATCTTGCGGCTGAACTGAAGCCATTGCTGGAAGGTTTGGATGGGTTCATTTCAGTGGAGCGTTATCAGAGCCTGAGTGAGCCAGGAAAAGTTCTGTCGCTGTCATTTTGGCGTGATGAGGAAGCCATTAAACGGTGGCGCGGCCTTGAGTTGCATCGTGCGGCGCAACTTACGGGGCGTAGGCAAGTATTCGATGATTACCACCTGCGCATTGCTGACGTGATGCGAGATTACAGTCTGGAGAATCGTGCTGAAGCGCCGGGCGATAGCCGACGCGCTCATGAATAAAAAGAAATTAAAACAAAAAAAAGCCCGGCATCTGCCGGGCTTTTATTTTGAGTCTTGTAACACCCAAGGAATTAACGATCACGCTGGTAGCTAGAACCAAACTCTTTGCGGTTTTCAGCAACGGTCACGGTGCCGGAAATCTGGATAGCGAAAGGCTTGACGGCCTCTTTGCTGGCGACTTTGCTGTCCAGAACGGTAGCGCTGGAAGCGTTAACAATAGCGCGTTGGTTAATGTGCTCTGAGCTGGCGAATGCAGAACCCGTAGCCAGGATGGACAATGCGAAGCCGAAAGCGATGGACTTTTTCATGATGTAGATCTCCGGATAGTTGCTGGTAAGTTGGTTAAGTCGTTTCGTTGGGGCCAATCTATTCGGTTGAACCCAACATGAAAAACCAAGCATGAAGATATCTAACATCACCCTCGTTAATGTCATTGACGCGGGCGTCTAACCCGGCTGTTTCAGAGAACAGCCCGGCGTTGAACAAGACCGCGGCGACTGATCCACACCGATGAAACAATCACCAGCCCGCCCAAAAACAGCTTGCCCAAGTCCTCGTTCTGCCCCCAGATCAACAGATTGATCAGCAGCCCCACCGGCACGTGCAGGTTATTCATCACCGCCAATGTGGCGCCGTTGACCAGGCACGCACCTTTGTTCCACCAGTACATGCCGAGCGCGGTGGAACACAGGCCGAGGAACAGCAACACCACCCACTGTTGAGGCGCATCCGGCAAATGCTGCGGATTGCCGAACAGCAGAAACGCCGGCAACGCCACGGCCAGGGCACCGAGGTAGAAATAGCCGAAGCGGCGGTAGTGCGGCAGATCGCTGGGATGGCGGGCCACCAGGTGTTTGTAGAGCACCTGGCCCGCCGCGTAGGTGAAGTTCGCCACTTGCAGCAGCAGAAAGCCGCCGAGGAAATTCGGATCAACCCGGTCGTAGCGGATGATCACCGCACCGAGCACCGCGACCAATGCCGCCAACAGGCCCCACGGATTGAAGCGCCGATTGAGGGCATCCTCGATCAGCGTGACGTGGAGCGGCGTCAGGATGGTAAACAGCAGCACTTCGGGGACCGTCAGCACGCGAAAGCTCAGGTACAGGCAGACGTAGGTGACGCCGAACTGAAGCGCACCGATCAACAGCATGCCGCGCATGAATGACGGCTCGACCCTACGCCAGCGTGTGAGCGGGATGAAGACAAGACCGGCCAGCACGACGCGAAGCAGCACGGCGAAGTAGCTGTCGACGTGCCCGGCCAGATAGACGCCGATCAGGCTGAAGGAAAACGCTTGAATCAGCGTCACGAAAAGTAGATAGCCCATGGTCGCCCCTTTTTTGAAGGCGGCGACCTTAGCCGGTTGGCCATGGCGTGTCTATTGAACGGGTCGGCGGGTCCACCGTTTGCGGCGTTGTCTGACCCGGAAAGAAAAAACCCGATCGACCCGGCGCATTCCTGCAGGTCGATCGGGCAATGCACTCAGGAGCGAAGGAGTGCCAATGGAGTGTCGATGAACGCGAGCATCATCGGGCGGCGGGATTAACGGGCGATTAAGAGACGTGGTGCATGTCATTACAGTACGAGAACGCACATCTCCCTGCCCTCTCTGCGGCCGGCGTCTCGATCAAAGAAGCCGACTATCGACCCGAACCCATCTAAGAATTTGTTTTATCGCCGAAGCCGAAGTACGCTCCGTCGAGTCTGACGCGCGGGTTACAGAGGCTCGCAGCTCAGGGAGATGCGCAGCTTGACGATGTCGCGGGTGAACTTGGCGGTCACTTCGGTGCTGCTCTTTGGCGCGACCTGGACCCGGCGCGTGCGCGGGGCTTCCGGACCGTTGCGAAAGACCACGCTGCACTTGGCCGGGACATCGCCAAAGTTATTCAGGGTGATGTTGCCGATGTCGTAGGCGACGTCATGACTGTTGTAGTCGACCTGCACGCCCTTGATGTCTTTCTCGACGTCGATGGGGTAGGCGAACGCGCTCATCGGCAGCATCGCCAGCAGCACACAACAGATTCTTTTCATGGGGCAGTCTCCATTCAGGGACCGCCAGCTTAGGACAACAGGAGCGAGAGATGAAAGCGCCCCGCGTCACCCTTGATCAATGGCGCACGCTGCAAGCCGTTGTCGACCATGGCGGCTTCGCGCAGGCCGCCGAAGCGCTGCACCGCTCGCAGTCGTCGGTCAGCTACACCGTCGCCAGGATGCAGGACCAGCTCGGCGTTCCGCTGTTGCGCATCGACGGCCGCAAAGCCGTGCTGACCGAGGCCGGTGAGGTGTTGTTGCGGCGCTCGCGGCAACTGGTGAAGAACGCCAGCCAGCTGGAAGACCTGGCCCACCACATGGAACAGGGCTGGGAGGCCGAGGTGCGGTTGGTGGTCGACGCTGCGTACCCGAACACGCGACTGGTCCGGGCCCTGACAGCCTTTATGCCGCAGAGCCGCGGATGTCGGGTGCGGCTGCGTGAGGAAGTGCTGTCGGGCGTCGAGGAAGTGTTGCTGGAAGGTGTAGCCGATCTCGCCATCAGCGGCTTCAGCATTCCGGGTTATCTCGGCAATGAGATGAGCAAGGTGGAGTTCGTCGCCGTCGCTCACCCCGGGCATGCCCTGCATCAGTTGCAACGCGAGCTGAATTTTCAGGACTTGGAAAGTCAGTTGCAGGTGGTGATTCGTGATTCCGGGCGCAATCAGCCGCGCGACGTCGGCTGGCTCGGTGCCGAACAGCGCTGGACGGTCGGGAGCCTTGCGACGGCTGCTGCGTTCGTGAGCAGCGGGCTGGGCTTTGCCTGGCTGCCCCGCCACATCATTGAGCGGGAGATTCAAGATGGGCTGCTGAAAATCCTGCCGCTGGACAAAGGCGGCAGCCGACACCCTACGTTTTTTCTTTACTCCAGCAAGGACAAACCTCTGGGACCTGCGACGCAGATCCTGATTGATCTGATTCAGAGTTTCGACACCGCGCCGCTGGATGCGCCCTTCCCGGCGCCGCAGCAGATGCTTTGAATAGGCTCTATCCGGGGACAGATTAATTTACGGTGAAGCGCTGTAAATAAATCAGTCCCCTCAGTCCAGCAGCAGACGCTGTGAAGAAAGCGTTAATCAGTAGGACTGGCTTTAGCCGGGAAAGCGTCGGGCGTCGCACCGCAAGGGTGAGGGTATTCACACTGGCCCCTTCCCGGCTGAAGCCGGTCCCACAAGAACAATGCGTGCAATCACTGGGATGGCGGAAGCCGGTCCCAGTAAAACGAGGAACGCCACGCCCCCACTGTCCAAATTCCCGCAAACGTGCTTCCCTTACGTCCTGTTTTTTCGCAGTCGACATCAATTTCAGGACTCTGCCCATGCTGAAGAAAATTGCCCTCTCCGCCGCTGCCGTGTTGTTCGCCGGTCATTTGATGGCCGCTCCGGCGCCTCACGTTGTGCTGAACACCAGCTTCGGCGATGTGGAAATCGAGCTGAACCAGGACAAGGCGCCCGTCAGCACCCAGAACTTCCTCAAGTACGTCGACAGCAACTTCTACAACAACACCATTTTCCACCGCGTCATCCCGGGCTTTATGGCTCAGGGCGGCGGCTTCACCGCGCAGATGCAACAGAAGCCCACCAACGACCCGATCAAGAACGAAGCCGATAACGGCCTGCACAACGTGCGCGGCACTGTCGCCATGGCACGGACCTCGGAAGTGAATTCGGCCACCAGCCAGTTTTTCATCAACGTTAAGGACAACGCGATGCTCGACCACGGCGCCCGTGACTACGGCTACGCGGTGTTCGGCAAAGTCGTCAAGGGCATGGACGTCGTTGACCAGATCGTCAATGCGCAGGCCGGCAACAAGGGCGGAATGCAGAACGTGCCGCTTGACCCGATCCTGATCAAGACGGCCAAGCGCGTGAACTAAGCTTGCCGCAAGCCTAAAAGCCGGGCGCCTGCCCGGCTTTTGCATTTTAAGGACCGGGCCCCTTGATTCAGCGTGAGCAATCGCGTTTCCATGTGGTCTGATCGGATGACTATCCCGAGCTGCTCTCAAGCCGCTGTATCCAATCCCCATCCAAAGGAGAGCCCGCTCAAGCGTGGGCGTCATTGCCAATGCTCTATCGCCGTTTCGAACAGCTGATCGATATATTCCGCGAAGCCCCCACCGCCGCCCCGCCCAACACCGTCGCCTCGTTCTATCTGTATTACCTGCGTCAGGTGTGGCCCAGCTTTGCCGCGCTGCTGGTGGTCGGACTGATCGGCGCGCTGATCGAAGTCTCGCTGTTCAGCTACCTGAGCCGCATCATCGACCTTGCCCAGGGCACGCCCAACCCGAATTTCTTCCGCGAACATGCGTTCGAGCTGACGTGGATGGTCGTCGTCGCGCTGGTGCTGCGGCCTATCTTTGTTGCCCTGCATGACCTGCTGGTGCATCAGACCATCAGCCCCGGCATGACCAGCATGATCAACTGGCAGAACCACAGTTACGTGCTCAAGCAGAGCCTGAATTTCTTCCAGAACGACTTCGCCGGGCGCATCGCCCAACGCATCGTCCAGACAGGCAACGCGCTGCGTGACTCGGCGGTGCAGTCGGTGGACGCGTTGTGGCACGTGCTGATCTATTCGATCAGCGCGCTGGTGCTGTTTGCCGAGGCTGACTGGCGCCTGATGATTCCGCTGCTGAGCTGGATCATCGCGTTCATTCTGGCGCTGTGGTACTTCGTGCCGCGGGTGAAGGCTCGGTCGGTCATTTCTTCAGACGCGCGTTCGAAACTGATGGGCCGCATCGTCGATGGCTACACCAACATCGCGACGCTCAAGTTGTTCGCCCACACCAATTCGGAGCAGCAGTACGCCCGCGAAGCGATCAGCGAACAGACCGAGAAAACCCAGCTGGCAGGCCGCGTGATCACCGAAATGGACACCGTGATCACCACGCTCAACGGCATTCTGATTGTCACCACCACGGGCCTGGCCTTGTGGTTGTGGACCCAGTCTTTGATTTCCGTGGGCGCGATTGCGCTGGCGACCGGTCTGGCGATTCGGATCGTCAACATGTCCGGCTGGATCATGTGGGTGGTCAACGGCATTTTCGAAAACATCGGCATGGTCCAGGACGGTCTGCAGAGCATCGCGCAGCCAGTGGGCATTACCGATCGGGACGCTGCGCCGAAACTGGCCGTCAGCCGAGGCGAGGTGAAATTCCAGGACCTCAACTTCCAGTACGGCAAGGGCAAGGGCGTGATTCATGGCCTGAACCTGGACATCAAGGCGGGCGAGAAAATTGGTTTGATCGGGCCGTCGGGCGCGGGTAAATCGACTTTGGTTAACCTCCTCCTACGCCTGTACGACGTACAAGGCGGGCGGATCCTGATCGACGATCAGGACATTTCCCACGTCGCTCAGGAAAGCCTGCGCTCACACATTGGCATGATCACCCAGGACACGTCGCTGTTGCACCGCTCGATCCGCGACAACCTGCTTTATGGCAAACCCGATGCGACCGACGCTGAATTGTGGGAAGCCATGCGCAAGGCCCGCGCCGACGAGTTCATTCCGCTGCTAACGGATTCCGAAGGCCGCACCGGGCTGGACGCACATGTTGGCGAGCGCGGCGTGAAGCTGTCCGGCGGTCAGCGTCAGCGCATCGCCATCACCCGCGTGCTGCTCAAGGACGCGCCGATCCTGATCATGGACGAAGCAACCTCAGCGCTGGACTCGGAAGTGGAAGCGGCGATTCAGGAGAGCCTGGAAACCCTGATGCAGGGCAAGACGGTGATCGCGATCGCTCACCGGCTGTCGACCATCGCGCGGATGGATCGTCTGATCGTGCTGGAGAACGGCGTCATCGCTGAGAGCGGAACCCACGCCGAGCTGCTGGCGCACAAAGGTTTGTACGCGCGGTTGTGGGCGCATCAGACCGGCGGGTTTGTCGGGGTCGATTGATCAAGACACCGCGCGAACCGTAGGAGCCGGCTTGCTGGCGAACCCAATCTGTCATTCGCCTCTGAGGTGGCTGAACAATCACCTTCGCCAGCCATCCCCAAGACGGTCGCCGAACTAATAAACGACACAAAATCCCTGTAGGAGCGCGCTTGCCCGCGAACGCAGAGTGTCAGCCACTGGATATCTGGCTGACCCACCGCAATCGCGGGCAAGCGCGCTCCTACGCCCTTCGGGCAGAAGCAGAACTCGATCCGCTCCATATGACCCTGCGATTTCACACCTGCGGGGTGGTCGCCCAACGCGGATCACCCACAGAGGCGCGGATTAACGGAGGGCGCAAATCACCTGTAGGAGCGCGCTTGCCCGCGAACGCAGTGTGTCAGCCACCGGATATTCAGCTGACCCATCGCAATCGCGAGCAAGCGCACTCCTACGCCCTTCGGGCAGAAGCAGAACTCGATCCGCTCCATATGACCCTGCGATTTCCCACCTGCGAGTTGGGCGTCAAGCGCGGATCACCCACAGGAGCGCGGATTAACGGAGGGCGCAAATCACTTGTAGGAGCGCGCTTGCCCGCGAACGCAGTGTGTCAGCCACCGGGTATTCAGCTGACCCACCGCAATCGCGGGCAAGCGCGCTCCTACAGTTGATCCCGGTCAAAACCTCGCACCTGTGTTGGATTCAGATCGGTAGGTGGATTCGCCGCCCGCTGAATCTACTCGGCTTGCCGATACGGCAACGCCCCGCGCGCTTCTTCGGCGTAGGCCAGGATCCCCGCCCGTTCCTGGGTCAGAAAATCCGCTACCGCTTCTCGTAATCCCGGGTGCGCCAGGTAGTGCCACGAGTGGGTGATGACCGGCTCGAAGCCGCGTATCAACTTGTGCTCCCCTTGGGCGCCGGCGTCGAAGCGCTTGAAGCCGTGGGCGATCGCGTAATCCATGCCCTGATAGAAACAGGTCTCGAAGTGCAGCCGGTCGAACTCGGCCAGGCAGCCCCAGTAGCGGCCGTAAAAACTGTCGCCGCCGATCAGGCTGAACGCCATTGCCACCGGGCGTGAGCCCTGTCGCGCCAGCACCACGCGAATCGCCTCGGGCATGCGCTCGGCGACCAGGCTGAAGAACTCCCGCGTGAGGTAGGGCGTTTGCCCACGCACCTCGTAGGTATTGGAATAGCAGGCGTAGACGAAATCCCAATGCGCCTCGCTCAGCTCGTGCCCTTCGAGCCAGTCGAAATCAAAGCCCTGCCCTGCCACTTGCTCGCGCTCTTTACGCATCTGCTTGCGCTTGCGTGAGCTCAAGGCGTCGAGGAAATCCTGAAAATCCCGATAGCCTCGGTTCTGCCAGTGGTACTGACAGCCGATGCGCTGCAGCCAGCCGGGTTGTTCGGCAAGCAAGGCGTCGGCAACCGGGTCGGTGAAGTTGACGTGAACGCTGGACAGCTCCTCGCCCTGGGCATAGCCCGGCAGGCAGGCGAGCAGTTCGCGGCCATCTTCGGGCGTCTTCGCCAACAAGCGCGGCCCGCTTACCGGGCTGAACGGCACGGCCACCAACAGCTTGGGGTAATAGGCCAGACCGGCACGACGGCAGGCGTCGGCCCAGGCGTGATCAAACACGTATTCGCCGTAAGAGTGCCACTTGCGGTACGCCGGCAGAGCAGCGATGAGTCGCTCACCCTCGTAGTGCAGCAAGTGCTCGGCGCGCCAGCCGGAACGCGGCCCGAGGCTGCCGCTGTCTTCCAGCGAACTGAGAAAGCCATGGCGCAGAAAGGGCGAGTCGCCAGGTATCAGGGCGTCCCACTGTTCAGGTGCAAGGTCCGACAACTTATCCAAACGGTGTAACGACATCTCGCCACTCCAGGTCACGCAACGTGTTGCGAAGTATCACCTATTCATAAGTGCTGCACATGAATTTACGCACGCCGCCGCTCTAGCCCGCAGGTCCAACGAAATTTTCACATGTCATCGACATGACATCACTTCGCCACTGTTTCGTCATAAACGCTGGCAATACTGGCGCCTGTTTTTAGAGCCAGAGGTTCTAAGGATTCGGACTTTTCCCCGCCCGCCTTTGGTCGGTTGATCCCCGGATGATTCGGTCATCCCTTCTCGATTACGGAGATTGATATGCGTCTTGCTTACACGAAAACTGCGGCAGCCCTGTGTGGTGGTGTGCTGCTGGCCATGAGCGTTCCGGCCAGTGCCGCAGTCGACGCAAAACTGCTCGACATGCTCAAGGCCAACGGCTCGATTTCACCTGCCCAATACGCCGAACTGCAAACCGAGCTGACCAAAGACCAGCTGGCTCAGCAACAGGCCCAGAAAGCCACGTCCGACCAGATCGCCGCCGCTACCACTGCCAAGTCCTCCGAACTGTCTGCCTTCGAACAGAAAGTGGCCTGGGCAGCAAAGACTCAATTCAAAGGCGACGTCCGCGTTCGACAAGAGACGGTCAAGATCGACGACCAGAACAACAGCCAGGACAAAAACCGTCAGCGTATCCGTGTGCGTCTCGGCGCCTACAGCGAGATCAACCCGCAGGTCAGCACCGGTATCCGCATCGCCACCGGTGGCGATAACAAGGCCAACTCGACCAACGTTGACCAGAACGACTACTTCACCAAGAAAGACCTGTGGCTGGATCAGGGCTTCATCGACTACCACCCGACTGCCATCCAGAACCTGCACGTCATCGCCGGCAAGATGGCTCAGCCATGGGTCAGCGAAGGCGACGTGATCTGGGACAACGACATCAACCCTGAAGGTCTGGCTGCCACTTACAGCCTGCCGATCAACAAGGGCTTCGAGCTGTTCGGCAGCGCCGGTACTTACACCCTCAAGGACAACATCAGCGGTGAAGGGACGCAGTTCAAGAACGACCTGCGCCTGAACGCGGCTCAGTTGGGTACGCGAATCGCCATCACTGACAACGTGAAGATGACGGTCGGCGGTTCGGTCTACAACTACGAAAACTCCAACGACTGTAATCCGGCCGCTGCCAGCACCAGCACCACGTTCTGTGGCTTGAGCATCAACGGCAACAACACCACCGACTTCCGCCTGTATGAAGGCTTCGGTCAACTGGACCTGACAGGCTTCGTGGTACCGGTCGGCCTGTACGGTCAGTACGTGGTCAACAGCGCCACCAACAGCGACGAAGACACCGCCTGGTTGGCCGGTGTGAAAACCAAGGTGTTCGGTTTCGGTCTGGACTACAACTACCGCGATACCCAGCGTAACGCTGTGGTGGGTGCTTTCACCGACTCCGACTTCGCCAACGGCACTACCGGTTCGCGCGGTCACAAGCTGGCCATTTCCTACGACATCGACAAGAACTTCGCGGTCGGCGCGACGTACTTCCTGACCAAAGCGGACTTCGCGACTTCTGCGCTGCCGCGTGATCAGGATGCCAACACGCTGCAACTGGACGTGCTGGCGAAGTTTTAAGAGAGACTGCTGCAAGTTACAAGCTGAAAGCTTCAAGCGGCGTGCTCCTGCCGTTTGAAGCTGCTACAGAACTCAAGCCCGCCGTTGCCCTGTCGGATCCCCCTCATCCGTTCCGACAGAGCAACGCCGGGCTTTTTTGTTGCGATGCCATACGCCGAACTCTGTAGGAGCGTGGCTTGTCCAGCGATCGGCTACGCAGCAGTCGTTAAACCTCGCCACGCCATTCTTGCTGACACACCGCATTCATTGTGTTGCTGCCGCTGCGCGCCAGATCGCGGGACAAGCCACGCGCCTACGTCAGCAACCGCGGTCATTCCGCGAGCGTTATTTCTTGCGCAGAATCACGCTACCAATCGAATACCCGGCGCCGAACGAGCTGAGCACACCCAGCGCGCCGCTTGGCAGGTAGTCCTGGTACTCGTGAAACGCGATCACCGAACCTGCGGAGCTGGTGTTGGCGTAGCGGTCGAGGATCACCGGTGCTTCTTCGACCGAGGCGTCACGGCCCAGCAGTTTTTTCACGATCAGGTGGTTCATGCTCAGGTTGGCCTGATGCAGCCAGAACCGTTGCACGTCGCCGATATTCAGCTGGTTCTCGTCCAGGTGCGCAGCCACCAGTTCGGCGACCATCGGGCAGACGTCGCGGAACACCTTGCGGCCTTCCTGCACGAACAGCTTGTCCGACTTGCCTTCGCCCTCTTCCGCCGTGCGGTTGAGGAAACCGAAGTTGTTGCGGATGTTGTTGGAGAACGTGGTCAGCAGCTTGGTGCCGACGATGTCGAACTGATGCTTTGAGGTCGCCAGGTCAGCGCGCTCGACCACCACCGCCGTGGCGGCATCACCGAAGATGAAGTGGCTGTCACGGTCGCGGAAATTGAGGTGAGCGGTGCAGATCTCCGGGCTGATGACCAACAGCGCGCGGGCCTGGCCCAGCTTGACGCTGTTGCATGCTGCCTGAATGCCGAACGTGGCCGATGAGCACGCCACGTTCATGTCAAAGCCGAAGCCCTGAACGCCCAGCGCCGCCTGGATTTCGATGGAGATCGCCGGGTACGCGCGTTGCAGATTCGAACAGGCGACAATCACGCCGTCGATGTCGGCTGCAGTTTTGCCAGCGCGCTGCAGGGCCTGCTTGGCCGCCGCAACGCCCATCTCGCAGAGGATCGACCATTCGTCATTGGAGCGCTCGGGCAGGCGCGGCTTCATGCGCTGGGGGTCGAGAATGCCGTCCTTGTCCATCACGTACCGGCTTTTGATGCCGCTGGCTTTTTCGATGAACGCCGCGTTGGATTCCGTCAGTGCCTGAATCTCTCCCGCTTCGATAGCGGCGGCATTTTCGGCGTTAAACCGGGCAACGTAAGTGTTGAAAGACTGCACCAGCTCATCGTTGGAAATACTGTTGGCGGGGGTGAAAAGCCCGGTGCCACTGATCACGACTTCGTACACGGTCGTTCCTCTCGAGATAAAAGCAGCTCATTGAAGGCAGCAGCTGAACAGCCAGCACAAGCGGGGGCGTTGGCGATCTGGAACGAAGGTCCCAATGCAACGAGGCAGCAACCCGCTTGGCGGACGACGGATGTTTTATGACGCTATGAAGTTTAGCCGCGAAGTTTGCCATAACGGCCGCCATTTCGCGCTATCGGGGTAAACGTACACGCGTGACGCTCACTGTAGGAGCGTGGCTTGTCCCGCGATCGGTCGCGCAGCGGCCGTAAACCTGGGGGTCGTGTATCGCCCGCCAAAACCGGATTTCCGGCTGGGCTGATGCTGCGCACCAGATCGCGGGACAAGCCACGCTCCTACGCCTTCGGCAGAAGCAAGCCGCCGCGCGGAGGAAATCACCCCTCGACCTGGGTCCACTGCTTGTTCAGGCGCTTGTCAGAGATCGGCACTTTCGTCCCCAGCTGCTGCGCGAACAGCGAGACGCGGTATTCCTCCATCCACCAGCGATACACCACCAGTTCCGGATCGCGCTTGCCTTCCTGAGCATGTTTGTCGGCGCGGGTCTGGTACTGCGCCCAGAGATTGCCCAGTTCGATACTCCAGACCCGGTCCTTCTGTGCCTGGCTGCCGAGTTTCTCAAGACGGAGTTCGACGGCCTTGAGGTAACGCGGCAGTTCCTTGAGCCACAACGCCGGGGTTTCGCGGACGAAGCCGGGATACACCAGCTTGCTCAGCTGGCCTTTGATGTCGTTCAGGGCCACGGCCTGGGCCAGATCGATCTTGCCCTTGAAGCGCTTTTGCAGGCCATGCCACAGCTTGAGAATCTCAAGCGTGAGCCTTGCCAGCCGCTCCGCATGTTCGGTCAGACCGCCACGCTTGCGCTCGGCCAGCGACAGCAGGCCGGCGCCGTCTCGGGGCAACGTCGCTTCACCCTCAAGGATGCAGCTGTCGAGGCTCGCCAGCAGGATGTCTTCGATCAGCGCATCGACCCGACCCAGGTCGCGGTACAGCAACGCCAGCTCGGTCTGGCCGGGCAGCTTGCTGCGCAGGAACTTGGTCGGCTCGGCCAGTTGCTGCAACAACAGCCGTTGCAGCGCTCGACGGTGCTGATATTCGGCCTCGGCCTGGGTCGAGAAACGCCCTTCCTTGACCGCACCGCCCTCTTCCACCAGCGCCGGATACACCGTCATCGACAGCCCGGCGATCTTCTGCTGAGTCTTTTCGGCCACCGCGGCAAAGCCCTTGGCCTCGACCGGCTGCTGGCCTTTCGCCGATTGGGGCACCGCCAATGCAGCCTGACCGGCCTCGGCGAACCGCGCGGTCAGCTCATCCAGCTCACGGCCTTCGCCGAGGAACTTGCCGTTGGCATCGACCACTTCAAGGTTCATTTTCAGGTGGCTTTCCACCTGTTGCGCCGCTTCGGCCCACGCTTCGTCGGTCACCCGCACGCCAGTCATGCGCAACAACTCGCGGCCCAGTGCCTGAGGCAACGAGCCTTCGGCGAAGACCATCCGCTGCAAGGCGGCTTTGACAAAGTCCGGCACCGGCACGAAATTCTTGCGCAGCGCCTTGGGCAGGTTGCGCACCAGCGCCACGCATTTGGTTTCCAGCAGCCCTGGCACCAGCCATTCCAGGCGCTCGGCCGGCAACGACAGCAACAGCGGCGCCGGCACCCGCAGGGTCACGCCGTCGCGCGGATGGTTCGGTTCGAAGTGATAAGTCAGCGATAAGGTCAGTTCGCCAATTCTCAAGGTGTCCGGGTACTGATTGGCGGTGACCTCGCTGGCCTCTCGGGCGAGCACATCTTCCTCGCGCATGATCAGCAACTGCGGGTTCTTCTGGCTCTCCATCCGGTACCAGGCGTCGAACGTCGCGGTCTGGTGAATCTCCGCCGGCAAGCGTTCGTCGTAGTAGCGGTACAGCGTTTCTTCGTCGGCCAGAATGTCGCGCCGACGTGCCTTGGCTTCCAGTTCGTCGAGCTGCTCCAGCAATTTGGCATTGGCTGAGAGGCATTTGGCCCGGGACTGGATTTCACCGCGCACCAGCCCTTCGCGGATGAAGAACTCGCGGGACACCGCCGGATCGATCGGCCCGAAATGCACCGGACGACGCCCAACGACGATAAGGCCGAACAGGGTGATCTGCTCGAAGGCAACGACCTGGCCGCGCTTCTTCTCCCAATGGGGTTCGAAGTGGTTTTTCTTGATCAAGTGCCCGGCAAGCGGCTCGATCCAGTCCGGCTCGATTTTCGCCACCATGCGCGCATACAGCTTGGTGGTTTCCACCAGCTCGGCGGCCATGATCCATTGCGGGCGCTTGCGGCCCAGCCCCGACGACGGATGCACCCAGAACCGCCGCTGACGCGCGCCCATGTAGTCGCCGTCTTCGGTCTTCTGGCCGATCTGGCTGAGCAGGCCCGAGAGCACCGCCTTGTGAAATTTCGGGAAATCGGCCGGCTCTTTGTTGACCGTCAGTTGCAGGTCGCGGCAGATCAAACTCAGTTGACGATGGGAGTCACGCCATTCGCGCAGGCGCAGGTAGTTGAGGAAATTACGACGGCACCAATTACGCAGCGGACTGGCGGTCAGGGCCTGGCGCTGCTCTTCGAAACCGCGCCACAGATTGACCAGCCCGGCGAAGTCGGAGTCCTGATCTTTCCACTGGGCGTGGGCCTGATCGGCGGCCTGCTGACGCTCCGGCGGACGCTCGCGGGGGTCCTGAATTGACATTGCGCTGGCAACGATCAGCACTTCCTGCAAGCTGCCCTGCTTCGCCGCTTCGAGCAACATGCGGCCCATGCGCGGGTCCACCGGCAGGCGCGCCAGTTGACGGCCCATGGGCGTCAGGTTGTTCTCGCGATCGACCGCTGACAGCTCCTGCAACAGGTTGAAGCCGTCGCTGATCGCCTTGCCATCCGGCGGCTCGATGAACGGGAAATCGGTGATCTGGCCCAGTCGCAGGTGGAGCATCTGCAGGATGACCGCCGCGAGGTTGGTGCGCAGAATTTCCGGATCGGTGAATTCAGGCCGCGAGAGGAAATCTTCTTCGCTATACAGCCGCACGCACAGGCCCGGCTCGACCCGGCCGCAACGGCCCTTGCGCTGGTTGGCGCTGGCCTGGGAAATCGCTTCGATGGGCAGACGCTGCACCTTGGCGCGGTAGCTGTAGCGGCTGATGCGCGCGGTGCCAGTGTCGATGACGTAGCGAATGCCCGGCACGGTCAGCGAGGTTTCGGCAACGTTGGTCGCCAGCACCACACGACGGCCCGGGTGCGACTGGAAAATTCGCTGCTGTTCGGCCGGCGACAGGCGCGCATACAGCGGCAGGATTTCGGTGTGCTTGAGTTGCGCCTTGCGCAGCATTTCAGCGGCGTCACGAATCTCTCGCTCGCCGGGCAGAAACACCAGCACATCGCCGGGGGACTTGCGCTCGCTGCGTTCGAAGGCGGCCAGCTCGTCCAGCGTGGCGAGAATCGCCTGATCGACGGTCAGGTCTTCCTCGATGCTGTTGCCCTCTTCGTCCTGCTGGGCGGTCATCGGCCGGTACCACGTCTCCACCGGGAAAGTGCGGCCCGAGACTTCGATGACCGGCGCCTTGTCGAAATGCTCCGAGAAACGTTCGAGGTCGATGGTCGCCGAGGTGATGATGACCTTCAGGTCCGGGCGACGGGGCAGCAGGGTTTTCAGGTAGCCGAGGAGGAAGTCGATGTTCAGGCTGCGTTCGTGGGCTTCGTCGACGATGATCGTGTCGTAGCGCTCAAGAAAGCGGTCGTGCTGGGTTTCGGCGAGCAGGATGCCGTCGGTCATCAGCTTGATCAGGGTGTTTTCGTCGCTCTGGTCTTCGAAGCGCACCTGGTACCCCACCAGCCCGCCCAGCGGCGTGCCGATTTCTTCGGCGACCCGGCTGCCGACGCTGCGTGCTGCGATTCGACGTGGCTGGGTGTGGCCGATCAGTCCGTGCTGCCCGCGACCGATTTCCAGGCAGATTTTCGGCAACTGAGTGGTTTTGCCCGAGCCGGTTTCGCCGGCGATGATCAACACCTGATGTTCCAGCAGCGCCTTCTTGATCTCGTCGCGCTTGGCGGCGATCGGCAGGTTTTCGTCGTAGCGCATGGTCGGCACGCTTTGCGCGCGACTCACCACACGGGCGCACGATGCCTGCACGCGCTCAACCCACTGCGCCAGCTTCGTCTCGTCCGGTTTCTTGCGCAGCTCATGCAATTGCCGGCGCAAGCGATGACGATCGCTGATCATCGCGTGGTCGAGGTTCTTGAAGAGTTGGTCGATGGAGGTCGAATCGTCGGTCATCAGGGCGCGGAATCTTTCTATCTGAATGCAGGGCGCGGATTGTCGCAGATTTGATGGGGTGGAGGCAGGTCTGTGGCGCAAAGGCATTCACGGGCAGGGTGTAAGTCCTCGCGCGCAATGTGGAGCGCCACCCCGGTCGCTCCCACGAGGTCGTGACGGCTTCCACACGGAGGGTTTATGCCAAAAAATTAATGACGGTCATGCAGGCCTCTTCCCGGCTAAAGCCGGTCCCACTAAAAGCAGGGCGTGCATCCAGTAAAATATGTGGCGATCACACCAGCCTCTTCCCGGCTGAAGCCGATCCTACAGTGGGTGCGCAGTAGGTCTGTGGGACCGGCTTTAGCCGGGAAGCTTGTGATCTGCTTTTGATCTTCGGACGCAAAAAGTCCAGTCACTGCCAAACGCGACTTGGGTGCAGGCTGAACGCAGGTTTCGCGGAGTGGGCCGAGCCGCATGGATGCGGCGAGAGCGCCGTCAGGACATGGATGTCCGTTCGGCGCGGGCCCACGGAGCGGGACCGGAGTGAAGGAACCCCGACGAAGTCGGGGCCCAACCAGGAGCAAAAGCCCTTGGTTACTTGGGGCTTTATCAAGTAACTCGCCGAAGGCGAAACCCGAGGCCGTTAGGCCGACCACGCTGCCGGGGTCTGTGGTGGTCAGGACTGACTCAGGCGGGCTTTTTCAGTGCCAGTCTTTTCAATTCTTCGTCGCGCAGTTCGCGGCGCAGGATCTTGCCAACGTTGGTGGTCGGCAGGGCGTCGCGGAATTCCACGCTGCGCGGCACTTTATAAGCCGTGACGTTGGCGCGCATGTGCTGCATGACTTGATCCTTGCTCAGGGTCGTGCCCGGCTTGCACACCACGAACAGCTTGATCGCCTCACCGGATTTCTCGTCCGGGATACCGATGGCCGCGCACTGCAGAACGCCCGGCAGGGTCGCCAGCACGTCTTCCAGTTCGTTCGGGTACACGTTGAAGCCGGAGACCAGGATCATGTCTTTCTTGCGATCAACAATGCGCATGTAGCCATCCGGCTGGATGATCGCGATGTCGCCGGTCTTCAACCAACCGTCGGCATCGAGCATCTCGTCGGTGGCGGCCTGGTTTTGCCAGTAGCCCTTCATCACCTGGGGGCCCTTGATGCACAGCTCGCCCACTTCGCCCAACGGCAGCTCTTCGCCCGCATCGTTGATGGTCTTGCACAGGGTCGAGGGCACGGGAATGCCGATGGTGCCCATCTGGATCTTCTGAAAAGGGTTAACAGAGGCCACAGGGCTGGTTTCGGTCATGCCATAACCTTCGCAGATAGAACAGCCGGTGACTTCTTTCCAGCGCTCGGCCGCCGCGGTTTGCAGGGCCATGCCGCCCGAGAGGGTGAGTTTCAGCGAGGAGAAATCGAGGTTACGGAAGTCAGCGTTGTTGCACAGCGCCACGAATAGCGTATTGAGCCCGACGAAGCCGGAAAACTTCCACTTCGACAGCTCTTTCACCATCGCCGACAGATCGCGCGGGTTGCTGATCAGCACGTTATGGTTGCCGCTCAGCATCATCGCCATGCAGTGAAAGGTGAACGCATAGATGTGGTACAGCGGCAACGGCGTGATCAGGATCTCCGTGCCTTCGTTGAGGTTGGCCGCCATCAGCGCCCGGCACTGCAGCATATTGGCGATCAGGTTGCGGTGGGTGAGCATCGCGCCCTTGGCCACGCCGGTGGTGCCGCCGGTGTATTGCAGCACCGCGACGTCGTCACCGTTCGGCGACACATCCTGCACCGGCTGACCGTGCCCCTTGGCCAGTACGTCGTTGAATTTGACTGCCTTGGGCAAATGGAACGGCGGGACCATCTTCTTCACGTACTTGATGACGCTGTTGACCAGCAGGCGCTTGAGCGGCGGCAGCAGGTCGGCAACTTCGGTGACGATGATGTGCTTGACGCCGGTCTTGGGCACGACCTTTTCAGCCAGGTGCGCCATGTTCGCCAGGCAGACAAGCGCCTTGGCGCCGGAGTCGTTGAATTGATGTTCCATTTCCCGCGCGGTGTACAGCGGGTTGGTGTTGACCACGATGAGCCCGGCACGAATGGCGCCGAACACCGCGACCGGGTACTGCAGCACGTTGGGCAGCTGCACGGCGATGCGATCGCCCGGTTGCAGGTCGGTGTGCTGTTGCAGATACGCAGCGAAGGCACCGGACAGCGCGTACATTTCGCCGTAGGTGAGGGTCTTGCCCAGGTTGCTGAACGCAGGTTTGTTGGCGAAACGCTCGCAGGACTGTTTCAATACGGCCTGTACGTTCGGATACTGATCCGGATCGATATCGGCAGCGATACCTGTCGGATATTTATCCTTCCAGAAGTTTTCGAGCATAAAAGCCGACTCCTCAGCAACAGCGTTTCTACACACCGCTTAATGCGATGATTTCTTGTGTTTGGAATTTTGTAGTAACCACTTTTTGTTGACCGATGGTACAAAAAGCGGGGCGAGCGTATCAGCTTTGCCAAGGGCCGCCTAGAGCCAAAAACGGGCTCTCCAGTCACATAGCTGACTCTTGAATATTTCACGGTCACGTTTAGAGCAATGAACCTAAATGTCGGAAATCTCCTACGTGGTGATGTTCATTTACGCGATCCGATAACCCCCCGCAACAAACTGCCGGGCAAAAAAACGGCGTGATCATCACGCCGTTTTTGCCAGGTAAAAAGCTGTGGCTAAAGCTCAGGGATCAGGCAATGCCGGATCAGGCGATATCCCGCAACTCACGCCGCAGGATTTTCCCCACAGGCGTCATCGGCAACGACTCACGCAGCACGATCTGCTTGGGAATCTTGTAGCCGGTGAAGTTCTCCTTGCAGTATGCCTTCAACTCCTCGCTGGTCAGGGTTGCATCCCTCGGCACTACGAACAGCTTCACAGCTTCGCCCGATCGGTCGTCCGGAACGCCGATCACCGCACAGTTCGCCACTTTCGGGTGCCGCGAGACCACGTCCTCGATCTCGTTCGGGTAGACGTTGAAGCCCGAGACGATGATCAGGTCTTTCTTGCGGTCCACGATGCGGATGAACCCGTCCGGGTCGATCACCGCGACATCGCCGGTTTTCAGCCAGCCCTCGCCGTCCAGCACCTCGGCGGTGGCCTCTGGCTTGTTCCAGTAGCCGAGCATGATTTGCGGCCCCTTGAGGCACAGCTCGCCGCGCTCACCCAGGGGCAGCTCAACCCCGTCGTCGCTGATGACCTTCGCCGTGGTGCCCGGCACCGGCATGCCCACCGTGCCCAGCCTGGACTGAGTGCCATAGGGGTTGGCGGTGGCGACGGGAGAGGTTTCGGTCAAGCCATAGCCCTCGACGATCGAGCAGCCGGTCAATTGCAGCCAGCGCTCGGCGGTGGCTTTAACCAGCGCGGTGCCGCCGGAGTTGGTCAGGCGCAACGTTGAAAAATCGAGTTTCTTGAATTCGGGATGGTCCATCAGCGCCACGAACAGCGTGTTGAGCCCGATCATTGCCGAGAACTTCCACTTCTTCAGCTCTTTGATGAAGCCGCCGATGTCCCGCGGGTTGGTGATCAGCAGGTTGTGATTGCCGCTGACCATCATGCACATGCAATTACAGGTGAACGCATAGATGTGATAAAGCGGCAGCGGCGCCACCATGATCTCGCTGCCCTGCTTGAAGATCGGCAGCCCGTCCGGCCCATGCTGCAGCATGCAGGCGTAGACCTGCTGCATGTTGGCGACCAGATTGCCATGGGTCAGCATCGCGCCTTTCGGCGAACCGGTGGTGCCGCCGGTGTACTGCAGCACAGCGACGTCGTCCAGCGCCAACGGCACCCGTTGCAGACGATCGCCCTTGCCCAGTTTTAGAGCACGTTTGAACGGGATCGCCTGCGGCAGATGGTAGGCCGGCACCAGCTTCTTGACCTTTTCGACCACGGTGTTGATCAGCCAGCCTTTGGCGGCCGACTGCATGTCGCCCATCTTCACTTCGATAAGGTACTGGATGTCGGTGTCCGGCAGCACTTCCTGCACGTTCTTGCCGAAGACGTTGAGATAGACCAGTGCGCGCGCGCCGGAATCCTTGAACTGATGGCGCATTTCCCGGGCGGTGTACAGCGGGTTGGTGTTGACGACGATCAGGCCGGCGCGCATGGCACCGAACACGGCAATGGGGTACTGGATCAGGTTGGGCATCTGCACGGCGATGCGGTCGCCGGGTTTGAGGTCAGTCTGCTGTTGAAGGTAACCGGCGAACGCCGCCGATTGGCGCTCAAGCTCTGCGTAGCTCAGGGTGACACCCATGTTGCTGTAGGCCGGCCGATCGGCGTACTGGCGGCAACTGCGTTCGAACACCTCGACCACCGATGTGTACGCCTGAAGATCCACCTCAGAAAGAACGCCAGCGGGACGCTTGTCGTTCCAGAATTCAGGTTGCATGTTGTTTTTATCCTCTTACCTGAGTGTACTGGCCCCGTGGTATTTAAACGGGCGTTTGCCGGACGTTAGCAGCTATGGCATAGAAGGCAAATAGTCGTCGCCACGTCATCACCGGTGTGAATCTTGCGGGTAACCAGCCTGCCATCCGGCTACCGCTATACACTCAAGCAAAGCGCTCGCCACTGCGTTTTTTGAGACAACTTTTTACAGGGGCCAGGAAAACGCGATGGAACACGAAGCTTTTTGGCTGGACGCTCAAGATCACTCTCGTCTCTATGTGCGTGCCTGGAGGCCGATGGGCAACGCCCGGGCGGTGGTCATGCTTTCCCACGGGATGGCTGAGCATGGCGGGCGCTATGACAGACTGGGCGTGGCATTGATGCGGGCAGGTTTCGCCCTGTATGCCGCCGATCAACGGGGCCACGGCCATTCGGCCTCCCACGGCACCCTGGGTCATTACGCCGATCAGGACGGCTGGAACAAAGTGGTCGGCGACCTCGCCACGCTCAAAGCGTCGATTGCAGTGCGCCATCCGGGCGTGCCGGTTTTCCTGCTCGGTCACAGCATGGGCAGTTACATCGCCCAGGGGTATTTGCTGCACCACAGCGCCAGTGTGCAGGGGGCGATTCTCAGCGGCTCGAATTACCATCCGGTCACGTTCTACCGCTCTGCGGCGCTGGTTGCTCGTTTTGAACGCTGGCGGCAAGGGCCGACGGGGCGCAGCGCGTTGATCGAACACCTGTCGTTTGGCTCGTTCAACAAACGCTTCAAGCCTGTACGCACCTGCTATGACTGGCTCAACCGCGACCCGGTCGAGGTTGACGCGTACGGCAACGACCCGCTGTGTGGCTTTCGCTGCACCAATCAGTTGTGGCTGGACCTGCTCGGCGGCCTGCAGCAGATCAGCAAGCGTTCGAACCTGGCGCAGATCGATCCCGGACTGCCGATCCTGATTATTGGGGGCGAATGTGATCCGGTGAGCGATGGCAAGCGTCTCACGCATCTGGCCGACGCTCTGAGCGGCACCGACCACCCGTTTGTTACGCTGAAAGTCTATCCGCAGGCGCGTCACGAGATTTTCCTGGAGATCAATCGTGAAGAAGTCACCCGTGACCTGCTTGCCTGGCTTGAACAGGCGCTGCAGCAGCCAAGGCCGCGCCGCAGCGAATGACGTCAGTGGTTCATCTTTCCCAACTGTCACAGGACACCCCATGACCCAAGTCACCAACACGCCGTACGAAGCCCTTGAAGTCGGCCAGACCGCCAGCTACAGCCAAACCGTCGAAGAACGTCACATCCAGCTGTTTGCCGAAATGTCCGGCGACCGCAACCCGGTGCACCTGGACGCCGAGTTCGCGGCCAAAAGCATGTTCAAGGATCGCATCGCCCACGGTATGTTCAGCGGCGCATTGATCAGCGCGGCGGTGGCCTGTGAACTGCCTGGCCCGGGCACGATTTACCTGGGTCAGCAAATGACCTTCCAGAAGCCGGTGAAGATCGGCGACACCTTGACCGTGCGCCTGGAAATCCTCGAGAAACTGCCGAAATTCCGGGTGCGCATCGCCACCCGCGTGTTCAATCAGAACGATGAACTGGTGGTCGATGGCGAGGCCGAAATCCTCGCGCCACGCAAGCTGCAGACTGTGACCCTGGCCGAGTTGCCGCCCATCACCGTCGGCTGACGCGGTTCTGAGCCGGCTTGCTGGCGAACCCGATCTGGCAGTCGCCCATCCAGCGTCTGAACAAATGCGTTCGCCAGCAAGCCGGCTCCTGCAGGGTGTACTTATCCGAGTTGAGGGAGACGGCGCGGGCAGAGCATTTTTATTCCGGATCCGGCAGCTGGCGCCGCAGCAATCAGCACGCAAAAAAATGGGCAACCGAAGTTGCCCAAAATGCCTTGCGTGCTCTTTTATAGAAAACTCAGCGTCTGCCGCGCCGGGGTGAGTCTCTCCAGATGAACAGTCCGACGCTCGAGTAAATCACCATCATCAGCCCCACCGTCATGACGCCGGCTATCACTGCGTGGTCGAGAAACATGCGCACTCCTTCTGCCCGGGCCTGTTTGATAGGCGCAGGTTAACCAGAGGGGTAGCGGAAGAAATTGACTCAGGTCAATGCCGGCGTGAATCGCATACAGCAGCCGGCAGACGGGGGACGAACGGCAGGCAGTTCAGCGTTTCTTCGGTTTGCTCTTGGCTTTCTTCTTGCCCTTGCCCAGCGGCATGGCCTGCTCGAAAGCGCTTCGGACTTCGTTCAGCCGTTTGTCATTGAGGTCGTGCACACGCTTGGCGCGTTCGGCGCTCAGGTCTACCAGTTTTTCGTCATCGCTCATCGCGTATCGCTCGTGAATACCTGTTGCCGCCAATAATGCGCAATCGAGGCGGCGCTGACCAGCGCCTCAGACTTTCAGGTCGACCCACAGCCCCTGGCGCGGCTCGTCGTCGATGATCGGCACAACCGGCACGGTGTCGTCGGCGTTGAGGAAATCGCCGGGGATGGCCGGGCCTTCTTGAAGGTCGGGGTGGCGGTCAGCCACGCGCCGGTCGCTGCGGCGGCGTTGATGGCGGCGTTGTTCTTCGCGCAGCAGCAATTCGGCCTGCTCGCGGTCACGTTCGCCCATGTCGATATTGGTTTCGCTCGAACTCTTTTGAGTCGGCGTTACCGGCGGGATGTCCGGGGTGGGTTTGACCGGGTCCAGCTGCGAAGTCACGGGGGCCGCGCTCAGTGGGATCAGCGGTGGCAGCATGGTAATGGTCTCCTGTTATCAAGCTGTCGGCTGCCGTTTCGTCGACTTGAGCCGATTCAAGCGCGAGTTTCGACTATGTTTTTCGCAGCAAGTGCCCGCCTCAGGTACGCCGCCCACTATATCCGGGGGTTTTTACAATGTGGCTTTGGCCTGGGCGCCTTGTTCCGTTAACATAGTGGGCTTTTTCAAGGCGGGAGTCAGGCAGCATGTCGCAGCAGTATCAACCGGGGCAACGCTGGATTAGCGACAGCGAAGCCGAGCTGGGTTTGGGCACCGTTCTGGCACAGGACGGCCGCTTGTTGACCGTGCTCTATCCGGCCACTGGCGACACGCGCCAGTATGCTTTGCGCAATGCCCCGCTGACGCGGGTGCGCTTCTCGCCGGGTGACACCATCACCCACTTCGAAAACTGGAAGATGACGGTGCGCGAAGTCGACGACGTCGACGGCCTGCTGGTCTACCACGGCCTCAACGCGCAAAACCAGCCGGTGACCCTGCCGGAAACCCAGCTGTCGAACTTCATCCAGTTCCGCCTGGCCACCGACCGCCTGTTTGCCGGGCAGATCGACCCCCTGCCGTGGTTCTCCCTGCGTTATCACACCCTCGAACACACCAGCCGCCAGTTGCAATCCTCGCTCTGGGGCCTGGGCGGCGTGCGCGCGCAACCGATCGCACACCAGCTGCACATCGCCCGTGAAGTCGCTGACCGTATCGCGCCGCGGGTCTTGCTGGCGGACGAAGTGGGTCTGGGTAAAACCATCGAAGCCGGTCTGGTCATCCATCGCCAGTTGCTGTCGGGCCGCGCCAACCGCGTGCTGATCCTGGTGCCGGAAAACCTGCAGCACCAGTGGCTGGTGGAAATGCGCCGCCGCTTCAACCTGCAGGTCGCGCTGTTCGACGCCGAGCGCTTCATCGAGAGCGATGCCAGCAACCCGTTCGAAGACACGCAACTGGCGCTGGTGTCGCTGGAATGGCTGGTTGAAGACGAGAAAGCCCAGGATGCGCTGTTCGCGGCGGGCTGGGACCTGCTGGTCGTCGACGAGGCCCACCACCTGGTCTGGCACGAAGAAAAGGCCAGCCGCGAATACTCGCTGGTCGAGCAACTCGCTGAAGTGATTCCCGGGGTGCTGCTGCTGACGGCAACCCCCGAACAGCTCGGCCAGGACAGCCACTTCGCCCGTCTGCGCCTGCTGGACCCGAACCGTTTTCATGACCTGCACGCCTTCCGCGCCGAAAGCGAAAACTATCGCCCGGTGGCCGAAGCCGTTCAGGAGCTGCTGGACAAAGGCACGTTGTCGCCGAAAGCCAACGAGACCATCCGTGGCTTCCTCGGGGCCGAAGCCGAAGCACTGCTGACCGCTGTTGCTGCCGGTGACGCCGAAGCCAGTGCCCGTCTGATCCGTGAACTGCTTGACCGTCACGGCACCGGCCGCGTGCTGTTCCGTAACACCCGCGCCGCCGTGCAAGGGTTCCCGGAGCGCAAACTGCACCCGTATCCCCTGCCCTGCCCGGCTGAGTACCTGGAGCTACCGATTGGCGAACACGCCGATCTGTACCCGGAAGTCAGCTTCCAGGCCACTGGCGAGAGCAGTGAAGAAGAACGCTGGTGGCGTTTCGATCCGCGCGTTGACTGGCTGATCGACACCCTGAAAATGCTCAAGCGCGTGAAGGTGCTGGTCATCTGCGCCCACGCCGAAACCGCGATGGACCTGGAAGACGCGCTGCGCGTTCGCTCCGGCATCCCGGCGACAGTCTTCCACGAAGGCATGAACATCCTCGAGCGTGACCGCGCGGCGGCCTACTTCGCCGACGAA
This sequence comes from Pseudomonas graminis, assembly GCF_900111735.1. Taxonomy (GTDB): domain Bacteria; phylum Pseudomonadota; class Gammaproteobacteria; order Pseudomonadales; family Pseudomonadaceae; genus Aquipseudomonas; species Aquipseudomonas graminis. The sequence goes on along the minus strand of NZ_FOHW01000027.1, from coordinate 31,866 downwards.
GAGTTCGGCGCCCAAGTGCTGATCTGTTCGGAAATCGGCAGTGAAGGCCGCAACTTCCAGTTCTCCCATCATCTGGTGCTATTCGATCTGCCTGCGCACCCGGACCTGCTGGAGCAGCGTATCGGTCGTCTGGACCGGATCGGCCAGAAGCACATCATCGAGCTGCACGTGCCGTACCTGGAAACCAGCCCGCAAGAGCGGCTGTTCCAGTGGTATCACGAAGCGCTCAACGCTTTCCTTAACACCTGCCCTACCGGTAACGCGTTGCAACATACGTTCGGTCCGCGCCTGTTACCGCAGCTCGATGGCGGTGACGAGGACGACTGGCAGGCCTTGGTGAACGAGGCCCGCGACGAACGCGTACGCCTTGAAAGCGAACTGCACACCGGCCGCGACCGTCTGCTGGAGCTGAATTCCGGTGGTGCGGGCGAAGGCGAGGCACTGGTGGAAGCCATCCTCGAGCAGGATGACCAGTTCACTCTGCCGATCTACATGGAAACCCTGTTCGACGCGTTCGGCATCGACAGCGAGGACCATTCGGAGAACGCGCTGATCCTGCGTCCGAGCGAGAAGATGCTCGACGCCAGCTTCCCGCTGGGCGACGACGAAGGTGTGACCATCACCTACGACCGCAATCAGGCGCTGGCCCGCGAAGACATGCAGTTCATCACCTGGGAACACCCGATGGTGCAGGGCGGCATGGATCTGGTGCTGTCCGGTTCGATGGGCAACACCGCCGTGGCATTGATCAAGAACAAGGCGCTGAAACCTGGCACCGTGTTGCTGGAATTGCTTTACGTCAGTGAAGTGGTCGCGCCGCGCTCGCTGCAGCTGGGCCGCTACCTGCCGCCGGCTGCGCTGCGTTGCCTGCTGGATGGCAATGGCAACGACCTGTCGGGGCGTGTGTCTTTCACCACCCTGAACGGCCAGCTGGAGAGCGTGCCCCGGGCCAGCGCCAACAAGTTCATTCAGGCCCAGCGTGACGTGCTCAATCCGCAGATCAACGCCGCCGAAAGCAAGATCGCGCCGAAGCACGCTGAACGTGTGGCGGAAGCGCAGCGACGTCTGGCGGCAGACACCGAAGAAGAGCTGGCGCGGCTGACGGCTCTGCAAGCGGTCAACCCGACGGTCCGCGACAGCGAACTGGCGGCGTTGCGCGAACAACGTGAGCAAGGCCTGGCCATGCTGGAAAAAGCCGCCCTGCGTCTGGAAGCGATTCGGGTGCTGGTGGCGGGGTAAACAGGTTCGCCGCGAATCTGCGGCGAACACAAAACCTGTAGGAGCGCGCTTGCCCGCGATTGCGGTGTGTCAGTTACCGCATCTGTAATTGACACACCGCGATCGCGGGACAAGCCACGCTCCTACAGGTCCGCACTCCACCTGACATCTACGCCACCGACGGCTTCACCCCCTGCCCCACCGGCTCATCCGCCACCATCCCCTCGCGCATCCTTTGCGCATCGACGCTGAAACACGTCGACGCCTTCGCCAGAAACACCAGCGCGAAAAACAACGCCACCGGTATCAAGTACATCGCATCGTGCAGCCCCACCGCCTTGAACGGTTCGGTCATCTGCTCGACCTGCGCGGCGTACATGGCCGAGTGGGCGAAATGGTCCGACAGCAGGCCCACCACCACCGGCCCCAACCCGCCGCCCAGCAGATACAGGCCGGCAAAAAACAGCGCCATGGCCGTGGCGCGCAGCCGGGGCTGCACCACGTCCTGAATGGCGGTGTAAACGCAGGTGTAAAAGTTGTAGGAGAACAGCCAGCCAAGGCTGAACACCCCGACGAACACGCCGATCTCGATACGCCCGGCGTGCAGCGCATAACCGGTGCACAGCGTCGCGACCACCATGCTCATGGCGGCAAACATCAGGCGCCCGTTGCTCCAGCGCTGATGCAGCTTGTCCGCGACCCAGCCGCCGACGGTCAGGCCAACGAGACCGGTCACGCCGACGATCATGCCGGTGGCCATCGCGGCCTCCTGCAAGGGCAGTAAAAAATAACGCTGCAGCATCGACACCATGAACGAGTTGCACGCGTAGGTGGCGAAGTTGAACGCCAGACCGGCGAGCACCAGCCAGCGAAACGTGGGGATCGACAGTAAGCGGCGGATCGGCCGGTGGATTTTCTCCTGGGAAATGGCCACGCTTTCGGCAGCGCCCCGGGCCGGCTCGCGAATGAAGAACATGAACACCGCCAGAACCAGCCCCGGCACCGCGGCGATGAAGAACGGCGCGCGCCAACTGCCGAACGCCTGGACCATCGCGCCGATGGTGAAAAACGCCAGCAGCAGGCCCAGCGGCAGGCCGAGCATGAAAATGCCCATCGCCCGGGCACGGCGGTGGGCCGGGAACAGATCGCCGATCAACGAGTTGGCCGCGGGTGCGTAGCTGGCCTCGCCGATACCCACGCCCATGCGCACCAGCAGAAACCCCCAGAAGCTGCCGACCAGGCCATTCACCGCCGTCAGCCCACTCCACACCGCCAGGCCCCAACCCATCAACTTGCGCCGCGAGCCGTTGTCAGCCATGCGGCCCAAAGGCAAACCGGCGACCGCGTACACCAGCGTGAATGCCGTGCCGATGATGCCCAGCTGAAAGTCGCTCAGCAGCCATTCCTTGCGAATGGGCTCGATGATAATCGCGGGGATCGTGCGGTCGAAAAAATTGAAGAGGTTGGCCAGAAACAGCAGAAACAGAACGCGCCAAGCGTTCCTTGCCTGAGTCGATTGATCCATGGGGCGATCTCTTTCTTGTTATCGGAGGCTGTCGCGGCTGACGCTTCCGGCGTGCCTGAAATCTAGTTACCCCTTGGCACTCTGTCTGTGAACATTCGCCCCGCTGATACCGGCCCATGCAAGACCCGCCAAACCATCCCGCCGGGAGTTACCGCTTTTTGCACAGGAAGCACGCGGTCGGTGAGGGTTTCCGCTACCGGCCACACACCGGGAGTTACCGCCCTACCCACTTCGCCATCATTCGACGCACCATTTTAGAGCGGAGAACAGCCTTACGCCCTTTCGTGGATCAACACCCAAGGCGCGACGACCACTGCCCACAGCGGCGGATCGCGCTCCAAAAGATCCAGAGCCTTTGATTCAGAGACCTTGCCGACCTCCCCGCTGCTCACCCACGCGGCCACCTGGGCCTCGCTGTTCTCGGCAAATGCCTGCGCCACGGCAATCAAATCCAGCGTCGGCTCGACCCACAACAGGGCACCCTTTGCAAAGAACGGTTGCAATTCTTTCCAGGTAATCGAAGCGGTTTCGCCGAGCAGTTTGGCATAGAGGGTGCTAGGTTCTTGCGTCATGGGTTTTCACCGTATTGGAAATCGACGCAATGATAGCGCCGCCTTTCGTACCGACAAACCCGGATTCAAGTGATTGATTGCAGGGAAGTTCGCGCAAGCCGACCGGTTCGCCGCTCCACGGGGGCGAAACAGCCGGCTTGATTATGTATCTTTCTGTCGATTAAGCGACACCCACAGGTTTTGCCCCCCGCAGCCAGCTATTCAAGCGCTCGACCGGCGCTCTAAACTGTTCCGGTACAGTTGCTGGGGGTGCGGCCTGGAGATTCAATCCGGTCCTGCAGCTTTGGCCGTCAGGATTATAAAAACTACAACGCAAGAGTGGAGCATCATGACTAAGGGTATTAATCAGATTTCCAAGCTGTTTGCCGCACTGGTTCTGGCGGGGGTTGCCAGTCACTCGTTCGCAGCTGACACGATCAAGATCGGCATCGCCGGCCCTAAAACCGGCGCTGTGGCCCAATACGGCGACATGCAGTTCAGCGGTGCCAAGATGGCCATCGAGCAGATCAACGCCAAAGGCGGCGTGGACGGCAAAAAGCTTGAAGCCGTTGAATACGATGATGCCTGCGACCCGAAACAAGCGGTCGCCGTCGCCAACAAAGTGGTCAATGACGGCGTCAAGTTCGTGGTCGGTCACCTCTGCTCCAGCTCCACTCAGCCCGCTTCCGACATCTACGAAGACGAAGGCATCATCATGGTGACCCCGGCAGCCACCAGCCCGGAAATCACCGCTCGCGGTTACAAACTGATTTTCCGCACCATCGGCCTGGACAGCGCCCAAGGCCCGGCCGCCGGCGACTACATCGCCAAGCAGGTCAAGCCGAAAATCGTTGCGGTCATCCATGACAAACAGCAGTACGGTGAAGGCATCGCCACCGCGGTGAAACAGACCCTGGAAAAAGACGGCGTGAAAGTCGCCCTGTTCGAAGGCATCAATGCCGGCGACAAAGACTTCTCATCGCTGATCGCCAAGATGAAGCAAGCCAATGTCGACTTCGTCTACTACGGCGGCTACCACCCTGAACTGGGTCTGATCCTGCGTCAGGCACAGGAAAAGGGCCTGAAAGCCGGCTTCATGGGTCCGGAAGGCGTGGGCAATGCGTCCATTTCGCAGATCGCTCAGGATGCGTCCGAAGGTCTGCTGGTCACCCTGCCGAAATCCTTCGACCAGGATCCTTCCAACAAGGCGCTGGTTGATGCATTCGCCGCGAAGAAAGAAGACCCGAGCGGTCCGTTCGTGTTCCCGGCCTACGCCGCCGTGGAAGTGATCGCCGACGCGATCAAGACCGCCAAGTCCGAAGACACCGCGAAAGTGGCTGAAGCCATCCACGCCGGTACCTTCAAGACCCCGACTGGCGACCTGAGTTTCGACGCCAAGGGTGACTTGAAAGACTTCAAATTCGTCGTTTACACCTGGCACAAAGATGGCACCAAGACTGAAGCCCCTGTGAAATAACGCAGCCTTCATGCTTACCCGAAGCCCACTGCAACCGCAGTGGGCTTTGTTTTAGCCGGGCAGCGAATTTCACAAGAATTCCGATCCCTGAACATCTTGAAACCGCACCAGTGAACCACTGGGCTCGTGCCGGACGCGGACGTAGATCACGACGCGCGAGCGGGAAAAGACTTCACCAGTGAAACACCAGGCAGGTTTTTAGGAGCACTCAGCAATGCCGATAGATATCTATCACTTTCTTCAACAGCTGGTTAATGGGTTGACCATTGGCAGCACTTACGCCTTGATTGCCATCGGCTACACCATGGTTTACGGCATCATCGGCATGATCAACTTCGCCCACGGCGAGGTGTATATGATCGGGTCGTATGTGGCGTTTATCGCCCTCGCCGGTCTGACCATGCTTGGCCTGGACAGCCTGCCCCTGCTGATCACCGCAGCCTTCGTCGCGAGTATTGTGGTGACCAGCGCCTACGGTTACGCCATCGAGCGAGTTGCCTATCGCCCGCTGCGCGGCAGCAACCGTTTGATCCCTCTGATTTCCGCCATCGGCATGTCGATTTTCCTGCAGAACACCGTGCTGTTGTCGCAGGACTCAAAAGACAAATCGATCCCCAACCTCATTCCCGGGAACTTCGTTTTCGGCCCCGGCAGCAACCATGAAGTGGTGATCTCGTACATGCAGATCCTGATCTTCATCGTTACGCTGGTGGCCATGCTCGGTCTGACCTGGTTCATCTCCCGCTCTCGCCTGGGTCGCGCCTGCCGTGCCTGCGCCGAAGACATCAAGATGGCCAACCTGCTGGGGATCAACACCAACAACATCATCGCCCTGACCTTTGTCATCGGCGCCGCCCTGGCGGCGGTCGCTGCGGTCCTGCTGAGCATGCAGTACGGCGTGATCAACCCCAACGCCGGTTTCCTCGTCGGCATCAAAGCCTTTACCGCCGCGGTACTGGGCGGCATCGGCAGTATCCCGGGCGCGATGCTCGGCGGTCTGGTGCTGGGCATCGCCGAAGCCTTTGGCGCCGACATCTTTGGCGACCAGTACAAGGATGTGGTGGCGTTCGGTCTTCTCGTATTGGTGTTGTTGTTCCGGCCAACCGGCCTGCTCGGCCGTCCGGAGGTTGAAAAAGTATGACCAGGAATCTCAAATCGGCCCTCTTCAGCGCAGTGCTGGTGCTGGCCGTCGCTTACCCGATCCTCGGGCTCAAACTGGACATCGTCGGGATCAATCTCGTGGTGGTCGGCGCCAGTACCACCACCGTGCTGGTGATTTTAGCCGCTGCGTTTCTGATGTTCCTGCGCGTGCTGTTCAACGAACAGATCAGCGCCATGTGGCGTTCGCGTCCGCAGAAACCGCTGATGTCCGACAAGACCAGCAACTTTCTGACCCTGCCTTCGACCCAGCGCTGGTTCCTCGGCGCGCTGGTGATCGCTGCGCTGGTGTGGCCGTTCTTCGGCTCGCGCGGCGCGGTGGACATCGCGACCCTGATCCTGATCTACGTGATGCTCGGCCTGGGCCTGAACATCGTGGTGGGTCTGGCCGGTCTGCTCGATTTGGGCTACGTCGGTTTCTACGCCGTGGGCGCGTACACCTACGCCCTGCTGCAGCACTACTTTGGCTTCGGTTTCTGGATCTGCCTGCCGCTGGCGGGGCTGGCGTCGGCGACGTTTGGCTTCCTGCTGGGCTTTCCGGTTCTGCGCTTGCGCGGGGACTATCTGGCCATCGTGACGCTGGGTTTCGGCGAAATCATTCGCCTGTTCCTGCGTAACCTGACCGACATCACCGGCGGCCCCAACGGCATCAGCAACATCGAAAAGCCAACGCTGTTCGGCCTGTCGTTCGAGCGCAAGGCTGCAGAAGGCATGCAGACGTTCCACGAATACTTTGGCCTGCCCTACAACTCCATCAACAAGGTGATCTTCCTCTACCTGATCGCCTTGCTGCTGGCGCTGTTGGCGCTGTTCGTGATCAACCGGTTGTTGCGCATGCCCATCGGCCGCGCTTGGGAAGCCCTGCGTGAAGACGAAATCGCCTGCCGCGCGCTGGGTCTGAATCCGACCATCATCAAGCTGTCGGCCTTTACCCTCGGCGCTGCATTCGCCGGTTTCGCCGGCAGTTTCTTCGCCGCGCGCCAGGGTTTGATCACGCCGGAGTCGTTCACCTTTCTGGAGTCGGCGATCATCCTCGCCATCGTGGTCCTGGGTGGCATGGGCTCGCAGCTGGGCGTGATCCTCGCCGCGGTTGTGATGATTCTGTTGCCTGAACTGCTTCGCGAATTCAGCGAATACCGGATGCTCGGCTTCGGCGCCTTGATGGTGCTGATGATGATCTGGCGTCCCCAGGGCTTCCTGCCGATGCAGCGTCCCGTCATGAAACTCAAGGGGGAGCGCTGATGAGCCGTCCACTTCTGCAAGCGTCCGGCTTGTGCATGCGCTTTGGCGGTCTGCTGGCCGTCAACGGTGTCGGTCTGACCGTCCACGAGAAACAGGTTGTGTCGATGATCGGCCCGAACGGCGCCGGTAAGACCACCGTGTTCAACTGCCTGACGGGCTTCTACAAACCCTCCTCCGGGACGATTCTGCTGGACGGCGAGCCTATTCAAGGCCTGGCTGGTCATGAAATCGCCCGTAAAGGCGTGGTGCGTACGTTCCAGAACGTGCGCCTGTTCAAAGAGATGACGGCGGTGGAGAACCTGCTGGTGGCCCAGCATCGCCATCTCAACACCAACTTCCTGTCCGGCCTGTTCAAGACTCCCGCGTATCGCAAGAGCGAGCGCGAGGCGATGGAGTACGCCGAGCACTGGCTCGAAGCGGTCGATCTGAAGGAATTCGCCAACCGCCCTGCCGGCACCCTGGCCTACGGTCAGCAGCGCCGTCTGGAAATCGCCCGCTGCATGATGACGCGCCCGCGCATTCTGATGCTCGACGAACCGGCGGCCGGTCTGAATCCGAAAGAAACCGAAGACCTGAAAGCGCTGATCGGTGTGTTGCGCAATGAGCACAACGCGACGGTGTTGCTGATCGAGCACGACATGAAGCTGGTCATGAGCATTTCTGACCATATCGTGGTGATCAATCAGGGCACACCGCTGGCCGATGGCACGCCCGAGCAGATCCGTGACAATCCTGAAGTGATCAAAGCCTATCTGGGGGAAGCGTAAATGCTGCAGTTCGATAACGTTTCCACGTTTTACGGCAAGATCCAGGCATTGCACGGTGTCAGCATCGATGTGCAGCAGGGTGAGATTGTCACGCTGATCGGCGCCAATGGCGCGGGCAAGTCGACGCTGTTGATGACGCTGTGCGGTTCGCCGCGCGCACACAGTGGCAGCATCCGTTATATGGGTGAGGAGCTGGTCGGTCTGGAGTCGTCGGTGATCATGCGCAAGAGCATTGCGGTGGTGCCAGAAGGTCGTCGTGTGTTCGCGCGTCTGACGGTGGAGGAGAATCTGTCGATGGGCGGGTTCTTTACCGACAAGGCCGATTATCAGGTGCAGATGGATAAGGTGCTTGAGTTGTTTCCGCGTCTGAAAGAGCGGTTCAATCAGCGCGGCGGCACGATGTCGGGCGGCGAGCAGCAGATGCTGGCGATCGGGCGTGCGTTGATGAGCAAGCCGAAGCTGTTGTTGCTGGATGAGCCTTCGCTGGGTCTGGCGCCGATTATTATTCAGCAGATTTTCGAGATTGTTGAGCAGTTGCGGCGGGATGGGGTGACGGTGTTTCTGGTGGAGCAGAATGCGAATCAGGCGTTGAAGATCGCTGATCGTGCTTATGTTCTGGAGAATGGCCGGGTGGTGATGCAGGGGTCGGGGGCGGAGTTGTTGGTCGATCCGAAAGTGCGGGATGCTTATCTCGGCGGTTGAATCTTAAGCAAGATCAAGGGCGTCTGCCTGGGGGCAGACGTTTCGCCTTCGGCGAGTTACTTGATAAAGCCCCAAGTAACCAAGGGCTTTGTGCTCCTGGTTTGGCCCTTCCTTCGTCAGGGTTCCTTCACTCCGGTCTCGCTCCGTAGGCCCGCGCCGAACGGACATCCATGTCCTGACGGCGCTCTCGCCGCATCCATGCGGCTCGGCCCACTCCACGAGACCTGCGTTCAGCCTGCACCCAAGTCGCGATTGGCGGTGACTGGACCTTCTGTGTACGAAGATCAAAAGCAACGGCAACGGCTTCCCGGCTGAAGCCGGTCCTACTGGGTGTACGCCGCCGCTTTTCGTGGGACCGGCTTTAGCCGGGAAGAGGCCAGTGGCTGCGCCATCAATTTTGATTGTTTAAAACTGTCTGATCGCCCCCCACTCGACTTGTTGATGATCGTTCCCCCGCTCCGCGTGGGAATGCATCCTGTGACGCTCTGCGTCAGCTCTGTTATCGCCCGAGCAGCGGGGCGAGTGGTCCAAGCCGTCAGAGCTTTTCCAGCACCGCCGTGCTGCGCTCGAACCATTCGGTCAGGTAGTCAGCCATGACTTTTACCCGCCTCGGCAGTCGTCCTTCAAAGGGGTGGACGAGGTACAGCGATGAGACCGGCGTCTGGTAATCACGCAGCAACCAATGCAGTCGCCCTTCTTTCAGTTCCTCATGAACCATGTACGACGGCAGGCGGGCGATGCCGGCGCCGACCAGGGCGGCTTTTTTCAGGAGGCCATAGTGGTTGCTGGCGAAGGTGCCGCGGACATTGACTCGGGTCAGTTCGTGTTTCTGGTGGTAATCCCACGATTCGCGGCCGCTGTGGTGGCTGTTGAGCAGGCATCGATGCACGCGCAGTTCTTCCGGTGTGTGCGGGGTGCCATTTTTGGCAAGGTAGTCCGGGCTGGCGCAGGTCAGTTCCTGTAACGACAGCAACGGCTTGGCCACAAGGCGTTCATCGATGCCCACGCTGGAACGTATGCCCAGGTCGAAGCCGTCCCGGCGCATGTCGCGGAAGTGGTTGTTGAGGTCCAGTTCCACTTGAACGTCGGGGTAGGTGTGGGCAAATTCGCTGAGCAGGCCTTCGAAGACGGTTTCCCCCAATGACACCGGCACGGTCAGGCGCACCGTGCCGATCAGGCTTTCGCTCAGGTACGCCATGGCGTCGCGGACGCGGTCGCGTTGGGCCAGTAGCGCGCGGGCTTCTGGTAGCAGAATGGCGCCCGCCGAGGTCAACGTCAGGCTGCGGGTGGTGCGATGGAGCAGCGTCACGCCGAAGTTTTTTTCCAGTTTGCTGATGCGCTTGGACAGTTGGCTGGTGCTGGTGTCCAGCCATTGCGCGGCCAGGGTGAAGCTGTTGGCCTCCACCAGCATCGCGAACGCGGCCAGGTCGTCCATTTCGCTCATGATTGTTTCCTTTCTGACAAACCGGGATTGCCGTTTAGCCTCTGTATCGGTGGGAAAAGGCGACTCACACTGAGCGCCTGATCCATACCAGGGGAAAACCGCATCATGAAAATTCTATTGATTGGCGCCAGCGGCACCATCGGCTCGGCGATCGAGAAAGAGTTGGCGCCACGCCACGAGATCGTTCGCATCGGCAGAACCGGCGCAGACGAGCACGTCGATATTAGTGACAGCGACTCGATCCGCAAACTATTCGAACGGACAGGCCCGTTCGACGCATTGATTTGCGCGGCGGGCAATGTCACCTTCGCGCCGCTCGGCGAAATGACCGCCGATTCCTTCGCCCTGGGCCTGCGCGACAAGCTGATGGGTCAGGTGAATCTGTTGCTGATCGGTCGGGAATTTGCGAACGACGGCGCCTCGTTCACCTTCACCACCGGCATTACCAGCGTCGATCCGATTCGCACCGGAGCGTCTGCCAGCCTGGTCAACGGCGCCATCGACGCGTTCGTGCGGGCCGCCGCCATCGAGATGCCCCGCGGCATGCGCGTCAACTCGGTCAGTCCCACTGTGCTGGTCGAAGCCTTGGGCAGTTACGCGCCTTACTTTCGCGGCTTCAAACCCGTTCCGGCAGCCGATGTAGCGTTGGCGTACGCAAAAAGTGTCGAAGGGCTACAAACCGGACAGACGTATCGCGTCGGCTAATCGCCCCTTGTGATGAGCGAGCAGGCTGAGTAACGTGGCGGCACTTGTCTGGAGACCGCCCCATGTCCGCTGCTCGTTCCGCCCTGATGTTCGCCTTGTTGCCCCTGTTTGCCGGCTGCCAATTGATGCCCATGTCGTCCAGCGACAGCAAGGTGTCGACGGCCGGCATGATCCGCATGCAAGGCACCCTCAGCGGTGACGGCGGCAAACTGTTCTTCGCCCCATGCAACGAACAACGCCGCTATGCAGTGACCGACAAGGGCAATACCGGCGTCCTGCAGGAAGCCGCTTCGGTGGTGGACAAGAGTGGCAAGGCGTTCGCCGATGTACGCGGCAACTTCGTCGCGAGCAAGGCCCAGGGCAGTGACGGTCAGGCTGACATCTATCAGCTCTACCGCGTCGAGCGCCCGAGCGGCGCCTGCGAGGACCCCAACTTCAAGCGCCTGACGATTCATGCCAGCGGCAACGGTCCGAAGTGGAACCTCAACGCCAGCGGCAAGGGTCTGGTGCTGGAGCGCGAAGGCAAAGAGCCGTTCGCCGTGCCGTACATGGAAGAGCAGATGCCCGAGGGCCGCTTCAACCTGATCACCGACGCCAACAACCAACACGTCGAGCTCTACGTCGCGCCGCTGCGCTGTGTGGATCCGTCAAACGGTTCGGTGCAGCACCTGACCGCCGAACTGCGGGTCAATGGCCAGGTTCAGCGCGGCTGCGCGTATTTCGGGGCGATGCGCAACGATTAACCGTTGACCCCGCCCGCCTGTGGGAGCGCGCTTGCCCGCGAATGCGGTCTACCTGTGCCGTCCATTTCGACTGACACACCGCCTTCGCCAGCAAGCCGGCTCACACAGGTT